>NZ_VMDW02000087.1 GCF_007644045.2 Vogesella urethralis
GTGCAAGTATTTGGCAGAGCCAGACACTTACACCTATCGGTTATTTGGTTTGTTTAAAGAGCGGTGCTGACTTCGCTTTGTTTGCGTCGTCAGCTGAGGAGGCGAACTATACCCACCACGCCCTGGGCCGTCAACACCCTGCCTGCAAAAAAGTGCAAGTAATTGCATAAGTGGCTGATTTGCAAAGGTAGCGAAAAGCAAAAAGGTTGGCCGCATGCGGCCAACCTTTCTATTTGAACAAGCATAAAGCCGGGTTCAGAGCGATTCCAGCATGGCCGGGGTCATCATGGCTTTGAGGCGGATCTGCTCGATACCGTGCCGTTCGCGGTGATTCAACCACCAGATGGCGCCCTTCTTCACGCTCCACAGCAGCGGCTGCTCGCTGAGCAGTGTTGCCGCCAGGCGGCCGATATACGGCTGGTGGCCAACCAGCACGATGGTTTTACCGCAGGCAGGCCAGCCAACGGCTTGTAGTACTTGCTCGACGGACGCGTCCGGATTCAGCGCCGGCAGGATTTCGTAGCTCTTGGCCAGGAAGGACGCGGTTTGCTGCGAGCGTACAGCCTCGGAGGCCAGCAGGCGGTAATCGCTGGGCAGTTGTTTGTGCAACCAGTTAGCCATCTGGCGGGCTTGTTGTTGGCCACGGCGGGTCAGCGCGCGGGCCAGGTCGTCGTTGCCGTCTTCGGCTTCGGCGTGTCGCCACAGAATCAGGTCCATGGTGTACTCCTCGAAATGTTGTTATTAGGTGATGCAGTCTACACGGGCGTGATTACAGCAACAGGTGCACCAGTATCGGGGCGAGTACCGCGGTAAACAAGCCGGTCAGCCCCATTGCCAGACCGGCAAACGCGCCGGCGGTTTCCGATAGCTGGAATACGCGTGCCGTGCCGATGCCGTGTGCGGCCACGCCGGTGGCCACGCCCAATACCACGTCGTCGCGGATACGCAGCAGGCTGGCCAGCGGTTTGGCACAGACGGCACCGATGATGCCGGTGACGATGACAAACGTGGCAGCCAAGGCCGGAATGCCGCCCAGCACTTCGGCGACGCCCATCGCGATCGGCGTGGTGACCGAGCGCGGCGCCAGCGACATCAGCATCTCGCGCGGCATGTCGAACAGCAGGCCACTGACCACCGCCGTCACCACCCCGGCCACGCTGCCGGCCACAATCGCCAGCAAGACCGGCAGCCCGCTTTTGCGCAAACGTCCCAGGTTGTTGTACAGCGGGATGGCCAGCGCCACGGTGATCGGCCCCAGCAAGAACTGGATAAACGCCGCCCCCTTCATGTATTGCTGGAAATCCATACCCAACAGCAGTAGCACGCCGACGACGATGGTTGCCCCCAGCAGCACGGTATTGGCCAGCGGATGGCCGTGGTAGCGGCGGCTGGCTATCAGCGCCAGGCGGTACGCAGCCAGCGTCAGCAGCAGGCCGGTCAGCGGCGAGCTACGCAACCAGTGCAATAACTCAGTCATGCCCCCTCCCCTGCTGCCAGCGCAGCGCCAGCTTCAGCACCAGTGCGGTAATGACGAAGGTACCAAGCGTGGACAGCAGCAACACCAGCGTTAACGCCAGCGGCCGTGCCGACAGCATGGGCCAGAACGCGATGATGCCAACACCGGCCGGAATGAACAGCAAGGACATATGCGTCATCAGCCGCGGTACGTTATGGCGCAGCGTGTCCGGCAAGCCGCGGCGGGCGCACAGGGTAAGAAACAGCAACAGCATGCCCAAGACAGCACCGGGCACCGGCCAGCCAAAGGCTCGGGCCACCAGCTCGCCAGCAAACTGGTAGCCCAGCAGCCAGAGGAAAGTTTCGATCATGACAATATATAAGCCAGGTTGGCCGCAAGGGCAGGACAGCGCAAAGCGCGTTTTGGCATAATGCGGGCCATGAATGATAAAGCCTATTGGTCGGCCAGCTTGCCGCCGGGTTCGCCGGCATGGCAGGCCTGTGTCGGCACCCGTGGTTCGCTGACCGAACACCTGATGGCCACCGGCCGCCAATTCAGCGTCGATGTGCTGGCACAAGGCCCGGCCGACGTGCACGATGACGAGCTGGACCTGCTGCAGGTTAACGCAAAGCAGACGGTTTATGCCAGACACGTTCGATTGCTGCTGGACGGCGTACCTGTCGTCGCCGCGCGCAGCGTCACCCGCGAAGACTGCCAGGTGTGGCAGCCGATTCTGGCGCGTGGCAGCCGCTCGCTGGGGCTGACGCTGTTTGGCGGCTTGCCCGGCCTCGCCCGCGAGGCACTGCAATTTGCCACGCTGGACGCGACACACCCGCTGGCGCAGTTGGCCGCCGTGCCTGACGCTGCCGCGTTACAGGCCCGCCGCTGTCGTTTTACCCTGGCAGGCTCGCCGCTTCTGGTGTGCGAGGTGTTCCTGCCGGCTCTGGAGCCGATGCTGAAATGAATACTGCTGTCTGGCGCGAACGCGCCACCGTTTATGGCCAGCTGATGCGGGTAGACCGCCCGATCGGCACCCTGCTGCTGTTGTGGCCAACCTTGTGGGGGCTGTGGCTGGCCTCGCACGGGCGGCCGGACTGGCTGGTGCTGGGTGTATTTGTGGCCGGCACCTTCCTGATGCGCTCTGCTGGTTGCGTGATCAACGATTATGCCGACCGCCATTTTGACGCCCACGTGGCGCGCACGGCGCAGCGGCCGTTTGCCCGCGGCGCCGTTACCGAAAAAGAGGCACTGCTGCTGGCCGCCGCGCTGGCACTGCTCAGCCTGCTACTGGTATTGCCGATGAACGGGCTGACGCTGCTGATGAGCGTCCCGGCCGTCTTCCTGGCGGCCACGTACCCGTTTACCAAGCGCTTCTTCCCGTTGCCGCAGGCCTACCTGGGGCTGGCGTTTTCGTTTGGCATTCCGATGGCGTGGGCAGCGCAAACCGGCGAGGTCGCTCCGACCGCCTGGTGGTTGCTGGCGGCCAACCTGTTCTGGACCGTGGCCTACGACACCGCTTACGCGATGGCCGACAAGCCGGACGACCTGAAAATCGGCATCAAGACCTCGGCCATTACCTTTGGCGACCATGACGTCAGCGCCATCATGCTGTGCCACGCCGTATTCATGGCGCTCATGCTGGGCCTGGGCGTGCAGCAGCAGCTGCACTGGCCGTACTTTGCCAGCCTGCTGCTCAGTGCCAGCCTGATCGCCAAGCAGTACACCGAGATCCGCACCCGCGACCGCGCGCTGTGCTTCAAGGCCTTTATCGATAACAATCGCGTCGGCATGGCCATCTTCGCCGGCGTATTGCTGGATTACCTGCTGTTTCCGCTGAGCCGATAAAATTTATCGATACCCACTGGAAATAGCGCCAGCGCGTACCCAACTCCGGGCAATAACCCCGGAGTTTTTTCATGCCCGCTTTTGCCGATATCCTGCCTACCCTACCCGCCATCGATGGCATCGCCGCCCTCAGCCTGCACAATGCCGCCGGCGAACAAGTCGCCCTGCTGGAAAACAAACCCGGCTCGGCCGGCTCGGTGCGCCTGTACCACGCACTGTGGCTGCAGCACGGCTGTATCAACCATGCCGCCGCCCAGCAAGGCCTGGCGCTGTACGCCGAACACACCGCCGATGCGCTGGCTTTCCCCGGCAAGCACCCCAATATCGACCGCCTGCTGGCCCTGCAGGAAGGCGACAGCCTGAGCGTCACCGTCATCCCGGCCTGATCGCGCCGCCTAACGGCGCCTGCCCGTCAGCAATGAAAAACCCCCGGTCTGCGCCGGGGGTTTTCTCTGGCGGGTTGGCTGTTGCGGCCAACCCTGACCGTAACGCTTACACGTCCTGACCTTCCACAATGCCGTCGTGGCTGGCCGACTTGCCAGGCAGGATCAGGTTCAGCACCAGGGCCAGCACCGAGCACAGCCCCACGCCCACCAGGCCGAAGGAGCCGAATTTCAGCTCCAGGCCACCGATACCGGCGGTGAGTACCACCGAGATGATCACCAGGTTGCGCGGCTCCATCAGGTCGACCTTGGCTTCGATCAGCGTTTTCAAGCCGATGGAGGCGATGGTACCGAACAGCAGCACCATGATGCCGCCCATCACCGGCATCGGGATGGACTGCAACAGCGCGTTGAACTTGCCGAAGAACGCCATGGCAATGGCGAATACCGCCGCCCAGGTCATTACCACCGGGTTGAAGTTGCGGGTAATCATCACCGCGCCGGTCACTTCGGCGTAGGTGGTGACCGGCGGGCCGCCGATCAGGCCGGCCACGCACACGCCCAGGCCGTCACCGGCCAGCGTACGGTGCAGGCCCGGCGTCTTGGTGTAGTCCTTGCCGGTAACCCCGCCGATGGCCATCACGCCACCAATGTGTTCGATGGCAGGGGCAATCGCTACCGGCAACATGAACAGCGCGGCGGCCCAGTTCACTTCCGGCGTATGGAACACCGGGGCGGCAAACCACGGTGCGTTGGCCACCTTGGCAAAGTCCACCACGCCCATGAAGGCAGCGGCGACGTAGCCGACGGTGACGCCGGCCAGAATCGGCACCAGCTTGAACATGCCGCGGGCAAAAATGGACACCGCGATGGTGGTGGCCAGCGAGATGGCAGCCAGCAGCAGCGAGGTTTCGTAGGGCATGACCTGTTGGCCACCGGCACGGCCCATGGCCATATTGGAGGCGGCGCCGGCCACGGACAGACCGATGATCATGATCACCGGGCCGATCACCACCGGCGGCAACAGCTTGTTCACCAGCGCCATGCCGCGCCATTTGACGATGGCGGCAAACACGAAGTACATGAAGCCGGCAAAGAACAGGCCGAACATGGTGGCCGCCTGGCCCCAGGTCTGGATCGAGTAAATGATGGGGCCGATGAAGGCGAACGAGGAGCCCAGGAAGATGGGCACCTGACGGCCGGTACACAGCTGGAACAGCAGCGTGCCGAAACCGGCGCCCAGCAGCGCCATCGCGGGGTTCAGGCCGGTCAGGAGCGGCACCAGCACCAGCGCGCCAAAGGCGACGAACAGGATCTGGGCGCCCGAGAGGGCTACTTTCAGTTGTTGAAACATGGGTTTTCCCTTTTTTGTTGTTGAATCCCTTGTGCGCAGCGCCACCTGCCGGCAGCGCGCGCTTGTAGCTGCACGGCTGCCTACACCGTGCAGTACATCACCGCCTGCGCGATGATGTTGTTCTCTGCGGCCACCAGTGTGCTGTGCTGGCGAAACTGCCGCACCATGTCCTGCACGCGGCGGTAGGTGTCGTAACACGGCTGCGCCCGGTAAGCGATATCCACCCCCAGCCGCGCGGCCAGCTTCTTGATGGTGGTCGGCTTCACGCACACATGCTGTTGCGGGTCGCTGTACGCCAGAAAAGCGCTGACCAGCGGCCACTTGGCGGCATTGGCGTTGTTGTCGTGGCGGCAAAGCAGCAGCGCATCGACAAAATCGTCAAAGCGGCCGGCATCGCACTGCGCCAGTACCGCTTGCAGGCGCTGCACGAACGGCTCGTGCACGTCGCTGAACGCCAGGTAATTGCGGAAAGCAATCTTCTCGAAAGTGCTGATGGTGGTGCAACGGCCGGCAAACTGGCGGCAGGCTTCGCTGACCTCGGCGTAACGACGCTGCTGCAACGCGGCCAACAAGGCCGGCTGCGACAGCGGGCCGTCGAACAGCGCCATCGCCTGCAGCGTGCTGCGGTGTTTCTTGCCCAGTGCTTGCCACGCCGGGTCCTGCAAACCACCGGGGAAGCGCAGCAGAAAGTCCTGCTCGATCTGCGCTACCTGCGCCAGACTGATGCTGCTCATCGTGCTGCCCTCCCAGGTTGGCCGCGCCTGCAAAAAAGCCGCTCTTGCAAGCGGCTGTCTGCCAGGTATCAGGCGTGTTTGGTACCGAAGATCTTGTCGCCGGCGTCACCGAGGCCGGGGATGATGTAACCGTGCTCGTTGAGGTGGCTGTCCAGCGACGCTGCCACGATCTGCACGTCCGGGTGCGCCTCGTTCACGGCCTTGACGCCTTCCGGCGCCGCCACCATCACCACCGCCTTGATCTGCTTGCAGCCATTGCGCTTCAGCAGGTCGATGGTGGCGATCAGCGAGCCGCCAGTGGCCAGCATCGGGTCGATGATCATGGCGATGCGCTCGTCCAGGTTGCCGACAAACTTCTCGAAGTAGGACACCGGTTCCAGCGTTTCTTCATTGCGGGCCAGGCCCACCACGCTGATCTTGGCCGACGGCACCAGGTCGAGCACGCCGTCCAGCATGCCGATACCGGCGCGCAGGATGGGCACCACGGTCACTTTTTTGCCCTTGATCTGCTGCACGTCGATGGGGCCGCACCAGCCATCGATGGTGACGGTTTCCAGCTCGAAGTCGCGGGTGGCTTCGTAAGCCAGCAGACGCGCCAGCTCCTGGGTGAGCAGACGGAATTTCATGGTGCTGATGTCGCCTTCGCGCAGCAGGCCGAGTTTGTGCTGCACCAGCGGGTGATTGACAACGGTGATGTTCATGACGGTCCAAACCTTGGCAAAAAGCGGCCGCGCCGGGGCAGGCCCGCGCAAACCGCTTTCTCGATACGGAAAACCGGCAGCCGCAGGCCGCCGGTTCGCTCAAATTGGTATGGGGCAATATTGTACCCGTAAACAGCCGTTTGTATCCACGCTCGCAGTGCAGGGTTTCCCCTTTTCGGGCAGTGTCGCGCGGCACGGCAGGCCGGCGGGCAAAACAAAACCCGCCGTGAAGGCGGGTTGGGTATGACAGGCAGCAAGGTTGGCCGCAGCTTAAGCGGCAAACTCTTTCAGCAGTTCTTGCAGTTCGCCGGCTTGGTACATTTCGTACATGATGTCCGAACCACCAACGAACTCACCCTTCACGTACAGCTGCGGAATGGTCGGCCAGTTGGCGAAGTCCTTGATGCCCTGACGCACTTCCGGGTCGGCCAGCACGTCGACGGTAACGAACTTCTCGACGCCACAGGCCTTGATGATCTGCACGGCGCGGGAGGAGAAGCCGCACTGCGGGAAGGTGGCGGAGCCTTTCATGTACAGCACGACCGGGTTTTCGGTCACGGTCTGGCGGATGGTGTCCTGAATCGACATGATCTTCCTTTTTGCAATAAGGGCCGGGCGAGTACCCGACAAATTCAATCAGCTATTCTAGAGCCGGCAGCGCCGTGACTCAAGCCTTGCGCTGCAATACGGCGGCAAAAAAACCGTCGCTATTGTGCAGGTGCGGGCGCAGGCTCAGGTAGTCGCCGGTATCCAGACCGATCTTCATCTCCGCCAGCAGCGCATTGGCCGGCAGCAGTTCGAAGTCGGGGTGGCTTTCCAGGAAAGCGGCCACGATGTCCTGGTTTTCCGACGGCAGCAGGCTGCAGGTGGCGTACACCAGACGGCCACCTGCACGCACCAGGCGCGAAGCGGACGCCAGGATGGCGGTTTGCTTGGCGTTCAGTTCGGCCACGCTTTCCGGGCTCTGGCGGTATTTGAGGTCCGGGTTGCGGCGCAGGGTGCCCAGGCCGGAACACGGCGCATCCACCAGCACGCGGTCGGCCTTGCCGGCCAGGCGCTTCACCTTGGTGTCGTTCTCGTGCGCGATCAGCGTGCTGTTGACATTGGACAGGCCGGAACGTGCCAGGCGCGGCTTCAGGTTGGCCAGGCGTTTCTCGGAAATATCAAACGCGTACAGGCGGCCGGTGGACGCCATTTGCGCGCCCAGCAGCAGCGTTTTGCCGCCGGCACCGGCGCAGAAATCCACCACCATCTCGCCACGACGGGCACCGGTGAGCAGGCCCAGCAGCTGGCTGCCTTCGTCCTGCACTTCGATGGCACCGCCGACAAACAGCGGGTGACGGGTGAGTGCCGGCTTGCCTTTCAGGCGGATGCCGATCGGCGAGTACGGGGTGGGCTCGCAGGCGATGCCGGAATCCTGCAGCTGCACCAGTGCGTCGTCGCGGCGCATTTTCAGCGTGTTGACGCGCAGGTCCAGCGGCGCAGCGGAGGCAAGGCCCTTGCCCAGCGCCACAATGTCGCCCTCTTCCTGCTCGGCCAGCAGGCCGATCACCCAGGCCGGCAGGCCGGCGCGGGCCGACAGCTCGGCCGGCAGCTCGGCGCCTTTGACGCCAGCCAGCCACTCACGCTCGCTTTCTTTCAGGATGCCGTCCAGCTCGCGCAGGTTGGCGCCGCCGATGCGGACCAGCGTAACCAGCGCCAGGCGGCGCGAGTTCACCTGCTTGCCGCACAGCGGGCGCAGGCTTTCCAGGTGGCGCAGGCAGGCAAACGCGGTTTCGGCGATCAGGTGACGGTCGGTGCCGCCCAGCTTGCTGTGCTGGCGGAAGTGCGCGGTGAGCACGGCGTCGGCCGGGCGGTCAAAGCGCAACATGGCGAACAGCACCTGTTCCAGATGGTTGAACTGGCTAACGTTTACTTTCATTGTTTTGTCTCGGTTGTCGCGGCGGCTGTTTCCAGACAGTGTCGCCGTCAAATTCAATCAGGGTGGCGCGCAGCTCGATGCGCTTGTCCTTGTCGGCACGCAGGATGCGCACCGGGATGTTGCCGAAGTCCGGCGCCAGCCAGAATTCGGTGAGTTCGTCGTCCTGGCGTACCCGCACTACCACGGCGCGGATGACGCCCTTGCCGGTATCGAAATCGGTTTCGCCCTCTGGCCGCAAGGCCATGCGGTACACCTTTTTGCCGGTGGTGATCTGCACCGGCGCGTCGCCCATCTTCTTGCCGCGCAGCGCCAGTTGCACCCCCATGCTCAGCCAGTCTTGCGCACCGGCTTGCAGCGGCTCGCTCTTGGCTTCCTTATCACCATAGGCCAGCGTGCCGCCGGCCCAGTCGAATTGTGCGTACTCGCGCGCCTGGCCGTCACGGGTGGCCTTGAAGCGCTCGGGGCGTAAGCCTTGCGCTGTGATATTGCCGACCGTTTCGTAACGCAATTTCGGGCCGACAATCGGCGTCACGTCGGTAACAAGGCTGTAACTGCCCCCGTCGCGCTGCCAGCGCATCTCGCCATTGCCCAGCAGCACGCCAGACAGGTACAAGCCGTACTGCATGCGGGCCTGGGCCGGAAAGCGGGTAATGCGCTCGTCGGGCTTAACCAGGTCCGGGTTTTCCACCGCATCCGGCTTGGCGTCGGCCACCTCGGCCACCGGTGCGCTAGCCGCCGGCTTGGCAGCCGGAGTTTCGGCCACGGCCGTACTGGCTTGCACTTTTTCTGGCGGCAGCTTGGCCGCCACAGCGGGCTGGCTGGCTTCCACCTTCGCCACGGCGAGCGGTGCGCTGGCCGTGATTTTTCGGGGTTTGCGCGGCGTGTGCTTGGGTTTGTCTGCCACCGGCTGCGACGCCTCGCCTACCGGTACGCCCAGCGTACCGGCGATGCGTGGCGCACTGTGCGCCGGCGGCTTGGGGGTGTCCATTTGCATGTCCTGCAGCGTGGCGCTGAGCTGGCGCAAGGCCGGGTCGTCGGGCATGTCGATGCCGTCAAACGACACCAGCCCGCTGCCCAGCGCCAACAGGTGCGCCAGCAGGGACAGGACGAAGGCAACCAGCAGCAGGCGGGTTGCCGGTTTGCGCCAGCGCTTCAACGCGGCGCCGGCACCATCAGGCTGGCGCCGGCTTCGCTAGCGGCCACGCCGCTGACGCGGCTGCCGCTCACCTGCAGTTCGCCGGCCACAAACTGGCGCACAGCTTGCGGGTACAGCTGGTGCTCCAGCTGCAGCACGCGGGCAGCCAGCGCCGCTTCGGTATCGTCGTCCAGCACCGGTACCACGCCTTGCGCCACAATCGGGCCGTGGTCGAGTTCGGCCGTGACGAAGTGCACGGTACAACCAGCCACCTTGCAGCCCATGTCGATGGCGCGCTGGTGGGTGTGCAGGCCGGGGAAAGACGGCAGCAGCGACGGGTGGATGTTCAGCATGCGGCCTTCGTAGCGTGCGGTGAAGGCCGGGGTCAGAATGCGCATGAAGCCGGCCAGCACCACCAAGTCGGGGGCGAAGGCGTCGATCTCGGCGGCCAACTGCGCGTCAAAGGCGTCGCGGCTGGCAAACTGTTTGTGGTCCAGCCCGACGGTGGCAATGCCGCGCTCGGCGGCCCAGGCCAGGCCCGCCGCATCCGGACGGTTGGCGATCACCGCCGCAATGCGGGCGCCGGGAATACCGGCGTCGACGATGGCCTGCATATTGGAGCCACGGCCGGAAATCAGGATGACGATGTTTTTCATGGCAGCAGTAAAACGGTTAGGCAGAGGCAGAAAGAAAGGTTGGCCGCAAACGCAAACGCCGCCAGCACTGCCGGCGGCGCTTGGCATCAGGCAGACTGCTTAAGCAACCTGGGTCTGGTGCTCGTCGCCGTTGCGGGCGCGGATGACGCCAATACGGGACACGGTTTCACCCTGTTCGGTCAGGAAGGCTGCCGCAGCGTCGGCATCGGCCGCGTCAACGATCACCACCATGCCGATACCACAGTTGAAGGTGCGGTACATTTCCTGCGCGTCCACATTGCCTTCGGCCTGCAGCCACTGGAACAGCTTGGGCAGCTGCCAGCTGCCGGCGTCGATCTGGGCCACGGTGTTTTCCGGCAGTACACGCGGGGTGTTTTCGGTAATGCCACCGCCGGTGATGTGCGCCATGCCCTTCACGTTCAGCTTCTCCATCAGCGCCAGCAGCGGCTTCACGTAGATGCGGGTGGGGGCGATGATGGCGTCGCGCAGGGTCTTGTCGCCGTCAAACGGGGCGTCCAGATCAGGCTGGGCGCGCTCGATGATCTTGCGCACCAGGCTGTAACCGTTGGAGTGCACGCCGTTGGACTTCAGGCCCAGCACAACGTCGCCCGGCTTGATGTCACGGCCGGTGATGACCTTGCGCTTTTCAACCACACCGACGGCAAAGCCGGCCAGGTCGTATTCGCCTACCGGGTACATGCCCGGCATTTCGGCCGTTTCACCGCCGATCAGTGCACAACCGGCTTGCTCGCAACCTTCGGCAATGCCTTTGATGACGTCGGTGGCTTGCGGCACATCCAGCTTGCCGCAGGCGAAGTAGTCCAGGAAGAACAGCGGTTCGGCACCCTGTACCAGAATGTCGTTGACACTCATGGCCACCAGGTCGATGCCGACGGTATCATGCTTGTTCCAGTCGAAGGCGAGCTTCAACTTGGTACCGACGCCGTCAGTACCGGATACCAGGACAGGTTCCTGGTATTTCTTGGAGATTTCCACCAGTGCGCCGAAACCGCCGAGGCCACCGAGGACTTCCGGGCGCATGGTGCGCTTGGCAAACGGCTTGATGTTTTCGACGAGCGCGTCGCCCGCGTCGATGTCGACGCCGGCATCACGGTAACTGAGGGACGTGGTGTTCAAGGTAGACTCGCTTTCTGCTAACGTGATCGTTTTGCTGCTGTCTGGGCTTCTGGCCCAAAGCGGCTGTATTTTAACTGAAAAGCCGATGGAACGCTCCCGCTCTGTTTATCTTCCGTGGTTGATTCTCGCTATCGCCCTGGCCGCCGCGGTTTGGCTGGTCGGCAGGCTGGCGGGCGTACTGGCGCCGTTTGTTACCGCCGCGGTGCTGGCTTACATCCTCGACCCGCTGGTGGACCGCCTGCAAGAACGCGGCCTGTCGCGCACGGTATCGCTGCTGCTGGTGATGGCCAGCGGCTTTCTGGCGGTGCTGGGGCTGATCCTGATCGTGGTACCGATGCTGGTAGCACAAGGGCAGGCGCTGATTGCCAAACTGCCGGTGCTGGTGGACTTCGTGCAGCACAGCGCGTTGCCAAGGATCAACGCCTGGCTGGGCACCAGCCTCAGCATCGATAGCGACAGCTGGCGCCAGGTGCTGAGCCAGAACGCCGGCAACGTGCGCCAGACGCTGGCGCGGGTAGCGCCACAGCTAACCCACGGCGGCGCCCTGCTGCTCTCGATGCTGGCCAATCTCAGCTTGCTGCCCATCCTGCTGTATTACTTCCTGCACGGCTGGGACGATATGGTGGCGCGCATCGCCACGCTGATTCCGCGCCGCTGGGCCGGCGAAGTGGGCCGTCTGGCCCGCGAGGTGGACAGCATGCTGGGCCAGTTCCTGCGCGGCCAACTGTCGGTGATGCTGATCATGGCTGCCATTTACGGCGGCGGCCTGCTGCTGGTGGGGCTGGATTCCGGCCTCGCCATCGGCATCATTGCCGGCCTGCTGGTATTTATTCCTTACCTGGGCGCCTTCCTCGGCCTGCTGCTGGCCACGTTGGCCGCGCTGCTGCAGTTCGACAGCTACAGCGGCATCCTGCTGGTATGGGGCGTGTTTGCGGTAGGCCAGATGCTGGAAAGCTTCCTGATTACGCCCTATCTGGTGGGCGAGCGCATCGGCCTGTCGCCGGTAACGGTGATCTTTGCGCTGATGGCGTTTGGCGAGCTGATGGGCTTTGTCGGCGTGCTGCTGGCGCTGCCACTGGCCGCCATCAGCGTCATCCTGATGCGCCATCTGGTGCGGCATTATTTCAATAGTGGCTTTTATCAGCGTAAAATCGACCCCTGACCTATTTTGACCGCATCCGATGTTGGATCAGCTTGTTCTAGACCTCACGCCCACCCCGCTGCCCGCTTTCGATAATTTTCTGGCACAGCGCAACCGCGAAATCATCTCCGCCCTCACTGCCGAGGCCGGGGAGCGCTTCGTGTACCTGTGGGGCGAGCCCGGCTGCGGCAAGACCCACCTGCTGCAAGCGTGGATCGCCCACGCCGAGCGCATGGGCCGCGCCTCCATCTACCTGGACGCCCAGCACGAACAGCTGCCCGACTTCGCGCGCGAAGCCAGCTTCATCGCCGTCGACCACGTCGACGACCTGGCGCCGGACGACCAGATCATGCTGTTCTCCATCTACAACTCGCTGAAGGAAAGCGGTGAAGGCCGCCTGCTGATGGCCGGCCGCCAGCCGCCGATGCAGGCCCCGGTGCGCGACGACCTGCGCACCCGCCTGGGCTGGGGCCTGGTGTTCGAGGTGAAGGCGCTGTCGGACGACGACAAGCTGGCCGCCCTGCGCCATCACGCCGCCAGCCGCCAGCTGGCCATTGGCGACGACGTCTTCCGCTACCTGCTCACCCACTGGCGGCGCGACCTGTCCAGCCTGATTACCATGCTGGATACGCTGGACCGCTACTCGCTGGCCATGCGCCGGCCCATCACCGTGCCGCTGGTGAAAAACGTATTGCAAACCGCCAACCCCGGAACCTGACATGAATCTTGCCCTGTTTGACCTCGACAACACCCTGATTGCCGGTGATTCCGACACCGAGTGGCCCAAGTTCCTGATCAAACGCGGCATCCTGGACCCGGACCACCACGCCCGCCAGAACGACTACTTCTACGAGCAGTACAAGGCCGGCACGCTGGATATCTACGAATTCCTCGACTTCCAGCTGGCACCGCTGGCGCGTTTCAGCCGCAGCGAACTGGACGCCCTGCACGCGCAATACATGCAGGAACACATCTTGCCCATCATTCCGCAAAAGGCACGCGAGCTGGTGGCCGCGCACCAGGCGGCCGGCGACGTGGTGATGATCATCACCGCCACCAACCGCTTCATTACCGGCCCCATCGCCCGCGAGCTGGGCGTCGAACACCTGATTGCGGTAGAGCTGGAACAAGACGCCGACGGCAACTACACCGGCAAACCCACCGGCGTGCCCAGCTTCCAGGCCGGCAAGATCACCCGCCTGAACGACTGGTTGGCCGCACGCGGCGAAACGCTGCAAAGCTACGCCAAGACGTACTTCTACAGCGACTCGCGCAACGACCTGCCCTTGCTGTCCATCGTCAGCCACCCGGTTGCGGTGGACGCCGACGACACGCTGCTGGCGCACGCCCAGGCACACGGCTGGCCCGCCATCACGCTGCGCGACTGAGCCATGCTGCACATCACCACCGCCACCACGGCCGACCTTCCCGCGCTGTGCCGGCTGGTCAACCTGGCCTACCGCCCCGGTGCAAACCAGGCCGGCTGGACGCACGAGTCGGCGCTGATTGTTGGCGCACGCACCGACGAAGCCCAACTGGCCGCCGTACTGGCCGCGCCCGGGCAAGTGCTGCTGGGCTGGCAGGCGGGGCAGCTGGTGGCCTGCGTGCACATCGAGCCGGCCGACGCTTACGGCTATATCGGCATGCTGGCGGTCGACCCGGCCTGCCAGGCCGGCGGCATCGGCAAGGCCATGCTGGCGCACGCCGAAGCAGTGCTGGCTACACACTACAAACTGCCGCGTGCGCGCATGAGCGTGCTGGCTGGCCGCCCCGAGCTGCGCGCCTACTACCTGCGCCGGGGCTACCTGCCCACCGGTGAGCGCCAGCCCTACCCGCTGCACGCGGGCGTCGGCCAACCGCTGGATGGCACGCTGGACCTGGAAATACTGGAAAAACCGCTCGCCGTCTGATCGGAGCTGCAATGGACAAACTGGAAGCCTTTCTCGCCCGCGCCGAAACCCTGATGGCGCGCCTGGAGCCACTATTGCCGCCGGCCATTCCCGAGCCGGACTGGACCGCACCGGCCTTTCGCTGGTGCCGTGCCGGCCTCAGCGGCTGGCTGGAAGCCATCCACGCGCCGCATACCGTGCGCCTGGCCGACCTGAACGACATCGAGCGCCAGAAGGCGCTGATCGTGCGCAACACCGAGCAGTTCCTGGCCGGCCGCCCGGCCAATAACGTGCTGCTGACCGGCGCACGCGGCACCGGCAAGTCGTCGCTGATCAAGGCGCTGCTGGCCGAGTACGCCGCACGCGGCCTGCGCGTGATCGAAGTGGACAAAAGCCACCTGCCCGACCTGGGCCAGATCGTGGCGCTGGTGGCCGCACGGCCGGAGCATTTCATCCTGTTCTGCGACGACCTGTCGTTTGAAGAAGGCGAAGACAGCTACAAGGCGCTGAAGTCGGCGCTGGACGGCGGCCTGGCGCAGCGTGCGGCCAACCTGCTGGTGTACGCCACCTCCAACCGCCGTCACCTGATGCCGGAACGCATTAGCGAAAACCGCGAAGGCTGGGTCAAGGACGGCGAAATCCACCCTGGCGAGACCACCGAAGAGAAAGTATCGCTCTCCGACCGCTTCGGCCTGTGGCTGTCGTTCTACCCGTTCGACCAGAACGCCTACCTGGCCGCCGTGCGCGGCTGGCTGGCCCACTTTACCCTGCCCTGCGACGCCGAAGCCGAACGCGCCGCGCTGCAATGGAGCCAGCTGCGCGGCAGCCGCTCCGGCCGCGTGGCCTGGCAATTTGCCTGCGACTGGGCCGGCCGCGAGCCCGCCGAGCGCGTGGCCGAAGTCGGCCGCTAATCCTGATACCGGCCGCGCTGCGGCCTACCGAGTCCACCATGCCTGAACACAAGCACACCATTCCCGTGGTCGCTGGCGCGCTGATGCGCGCTGACGGCCAGTTCATGCTGGGCAGCCGTCCAGCCGGCAAGCCCTACCCCGGCTACTGGGAATTCCCCGGCGGCAAAGTAGAAGCCGGCGAAGCCCCGCTGGCCGCGCTGGTGCGCGAATTCCACGAAGAAATGGGCATCACCGTTACCCACGCTACACCGTGGCTGCGCCGCGTGCACCACTACGAACACGCGTCGGTCGAGCTGCTGTTCTATCGCATCTGGGCGTGGCAGGGCGAGCCGCAGCCGCACGAAGGCCAGGCCTTTGCCTGGCAGCAGCCCGGCCACTTGTCGGTCAAACCGATGCTGCCGGCCAACGACCCCATCCTGCGCTCGCTGCAACTGCCGGACGTGCTGGACATCACCTGCGTCAGCGAAACCGGCCGCGACGTGCTGCTCGACAAACTGGCGCAGCGCCAGGACGCATCGTGGGTGATCGTGCGCGAGCCGCAAAAAAGCCGCGAGCAACTGGCGTCACTGGTGGGCGAGATCAGCGAGATCATTCACCCGCGTGGCGGCAAGCTGATCGTTAACGCCGACCCGGCGTGGCTGAAAGGCTGGCCGGTAGACGGCGTACAGCTCAACAGCCAGCGCCTGGCCGCCTGCGAAGCGCGCCCGCACTTTGCCTGGGTCGGTGCATCGTGCCACAGCCGCGCCGAGCTGGAACGCGCCGCCGCGCTGGGGCTGGATTACGCGCTACTGGGCCACGTGCAGGCCACCGCCAGCCACCCGGGCCAGGCAGCGCTGGGCTGGGACGGGCTAGCCGCCTGCCTGGCGCCGGCGGCACCGCTGCCGGTATTCGCGCTGGGCGGGCTGCGTGCGGCCAACCTTGACGAGGCCAGACAAGCTGGCGCCCACGGCGTAGCACAGATGCGGGGAGCGTGGCAATGAAGAAGCTTAGCCGCCAGCAATGGCTGTTCGTCGCCATCGCACTGATCAGCTTTGCGCTGCTAAAAGCCGGGTTGATCTACTGGTACCTGCAGCAGAAAGACAAACCAGCACAGCTCGTTAACGTCAGCTGCAGCAATCTGCAGCAAGGCTGCGCGCTACCGGACGGCAGCACACTGCGCTTTGACCGTGTGCCACGGCATAGCGAAGCGTTTCTGATTACGCTGGAGCAAGCCGGCAGCAGCGCGCCCAGCGCCGAGTTTTCGATGGAAAAAATGGACATGGGCTTCAACCGCTACCGCTTTGTCGCCGCAGGCCAGCAGTGGCAGGCCAAGGTGACGCTGCCGGTCTGCATCAGCGGCAGCGGCGACTGGCTGATGGACCTGCAACAAGGCGAGCACCGCTACCGCGTCCGTTTCAAGAGCCTGTAAGCCGCCCCGTGCCGAACCAGAGTGCCAGTCCGCCCGCGCTGACTGGCATTTTCTTTGCCAGCCACCCAGCAGCACACCGCCGGCCAGCGGCGCCGCCGCGCCAGCACGGTTTTTCATGCCTTTTCATCGATAACAACAAATCTGGCACAGGGTTTGCTTTATATACCGTGCTCTTTGGAGCGACAGGTGTTGTTTCCCGGTTTTTGGGCCGGTTTCTGCGGAAGCCGGCGTGGAGAGGGAAATAATTTTGCACGGTTTTGGTGCAAAAGCTTCCCGAATTGGTGCCATGCGCCAATTCGGGGCTTCATTTTCGGATTGATGCGCCACGCCAAGGCGGCGGGGCGCCAGGGTTTGATAGAGGGAGAACCAGAACGGCTCAGCCGTCATCTCAACAGGCCGGAGGTTGGCCGCAGCAATGCGGCCAACCTTTTGCTTTTCTGGCCGCCCCGCTTTGCAGCAGCCAGGCACCATTTCAGGGCTGCTCGCCCACCAGATAGCGTTTGCTCATGCGGCGGAACAAATCATTGCCCGATACCCGCAAGCACTCAAACAGCACCATCTCCCGCGTCACCAGCACCGCACCGGCGTCGCGCATGCGCTGCAGGCCGTAGTCCCGATTGGCCTCGCCACGGCTGGAGACGGCATCCGCCACCACAAACACCTGCTTGCCTTCGGCCAGCAGTTCCATCACCGTCTGCAACACGCAAACGTGGGTTTCCATGCCGCACACCACCACCTGGCGCCGCATCATCAGGCTGTCGGGCAGGCACTGGCCGGCCACGCAGGAAAAGTGCAGTTTTTCCACAATCGCCGCCTGCGGTGCAGCCTCCAGCAAGCTGGGTACCGTGCCGCCCAGGCCCTGCGGGTATTGCTCGGAAAACACCACCGGCAAGCCGACGTCGCCTGCCATGCGCACCAACCATTCACTACGCGCCAGCATGCCGTCGGCGTCCAGCACCGCTGGTAGCAGTTTTTCCTGAATATCCACCACCAGCAGCGTGGCATCGTCCTTGTTGATCAGCATCACTCTTCCTCCAGGCAAGAACTGCAGCTTAACGGCAGCCCCAAAGCAAGGGCAAACCCCTGATGGGCCAACAGAAAAAGTGTGGCAACATCTGCCATCAATACAACATCAGACCCTAGTGGCAGCAAAGACCGGCATGGCGACAGGCGCATAGACGCGGCACGCCAGCGCGACGACGCTGCCCCTGCCCGCTGGAGAGTGACATGCTGCAAGGTGCCTACCGCGAATTCCATCAACGTATCCTGGAAACCCTGCCGGCACGGCGCGTGTTTACCGACCCGCTGTCCACGCTGGCCTATGGCACCGACGCCTCCTGTTACCGGCTGACGCCGAAGATCGTCATCAAGACCGAAAGCGAAGCCGAGGTGCGCACCATCCTCGCCGAGGCGGCCAGCCTGCAACTACCGGTCACCTTCCGCGCCGCCGGCACGTCGCTGTCGGGCCAGGCGGTGAGTGATTCCATCCTGGTAGTGGCCAGCCACGGCTGGAAGAAGCTGCAGGTGCTGGACGATGGCCTGGCCATCCGCCTGCAGCCGGGCGTGATCGGCGCCGAGGCCAACGCCGCGCTGCTGCCGTTCGGGCGCAAGATCGGCCCCGACCCGGCCACCATCAACTCGGCCATGATCGGCGGCATCGTCAACAACAACTCCAGCGGCATGTGCTGCGGCACCGCCGAAAACACCTACCAGACGCTGAAATCGCTGCGCATGGTGCTGGCCGACGGCACGGTGCTGGACACCGGCGACGCAGCCAGCGTGGCCGCCTTCCGCGCCAGCCACGCCAGCCTGCTGGCCCAACTGGACGCGCTGCGCCAGCGCATTCTGGCCGATGACACCTTGGCCGCGCGTATCCGCCGCAAGTACAAGATGAAGAACACCACCGGCTACAGCCTGAACGCGCTGCTGGATTTTGCCGACCCGGTGGACATGCTGGCGCACCTGATCGTGGGCAGCGAAGGCACACTGGCCTTTGTGTCCGAGGTGACTTACCACACCGTGGTGGAGCACCCGCACAAGGCCTCGGCACTGGTGTTCTACCCCGACATCAAGGCCGCCTGCGACGCCATCCAGATCCTGGCGCAGCACAAGGACGTGGTGTCATCCGCCGAGCTGCTGGACCGCGCCAGCCTGAAGTCGGTAGAAAACAAGGCCGGCGTGCCGGACTTCATCAAGACGCTGGGGCCGGACGCCGCCGCCATCCTGATCGAAACCCGCGCCGCCAGCCCGGACGCCATGGCGGCCAACGTGGCGGCCATCAGCGGCTACATTGCGCACATCAGCACCGAAACCGGCATCCGCTTTACCAGCGACGTGGCCGAATACACGCAGTACTGGAACATCCGCAAAGGCATGTTCCCCAGCGTGGGGGCGATGCGCGCCGCCGAAACCACGGTCATCATCGAAGACGTGGCCTTTCCCATCGAGCACCTGGCCGAAGGCACGCTGAAGCTGCAGGCGCTGTTCCGCCAGTTCCATTACCACGAGGCCATCATTTTCGGCCACGCGCTGGAAGGCAACCTGCACTTCGTGTTTACCCCTAACTTCAGCGGCCCGGCCGAGATCGCCCGCTACGAAGCGTTTATCGAAGCCGTGTGCCAGCTGGTAGCGGTGGAATACGAAGGCGCGCTGAAGGCCGAGCACGGTACCGGCCGCAATATGGCGCCGTTCGTGGAGATGGAATGGGGCCCGGCCGCCTACCGCCTGATGCAGGAAATCAAGGCGCTGTTCGACCCGCAAGGCATCCTGAACCCGGACGTGATCATCACCCACGATAAGCTGCTGCACGTGCGCGACCTGAAGCCGATTCCGGCGGTGGGCCCGCTGATCGACAAGTGCATCGAGTGCGGCTTCTGCGAGGTGATGTGCCCCAGCCGCGCCATTACCCTTACCCCGCGCCAACGCATTGTGGCCAACCGCGAAATGGCGCTGCTGGAAAAAACCGGCGCTAGCGAACGCCTGGCCGAGATCCGCGCTGCCTACCAGTACGCCGGCGACGAAACCTGTACCACCTGCGGCCTGTGCGAAACCGCCTGTCCGGTGGGCATCAACACCGGCAGCCTCACCAGCCTGATCCGCCAAGCCAGCCTCAGCGACGTAGGCTGGGCAGTGGCCGACACGCTGGCCGACAACTTTGCCAGCGCGACAACCGGCGCCAAGCTGGGGCTGAAGGCACTGGACGTGGTACACGCGGTGGCCGGCGACGGCGCTACCGGCGGCGTGATGCGCGTGCTGCGCAAGGTAGGTGGCCGCCACATCCCGCGCTGGAACCGCTACTTCCCGCGCGCAGCCGGCAAAATGAAAACGCTGGGCGTCAACGCGCACAGCCCGCGCCAGGTGGTGTACCTGCCCTCCTGCCTCACCCGCACCTTCGTGCCGTCGCGCCACATGCCGGACCAGCGCCCGCTGAACGAAGTAGTAGCGTCGGTACTGGCCAAGGCCGGCTACGGCATTGTGTACCCCGAAGGGTTGGCCAATCTGTGCTGTGGCACGCCGTTCAAGTCCAAGGGTGCGCAGGACGCAGCCGACAAGAAAGTGAGCGAGCTGGAAGCCGCACTGCTGGCCGCCAGCGACAACGGCCGTCTGCCGGTGATCATCGACAACGGCGTGTGCACCGCCGCGCTGCTGGACGGCATCCGCGACCCGCGCCTGCAGGTAATGGACGTCACCCGCTTTGTGCACGAGGTGGCCGCCGAACACCTGAGCTTTACCCCGCAAGACGAGCAGGTGGCGCTACACGTGGTGTGCAGCATGCGCAAAAAAGGCCAGGCTGGCCTGCTGAACGCGCTGGCGCGCCGTTGCGCCACGCAGGTGCTGGAACCGCAGGGCATTACCTGCTGCGGCTTTGCCGGCGACAAGGGCTTCAGCCACCCGGAGCTGAACGAAAGCGCGCTCAGCGGCCTGCGCCAGCAGGTACGCGACTGCGGCAGCGGCTTCTCCACCAGCGCCACCTGCGAGATCGGCCTGTCGGAACACGGTGGCATTCCTTACCAGCACCTGATGGTGCTAGTGGACCGCGCCACCCAGCCGCGCCGCTAAGCCCTGCTGCTTGCGGCCAACCCTGCTGCCCGTGCCGCCTTGCCCGCACGGGCAGTTGCCATTTGGCATGCGGCAATGGCAAGGTAGGGCTTCGGGCACGGCCAACCGCTGCCGCAGCCCATCAACTCCGGGAGCCCTCATGGCTTACACCATCCGTCGCCTGCAGCCCACCGATGCGGCTGCGCTGTTCCGCCTGCGCCAATCCCCCGGCGTGGTGCGCAATACGCTGCAACAGCCGTTCCAGTCGCTGGCCGCCACCCAGGCTTTTCTCGACAACTATCCGGAAACCAGCCACGCGCTGGTGGCCTGTACCGACGATGGCGAGCTGGTCGGCTGCGGCGGGCTGCATGCCGGCCATCACAGCCCGCGCCGCCGCCATAGTGCGCTGTTCTTTCTGTTTGTCCGCGACGACTGGCAAGGCAAGGGCGTGGGTAGCGCACTATTGCGGGCGGTGCTGGACTACGCCGACAACTGGCTGGACCTGAAGCGCATCGAGCTGGACGCCGTACACGACAACCACGGCGCCATCGCGCTGTACGAGCGCTTCGGCTTCCGCCACGAAGGCGTTAGCCGCGGCTTCAACCTGCGCGAAGGGGTGTATGAAGATGCCGTGCTGATGGCGCGGCTGCGCTTTCGCGAAGGGGAACTGGGCACAGCGCGCGCTGAGTTGCAGGACATGGCGGGCGAACGCGTACCTGCCGGCAGCGCTTTCAGCCTGCGCCACGCCGAGCCGGGCGACGCCGCCGGCATGGCCGCGGTGATGGCCTACGACAGCACCTACGGCAACACGCTGCAGCTGCCCTACCCCAGCGCCGCCATCTGGCAGCAGCGGCTGAAACAGTCCGGCCGCACCGTACTGGTGGCCTGCGACGCCGACGGTACCATCATCGGCCACTGCGGCGCCTGGGCACCCAGCGACAACCCGCGGGTGGCACACATCATCGGCGTGGGCATTACCGTCACGCCAGCGTGGCAAGGCCGTGGCGTCGGCAGCGCGCTGTTATCGGCCATGGTGCAGCAGGTACGCGACTACCAGCCCTACCGCCGCATGGAACTGACCGTGTTTGCCGGCAACGCGCCGGCGATCGCGCTGTACCGCAAGCTGGGCTTCCAGCAAGAAGCGGTACTGACCGGCTACGCCTACCAGGCCGGGCAATACCGCGACTGCCTGCAAATGAGTTTGTGGCTGAAATAAACAGGGTTGGCCGCACGCGGCCAACTTGCCCAAGGCAGGCGCACCGCCAGAAACGACAAAGCCCCGCAATGCGGGGCTGTTTTTTTGACCCTTCGGCGCTTAGCGCTTGCCGAAATGGTAAGGCGACAGTTTGTAGTATGGGTTCAGCGGGTGCCAGCCGGACAGGGCCTTGGGCTGGCTGGCCAGGCGGGCTCGCACTGCACCGGCCAGGAAGGCCAGCACGCCGCCTACCAGCGGCATCAGCAGGAAGTAGACCGCACACAGCACAATCAGGGTTTCCATGATGGTTCTCCAATAATGTATACACATTATCGGCCATGACAGCAGGAAAGTCGTTCAGAAACAGGACACTAGCTTTGTGCGGTGCGACATTGTTCCAGCCAGGCACCAACGCCCGTCATGCCAGTCGCGATACGCACCCGCACCAGCGCTGCGCCATGCCAGTGCCTTCGCCCCCGCACCGCCAAACAAAAAGCCGCCCTAAGGCGGCTTTTCGCGGATGTTGTCAGCGCGGATTAGGCAGCAGCAACAACAACGATCTTCACAGCAGCAACCACGTCGTGGTGCAGAGCGATTTCCAGATCGTATTCGCCGATGGCCTTCAGCGGGCCGTTCGGCAGACGAACTTCGAAACGCTTAACTGCAACGCCAGCAGCGGTGATGGCTTCGGCGATGTCAACGTTGGTTACGGAACCGAACAGACGGCCGTCAACGCCGGCTTTCTGAGCGATGGTGAAGGAAGCGTCTACCAGCTTCTCGGCGCGAGCCTTGGCATCAGCCAGGATTTCAGCCTGTTTGGCTTCCAGCTCGGCACGGCGAGCTTCGAACTCTTTCAGGTTGGCTTCGGTAGCGCGTTTGGCTTTGCCTTGCGGGATCAGGAAGTTACGGGCGTAGCCGTTCTTCACGTTTACCACATCACCCAGGACGCCCAGGTTGGCAACTTGTTCGAGCAGAATGATTTGCATCTTGTCGTATCCTTATCCCGGAATTAGTGCTGGTCGGTGTACGGCAGGAAGGCCAGGAAGCGCGCGCGCTTGATGGCTTCGGACAGCTGACGCTGGTAGCCTGCTTTGGTGCCGGTGATACGGGCCGGGATGATTTTGCCGTTTTCGGCAATGAAGTCCTTCAGCAGATCAACGGATTTGTAATCGATTTCCTTGATGCCTTCCGCGGTGAAGCGGCAGAACTTCTTGCGCTTGAAGAGTTGACGAGCCATTTGATTAACCTTTAACAAATTCAACAGATTCGATGTGTAGAACCAACCGCGGATTCCGCATGCTGCGCTGATTCAGGAAGCCGGTGCAGTGCACGCTGTTTCCTGCCATCTTCCCTGCCAGCCGTTTGGCCAGCTCCCCCAGTACAACGGCCTGGATTTCACAGGTAACGTCGCGCTCCAGGGTGGCAATGGTTTGCCGGGAGTGATGCCTGAGCCACATCTCCAGTACCGGCATGCCGGCGGGCGTGTGTCGCAGGGGCGCTTCAGTGGTGACCGTAGCGGTCAGTTCGAGCCGGTTCTGCAAGGGTGCAGCGTTGCCCAATTAGGCAGCGACTTCAGCCTCAGCAGCAGCTTGCTGGCCTTCCAGCAGGCTCTTGGCCTTCTCGTCCTTCATCATCGGGGATGCTTCGGTGATAGCACGAGTCATCTTGATGGTCAGGTGACGCAGTACAGCGTCGTTGAATTTGAAGGCGTGCTCGATTTCGGCCAGAGTTTCCGGAGTGCACTCTACGTTCATCAGAACGTAGTGAGCTTTGTGAACTTTCTGGATCGGGTAAGCCAGTTGACGGCGGCCCCAGTCTTCCAGACGGTGGATTTTACCGTCAGCGTTCAGGACCATGCCCTTGTAACGCTCAACCATCGCACCAACCTGTTCGCTCTGATCCGGATGGACGATGAACACGATTTCGTAATGCCGCATGTGAACTCCTTGTGGCTATAAAGCCCTTCGTCATGCGCGATAGCGAAGGGCAAGGGTTAAAAGCTGCAGATTGTACGGAGTTTGGCCAGCCATCGCAAGCCAAACGCGTGCATTTTCAGGCATTTGGCCGGCCATGCGGCCAACAGTGTCAGCCGATTACATCAAAACCGGCGTTTTCTACCGCCTGCTGCCAGGCGGCAGGCTGGGCGTCACCGTCAAAACGGATGGTTACCGCCTTGCTGGCCAGGTCTACCTGCACCTCGGCCACGCCGGCCACGGCTTGCAGTGCGCGGGTCACACCCGCGGCACAACCGCCGCAGGTCATGCCGTCTACCTTGATGATTTGCTGGTTCATGTCTGTTCTCCTGTTCAACGCATTTTCTTCAGCAGGGCCATCACTTCGGCGATGGCCTCGTCGCTATTCCCCTCGGTGACTGCTCGGCTTACGCAGCCCTTGAGGTGGTTTTCCAGCAGCTGCTGCGCCACGGCGTCCAGCGCCGAGCGGGCGGCGGCAATCTGGGTCAGCACGTCCACGCAGTAGCGGTCGCCTTCTATCATGCCGGCGATGCCGCGCACCTGGCCTTCCAGCCGCGCCAGGCGCTTGAGCAACGCGGTCTTGTCCGGCTGTACCACGCTTTTGGGCGTGTGGCAGCAATCGTGTTGCGGTTCGGTCATGGTTTACCCCGGCAAAAAGTCGATCTGCGCCATCATGCCCTGGTCTTCGTGCTCCAGGATGTGGCAATGGAACATGCGCAGCCCCGGCAGCGTCTGCACGAAGCGCAGGCGCACCATGCCGCCGGCCGGCACGTTGACGGTGTCGCGCCAGGCCAAGAATGGCTCGTCTTCCCAGATGCCGTCCACCGTGCGTGCCAGCACCTGGAACTGCGTACCGTGCAGGTGGAACGGGTGGTCCATGTGCGCGTCGGCGATCACTTCCCACTCTTCGATGCGGCCAACCTGGCCGGTACCGTCAATGCGGTTCATGTCGTAGCTTTTGCCGTTGATCAGGAACGGCGCTTTCGGGTCGGCCATGTTTTCCGACAGCACGATCTTGCGCCGGAAGCCCGGCGCGCCCAGCGGCGCAATCGGCCGCAGCGTGGCGGGCAGCGCCAGGGTTGGCCGCATGCCATAGGCGACGATACCGGCCAGGGTTTCGTCTTTTTCCTGCTCCGGGTGCATGCGCTTGCCGCGTTCGTACGGCTGGCTGATCAGGCCGGCTGGCTGGCCCGGCTTGAAGCGCCCGGTTACCACCAGCTCGCAGCGCTCGCCTGGCGACAGCAGCACGCTGTCTACCGGCTGCGGCGCGCCGATCAGGCCGCCGTCGGTGCCCACCAGCTGCACCTCGTGCGCCGGCAACGCCAGCTTGATGATGCGGCTGCTGGTGGCGTTCCAGATGCGCCAGCGCTGGCGCTCGCCTTCGGCCAGCGTGATCACCGGCTGCCAGGCGCCGTTGATCAGCACGAACTGGCCTTCGCGGCCATCGTGCAGGTCGGCCATGTCGTTGGCCGGGATCTGGCGCTGCGCGTCCAGCTTGAGGTCAGACAGCAGCAGGTGACGCTCCGGCAGGTGGCGCAGCGGGTCCTGCTTGCTACGGATGATCAGCGGGCCGGCCAGGCCGCGGAACGCCTGCTCGGCGGTATGGCCGTGCGGGTGCGGGTGGTACCAGTAAGTACCGGCGCAACCGGCGGGCAAGGTGTAACGGTAGCGGCGGCGCTGGCCGGGAGCGACCGGGTCTTGCGGGTTGCCGTCTTCCGCTGGCGGCACCGGCATGCCGTGCCAGTGGATGGTGGACGGCTGCGTCAACGCGTTCTCGAACCCGATGTCCACTTCGTCGCCTTCCCACAGCTCGATCAACGGGCCGGGCACGCTATCGTTATACGCCCAGAACGTGGTTTTGGCGCCGTCACCCCACAGCGCCACCTGTACCGGCGCTGCACGCAAGCTGCCGACAAAGCGGCCGGCGTCGCTGCTTTCGTTCACCAGCGGCTGCAAGGCCGGCAGGCGTTCGGCGCTAGGCAGTTTCAGGCTGGCATCGGCGGCGGCCGGCATGGCGCCGTCGCTGCCGTGGGCCATGTCGTGCCCCATAGCGGCGTGATCCATGCTGCTTTGTGCCAGCGCCGGTCGCAGCGCGGGCAAGGTGGCGGCCAACAGGCCGGCGGTTTTCAGGAAATGACGACGCTGCATGACAACTCCTTGTATCAGTTACTGATGACTATATACCCCACAAGGGTATACAGACAAGGTCGGAAACACCCGGTTCCAACGCCATGGCAATAAAAGTCGGCCGCATGTAAAAAGGCCTGCCCGCAACAGCGGACAGGCCCCAAACCGGCAAGCAGGCCGATCAGCCTTGCTTCAATACGCGCTGACGGCGGCTTTCGCTCAGCACCATGCCGGACGATACCGATACGTTCAGGCTCTCTACCGTACCGAACATCGGGATGGATACCAGCACGTCGCAATGCTCGCGCGTCAGGCGGCGCATGCCCTCGCCTTCGGCCCCCATCACCCAGGCCAGCGGGCCGCTGGCGTCGAAGTGGTACAGGTCGGTATCGGCTTCCATCGTGGTGCCGGCAATCCAGACGCCGGCGTCTTTCAGGTCGCGCAGGGTGCGCGCCAGGTTGGTCACCGTGATGTACGGCACCACTTCGGCAGCGCCGCAGGCCACTTTTGACACGGTGGCGTTCAGCGTGGCGGAACGGTCTTTCGGTGCGATGACGGCGTGCGCGCCCATAGCGTCGGCCACGCGCAGGCAGGCACCCAGGTTGTGCGGGTCGGTCACGCCGTCCAGGATCAGCAGCAGCGGCGGCTCGGCCAGGTTTTCCAGCACATCGTCGAGGGTAACGAAGTTCTGGTTGGCGTCGATCATCGCCACCACGCCCTGGTGGCGGGCGTTGCCGGTAAGGCTGTCCAGACGCGCCTTGTCCACGATATGGGCTTTCACGCTTTCGCTGGCGGCCTTGTCCAGCACTGCCTGGGCGCGGGCGTCCTGACGGCCGCCGGCCAGGAAGATTTCCAGCACGGATTTCGGGTTTTGCCACAGGCGGGCATTGACGGCATGAAAACCGTGAATGAGTTTCTTGTTGCTCATGAGGCATCACCTAATCGATAGAACCGCGCATTGTAGCGCTAAACGGCCGCCCTTGCCCGCCGCTGCCGGCCAGGCGGCCTGGCTGCTTACAGTTCATCGTCGCCCTCGGCCAGCAGCGGCACCGGCTGCTGGCGTGCGGCCAACCATTGCGCCAGCTGGTCGGCCGGCAACGGCTTGCTGAAGAAATACCCCTGCAGGATGGCGCAGCCGGCGTGGCGCAGGAAGGCGCCCTGTGCCGCCGTTTCCACCCCTTCGGCGATCACGGTGAAGTGCAGCTTGCGTGCCATGGCGATGATGGCTTCGGTAATGGCGGCGCTGTCTTCGTCGGCGGGCAGGCCCTCGATGAAGGAGCGGTCCACCTTCAGGTAATCCAGCGGGAAGCGTTTGAGCGTGGACAACGACGAGTAACCGGTGCCGAAGTCGTCGATGGACAGTTTCACCCCCAGCGCCTTCAGCTCGCCCAGTAGCAAAACGGCTTCCTGCGGGTTCTGCATCAGCATGGACTCGGTGATTTCCAGTTCCAGCCGTGCCGGCTGCAGCCCGGTAGCCGCCAGCACATCGTTGACCTCGGTCAGCAGCGTTTGCTGCTCGAACTGCCGTGCCGACAGGTTCACCGCCAGCCGCGGTACCACCAAGCCCGCGACGTCCCAAGCCACCATCTGATGGCAGGCTTCACGCAGCACCCAGGCACCGATCGGCTTGATGAGGCCGGTTTCCTCGGCCAGCGGAATAAAGCGCACCGGCGCGATCAGCCCCAGTTGCGGGTGACGCCAGCGGATCAGCGCCTCTACCCCCTCCAGCGTCACGCCGTCGCACGACACCTGTGGCTGGTAGTGCAGCTCGAACTCGCCGCGCTCCAGCGCCTGGCGCAGGCCGCTTTCCATCAGCAGGCGCTCGAAAGTCTGGATGTTCATCTCGGCGTCGAAGAACTGGTACGTGTTCTTGCCCGCCTCCTTGGCGCGGTACATCGCCGCATCGGCATTTTTCAGCAGGGTATTGGCGTCGATGCCGTCGTTGGGGTACACGCTGATGCCGATACTGCCGCTGACAAATACCTCGTGCTGCTCCACGCGCATCGGGCGCGCCAGCGCCGCCAGCACCTCCTCGGCCATGCGGCCCAGGGTTTCGTGGCTGTCAAAGTCGCGCACCAGCAGGGTGAACTCGTCGCCCCCCAGCCGCGCCACCAGGCCAAAACGCTGCGCCGACTGCGTCAGCCGCGCCGCGATTTCGTGCAGTACCTCGTCGCCAGCCTGGTGACCGAACGAGTCGTTGATCAGCTTGAAGCGGTCCAGGTCGATGAACATCAACGCCAGCTGCGGCACCTCGTGGCTGGATTCGATAATGGTGTTGTCGATGGCTTCGATCAGCGCGCTGCGGTTGGGCAGCCGCGTCAGCGGGTCGTGGCTGGCCAGGAACTGCAGCCGGTCTTCGGCCTGCTTGCGGCCGGTGATGTCGGAAAACACGCCCACATAATGCGTCAGCGCACCGTTGGGGCTGCGTACCGCGCTGATGGACAGCTCGGCCACGTAAGGGTCGCCGTTCTTGTGGCGGTCGAACATCTCGCCTTTCCAGTGGCCATCGCGCGCCAGCGCCTCGATCAGCGCGCGGTTGCGTTCGCGGTTGGCGGTGCGCAGCATGCGCGATACGCGACCGATGGCTTCGTCGGCGCCAAAACCGGTGATGCGGGTAAAGGCCTGGTTCACCATCACGATGCGCCCTTCGGCGTCGGTAACCAGAATGCCCTCGGTGGCGTTGTCGAACACCGTAGCCGCCAGGCGCAGCTCGGCGTTGGCCGCCACGCGGTCGGAGATATCCATCACCACGCCGATCAGCGCCTTGCGGCCCTGGTAGTCGAACAAGCGGCTGTGGATTTCCACGTCCACGATTTCACCGTCCTTGCGTAGCAGCCGCGTGGTGTAATGCATGTTCTGGATAGTGTCGGCAATGCGGCGACGAATCTGGGCCCGGATGCGTGCCGCCTCGCCCGGCGGCAGTACCGACACGATGCTGCGGCCAACCAGCTCGTCTGTGGTGTACTGCACCAGATCGGCCAGTTTGGGGTTGACGTACACCAGCTCTTCTTCCTGCGTGATGTAAATGCCTACCAGCGACTGCTCCACCACGGCGCGGTACTTTTCTACCGCCTCCTGGCGTTGGCGCTCTTCCGCGGCCCGTTCGGTAATGTCTACCGAAATGCTGCCCACGCCGGACGGCAAACCCTCGCTGTCAAACAGCGGGAACACGCTGGACAGCATGCGCAGGCTGGCGCCGTCCACGGTGATGTTTTCTTCAAACTGGCGCGATTCCAGGCTGCGCAGCACCTGCTGGTCGTGTTCGGTAATGGCACGGGCTTCTTCGGCAGCAAACACGTCGCGGGCGCTGCGGCCCTTGAAGTAGAGCGGCGAGTGGCCGAACAGGCGGGCAAAGTTGAGGTTGACCACCAGATAGCGGCCATCCAGGTCTTTCAGCGTCATCAGGCTGGTGCTCTGGTTCAGCAGCGACTCGAAACGCGCCTGCACATCCTGCAGTAAACGTTCGCGCCGGCGGTAGCCATCGCCGAACACCGCCACCAGGCTGGCCAGCAGGGTAAACAGCACCAGCGCCAGCGTGGCCGGCAACCCTTGTAGCGCCGGCCAGGGTTTGCCCAGCCACACGCCGGGCACGGACAGCAGCAGCAGCAACACTACGCCAACTCCCGCGACCCCGCTCATGCCGCCACGCAAGGCCGCGATGAACAGCAAGGGCAGTAACACGATCAGGCAGGATGTCTGGCAGGCCTGGCGGCCCAGCAGCCACAACACCGCCACCGCCAGCGCACTGGCCAGCATCAACCACAGGGTATCGCGACGCATCAGCGGGCTGGGGAACGCCACATAGGCCAGCGGCAGGATCGCTGCCAGTGTCAGCCAGGCCAGCAGGAAGGCTTGCAACAACTGCGGCCACTGCCCGGGTGGCAAGGCTGCGGCCAGTGGTGCCACCAGCATCAAGGCCGGTAGCGTGCTACGCCACTGCAAAGACAGCAGCGCACGAACGGAATCGAGACGGAAGTCGGCAGGCGGCAGGATTCGGGACAGGCCAAGCAGCATGGCCACAAACGACAGCGACCACAGCAGTGCTTCGGGATAGGGCATCAGCCACGCCGACACCAGCACCACAGGCAGCGACCACCACCACACCATGCCCAGCCGGCCGGCGGCAAAACGCCACGCCATCATGCCGTGCGCAACGAACGCTGCCAGCGGCATGCCATCCAGCCACTGCACTGGCCAGAATGCGATACCCGCCACAAAAAAACAGAGCGCGACCAGCGCGCCAAGCGTGTTTTTATCCACCTCTCCCCTACCTGTTGTCTGTGTCATGCCGACCCGGCCTTCCCGTGGGGAGGGCTGTGTTCTTTCTTAGTCATGGAGAACTCACGGGTGGGACGCCGGATATCGTTATCAGGATTTCGCTGTCTGACGCAGCTGTTGTTCCGGTGTGGCTCTATAATACCCGCCTCCCCGAGAATGTGTAGCGATATGACCATCACACCGCGAGCATGGCCGGCACCCGGCCAGAAGACCCCCCTGCCCCGCCCGGCAGGCAGTGCCGACAGCGCCATGATTGCCGCCCTGCCGGAGAGCGGCCAACCTGTGCTGATCCTGACCGCCAGCGCACAGGACGCGCAACGGCTAAAGGCCGAGCTGCCGTTCTTCCGTCCGGACTGGCGCATCGCGCTGCTGCCGGACTGGGAAACACTGCCCTACGACCATTTCTCGCCACACGGCGACCTGGTGTCGGAACGGCTGGCCACGCTGTGGCAAATCCGCAATGGCGAGTGCGACGTGGTGATCGCCCCCGTCACCACCGCGCTGACGCGGCTGTCTCCGGTAAGCTTTCTGCTGGGCCGTACCTTCTGGCTGAAACAGAAGCAACGGCTGGACGTGGACCGCCTGCGCGCGGACATGGTCACGGCCGGCTACCAGCACGTGTCGCAAGTGGTGGCACCAGGCGAATTCTCGCTGCGCGGCGGCCTGGTAGACCTGTTTCCGATGGGCAGCGCGCTGCCGTACCGCATCGACCTGTTCGATGACGAAATCGACAGCCTGAAAACCTTCGACCCCGACACCCAGCGCACGCTGTACCCGGTCCCGGAGATTCGCCTGCTGCCGGCACGCGAATACCCCACCGACGAAGACGGCGTCACCGCTTTCCGCCAGCACTATCGCGAAAAGATGGAAGGCGACCCGTCCAAGAGCCGCATCTACAAGGACGTATCCAATAATCTGTGGCCGGCCGGTATCGAGTACTACCTGCCGTTATTCTTCGACAGCACCGCCACGCTGTTCGACTACCTGGGCGACAACGCCCGCCTGATCGTGCACGGTGGCGTGATGGCGGCGGCGGAAGAATTCTGGCGCGACGCACACAGCCGCTACCAGATGGCCGGCGGCAACCCCGAACGGCCAGTACTGCCACCGGTAGAGCTGTTCCTGCGCCCGGACGAGCTGATGAGCGCGCTCAAGCCCTACTCGCGGCTGGAGCTGCACGGCGACGGCAACGCCGACTACCTGCCGCTGCCCGACCTGGCGGTAGACCGCCGCGCCGACAACCCGCTCACCAAACTGGACGACTTCACCCGCCGCTACGGCGGCCGGGTGCTGATTGCCGCCGAAAGCCTGGGCCGGCGCGAGACGCTGTTCCACTTCTTGCAGGAACACGGCATCAAGGCCAAGGCGGTAGACGACTGGCACAGCTTTGCCCACGGCAAGATGGCGCTGGGCCTGATCCACGCGCCGCTGTTCAACGGTTTCGAGCTGCACCCGCAGCAGATCGCCATCGTTACCGAAGCCGAGCTGTACCAGCACATCGCCCGCAGCCAAGGCAAACGGCGCAAGAGTGCGGCCAACAGCGACGCCATGCTGCGCGACCTGGCCGAGGTGAAAGTGGGCGACCCAGTGGTGCACGAAGCGCACGGCATTGGCCGCTACATGGGTTTGGTGTCGATCGACCTAGGCGAAGGCGAAACCGAAATGATGCAGCTGGAGTACGCCGAAGGCGCCACGCTGTACGTGCCGGTAGCGCAGCTGCAACTGATCAGCCGCTACGCCGGCCACGCCAGCGACAACGTACAGCTGCACCGGCTGGGCAGCCCGGCCTGGGACAAGGCCAAGAAAAAGGCCGCCGAAAAAGCCCGCGACACCGCCGCCGAGCTGCTGAACCTGTACGCGCAGCGCGCAGCGCGCGAAGGCCACAGCTTTACGCTGAACCACCACGATTACGACGCCTTTGCCGCCGGCTTCGGCTTCGAAGAAACCCCGGATCAGGCCAGCGCCATCGAGGCGGTCATCCACGACATGACCAGCGGCCGCCCGATGGACCGCCTGGTGTGCGGCGACGTCGGCTTTGGCAAAACCGAAGTCGCGCTGCGCGCCGCCTTTGTGGCGGTGATGGGCGGCAAACAAGTGGCGGTGCTGGTACCCACCACGCTACTGGCCGAGCAGCACTTCCAGAACTTCAGCGACCGCTTTGCCGACTGGCCGGTGCGCATTGCCGAGCTGTCGCGCTTCAAGAGCGCCAAGGAAGTGAAGCAGGCGATGGAAGGCTTGGCCGCCGGCAGCATCGACATCGTGATCGGCACCCACAAACTGGTGCAGCCGGATGTCAGCTTCAAGAACCTGGGGTTGGTGATCATCGACGAAGAACACCGCTTTGGCGTGCGCCAGAAAGAACAGCTGAAGCGGCTGCGCGCCAACGTGGACGTGCTGACGCTGACCGCCACGCCGATTCCGCGCACGCTGTCGATGGCGCTGGAAGGCCTGCGCGAGTTCTCCGCCATCACCACCGCGCCGTCGCGCCGGCTGGCGGTAAAAACCTTTGTCAGCCCGATCAGCAACGGTGTCATCCGCGAGGCGATGCTGCGCGAGTTCAAGCGCGGCGGCCAGGTGTTCTTCCTGCACAACGAGGTGGACACCATCGAGAACATGCGCGAAAAGCTGGCCGAGCTGGTGCCGGAGGCGCGCATCGGCGTGGCGCACGGCCAGTTGCGCGAGCGCGAGCTGGAACAGGTAATGCGCGACTTCCTGCAAGTGCGCTTCAACGTGCTGCTGTGCTCCACCATCATCGAAACCGGCATCGACATCCCCAACGCCAACACCATCCTGATCAACCGTGCCGACAAGTTCGGCCTGGCGCAGCTACACCAGCTGCGCGGCCGGGTTGGCCGCAGCCACCACCAGGCCTACGCCTACCTGCTGACCGGCGAAGGCATGACCCGCGACGCGCAGAAGCGGCTGGAGGCGATCCAGGCCTCCGAAGAACTGGGCGCCGGCTTCTACCTGGCCATGCACGACCTGGAAATCCGTGGCGCCGGCGAAGTGCTGGGCGAGGGGCAATCCGGCGAGATGCAGGAGGTCGGCTTCAGCCTGTTTACCGAAATGCTGAAGCAAGCGGTGCGCGACCTCAAAAAGGGCCGCGAACCGGACCTGGACGCGCCGCTGGGTGTTACCACCGAAATCAACCTGCACAGCCCGGCGCTGCTGCCGGACGAGTACTGCCCCGGTGTGCACGAGCGGCTGGTGATCTACAAGCGGCTGGCCACCTGCGATAGCGAAGACGAGATCGACACCATCCACGAAGAACTGATCGACCGCTTCGGCCTGCCGCCGCAAACCGTGAAGACGCTGATCGAAAGCCATCGGCTGAGGTTGGCCGCACGCGAGATGGGCATCCAGAAGCTGGACGCCAGCGAGGTGGCCATCCAGCTTACCTTCGTCCCCAACCCGCCGATCGACCCGATGAAGATCATCCAGCTGATCCAGAGCAAGCGGAACTACAAGCTGGCGGGCCAGGACAAACTGCGGGTGGAAAGCCCGATACCGGAAGTAGCCATGCGCATCGTGCGGGTGAAGGAATTACTGCGCGAACTGCAATAAGGCGGCCAACTACTTCGCCGACACGCCCCGGACACCCCGGGGCGTTTTGCTGTCTGGCACAGTTGCAATTGTGCAGCGCAACAGAACAGCATGTTCGCCAAATCAGCAATAACTGGTTCTCATTTGTACGACCAATTGTCATAGCATTGAAAGATCAATGCCATTTCTATAAATCGGCACAAAGAAAATAATACGCCCGCAGACGCCTAAAGGCGGGCAGCACTCGCACAACACAGCACCTGTAAGTACCTTTTCATCAATCGGTCCGAGGTGTTTCATGAAAATTGCCACCCGTCTGCAAATGCAGACCGCCGTTGCCGTCGCTGCTTTCAGCGTCATCCTGCTCATCGCCTTCGTCCAGCTCAACCGCATCCGGGATGCATCGGCCTACATCGCCGAAAAAACGGTGCCCAGCGTCGAACTGCTGGGCAACGCCAGCCTGAACTTCGTGCAGCAGCGGGCGGCGCTGTTCAGCATGATGGGGCAAACGCCAGACAAACAAGGCGCGGTCATGCTGTCGTTCCAGCGCTACCGCAAAGAGCTGTACGACAGCCTGCAACGCTACGAAACGCTGGTGCGCGATGATGAGGAGCGCAAGCTGCTGAACGACTTCCGCCAGGGTGCCGAGCGCAGCAACCAGCACTTCGACGAGATCATCCGCACCTTTCAGGGCGGCGACGCCGCCGCTGCCATGACCCGGCTGAACAATCTGCGCGACGAGTTCCTGCAAGTACGCGACCAGGCGCTGAAGCTGATCCAGCACAACCAGCAGGAAGGGCGCGACGCCCACCAGCAACTGAAGGACGCCGAACACAGCGCCCTGCTATGGCTGGCCGTCACCGCCGTACTGGCCTTGCTGACGCTGGGCCTGATTGCCTGGCGCACTTACCTGCAAGTGGTGGGCAGCATCAATACGGCGGCTGCCGACATTGCCGACATGACCGAGCACCTGGACCTGTCGCGCCGCTGCAGCATTCGCCGTGACGACGAAATCGGCGGCCTGTTGCAACACTTCAACCAGTTGACCACGCGCCTGCACGACAGCCTGCAACGGGTGGCCGACTCGTCGGCACAGGTCAGCAGCACGGCGGCCAGCCTGGCCGCCGCCGCCGGCCAGGTCTCTGCCGGGTCGTCGGCGCAAAGCCAGTCGGCGTCGTCGATGGCGGCCGCGCTGGAGCAGATTACCGTCAGCATCAACCACGTGGCCGACCGTACCCAGGAAGCCAACACGCTGGCGCAAGACACCGGCCACAAGGCGCGCCACGGCGAGCAGGTAATCGAAAACAGCAGCAGCACCATTCTCGGCATGGCCGACTCGGTGCGCGACGTGTCCAACCATATGGGCGCACTGAACCAGCAGACCAACGCCATCCATTCGGTGATCAACGTCATTCGCGACGTGGCCGACCAGACCAACCTGCTGGCGCTGAACGCCGCCATCGAAGCCGCCCGTGCCGGCGAGATGGGGCGTGGCTTTGCCGTGGTGGCCGACGAGGTGCGCAAGCTGGCCGAGCGCACCGCCAGCTCCACCACCGAAATCGCGCAGATGATCAACACCATGCAGGACAAGTCGGACGAAGCCGCCGCCGGGGTGAGCCGCGCCGTAGGCAGCATGGAAGACGGGGTGAAAGAGACCGAGCGCGCACGGCAAACCATGCAGCAGATCGCCGTGGCCGCCGACGACAGCAAACGCGTGGTGGGTGAAATCGCCAGCGCCATCCGCGAACAGGGCGCCGCGGCCAACAGCATTGCGCAGCAGGTGGAAACCGTGGCGCAGATGTCGGAAGAGAACGCCAGCGCCGCGCACAGCGTAACCGATCAGGCGCAACACCTGAACGCGCTGGCCGCCACGCTGGACCGCGAGGTACGCCTGTACAAGCTCTGACTCACGCCGGCCGCCAGCAACGCGGCCATGTTGCCCCCCTGCCCCATAATGCGGACGTCACCGGCACCCGGTGTCGTCCGCATTGGTTTTGTAAAAAAATTTGATGCAACGCAACGTATCGATACACCTAACTTATAAGCATATTCTATACATTTAAGATAAAACTTATTAGCACCATGCAGATCACAATAGCTAGCTGCTTGGTGCCAGACCTGCACAGCCCGCTCGACACCAGGGTTTTCCCGACTTTCACTCCGGTTCAGAGGTAAACATGAAAATCTCTACCCGCTTGCAACTGCAGACTATTGTTGCCGTTGTGGCATTTGCCGCCATCCTGCTGATCGCGTTCATCCAGCTGGGCCGCATTAATGATAAATCCGCTGTCATTGCAGAAGATGTGGTACCTAGCGTCGAACTGCTGGGCTCCGCCAGCTTCAACTTCGTGCAGCAGCGCGCTGCGCTGCTGAGCCTGATGTCGGCGGACAGCGCCGCCAGCCAGGACAGCATTCTCGCTGCTTACCAGCGCTACCACGATGAAGTGCAGCGCAATCTGCAAGCGTACGAGGCGGTAGTCAGTGACGATGCAGACAAAGCCTTGCTGGCGCAGCTGCGCGATGGCATCGCACGCAACAACCAGACCTACGAACAAGTGATCGCCACCTTCCGGGCACACGACGTTGCCAACGCCAGCAAACTGCTGAACGACAACCGTGACGCCTTCCTGCAAGTGCGCGACCAGGCACTGAAGCAGATTGCCTACAACCAGCAGCTAGGCAAGGTAGCGCACCAGGACCTGAAAGCCGCCGAATACAGCGCCGGGCTGTGGCTGGCGGTGACCGCCGTGCTGGCATTGCTGGTGCTGGTACTGATGGCGGTAGTCACCTACCGCCAGGTGGTCGGCAGCATTCACTCTGCCGCCGCCGACATTGCCGACATGACCGAGCATCTGGACCTGTCGCGCCGCTGCCGTATCCGCCACCAGGATGAAATCGGTGGTTTGCTGCAACACTTCAACCAGCTGGCAGCGCGCCTGCACGACAGCCTGCAACGGGTGGCCGCCTCGTCCGCCGAAGTCGCCCATACGGCGGCCAACCTCGCCACCGCAGCCAGCCAGGTATCCTCGGGTTCGGAAGCGCAAAGCCAGTCGGCATCGTCGATGGCGGCCGCGCTGGAGCAGATTACCGTCAGCATCAACCACGTGGCCGACCGTACCCAGGAAGCCAACACGCTGGCGCAAGACACCGGCCACAAGGCGCGCCACGGCGAGCAGGTAATCGAAAACAGCAGCAGCACCATCCTCGGCATGGCCGACTCGGTGCGCGACGTGTCCAACCATATGGGCGCACTGAACCAGCAGACCAATGCCATCCATTCGGTGATCAACGTCATTCGCGACGTGGCCGACCAGACCAACCTGCTGGCGCTGAACGCCGCCATCGAAGCCGCCCGTGCCGGCGAAATGGGGCGTGGCTTTGCCGTGGTGGCCGACGAGGTGCGCAAGCTGGCCGAGCGCACCGCCAGCTCCACCACCGAAATCGCGCAGATGATCAACACCATGCAGGGCAAGTCGGACGAAGCCGCCGCCGGGGTGAGCCGCGCCGTGGGCAGCATGGAAAACGGGGTGCAAGAAACCGAGCGCGCACGGCAAACCATGCAGCAGATCGCCGTGGCTGCCGACGACAGCAAACGCGTGGTGGGTGAAATTGCCAGCGCCATCCGCGAACAGGGCGCCGCGGCCAACAGTATTGCGCAGCAGGTGGAAACCGTGGCGCAGATGTCGGAAGAGAACGCCAGCGCCGCGCACAGCGTGACCGATCAGGCGCAACACCTGAACGCGCTGGCCGCCACGCTGGACCGCGAGGTACGCCTGTACAAGCTGTAAACCAGGCAACGGTCAGCCAGGGTCTGTTAACACTAAGTTTGCTGCGGCGGCGTTTGTCAGGCGGTGGCAATGCGCGAACAAGCGCGCGCAACAGGGCGAATGCCCTAGTGCAGCGAGTTCAGTACCTGTGGCAGCGTATTGCCAAAGTAGTGCTGGTAGAAATCGTCCAGCTGGCCGTTCTTGCGCAGCTGCGCGGCTTCAGCGTCGATGCCGTCGCGCAGCATGGTCAGCCCCGGGCGCAGGCTGATCGGCTGGTTGACGCTGCCGACCAGCGGCTTGAGCAGCCGCACCTTGTCGCGCATGGCAGGCGGCAGGTTGCTGCCGGCCAGGCCGTCGTCAAACACCACGTCCACCCGCCCGCCCAGCAACATGCGCATGCCACGGGCAGTATCGATAACATCGATGCGCTGCCAATCCTGCTTGCGCTTCAGTGCCACCGGGTAGTCGTAGGCAGCCACCCAGCCCACACGCTGGCCGCTGAACGCCTCCAGGCCGGTGAAGGTCTCGTGCTGGCTATCGCTGCCAACCCAGGCACCCAGTACCCAGTACACCAGCGGCTGCCGGGTTTGCACCCAGCCGGCCGGGCTGTCGCCCGCACCGGCAAAAGCCAGCATGTCGACCTTGCCCTGTTGCGCCAGCCGCATGCAGGCGCCCGCCGCTTTGAAGATGTACTTCACGCGCAGCTTGTTGGCCGCCGCTACGCGGCTGATCACGTCGGCAGCCAGGCCCACGGCCGGCTGGTTGGCATCGCTATCGATGAAGGGGGCCCACGGTTCGGCACACACGCTCACCACCGGGTTGGCCGCCGCCACACCGGCTGTCAGAACGCCGAGCGCGCCCAGCGTCGCCACAACAAGCTTGTTCATATCGCACTCGCAAAACAGGCACCAAACGCCACACTACACCCATTATGCGTAAGTTCGATAGAAATTCCACGACAATATCAGGCCAGCAGCCACGCAAGTGCGGCTTCGCCGTGTAAGGCGGTGGTATCGAACAAGGGCATGTCGGTGTCGGCCGGGCCCACCAGCATCGCCAGCTCGGTACAACCCAGAATCACCGCCTGGGCACCGTCAGCACGCAGGGTGTCGATCATGCCTAGCAGGCGCTGGCGCGACGCCGCCTGCAGCTGCCCCAGGCATAGCTCGTCAAAAATGATGCGGTGCACCTCGGCACGGTCTGCGGCAGACGGCACGCATACCGTCAAACCGGCTGCCAGCAGGCGCGAGGTATAGAAGTCGTCTTCCATGGTGAAGCGGGTACCCAGCAGCCCGACACGGCTGACACCGGTACCTTGCAGCGCGGCGATGGTGGGGTCGGCAATATGCAGCAAAGGGATGCCCGCCATCTCGGCCACCGGGGCGGCCACCTTGTGCATGGTGTTGGTACACAGCAGCAAGGCGCCGGCACCGGCCGCCGCCAGGCCCTGCCCGGCCTGGCCCAGCACCTTGGCCGCAGCCGCCCAGTCACCGCGCTGCTGCATGTCGGCAATGGCGGCAAAATCGACACTGTGCAGCAGCAGCGGCGCCGAGTGCAGGCCGCCACGCGCCTGGCGCACGCCCCGGTTAAGGTAGGCATAGTAGTGGGCGGTGGATTCCCAGCTCATGCCGCCCAGCAAACCCAATAGTCTTGTCGTCATTTACAGTACTCCGCTCAGTGTCAGTTCATCCAGCAGCAGCCAGGCCGCCGTCGCGGCCATCGCGAGCGCCATGGTGCCATTGAACACGCGGCGGGCACCGTCTTGGCTGAGGTAGCGGCGCAGGCCGTCACCCAGTGCCGCCCACAAACAGATGCAGGGGAAGTTGATGGCCGCGCACAGCAGCGCCAGCCACAACGCCTGCGGCCAACTTGCGCCAGCCGGCAAGAACAGCAGGCTGGTGTTCACCACCATCACCCAGGCCTTGGGGTTCACCCACTGGAACGCTGCGGCGCCGATAAAGCTCATCGGCGTCACCGCGTCGCGCGCCTGGGGCGCCCCGGCCAGCCACACCTGCCACGATAGCCAGAACAGGTAGCCGCAGCCGGCCAGGCTCAGCAGCAGGCGCCAGTCGTTCAGCAGCGCCATCACCCAACCCAGCAGCAGCGCCACGATCAGCACCTGGATACCGTGGCCGATGCTGATACCGAACAGGTGCGGCAGGCTGCGGCGAAAACCGAAATTGACGCCGGATGCGGCCAACATCAGGTTGTTGGGGCCGGGGGTAACCGACATCAGCGAAACGTAGCTCACAAGCGGCAAGCTCAGCATGGCACAGCTCCTTGGGGTAGGTGAGCCACCATCGTAGACAAGGCCGCTTGCCGGTGACAGGCGCAAGAATTTATTATTGTCATGGTGACAGTTTCACTTGTGATACGACTGTCACCTTCGTTTTTACAGCCTACTGTCCCAGCCGAGCCCGCCATGGAAAACGCCACCCTGTATCAGCAACTGGCCGACGATCTGTCCAGCGCCATCAATCGCGGCACCCTGCCCCCCGGCTCGCGCCTGCCGTCAGTGCGCAAGACGGCGCACAGCCGCCAGCTGTCGCTCAATACCGTGGTGGCCGCTTACCGCGTGCTGGAAGACCGCGGCCTGGTGGAGGCGCGGCCGCAGTCCGGCTATTACGTCAAGGCACGGCTGGCCTCGCCGGCACGTGGTGCGCTGCGCGAAGCGGGGCCGGCGCAAGGGACGGATGGCGCGGTACTGGACCTGATCGGCGCCGCGCTGCAGGCGCAACAGACACCCGGTTATATCGACATGGCGCTGGCCTGCCCGCGTGGCGGCGATTTCTACCCGGCCGGCAAGCTGGCACGGCTGATGGGCCAGGTGCTGCGCAAAAGCCCCGGGCTGGTCAGCAATTACGCGCTGCCGCCAGGTTCGGAACGGCTGCGTACCCAGATTGCCCGCCGTGGCCTGGAGCTAGGCATGGCGCTGCAGGCCGACAACATCATCCTGACCCACGGTGCGATGGAGGCATTGCAACTGGCCTTGCGCGCCGTGTGCCGCCACGGCGACACCGTGGGCATCGAGTCGCCCACCTATTTCAACCTGTTGCCGCTGTTTGCCAGCCTGGGGCTGAAGGCGGTCGAGATTCCCACCGACCCGCAGCACGGTCTGTCGCTGGACGCCCTGGAACTGTTGCTGAGCGAAAAGCGGGTGCAGGCGGTGGTCGCCATGCCCAATGTGCACAACCCGCTGGGCTGCAGCATGTCCACCGACAACAAGAAAAGGTTAGCCGCACTGGTGAACCGCTACCAGGTGCCGCTGATCGAGGACGCGCTGTACGCCGAACTGCAATTCGGCGACGCGCTGCAGCCGGCGGTGAAAGCCTACGACCAGGACGGCTGGGTGATTGTCTGCGCCAGCTACACCAAAACGCTGGCGCCGGATTTCCGTGTCGGCTGGCTGGAAGGCGGCCGCTTTGGCGCCGACATCAAGAAGCTGAAGTTCGCCAGCTCGATCGCCGAACCGCTGGTGCTGTGCGAAACGCTGGGCGCGTTTCTGGAATCGGGCGGCTACGACCACCACCTGCGCTCGCTGAAGCGCCGCTACACGCTGCACATCGACAAGGTGCGGGCGCTGATTGCCGCCCACTTTCCGCCCGGCACCCGCGCCACCCACCCCAGCGGCGGCTTTCTGGTGTGGGTAGAGCTGCCAGACGGCTACGACACGGTAAAACTGTTCGACCTCGCCATCCACGAGCGCATCAGCATCTCGCCCGGCCCGCTGTACTCGCCCAGCGGCCGTTACCGCAACGCGCTGCGCCTCTCCTGCTGCCAGCCGCTGGACGAGCGCTTTATCAACGCGCTGCGTACCGTGGGCGAGTTGGCCGCACGCTGCCGCGCAGGGTGAAGGTGGTGGCTGTGGACAGCCCGCCACACGGCAAACCAGCCCACGAGCTATCACGATAAATACCTGCATTGACCCTGTTCTGATGCGCTGCCGATACTGGCTGGCAGCGCGGCGCATGGCTGCGCTGCGGCAAGCAGCCACACCGCCGCACACAATAAACAGAAAGGGGTTAACGGATGAATCTGCGTCAGCTTTTCCTGATCGGTACCGCCATCGGCCTGGTGCCGATCGCGCTCTCTTACGGCCTGATGCCGCAACAAAGCCTGGGTCAGCTGTTTGGCTTGCAGGTAGACAGCGTCAATGGCTTCCACATCTTTCGCGCCATCATGGGCCTGTATCTCACGCTGGCGCTGTTCTGGGTAGCCGGCGCGCTGCGCCAGCCCCTGCGCCAAGCCGCCCTGCAAAGCCTGGTGGTGTTCATGTTCGGGCTGGCCATCGGCCGGGTGGGCAGCCTGCTGATCGATGGCATGCCCAATACCTTGTTGCAGGTATACCTGCTGCTGGAGCTGGTATGCGGGGTGTTGGGGCTACTGCTGCTGAAACGGCCGGACTAAGCCTCCGCATCGTCACAAACACAAAGCCTGCTCCTTTCAGAGCAGGCTTTGTCTGTTGATGGGCAGGGTGAACCGCAGCAAGCCTCAAGCCGCCGTCTTGGCCGCATGCTGGCTCATCAGCGACGTCACATCCTGGGTGGCATTGCGCGTACGCTCGGCCAGCTTGCGCACCTCGTCGGCCACCACGGCAAAGCCCCTGCCCGCCTCGCCCGCCCGCGCCGCCTCGATGGCGGCGTTCAAGGCCAGCAGGTTGGTCTGGTCTGCCACCGACTGGATGGTGCCGACAATGGCGCCGATGCGCTGCAGGCTTTCCTCCAGTTGCTGACGCTGCAAGCTTTCTTCGCTGAGTGCGGCCGAGCGCTTTTCTGCATCGATATCGATCAGCGCCCCTACCACGCGCTGCGGCGTGCCGTCCGCATCGCGCTGGGTTTCGCCACGGGCGCGGAACCAGCGGTAGCTACCGTCCTTGTGCTGCAGGCGGTATTCCACGTCGTAACCGGTCTGGCCGCTACGGTCGCCCAGGTGGGCGGCAAACGCCGCCAGCGTGCGCTCCTTGTCTTCCGGGTGCAGGCGGCTGGCCCAGCTGTTCAGCACATTGGGAAAGTCGCTTTCGTCGCGGAAACCCAGCAACTGGCGAAACTGTGGCGACCACCAGAACGCGTTGTTGGGGTTGACCGGGTCACGGGTGGTGACCTCCATGTCCCACAAGCCTTCCGACAGCATGCGGCAGCCCAGCTCGAAGCGCGCCATGCTGCGCGCCAGCATCGCCTGCTGCTGTTTCTGCGCGTGGATGTCTACCAGCGAGCCGGCCACCCGCAGCGGTACACCCTGCCCGTCGCGCAGCGTGGCACCACGCGCGCAGAACCAGCGGTAGCTGCCATCGCGGTGCTGCAAGCGGTATTCGATATCGTAAGGCGTGCGACCGCTGCGGTCATTCAGGTGGGCACCAAACGCGGCCAGCGTGCGGTCTTTGTCGTCGGAGTGCAGGCGGCTGGACCAGCTGCCCAGCACGTTGGGAAAGTCACGCTCGTCCTGGAAGCCCAGCAAGGCGCGGAATTGCGGCGACCACCAGAACACGTTGTCCGGGTTGAGCACGTCGCCGTTTTCGATGGTCATGTCCCACAGGCCTTCCGAGGCGGCGCGGCTTACCAGGTCGAAACGCCCTTGCAGGCTGCTCAGTTCCTGCTGCAAGCGACGCGCCAGTGCCTGCTCTGCGGCCAACTGTTCGGCCAGTGCCCGGTTGCGGCTGGCTTCCTGCTCGGCGTGGCCTTGCAGCTGTGTCCAGAGCTGGTGCAGCTTGTTACCCAGGCCTTGCCAGCGGCTGTTGCCGTCCAGCTGCCAATTGGGCATCTGCCCGCCCAGTGCCGCCTCGGCAGCGGTTTCCAGCTGTGCGATCGGTTTGCTGCTGAATAACATGGCACGCTCCTGACGGATTGACATGTCCTCAGCATAGTGCACTGCAACATCTATTCAATACGTAAAACTACTATATTTAATAAACTTTACAATGACTTACGTTATTAATTGTGTTCATCCTGCCCCGCCGCTACCACGCAATCGCGGCCGGCAGACTTGGCGCGGTACAGCGCCTGGTCTGCCTGGCGGATCAGGCTATCCAGCGTCAGTTCCGGCGTCATGGTGGCACAGCCCATGCTGACGCTAAGCGCCGGCGCTCCTTCCCACGGCAGGACAATACGGGCTACTTGCTGGCGGATGCGCTGCCCCAGTGCCACCGCGCCGCTGAGCGTGGTGGCCGGCAGCAGCAGCATGAACTCTTCGCCGCCCCAACGCGCCACGCAATCGCCCTGGCGGGCACAGGCTTGTAGTGTGGCTGCCAGCAGGCACAGCGCCTCGTCGCCGCAATCGTGGCCGAAACGGTCGTTCAGCGCCTTGAAGTGGTCGATATCGATCAGCAGTACCGAAAACGGCTGATCGCGCTGCAGGAAGGCATTACGCGCCAGCTCCAGCTGCATCTGGGCTTCGCGGCGGTTGGCCAGTTGCGTCAGCGGGTCGGTAATGGACAGGCGGCGGTTTTCTTCCACCATGCAGTGCAAGTCGTGCACGTCGCGGAAGGTGACGATGTGCCACGAGGGCAGGATGTCGGCCTTGATTTGCGCGGCCACGATGAACCAGCGCCGCTGGCCGTTCTTGCAACGCACCAGCGCGCTCATTTCGGCCACGTTCTCGCCGCGCGCCAGGCTCAGCTCCACCGCACGCTGCCACTCGCGCACGATCTGCTGGCGATAGATCGGGTCCGGGTAGGCCAGCTGAAACCAGCTGAGCATGTCCGGCATTTCCTCGGCGGTATAGCCGATCTGCTGCAGGAAAGCCTTGTTGATGAAAAGATGGCTGCGACGCCCCGCCGAAGTGGCATCCGATGTGGACACCAGCGCCGGAATCGGGATCACATCCAGGCTATGAAACAGCACCGTCTCGATGTCGTGAGGTGCCAATACGTGCTGACCCGTCGACATGCTTTCCTCCCGCCCCGCCAAGCGGGGCAGTTTGCGCCAATTTGTGATTGTCGGGCTGCCTCGGTGGCGACTACCGTAGCAGGCCCTCATTGGATTTATACGTCCATTTATGAAGTGATGAAATAGTGACCGTTAATCTTCTTACAATTCGATATATCGTTTGCGGAGCACGTTGAATGGCTTTGTAAGCTCGTCTTGTAAAAAGACCCGGCAAGCATGCGGCATTTTGCACACTGGCCGGGTCGGCTGCCAAACACAGGCTTAGCCCAGATAACGCGCCTGCAAGTGGGCGCGGAAGTGCGCCGGGTCAAGGTTGCTGCCGGTGGCGCGCTGTACCAGATCCGGCGTGGACCACAGGCTGGCCTGCTGCCAGATATTGGCCTGCAGCCAGTCGAATACCGGTGCCAGGTCGCCAGCGGCAATGCGGCTGTCCAGGTCGGGGTAGTGCTGGCGGATGACGGCAAAGTACTGCGCGGCGTACATGGCACCCAGCGTGTAGCTGGGGAAGTAGCCAAAGCTGCCGTCAGTCCAGTGGATGTCTTGCAGGCAGCCGTCACGGTAGTTGCCGCGGGTGTCGACGCCCAGGTAGGCCATCATCTTCTCGTCCCACAGCGCCGGGATGTCTTCGGCCTCGATGTCGCCTTCGATCAGCGCGCGCTCGATCTCGAAGCGCAGGATCACGTGTGCCGGGTAGGTCAGCTCGTCGGCGTCCACGCGGATATAGCCGGGGCGGACGCGGCTGTACAGCAGGGCCAGGTTGGCCGCATCGAAGGCAGGCTGCTCACCCAGGTGTTTTTTCACCAGCGGGGCAATCAGTTGCAGAAAGGCCGGGTTGCGGCCCAGCTGCATCTCGAACGACAGGCTCTGGCTTTCGTGAATGCCCATCGAGCGCGCCTGCCCCACCGGCAGGTGCACCAGCTGGCGCGGCAGGTTCTGCTCGTAACGGGCGTGGCCGGTTTCGTGCACGATGCCCATCAGGCTCTGCACGAAGTCGTCTTCACGGTAGCGGGTGGTAATGCGCACGTCTTCGGCCACACCACCACAGAACGGGTGCACCGACACGTCCAGGCGGCCGGCGTCGAAGTCGAAGCCCAGCAGGCCCATCACTTCCACGCCCAGCGCGCGCTGCGCCGCCACCGGGAACGGGCCTTGCGCCGCCAGCGTGCTTTCGCCGGCCTGTTTGGCCATCACGTCGCGGATCAGGCCCGGCAGCCAGCTTTTCACGTCGTCGAAAATACGCTGTACCTCGGCGCTGTTCATGCCCGGCTCGTACAGGTCCATCAGCGCGTCGTAGCGCGATACGCCGGTAGCGTCGGACAGGTATTGCGCCTCTTGGCGCGACAGTTTCACCACCTCGCGGAAGTTCTGCAGAAAGCCTTGCCAGTCGTTGGCTTTGCGCTGGCTGCGCCACGCGTGTTCGCAGCGGCTGCCGGCCAGGCTCTTGGCTTCTACCAGGCTGGCGGGCAGCAGGTTGGCTTGCTGCCAGGCACGGCGCATCTCGCGCAGGCTGGCTTGTTGCACGTCGTCCAGCGTCTCGCCGGCCGCCGCGTCGAACAGCGGCTTCAGCGCCGGGTCGGTCAGCGTGTGGTGCATCAGCACTTGCAGCTCGGCCATGGCAGCGGCGCGGGCGTCGTTGCCTTTGGCAGGCATCATCGCCGCCTGGTCCCAGCCGGCGATGGCGGCCAGATGCTGGTAACGGTACAGGCGGGTAAAGGCGGTTTCCAGTTGCGGGTAAGCAGTCAGGGGCATGGTTGGGCGTACCGGGCTAAACGCTGCCGGCCGGCGCCCGACGGGTGATGGCGGGCAAAAACGGGCGCAGCAGCGCGGGGGTCGGACAAGCCGGCAGCCAGGGCGCCGGCAGGAACACTACGTTGGCCGCGATGATGCCGTGCCGCAGCCGGCTCGGCAATTGGCCGTCAGGACGGGGTGGCGGCGCGTACCCCGGCACCGGGAAACGACAGCCAGTAATAAAAGAACTCGCGGGCGATAGCGACAAAGCTGTCGCGCGCCTGGCTGTCGGCCAGGTGCAACAGCATGGCGTCGATGGCGGTGCGGAAGCTGTCCGGGTGATGCGGATGGCCGTGCAGCAGGTACAGCAAGGGGCGGATCAGCGCGCCGCGTTCGGCCAGCAGCGCCTCGTCGCCGCCCTGCTCGTACAGCTGGCCGAGGTAGATGTCCAGCGACGGCGGGTAGTCGGCAAAGCCTTCGTCCTGCATGCGCTGTTGCAGTTGCTGCAGGTCGGCCAACACCGGTACGCGCACGTGATGGGTGGAAAAACCGTCGCGGGCGTGCAGTGCGGCCAACCTTTTGACGTCGTCCAGCCAGAAATAGTAGTACTCGCGTGCGGCCAGCATGGCACCGGCGCGGTCTACCGGCGCGCACAGCGACAGCAGCGCGTCCACCGCCGGGCGGTACATCGCCGCGCCACCGCGCTGGCTGCGCAGGATCTGGTTCAGCCTGGCCAGCACGCGGCGGCGAAAGTCGATCACCGCCGCCTCGGCCCCCTTGTTTTGCAGCAGGCTCAGGTACGCGTCCAGCGCGTCGTCCATCTTGTCTCGGGCCATGCTTGCTCCTGCTACAACGCTTCCGGGTTGGCCACACCGGCACGGCGGGCAGCGGCCACAATGGCCGCCCATTCATTATCGGACATCTCGATGCCCCTGCTACGGGCTTCTGCCTCGCGGCGCCGCTCCGGCTCGCCGGCCAGTTGCAACGGCGGCTGTCCGGCCGGCGGCGGCGAGCTGCGGATGTACGCCGCCATCGCATCGTACTCTTGTCGTAGCCAGTCGGTATCGGCCACCGCAGCCGGATCGATGATGACGGCGGTCAGGTTGTTGACGATGCCGCCTGCGCGCGGGTTGCCCGGCTGCAGCGTACCGCCACCAGACAGCAAACCGGCCAGCAGCTCGATAGCCGCCACCAGGCCGCCGCCCTTGTGCGCGGCGATCGGGCGCAGCGCACCGGTCGGTGCTTCGTGCATGGCGGCCGGGTCGGCCGTGGGCTGGCCGGCGGCGTCCAGCATCACCGGTTCGTCGAAGTGCTGGCCGGCCAGGTAGGCCACACGCGTCTTGCCGTACGCCACCATGCTGGTGGCGAAATCCAGCACAAACGCCGGTTCCGACGCGCCGGCCGGAAACGCCACGCACAGCGGGTTGGTGCCAAAGCGCGCCGCCGAGCCGCCAAACGGCGCCACCAGCGGCTGCGGGAAGTCGGTGACGTTGACGAAGAACAACCCCACCTTGCCGGCGGCGGCCACTTGCTCGCCGTAGCTGCCGATGCGGCCCATGTGGTGGCTGTTGCGCACCGTCAGCAGCACGATGCCGGTATCGGCGACACGGTCGATGGCGGCATCCACCGCCTCGCGCACCACGCGCTGGCCGTAGCCGCGCTCGCCGTCAAACTGCAGGATGGCACCGCTGTCATTCAGCAGCCAGGCCGGCTCGTTCGGTTGCAGCGTACCGGCCTGCACGCTGTCCACGTAAAACGGCAGCATACCCACGCCGTGGCTGGGGTGGCCCTTCAGGTTGGCCGCCACCAGGTGCTGCGCTACCACGTCGGCTTCGTCATCGGTAGAACCCAGTGCCAGCATGGTGGCGTGGGCAAGGCGGTACAGCGTGGCGTCGGTCAACAGCATGTTGGCAGGCTTTCCAGGGTTACAGGTAACGGGGTTGCAGGGTCAGGCGCAGGTCGGGGCCGACCATGCGGCTATCGGTGATCTGCAGCGGCAGCTTGTCGTCCAGCGACTGCAACGCCGGCCAGGCAAACAGGCCACGGGCGGCGTCGCCGGCCAGGTACGGCGCCAGGTACAGCACGATCTCGTCGACCAGCCCGGCTTGCACCAGCGCGCCGTTCAGGCCGGCGCCGGCTTCCACCATCAACTCGTTGACGCCATCGGCGGCCAGGCTGGCCAGCAGTGCCGCCAGGTCGACACGGCCTTGCTGGGTCGCCAGCACGCGCAGCTGCACGCCACGCGCCAGATAGGGTGCGTGCCGTGCCGGATCGGCGATGGTGGTGACCAGCAGCGTCGGGGCGGCGGTAGTGTCATAGATGCGGGCGCTGGGCGGCGTCGCCAGCGCGCTGTCCACCACCACACGCAGCGGCGGGCGCGGCACGGCCACGTCGCGCACGGTAAGCTGCGGGTCGTCGGCCAGCACGGTACCGCTGCCGGTGAGGATGGCACAGTTGGCCGCACGCAGCTGCTGCACGTCGCGACGGGCGTCGGGGCCGGTAATCCACTGGCTGACGCCATTCAGCAGCGCGGTCTTGCCGTCCAGCGTGGCGGCGGCTTTCAGCGTCAGCCACGGCCGCTGCCGCGTCACCCGCGACAGGAAACCGCGGTGCACGCGCTCGGCCTCGGCTTGCAGGCAGCCGGCCACTGCTGGAATGCCGGCGGCGTTGAGCAGGGCAATGCCACGCCCCGCTACCTCGTGGTACGGGTCCACCATGGCAGCCACCACGCGCGCCACGCCTTCCTTGATCAGCCGCTCGGCGCACGGCGGGGTGCGACCGTGATGGCTGCACGGCTCCAGCGTCACGTAGGCGGTGGCGCCGGCCGGCGTCAGGCCACGGGCGTAGCAGTCCTTGATGGCCTGGATTTCGGCGTGGTCGCTGCCCACTTTCAGTGTGGCACCGGCGCCGATCACCTGGCCATCGCGCACCAGCACGCAGCCGACGCCGGGGTTGGGCGCGGCGCGGCGGGTGGCGGCGGCGGCCAAGCGCAGCGCTTGCTGCATATAGGCGTGATCGTCGCCGTTCAGCAGCAGGCTCATGCGTCGGCCTCGGTGGCTTGCGGCTGCCAGTCGGCGGCCAACAGGCTGTAGATGCGGGCGTCCCAGAAGCGCTCACGAATACGCAGGTAGCCACGCAGCACGCCCTCCTGGCGGAAGCCGCTGCGTTCCGCCACTGCGCAGCTGCGCAGGTTGGCCGCCGCGCTGATGATGTCGATGCGGTTCAGGCCCAGCTCGACAAACGCGGTATGCAGCATCTGGCCCAGTGCTTGCGGCAGGTAGCCGCGGCCAACGTAGGCGTCAGCCAGCCAGTAACCGATGGACGCATGACGGTTCAAGCCGCTAATGGCGTGCAGGTCGCACACGCCGGCGGGCTGGCCGTCGGCCAGGATCAGCCAGGTCAGCGCCGTGCCGCTGGCACGGTCGGCCAGTGTGCGCTGGATGAAGGCCAGCGAATCGGCCGCGCTGCGGGTGTTATCCACCCACGGCAGCCATTGCGACAGCGTGTCGCGGCTGCCGTCTACCAGGGCAAACAGGGTCTCGGCATCGTCCACTTGCAGCGGGCGTAACTGGATACGGGCAGTCATGATGCGGCTCCATGCAGGAAAGTCATGACCACAGACTAAGGTTGGCCGCCCGCCAGCGTCAAGGCTGGGCCGGCTGGCGCGCTGCCCATTCGATAGCCAGCAGGCTGTAACAGGCGGCGTCGTGCGCTTGGCCCTGCAGCCACAAGTGTTGGCGCAATACGCCTTCAAAACGGAAGCCGGCGCGCTCGGCCACCGCCACGCTGCGCTGGTTGGCCAGCGCCGGGTCGATCACCAGCCGCTGCAGTTGCAGCGGGCCGAAGGCCTGAGCGCATAGCTGCGCCAGCGCCGCCTGCAGCACCCCTTGACCGACAAAGGCCTGCCCCAGCCAGTAACCGACACAGGCGCGACGGTTGGCCGCCGACACGCTGTGCAAGCCGCAGACGCCGGCCAGCTGGCCATCGATGCGAATCAGCCAGTCGTACTGGCTGCCCTGCTGCCGCGCCGCCAGGCTGGCCTCAATGAAGGCCAGGCTATCGTCGGCGCTGCGGGTGACGTCCACCCACGGCAACCACGGCGCCAGCGTGGCGCGGTTGGCGTCCACCAGCGCAAACAGCGCCGGCGCATCGGCCGGCGCGGGTAGATGCAACGTCGTCATGGCAGTACCCACAGGCAGGGTCGGCAAAAGAAAACGGCAGGCGCCAGGCCTGCCGTGACAGACAGGGCTTAGCCCTGGTTCTGGATTTGCTCGATGGCGTCGGTAAACTCGGAAATATCCTGGAAGCTCTTGTACACCGAGGCAAAGCGCACGTAGGCCACCTTGTCCAGCTTGGCCAGTTCGTTCATCACCATCTCGCCGATATAGCGGCTGGACACCTCGCGCTCGCCCAGCTGCAGCAGGCGCTGGCTGATGCGGTTGATGGCGTCGTCTACCAGCGGGGTAGACACCGGGCGCTTGTGCAGCGCGCGCAGGAAACTGGTACGCACCTTTTCCACGTCGAACTCGGTACGGTGGCCGCCGGTTTTCACCACTTGCGGCATGCGGACTTCGGCGGTTTCAAAGGTTGTAAAGCGCTTGTCACAGCTGGTGCAGCGGCGGCGGCGGCGGATGCTGTTGCCTTCCTCGCTGACACGGGAATCCACCACCTGGGTATCGGCGCAGCCGCAGAACGGGCATTTCATGGCTTTACGATCCTCAGTGTTTCAATAGCCGGATGTTATCAGCTATCGCTGCCTGGCAACAGCAATGCGCATTTTTTGGGCAGCACAGTGTCGTTATCCAGCGCAGCAGCCTCCGCGTCGCGCGCGTCGGCGGCCGCCAGCATGGCCCGCAAATGCTCGGGAAACACCGGCTGCGGCGGGCTGGCCAGCTGCGCGGCGTCAAACCAGCAGCCGGCGCCCATGCTGGCCCGCTCCTGCGCGCTCCAGCCGTCCTGGCGCAAGGCGATGCGGCCAACCCGTACGTGAAAGTAATGCTCGTCGGCCCAGACCTCGCCGCCGTCCGGCAGCCGCATGGCAAACTGGCGCCGTGCCAGCGGCGCGCCAGGATCGGCCAGCGGGTAGCCGGTTTCTTCCAGGCATTCGCGGCAGGCGGCCTCGGCCAGGCTTTCGCCGTCCTGCACCCCGCCGCCGGGGGTGAACCAGTAAGCAATACGGCCGCCCAGAGCGGGCGGCCGGTACGGAAACAGCAGCACCCGCCCGTCGGGGTCGCGCAGCAGCAAACGCGCTGCCACGCGAACCGGCAAGGCGGCGTGGCGGCTCATCGGCTCATCAGCCAGTCCACGTAGCGGTCGACGCCCTGCTCTACCGTCAGCATCGGCTCGCTGTAGCCGGCGGCGCGCAGCTTGCCGATATCGGCCTGGGTAAAGCTCTGGTACTTGCCTTTCAGCGCGTCCGGGAAGTCGATGTATTCCAGAATGCCCTGCTCTACCAGCTCGGCCAGGCTCAGCGCCGGCTTGCCTTCGTGGCGGCGGCAGGCATTGACGGTAGCGACCGCCACGTCGTTGAACGGCTGGGCGCGGCCGGAACCGAGGTTGAAGATGCCGCTTTTGTCCGGGTTATCCAGGAAGTACAGGTTGACCTTTACCACGTCTTCCACCGACACGAAGTCGCGGCTCTGGGTACCGTCGGCGTAGCCGTCGTAGCCACCGAACAGCTTCACCTTGCCGGTTTCGCGGTACTGGTTGAAGTTATGGAACGCCACCGAGGCCATGCGGCCCTTGTGCTGCTCTTGCGGGCCGTAGACGTTGAAGTAGCGGAAGCCGGCCACTTGCGCGGTCAGGCCTTCGGCCATGCGACGGCGCAGGATCTGGTCGAACAGGAACTTGGAGTAGCCGTATACGTTGAGCGGGCCTTCGTACTGGCGGTCTTCCTTGAAGGTGGTGCCCTTGCCGTAGGTGGCGGCGCTACTGGCGTACAGGAAAGGGATTTCCTCGGCCTGGCAGAATTCGAACAACTCCAGCGTGTACTGGTAGTTGTTCTCCATCATGTACTTGCCATCGTGGTTCATGGTGTCGGAGCAGGCACCCTGGTGCAGGATGGCGCTGATTTCGCCATCGAAATCGCCGCTGCCGATCAGGCTGATGAAGTCCTGTTTGTCCAGGTAGTCGCTGATTTCGCAGCCCACCAGGTTGACGAACTTGTCACCCTTGCTGAGGTTGTCCACTGCCAGGATGTCGGTTTCGCCACGCGCATTCAGCGCCTTGACGATGTTGGAGCCGATGAAGCCGGCGGCGCCGGTTACCACGATAGTCATAGTCTGTCCTTTTATGCGTTCAGAACGCGCTGCCGGGCTGGGTCAGAAACTGCAGCTCGTCGGCGGTAGAGGCTCGGCCCAGCGCCGCATTGCGGTGCGGGAAACGGCCGAAGCGGGCGACGATCTCGCGATGCCGCCGGGCAAAATCGATCACATTGTCGCGCCCCGGGCTGCCGTGCGGCAGGCTCTCGAAGCGGCGTACGGCTTCGTCCTGGTCGGCCAGCTGCTCGCTGTGCTCCAGCGGCAGGTAGACAAACCAGCGCGCCACCGGCGGCAGACGGATATCCAGCCGTGCCGCCAGCGCAGCGTGACAAGCCGCTAGCGCCTGCGCGTCGGTGGCAAAGGCTTGCGCCTCGCCGCGGTACAGGTTGCGTGGAAACTGGTCGGCCACGATCAGCCAGGCCAGCACCTGACGCGCGTCGCTGGCGTCGGGCTGCAGCGTACCGGCGGCCAACTCGGCCAGCAGCGGCGCAAAGCGCTCGCGGATGATGCCGTCGAACACCGGGTCTTTCTTGAACCAGGCGTCGCGCGGCGCCGACAGCAGCTCGTCGCTGCTGCCGCCGAACCAGAATTGCAGAACCTGCTCGTACCACGGCATGGCGCGCTCCTTTGGCTGGCTTGCGTTTACAGGGCGAACAACTCTTGCTGATGGCACACGGCGGTACCCAGCTTGGCCACCACAATGCCGGCGGCGGCGTTGGCCAGCCGCATCGCCAGCGGCAGTTCCAGGCCGGCGGCCAGCATCAGGCCTAGGGTGCCGATCACGGTATCGCCGGCGCCGGAAACATCGTAAACCTCTTGCGCGCGGGTCGGCTCGTGTACGGCACCGGCGTCGCGGTACAGCGTCATGCCTTCCTCGCTGCGCGTTACCAGCAGTGCGTCCAGCTGCAGCTGGGTACGCAGCGCCTGCGCCTTGGCGGCCAGTTGCTCGTCGCTCTGCCAGCTGCCGGCTACTTGCTTGAATTCGCTGCGGTTAGGCGTCAGCAGCGTGGCGCCGGCGTACTTGCTGTAATCGTCGCCTTTCGGGTCGATCAGCACCGGTTTGCCGGCGGCGCGCGCCAGTTCGATCATGCGGCTGACGTGGGTCAGGCCGCCCTTGCCGTAGTCGGACAAAATCACCACGTCGTGGTCGGCCACGATGGCGGCGTATTCGTCCAGCTTGTCGGACAGGATCTCGTGGCTGGGCGCGTCTTCGAAATCGAGGCGGATCAACTGCTGCTGGCGCGCCACCACGCGCAGCTTGATGGTGGTGGCAATGCCGGGGTCGCGCTTGAACGACGGGGTAATGCCGTCGCTTTCCATCAGCCGCGTCAGCGCGGTAGCGGCTTCGTCGTCGCCCACCACCGACAGGATGGTGGCTTTGCCGCCCAGGCTGGCGATATTGCGCGCCACGTTGGCCGCACCGCCGGCGCGTTCTTCCATGCGGGCGATCTTGGCCACCGGCACCGGCGCTTCCGGCGAGATGCGCGATACATCACCAAACCAGTAGCGGTCCAGCATCACGTCGCCCACCACCAGCACGCGGCTATTGGCCAGGCGGGCTTGCAGTTGTGCCGGGGTCTGGCCCAGCTGTTGCAACAGGCTCATGTGCGCTCCCCTCAGCCCAGCGTGGCCTGGTAGGCCTGGATGTCGGCGTTGATCTTGTTCAGCACCGCCAGCGGGTCGTCGGCGCGGGTAATCGGGCGGCCGATCACCAGGTAGTCGGAGCCGGCTTGCAGTGCAGACACCGGCGTCATCACGCGGCGCTGGTCGTCGGCGGCGCTGTCGGCCAGGCGGATGCCCGGCGTCACCAGTTTGAACTCGCGGCCCAGCTCGGCCTTCAGCACGCTGGCTTCCTGCGCCGAGCACACCACGCCGTCCAGGCCACTGTCTTTGGTGAGGCGCGCCAGGCGCAGCACGTGTTCTTGCGGCGGCACGGTAATGCCGATTTCCATCAGGTCGGCGCCGTCCATGCTGGTGAGCACGGTGACGGCGATCAGCAGCGGGCGCTGGCTGTACTGCGCCAGCGCCTCGGCCGAGGCTTCCATCATGCGGCGGCCGCCACTGGCGTGCACGTTCACCATCCAGACGCCGGCTTCGGCGGCCATCTTGCAGGCGTGCGCCACGGTATTGGGGATGTCGTGGAACTTGAGGTCCAGGAACACCTGGAAGCCGCGTGCGGCCAACTGCTCCAGCAGTTGCGGGCCGGCGGCGGTGAACAGCTCCTTGCCTACCTTCAGGCGGCACTGCGAGGGGTCGAGACGAGAAGCAAACGCCAGGGCGGCATCGGCGGTGGGGAAATCCAGCGCCACCAGTACCGGCGAGTTAACGTTGGCCGCAAAGCCGTGTGCCATCAACGGATTCATGTTTTCCTGTCTTTCTTGTCGCGTATTCGGTTCAGTGGTTTTCCGAGCGGTTGGGCGTAAAGCTTTCCCACTCGCTGCAGGCGGGGCAATGCCAGAAGAAGGCCCGCGAGCGGAAGTTGCAGCGCTTGCAACGGTGTACGGTCAGGCGCTGCGCGTGTTTCATGATCAGCGCACGCGCCACCTCGGCGTCGAGGCGGCCTTCGGTGCTGAGTTCGTCCATCTGCGATTCCACCAGGCGGTAAACGCCCAGCAGGCTGGGGCGGGCGTGTACCGCTTCGCGGGCGGCTTCCAGCGCGCGCGCCTCGCCTTCGTAGGTAGCCACTTTCTGGTACAAGAGGTCGGTCAGCTCCAGCTGCGAGAAAGTGCGCTGGTAGCCGCGCAGCAGGGCGATGCCTTCCTGCGGCTTGCCCAGCGCTTCGTAGGCGTCGAACAGGCGCTCGGCCACCATGGCCAGGTATTCGAAGTTCTGCTTTTCGATGGCTTGCCACGCGGCGATGGCCGCGTCGTGGTTGCCCTGCGCCGTTTCGATATCTCCCAGCAAGATGCTGGCGCGCACGCATTTACGGTTGGCCGCAAACGCCTGCTTTACCGCCTCGCGGGCCTTGTCGTAATCGGACTGGTACAGCGCGCCCTGGGCCAGCTCGCAGTAAAACTGCGCCACTTCGTGCTGGAAACTGTGCGCATCGCTGCGCAGCTCCAGCGCGGTGGCGATGGCTTTTTCCCAGTCGCGGTCTTGCTGGTAGATGGACAGCAGCTGTTCGCGCGCGGCACGGCCCATGGTCTGGCTATCGAGCAGCTTGACCAGGATTTCTTCGGCGCGATCCACCAGGCCAGCCTTCTGGAAATCCTGCGACAGCTCGTAGCGCACCAGCGCCTTCTGTTCGCGGCTAAGGTCCGGCAGCTCCATCACTTGCTGGTGCAGGCGGATGGCGCGGTCGTTCTCGCCACGCTTGCGGTACAGCTTGCCCAGGCTAAGCTGCACTTCCAGCGAGTGCGGGTGGGCGCGCGCCACTTCCGACAGCGAACGGGCGGCGACGTCGGTCTGCTCGTCCACCAGCGCGTCCAGCCCCTTGTAAAACGCGGCAGGCACTTCGCGTGCCTGCTTCAATACGGCACGCATGTCCACGCGTGCGGCCAGCCAGCCCAGGCCAAAGAAGGCCGGGAACAGCAACAGCCACCACAAATCGATATCCAAGATTCAACCTCGAGACAAATACGGGATGCTCAGTCGGCCAGCGCGTCGCTGGGGTCGACGACAACCTTGCTGGCACTCTGGCGCGAGCGCAGCTCTTTCTTGAGCTGGGACAGCTCGCGGCGCACGCGCAGCGAATAGGTGAAGGTGGCCACCAGGCCGATCAGGGCGCCGGCAGCAAAGAAGATCAGCAACAGCAGGATCAGCGGCGCCTGCCAGCTTTGGCCGAAGAACAGCTTGAATTCCACCACGGCGCTGTTCTGCACCGTGACAGCAATGAGCAAAACGAGCAGCAGGAGCTCGATCAAGCGGAACAGGTAACGCATCGGTACGCTTTCGCTGGGTCACAATGCTGCAAGTTTAAACGAAAGCGCAGCCCCTCCCAAGCGAAGGGGGGATAAAAAAAGCGCCGCAGGCAGGCTGCGGCGCTTTGAAGGCGGCGAAATGGCTTAATCGCTGGAATTGGTCAGGTCGACCCGTTCGCGAAGCTCTTTGCCGGCCTTGAAGTGAGGCACGTATTTCTCAGGAACGACAACGCTGGAGCCAGACTTGGGATTGCGGCCCATCCGCGGCGGGCGGTAGTTCAGATCGAAGCTACCGAAACCGCGGATTTCGATCCGCTGCCCTTTTGCCAAGCTGCTGGCCATTGCATCCAGAATGGTTTTAACAGCCAGCTCAGCATCTTTGGCGACCAACTGAGGATAACGCTCGGCAAGCCTCGCAATAAGCTCAGATTTGGTCATGTCCATCACTTATTCGTTGCCGCCGGACAGTTTAGCTTTCAGCAGCGCGCCCAGGCTGGTGGTACCAGCGGACACGTTGGCATCGCCAGCGCTGATAGCGGACATTGCGGCTTTCTCTTCCTGTACGTCCTTAGCCTTGATGGACAGGCTGATGGAGCGGGCTTTGCGATCAACAGCGATGATCACGGCTTCCACTTCTTCGCCATCCTTCAGTACCGAGCGAGCGTCTTCAACGCGGTCGCGGGACAGTTCGGAAGCACGCAGGTAGCCTTCAACGTCGGCGTCCAGGGCTACAACAGCGCCCTTGGCGTCAACAGACTTAACGGTACCTTTAACCAGGGCGCCTTTGTCGTTCATGGCAACGTAGTTGTTGAACGGATCACCTTCCAGTTGCTTGATGCCCAGGGAGATGCGTTCTTTTTCCACGTCGATGGACAGAACAACGGCTTCAACCTCGTCACCCTTCTTGAACTTGCGTACGGCTTCTTCGCCAGCTTCGTTCCAGGACAGGTCGGACAGGTGTACCAGGCCATCGATGCCGCCCGGCAGACCAACGAACACGCCGAAATCGGTGATCGACTTGATCGCGCCTTTCAGTTTGTCGCCTTTCTTGAAGTTGTCAGCGAACTCGTTCCACGGGTTAGCCTGGCACTGTTTCATGCCCAGGCTGATACGACGACGGTCTTCGTCGATTTCCAGGATCATCACTTCAACTTCGTCGCCAACCTGAACTACCTTGGACGGGTGTACGTTCTTGTTGGTCCAGTCCATTTCGGACACGTGTACCAGGCCTTCGATGCCTTGTTCGATTTCAACGAACGCGCCGTAGTCGGTCAGGTTGGTTACCTTGCCGAACAGACGGGTACCGGACGGGTAACGACGGGACAGGCCCACCCACGGATCTTCGCCCAGTTGCTTCAGACCCAGGGATACGCGGTTCTTCTCTTGGTCGAACTTCAGTACCTTGGCTTCCACTTCGTCGCCCACGGCCAGAACTTCGGACGGGTGCTTCACGCGGCGCCATGCCAGGTCGGTGATGTGCAGCAGGCCATCGATACCGCCCAGGTCAACGAACGCACCGTAGTCGGTGATGTTCTTGACGATACCTTTGATGATGGCACCTTCACGCAGGGTTTCCAGCAGCGCTTTGCGCTCTTCGCCCAGGGTTTCTTCCAGCACGGCACGGCGGGAAACAACCACGTTGTTGCGCTTGCGGTCCAGCTTGATAACCTTGAACTCGACTTCTTTGCCTTCGTACGGGGTGGTGTCTTTCACCGGACGTACGTCAACCAGGGAACCCGGCAGGAAAGCGCGGATGCCGTTAACCATAACGGTCAGGCCACCTTTGACTTTGCCGCTGATAACGCCGGACAGGATCTTGCCAGCTTCCAGAGCCTCTTCCAGGTCAACCCATGCAGCCAGACGCTTGGCTTTTTCACGGGAGAGCTTGGTTTCGCCAAAGCCGTTTTCCAGGGAGTCGATCGCAACAGTAACGAAATCGCCGATGGCAACTTCAACTTGGCCGTTGTCGTTCTTGAACTCTTCAACCGGGATCAGGGATTCAGACTTCAGGCCGGCGTTAACGGTCACGAAGTTGGAATCGATGCCAACGACTTCAGCGGTGATTACTTCACCAGCACGCATTTCTTGCAGAGCCAGGCTCTCTTCGAACAGGGCGGCGAAGCTATCCATAACGAGGGTAGTCATCAGATGTAACTCTCAGGCATGCCTTGCGTCACGCGGGGTTAGGTTTTTCATACGCCGTCAGCGCAAGGTATGACAGACGGCGGCTTACAAAAAATTAATGGCCGGTGCCACGGGTCTTGTCGAACCACGACAGTACCTGCGCCACCGCTTGTTCGATGGTCAGGTCCGAGGTGTCCAGCAAGTGGGCATCCGGCTCTTGTCTTAGCGGGGCAACCGCCCGTGCCGCGTCGCGCGCGTCACGATCGGAAATGTCCTGCTGAATCTGAACGAGATTAGCAGATTCCCCTTTTGCGATCAACTGCTTATAGCGGCGTTCTGCGCGCACGGCAGCAGAAGCCGTCAGGAACACCTTCAGTTCGGCGCGCGGAAACACCACCGACCCCATGTCGCGGCCATCGGCTACCAGGCCGGGCGGCACCAGGAAATCGCGCTGGCGGGCCAGCAGCGCGGCGCGTACCGCCGGCAGCGCGGCGACTTTGGACGCCCCCATGCCGATATCTTCGGCGCGGATGGCGGCGCTGACGTCCGCCTCGCCCAGCCAGGTCTTGCCGTCGTGGAACGACGCCGGCAACTGCGCAGCCAAGCGGGCCACGCCCTGTTCGTCTTCCCAGCTGACGCCTTCGCGCAGCGCGTACAGCGCCGTCAGGCGGTACAGCGCGCCGGAATCCAGATAATGCAGGCCAAGCTGCTGTGCCACCAGGGCAGCCACCGTGCCCTTGCCAGAGGCGGAAGGGCCGTCGATGGTAATGACGGGTTTGAGCGTAGGCATGGCAAACACCTTGAAGCAAAACGACAGATTGTAACGCAAGCAGTACAAAAAGAGGCGTTTGCGTGGCGGTGCACAATACGGGTACAGTCGTTGCCGAGATCATCCGACGGGGCGCAAGCCCCGCAGCAAAACAGACCAGAACACCATGGAACAACTACACCTGCAGCCCATCGGGCGCCTGGCTGGCAGCATCAAGCTGCCCGGCTCCAAGAGCATTTCCAACCGCACCCTGCTGCTGGCCGCGCTGGCCGACGGCAGCACCCTGGTGCGCGACCTGCTGGACTCCGACGACATCCGCCGCATGCTGGAAGCACTGGCCACCCTGGGTGTGCGCGTCGAGCAGCAAGGCAACAGCCGCGACTTCCTGGTGCACGGCACCGGCGGCGCGTTCAGCGTGAAAGACGCCGACCTGTTCCTGGGTAATGCCGGCACCGCCTTCCGCCCGCTCACCGCCGCGCTGGCGCTGATGCAGGGCCGCTACCACCTGCATGGCGTACCGCGCATGCACGAACGCCCGATCGGCGACCTGGTGGACGCGCTGCGCGTGGCCGGTGCCGATATCGACTACCTGGGCAACGACGGCTACCCGCCGCTGCAGATCAAGCCGGCCAGCCTGAACGCCGGCCAGGTCATTCCGGTAAAAGGCAATGTCTCCAGCCAGTTCCTGACTGCGCTGCTGATGGCACTGCCGCTCACCGGTGAAGACGTCACCATCGAGGTGGTGGGCGAGCTGATCTCCAAACCGTACATCGAGATCACGCTGAACCTGATGGCGCGCTTTGGCGTGCAGGTGCAACGCGACGGCTGGCAGCGCTTTACCATCGCGCGCGGCCAACGTTACACCAGCCCCGGCGACATTCACGTGGAAGGCGACGCCTCCAGCGCGTCCTACTTCCTGGCGGCTGGCGCGCTGGCCGGTGGCCCGGTGCGGGTGGAAGGGGTTGGCCGCAGCAGCATCCAGGGCGATGTGAAGTTTGCCGACGCGCTGGCGCTGATGGGGGCAGAGATCACCCTGGGCGATAACTGGATCGAAGCCCGCGCCCCGGCCGGCGGCCTGCAGGCCATCGACGTAGACCTCAACCACATTCCGGATGCGGCGATGACCATCGCCGTGGCCGCGCTGGCCGCCAACGGCACCACCACCATCCGCAACGTGGAAAGCTGGCGCGTGAAGGAAACCGACCGCCTGGCGGCGATGGCCACCGAGCTGCGCAAAGTAGGCGCCAGCGTGGTGGAAACGCAGGACAGCATCAGCGTGACGCCGCCGGCGCAGCTGACTGCCAACGCCGAAATCGACACCTACGACGACCACCGCATGGCGATGTGCTTCTCGCTGGTGGCGCTGCTGGGCACCCCGGTGGTGATCAACGACCCGAAATGCGTGGCCAAGACCTTCCCCGATTATTTCGAGGTACTGGGCAAGTTGGCCGCAGGCTGAGGCCGCCCCAACCGCCGCCCCAAAACCGCTGCTTCGCCGCAGCGGTTTTTTCATGCGCTACGCCTTGCCAGTAAGCCATCAAAAACACAAAATATGCCACCAATAAAACAACAAGGCACAAGATGATGAATAACCCGTTTGCCGTGCGCCGCGACTTCATGCAGCGCTTCGACATGGCCGCCCCCGATGCCCCCAGCTTCCAGCCGCAAGCATTGGCGATGTGGCAGACCATGCTGCAAGAGGAATGGCAGGAGTTCCAGACCGCGCTGGCCGACTACCAGGCCATGCCGCAGGCCGACGCCGCCACGCAGCAGCAGTTGCAAGCCGAGCTGACGGCGGAGGGGGTAGACGTGCTGAACGTGTTATGCGGGCTGCTGCTGTCGCAGGGCTTGCCGCTGCAGGCGATGTTCGACGCCATCCATGCGGCCAACCTGGCCAAGTGCGTGGACGGGCAAGTACTGCGCCGCGCCGACGGCAAGATCCTGAAACCGGCGGGCTGGCAGCCGGCAGACAAGGTGGGGGTGATCCGCGCTGCAACGCAACAGCAGCCCGACACCTCGGCGTAAGCGCTTGCTGCTTAACGACGGCTTGCGGCCAACCGTTGCAGCAGCTTGTCCAGCTGGGCGCCAAACGCCTGGCGGTCGCGCTGGCTGAAGGCGGCCGGGCCACCGGTCTGTACGCCGCTGTCGCGCAGCTCGGTCATGAAATTGCGCAGCGCCAGCGCCTCGCGGATGGTGGCGTCGCTGTACAGCTCGCCGCGCGGGTTCAGCGCCAACGCGCCTTTGGCCACCACCTGCGCCGCCAGCGGGATGTCGGCGGTCACCACGATATCGCCCGGCTGCGCCTGCTGTGCGATGTGGTTGTCGGCCACGTCGAAACCGGCCGGCACCTGCACGGCACGGATATGCGGCGACGGCGGCACACGCAGTAGCTGGTTGGCCACCAGCACCGTCGGTGTGGCGGTGCGGTCGGCGGCGCGGAACAGGATGTCCTTGATCACGGCCGGGCACGCGTCGGCGTCTACCCAGATGGTCATGCGTTGCCCCGGTTGAAGTGTTGTTGCCATTGCTGGCGGGCTTCGCGGGCGCGCTCGAAGCGGGTGGTCATCGCTTCCGCGTCGCCGGCCACCAGTTCCTGCCGCAGTGCGGCCAACGTAGCCTGGAACGCGTCCAGTTCCACCAGCAGCGCGTCGCGGTTGGCCAGCGCGATGTCACGCCACATCTCGGGGTGGCTGCCGGCAATGCGGGTAAAGTCGCGAAAGCCGGTGGCGGCAAAATCGAAGCAGCGCGCCGCGTCGGCCTTGGCGACGATGGTATCCACGTAGGCAAAGGCCAGCAGGTGCGGCAGGTGGCTGACGGTGGCAAACACCGCGTCGTGCTCGGCGGCGCTCATCTCGTAGACACGGGCACCACAAGCCTGCCACAACTCGCGCACCAGCACGGCAGCGGCGGGGCGGGTTTCCGGCAGCGGCGTCACCACGATGCGGCGGTTGTCGTACAGGCCGTACTGCGCGGCGGCGGCACCGGACAGGTCGGAGCCGGCAATCGGGTGCGCCGGCACGCAGCCGGCCAGGTGCGCCGGCAGGTGGGCGCGCATCAGCGCCACCACGTCGCTCTTGGTACTGCCGCCGTCGGTTACCACACAGTGCGGCGGCAGGTGCGGCGCGATGTCGGCAAACACGCGCCCCATCTGCCCCACCGGCGTGGCGACCAGCACCACGTCGGCGGCGCGCACCGCTTCTGCGGCGCTGTGGCTGGCTTCGTCGATCACCCCCAGCTCGATGGCACGCTGCAGGTTGGCCGCAGAGCGCCCTACCCCGATCACTTTCGCCACCCGGCCGGCGCGGCGCAAGGCCAGCGCAAACGAGCCGCCAATCAGGCCCACGCCTATCACTACCAGGGTCAATCTGCCCTCACCCGCCTGCATGCTGTTGCCCATTGCTGTGTGTCAGAGCCGTTATCATAACCGCATTCCCGCTTGACCAAGAGGTGCATCATGTCTGCTTCGCTGTACATCTATTACCGCATTGACGGCAATTTTCTGTCTTTTGAGCAATCCGCCAGAAAAATCATGGCGCAAATCGAAGCAGAAATGCAGATAAAGGGCAGATTATTGCAACGTCGCGACGATGCACACACCTGGATGGAGATCTACGAGCCGGTGGCCGACCCGGCAGCCCTGACAGCGGCACTGGCCCGCGCCGTAGCAGCCGAGGCCTGCTGGCACGGTGTGGCGCGGCACGCCGAATGTTTCACAGAAATTTAAAAAAAGCGGCTGTTCAATAACCACATTGCAAACAATAGCTTGGCCACCTAGCCTGATACAGGGAGGTGAGCCATGTACCAACAATTTACCATTCGACAAAAACTGCTTGCCGCATTCGGCGTCATTCTGTTGCTGATGGCCGTGATGGCCGCGTTGGTCATGCAAAAGCTCAATGTGATCGAACACGATCTGGAAGAGATCGTAGAAGACCTCAGCCCGGAAATGGTGCTGTCGGCCGAGCTGATGCAACTGAGCATGGACAACGCATTGCTAGCCCATCGCCGCCACCTGCAGGAAAGCGCGGCGCTACAGCAGCAGATGCAGCAGCACCGCCAGCAAAGCCTGGCCAGCTTGAACAAGCTGCAGCAGCTGGAACATCAGGAAGCCGGCAAACAGCAATTGCAGCAGCTGCAAACCCTGCTGCAAGCCACACATGACAGCCAGCAACAGTTCGACCGCCTGCTGGCCAGCCAGGATGCCTCTGCCGGCCAATGGCTGCAAAGCCGGCTGGACCCGCAAACCGAAGCTCTGGTCGTGGCGCTGAAGCAGTTCATCGCCCTGCAGCGCAACGAGATGACACGGGCGGAGCAAGAAGCCATCAGCAGCTACCACGACGCAGAGTGGACGCAACTGACACTGGGCGCCTTGGCGCTGGCGCTGGGCACGCTGATCGGCTGGCTGTTTGCCGGCAAATTATCCGGCCACCTCGGCAGCATCGTACGGGAAACCCAGCGCATCGCCGCCGGCGACCTGCGACCACGGGCCAAACCGCTGCCGGCGGCCAACCGTGACGAAACCCTGCAACTGGCGCACGCCACCGATCGCATGCGGCAACAACTGGCCGACACCCTGGGCAGCATCCGGCAGTCGTCGTTTGCCGTCAGCGACGCCTCGCACGAGCTGTCCGGCATGTCGGAACAAGTGGCCGTGAGCGTGCAACGCCAGGCCGAAGCCACCAGCGAAGCCAGCGCCACGCTGGAGGAGCTTACCGTCAGCATCAATCATGTTTCGGATAACGCCGGCGACGCCGCCCGCCAGTCGCAGCAGGCGGGTGAACAGGCCGAACAAGGCGCTGCCGCCGTACAGGCATCGCAACAGCTGGTGCGCCAGGTTGGCCGCAGCGTGCAGCAGATCGCCAGCGCACTGGGCGAACTGACGCGCGAGGTGCAGGAAATCGACCGCATCGTCACCGTCATCCGCGAGGTGGCCGACCAGACCAACCTGCTGGCCTTGAACGCCAGCATCGAAGCCGCCCGCGCCGGTGAAGCCGGCCGCGGCTTTGCCGTGGTGGCCGACGAAGTACGCAAGCTGGCCGAGCGCACCGCCACCGCCACCGGCGACATCACCGGCATGATCGGCCGCATCCGTCAGGGCGTAAACGACGTGGAACACCAGATGGGCAGCAGCGAGCAACAAATGGCGCAGGCCGACGAGGCCACCCACGATACCGGCCACACCATCGAAGCGGCACGGCAGTACAGCCGCGAAGCCGGCAGTTCGGTAGCCGCCATCAGCGAGGCGCTGGGCGAGCAGCGCGACGCCAGCCAGCTGCTGGCACGCAGCATGGAACAGGTGGCGCAAATGGCCGAGGAAAACAGCGCCACCGTGGAAGAGCTGGCCACCACCTCCAGCCAGCTCAGCGAGCTGGCCGACAGCATGCAGCAGATGGTGGCGCGCTTTCAGCTGGCCTAGGAGGGCAACAGGCTGATAGCCGGTCGCTCATCAGCCCGCTGGCAGCGCCTGCTGCAGGCGGGCGGTAAGCGGCCACGCCTGCCAGGTGTGGCCATCGAGCTGGCGCAGCGGCCAGATGCCGGCCAAGCTGTTGCAGACAAAGGCCTCGTCGGCCGCCAGCAGCTCGGCCGGCTGCAAACGCTGCTCGGTAACATCGATGCCCAGCTGGCGGGCAGTATCGATGATGCAGGCGCGCTGGGCACCGGACACGCCGCAGCGGTCCAGCTTTGGCGTGTACAGTTGGCCGTCGCGCACCCAGAACAGGTTGCTCATGGTGCCCTCCACCACCGTGCCGTCGCTGTCCAGCATCAGCCCTTCGGCGATGGCAGGGTCGTCCCACTCGCTGCGCGCCAGCACGTTTTCCAGCCGGTTCAGGTGCTTGATGCCGGCCAGGCGCGGCTGCAGGCCCAGCCGGGTATCGCACCAGCGCACCACAATGCCGTGCTGGGCCCGCTCCGGCGGGTAACCGGCCCAGGTGGCAGCGCTGACGATGCGGGTGGGCTGCACCTGCGCGGGTATGGCGTAGCCACGCTGGCCGCTGCCCCGCGTCAGCACCACCTTGGCCACCGCACGCGGCAAACCGGCGCAAACGGTGGCGATTTCGGCCAGCAACAGCGCCTGGTCCGGGCACGGCAGGCGCAGCGCAGCGCAGTCTGCGGTCAAGCGTTGCCACTGCCAGCGCCACAAGCGCGGCTGGCCCGCCACCACCTCCAGCGTACGGTACAGGCCGTCGCCGTAGGCGAGGCCGCGATCGGTGGCCGGCAGCAGCTCGGCCTTCACGCCGTTGATCAGCATGGCAAGTCCTTGGCGAGGCAAATGGATTCGCTGCGGCCAACATAGTGGCCATAAGGCGAGATCTCGCGGTAGCCGTGGCCCAGATAGAACTGCACCGCGCGCTGGTTGACGCGGCGGGTGGAAAGCCACACGGCGCGGTAGCCCAGCCGCTGCGCGTGCTGCTCCAGCGCCGCCAGCAACGCGGCGCCCAGGCCCAGGCTGCCGGGTGCGGCGTACATGCGCTTCAGCTCGGCCACGCCGGGCTGCAGCGGGCGCAAGGCACCGCAACCTTGCGCCACCCCGTCGCCATTGCAGGCCAGCAAGAACACCGCGCCGTCGCCACGGACGTCGTCGGCGTCAAACGAGGCTTGCCCGCTGTTGCCGGTGAGCGCGGCCAAGGTGTCAGACAGCGCGGCCTGCATGGCGACGGCCTGCGGGTGGGCGGGATCGACAGCGGTAAAGGTATGCATCGGCGCTCCTTGCCGTGGCGGGGTCAGGCTTGCTCGACGCCCAGCGCGCGCAGCAGGCCACGGGCCTTGTGGCGGGTTTCCTGCAGTTCGCGTTCCGGGTCGGAGTCGGCCACGATGCCGCCGCCGGCGCGGAAGCGCAGCTGCTGGCCTTGCTGCATGAAGGTACGGATCAGGATGTTCACGTCCAGCGTGCCGTCGCGGTTGAGGTAGCCCAGGCTGCCGGTGTAGGCACGGCGGGCGCTGTTTTCCAGCTCGCGGATGATCTGCATGGTGCGCACCTTGGGGCAGCCGGTAATGGTGCCGCCGGGGAACAGCGCACGGAATACTTCTACGGTATCCACGCCGTCACGGATGCGGCCGCGCACGTTGGATTCGATATGGTGCACGTAGGCGTAGCTGGCCACCGCCATCAGCTCGTTCACCTCCACGCTACCGGGCTGGCAGATGCGGCCCAGGTCGTTGCGTTCGAGGTCGATCAGCATCACGTGCTCGGCGCGTTCCTTGATGCTGCTGATCAGGCGCTGCTTCAGCGCGGCGTCTTCGGCGGCGTCGGGCGAGCGCGGGTGGGTGCCGGCAATCGGGCGGGTATCCACCCAGCCGTCGTGCACGCGCACCAAGCGCTCCGGCGACGAGCTGACGATGTAGGCATCGCCCAGGTCGGCCAGCGCCGAGAACGGCGCCGGGTTGGCACGGCGCAGCGCGGCAAACAGGTCTACCGGGCGTACGCTGTCGTGCAGCGTGGCACGCCAGCCGCGCGAGATGTTCACCTGGAACACGTCGCCTTCGTAGATGTAATCCTTCAGCCGCACCACGGCGTCGGTGTACCAGTGCGGCGGGTCTTCTTCCAGCGCCTGCAGCTGTACCGGGTTGGCCGCAAACGCAGGCACTGTTTGCAGCGCGGCTTTCAGCTCGGCCAGTTGGCCAGCGGTTTCCGCCATCAGCCAGCAGCGGCCGCTGGCGCGTTCCAGCTGGATGGCGGCCGGAATGCGGCACAGCGCGGCCAACGGAAAGCTGTCCGGGATAGCGGCCGGCACGCTGGGTTCAAACTCGGACAACAGGTCGTAGCCCAGGTAGACAAACCAGCCGCCACTGAACGGCAGGCCGTGCGGGTTGGCCACCGCCGCCTCGCGCGGCAGCGCACGTACCGCCTGCAGGAACGCCGCGCCCTCGCCTTCGCCGTAAACGTGGCGCTGGCCGGGCAGGGCCATCAGGATGTCCCAGCCGATATCGCCGGACGACTGCATCAGGTAAGGGAAACGGGCGCGATCGGCGGCGTGCAAGGCCAGCAGGTCGGGGGTGGAAGCGAGCAGTTCGTAATGCATGGGTGGTGGGCGCCGCCATGACGGCAGCCGCAAAAGAAAAAGACCGCGCGAGTTTATCGCAGCGGTCTCGGGTGTCAACGTCGCCTGAGCGAGGTGTCGCTTTTACACGCGCTTGAACACCAGGGTACCGTTGGTACCGCCAAAGCCGAACGAGTTGGAGATCGCCACGTCGATCTTCAGGTCGCGCGCGGTGTTGGCGCAGTAGTCCAGGTCGCAACCACCTTCGATGTCCTGCTCGTGCAGGTTGATGGTGGGCGGGGAAACCTGGTTGTGCACGGCCAGAATGGAGTAGATGGCTTCTACGCCGCCGGCGCCGCCCAGCAGGTGGCCGGTCATCGACTTGGTGGAGTTCACCACCAGTTTCTTGGCGTGGTCGCCGAAGGCAATCTTCAGCGCGTTGGTTTCGTTGGCGTCACCCAGCGGGGTGGAGGTGCCGTGCGCGTTCACGTACTGCACCTGGTCGGCGTTCAGGCCGGCGTCGCGCAGCGCGTTCAGCACGCCGCGGGCCGGGCCGTCGGCGTTAGGTGCGGTAATGTGGTGCGCGTCGGAGCTCATGCCGAAACCGGCCAGCTCGGCGTAAATCTTGGCACCGCGCTTCACGGCGTGTTCGTACTCTTCCAGCACGATCACACCGGCGCCCTCGCCCATCACGAAACCGTCGCGGCCCTTGTCCCACGGACGGGAGGCGGTAGCCGGGTCATCGTTGCGGGTGGACAGCGCCTTCATGGCAGCAAAGCCGCCAACTGCCAGGCTGCAGATGGTGCTTTCGGCACCGCCTGCCACCATCACGTCGGCGTCGCCGTACTGGATGATGCGGGCAGCGTCACCGATGCAGTGCGCGCCGGTGGTGCAAGCAGACACGATCGCATAGCTGGGGCCCTGGTAGCCCTTCAGGATGGATACGTGACCGGAAATCATGTTGATCAGCGAACCCGGAATGAAGAACGGGCCGATCTTGCGGATGCCGCCTTCGTGGCGGGCCACGCCGGTTTCCTCGATCAGCGGCAGACCGCCGATACCGGAACCGATATTCACGCCCACACGGGTCTTGTCCAGGTCAGCCACGTCGTCCAGACCGGCGTCGGCCACGGCTTGCAGCGCGGCGGCGATACCGAAGTGGATGAACTTGTCCATGCGACGCGCATCCTTGGGCGAAATGTACTGGCTGATGTCAAAATCCTTGACTTCACCAGCCACCTGGCAGGCGATGTCGCTCGCATCAAAGCTGGTAATGGTGCCGATGCCACTCTTGCCGGCCACCAGATTGGCCCAGGCAGTGCTGACATCGTTGCCAACCGGGGACACGTGTCCAAGGCCGGTCACTACTACTCTGCGTTTCGACACAGGGTATCTCCGTGAAAAAAGGGAGCGGGCTCCCGATAGTCCTGAATGCGCTCAAACCGGAGCGGTTTGCGGTGGATTCAAATGCATTGAATCAAACGCGCGTTTCAGGGCCACTACAGCAAAAAGACCCCTGCGGGCGAGCAAATGCCACCAGCAGAGGTCCAGGCAATCCCGGAAAGGATTACTTGTTCAGGTGAGCTGTTACGTAGTCAACAGCCTGCTTAACGGTGGTGATTTTCTCGGCCTCTTCGTCCGGGATCTCGCACTCGAATTCTTCTTCCAGTGCCATTACCAGCTCGACGGTGTCCAGAGAGTCAGCGCCCAGATCGTCCACGAAGGAGGAGTCGATTTTGACTTCGGCTTCGTTCACGCCCAGTTGTTCGGCAACGATCTTCTTAACGCGCGCTTCGATGTTTTCCATTTGTTTAAACCCTTTACCTTTCTGTGCTCGGGATAACAAAACCCCGCCATTCTACAAAAAAAAACCGGTGTAGCCTACCTGAGCCGGCGATTCTTGCCGAATTACCTTGCCGGCAGGCCCTTTGTTACGTTTTATGGCGCCGGAAATGTTGCATCCGGCACCAATGCGGCCAACCCGAAGGCCGGCCTTGTCATCACGGCATCAGCATACCGCCATTCACGTGCAGTGTCTGGCCGGTGATGTAGGAAGCCTTGTCGGACGCCAGGAACAGCACGGCGTCGGCGATGTCTTGCGCGTCGCCCAGACGGCCCAGGGCAATCTGGCCAACCAGCGCGTCACGCTGCTCTTGCGGCAGCGCGCGGGTCATGTCGGTATCGATGAAGCCCGGTGCCACGCAGTTCACGGTAATGCCGCGGCTGCCTACTTCGCGCGCCATGGACTTGGTAAAGCCCATGATGCCGGCCTTGGCCGCTGCGTAGTTGGTCTGGCCGGCGTTACCCATCGCGCCCACCACGGAAGCGATGTTGATGATGCGGCCGCTGCGGGCCTTCATCATGGCGCGCAGCACGGCTTTGGAGGCCTTGAACACCGACTTCAGGTTGGTGTCCATGATGGCGTCCCAGTCGTCGTCCTTCATGCGCATCAGCAGGCCGTCACGGGTGATGCCGGCGTTGTTCACCAGGATGGCCACGTCGCCGTGCTCCTTGGCGATGGCGTCGATCAGCGCGTCGATGGCACCGTCTTCACCCACGTTCAGCACCATGCCCACACCGCCCCACTGCGCCAGGCGTTCGCCAATGGCGGCAGCGCCGGATTCAGACGTGGCAGTACCGATCACCTTGGCGCCGGCGGCGGCCAGGGTATCGGCAATGGCAGCACCAATGCCACGGGACGCGCCAGTGACCAGCGCTACTTTACCTTGCAAGCTCATGTTTCTCTCCTGCAGTTGGCCGCATGCGGCCAACCAGCTTTGATCGTTACGCCAGTTCGGCGCGGGCCGCGTCCAGCTTGGCGGCGTCGGTCAGCGCGTGGCAGTTGACGTTGCCGTCAATGCGCTTGGCGAGGCCAGCCAGCACCTTGCCCGGGCCGCACTCGGCCATCAGCACGATACCGTCGGCAGCCAGTTTCTGGATGGTTTCGGTCCAGCGCACCGGGCAGTACAGCTGACGGGTCAGCGCGTCGCGGATCTGTGCCGCATCGCTGTAGCTGGCCACGTCGGCGTTATGCAGCACCGGGATCTGCGGGGCCTTGATCTCTACACTGGCCAGCGCTGCGGCCAGACGCTCGGCGGCCGGCTTCATCAGCGTGCAGTGCGAGGGCACCGACACCGGCAGCGGCAGCGCACGCTTGGCGCCACGCTCCTTGCACAGGGCCATCGCGCGTTCTACAGCAGCCTTGCTACCGGCAATCACCACCTGGCCCGGCGAGTTGAAGTTGACCGGCTCCACCACCTCGCCTTGCGCGGCGTCGGCACACGCGGCACGAATGTCGTCGTCGGACAGGTTCAGGATGGCAGCCATGGCGCCTTCGCCGGCCGGTACCGCTTCCTGCATCGCCTGCGCACGCAGGCGCACCAGGCGGATGGCGTCGGCAAAGTCCAGGCTACCGGCAGCCACCAGGGCGCTGTATTCGCCCAGGCTGTGGCCTGCCACGGCAGCCGGTACCGCGCCACCTTGCGCCAGCCAGGCGCGGTAGGTGGCCACACCGGCGGCCAGCATCAGCGGCTGGGTGTTGACGGTAGCGTTGATCGCGTCGGCGCTGTCGGCCTGCAGCATGGCCCACAGGTCTTCACCCAGGGCGGCCGAGGCTTCGTCGAATGTCTGTTTAACCACCGGCAGGTCGGCAAAGCCGTCCATCATGTTGAGGCTTTGCGAGCCCTGACCGGGAAAGAGAAAGGCAAACGCCATTTTGGGGTCTCCTTTTGAAACGGGGGGAATGATGACTGCTTGGCGCAATTAATGCAAAGAAAACACTCAAACGCTCGTATGATCACCGACGTTCGCCGTGCTTTGCCGACATTCATTGATGAAGCGCAACACGGCTGCCCGGCGATCACGCCAGGCAGCCGGCCTCGATCAGAAGCGCAGCAGCAGCGCGCCCCAGGCAAAACCGCCGCCAATACCTTCCATCAGCACGGTCTGGCCGCGCTGGATCTTGCCCTGGCGCACGGCATGATCGAACGCCAGCGGAATGGACGCCGCCGAGGTATTGCCCTGCTCCGGCAAGGTGACGATGACTTTGTCCATCGACAGTTGCAGGTGCTTGGCGGTGGCTTCGATGATGCGGATATTGGCCTGGTGCGGCACCAGCCAGTCCACGCTGTCTTGCGGCACGCCGGCCTCGGCCAGGGTTTTCTCCGCAATGTCGGAGAGCGCCTTCACCGCAAATTTGAACACCGCCGGGCCATCCATGTGCAGGTAAGGCGTACCTTCCACCTCGCCGTCGATGATTTGCGCTTCGGTCTTCAGGATGTCGCGGTAGCGGCCGTCTGCGGCCAACTTGGCGTGCAGGATGCCCGGCTCGTCGCTGGCGCCCACCACCACGGCGCCGGCGCCATCGCCAAACAGCACGCAGGTGCGGCGATCATCCCAGTCCAGCAGGCGGCTCATCACTTCGGCGCCCACCACCAGCACGTTTTTGGCCATGCCGCTCTTGATGTAACCGTTGGCGGTAGCCAGCGCGTACACGAAGCCGGCGCAAACGGCCTGCACGTCAAACGCGGGCACGCCCGGAATGCCCAGCTTTTCCTGCAGGATGCTGGCGGTACTGGGGAATACCATATCGGGCGTGGTGGTGGCCAGGATGATCAGGTCGATATCGCTGGCTTGCAAGCCGGCGCTTTCCAGCGCGCGCTGCGCGGCGAGGTAGGCCAGATCGCTGGTTTTCTGATTATCTGCTGCGATGTGGCGCGCACGAATGCCAGTGCGAGAGACAATCCACTCGTCACTGGTTTCGATGCGCTCGGCCAGCATCGCATTCGTCATGATGGTGTCCGGCAGATAGCTGCCGGTACCGAGAATGCGTGAATAGGTCATGAGCTAACTTTAAGCTTCAGACTCGGAACGCTTGAGATGTTGTAGTTGGGAAGCGACCCGGTCTGCGATGTGACCAATCACATTGGCGCGGACTTCCTCGCAAGCCTGCTCCAATGCAATACGGAATCCCAGCGCGTCGGTGCCGCCGTGGCTTTTCACCACAATCCCCCGCAGGCCCAGAAAACTGGCGCCGTTGTAGTTACGGGGATCAACACGGGCCTTGAACCGCTTGAGCACCGGCATGGCCGCCAGGGCGCACAGCTTGGTCCACCACGTGCTGGCAAACTCTTCGCGCAGGAAGGTAGCAATCATGTGCGCCAGCCCCTCGGATGCTTTCAGCGCAACGTTGCCGGTAAAACCGTCGCAGACTACCACATCCACTGTCGATTTGAAGATGTCGTTGCCTTCGACGTTACCGTGAAAATTGAGACCGGACTCGCGCAGCAGCTCGGCTGCGCGCTTGATGGAATCTGTACCCTTGATATCTTCCGAGCCGATGTTCAGCAGGCCCACCGTCGGGTTGGGCTTGTGCGTCAGACTGGAAGCCAGTTCGGAACCCATGATGCCGAATTGCACCAGCTGCTCTGGCGAGCATTCGACGTTAGCGCCCAAGTCCAGCACGCAGGTGCTGCCCTTGATGCCTGGCATCATCTTGGCGATGGCCGGACGGTCGATACCGGGGATGGTTTTAAGAACAAACTTGGCAGTGGCCATCAGCGCACCGGTGTTACCGGCGGAAACGGCAGCCTGGGCTTGACCTTCTTTGACGAGGTTAATCGCCACCCGCATTGACGAGTCTTTCTTGTTCTTCAACGCCAGCTGCGGCGATTCGTCCATGCCAACCACTTCGGTTGCATGATGAACGCGCACGCGCGAGCGCAAAGACGCGGGAAGGTCGCTCAGTTCGGCTTCGATGGCCGCACTGTCGCCTACCAGAATCAGAGCAATGTCGGGAATGTCTTGGAGGAAACGGATAGATGCCGGGACGGTGACCTTGAGGCCAACGTCACCGCCCATTGCATCGACCGCTACGGTGATAGTCATCAACGTGAAACGGTAGTCTACCTACCTGTAGTTATGAAGGTAAGGATGAAGCGGGAGCGAATTACTCGCCCTTGGCCTTCACAACCTGGCGGCCACGGTAGAAGCCGTTCGGGCTGATGTGGTGACGCAGGTGGGTTTCACCGGTGGTCGGCTCTTTAGCGAGCGACGGAGCGGTCAGAAAATCGTGTGCGCGGTGCATGCCACGTTTGGACGGGGACTTTTTGTTCTGTTGAACAGCCATGGTCGACTCCTAAGAAATACAAGTAAAAGTTCAGGACCCGGATTTCTTAAGCGTTGCCAGTACCGCAAAAGGGTTCGGCTTGTCAGCCTTGGCGCGCTCTAGATGCTCCGTACCGCAATCGTCGTGTTTCGCCGACAGCGGCAAGCCCATAATGATTTCGTCTTCGATCAGCGCGGTCACGTCGAATGTTTCTTCGGCCAAGATGGCGTCCAGTTCGTCGTCGGCGTCTACGGCGGCTTCGAGCTTCTCTTCGCTGACAAACAGCGTGATCACCCCTTCGCTCACCAGCGTCTGCGGCATGGCCGCCAGACAACGCTGACAATTCACCTCGACATCGGCTTCCACGCGGTAACGCAACGACGGACGCCGCAAGCGGTCAGTAAAACCACTTACGGTGTAACGGGCTGCGCCGGCCGTGGTAGCCAGCACCTCGTGCACGCGTACATCCATTGCCGCAATGGTGCGCTCGCCTTCCAGCGAAGCACCGTCGCGGGCAAACGCGAGCGGATCAATCAAAATCGGGTTAGACATAAACACCAGATGATATAATCGCCACCACTATTTTGTCAAAGCAATCAGGACTTAACCCGCAACCCACTGCCGGCAGCCGTTGCGAATGCGCCCGGCCGCCGCCCCATCTGGCGTACCCACCATGCAGATTGTGCTTGCTTCTACCTCGCCCTACCGCCGCGACATCGTGGCGCGCCTGGGCCTGCCCCTCATTACTGCCGCCCCCGTGTGCGACGAAACGCCGCTGCCGGACGAAACCGCGCTGCAAACCGCCGTGCGTCTGGCACGCACCAAGGCCATGTCGCTGGCTAGCCAATACCCGGACGCGCTGATCATCGGCGGCGACCAGGTGGCCCTGCTGGACGGCCGCCAGATCGGCAAGCCCGGCAGCTTTGAAAACGGCGTGAAGATGCTGCAATGGATGAGCGGCCGCACCGTAGTGTTCCACTCAGCGTTGGCGCTGTACAACAGCCGCAGCGGCCAGCTGCAAGAAGATGTCGGCATCACCAAGGTGACACTGCGCACCCTCACCGAGCAGCAGATCCGCAACTACCTCAGCCGCGAGCCGGATGCACTGCACTGCGCCGGCAGTGCCAAGAGCGAAACCCTGGGTGGTGCGCTGATGCAAAAAGTGGAGGCCGACGACCCCAACTCGCTGATCGGTGTACCGCTGTTCGCGCTGGTGACCATGTTGCAAAACGAAGGCGTGGAGATTCTGTAATGGCCGGCACCCTGTACCTGATCCCCACCCCGCTGGGCGATGGCGACACGCCGTGGCTGCCGGAAGGCGAACGCGCCCGCGTCACCCACCTCACCCACTTTGTGGTGGAAGCCGAAAAAACCGCGCGCAAACACCTGAAGCAGCTGGGCGTCACTACACCCATCCGTGAACTGGTGATGCACACACTAAACGAGCACACCAAGCCGGCCGACGTGGCCGCGCTGCTGGCACCGTTGGCCGCAGGGCAAGACCTGGGCCTGGTATCCGAAGCCGGCTGCCCGGCGGTCGCCGACCCCGGCGCCCAGCTGGTGGCGCTGGCCCACGAAAAAGGCTACCGCGTCGAGCCGCTGATCGGCCCGTCGTCCATCCTGCTGGCGATGATGGCCAGTGGCGCCAACGGCCAGTGCTTTGCCTTCCACGGTTACCTGCCGGTGGATGCCGCCGAGCGTGCCAAGGCCATCAAGGCACTGGAGCTGCGCTCGAAGCAAAACAACGAAACGCAGCTGTTCATCGAAACGCCGTACCGCAACAACGCGCTGCTGCAACAGCTGCGCGAAACACTGGCCGGCAGCACCCGCCTGTGCGTAGCGGCAGACCTGACCGCACCGACGCAAACCATCGTCAGCCGTCTGGTAAAAGACTGGCCGCGCGAAGCGCCGGACTTTCACAAGCGCCCGGCCATCTTCGTTATTCACGCCTGAGCACACACCACCGTGCAGCACGCCAGACGCTGCACGGTGGCACAAGCAGACCGCAGGCAAGCTATGATGAAACGATTGTATAACCGGTTTGCATCTGCCTGCCCGCCATGCCCGACACCCTGCACCGCCATCTTCTGCCCAAACTGCAGCAGCTGTACCAGCACAGCGAGCTGCTGGTGGCGTTGTTCGATAGCAGCGATACGCTGCGTTACGCCAACCCGGCCTTTCGCCGCACCTATCACCTGGCCAAGAACAGTTACCCCAGCTGGGTACAGCTGATGCGCGACAACTATGCCAACGGCACCGGCACCGTCATCCAGACCGACAATTTCGACAACTGGCTGAGCTCGGCGCTGAGCCGGCGCGGCAAGCAGGCTTACCGCATACTGGAAACCGACCTGCACGACGGGCGCTGGCTACTGATGACCGAAACGGTGGACGAGACCGGCTGGATGCTGTGCACTGCCGTGGATATCAGCCAGTTGGCCACCCGCGGACGCAGCCTGCGCGCGGCACGCGATCAGGCACTACGCGCAGCCAGCACCGATGCGCTCACAGGCCTGAGCAATCGCCGCCATATCCTGGCCCTGCTGGAGGCTCTGCTACCCAAAACCGGCCAGCACTGCATCGCCATCGTGGATATCGACCACTTCAAACACGTCAACGACCACTACGGCCACCCGTTCGGCGACCTGGTACTGGTGGACTTCGCCCGTCACCTGCAAGGCCAGCTGCGGCGCAGCGACGGGGTTGGCCGCCTGGGCGGCGAAGAGTTCATGCTGATCCTGCCGGATACAGCGCTGCCGCAAGCCAGCCTGGTGCTGGGCAACCTGCTGGCCAGCCTGCAACTGCCGCGTCACATTGGCGAGCAGGTAGCGTTCCGCTACCAGTTTTCCGGCGGCATCACCCGCTTGTTGCCAGATGACACCGTACAAAGTGCCTATCACCGCGCCGACCAGGCGCTCTACAGCGCCAAGCAAGGCGGCCGCAACCGCGTCGAGCTGGGCTGACGCCCGGCCTCATGCGGCCGGCTGGCGCAAAGCGCGAGCTACCGCAGCCTGCCGCTCGTCATCCAGCCGCCCCGCCGCCAGCACCAGCGTCGCTTCGCCCAGCGCGCAGTACAAGGCATCTTCCGCCGCCGTCATTACCGCACGGTGTCGTACCAGGGTACCCGCATCGCCGCGCACAATCGGCCCGGTCAGTGCCGCTGCCGGCCCCAACGCCAGACTGTTGGCCAACGTTTTCTGCATCAAGTCGCCAATTACCGCCTGTGCCTGCTCGGGCACCATGCCTGCCGTGGCAGACAGCTGCAGCGCCAGCTGGTGCACGGTCACCAGATAATTGGACGCCACCGCCAGCGCCGCGTGGTAGGCCGCCTTGCCGCCCGGCGCCAACAGGAAAGGTTGGCCGCCAATGGCGCGTGCCAACGCCTGCAACGGGGCAAACGCCCGCGTATCGCCCTCCAGCGCGCAGCGGGTACCGGCAAAAGCCTGTACCGACCGCGCCGGGTCGGCAAACGAGAACGCCGGGTGCAAGCTGGCACAGTACAGCCCCTGCGCGGCAAGCGGGGCCAGCAACGCCGCTTCGCCGGCACCACTGGCGTGAAACACCACCTGCCCCGGCTGCAAGCGGCCAACCTTGGCCAGAGCCGTTGCCACACTGGCGATGTCACCATCCGGCACCGCCAGCAAGGTCAGCGCCGCCGGCGCCACCTGATGCAAGGCGGTATGCGGCTTGCCGCCCCCGATAAAGGCGCACGCTGCCTCGGCAGCCGCCACACTGCGGCACAGCACGCTGCCAATGCCATAGCCGGCCTGCTGCGCCAGCCAGCCCAGCGTTTGCCCCAGGCGACCGGCGCCGATAATGTTCAATGTCTGCATGGTTGCCTTTCTTGACATCCCCCCGCCCCGCCGCCACGATGAGCCGGCGCGGCCCACGCCGCCGCCCGCTTGCGAAAGGGAAAGCAATGCCGATGTTTCTGTTCATGGCCGCGCTGGCCGTCCTGTTTTTCTACGGGGTAATGCTCTACAACAGCCTGGTGCGGCTGAAGCACGAGGTCACCCGCTGCTGGGCCAATATCGACGTTCTGCTGAAACAGCGCCACGACGAGCTGCCCAAGCTGGTAGACGTCTGTCGCCACTACAGCCAATTTGAACAAGACACCCTGACGCGGGTGATGGAAGCCCGCGCCATGCTGTCGGAAGCGGCGCGCAGCGCCAACGTTGGCCGCATCGGCGAACTGGAAGGCCAGCTGCGTAGCCTGACCGGCCAGATTTTTGCTGTAGCAGAAGCCTACCCCGAACTGCAAGCCGACGCCCAGTTCAGCCACCTGGCGCAGCGCATCACCCAGCTGGAAGACGGCATCGCCGACCGGCGCGAACTGTATAACGAAGCCGTGAACCTGAACAACGTGCGCATCGAGCAGTTTCCCGACGTGATCGTCGCCAGCCTGTTCAGCTTCCGCCCGGCCAAGCCGCTGCGTTTTGCCGACAGCGACAAGCGCGATGTGGATATCGGCGCCCTTTTCCAGCGCTAGCCGCCTGGCCACAGGCTGGGCCGGCCTGCTGCTGTATCTGCCCGCCTGGCCACTGTGGCTGGCGAGCGCCGATACCTGGCCGCCAGCCGTGCCGCTTGCCGTCGCTGCGCTGGCACTGTGGCAATGGTGGCGCCAGCACCGTCGCTACCGTTTCGTGGCCGACACCCCCACCGGCCGCTGCCATAGCCCGGTACAAGGTTACGGCGAGTACCACGGCCAGGCCCGCGCCTGCGGCGGCCAACCTTTGCTCACCCCCTACGGCCAGATGCGCTGCGTGTGGTACCACGCCAGCCGCCAACCACGCGACGACCGCCACGGCCATATCCGCAGCCGCCAGCACCTGGTCAGCGACAGTGCGTTCCTGCTGGCAGACGCGCGCGGCCAACTGGTGATCGAACCCGCCGGCGCGCTGGTGGAAACCCGGCACCACCGCCAGTGGCAGGACGCGCAATACCACTACCGCGAAAGCTGGCTGGCCGACGGCGACCCGCTGTACGCACTGGGCAGCCTGGTTACCCTGGCCGGCGCACCCGACCGCCAGGCCTGGCGTGACGACCTGCAACTGCTGTTGAACGACTGGAAAGCCGATCAGGCCGCGCTGCTGCAACGCTTCGACCGCGATGGCAACGGCGCGCTGGACGCCGACGAATGGGAAGCCGCACGCCAGGCCGCCGCACACAGCATCCACCGCCAGCACCGCGAGCTGGCCGCCACCCCACCCTGCCACCATCTGCAAAAACCGGCAGGTGGCCGCCCCTTCCTGCTGAGCTGGCGCACACCCGCTGCCCTGGCGCAGCGGCTGCGGCGGCTGGCCTGGAGCCACGCCGCCGTAGCCGTGCTGGCCGGCTACTGGCTGGCGCGGCTGGCTTAACGCCGCGGCAAGGTAGCGATGCGCGCCACCGCCTCTGCCAAGCGTTCTACCCCGGTGGTGTACGCCACCCGCACGTAACGACCGGCCTGATGGGCACCAAAATCCGCCCCCGGCGTAATCGCCACCTGCACCTCGTCCAGCACGCGCTGACAATAAGCAAAGCTATCGTCGGTCACCGCTGACACGTCGGCATACACATAAAATGCCCCGTCCGGCTGCGCCGGCACACGCCAGCCCAGCTGTGGCAGCGCCTGCAGCAGATAATCGCGGCGGCGGCCAAACTCGGCGCGGCGCGCCTCCAGCTCGGCCAGCACCGCTGGCTGGAATGCGGCCAACGCCGCGTACTGCGCTGCCGCCGGCGCACATAGAAACAGGTTCTGCGCCAGCCGCAACGCCGCTTCCACATACGCATCCGGCACCACCAGCCAGCCCAGGCGCCAGCCGGTCATCTGGAAATACTTGGAGAAACTGTTGATCACGAAGGCGTCGTCCGCCAGCGCCAGCGCGCTGAACGGCGCTTGCCCGTAGCAAAGGCCCTGGTAAATCTCGTCCACAATCAGCGCCCCGCCGCGGGTGCGGCACACGGTGGCCAACGCCGCCACCTCGTCCGCCGTCAGCATGGTGCCGGTAGGGTTGGCCGGCGTCGCCACCATCGCCGCCACGGTATTGGCCTGCCAGTGCGCGTCGGCATCGGCCGCCAGCAACTGGAAGCGGCTGGCCGCATCCACCGCCACCGCCTGCGGCTGGCCGCCCAGCAGGCTGACAAAATGGCGGTTGCACGGGTAGGTAGGGTCTGCCATCAACACGCCATCGCCCTCGTCCACCAGCAAGGACAGCGCAATCTGCAAGGCCCCGGACGCACCGGGGGTTACGATGATGCGCTGCGGCGCCACCGTCACGCCAAACTGGCTGGCGTAATACCCGGCAATCGCCTCGCGCAATTGCGGCAAGCCCTGCGCCGCTGTATAGAAGGTGTGCCCGGCGGCCAACGCGGCCCGGCCGGCATCCACAATCGCCTGCGGCGTGGCGAAATCCGGCTCGCCGATTTCAAGGTGGATCACGTCATGCCCGGCGGCCTGCAAGGCACGGGCTTTTTCCAGGATGGCCATCACCTGAAACGGGGCGATGGCATCCAGCCGTCTGGAGAGTTTCACTGCTGCTGTCCCTTTGCTTGTGCGGGCCTGTACGGCCTCTATCGAACTGGCAGTATGCCGCAGCCACCGCACAGTCGGCAGGCTTGATAAAAAAATGCATGCACAGCTGTTGACAGCCGCAATAAGCCTACCTATACTTCGCAGCCTACTGAGTCGGAGAGGTGGCAGAGTGGTCGAATGTACCTGACTCGAAATCAGGCGTACGTGCGAGCGTACCGAGGGTTCGAATCCCTCCCTCTCCGCCAGTACACACAGCTAAGCCCTTGAGAAATCAAGGGCTTTTTTGTTTTGTACTGCGGCCAACCCGGCGCTTCTCCTGCACGCCCGTCCCCCGCCCCCTTGGCAAACTCACGCACGGCGGGTTGCCACCAGCCGCAGCCCAGGCAGCCGACTCCGGCAAGCAGCGCACGGCTATCCCCGGTTGACACGCTCCGGCAGAGCTGCCACCCTTCCCGCCTCGTTTTTTAGGGGAACCACCATGAAAATCACCCAGAACTGCGCCGTTACCGTGCGCATGAAAGTCACCGACAGCCAAGGCAATGTATACGACGACGGCAAACAGCCGGTGTCCTACCTGCACGGCGATTACGACAACCTGTTCCCCAAGCTGGAAGCCGCCCTGGAAGGCCAGGAAGCCGGCTTTGACACCGTGGTGCAGCTGGCCAGCGCCGATGCTTTCGGCGAGCGCGACGAAGCACTGGTTACCACCATGCCGAAGGCCGACTTCCCGCCCGGTATCAAGGTAGGCGGCCAGATCCGCCGCATGGGCCCGGATGGCGAGCCGCGTTACTACTTCGTTACCAAGATCAAGGGCCCGACCGTGCTGCTGGACGGCAACCACCCGCTGTGCGGCAAGTCGCTGCGCTTTGCCATCAAGGTACTGGACGTGCGCGCTGCCACCGAAGAAGAAATCGCCCACCAGCACGTTCACGGCGAACACGGTCACCAGCACTAAGCTGCCCGTCTGCCAGCGTACCAAGCCCTCCCCTCGCGGAGGGCTTGGTTTTTACCACCGCGCCCCGTAACGTACCGTGGGCAGTCATCAGGCCATATGGCCCCTGGCTGTGATGTTCTACCCGACCGGTACTGCGATGCCATGCCCGTCAAGCGCCAGCAGCCACATAGAACGCAGCTGCAAGATCGGGTAACTCAGCAGCATGCCCATGCTGGCCTCCTTCACCATTGCCAGCACACGGTTGTCGGTGCAGTCTTGGCAGGGCGTTATCGAAACCTGCACCAGTAATACGCCGCTGCTGCGGCAGGCCTTTGCGGCCAACCCTTGCGCCTGACTGCTTGCTGAAGGAGATCTGCCGTGCCGACACCCCCTGCCCGCCTGTGGCTGCTTGGCTGCCTGCTGTGGCTGTCCAGCCTGACGGCACTGGCCGCCGGCGACGTGCTGCACATCGCCACCCGCCCCGGCGTGCAGCACAGCCTGCTGTGGTGGCCGGCCCCCGCCGCCCGCGCCACCGTATTGCTGTTTCCCGGCGGCAACGGCGGCTTTGGCCGGGTGGCCGATGGCGTGCCGGATGGCGACAACTTCCTGGTACGTGCCGCGCCGCTACTGGTGGCGCAAGGTCTGAACGTGGCCATCTTCGGCCGCCCCGACGACGGCAGCGGTCTGGGCTACGAAGCACGCATCGACGCGCCGCACCTGGCCGATATCAGCGCGGTGCTGGCCGAAGTACGCCGCCGTGCGGGCCAGACGCCGTGGCTGGTAGGCACCAGCCGCGGCACGCTGTCGGCCACCGCCGCTGCCATCGCGCTGCAAACGCAGGTGGCCGGGCTGATCCTGTCGTCCAGTGTGGTTGGCCGCACCAAACCGGGCGCCGTCCCCACGCAAGACCTGGCCGCCATCCGGCTGCCGGTATTGCTGATTCATCACCGCCGCGATGCTTGCCCGGTGTGCCACCCCGCCGACGTGCCGGCGCTGCTGGCCCAATTCAGCCAGGCCAGCGACAAGCAACTGCAGTGGCTGGACGGCGGCGGCCCGCCACACGGAAAGGCGTGCGGTGCCTGGCACTGGCACGGCTACAACGGCATCGAAGCCGAGGCAGTCGCCGCGATGGCAGGCTGGATTCGCGCCCACCCTGTGCCGGCACTCTGACCACCACCTGCGGCGGCGCCTATCCATGAAAAAACCCGCGCCAGGCGCGGGTAAAGGCAAGGGCACGGCCCGAGCGGAGGATGCGTTGCTACATCATACCCAGCGTTCTGGGTAGCCACAGCGAGATGGCCGGTACGTAGGTGACCAGCACCAGGAACACGAGCATGGTAAGCAGCCACGGCCATACCGCGATGGTGAGCTCGGTAATGCCCATCTTGGTAATGCCGGACGCCACGTACAGGTTCAGGCCCACCGGCGGGTGACACATGCCTACTTCCATGTTCACCACAATCAGGATGCCGAAGTGCACCGGGTCGATGCCCAACGCGATGGCCACCGGAAACAGGATGGGGGCAAAGATCAGCACGATGGACGACGGCTCCATCACGTTGCCGGCCAGCAGCAGAATGACGTTTACCACCAGCAGGAAGGCTATCGGGCCCAGGCCGGCGTCGATCAGCCAGCTGGCCATGGCCTGCGGCACGCCTTCGCTGGTCATCAGGAACGAGAACAACACCGCGTTGGTAATGATGTACAGCAGCATCGACGACATGCTGGCCGAGTCCAGCAGCACCTTCGGCACCTGCTTCAGCGTCATGTCTTTGTAGATGAACACCGCCACGATGAAGGCGTACACCGCCGACATGGCAGCCGCCTCGGTGGGGGTAAAGATACCGCTGTAAATACCGCCAATCACCAGCACGATAAGCGACAAACCCCAGAAGCTTTCGCGCAGCGCCTGCATGCGCAGGGCAAAGCTGGCCTTGGGCAGGCGCGGGTAACCGAACTTGCGGGCACGATACCAGGTGGTCAGGCCCAGCAAGGTAGCCAGCATCAGGCCCGGAATCACACCGGCCATGAACAGCTGCCCCACCGAGGTATTGGTGGCCACCGAGTACATCACCATGGCGATGGACGGTGGAATCAGGATGCCCAGCGCGCCCGAGGTGGTGATCACGCCTGCGCCGAAGCGCGGCGGAAAGCCCTGCTTCACCATGGCCGGCAGCAGGATGGAACCGATGGCCACCACGCAAGCCGGGCTGGAGCCGGAGACGGCAGCAAACAGCGCGCAAGCCAGTACGCCGGCCAGGCCCAGGCCGCCGTGCCAGTGGCCCACCATGCTGGTGGCAAAATTGATCATCCGCCGCGCCACCCCACCGTGGGTGAGGAAGTTACCCGCCAGAATGAAAAACGGGATGGCCATGATTTCGAACTTCTCGATACCGGTAAACAGCTTCAGCGCCACCGACTCGATAGGTACATCTGTCATGGTAAACAGGAAGGTCAGGACGGTGAGGCCCAGCGAAATGGAAATCGGCATGCCGGTGAGCATCAGCGTAATCAGCAAGCCAAAGATAATCAGGGTGCTCATCAGTGTGTTCCTCCGCGCTTCACGTCTTGCGGATGCAGGTTGTCGTCCATCGCGTACCAGTTACTGTTTTCGGCCACGTCATCCATGCCTTCCACGTGGGTATGGTCGTGCTTGGGCAAGGCACCGGTCTTGAGGAAGCCGACGGTCACTTGCAGGAAGCGGAAGCACATCAGGTAGGAGCCCAGCGGCACGGCCAGGTACACCAACCACATCGGGATTTCAAGGTCTACCGATGTCTGGTCGGTATGGGCGATCTCCCACACAAAACCGGCACCCAGCGTGCCGACAATGCCGGTAAACAGCGCACCGGACAGCAGGCCGATGACAATGAAGCGGCCCCGGTTACGGTCGGACAGCTTGTTGATCAGCACGTCCACTCCAACGTGGATGCCGGTACGCACGCCGTAGGCCGCGCCGAATTTGGCCATCCACACAAACAGGTAGATGGTGAGCTCTTGCGCCCAGCTCAGATGGATGCCGGACAGCAGAGGGTTGAGCCAGGCAGTGCCGCTACCGTAACGGTGCAGCACTGCCACAAAAGTGATGAGCGTGGCGGCGCCCATCAGAATGGCAATCAGCCATTCTTCCAGATGATCCAGGAATTTCACGACGACCTCGCAGGGAGCAGGAGACAGCGGGCAGCACGGCCACCCGCCGCAAAGGACTTACTTGGCGATGGCGCTACGCACCGCATTGATGGTGGCCATACCGATGCGCGGCGCAATATCGTTGAACGCCGGCTGCATGGCTTTCACCCATTCGGCTTTTTCTGCCGCGCTGGGCACGTACACCTGGGTCTTGCCGCTGGCCTTGATGCGCTCGTACGCCAGATTGGTGTCCTTTTCGGCCATCTGGTCGTTGTAGACGGTGGCATCACGCATCGCGCCTTCCAGCGTAGTGCGGATGTCCGGCGGCAGCTTGTCCCAGAACGGCTTGTTCACCACCACGGCGTAACCGCTGTAAGAGTGGCGGGTATCCACCACGTACTTCTGTACCTCGTACTGCTTCTGCGTGTACAGGTTGGACACATTGCCGTCGGCGCCATCCACCACGCCGGTCTGCATCGCCTGGTATACCTCGGACAAGGCCATGGTCTGCGGCAAGGCCCCTACCGACTGAATGATGGCCTGGTTCACCTTGGACGAATTGATGCGGATCTTCTGGCCTTTGATATCGGCACCTTCAGCGGCTTGTTGGCGCTGAAGACGCGGAAGCCGTTATCCCAGAACGCCAGCCCTTTGATGCCGCGGCTTTCCAGCTTCTGCATCAGGCTAGCCCCTACTGGGCCACGGGTCACCTTGTGTACCTGGTCTTCGTTCATGAACACGTAGGGCATGTCGAAAACCTCGAATTCCTTGAAACCCATCGGGCCGAATTTGCTGGTAGTGGGCGCCAGCATCTGCACCGACCCCATCTGCAGCGCCTCCAGCTCTTCCTTGTCTTTGTACAGCTGGCTGTTGGGGTAAATCTGGATCTTCACCTGGCCCTTGGTACGTTCTTCCACCAGTTTCTTGAAATACTCGGCGGCCTGCCCTTTGGGGGTATCGACAGCCACCACGTGGCTGAACTTGATCACGATGGGCTCTGCCGCCAGCACCGCTTGCGAACCCAGCAGCAAGGTCGCCATGACGAGGGGGGTAGTCAGTTTTTTCATGGTGGTGTCTCTCCGTTTTGTGTTTGCCTTGCAGCGTAAGCGGTTGCCAGCTGCTTGTGCTGCATTGTGGTGGCGTGTTTTTGTTTTGTTAAATGCATTGTTTTTTATGATTATTGATAAAAACTGATCAATACCACGTCAAAAAAAATGGCCACCGCGTTCGGTGGCCAACACAAGGGAGTACTTGCTGCTGTACTGCCGGAGCAGACAACAGCCAGTGTGCAAAGGCCGCACACGGTAGTAAAGTAAATTTATCTGCCAGATTATTGAGCCAAACGCATGAAAATCGACACCATAGGCGTACAGGCCTTCATCGCCATCGCCGAAAGCGGCAGCTTCCAGACCGCAGCCGAAAGCCTGTTCCTGTCGCAGGCCGGCATTACCCGCCGTCTGCAAAACCTGGAAGACTACCTGGGGGTAAAGCTGATCGAGCGCACCACGCGTTCGGTGGCGCTGACCCGGGTTGGTGAAGAGTTCCTGCCACACGCCAAGCGTTTGCTGGGCGAGCTGGCCGGCTCGCTGAGCGAAATTCGCGACACCGGCCGCCTCAAGCGCGGCAGTGTCACCATCGCCTGCGTACCCACCGTGGGCGTGCGCTTTCTGCCGCGCATCATCCAGGCCTACTCGGCGCAGTACCCCGACAACCACATCAAGATCCTGGACCACACCTCGGCCGGTGTTTCCAGCGCCGTGCTGCAGCGCGAAGCCGAGTTCGGCATCACCATTGCCGGCAGCCACCACGCCGAGCTGCTGGGTGTACCGCTGATCGAGGACGAATTCGTGCTGGTCTGCCGCGACGACCACCCGTTGGCCGCCTTGCCCGAACTGCAGTGGCGCCACCTGGAACCCTACCCGCTGATTTCCATCGGCCAGTTCAGCGGCAACCGCCCCTTGCTGGACCGTGCGCTGGAAGAAAACCAGGTGACGCTGCAGTCGCTATACGAAGTACAACGCGTGTCCACCGCGCTGGGGCTGGTGGCAGAGGGCGTCGGCGCCGCGGTATTGCCGGGGCTGGCCCTGCAACGCGACGCCTACCCGCACATCCGCGTGATGCGGCTGCAAAACCCGGTGGTATCGCGCGGGCTGGTGCTGATTACCCGCAAGACCGCCGAGCTGTCACCGGCTGCGCAGGCACTGTACGAGATGGTGAAAGCCTATGCGGACCAAGCGCAATAATTGAATAAAGCGCATCAATACCAGAAATAAATTCATTTCTCTTGCGGCGTGGCAGTGCCGAGAATGCCCGGTAAATGAACCGTCTACCGAGGTAACAGCCATGTTGATCCCCATCCCCTGCGTCGTGATGCGCGGCGGCACGTCCAAAGGCCCGTTCTTCCTGCAAAGCGACTTGCCGCAGGATGAAGCGCGCCGCAACCAGGTGCTGCTGGCGGTAATGGGTTCGCCCGACCGCCGCCAGATCGACGGCCTGGGCGGTGGCGATTCGCTGTCCAGCAAGGTGGTGATGGTGTCGGCGTCCAGCCGGCCAGGCATCGACGTGGAATACCTGTTTGCGCAGGTGTCGGTAGACAGCGCCACCGTGGACACCTCGCCCAACTGCGGCAACATGCTGGCCGGCGTAGCACCGTTTGCGCTGGAGCACGGCCTGGTGGCGGCCGACAAACCGCACACCGCGGTGCGCATCTACAACCAGAACACCGGCAAGGTGGTGGAGGCCATCGTGCAGACGCCGGGTGGCAAAGTGAACTACGAGGGCGAGGTGCACATTGATGGCGTGCCCGGTAGCGGCGCGCCCATCCTGCTGAACTTCATGGACGCCGCCGGCGCCAAGACCGGCAAGCTGATGCCCACCGGTCAGGCTATCGACGTCATCGACGGTGTGGAAGTGTCTTGCGTGGATTTTTCCACCCCCATCGTGTTCATTGCCGCCAGCGCGCTAGGCAAACGCGGCGACGAAAGCAAGGCCGAGCTGGACGCCGACAGCGCGCTGCTGGCCCGTATCGAAACGCTGCGCCGCGCTGCCGCACTGCGCATGGGGCTGGGCGATGTCAGCGATAAAGTACTGCCGAAGGTGGTACTGCTGTCGCCGCCGACGGCGGGCGGCCAGATCTGCTCGCGCTACTTCGTGCCATGGAACTGCCACGCTGCGCATGCGGTCACCGGCGCCCTCTGCGTGGCCGCCGCCTGCCACATCCCCGGCACGCTGGCACACCGCCTGGCCCGGCTGGACCCGGCTGCACCGCAGCACGTCACCATCGAACACCCTAGCGGCCAACTGCATACCCAAGTAACGCAAGCCGGCACCGACGCCGAAGGTTGGCCGCACATCAGCAAAGCCGGCGTGGTGCGCACCGCGCGCCCGCTGGTGGCCGGCGTCACCTACGTGCCGGGTAGCCTGTGGCAGTAAGCGCCCAAGCCTCAGGGCTGTACGCGGTCAGTCTCGGCTGCGATGGCGTCGCGTAGCGTTGAATCATAGACAGCAGGTGGTATTACCAGGCTGACCACAAAAGAAAACCCGCCATGGGGTAGCGGGTGTGGCGCAAGGCGGCCGAATGATGGAGACAACACGAGGAGAGATCCTCGCTTTCAGCCTAGAAGACGATTTGCTGCAACGCAACATGAAATTGACGCGCGACGGGCCCTGACAGAAACTTCTGGCCGCCGTTGCCACTCCATGCCGCTTTACCCGGCCCGAACATCACCATGAGAATCGCCCTGCCCCTGTTGCTGGCGCTGGCCGTCAGCGCCTGCAGCCAGACCCGCGCCCCAGACGCCCTGCCGCCGCTGGGCCAGGCCGACTTTGCCAGCTACCAGCAGCAAACCCGGCACTGGCTACAGCAGCATCGCCGGTTTGTGACCGCCACACCGCAGGACGAGCTGGCCTACAACAGCCCGCAGCAATGGCAAGCCAAAGGCCCGGCGCGCGGTGCAGTGCTACTGGTGCACGGGCTGGGCGATTCGCCTTACTCGTTCAATGATCTGGGGCCGGCACTGGCCGAGTCCGGTTACCTGGTACGCAGCGTGTTGTTGCCCGGCCACGGCAGCAAACCGGCCGACCTGATGGCAGCGCAATACGAAGACTGGCAAACGCTGGTAGCGCAACAGACCGCGCTGCTGCAGCGCGAGGGCCTGCCGGTGTATCTGGGCGGCTTCTCCACCGGCGCCAACCTGGTGATGCTGCAGGCGATGGCCGAACCACGCGTGGCCGGCGTGCTGCTATTTTCACCGGCGTTCAAGTCAGATAGCAGCATCGACTGGCTGGCACCGTGGGTGGCACCGCTGAAACCGTGGCTGCGGCAGCCGGACGAGGGCGTACAGCAAACGGCGGTACGCTACCTGAACGTGCCCACCAATGGCTTTGGCCTGTTTTACCGCAGCAGCAGCGCCGTACTGTCGGCGCTGGCGGCCAGACCCTACGACAAACCGGCGTTCATGGTGCTGGCAGAGCGTGACTCGGTAGTAGACGTCGGCGAGGCACGCCGCCTGTTCCAGCAGCGCTTTACCCATCCGGCCAGCCGCCTGGTGTGGTACGGCCGGCAAGCCGGCAACGGGCAGGACCCGCGCCAGTTATGGCAAAGCGACTACCTGCCGCAGCAACGCATCAGCCAGTTTTCGCACATGAGCGTACTGTTCTCGCCGGCTAACCCCTTGTATGGCCAAAAGGGTAGCCTGCGCATGTGCCGTAACGGCCAGGAGGACGCCGAGGTAGCCGCCTGCCAGCGCGGCGCCACCGTGTGGTACAGCGACTGGGGCTACCGCGAACCGGGCAAGGTGCACGCCCGCCTCACCTTCAACCCCTACTTCGACTGGCAGCTGGGCGTGGCGCGCAGCGTGCTGCAAGCGGGCCTGAGCGGGACTCAGCCCGTGGCGGCCGCTTCGTCCAGCAGCCACTGATACAGCTGCCTCACCAGCGGCGAGCGGGTGTCGCCGGCGGCACGGGCTATCCACCATGGCTGCCCGGCCTGCACCGGGTAACCGGCCACCGCCTGCAAACGGCCGCCGGCCAGCGCGTCGGCCACCTGCCAGCGCGATAGCCAGGCCACGCCCAGGCCGCGCTCGGCGGCGTCCTGCAGCAGGCGGGGGTCGTCCAGGATCAGGCTGCGGCGCCAGCCGGCCAGCAGCGCCGGCAGGGCCTCGTGGCCGCTGCCGGCCGTCAGTGCCCGCTCCAGGCACAGCAAGCTGGCGTGGGCGGCGTGCTCGGCCGGCGGCAAACCGGCCAGCCGCTGCGCCAGCGCCGGGCTGGCCACCAGCAGCTGCTCGTCCTGCAACCACGGCTGCTCCAGCAGGCCTGGCTGCTGCAGCGGCCGCGCCACAATATTGATATCCACATCCAGCTCGTCCACATAGCGCGCCGTCTCATCGGTAGACAGCAACGGACACACACCCGGCAGCGCCTGCTGCAGTGCGGCCAACCTGGGCAACAGCCAGCCCTGCTGCAGCGGCGCCGGGCACACCAGCACCACCAGGCCGGGGTCGAGGTAGGTGCCGATGCGCGCCAGCCCGCTCTTCAGCGCGTCCAACGACAGCTGCACGCTGCGCAACAGTACCTCGCCCGCCACCGTCAGCTCCACTCCGCGCCCGACGCGGCTGAACAGCGGCTGCCCCAGCTGCGCCTCCAGTTGCTGCACCTGATGGCTGATGGCCGACTGCGACAGGCACAGCTCGTCGGCAGCGCGGGAAAAGCTGCCCAGCCGGGCAGCGGCCTCAAAGCCGGCCAGCAGGCGCAGCGAGGGAATGCGTGGCGTATTCATATGAGAAAACCTGTTCAATACCGGCAAAAAACATCAATTTTTCTAAAGTCATGCTAGCGCCACAATACGCCCATCACAACAGGAGGCAAAGCAGATGGGACGTTTTGATGCACGCGTACAGGGCTACCGCATGCCCGCCGAATGGGAAACCCAGCACACCACCTGGCTGGGCTGGCCGATGCTGGCCGACCGCGAAGAACTATGGGGCGAGCACTATGCCCAGGTGGTAGCCGAGTTTGCGCTGACCGCGCGCACCATTGCCCGCTACCAGCGCTGCGTGGTGACCGCGCACCACAGCCTGGCGGCGCAGGCGCGCGAACTGTGCGGCCCGACGGTGACGGTGCTGCCGGTAGCGGCCGAAGACAACTGGGTACGCGACTGCGGCCCCATCTTCTTGCAAGGCAAGGGCGGGCAGTTGGCCGCCGCGGCGTTCCGCTTCAACGCCTGGGGCAACAAGTACCAGCCGTACGACGGCTGCCAGCAGCTGGCGCAGGACATCGCCCGCCACGCCGGCGCCACGCTGTTCAACAGCGACATGATTCTGGAAGGCGGCTCGTTCTACGTAGACGGCGAAGGCACGCTGCTCACCACCGAAAGCTGCCTGCTGCACCCCAACCGCAACCCGGGCATGCGCCGCGCCGACATCGAAGAAGAGCTGGGCCGCATGCTGGGCATCCGCAAGGTGATCTGGCTGCCGGGCAACCCGATGGAGGTGGAAACCAACGGCCATGTGGACGGCATCGCCTCCTTCGTGGCACCGGGCCGCGTGCTGTGCCAGGGCGCCACACCGGACCAGGGCGACTACTACTACATCCTGCGCGAAAACCGCCGCGCGCTGGAACTGGCCACCGACGCCCGCGGCCGCGCGTTCAGCTTTCTGGAACTGCCGTCGCCCGAGGTGACCCAGCGTTACGACAGTGAACGCTACTGCGACTGCTACGCCAACTACATCCTGGTCAACGGCGCGGTGATCAGCACCGCCTTCGGCGTGGCCGAAGACGACGCCGCCCGCGCGGTCTTCGCCCAGGCCTTCCCCGACCGTGAAGTCGTGCTGCTGCCGGTGACCGCCATTTCCATCGGCGGCGGCAGCCTGCACTGCTCCACCCAGCAACAGCCGGCCGTCTGAGCCTGGCGCTACACAACGCAGCAAGGAGAACACCATGAGCCGTACCCTTACCGTCGCCGCCGTCCAGATGGCCTCCGGCAGCTGGCAAGCAGAACACAATATGGACCGCGCCGAGCGGCTGATCCGCCAGGCCGCCGCCGCCGGCGCCCAGCTGGTGCTGTGCCCGGAACTGTTCATGCAGCCCTACTTCTGCATCGACCAGCACGTCGATCACCTGCAGCTGGCGCAGCCGTTCGAAGGCCACCCCGGCATTGCCCGCTTTGCCCGCCTTGCCGGCGAGCTGGGCGTGGTCATCCCCATCGGCTTTTTCGAGCGTGCCGGCAACGCCGCCTACAACAGCATTGCCGTGGCCGACAGCGACGGCCGCGTGCTGGGCGTGTACCGCAAGACGCATATTCCGGACGGGCCGGGCTACACCGAAAAGTTCTACTTCACCCCCGGTGACACCGGCTTCAAGGTGTGGGACACCCGCGTCGGCAAGATCGGCATCGGCATCTGCTGGGACCAGTGGTACCCGGAAACCGCGCGCAGCCTGGCGCTGATGGGCGCCGAAGTGCTGTGCTTCCCCACCATCATCGGCAGCGAGCCGTTCAGCGCCGATTATGATTCGTCCGGCCACTGGCAGCGCACCATGCAGGGCCACGCCGCGGCCAACATGCTGCCGCTGGTGGCGGCCAACCGTATCGGCAGCGAAACCGGCATCGGCAACGGCAACCCGCGCCAGCAGGGGCTGACCGCCACCTTCTACGGCAGCAGCTTCATCGCCGACCACACCGGCTGCAAGGTGCAGGAAGCCGGCCGCAGCGAGGAAACCATCCTGCTGCACCGCTTCGACCTGGACGCCATCCGCGCCGAGCGCCAAAGCTGGGGCTTCTTCCGCGACCGCCGCCCCGAGATGTACCGCACGCTGCTCACCAGCGACGGCGTCACCTCCTGCTATCAGGGAGCCCGCGCATGAGCCCGCGCCGCCACCTGCAGGCCACCGCCCTGGCGCTGGCCTGCGCCGGCAGCCACGCCGCCGAAGAGAAAATCCTGTACCTGTTCAACTGGGCCGACTACTTCGCCCCCGACACCCTCAGCCAGTTTGAAAAGGAAACCGGCATCAAGGTGCGGCTGGACGTGTACGACAGCGACGAAACGCTGCAAGCCAAGCTGCTCACCGGCGACAGCGGCTACGACGTGGTATGGCCCAGCAACGACTTCATGGCCAAGCAGATCCAGGCCGGCGTGTACCGCCCGCTGGACAAAAGCAAGCTGCCCAACCTGAAGTACCTGGACCCGCGGCTGATGAACATCATCGCCCAGTCCGACCCCGGCCACCGCTACGGAGTGCCTTACATGTGGGGCACCGTGGGCGTGGGTTACGACAAGGTCAAAGTGGAAAAACTGCTGGGCAAAGCCCCCGCCAACAGCATGGACCTGCTGTTCGACCCCGCCACCAGCAGCAAGTTGGCCGCAGGCGGCTGCCGCATCGGCGTGCAGGATTCGGCCAGCGCCATGCTGCCGCTGGCGCTGCGCTACATCGGCCGCGACCCGGTAAACCCGGTGAAAGCCGACTTTGACGCCGCGCTGGCCATGCTGAAAAAAGTACGCAAAAACATCAGCCTGTTTGTCGGCTCGCCCAACGCCAGCGAGCTGATCAGCGGCGAGCTGTGCGTGTTTACCGGCTACTCCGGCGCCATCAACCTGGCCACCGAGAAAGTACGCGAACAGGGCGGCAAGCGCAGCATCGTGTACGACATCCCCAGCATGGGCAGCCTGATGTGGTTCGACGGCATGCTGATCCCCAAAACCGCGCGCCACCCCGACAACGCCCACGCCTTCATCAACTACATCCTGCGCCCCGACGTGGTGGCCAAGATCAGCAACGCCACCCGCTACGCCAACGCCAACCTGGGTGCACTGAAACTGATGGACCGCACGCTGGTAGGCAACCCCGCCATTTACCTCAGCGACGAGCGCAAGAAAACGCTGTTCCTGCAAAAAGTGCAAAGCAGCGACACCACGCGGCTGGAAGGCCGCACCTGGATGAGCTTCAAAAAAGGCTGATCCTTACTACCCCTCCCGGCCACAAACCGGGGGGCGTTCCCCATGAGACATACCATGCATAACAGAAGACAGTTCCTACAGCTGGGCAGCATCGCCCTCGCCACATTGGGCAGCAGCTTGCTGGCCGGCTGCGGGGGCGGCGGTGGCAGCGGTGGCGGCGGTGGCGGTGGCACACCGACATCAACGGGCAACACCATCAATACCGGTACCAGCGGCAACACCAGCAACGGCATCAGCTGGACCATGCGCGACGAAGCCGACCCGCACGCCGCCACCTGGATGGCCTTTACCGGCAGCAGTGCCATCTGGGCGACCGACCTGCCCGATGTCCAGCAGGCACTGGCGCGCATTGCCAACGCCATCGTGCCCTACGAGCCGGTAAAAATGCTGGTACGCCCCGCCGACAAAGCGCGCGCCGCGCAGCTGTGCGATGCCCGCGTTACCTTGCTCGAAGCCGAATTCGACGACCTGTGGGTGCGCGATACCGGCAGTGTGTTCGTGATCGGCAGCAATGGCGAGAAGGGTGCCGTCGATTTCAACTTCAACGGCTGGGGCAACAAGCAGGCCCACGCCAACGACAAGAAAGTGGCCAGCTTCATGGCCAGCCAGAGTGGCGCCACCCGCCTGAGCAGCAGCTTGGTGCTGGAAGGCGGCGGTATCGAGGTAGACGGCAAAAGCACCGCCATCATCACCGAGAGCTGCGTGCTCAACAGCAACCGCAACCCCGGCGTCAGCAAAGCCGCCTGCGAGGCCGAGCTCAAACGCCTGCTGGGTATCCGCAAGGTCATCTGGCTGCCCGGCATCGCCGGCCGCGACATTACCGACGGCCATACCGACTTTTACGCCCGCTTTACCAGCCCCGGCGTGGTGGTAGCAGGCTACGACGGCGACCCGGCTTCCTACGACCACACGGTAACCCAACAACACCTGGCCATCCTGCGGGCCGCCACCGACGCCAGCGGCAAAGCGCTGACCGTACACGTGTTGAACGCCCCCGCCACCCACCGCCGGCCGGCCAACAAGGACTTTGCTGCCGGTTACATCAATTTTTACGTCTGCAACGGTGCCGTGATCATGCCGCAGTTTGGCGACACCACCGCCGATGCCGCCGCCCGCAGCAAGCTGCAAGAGCTTTACCCGGGGCGCAGCGTCATCACGCTGGACATCGACGCCATCGCCGCCGGCGGTGGGGGCATCCACTGCACCACCCAGCAAGAACCCCGTTACTGAGCACCGCAAGCCACCGACTTGCGCCAAACCTGCCTTACCAAGGAAACCTGATGAACCGACGACACTTTCTGGGTTACGGCGCCGCCAGCCTGCTGGCCGGCACCCTGGGCGGCAGCGCCTTGCTGGCCGCACCCGCAGCACACGCGGCCACCAGCAGCTGGCGCATGCCGGACGAAGGCGAGCCGCACGCCGCCACCTGGCTGGCCTTTGCCGCCAGTGAAGCGATCTGGGGCCGCAAACTGCTGGCCGGCGCCCGCGACAGCCAGGCACGCATTGCCGAGGCCATTGCCGGCTACGAAACGGTGAACATGCTGGTACGCGAGCAGGACTACGACCTGGCCTACCGCCTGTGCGGCGCTGCGGCCAACCTGGTGGTGGCGCCGCTGGACGACCTGTGGCTGCGCGACAGCGGCCCGCTGTTCGTGGAAGACGCCCAGGGCCAGCGCGCCGCCATCGACTTCAACTTCAACAGCTGGGGCAACAAGCAAACGCACGCCAACGACGCCAGGGTGGCGGCCAGGGTAGCCAGCCATACCCGCACCCCGCTGCTGCATACCAGACTGGTACTGGAAGGCGGCGGCATAGAAGTGGACGGCGAAGGCAGCGCCATCATCACCGAAAGCTGCGTGCTGAACCGCAACCGTAACCCCGACGTCAGCAAAGCTGCCTGCGAAGCCGAACTGAAGCGCCTGCTGGGCCTGCAGAAGATCATCTGGCTGCCCGGCATTGCCGGCCGCGACATTACCGACGGCCACACCGACTTCTACGCCCGCTTTGCCGGCCCCGGCGTGGTGGTGGTACATAGCGACACCGACCCGGCCTCGTACGACTACGCCGTTACCCGCCGCCACCTCGAGATCCTGAAAACCGCCACCGATGCCCGTGGCCGCAAGCTGCAGCTTATCGTCCTCCCCGGTGCGCACAGCACGCGGCCACGCTACCGCAACGCCGACTTTGCCGCCGGCTACGTCAACTTCTATGTGTGCAATCACGCGGTGATCGCGCCACAGTTTGGCGACACCCGCGCCGACCACTACTGCCGCGACGCACTACGTGACGCCTTCCCCCACCGCGATGTGGTGCAGCTGGACATCGACGCCATCGCCGCCGGCGGCGGCGGGATTCACTGCGTCACCCAACAACAACCGGCATAAGGCCGCCGGCCAGGCCCGCCAGCGGCAGCCTGAGCATGCTGCCGGTATTGGTTAAACCGCCAGCGCTGGCTATGGTAAGAACAGCCTGCGGCCAACCCTGGCCACCGAAAGAAAGGAACACCATGTTCACACGCCGACACTTTCTCGCCGCCTCCGGCCTGGCCGTGCTGGGTAGCAGCCTGCCCAGGCCCAGCCAGGCTGCCACGGGCAGCTGGCGCATGCCGGACGAAGGCGAACGCCACAGCGCCACCTGGATGGCCTTTGGCCCCGGCCCCGAGATATGGGAAGACCTGCAACGCCCCGCGCAACAAGCACTGGCCCGCATTGCCAACGCCATTGCCGCCTACGAACCGGTGCACATGCTGGTGCGCGAAGCAGACCACGACACCGCCAGCCGCCTGTGCAACAACAAGGTGCAGCTGATCGTGCAGGACATCGACGACCTGTGGATGCGCGACACCGGGCCGGTGTTCGTAAAAAGCAGCAGCGGCCAGCTTGCCGGCGTGGACTTCAACTTCAATGGCTGGGGCAACAAGCAGGAACACGCGGCCGACGCCGACGTCGCCGCTTTTGTGTGCGAGCACAGCGGCGTAGCCCGCTTGCAGACCAAGCTGGTACTGGAAGGCGGTGGCATCGAGGTAGACGGCCAGGGCACCGCCATCATCACCGAAAGCTGCGTGCTCAACCCCAACCGCAACCCGGGGCTTGGCAAAGCCGCCTGCGAGGCCGAACTCAAGCGCCTGCTGGGCATCGACAAGGTGATCTGGCTGCCCGGCATTGCCGGCCGCGACATCACCGACGGCCACACCGATTTCTACGCCCGCTTCACCCAGCCCGGCGTGGTGGTGGCCGGCCTGGAAAACGACCCCAATGCCTACGACTACGCCGTCACCCGCCGCCACCTGGAGATCCTGAAAAATGCCACCGACGCCCGTGGCCGCAAGCTGAAAGTGATCCCCCTGCCGGCCCCGGCCACCACCCGCCCACGCTACCGCAACGACGACTTTGCCGCCGGCTACATCAATTTTTACGTGTGCAACGGTGCGGTCATCGCGCCGCAGTTTGGCGATGCGCGCGCCGATCGCCACTGCCAAGCCGTGCTGCGCGAACAGTTCCCCGGCCGCGACATCGTACAGCTGGACATCGATGCCATCGCCGCCGGCGGTGGCGGCATCCACTGTACGACGCAACAACAGCCGGCCTGAGGCCGCAGGCCAAAGTCAGCAACAGCCAGCCTGCCAGCGACAGCAACGGCAGCACGGGCCAGACAACGCCCCTGCGGCCAACCTTTCCGCCACCCGCCCGGCGCACCAGCCGGGCTTTTTTGGAGCACAGCATGCCCCCACCCGAGCACGAGATGAACCACGACATGAAAGACTTCCGCCAACCGATGGTGACCTCGCTGGGCATCATCCTCGGCTTCATGCTGAACTTCCTCGGCCAGTGGGCAATACAGGACGACGGCGAAATCGCCGTCACCACTACCGCCGACACGGTAGTGGCGGTAGGGTTGATTGCAGCCATCGCCATGATGCTGTGGGTACTGTTCCGCCTGCTGAACAACCGCTACCCGCTGCAGCGCGCCGGCCACTATTACCACACCACCTTCCGCGTCTACATGCTGGCCATCCTGCTGGCCTTCGGCGCGGTGACGGCGGCGCTGTTCGTGTAAAGCCGGCGCACCTGCGGCCAGCCGCAGGCGATGCCTCGCTTAACCCTGGCCGTCTTCGCGCAGTGCCCGGCGCAAAATCTTGCCCACATTGCTCTTGGGCAGGCTGGCGCAGAACACGATGCTGCGCGGCCGCTTGTAGGCGGTGAGCTGTTCGCGGCAATAGGCTTGCAGCTGGCTGGCGTCCAGCGTGGCGTCGCGCGGTACCACAAACAGCTTCACCGCCTGGCCGGCATGCGCGTCCGGTACGCCGATGCAGGCGCACTCCAGCACGCCGGGGTGCGCCGATACCACCGCCTCCACTTCGCTGGGGTACACGTTGAAGCCGGACACCAGAATCATGTCCTTCTTGCGGTCCACAATGCGCACATAGCCTTGCGCGTCCATCATGCCGATGTCGCCGCTGCGGAAGAAGCCGTCGGCGGTCATCACCTGCGCGGTGTCGTCCGGCCGCTGCCAGTAGCCCGCCATCACCTGCGGCCCGCGAATGGCAATTTCGCCACTTTCGCCCGGCGGTAATGCCCGGCCGTCGTCGTCGAGAATGGCCACCTCGGTGGACGGCACCGGCAGCCCGATGCTGCCGCTGAAGCCGCGCGCATCGGTACGGTTCAGGGTGGCGGTGGGCGAGGTTTCCGACAGGCCGTAGCCTTCCAGGATCGGGCAGCCAGTCAACTGCTGCCAGCGCTCGCTCACCGTCTGCTGTACCGCCATGCCGCCGCCCAGCGCGATGCGCAAGGCCGGGCCGGCCCAGGCGTCGTTCTGCAACACGTTGGCCACGATATTGCGGTGTGTCAGCATAGCCCCTTTGGCCACGCCGGTGGTGCCGCCGGTGTATTGCAGGAAGGCAAGATCACCAGGCGCCTTCTTTACCGGCTGCAAGCGGCCGCCCTGCCCGGCACGCAGTGCCTGCGGCCAACGTTGCGCCTGCGGCAGCTCGAAAGGCGGCACCAGCTTGCGCACACGGCGCGCCACCAGATTGACCAGCGGCCCCTTCAGCGGCCCCAGCATGTCGCCGGCGCTGGCCAGCAGTACGTGCCGCACCCGGGTCTGCGCCAGTACCTGCTGCACGGTTGCTGCAAAGTTTTCCAGCACCACGATGACCTCGGCGCCGCTATCGGCCAACTGGTGCCGCAACTCGCGGGCGGTATACAGCGGGTTGACGTTGACCACCACCATACCGGCTCGCAGGATCGCGGCCACCGCCACCGGGTACTGCAGCACATTGGGCAGCATCACCGCCACGCGCGCACCGGGGGCCAGACCCTGCTGTTGCAGCCACACCGCCAGCTGGCGCGACAGTGCGTCCAGCTCGGCATAGCGCAAGGTAGCGCCCATGCAGACATAGGCGGGGCGGTCGGCGTAGCGCTGGAAAGCGTCTTCCAGCAAAGCGGTCAGTGACGGATAGCGGTCGGGGTCAATGTCGGCGGCGACCTCTGGTGGGTAGGCCTGTAGCCAGATCTTCTGCATAGGGGGTTCCTCGTGTCGTGGTGCTGCTGTGTGGCCCGCCTTGGCTGGCGGGCTTGTTATCGTGTGTTGCCGGTTCGCTGCCCGGCAGCGGCTGCAGACGCCTCAGGCTGGCCAGCTGGTGAGTACGGGCGTCGGCAGCCGGGCCGGGCTGCAGGTCGATGTCGGCCAGCGGCAGGCAGCGCCCGTCGTGGGTGACGGCGGCCAGGCCGGCCACCGGCTGGCCACTGGCACGCTCGTACAGCTGCAGGCGGGCACCGTCCGGGTGCGGTGCCCAGGCTTCGCCCCACTGGGTCAGCGCCAGCAGCACCGGGTACAGGGCGCGGCCTTTGTCGGTAAGGGTGTATTCCACCGCGCGGCCGTCGTCCGGCGCCGGCTGGCGTAGCAGGATGCCGCTGGCGACCAAGCCCTGCAGGCGGGCACTGAGAATGTTGCTGCTGATGTCGAGGTGGCGCTGGAAGTCGTCAAAACGGTGCATGCCGCAAAAGGCGTTGCGGATAATCAGCAGCGTCCACCACTCGCCGATCAGCTCCAGCGTCTGGGCAATCGGGCAATTGATGTCGGCAAAGGAGCGCTTGCGCATGGGGTAGCCTGTGGCAGAGGAAACGTCAGGCCATCATGCCGTGATTTAGCTTGCATGATAAAAGCCAAATCCCAAACAAAAAGCCCGCTCGGGCGCGGGCTGTGGCAAACAGGCGACGGCAGCCGTGTACTCGTCGCAGGTGCTAACCCGCCGCCAGCCGGTAGCCGACGCCGGTTTCGGTCAGCAGGAAACGCGGCTGGGCCGGGTCTTGTTCCAGCTTCTGGCGCAGGTGGGCCATGTAGATGCGCAGGTAGTGGTTGTGCTCCACGTGCGCCGGGCCCCACACCTCTTTCAGCAGCTGACGGTGGGTCAGCACCTTGCCGCGCTGCGCGATCAGCGCCACCAGCAGCCGGTATTCCAGCTGCGTCAGGTGCAGCGGCTCGCCGCCACGGCTGACGCTGCGCAGGCCCAGGTCCACCACCACGTCGCCCAGCGTCACCTTGTCGCTTTCGCTGGCGGCGCTGCTGCCGCGGCGGCGCAGCTGGGCGCGCACGCGGGCTTGCAGCTCGCCGGTGCCGAACGGCTTGGTCAGGTAGTCGTCGGCGCCGGCGTCCAGCGCGGCGATCTTGTCGCCTTCGTCCACACGGGCCGACAGCACGATCACCGGCACGCTGCTCCAGCTGCGCAGGTCCAGCAGCAGCGCCACGCCGTCGCCGTCGGGCAGGCCCAGGTCCAGTACCACCAAATCAGGTTTGCGGGTGCCGGCCTCGATCAGGCCGCGTGCCACGCTGTCGGCTTCGTACACGCGATGGCCGTCTTCTTCCAGTGCGGCTTTGACAAAGCGGCGGATCACCGCCTCGTCCTCGATGACCAGAATGCTGGCGACGTTGTTCACTGCAGGTTCTCCGGGTCGAAATCCAGCGCCGGCTGCGGTGCCAGCGGCAGGCTAAGGGTAAAGCAGGCACCGCCGGCCGGCAGGTTGACCGCACTGATGCGGCCGCCGTGCACGTCGGCAATGGTGCGGCAGATGGCCAGCCCCAGGCCGACGCCGCTGATGGCAGACTCGCGCTCGCCGCGGGTAAAGGCGGTAAACAGCGCGTCGGGGTCGCCCGGCGGCAGGCCGCGGCCCTGGTCGGCCACGCTCAGCAGGATGTGCTGCGCGCTGGCGCGGGCCGTCAGCGTGATGGTACTGCCGGCGGGGCTGTATTTGAGCGCATTTTCCAGCAGGTTGACCAGTAGCCGCTCCAGCAGGATGGGGTCGGTGTACAGCATCGGGCAGTCCAGCGGCGCGTCCACCTGCAGGCGGTGGCTGGCGGTGGCGCCGCCCAGCGCGGCGATGGCGCTGCCGAACAGCTCTTGCGGCGGCAGCCAGTCGCGGCGCAGCGTTACGCCGCCGGCCTGCAGGCGGGCCATTTCCAGCAGGTTGGTCACCAGCCGCGAGATGCGCTGGCTTTGCGTTTGCAGCGTGGCGGCCTGCGCCGCGTGCGGCGACGCCTCGCGGGCAAGCTGGCGCTGCAGCGTTTCGGCCTGACCGGTCAGCGCCGTCAGCGGCGTGCGCAGGTCGTGCGACAGCGCGGCCAACAGCGAATGGCGCAGGCGTTCCGATTCCATCGCCACCAGCGTTTGCTGCGCTACGGCAATGTAATGCAGCCGTTCCAGCGTTTGCGCCGCCAGTGCGGCTACTGCCTCGGCCAGGCGGCGGTTGTCGGGTTCAGCCAACGTGGCGGGGTCGGCCACGCGCAGCACCAGCACGCCGCGGGTGCGCATCGGCGCTTTTAGCGGCAGGTACAGGCACGGCGCGTGTGGCAGCGTGTGGGTAGCCACCCCGGCTGGGGCGGCATGGTCGTAGCACCAGCGCACGATGGCGGCGTCTTCGTCCAGCGCGTCGCCAGCCTGCGGCTGCAGCGCGCCGTCTTCGTCGTCCGGCGGTAACCACAGCCGGATGTTGGCGCCCAGGCTGGCGTGCAAAAAGCGCTGGCTGATTTCGCCCACCTGTTCCGGCAGCAGGGCCACGCCCAGCTCGCGCGCCATCTCGTACAGCGTGCGGGTGTGCGCCTCGCGCAGGCGTGCCTGCGCGGCGCTGTGGCGCTGGCTGGCCACCAGCTGGCCGGCCACCAGGCCCACAATCAGCATCACCGCAAAAGTAATCAGGTACTGCACGTCGGACACCGCAAACGAGAAGTGCGGCTGCACGAAGAAAAAGTCGAACAGCGCCACCGATAGCACCGCGCTCAGCGCCGCCGGGCCGCGTCCGTATCGCACCGCCACCCACAGCACGCCCAGCAGATAGAACATCACCAGGTTGGTGGGCTCCAGCACGCCGTGCAGCGGGCTGGCCAGCACGGTGATGGCCACGCACAGCAGGCTGGCCGCCAGCCAGCCACGGCGGCTCAGCGGCCACTGCGGCCAACGTAGCCAGGGCCGCGCGCCGGTGGCCGGCGCCGGCCCGGACAGCAATAGCAGGTCGAGGTCGGCGGCGTGCTGCTGCAAGGCCTGCTGCAGGCGGCGCCCGGCCAGCGGCGCCGGCATCGCCAGCAGCGACAGATTATGGCGGCGCGCGTAGTCGGCCAGCAGGCGCGCTGGCGAGCTGCCACTCAACACCAGCGTGGTGGCACCCTGCTCGGCCGCCTGCTGCAAGGCGGCCAGTGCGGCGGCGCGGGATGCCGCGCTGCTGCGGCCGTCGTCCACCCACACCGCGTGCCAAGCGGCGTCCAGCTGCCGCGCCAGGCGCTGGCTCTGGCGTACGCTGTCGGCGCCAAAGCGGCCATCCACCAGCAGCAGCAAGCCGTGGCGGGTGGCCCACACCGGCGCCGCCTGCTGCGTGGCGCGCTGCGCCTTGACCTGGCCATCGACACGGTCGGCCATGCGCCGCAACGCCAGCTCGCGCAGCGCGATGAGGTTGCCTTTGCGGAAGAAGTTGGCCGCCGCGCGCTCGGCCACCTCGGGCAGGTAAACCTTGCCGGCGGCCAACCTGTGCAGCAGGTCGTCCGGCGGCAGGTCCACCAGCCGCACTTCGTCGGCCTGGTCGAACACGTGGTCGGGCACCGTTTCGGCCACTTCCACGCCGGTCACGCGGCTGACGATGTCGCGCAAGCTGTACAGGTGCTGCACGTTCATCGCGCTGTACACGTCGATGCCACTGGCCAGCAGCTCTTCCACGTCCTGCCAGCGTTTGGGGTGGCGGCTGCCGGCGGCGTTGCTGTGCGGCAGCTCGTCCACCACCACCAGCGCCGGGCGGCGCGCCAGGATGGCGTCGATATCCAGCGCCGCCACCGCCTTGCTGCGGTGGTCGAGCTGGCGGCGCGGCAGCACGGCCAGGCCGTGCAGCATGGCTTCGGTGTCGGCGCGGCCGTGGGTGTCCACCCAGCCCACCAGCACGTCCAGGCCCTGGGCGCGTTTTTCCTGCGCCTCGGCCAGCATGGCGTAGGTTTTGCCCACGCCGGGCGCGGCACCGAAAAACAGCTTCAGCCGGCCACGCGGGCGCGGCAGGCTGGCCAGCAGGGCGTCGGGGTCGGGGCGACGGTCGGGGTCGGTCATGGTTCTGGCTTATCGTGATCGGTTACTGGAAACAGCGGCAAGGTTGGCCGCAGGCGGCCAACCTTGTGCGTCACATGGCGCTTGCCGATGGTATCAGCTGCCGGCCAGCGCCAGGTTCAGCTGCAGCACGTTCACCCGTGCCGTGGCGTCGCTGCCGAACCAGGCCTGCTGCGCCTGCTGGCGTACCAGCTGTTCCAGCTTGCCGGCGTCCAGCTGGCGTGCGGCGGCTACGCGCGGTACCTGGTACAGCGCGGCGGCCAAGCTGATGTGCGGGTCCAGCCCGCTGGCAGACGCGGTCACCAGATCGGCCGGTACCGGGCCGGCCGGCAGCGGGCCGGCGGCTTTCAGCGCGGCGATGCGCTCGGCCACCGCCTTGGCCAGCGCCGGGTTGGCCGGGCCCAGGTTGCTGCCACCGGAGCCGGCGCCATTGTACGGCGTGCTGGCGGTGGCGGACGGGCGGCCCCAGAACTCGCCCGGTTTGCTGAAGGCCTGGCCGATCAGCGCCGAACCCACCACGCGGCCTTGCTGTTGCAGCAGCGAACCCTGCGCCTGCGCCGGAAACAGCCACTGCGCCAGGCCGGTAACGGCCAGCGGGTACACCAGACCCAGCAGCAGGGTGAGGCCCAGCAACAGGCGGGCGGCGGGCCACCACAGGGCGCTGGCGGCGGGTTTGGCAGCCTGGGTGTCGCTGCCGGACAGTACGTGTTGCATACGGTTTCCTTTATAGAAAATGGCTTACACCAGCCCCAGCAGGGCCAGCAGCATGTCGATCAGCTTGATGCCGGCAAAGGGCAGCAGCAGGCCGCCCAGACCGTACACCAACAGGTTGCGGCGCAGCAGCGCCTCGGCGCCCAGCGCGCGGTAGCGCACGCCTTTGAGCGCCAGCGGAATCAGCACCACGATGATCAGCGCGTTGAAGATCACCGCCGACAACAGCGCCGACGCCGGGCTGGCCAGCTGCATCACGTTCAGCAAGCCCAGCTGCGGGTAGGTGCCGGCAAACGCCGCCGGGATGATGGCGAAGTACTTGGCCACGTCGTTGGCCAGGCTGAAGGTGGTCAGCGCGCCGCGCGTCATCAGCATCTGTTTGCCGATTTCCACTACCTGGATCAGCTTGGTGGGGCTGGAGTCGAGGTCCACCATATTGGCGGCCTCGCGCGCGGCCTGGGTGCCGCTGTTCATCGCCACCGCCACGTCGGCCTGCGCCAGCGCCGGGGCGTCGTTGGTGCCGTCGCCGGTCATGGCCACCAGTTGGCCGCGCTGCTGGTAATCGCGGATCAGCGCCAGCTTGTTTTCCGGCGTGGCCTCGGCCAGAAAGTCGTCCACGCCCGCTTCGGCGGCGATGGCGGCGGCGGTCAGGCGGTTGTCGCCGGTCACCATCACCGTCTTGATGCCCATCTGCCGCAGCTGGGCAAAGCGCTGCTTGATGCCCGGCTTCACCACGTCTTTCAGTTCCACCACGCCCAGCACGCGGGCGCCTTCGGCCACCACCAGCGGCGTGCTGCCACGGCTGGCAATGCCGTCCACCTGCTGTTGCAGGGCCGGGCTAAAGCTGCCGCCCAGCTGCAGCACGTGGCGGCGGATGGCGTCGGCCGCGCCTTTGCGGATCTGGCGCTCGCCCAGGTTGATGCCGGACATGCGCGACTGCGCGGTAAACGGCACAAAGCTGGCGCCGGGCGGTACCAGGCCCTGGTGCAGCGCCTGTAAGGTGCCCTGCCCCAGTTGGCTTTCGCTCAGCACGCCGTCGTGGTGCGGGGCCACGGCGCGGGTTTGCTGCTGCGCCAGCACCACGATGCTCTTGCCTTCCGGCGTGTCGTCGGCCAGCGAGGCCAGCCAGGCGGCTTCGGCCAGCGCGGTGGGCGTGCTGCCGGCGGCGGCGATGAAGGCGGCGGCCTGGCGGTTGCCGAAGGTGATGGTGCCGGTCTTGTCCAGCAGCAGCACGTCCACGTCGCCGGCGGCTTCCACGGCACGGCCGCTGGTGGCGATAACGTTGGCCGTCATCAGCCGGCTCATGCCGGCCACACCGATGGCCGACAGCAGGCCACCGATGGTGGTGGGGATCAGGCACACCAGCAGCGCCAGCAGTACCGGCAGCGAGATCACCTCGCCGCTGCCGGCGGCGCCCACGCTGTACACCGAGAACGGCAGCAGCGTCACCGTCACCATCAAAAACACCAGTGTCAGCGCCAGCAACAGGATGGTGAGCGCAATCTCGTTGGGCGTCTTGCGGCGTTTGGCGCCTTCCACCATCGCGATCATGCGGTCGATGAAGGTTTCACCGGGGTTGACGCTGACGCGCACCACGATCCAGTCCGACAGCACGCGGGTACCGCCGGTCACCGAGCTGAAGTCGCCGCCCGATTCGCGGATCACCGGGGCCGACTCGCCGGTAATGGCCGACTCGTCCACGCTGGCAATGCCCTCGATGATCTCGCCGTCGCAGGGGATGAGGTCGGTGTGCTGCACCAGTACCACGTCGTCCTTGCGCAGGTCGCTGGCGTCCACCACGGTAAAGCCGGCACCGTAGCGGTACGGTGCGGACAGCTTCTTGGCGATGGTGGCTTTTTTCAGGCTTTTGAGGCTGGCGGCCTGGGCGCGGCTGCGGCCCTCGGCCAATGCCTCGGCAAAGTTGGCAAACAGCACGGTAAACCACAGCCACACGGCAATGCTGCCGGTGAGCCAGGCCGGTGCGTCGCCCTTGCCCTGCAGTGCCATCACCCACAGTACGCTGCACAGCACGCTGCCCAGGTACACCACGAACATCACCGGGTTTTTCAGCTGCTCGCGCAGCGCCAGCTTGCGCACGCTGTCGCGCAGCGCCGGCTTCAGCAGTGCCGGGTCGAACAGCGGCAGGCTGGTTTTGTTATCGCTCATTTTGGTCTCCTGCTTAACGCGCCCAGATCATCAGGTGCTCGGCCACCGGGCCCAGCGCCAGTGCCGGCAGATAGGTCAATGCGCCCACCAGCAGTACGCTGCCGACCAGCAGGCCGATGAACAGGCCGCCGTGGGTGGGCATGCTGCCGCTGGTGGTAGCCAGCGTCTTCTTGGCCGCCAGGCTGCCGGCCAGTGCCAGTACCGGCACGATGACGGCAAAGCGGCCCAGCCACATGGCGATGCCCAGCAGCGCGTTGTAGTACGGGGTGTTGGCAGACAGGCCGGCAAAGGCGCTGCCGTTGTTGTTGGCCGCCGAGCTGAACGCGTACAGCACCTCGCTGAAGCCGTGCGCGCCAGGGTTGGCCAGGCCGGCAAGACCGGGCGCCAGCAGCACGCTGGCGGCGGTGCCGGCCAGCACCAGCGCCGGGGTGGTGAGGATCACCAGCGCCACCATCTTCATGTCGAAAGCCTCGATCTTCTTGCCCAGGTATTCCGGCGTGCGGCCCACCATCAGCCCGGCCACGAACACCGCCAGCACGGCAAACACCAGCATGCCGTACAGGCCGGAGCCCACGCCGCCGAACACCACCTCGCCCAGCTGCATCAGCCACATCGGCAGCATGCCGCCCAGCGCGGTCAGCGAATCGTGCATGGCGTTCACCGCGCCGCAGCTGGCGGCGGTGGTGACGGTAATGAACAGGCTGCTGGCGGCCATGCCGAAGCGCACTTCCTTGCCTTCCCAGTTACCACTGCTGCCGTCCACGCCCAGCGCGGCCAACAGCGGGTTGCCCTGGCTTTCGGCTGCCATCACGCCGCTGGCGCAGGCGATGAAGATCACGCTCATCGCCGCGTACAGCGCCCAGCCCTGGCGACGGTCGCCCGCCAAGCGGCCAAAGGCGTGGGTGAGGCCGGCGGGGATCAGGAAGATGGCCAGCATCTGCAGCAGGTTGACGAGCTCGGTGGGGTTTTCGAACGGGTGCGCCGAGTTGGCATTGAAGAAGCCGCCGCCGTTAGTGCCCAGCAGCTTGATGGCTTCCTGCGACGCCACCGGGCCCAGCGCCAGCGTCTGCGCGTGGCCGGCCAGCGCGGTGTAATCGCTATACGCGGCCAAGGTTTGCGGCACGCCCTGCTGCACGAACACCAGCGCCAGCAGCAGCGACAGCGGCAGCAGCAGGTAGACCGACACCCGCAACACGTCGGCCCAGAAGTTGCCCAGGTCGGTGCTTTCGCGGCGGGTAAAGCCGCGCATCAGCGCAAACGCCACTGCGATGCCGGTAGCGGCGGACAGGAAGTTCTGCACCGCCAGGCCGGCCATCTGGGTGAAATAGCTCATCGTGCTTTCACCGGCGTAGCCCTGCCAGTTGGTATTGGTGACAAAGCTGATAGCGGTATTGAACGCCGAGCCGGCTTCCACCGCGCCCATGCCTTGCGGGTTGAACGGCAGCACGCCTTGCAGGCGTTGCAGCGCGTACAGCAGCAGCGCGCCCAGCAGGTTGAACACTAGCACCGCCAGCGCGTACTGGCGCCAGCCCATGCCGCTATCGCGGATACCGGCCAGCCGCAGCAGTGCGGCGTCCAGGGCTTGCCAGCGCGGGCTCACTTGCCCGGCGGCCAACGGTGCCAGCCAGGCGCCCATCGGGCGGGCAGACAGTGTCAGCAGCAGCATGAACACCGCCAGCAGGCTGAAGAATTGCAGCATCATGGCAGGTCCTCCGCGTGCAGCAGCGCATGCACCAGCCAGCCGGCCAGCAGCACGGCCAGGATGGCCGCAGTCAGGGTAAGCAGGGTCATGACGCCCTCCTGCCGGACAAAGTGTGATAAACGCGCAGCAGGCCGACAGTGCTGCCACACAGCAGCACCAGCCCGCCCAGCCAGATCAGATCTTGCATGATTACCTCGATAAGGGGAGCAACACTGCCACTGTAGGGCGCGCCATCGAAAGATCGTGCTAAATGGTGGCAGCGTGGTGTAAACGCGGTATAAAAATGCTGCGACACTTGGCCGCCCCCCCCTGCGACACTATGTCGCAGGCGCCGCGGCCAACGTTTATCGATAATCCGGCCTTTCCTTCCGTTGCCGGAGCCCCGCATGTCTGCCTTTAGCCGCCCCCTGTTGCTGGCCACCCTGTGCCTGCTGCCCGCTACCTCCCTGCTGGCCAAGCCGGTGAAGTTCACCGACGTCAGCGGCCGCGAAGTCACCGTCGATGCGCCGGCCAAGCGCGTGGTGCTGGGCTTTCACTTTGAAGAATTCACCGCCATTGCCGGTGCCAAAGCGTGGCAAAACGTAGTGGGCATCAGCAAAACCGGCTGGGCCGGCTGGCGCGCCGGCAACTGGGCACGCTACGTAGAGGTGATTCCACAGCTGAAAGACATGCCGGACGTGGGCTTTACCGACGACAACAGCTTCAGCGCCGAAAAAGTGATCGCGCTGAAACCCGACGTGCTGATCCTGCCGGAGTGGGGTTACAAGGCGCTGGGCCCGGCGGCGCAGCAGCTGAGCGCGGCCGGCATCCCCATCGTGGTGGTGGACTACAACGCGCAAACGCTGGAACGCCACCTGGCCAGCACCCGCGTGCTGGGCAAGGTGATGGGTAGCGACAAGCGCGCCGAAGAACTGGCCAGCCTGTACCAGAAGAAATACCAGGACGTGATGGCCCGCATCGCGCGCGCCAAGGCCACCGCCAAGCCCAAGGTGTACGTAGAGCTGGGCCGTGACGGCGCCGACACCATCGGCAACACCTACCGCGACACCATGTGGGGTCAGATGCTGGACAACCTGGGCGCCGACAATATCGCCAACGGCCGCATCAGCGCCAACTGGGGCCCGCTGAACCCGGAAGCCGTACTGGCAGCCAACCCGGATCACGTGATCATCGCCGGCTCGTCGTGGCAGAACCGCCCCAAGGCGGTAAAGCTGGGCTACGCCTCGGACGACGCCACCGCCCGCGCCACGCTGCTGCCGTACACCAAGCGCGCCGGCTGGGACACGCTGAAAGCCGTGCAGCAACAGCACGTATACACGCTGGACCACGGCTTGGCGCGCACGCTGGTGGACTACACCGCCATGCAGTTCATCGCCAAACAGCTGTACCCGGCGCAGTTTGCCGACGTGAACCCGGTGGCCGAGCTGCGCCAGTTCCACGAGCGCTACCTGCCGGTGAAGTACAGCGGTAGCTGGATGGTGACGCTGAAGCCGTGAGCACCCTGAGCCTGCCCCTGCCCGCCGCCCACCGGCTGGCGCCCGCACTGGCCATGCTGTTGCTGATGGCCGGCTTGCTGCTGTTGTCGCTGCTGCTGGACGTGGCCAGCGGCCCGTCAATGCTGCCGCTGCGCGAAGTCGTCGCCGCGCTGAGCGGTAGCGGCGCCGAGCGCGGCAGCGACGTCATCGTGTGGCAGATCCGCCTGCCGGTGGCGCTGATGGCACTGCTGGTAGGCGCCGCGCTGGGCTTGTCCGGGCTGGTGATGCAGACCGTGCTGCACAACCCGCTGGCCAGCAGCTACACGCTGGGCGTGTCGGCTGGCGCCGGCTTTGGCGCGGCGCTGGTGATCGTGCTGGACAGTGCGCTGCCGCTGCCGGAAACCGTCGCCGTACCGCTGGCGGCGTTCCTGTTTGCCGGTATCGCCTGCAGCGCGGTGCTGGGCATCGGCCGCGCCAAGGGCGGCCAGGCCGACAGCTACGTGCTGGGCGGCATTGCGCTGCTGTTCCTGTTTCAGGCGCTGCTGTCGCTGCTGCAATACCTGGCCTCGCCCGAGGCGCTGCAGGCCATCGTGTTCTGGCTGTTCGGCAGCCTGTACAAGGCCAGCTGGCCCAAGCTGGGGCTGGTAGCGGCCGTGCTGGCGCTGTGCCTGCCGCTGCTGCTGCGCGACGCCTGGCGCTTTACCGCGCTGGGGCTGTCGGACGAGCGGGCGCAAAGCCTGGGCGTCAACGTGACGGCGCTGCGCTGGCGCGCACTGGCCATCGTGTCGCTGCTCACCGGCGCGGCGGTGGCCTTTGTCGGCACCATCGGCTTTGTCGGGCTGATCGCGCCGCACATCGCGCGCTTTTTGCTGGGCGAAGACCAGCGCCTGCTGCTGCCCGGCGCCGCGCTGTGCGGCGCGCTGCTGCTGTCGCTGTCGTCGCTGCTGGGCAAATGGCTGTCTCCGGGGGCGCTGATTCCGATCGGCATCGTCACCGCCGCCGTCGGCGTGCCGTTCTTCCTGCTGCTGGTGATGCGCAGCAAACCGGGGGCGTGGTAATGCTGCAGGCACAACAACTGAACGTCAGCCTGGGGCGCCAGGCCATCCTGCACGATGTGTCGTTCGAGGCGCGGCCGGGCGAAGTCACCGCCCTGCTCGGCCCCAATGGCAGCGGCAAGACCACGCTGCTGAAAACACTGGCAGGCCTGCTGCCGGCACGCGGCCAACTGCAGTGGCAGGGCCAGGCGCTGCCGCTGCAACGCGGCGGCCAGCTGCACGCGGCCTGCGGCTACCTGCCGCAGGACTGCAGCACGCGCAGCCGGCTCAGCGTGACCGAGGCGGTGCTGCTGGGGCAGCTGGGGGCCTTGGGCTGGCGCGTCAGCGCCGAACAGCGCGCTGCGGTACAGCAACAGTTGGCCGCACTGGGGCTGGGCGCGCTGGCCGAACGCCGACTGTGCGAGCTCAGCGGCGGCCAACGCCAGATGGTGTTTCTGGCACAGGTGCTGCTGCGCCAGCCCGGCCTGTTGCTGCTGGACGAGCCGATCAGCGCGCTGGACCTGCAACACCAGGTGCAGGTGATGCGCAGCGTGCGCGAGCAAACGCAAGCGCGCCAGCTTACCTGCGTGGTGGTGCTGCACGATTTGAACGCCGCGCTGGCCTACGCCGACCGCGTGCTGTTGCTGCAGCACGGCCGGCTACTGGCCGCCGGCCCCGCCCGCGACATCCTTACCCCCGCCGTGCTGGCGCCGGTATTCGGCGTCGCCATCCACCAGGCACACACCGCCAGCGGCCACAGCGTGCTATGCCCGCATAGCGGCTAGCAGCGCGCTGCCCTTCTCCCTCGCCTACGCCCGGCCTGCCGCTTGCACGCCGGGCTGCTGTTTTTGGCGCGCCACGCCGCCTGCTGCGATGCGGCAAACCGCACTTGCCAAACAAAATGTTACTGTATAGCATTCCGGCCGATAATAATTCTCGATAAGACTGGAGCCCGCCATGCACCCTCTGCAATCCCGCCTTATTGCCGGCAGCCTGCTGCTGGCTGTCGGCCTGTCTGCCCAGGCCAAAGCACTGAACCTGATCGGCCCGTGGGAAATCCACAGCCTGGACCCGTCGTCGAGCAGCGGCATTCTGTTTACCCGCTTGCAAGTGGCCGAAACCCTGGTGGACGCCGATAACGCCGGCACCCTCAAACCCGGCCTGGCCAGCCGCTGGCAAGCCAGCAGCGACCAGCTGAGCTGGCGCTTCACGCTGCGCGACGGCGCACGATTTCACGACGGCAGCGCGGTAACGGCGGCCAACGTGGTGGCGGCGCTGGAAAAAGCGCGCAAGAAGCCCGGCATGCTGGAAAACGCCCCCATCAGCGCCATCCGTGCCGACGGCAAGGACGTGGTGGTGGTGCTGAGCAAACCGTTCGCCCCGCTGCCGGCGGTATTTGCCCACACCCATACCCAGGTGCTGGCACCGGCGTCGTACGCCGCCGACGGTAGCGTAAAAAGCATCATCGGCAGCGGCCCGTACCGCATCAGCCAGCTGCAGCAGCCGCAACGCGTCAGCGTGCAGGCCTTTGCCGGCTGGCAGGGCAAGAAGCCGGCCATTACCGAGGTGGGCTACCAGGCCATCGGCCGCGCCGAAAGCCGCACCCTGATGGCGGAAAGCGGCCAGGCAGACATCGCCTTCGGCCTGGACCCGGTCAGCATTACGCGGCTGCAAGCCAGCCCGCGCGTCAGCATCGTGTCCGCCACGCTGCCTCGCGCCATCCAGATCAAGTTCAACGCCGGCCACAAATGGCTGAACACCCCGGCCATGCGCCTGGCCATCAGCCAGAGCCTGAACCGCCAGGCCATTGCCACCGCGCTGCTGCGCGACCCACAGATGGCGGCCACGCAGCTGTTCCCGCCCAGCATGAAAGCCTGGCACCAGCCGGCGCTGCCGGCGCTGGCCTACCAGCCCGAGCAAGCCCGCCGCAGCTTTGCCGCGCTGGGCTGGAAGCCGGACGCCGACGGCCAGCTGGTACGCAACGGCGAGAAGCTGGCGCTGACGCTGCGCACCTACCCCGACCGCCCCGAGCTGCCGCTGATTGCCACCGCGCTGCAGGAACAGCTGCGCCAGGCCGGCATTGCCGTGCAGGTGAAGGTAGGTAACTCCAGCGAGATTCCGGCCGGCCACAAGGACGGTACGCTGGAGCTGGCGCTGTACGCGCGCAACTACGCGCTGGTGCCGGACCCGCTGGTCACGCTGCTGGGTGACTTCACCGACGACGGCGCCGACTGGGGCGTGATGAAGTGGCAGCACGCCGTGCTGTCGCAACAGTTGGCCGCCCTGGGCCAGGGCGGGCTGAAGCCGGCGCAGGCCGCCGCCGCGCGGCTGAAAGTGGCCACCATCCTGCAACAGGAGCTGCCGGTGCTGCCGGTAGCTTGGTACCGCCAGAGCGCGGCGGTGAACAAGGCGCTGCGCGGCGTCAGCCTCGACCCGCAAGAACGCAGCTACCGCCTGAGTGACATGAGCTGGGGCCGCTAAATGGCCGCCCTCACGCAACACGGCCTGGCCCGCGTGCTGGGCCAGCGGCTGGTACAGGCGCTGGTGGTCTCGCTGCTGGTGGCCACGCTGTGCTTTGTGCTGGTGCAGCAGCTGCCGGGTGACATGGCGTTCCGCATTGCCGCCGGCCGCTACGGCTACGACTACGTAGACGCCGCCGCCGCCGACGCGGTGCGGCAGGAGCTGGGGCTGACGCAACCGGCGTGGCAGCAGTTTGCCCACTGGCTGCAACAGCTGGCGCACGGCCAGCTGGGGCAATCGCTGGTGACCGGCGGCGCGGTGCTGGAAGAAATCGGCCATCACCTGGGCGCTACGCTGCAGCTGGCCGCCGCCAGCGTGGCGCTGGCTTTGGCGCTGGGCCTGCCACTGGGGCTGGCCAGCGGCCTGCGGCCCGGCGGCTGGGCCGACCGCCTGACCCTGCTGGCGAGCGTAGCGCTGCGGGCGCTGCCGCCGTTCCTGCTGGGCCTGATGCTGATGCTGGGTTTATCGGTACAGCTGGGCTGGGTGCCGGCCGCCGGCCACGGTGAGGATGGCAACCTGTTGCTGCCGGCGCTGACGCTGGGGCTGGGCCTGTGCGGCCTCACCGCGCGCATCGTGCGCGACAGCGTGCTGGCGGTGGTGCAGTCCGACTACTACCGCTTTGCGCTCACCAAAGGCCTGTCGCCGTGGCGGGCGTTCTGGCGCCACGGCCTGCGCAATATCGGCGTCACCGTGGTGGCCTACGCCGGCGTGCAGCTGGTGCTGCTGATCGAAGGCGTGGTGGTGGTGGAAAGCCTGTTTGCCTGGCCCGGCATCGGCCACGCGCTGGTGCACGCCGTGTTCTGGCGCGACGTCCCGATGATCCAGGGCTGCACCCTGCTGCTGGCCTGGCTGTTCGTGCTGCTCAATACCCTCACCGACCTGTTATGCCTGGCCATCGACCCGCGTGGCCCGGCGGAGCCGTAAATGACTTACCTTGCCTTGTTACCCTGGCACCGCCGCTTGGCCTGGCTGCTGCTGGGGCTGATCGTCCTGCTGGCCGTGGCCGGACCCTGGCTATGGCCGGACCCGGCACGCCAGGACCTGATGCAGTTTCTGGCCAGCCCCAGCCTGGCCGAGCCGCTGGGCCGCGACCAGCTGGGCCGCAGCGTAATGGCGCGCGTGGCCAGCGCCACCCGGCTGTCGCTGGGGTTGGCCGCGCTGTGCGTGCTGAGCGCCGCGCTGCTGGGTTGCCTGCTGGGCGTGCTGTCCGCCTGGCGCGGCGGCATCACCGACACCGTACTGCGCGGCGTGGCCGACGGCGTGCTGGCGCTGCCGGGGCTGCTGATCGTGCTGATTTTTTCCGCCATGGCCAAGGGCGGCTTTGTCACCCTGTACCTGGGGCTGGCGCTGGCGCAATGGGTGGAATACTTCCGCATGACACGGGCGCGCAGCCGGCTGGTACTGGCCAGCCAGCACGTGGAAGCCTCGCGCCTGCTGGGCTTTGGCCCCGGGTATATCGTGCGTCGCCACCTGTGGCCGGAGCTGGCGCCCATGCTGCTAACCATGGCCAGCTTCGGCATGGCCACCGCCATCCTGGCGCTGTCCACGCTGGGCTATGTCGGCGTCGGCCTGCAACCGCCGGCGGCCGAGCTGGGCCTGATGATGACTGAGGCCTTGCCGCATTACAGCGAAGCACCGCGGCTGGTGCTGGCCCCGGTGGCCGTGCTGGCGCTGACCTTGGCCGCACTGGTGTTGCTGCGCCCGCTGGAGGTGAAACGATGACCAGCCTGCATCTGGACGGCGTGGCCGTCTACCAGCAACAACACTGCCTGCTGCAGCCGCTGGACCTCACCCTGTACCCAGGCGAGGCACTGACCGTGCTGGGCGAAAGCGGCTCCGGCAAATCGCTGCTGGCACACGCCATCATGGGCACCCTGCCCGCCGGCCTGCGCGCCAGTGGCCAGCTGCGCCAGGGTAGCCAACTGTGGCCGCTGGCCGATGCGGCCAACCGCCGCGCACTGTGGGGCGAACAGCTGGCCATCCTGCCGCAAGAGCCGGCCACCGCGCTGGACCCCACCATGCGGGTACTGCCGCAGGTGGCGGAAGGCTGGCGTGGCGAAGCCGGCAGCGCCCAGGCCGAGGCGCGCGGCCAACTCGCGCGCCTCGGCCTGCAAGCGGCGCAGCGCCATTACCCGCACCAGCTGTCGGGTGGCATGGCGCAGCGGGTGGCGTTTGCTGCCGCCACGCTAGGCGGCGCCGGCTTGCTGCTGGCCGACGAACCCAGCAAGGGGCTGGACAACCGCGCCTGCGCCACGCTGGCGCAGCTGCTGCAACAGCATCTGGCCGACGGTCGCTGCCTGCTGACCATCACCCACGACATCACGCTTGCACGCACGCTGGGCGGCCAGGTGCTGGTGATGCGCGGTGGCGAGGTGGTGGAGCAAGGCCCGGCCAGCCGGGTATTGCAGCAGCCGCAGCACCCGTACACGCAACAGCTGTTGGCCGCCGAGCCGCAAGCGTGGCCTGCTATCGCACACCCGGCGCCGGGCGACTGGCTGCTGCAGGGCCGCAGCCTCAGCAAGGCCTACGGCAGCCAAACGCTGTTTCGCGACGTGGACATCGATATTGCCGCCGGCGAGCGCGTGGCCCTGCTGGCCGACAGCGGTGCCGGCAAAAGCACGCTGGGCAACATCCTGCTGGGGCTGACCCGTGCCGACCACGGCAGCGTGCGCTACCGCGACGGCTTGCCGCGCACCGCGTGGCAAAAGCTGTACCAGGACCCGGTGCAGGCGTTTGCGCCGCACGTGACGCTGCACACCGCGCTGCACGACGTGCTGAAGCACTGCGGCCAACCTGTCGCCAACCTGGAAACGCTGCTGCACCGGCTGCGCTTGTCGCCCGGCCTGCTGGCGCGCAAGCCGTCGCAGGTGTCGGGCGGCGAGCTGCAACGGCTGGCGCTGATCCGCACCCTGCTGCTGCAGCCGGCGCTGCTGTTTGCCGACGAACCCACTTCGCGGCTGGACCCGCTCACCCAGCAGGACACCGTGCACTGCCTGCTGGACGAACTGGCGCGCATCGGCTGCGCGCTGCTGCTGGTCACCCACGACCACGCGCTGGCCAGCCGCGCCACCGCACGCCAGCTGCGGCTGTAACCACGTACACCTGCCTTCAAGCCCCGCCTGCCCTTCGCAGCGCGGGGCTTATTACTTGGCGCGATCGCAACGTTAGCAGTTAGCCTGCAATATTTTTCATTACTTGTTATTATTCAACCGGCTTATTTGATACAAAACAACACAAGCAATAAGGTTTTACCCTCCCACACACCCACCCGGGGCGACACGCCGCCAGATACAGGCGCCGGCCGCCCCTTGTCATTGATGAGGCACCGAATGTCACTGAAACAGCGACTGATGCTATTTGTGGCCATCCTGCTGGCCATTGCCATTGCCGTGCTGGCTGCGCTGGCTTACCAGCGCATGCGCGTAGAAATCGTCCGCGGCGTCGAACAAGAACTGAACGCTGCCATCGCCGGTAACCGTGAGGCGCTGGGCCGCTGGGTTGGCCAACGCGCCGACGCCATCCGCGCCACCGCAGGCCGGCTGGGCAAAGAAGACGCCAGCGCGCCGTACGCCAGCCTGGAGCAAGGCAAAGCCGCCGGCGGTTTCGACCAGATTTTTGCCGGCTACGAAGACAAAGCCATGCATTACGACGACCCCAATCGCCCGCCCAAGCCCGGCTATGACCCCACCGCCCGCCCGTGGTACAAGCTGGCCAGCGAAAAGCGCAGCGTGGTGCTGACCCAGCCCTACATGTTTGCCAGCCCGGCCAAACTGGGCGTCACCCTGGCCAGCCCCATCCTGCGTGACGGCCAGCTGGTTGGTGTCGCCGGCGGCGACATCGTGCTGGAAGGCCTGATCGCCGTGGTAAAAGGCATCAAGCTGCGCGGCGACGGTTACGCCTTCCTTGCCACTCGCGACGGCCATATCGTGGTGCACCCGGCCGACGGCAGCACGCTGAAACCGGTGAGCGACGTGATGCCGGGCTTTGACGGCAGCCTGCTTACCGCTGCCGGCACCACGCCGCAGCTGCACGAAGTGGATATCGACGGCAAGACGTACTATGCCGAGCTGGCGCCGGTAGACGGCACCGACTGGGTGCTGGGTACCGTGGCTGAAAAAGACATTCTGCTGGCACCGCTGAGCCAGATGCTGATCACGCTGGTACTGGCCGGCCTGGCGGTAGCCGTGGCCGCCACCCTGCTGGCCAACGTGGCGCTGAACCGCCTGCTGGCCAACCTGGTGCGCCTGCGTGACGCGCTGCTGGACGTCGCCAGCGGCCAGGGCGACCTCACCCACCAGCTGCAGATCGACAGCCGCGACGAAATCGGCCAGACCGCGCAGGCGTTCAACCGCTTCATCGGTAGCCTGCGCCAGATGTTCCTGGAAGTACGCGAGCACACCGTGTCGCTGAACGGCGGCATTGACGACCTGAACGGCATTACCCGCCAGCTGGCGCGCGATTCGCAGCAGCAGGCCGACGCCTCCAGCGCCACCGCCGCCACCATCGAGCAGATCACCGTCAGCATCAACCACATCGCCAGCAATGCCGGCAGCGCCGAAGAATCGGTAGTGCAGACCGGCCAGACCTCGCGCCAGTCGGCGCAATCGGTGGGCGAACTGGCCGACAGCATCGAAGGCATTGCCTGTGCCGTGGGCGAGCTGGCCACCACGCTGGGCGGGCTGGGACAGCGCTCTGCCGAGATGGACCAGATCATCAACGTGATCAAGGACATTGCCGACCAGACCAACCTGCTGGCGCTGAACGCCGCCATCGAAGCCGCCCGCGCCGGCGAAATGGGCCGCGGCTTTGCCGTGGTGGCCGACGAGGTACGCAAGCTGGCCGAGCGCACGTCCAAGGCCACGGTGGAGATCGGCCAGCTGATCCACGCCACGCACGAAGACGTGAGTTCGGCGCTGGCCAATATGAACAGCACGCAGCAGTCGGTGCAGTCCGGCGTTGGCGCGTCGCGCCAGGTGGCCACCGAGATTGCCGGCATCGAGCAGGAAGTGGGCCGCGTGGTACTGACCATCCGCGACATTGCCGACGCTACCCGCGAGCAATCGATCGCCACCACCGAAATGGCCCGCGCCGCCGAGGTGGCCAACCACATGGCCATCGAAACCGACCAGGCTGTGCAGAACGCCACCCGTACCGTGGACGACCTGCACCAGCTGTCCAACCACCTGCACGGCATGGTGTCGCGCTTCCGTCTGTAAGCGCTGCCTACTGCACACGCAAAAAGCCCAAGGCCGCAGCGCAAGCTGCGGCCTTGGGCTTTTTCCGCCTGCGGCCAACCTTGCCGCTAGGCGCCGCCCTCGTCTTCCAGCCAGGCGCAGAATTCGGCGCATAGCGGGTCTTCCGCCAGCGCCAGCGGTACCACCCACGAATAACCGCGAACCCGCACCGCCGGGCCGGGCAGCGCAATCTGCAGTTTGCCGCTGGCCAGCAGCTCGTCTATCACCGGCCTGGGCCCCAGCGTGATGCCCATGCCGTCCACCGCCGCCTGCAACGCCAGATAGTAGTGATCGAAATGCTGGTTGGCCGCAGGCTGCAAACCGGGTACACCGGCAGCCGCCAGCCAGCGCTCCCACGCCACCGGCCGTGTTTCCGAGTGCAGCAGCGTGTGCTGTGCCAGCGCGGCAGCATCCGGCAACGGCTGGCGTGCCAGCAAGGCCGGGCTGGCCACCGGCAGCTCGTGCTCCGTCAGGAAGATGTTGGACACAAAACCTGGCCAGTGGTCGTTGCCACGACGGATGGCGATGTCGAAATCGGCGTTCTGGTTGTTGATGATGGCGTCTGAGGTGGCCAGCCGCAGCTCTACTTCCGGGTGGCGGCGCTGGAACTGCGTCAGCCGGGGCAGCAGCCAGTGCATGGCCAGCGTGGGGGCGGCGTTGATGCGCAGCAGCCTGGGTTTCTGGCTTGTGAGTTTTTCGGTGGCATTGGCAATGCTGTCGAACGCGGCTTGCACCACCGGCAAGTACTGGCGGCCGGCGTCGGTCAGCCGCAGGCGGCGGCCAAGCCGTTCGAACAGTGCCACGCCCAGCCATTCCTCCAGCAGCGCCACCTGCCGGCTGACGGCACTATGGGTAACGTGCAGCTGGGCGGCGGCAGCGGTCAGGCTTTGGTAGCGGGCGGCCATTTCAAAAGCGCGCAGCGCGTTGAGCGGCGGGAGCTTGCGGTTCATGTTTGTGAGAATAACGCACAAGTAAAGCCAGAAAAAGCCGTTTGTGCCAGCCGCACGGCGGGCTTAGGCTACCGGGTATGGATACCCTGATCATTCCCGACAAGAAAGCGCTGTTCGGCGGCTTTTTCCTCATCGGCCTCAGCGGCTTCGGCGGCGTGCTGCCGCAGGCGCAGCACCAGCTGGTACAACGCCGGCGCTGGCTGAACGACGCCGAGTTTGCCGAGCTGCTGGCGCTGGGCCAGGTACTGCCCGGCCCCAATATCGTCAATATGGCGGTGGCGATCGGCAGCCGCTTTCACGGCGCGCAAGGCGCACTGCTGGCGGTGGCCGGCCTGCTGCTGGCGCCGCTGGCGCTGATCCTGTTGCTGGCCACGCTATACCAGCATTACCAGCAGGCGCCATGGCTGCAACAGCTGCTGGCCGGGCTGGCACCGGCCGGCATCGGCCTGCTGCTGGGCATGGTACTGAAGCTGGCAGCCCGCTTGCCGCGCCACTGGCGGCCGTGGGCACTGGCGGGGCTGACCTTCGCGGCAGTAGCGGTGGTGCAGCTGCCGCTATGGCTGGTGCTGCTGGTACTGGCGCCGCTGGCCGTGGGGCTGGCGTGGCGTTTCCCGCAGGAGGGGCACTGACATGCTGATCTTCCTGTTTCTGATGTTTGTGCAGTTTTCGCTGCTGGCGGTGGGCGGCGCCAATGCCATCGTGCCCGAGCTACACCGCGTGGTGGTGACCGAGCTACGCTGGATGAGCGGCCAGGAATTCGCGGCGCTGTTTGCGCTGGCGCAGGCGGCACCGGGGCCGAACGTGCTGGTGGTGAGCCTGGTGGGCTGGAAGGTAGCCGGCGTGCCCGGCGCCATCGTCAGCCTGATCGGCATTTGCCTGCCGTCGTCGCTGCTCAGCTTCTGGGTGGCCCGCTGGTGGCAGCAGGCACGCGGCAGCCGGCTGACCACCGCCATCAACAGCGGGTTGGCGCCGCTGACGGTGGGGCTGATCGGCGCCGGTGTAGCGATGATGGCCAGCAGCCACCCGCCGTCCCTGAGCGGTGGTGCGCTGCTGGCAGGCTGCGCGCTGCTGAGCTGGCGCACGCGGCTGAACCCGCTGTGGCTGCTGGCGGCAGGCGCCGCAGCCGGCTTGGGCGGGCTGGTGTAAGCCCGCCGCCGATAGCGCCGCATTAAACGGGCAACAAGACAACTTTGCGATAAAACTTGCTATAGAATTGCCGGCCTTTTCCCGCTGTTGTTGCCTGCATGAAAAAGCCGCTTGCCCTGTTGCCCCTGCTTGTCGCCCTGGTTTACGCCGCCGCCGATCACTTCCAGACGCCTGCCGCCCCTGCTGCGGCCAACCCGGTACCCAGCGGCCCGCAAGTGGCCACCCGTTTTGCCGATTGCCCGCAGCTGTTCTACCGCAACACGCCCCCGGCCATCGCCGCCAGCCTGCAGCACGCCCGTGTGCGCGAGCTGTGCTTTGACGATTTTGCCGTGCTGCACGACGGCGACACCCGCACTCCGCTGTTTGCCGCCGAAAAGCTGTCGGCGCGCAGCCTGGCCGACGCCGACGAAAAGCGCACCGACCGCTTCTACGAGGAGGCGCGTCTGCGCAGCAGCGAGCGCGCCACGCTGGCCGACTACCGTGGCAGCGGCTACGACCGCGGCCATATGGCGGCAGCGGCACAACGCACCACGCCCGAGGCGATGGCGCAAAGCTTCAGCCTGGCCAATATGGTGCCGCAGGTGCCGGAAAATAACCGTGGCGTGTGGGCACGCGCGGTAGAAGCAGCCACCCGCAAGTACGTGCAACGTACCCGCGGCGAGGTGTACGTGTTTACCGGCCCCTACTTCGACCCGCAGCAAGCGCCGCGCTACGCCGGCAAGGTGCGGGTGCCGGACGCGCTGTACAAGCTGGTGTACGACCCGGCTGCCGGCAAATCATGGGTGTACTGGACCGCCAACGCCGACGTGGCCAAGCCGCAAATGCTGGCCTACGACGAGCTGGTACGCCGCACCGGCATCCGCTTCCTGCCGCAGTAAGCCGCGCCCAGGCGCCAGAGTTGGCCGCGACACGCCATTTTGTCCACGCTTTGTACTGGACAAAATAGGCAGCCGTTTCTAAGATCAGGGCAGTCACTCCTGCTGCCCGGTCTGCCATCATGACTTCCGATACTGCCCCCGCTAGCTTGCCCGCCCCCGCCGCCTGGCTGGGTTATGGCGGTGCCCTGCCTTTCGTTAGCCTGGCCGCGCTGTGCTGGCTGGTGGCCGGCCACGCCGGCTTCTGGTTCGGCCTGCTACTGGTTTACGGCGCCGTGATCCTGTCGTTTGTCGGCGCGCTGCACTGGGGCTTTGCCATGACGCTGCCGGGGCTGGACGCTGCCCGTCGCAGCCGTATGATGGCGTGGAGCGTGGTGCCGGCGCTGCTGGCCTGGCCGGCCGTACTGCTACCGGCGGCGCCGGGCGTGGCCACGCTGCTGCTGGGCTATCTGCTGCACTACCTGCAAGACTGGCGCCTGTGCCGCGACGTGGACCTGCCCAGCTGGTACCTGCCGCTGCGCCGCCACCTCAGCCTGGCCGCCGGCTTCAGCCTGCTGGCCGGCGTGCTGGCATTGCAGGCCTGAACCATGAGCCGCTACTTCAACAAACTGGCCGGTTTCAGCCGCAGCCCGGCCGGGCTGGAAAGCCGGCTGCTGGCGCTGGCACCACGCTGCCTGGTGTACGGCACGCTGCTGCTGGCAAGCCCGCTGTGCCTGTGGCGGCTGCAAGTGTGGCTGTGGCCGGGCAGCCTCAGCCCGCAACAAAGCGCCATGGTGGATATCCTGGCCATCAGCTGGCTGATCCTGCTGTGGACGGTGGTATTTACCGTGGCGCTGGGCGCGTGGATTGTGCGCATCATGAAAGGCCCGGCCTACGTAGCCGACGCCTACCCGCTGGCCGACCACCCGCGCCCCGGCAGCCAACCCGCCCTGCCCCCACCGCATGACTGACAACGCCAAATCCCGCCCGGTACCGGTTGGCCGCCTGTCGCGGCTGGCGCGCCTTGGCAGCCTGGCAGGCGGCATTGCCGGCGGCATGGTGGCCGAAGGCGCGCGCCGGCTGGCCAGCGGCCAACGCCCGCAATGGCAAGATCTGCTGCTGACGCCGGCCAACGCCGCCCGCTTTGCCCACCAGCTGTCGCAAATGCGCGGCGCGGCGATGAAGATGGGCCAGTTGCTGTCGATGGACGCCGGCGACCTGGTGCCGCCCGCGCTGCGCGACATCCTGGCCACGCTGCGCGAAGACGCGCACACCATGCCGCTAAGCCAGCTGGCTGACGTGCTGGAGCAGGAATGGGGCGACGACTGGCAAACGCGCTTCAAACGCTTTTCCTTCCAGCCGGTGGCCGCTGCCTCCATCGGCCAGGTGCACCGCGCCGAGCTGGCCAGCGGCGAAACGCTGGCCATCAAGGTGCAGTACCCCGGCGTGGCGCGCAGCATCGACAGCGATGTAGATAATGTGGCCAGCCTGCTACGGCTGAGCGGCCTGCTGCCGCCGGGTTTCGACCTCGACACCCTGCTGACCGAAGCCAAGCGCCAGCTGCACCAGGAGGCCGACTACCAGCAGGAAGCGGCCAACCTGCAGCACTACCGCCAGCTGCTGGCCGGTAACGCCGACCTGTTGCTGCCGCAAGCCGTACCCGAGCTGTGCACGCCGCGCATCCTGGCGATGGATTTCATCGACAGCGTGCCGATCACCACGCTGCAACAGGCGCCACAAGCCGAGCGCGACCGCATCGCCACCCTGCTGTTCGACCTGCTGCTGCGCGAGATCTTCGACTTTGCCTGCCTGCAAAGCGACCCCAACTTTGCCAACTACCGCTACCAGCCGGCCAGCGGCCAGCTGGTGCTGCTGGATTTCGGCGCCACGCGCCGGCTGGGTGCCGACAACGTGCAGCACTACCGCCGCCTGCTGTTGGCCGCACAGGCGCAAGACCGGCAGGCGCTGGGCGAGGCGGCCACCGCATTGGGCTACTTTCCGCAGCAGGTGTCGGCCCGCCATTACGACGAGGTGATGGCCATTTTCCTGCTGGCCTGCGAGCCGCTGCGCCACACCGGCGCTTACGACTTCGGCAGCAGTACGCTAGCGGCCCGCATGCGCGACGCCGGCTGGGCCATGCGCCACGAGCGCGACGCCTGGCACACGCCGCCGGTAGACGCGCTATTCCTGCACCGCAAGGTGGCCGGGCTGTACCTGTTGGCCGCACGGTTACAAGCACGAGTGGATATTGCCGCGCTGTTTGCCCGCTACGCTGGCTGACTCACGCCGGCTGACTGGCGCAGCGTCGGGCGGCTTGTCCATAATGCAGACAGCCGCCCACGGAGCCCGCCATGCCGGACCTTGCCACCGCCCTCAGCCTGCGCCACCACTGCCCGCCAGCCCTGTGCAATTGCGGGCTGGCAGCGCTTGTGGCCAACCCGCAAGCCGACTTGCGTGTGCTGCGGCTGACGCAGGCGGAAGAGAAAAAGCTGATTGCCCACATCGACGCCATCGACAGCTACCCGCAGCTGCTGCGCGTGGGCGAACGGCTGCAACAGCAACTGGGGCTGACGCTGCAGCTGGCGCCCGGCCCCAACGAAGTGCGCACCGTGCGCGGCATCGTGGTACAGCTGGCCGCCCACCCCGGCCTGTGCCGCAAGACGCGGCAGAACGTGGCGGCGGCGGTGCGGCGCTGCCTGGAGCGCCACCCGTCGCTCTGCTACCAGCTGCTGGACAGCCACGACCTGCTGGGCGGCGGCTTCCTGTAACCCGGCCGCCGCGCAAGGCCCGCCAGCGCTACAGCACCAGGCTGCGGCCAACCCTGGGCGCCGGCGCCAACGCTGCGCCCTCGTCATGGCGCGCCAGCGCCACCACCTCGTCAAACAACACGTGCAGCACCGGCTGGTGCGTCACCGCCAGTACCGTGCTGCCCGGCAAGGCCTGGCGCAGCGCGCGCAGGCAGTGCAAGGCCGAGGCTTCGTCCAGCTGGTTGGTGGCTTCGTCCAGAATCAGCAGCGACGGTTGCTGCAGCATGGCGCGCAGCAAGGACACGCGTTGCTGTTCGCCGCCGGACAACACCCGCCCCCAATCTGCTACCTCGTGCAGACGGCCGGCCAAGGCCGCCAGCCCCACCGCGGCCAGGCCGTCGCGCAGTTCCGGCTCCGGGTACGGTTGCAGCGCCGGGTAGCTCAGCAGCTGCGCCAGGCTGCTACGGAACAGATACGGCTGCTGCGGCAGGATCAGCACGTCGTGCTGCAGGCTGTGGCTGCCCTGGTAAAACGGCCAGATGCCGGCCAAGGTGCGGATCAACGTGGATTTGCCCAGCCCGCTGGGGCCGTCCAGGCGCACCCACTGCGCGGCAGCAACGCAATGGCTGAGCGGCTGCAGCATCGGGCGGCCATCCGGGTAGCACACTTGCAGCTGCTGCAGCTGCAAGCCGGCGGCGGGTGTGGTGGTGGTGGCCGCCGGCGGTGCCAGCTGGCGCGCGCTGTCCAGGCTGCTGACAAACTGGTGCAAACGCTGCACTGACGCCGACCAGCGCGCCAGCTCGTCGTAGGCACGTACAAACCAGCTCAGCGCATTGCTCACCTGCATAAAAGCGGAGTTCACCTGCATCAGCCCGCCCAGCGTCAGCGACTTGGACAAAAACGCCGGCAGCGCGGCAAACAGCGGCACCATGCTGTTGATGTAGTTGTAGCTGGTGCTGAACAGGCCCAGGTTGCGCTCGCGCTGCATCATGCGGTACCAGTTGGCCGCCACGCCGGCAAAGTCGTCGGCCACGTGGCGCCGCGCCCACGGCTCGCCGCCGTACAGCGCAATCTGCTCGGCGTGTTCGCGCTGGTGGCGCAGCGTGCTGCGCAGGTCGGCCTCGCGCTGTTGCTGCTGCACGTTCAACCGCGTCAGTTCATTGCCGATCCAGTGCGTCAGCAGCGCACCGAACAGCGCGTAACCCAGCGCAAACCACAGCAGGTAGCCGGGCACCACCAGTTGGCCGTCGCCCCACGGCAGCGTCAGGTTGCTGGACAGCTGCCACAGGATGAACACGAACGACAGCAGCTTGGCCACCGCCGACACCAGCGAGCGCAACAGGTCGATGCTGTCGGTCACCAGCAGGTTCACGTCTTCGGCAATGCGCTGGTCGGGGTTGTCCGGCTCGCCGTGCAGGCCCAGGCGGTAAAAGGCGCGCTCGGCCAGCCAGGCGTCTACCAGCTGGCGCGTCATCGCTTCGCGCCAGCGCAGGATCAGCAGCTTGCGCACCCAGTCAAGCGCCACCGCCACCACCACGGCGGCGCTGATCAGCAGGCAGTAACGGCCCAGCAGCGGGTAGATGCGCGGTGTATCCAGCGCGCCCAGCGCGTCGTAGAAGTCCTTGTTCCAGAAATTGAGCCAGACATTCATCTGCACCAGGATCAGGCCCATGCCGAGGATGGCCAGCAACAGCAGCCAGGCCAGCCAGTTGTGGCGCGAGCGCCAGTACGGGGCGGCCAGTTGCCAGAATTGACGCAGGGTATTCAAGGTTGGGTCTCCATCAGTTTGGGGTCGGGCAGGGTCAGCAACAGGGCCAGGTTGCGGTCCAGCTGCAGCCCGCTGGCCAGCGCGCGCACGCTGGCCGCGTCCAGCGTGGCGGCCAGGTCGGCGCTACGGCTCAGGTAACGGGTGTCGCCGTCGTGGCGGATGCTCAGTTGCAGGCGGTTGAAGCGGCTGTCGTCGTCCGCCTGGCGGGCGGCGGCTTGTTGCCGGCCATACTCCAGCGCCGTTTGCAGATTGGCGTCGTCCAGCACCGCTGCCGGCTGCGCCAGGATGGCGCGTACGCGCAGCAGCAGCTCGTCCAGCCGTGCCGGGTCGGTACTGAACTGCCATTCGCTTTCCAGACGGTCGGTATCGGGGTTGAGCTTCAGGCTGAACTGCACGCTGTACACGCCGGCCGCTTCTTCGCGCAGCGAACGGCGCATGGCGGCGTGCAGCGCCCGCCCCAGCGTGGCCACCTGCAGCGCACGCTCGCCCTGCCACGCCATCGGCACGCTGCCGTAGGCCTGCACCCGCGCTACCGGTTCGCGCGCGATGGCGTGCCGGCTTTCAAAAAAGCCCGGCCGCGGCAACAGCGCGCTGGCGGTGACGGCGTTTGCGCGGCGCGGTATCGGCGCCAGGTAACGGTTGGCCGCGGCCAGCACGTCGGCCTCGCGGGCGTCGCCGCTGAGGTAGTGGGTAACCGGGCGCGCCACCAGCTGCTGCCACAGCGCCAGCAAGGCAGCCGGGGTCTGGCGGCGCAGCTCGGCCGGGGTCGGTGCCTGGTCGGCGGCGGTCAGCGGGTAGCGCAGCTTGCCCAGCGCGGCGTAGGCCTGGCTGGCGGCGCTGCTGTCGCGGCCCAGGCTGTTTTGCTGCAGGCGCAGCAGCGCCGGGTCGATGCCGGCGTGCAACTGGCGCGTCTGGTAGTAGTGCCACAACGTGGCCAGCTTGTCGGCGGGAACGCTGGCGCTTTGCGTCAGGCGCTGGGTGGTTTGCGCTTGCGACAGCCCCAGGCTCTGGTGTTGCTCCCAGCGGCGCAGCTGGGCGGCTTGCCAGCCGGCCGGGCCGCTGGCGGCGGCCAACTGGGCGGCCAGTTGCCACTGCCAGCCAGTCGCGCCCGGCAGCCGGTAGCCGGCGCCCGATTCCGCCACGTAGCGCAGCTTGCCGTCCTGGTTGGCGCGGTACTGCCACACCAGGCGGTCGCCGTTGGCCAACTGCCACATCGCCACTTGCTGCGCCTCGTCGCGCCACAGCAGCGTGCTGCTGGCGGCCGGCAGCGCCGGCGGCAGTTCGGGCAGCGGCACGGGGGCCGGCACCGGCGGCTGCGGTACGGCGGGCAAGGGTTTGGCGGCAATATCAGCCTGCAGTGCCAGCACCTGCTGCGGCGTCGGCAGCGGTACCGGCTTCAGGCCGGGCGCCAGCATGAACAGCAGGCGGTCGGGGCTTTGCAGCCAGCCGCGCAGGTGGGCGATGACGTCTTCGTTGCGGATGCCGGCCACAATGGCTTCCGCCATCGGCCCTTTCTGCGCCGGGTCTTGCAGCACGCGTTCGTCGGCGATGGCGTTTTGCAGCTCTTGCAACCATTTTTGTGCGTCCCAGCCGGCACTGCTGCGCGGCGTGCGACGTGCCACCGCCAGCAAGTCTTCACGCAGCGCGGTGAGCTTGGCCTCGTCCGGCGCTTGCGCCAGCAGCAGGTGCTGCAGCTGCAGCAGGTACTGCATGCCGGCGCGGTGCGCGTTGGGCTCTACCGTGGCGGCAAAGCCCAGCGTAAAGGTGGTACCGCCGATAAAGCCTTTGCGCGCCACCACGCTGCGCACACCGCTTGGCCGCAGCGGCTGGTAACGCACCAGCTCCTGCTTCAGCAGTTTTTCGGCCAGGTTGTCCAGCAGGCGGACGCGGAAGCCGGCGCTGTCCTGCGCCAGGTCGCTGCGGCTGCGCAGCACCCAGCCTACCTGGCTACTGCGGTTGTCGGCGTCTTGCAGGCGGCCGGTACGCAAGGTGTTGCCCAGCACCGGGTTGCGGTCGGCACGCTGCGGCAGTACCGCCGCCGGCCGCTCGGCAAACCAGTGGCGGATGCGCGCTTCCACCTGGGCGGCATCGACAGCGCCCACCACCAGCAGCGCCATATTGTTGGGCTGGTACCAGCGCTGGTAAAAGCGCTGCAGGCTGGCCGCCGGCTGGGTGCGGATGCTGCGCTCGGTGCCGATGGTTGGCCGCAACGGCTGCAGGCCGCCCTCGCGCAGCAGCAGGCGGCGCTGCTGCTCCATGCGTTCGCGCGCGCTGAGCTTGCCGCGCCACTCTTCCAGCACCACGCGGCGCTCCTGCGCCAGGCTAGTGTCGCGGATCAGGGCGTGGCCGGCGATCTGCGACAGCAGGAACAGGCCTTGGTCCCATTGCGCCAGCTGCGCCTTGCCGGACAGGTTGAGCATGTACAGCGTGCGCTCGGAATTGGTCACCGCGTTGTACTGCACGCCGGGGCGCCAGCCCATGGCGGTCATGCGCCGCGCAATGCCTTCCGGCACGTCGCGGCTTTCGTGGAACATCATGTGCTCCACCAAATGCGCCACGCCGGACTGCTGTTCGTCTTCTTCCAGCGAGCCGGCGTGCACCAGCAGCTGGATGCCCAGCGTGTCGGCCGGTTTGCTGGCCGGCACGATGAAATAGCGCAGGCCATTGGGTAGGGTGCCGCGCTGGATGGCCGGGTCCCAGCGGAACGGCTCCACCGTCGCGGGGGCTGCATGGGCCGGCAACATGGCCGCCATGCCACAGGCGGCCAGCAGGCAAAGCCGGCGCGCCAGAGTAACAAGATGCTTCACGAAAAACCTCGGACAGGAACGGGGGCGGCTAGCGCCGCCCCACTGGGGGTCAGAACTGGTAGCCCAGCTCCAGGGTGAAAGTACGGCCACGCTCGTAGGTGGCGTAGCTGTCGCTGACGCTGAGCATGTTCTTGCGGTTGGTGACGTTCTCGATGCTGAGTTTCACCTGAGCGCGCTGGCTGCCGCTGATGCGCGGGTTCCATGCGATGACGGTATCCAGCGTCAGCGAACGCGGCAGCGCGGTCTTGCGCCATACGTCCACGGTGCTGCCTTCATAGGTGGTGGTACCGTCCTGCAGCATCTGCTGGTAGCCATCGCGGATGCGCAGCAGGTTGCTGATGCTGAGGCTGTACGCCGGCAGCGAGGTGATGGCGCCCAGGCGCAGCGTCCACGGCCGGTTGTAGTTATCGGCCGGCATATCGCTGTAGCGGATGAACTGGCCGTCGTACTGGATGATCTCGTCGGCGGCCTTGTCGCTGCTGTAGGTGTCGGCGTAGCTGGAATAGTTGCTCTTCACGTCGCTGTTGTTGAACGCCAGCCAGAAGCTGGTGCGGCTATTGCCCAGTCGCCACGGGCTGCGGCCGGTCCAGCTGAGCGTGAAGTCGCGGGTCTGGCTGCTGCCCTGGTTGGTGAACACATAGCACTGGCTGGACGCGCAGTCGCTCTGCCCGGTGACCAGGCGCTTGACGATCTGCTGCTTGCCGTCGCGACGGGTCAGCCGCACGTCGAACGGGCCACCGGCCCAGTCCGGTTCCCAGCTGATGCCTAGCGTGGCTTCATCGTCGTACGGGCTGTCGATGTCGGACAGGCGGTTGGTGGTTTTGGACTGTACCGGGCTGCTCCACACCAGCGAGCTGGTGGTGCGGGTTTGCGTGTACTGCAGGGTGTGGATCTGGTCCTGCAGCGCGTAGGCCAGCAGCGAGCGGCCGTAGTAACGGTTGGCGCCGGCGTTCAGCGACAGGCCGGGCGCGGCCTGCCAGGTCAGGCTGCTGCGCGGCGCCAGGTTGAGGTCGCGCGTCAGCGTGTCGTGGTCGGCACGCAGGCCCAGGCGCAGCTGCCAGTCTTGCCAGCGCATCTGGTCGTCGATGTAGGCGGCGCTGCTCAGCGCTTCCATCTCGGCACCGCCGGCCTGGTAGGTAATGAGGCGGCGGAAGTACTGGCCGCGCCCCTGCGCCAGGGTGGCGGTGGCCGAGCAACCCTCGGTATCCACGCTGCCGTCGGCATACTGGCACGACGCCATGGCGCCGCTGGTAGGCAGGTTGGCCGGCGTCAGCCAGTAGCGGGTGGTGCTCAGGCGTTCGTACTCGGCAGTCTGGTGCTTGAGGTCGATACCGGTGCCGATCTTGTGCGACAGTGCGCCATCACCGGCCAGGTCGAACGACGCGGCCAACTTGTAGTTGACGGTGCGCAGTGTCTGGTCCACGTCGCCCCACGCCCCTTCCAGGCTGGTGGGGTTGCTTTCGCTGGCATCGCCCCAGTTCTTGGCGGTAGACCAGCGCCAGGCGCGGTAGTAGTCCACATCGCTGCGGCGCGACTGTTCGTTCTGCATCAGCGACAGCTGCTGGTTCAGCGTGACCTTGCCCAGCTCGGATACCAGCCGCCCCGACAGCGCGGTACCGCCGCTGCGGATCTGGTAATCGCTGTCTTTGGCGTCGGCGATGAAATAGCCGTTCTCCGACGGCGCGTAGCTGAAGGTGATGTCGCCGCTGTGCGGGCTGTCTTTGGGCGACCAGTCGGCCTTGATGGCCAGCGAGTCCATGCGCCGGGTCTGGGTCACTTCCTGGCTGAGCACATTGCTGCTGTTGTCGCTGCTGAAGCGTTTGAGCGGAATCTCCGATTCACGCCGTACCGCCGACACCACCACGCCCCAGTCTTCGCTCGGGCGGGCTTCCACATTGGCCTTGTACGTCCACTTGCGGTAACGCGGCTGGTTGTCGGCGTCGGACGACTTTTCAAACGCGCTCTGGCGGCGCGGGTCGATGATCTGCTCGCTCCACGCCGACGAGGTGTAGCCAATGCTGACGCTGCCGCCCAGCGTCTTGCGCGCGCGGCACAGCTCGGCTTCCACCACGCCGCCGGTGAAGCGGCCGTACTCGGCCGGCACGTTGTTGTCCAGCACGCGGGCATTGCACAGCTGGCTGCTGTCGTAGGCCAGCGCCTGCGCCTGGCCGGGGATGTATTCCGGGTTGGTGGTGACGATCTTGTTACCCGGGTCCAGGTCGTTGGCGATGGACAGGCCGTCTACCAGCATCTCGTTCTGGTACGGTTTGGCGCCGTGGATGCTGATTTCGGCCGGGCTGATTTCGCCGCCGGTGGCCGACGACAGCTGCGCTTCGTCAAACTGGATATTGGGATTGATGCGCAGCTGGCTGGTGAGGTCGCCGTTGGCCGCCGGCAGCAGCTGCAGCATTTGCTGGTCCAGTTTTTCCGGCGTGCGCAGCAGCGGTGCGGTGACCACCACCGGCGCCAGCGTGGCCGGCTCGCCCTCGGCCGTACTGGCCGGGCGCAGCACCAGCTGGTAACGCTGGCCGGCTACCGGCTCGGCGCGGTAAGGCGTGGCCGCCAGCAAACGGGCAAACCCCTCGGCCACGGTGAACTGGCCGCTCAGCGCCGGGCTTTGCCGGCCGGCCAGCCATTGCGCGTCAAACGCCAGAATCACGCCCACGTCGGCCGCGTAACGCGCCAGCGTGGTGGCCAGCTGGCCGGCGGGCAGCTGTACCGTATGGCGCGTGGCTGCTGCGGCGGCGGTATCGGCCCAGGCGGGGGCCGGGGCGAGCGCGGCCAGCACGGTGAGTGCCGACAGGCCAAAGCTGAGCTGGCGCAAGGCCTGGCTTAATGGTGTAAGGCGGGGAAGTGCGTGCGATGCAGTAATGTTCTTCATGGGCTCACCAGCAAATGAGAATCAGTCGTTATGCTGGTAGGCCGAACGATGGCGGCAAAACAGACACCCCGCTGCCAAAAAAATTTTGCGCCGCGCGTCAACGCAGCGTCAGCAGCGTCCATAACGGGCCACGGCGCACGATCTTCACCGGCAAGGTGGCGGTAATGGCCTGCAGCGAAGCTTGCGGGTTGTCTTCGGAAAACGCACCGGATACCGGCAAGGCAGCCGCTTGCGGGTCGCACAGCAAGGCGCCGGGATAATGCGGCGCCAACTGCCTGACGACGTCACCCAGGCGGGCATTGACCACCACGATGCGGCCGCTGACCCAGTCCGGCGTGGCGGCGTCCGGCGCCTGCGGCAAACGCTGCGCCTCCTCGCCCAGCTCGCCGTGCTCGCCGGCCTGCAGGATCAAGCCGGCCGCTCCCGACCACGGCTGCAAGCGCACCGCGTGTTGCTGTACCGCCACGCGGGTGCGGTCGGCTGCCAGAGCCACGGTGAAGCGCGTGCCCAGCGCCGTCACCTGGCCGTGGCGGGTTTCCACCTGCAGCGGCCGATACGGCGTGTGCGGGTCGCTGGCGGTGGTAATGGCCACCTCCCCTTCCAGCAGCCGGATCAGGCGGCGCTGCTGGTCGTAGCTCACCTGCACCCGCGCCCCGGCACGCAGCACCAGCTGGCTGCCATCGGCCAGCGTCACCCGCTGGCGACGGCCGGCGGCAGCATGAAACGACTGCGGTACCACGCTGTGCTGCAGCCGCAGCCAGCCCTGCCAGCCCGCGCCCAGACAGCCCAGCAGCAGCACGCACTGGCGCAGCGTACGCCGCCGCCCCTGCCGCTGCTGCAACAGCTGGCGGCCCAAGCCCGCCGGCAACGGTTGCAGCCGGTCGGTCAGGCTGGCCAGCTGCTGCCAGGCCTGTTCGTGCAAAGGGTTGGCCGCACGCCATTGCTGCCAGGCGGCACGGTCGCCATCGCTGGCCTCGCCCGCACTGAACAGCACGTGCCATTCGGCGGCCTGCCGCAAGATAGCCGGGGTCAGTGTCGCCATGTTCAGTCCTGCGCCAGCTGGTAGGTCAGGCAATGGGTCAGCGCCTTCACCATGTAGTTCTTGACGCTGCTGACCGACACCCCCAGCGTGCGGGCAATGTCGGGGTAGCTCATGCCGTCCAGCTGCGCCAGCAGAAAGGCCTGCTTGGGGCGGCTGCCCAGCCCGTCCAGCATGGCATCCACCTGCAGCAGCGTTTCGATCACCAGCGCTTGCTGCTCCGGCGACGGCGCTTGTGGTTCCGGCTGGCTGGCCAGCACCTCCAGGTAGGCGCGCTCCAGGTCCTGGCGGCGAAACAGGTCTATCATCAGCCCGCGCGCGATGGTCACCAGAAACGGCCGCGGGGAATGCAGCGGCGCCAGCAACTGCTTGTGCAGCACGCGTACGAAGGTATCGTGCGCCAGGTCGGCCGCGTGGTCCTGGCTGGGGCCCAGCTTGCCGCGCAACCAGCCCTCCAGCCAGCCGTGATGCGCCCGGTACAGGGCATCGACGCTGGCGAGGTCTTGCTGGGCAAGGCGTGGCGGTGGCAAGGCGTGGGGCATGGCGGCGCAAGCAATTAAATAACAATGATTATCATTTGGCAGCTTGCCGATTTTGTCAATCGCGTGACTAATCCCGCGCTAACACACCACTCTGCCCCCATGCCAAGCACAGCGCCACGATGCGAACAATACGGCAGCCCGGCGCAGATTATTGCTACGGCACAGCGCTGTTACGACGTTGGCAAGCATCTCCTGTCAGGTTGCGTGTCTTGTTGATTCGTCGCAAAAAAACCGCCACGCCCACTAGACTGACCAGTCTATTTACCCTATCATGCACCCCATGGCACGAGAACGACTGCACACCGACACCCGCGAACACATCCTGGCCACCGGCGAGGCGCTGATTCATGGCCGCAGCTTTACCGCGATGGGCCTGACCGAACTGCTGAACGAAGCCGGGGTACCGAAGGGGTCGTTTTACCATTACTTCAAGTCGAAGGAAGACTTCGGCGTGGCCATGCTGACCCGCTATTTTGCGGTGTACCGCGAGCGTGTCGGCCTGCTGCTGGCCGATGACAGCATCGGCGATGGCCGGGCCCGGCTGCTGGCCTACTTCCGGCAATGGCTGGACAACCACGCCCGCTGCGAGGCGCACAGCTGCCTGGCGGTAAAACTGGCGGCCGAGGTGTCCGACCTGTCCGAGCCGATGCGGCTAGCGCTGCACGAAGGCATGGACGCCATCGTGCACAGGTTGGCCGCGTGCATTCGCGCCGGTCAGGCCGACGGCAGCATCAAGCCGCAGCTGCCGCCGGACGAAACCGCCTACGCGCTGTACAGCCTGTGGCTGGGCGCCGCGCTGATGCAGAAAACGCAGCACAGCCTGCTGCCGCTGCAGGCCGCGATGATCCATACCGAAGGCCAGCTGGCGCCCTGCCGCCCGGCAGCCTGATAGACACACACCGTTTGCCCACGCGCAGGCGGTTTTTTTGAAGCACAATCTAGACGACTGGTCTAATAACTTATTCTTTGGAGCTTGTGATGAACCACGCGATTGAACAGATGCAGCAACACCGCAGTATCCGCAGCTACCAGGACAAACCCGTACCGGCCGATGTACTGGACGCGGTGCTGCGCGCCGCCTGGCATGGCCCCACCTCCATCAACGGCCAACAGGTGTCGCTGGTGGTGGTACAGGATGCCGCCCGCCGTGCGCGCATTGCCGAGATCGCCGGCGGCCAACCGTGGATTGCGCAGGCGCCGGTGTTCATCGCCGTGGTAGCCGACTTCTACAAGACCCGCCTGGGCGTAGCCGCCGCCGGTAGCGAGCAGGTCATCCACGACAGCGTGGAAGGCTTTGCCGTGGCCGCCGTGGACGCCGGCATCACCCTGGGCAACCTGATGACCGCCGCTCGCGCCGCCGGCCTGGGTGTGGTGCCGATTGGCGGCATCCGCCGCGACCCGGCCGCCATGATCGCGCTGCTGGGCCTGCCCGAGCTCACCTTCCCGCTGGCCGGCGTGGTGCTGGGTTACAGCGCCGACGACAGCGCCGTGAAGCCGCGCCTGCCGCTGGCGACGTTTGCCCATAACGAGCGCTACGACGCTGCCGCCCTGCCCGGCCACATCGCCGCCTACGACCAGACCCTGCAACAGCACTGGCAAAACCTGGGCCGCGCCGACGGCGAGCCGTGGAGCCAGAGCATTGCCCGCTATTACCAGCAAGTGTATTTCCCGCAAGTGGCCCCGGTAGCACGCGCCCAGGGCTTTGGATTCGACCGCTAAACCGCAAGCAAAGGACACCTCATGCAAGCCGATAAACTGCTGACCCCCGTGCGCCTGGGCGCCGTTACCCTGAACAACCGCGTGCTGATGGCACCGCTGACCCGCCTGCGCAATACCGAGCCGGGCGACGTGCCCACCGAGCTGGCCATCGCGTACTACCGCCAGCGCGCCGGTGCCGGCCTGATCATCAACGAAGGCACCCATATTTCCCCCACCGCCAAGGGCTACGCCGGCGCGCCGGGCATCTACAGCGAAGCGCAGATCCAGATGTGGCAGCGCGTGAACGACGCCGTGCACGCCGAAGGCGGCAAAATCGCCATCCAGCTGTGGCACACCGGCCGCATCTCGCACACCAGCCTGCAGCCGGGCGGCGAAGCCCCGGTGGCGCCATCCGCTATTGCGGCCAACAGCAACACCAATATCCGTGACGAAAACGGCCAGCTGGTGCGCGCCCCGGTATCCACCCCGCGCGCGCTGGAAACCGCCGAAATCGCCGACCTGATCGAAGACTACCGCCGCGCCACCGATAACGCGCGCCGCGCCGGCTTCGACCTGGTGGAAATCCACGGCGCCCACGGCTACCTGCTGGACCAGTTCCTGTCGCCGGCGGCCAACCAGCGTACCGACCAGTACGGCGGCAGCGTGGAAAACCGCGCCCGCATCGTGCTGGAAGTGCTGGACGCGGTGATCGCCGAATGGGACGCCGACCACGTCGGCATCCGCCTGTCGCCGCTGGGCGTGTTCAACGGCCTGTCGGAAACCGACCAGCAAGAGATGGCGCTGTACCTGATCGGCGAAATCGCCAAGCGCAACATCGCCTTCCTGCACCTGTCGGAGCCGGACTGGGCCGGCGGCCCGGCCTGGAGCGACGACTTCCGCCAGCGCGTGCGTGCCGTTTACCCCGGCACCATCGTGGCAGCCGGTGGCTACACGCTGGAAAAAGCCGAAAAGCTGATCGGCGCCGGCCTGATCGACGCCGTGGCCTTCGGCCGCAGCTTCATCGCCAACCCCGACCTGCCGGCACGCCTGGCCGCCGGTGCGCCGCTGAACCCGCCGCGCCCGGAAACCTTCTACGGCGGTGGCGCCGAGGGTTACACCGACTACCCGGCCCTGGGCCAGTAAGCCCCCGCCCGGCGCTGGCTTGCCGGCAGCGGGCGCATAACGATGACCTTGCCTGCGGCCAACGTTGGCCGCAGGCCCGGCTGCAGACTCAGTTCTTACCAAAGTCTTGCCGGCCCCGGCAAAGCCGGGCCGCTTCCGGTCAGGATAGGCATCCGCAGCCTTGCTGTTTACACCACCCACCCTGTATGCACGGCAAACAGAGTGGGGCATTCCTCTCTGCCTGCGGCCAAGGTTGGCCGCAGGCCACCACGAGACACACACCATGAAACACGTTCTGTTTGTGCTGACCAGCCACGACCAGCTGGGCGATACCGGCCACAAGACCGGCTTCTGGGTAGAAGAATTTGCTGCCCCCTACTACGCGCTGGCCGACGCCGGCGTCGCCATCACCCTGGCCTCGCCGCAAGGCGGCCAGCCGCCGATCGACCCGAAAAGCGCCGACCCGGCGTTTGCCACCCCGGCTACCCAGCGCTTTGACGCCGACAGCGCACTGCAAGCCCGCCTGGCCGACACCCTGCCGCTGGCCAGCGTCAACGCCGCCGACTACGACGCCGTGTTCTACCCCGGCGGCCACGGCCCGCTGTGGGACCTGGTGGACAACGCCGCTTCGCTGCGCCTGATCGCCGACACCGTGGCCGCCGGCAAACCGCTGGCCGCCGTGTGCCACGCCAGCGCCGCGCTGGTAAACGCGCAAGCGGCCGACGGCACGCCGCTGGTGGCCGGCAAGCAAGTGACCGGCTTCAGCAATAGCGAAGAAGACGCAGTGCAGCTCACCGCCATCGTGCCGCTGCTGGTGGAAGACGCGCTGCAAGCCAAGGGCGGCCTGTACCGCAAGGGCGCCGACTGGGCCCCGTTCGTGGTGGAAGACGGCCTGCTGATCACCGGCCAGAACCCGGCCTCGTCCGAAGCCGTGGCGCACGCGCTGCTGGCGCGCCTGGCGTAAGCCCTCTGCCGCACGCCCCAACAAAAACCGCCCCGGCAGTGCTGCCGGGGCGGTTTTTTACATCAGAACACCACTGCGCCTACAGCGCCAGACGCAGGCCCGGCTCGGCGTAACGCAGACGTTGGCCCAGGTTCACCCGCTCGCCCACTTCGCGCTGGATTTCGGCCTCGCAGCCGGGCTTGAGGTGGGTCACCACCACCTGCATGTGGCCGTCATCCACCGCGTGCAGCAGCCGCGCCAGGTCGTCCGGCACCACGTGGCCGGCCAGGCGGGCGATGCGTGCCAGCGATTGCGGGAACGCGCACTCGATCAGCATCTGCCGCAGCGGGCCCAGTGCCTTGACTGCGGCGATGTAATCGTCGGTTACCGCGGTATCGCCGCTGATCAGCGTGCGCCCCTGCGGGCCGTCCACCACATAGCCCACCGCCGGTACCGCGTGTACCGCCATGAACGGGGTGATGGTCAGGCCGTCCACCTGCAGGCTGCCGTCCAGCGCGGCGTAGTCCAGCGTGGGTGGGCCGCCGGGCGGCAGCTTGTGAAAATCGGGCCACAGCACGTCGTTGAAGATGTGGTCTTGCACTGCGGCCAACGTTGGCGGCAGGCCATGGATGATGAAGGGGTCGTTGCGGCGGCCGAATACCGCGTCGGCCAGAAACGCCAGCGAGCACACGTGGTCGAGGTGGCCATGCGTCAGCAGCACATGGTCGATGTCGGCCATGGTGTGGCTATCGAGTGCCGCCAGGCCGGTGCCGGCGTCGATCAGCACACGGCTGCCCAGCCGCAAACAGGTTGTGTCGGTACCGCCTGCCAGCCCGCCGCTGGCGCCCAGTATGGTCAGATGCATGATGAAACCGGTCTCTTCTTTCTGCTGCTTGCGCTATTTTTCTGTCTGTTCGAACACGCCGTCCCAGTGCTCGGGCGGCTGTTGCACGTAATGGTGCAGCCTGGCGGCGTAGGTCTGGTACAGGCCATCTTCCGGGCTGGTGTCGCATAGCGGCACCAGCAGGCGCGCGGCCTCGGCAAACTCGCCGGCGCGGTAGGCGGCCAGCACCGCCTGCCAGGCCGGCAGTTGCGCCAGCGCGGCGTGGCCGGCGCCGAGCGGTTGCCATACCGGCACCGCCTGCTGCTTGCCCTTGGCGCGGATCAGGTCCACTTCGCGCCAGGCGATGTCCGGGCAGGCCTGGCGGCAACCGTCACCACACAATATCGGCACGCCGTACTGTTTTGTGAGGCCTTCCAGCCGCGCTGCCAGGTTGACGGCGTCGCCCATCACCGTATAGGCGCGGCGGAAGTCGGAACCCATATTGCCCACGGTCATGTCGCCGCTGTTGATGCCGACGCCGATGGCCAGCGCCGGCCAGCCACGGCGGGCAAAGGCCGCGTTCAGCGCCCCCATGCCATCCTGCATCGCCAGTGCCGCCTGTACCGCGTTGGCCGCGTGGCTGGCGTCCGGCAGCGGCGCGCCCCAGAACGCCATGATGGCGTCGCCGATGTATTTGTCGATGGTGCCGCCGGTCTGCTGCACGAAGACGGTTTGCGCCGACAGGTAGCGGTTCATCAGTTGCGCCAGCTCGGCGGCAGGCAGGCCTTCGGACAAGCGGGTGAAGTTGCGTACGTCGGAAAACAGTACCGTCATCTCGCGGTGTTCACCCTGCATCTGCGACAGGAAGGCCTGTGGGTCGTCGCCCATCTTGCGCACCAGCTCCGGCGGCACGTAGCTGCCAAAAGCGGAGGTAATCTGCTGCCGGCGCCGCGCCTCGCTGATATAGCCCCAGCTGGCGTTCAGCAGGTAGAGCAAGGCCACCACCAGCATCGACGCCGCTACCTGCAAGATGTAGCGCTGCGTCTGCCACGCGTATAGGCTGGCGCCGGCAATGGCGGCCAACAGCAACCCGGTCAGCAGCGCGCCGCGCAAGGGCTGCATCACCGGTAGCAGGAAGGTCAGTAGCAGGCCCAGCCCCAGTACCAGCAGGCACTCCGGCAGCCAGGTGGCCGGGTGTTGCGGCAGGCGGCCTTCCAGCGCGGCAGCCACCATATTGGCGTGGATTTCCACCCCGGGGTACACCGCGTCCAGCGGGGTGGAACGCAAGTCCATCAGCCCTGGCGCCGTGGAGCCCAGCAGCACGGCCTTGCCAGCCAGCGCGGCCACCGGCAGCTTGCGCTGCAGTACGTCGGCAGCCGACACGTAGGCAAACGCGCCGCGCCCGCCCAGGTACGGCACGGTAACGCCACCCTGGATATCCAGCGGAATGCGCATGCTGCCCACGCTCAGCGCGTCCAGCTGGCCGGCGTCGTCGAACTCGGGCAGCAGCGGCATGTCGCCCTGCAGCCGGCGCAGCATGGCAATAGACAGCGAGTCGTACAGCTGGTCACCGTGGCGGATCAGCGCCGGCACGCGGCGGCTGACACCATCCACATCCGGCATGGCATTGAAGTGGGCCGACCAGCCGGCGGCGCGCTGCAGCACCGGCAGGTTGGCCGCATAGCCCAAGCCGGCTGGCGGGTAGATGCCGGCCAGCAGCGAGCTGTCGAACACCGGCTCCGGCAGCTGGCCGCTACGCCGGGTAGCACCGGCAGCGGTATCGAAGTAGTAGCCCAGCACCACCGGCGCCTTGCCTACGGCTGCGGCCAGCTTGTCGTCCTCGCGGGCGGTAGCCAGCAAACCGGCCAGCTCGGGGGCCAGCGCCGGGTGGCGGCTGGCCAGCGCTTGCAGGCCGGGTAGCACCGGGTTGGCCGCCTGCTCGGCAAACACCACGTCAAAGCCGATGACGCTGACTTGGTAATGATTGGCCAGCGTGGACACCAGCTCGGCCACCAGCGGGCGCGGCCACGGCCAGTGGCCCAGCTGCTGCAGGCTGGCTTCGTCGATATCGATGATCGCTACCTTGGCATTGGGCGGCGCATGGCGATCGATGGTCAGCGCCAGACGGCCATCGTGCCACCAGCGGTCCAGCTGGGCCACGCCCGGCACCGGCCACAGGCCGGCGACCATGCCACACAGCAGGAGGGTAATGGCAAGACTGGCCAGCTGACGCCACGGCCAGCGCGCCGGGCGCAACAGGGCGGAGAAATGCATGCAGGCCGGCCCCCGTCAGTCGCAGTCGATCTGGGTCGGCGCCAGGAACTGCCGCGCGTAATCCAGATACACCTTGCCGTCTTTGAACACGCTGTACAGCGCCGGGTCCAGATGGCCGTTGGCGACGAAGTTGTCCATGATGGACAGCGCCTGCGACAACGGCATCGGCTGCTTGTACGGGCGGTCGGCGGCGGTTAGCGACTCGAAAATATCGGCAATGGCCATGATGCGCGCACCAACCGGCATCTGGTCGCCACGCAGGCCGCGCGGGTAGCCTTTGCCATCCATGCGCTCGTGGTGGCCGCCGGCCAGCTCCGGCACATTGCGCAGGTGCTTGGGCCAAGGGATGGATTCCAGCATGTTGATGGTGTGCACGATGTGGCGCTTGATCTCTTCGCGCTCCGCCTCGGTCAGGGTACCGGCGCGGATGGTCAGCGCCTCCAGTTCGTCGGGCAGGATGCAGGGCTGCGGCTGGCCGTCGGCGTCCAGCCAGCGGTATTGCGCGGCGATGTCGCGCACGCGGGCCAGGTCGTCGTCGCTCACACGCTCGGCGCCACGGTTCATCTGCGCCAGAAAGGCCTTGTCGTCGTTGACGCGGGCGTGCACGGCGGCACGGGCCTCGGCCCCCTCGGCCGCCAGCAGCCAGTCCTTGCGCGCCAGCTCCATGCGCAGGTGTACCTGCTCGATGCGGTCGCAGATGTTTTCCAGCTTGCGCGCTTTTTCCATGATGTGCGGCGGCGTCACCAGCTTGCCGCAATCGTGCAGCAGGCCGGCAATGCGCAGCGCGTACAGGTTTTCGTTATCCAGCCCGTTATCGCGGGCAAAACGGGCGTCTTCCGCCGCCTTGTGCGCGATCATCATGGTGAGCTCGGGCACACGCTGGCAATGGCCGCCGGAATGGCTGGACTTGGCCTCCAGCGCATTGTTCATCATGCGGATCAGCGACTCGAACAGGTCTTCCAGCTGCAGCACCAGACGGCGGTTGGTGTACGCGGTAGCAGCCATCGACGCCAGCGCAGCCAGCAGCGATTCGAGGTCGGGGCTGAACGGCACGATGTTGCCGTCGCCGTCACGGGCGTTGATCAGCTGCAGCACGCCAACGGTACGGCCGCTGTGCACCATGCGCGCCGAGAGGAAAGACAGCGACTTGTAACCGGTGCGGCTATCAAACGCCTTCACGCCGCGAAAATCGTAATTGCTGTCGGTGTAGGCGTTGGCCACATTGATGGTGTCGCCGGTGTGCGCACAGTAGGTAGCCAGCGTGCCCAGGTTGGGGCTGCCATCCGGCTGGTACAGCGGAATCTTGGCAAACATGCCGGCGCCTTCCACCTCCTGCTTGCCGGCCAGCCGCACGTTGAGCTTTTCGTTGTACACCACCAGGAATTCCAAGTACTGGTCATCCTCATCCACGATGTACAGGCTGCCAGCCTCGGCGCAGGAGAACTCCAGCGCACAACTCAGTATCTGGTCGAGCAACCTTTCAATGCGGCGCTCTGCCGAAAGGGCGGTGGCGATGTAGACGAGTTTGTCCTGGATATCCACGGGTATACCTTAATTGTCACGACAGGCAGCCGCCGGTATCACGGCAGCTGCGGGGTTGGGAACAGCCTGGGCAGGCAGCGTCGGCCCTGCTTACCAAGCAGTTTGCATTATCGCTCACAGTGGCCGAATCGCCATGCAGCTTTATCGAAATGGCAGCCGGATGACGACAAGCCTGCCACACCAGACATCACCGCTTGATGACAGCCTGCCGGCGACACCAACGGATTCGCCGGCAAAACCGCCACAAACCCTGCCGCCGCATCACCTTTTTTTGACGGCCACGATTGACAAGCTACGCCAGCGTCCTAGAATCACCCGAAAACAAAAACAACATTTTACGAACATCAATCAAACAAAAAGATACAGACAACACAGGCGCCCGCGCCCAAGGAGAGCTTCATGCAAGACACTTTCATTCTCGCCCTCGACCAGGGCACCACCAGCTCGCGTGCCATCCTGTTCAACCGTAGCGGTGACATGGTGGCCAGCGCGCAAAAAGAATTCCGCCAGATCTACCCGCAAGCCGGCTGGGTAGAGCACGACCCGATGGAAATCTGGGCCGGCCAGGTAGGCGTGGCGGCCGAAGCACTGGCGCGCGCCGGCGTGCCGGGCAGCCGCATTGCCGCCATCGGCATTACCAACCAGCGCGAAACCACCGTGGTGTGGGACCGCGAAACCGGCCAGCCGGTGTACAACGCCATCGTGTGGCAAGACCGCCGCACCGCCGGCGTCTGCGACGATATCCGTGCCCGTGGCCTGGCCGACACCATCCGCAACAAGACCGGCCTGCTGGTGGACGCTTACTTCTCCGGCACCAAGGTGCGCTGGATCCTGGATAACGTACCCGGCGCCCGTGAACGCGCGCAGGCCGGCAAGCTGGCCTTCGGCACCATCGACAGCTGGCTGATCTGGCAGCTGACCCACGGCGAGGTGCACGTGACCGACGTGTCCAACGCCTCGCGCACCATGCTGTACAACATCCATACCCTGCAGTGGGACGACGAGCTGCTGGACATCCTGGGCATTCCGGCCAGCATGCTGCCGCAGGTGAAGAGCTCCAGCGAGGTGTACGGCCATACCCACGCCGCGCATCTGGGCGTGGCCATCCCCATCGCCGGCGTGGCCGGCGACCAGCAGGCCGCGCTGTTCGGCCAGCAGTGCACCACACCGGGCATGGTGAAAAACACCTACGGCACCGGCTGCTTCATGATGATGAACACCGGCGACAAACCGGTGCCATCGCACAACAAGCTGCTGACCACCATCGCCTGGCAAGTGGGCGACAAGGTGCAGTACGCGCTGGAAGGCAGCATCTTCATCGGCGGCTCGGTGGTGAAATGGCTGCGTGACGGTCTGGGCATCATCAAGCAATCCAGCGACGTGGGCCCACTGGCGGCGCAAGTGGCCGACAGCGACGGCGTGTACCTGGTACCCGCCTTTGCCGGCCTGGGCGCACCGCACTGGAACGCCGAAGCCCGCGGCACCATCGTCGGCATGACGCAGGGCACCAGCGCCGCGCACATTGCCCGCGCGGCACTGGACAGCATCGCGTTCCAGACCATGGACGTGCTGGGCGCCATGCAGGCCGACTCCGGCATCACCATCGCCGAGCTGCGTGTGGACGGCGGCGCCAGCGTCAACAACGTGCTGATGCAGTTCCAGAGCGACATCCTGGGCACCGCCGTGGCACGCCCGAAAATCACCGAAACCACTGCCCTGGGCGCCGCCTACCTGGCTGGCCTGGCCGTGGGCTACTGGCAGAGCACCGACGATATCCAGGGCCAATGGCAGCTGGATACGCGCTTTGCCCCGCAGCAAAGCCCCGACGCCGTGGCCCGCTACGTGGCCGGCTGGCACCGCGCCACCCGCGCCGCCATTGCCTGGGCCGGCGACCAGCAGTAAGCGCCCGCCAGCCTGTTTGCGGCCAACCTGAGCTTGGCCGCGCGCTCCCTTTATACCGACCTGCCCCGCGCCCGCTTGCATGGTGGCGCGGGTGGTCCCCCCTTTTGCAAGGAACGAGTCATGAACCCCTTATTCGGTGAATTCATCGGTACCGCCCTGCTGGTGTTGCTGGGCAACGGCGTGGTCGCCAACGTCATCCTCAAGAACACCAAGGGCCACAACAGCGGCCTGATCGTCATCGCCTTCGGCTGGGCGATGGCAGTGTTTGTCGGCGTATTCAGCGTGGCCGCCATCAGCGGCGCCCACCTGAACCCGGCGGTGACCGTGGCGCTGGCGGTAGCCGGCAAGTTTGCCTGGGCCGACGCGCCGGGCTACATCCTGGCGCAGATGCTGGGCGGCATGGCCGGCGCGCTGCTGATGTGGCTGGTATACCGCGACCACTTCGACCACACCGACTGCGCCGACACCAAGCTGGCGGTGTTCTGCACCGGCCCGGCCATCCGCAGCACCACCGGCAACCTGCTGTCGGAAGTGCTGGCCACCTTCGTACTGGTGTTTGCCATCCTCAGCATGGTGTCGCCCAAGATTTCGCTGGGCGCGATGGACGCGCTGCCGGTGGCGCTGCTGGTACTGGGCATCGGCGTCTCGCTGGGCGGTACCACCGGCTACGCGATGAGCCCGGCCCGCGACCTGGCGCCACGCATCATGCACGCGCTGCTGCCGATCAAGGGCAAGCGCGACAGCGACTGGTCCTACAGCTGGGTACCGGTAGTGGGCTCGCTGCTGGGCGCTACGCTGGCCGCCGTCGCGCACGGTATCGCCTGATCGCCTGCCCAGGCGCCATCTGCACGCCGCTCACCCGCAACGGGGAGCGGCTTTTTTACGCCTGTGTCTGGCCACGCCCCTGCCACACCAGCATGCAGCACGACACGGATCGCCGATCGGGCCCCGTAGTCGGAGTGCAACGCAGCCGCTTGCATGCCCTGTCAGACGGCATGTTCGTTCAAATCACACATCAAACATTTTTCAAACATTTAATGTTCGTTTTATGTTGCTTTGTTGTCGCAGTTTCACTATCTTCTACACTGAAATCAATCAGGCGGCCGCATGCGGCCAACGTGACACAAAGGACAGAACGGTGGAACAGTACGACTTGCTGGTGATCGGTGGCGGCATCAACGGCGCGGGCATTGCCCGCGATGCGGCAGGGCGCGGGCTGCGCGTGCTGCTGTGCGAGAAGGACGACCTGGCGGCGCATACCTCGTCGGCCAGTACCAAGCTGATCCACGGCGGCCTGCGCTATCTGGAGTATTACGAGTTCGGTCTGGTACGCAAGGCGCTGCAAGAACGCGAAGTGCTGCTGGACGCCGCGCCGCACATCATGTGGCCACTGCGCTTCGTGATGCCGCACGACGCCGCCCAGCGCCCGGCGTGGCTGATCCGCTGCGGCCTGTTTTTGTACGACCACCTGGCGCGCCGCCGCCGCTTGCCGGGTAGCGAACGCATCCAGCTGGGCAGCCACGTCGCGGGCAAGCCATTACAGGCCAGCTACCGCCAGGGTTTTGTGTATTCCGATGGCTGGGTCAACGACGCGCGGCTGGTGGTGCTGAACGCCATCGACGCCGCCGAGCGCGGCGCCACCATCCTCACCCGTACCGCCTGTGTGGCGGCCAGCCGTCACGGCGACGGCTGGCAAGCCACGCTGCAAGGCGCCGACGGCAAGCAGGCCACCGTACACGCCCGTGCCGTGGTAAACGCTGCCGGCCCGTGGGTGCAACAACTACTGGGAGGCGTCATCCAGGCGCCGGCCAGCAAAGCCATCCGCCTGGTGAAAGGCAGCCACATCATCGTCAAGCGCCTGTTCGAGCACCCGTACGCCTACATCTTCCAGAACCCGGACAAGCGCATCATCTTTGCCATTCCGTACGAGCAGGACTTCACGCTGATCGGCACCACCGACGTGGAATACCACGGCGACGCCGCACAAGTGGCCATCGATAGCGACGAAGTGGCGTACCTGTGCCAGATGGGCAACCGCTACTTCACCCAGCAAATCACCCCGGCCGACGTGGTGGCCACCTACTCCGGCGTGCGCCCGCTGCTGGACGACGACGCGGCCAACGCCAGCGGTGTGACCCGCGACTACGCACTTGAGCTGGATACCGACGGCGCGCCGCTGCTGTCGGTATTCGGCGGCAAGATCACCACCTACCGCAAGCTGGCCGAGCAGGTGGTGGACCAGCTGGCGCCGCTGCTGGGCAATACGCGGCCAACGTGGACTGCCGGCAAGGCACTGCCGGGCGGCGACCTGCCCGCTGGCGATTTCGACGCCTTCGTGGCGCGCCTGCAAGCCGACAAGCCGTGGCTGCCGGCCGCGCTAGCACAACGCCTGGCCCGCGCCTACGGTAGCCGCGTACATACCGTGCTGGGCGCGGCCGTATCGCTGGCGGACCTGGGCGAAGCCATCCAGCCCGGCCTGTACGAAGCGGAACTGCGTTACCTGGTAGAAGAAGAATGGGCCACCTGCGCCGACGACATCCTGTGGCGCCGCAGCAAGCTGCGCCTGCACCTGCCAGCCGGCGCCGACGCGGCGGTAGACGCCTGGCTGGCGCGCTACCGCGGCCATGCTGCGGTACAAGACAGCAGCCTGACCGCCGCCTAAACGCTCTCCCCTAGCGCCGGCACCCTGCCGGCAAACATGCGTGCCACCAGCCGCGTGGCCTGGCGCCGGGTCAGCCAGCGCGGCAATTGCGCCAGCAGATAGTTGGCTGCACCGGGCACCCGGTAGTGGCGGCCGCTGTCCAGCGCCTGCAAGGCCGAGGCTACCACCGACGCCGGCGTAGAGGCCGCCATGCCGGACACATCGGCGCCAGCCACGTCGGCAAACGCGGTGGCGGTATTGCCAGGGCACAGGCCCAGCACGCGTACGCCGCTGTCGGCGTACTCCGCCGCCAGCGCTTCGCTCAGGTGCAAGACATAGGCTTTGCTGGCGCCGTACACGGCGATGTACGGCAAGGGCTGGAAGGCAGCGGTAGACGCCACATTGATGACGGCGCCGCAGCCACGCGCACGCATGGCCGGCAGGTAGTACCGGCACAGCTCGGTCAGCGCCAGCACGTTCAGCATCAGCATCTGCTGGTAAACGGCGGCGTCCTGCGCCTGGAAATGGCTCCACTTGCCGAAACCGGCGTTATTCACCAGCAGGTCTACCTGCCAGCCGGCCTCGTCGATGCGGCGGCACACATCGGGCACCGCGCCCGGCTGCGCCAGGTCGGCCGGCAGCACCAGCACCTGGCTGCCGTAATGGCTGTGTAGCTGGGCGGCCAGCTGTTGCAGTTCGGGCTGGCGGCGGGCAGTGAGGATGAGGCGGCAACCGCGGGCGGCCAACTGTTCGGCAAAGTGGCGGCCGATGCCGGAAGAGGCGCCGCTGATCAGCGCGGTCATGCGGGAATAAGGCAAAGCAGTCATGGTGCGGGGTCCTGAAAACCATCGGACCCCCAGCCTAAAGCTTGCCCCTAGGGGCAAGGTCAAGCGTTGGCGGCTGTTTCGCGCTGATACAGCGCCACCAGTTCGGTTTCCAGCGCGTCCAGCGTCTGCTGCAGCGCCTGCAACCGCTGGATCTCGGCGTCGAACTGCTGCCGTTTGGCGGCGATCAGCGTCTGCGCCACCGGCAGCGGAAAACGGCCGCTGGCAGCTTTTTGCGCGGCCAGGTCTTTCAGTTCGGCCAGCGTGAACCCCACTCGCTGTGCGCGGCGGATCATGCCCACCAGGTGCACGTCCAGCGGGCCGTAAACGCGGTAGCTGCCGCGGCGCTGCGGCTCGGGCAACAGGCCCTCGGCCTCGTAGTGGCGAATGGCTTTGCGGGTGGCGCCGGTCAGTGCGGCCAACTTGCCGATCAGCATCAGCCGGCCACCACCAGCCGGGTCTGGCCCTTGTCCAGCACCGCCTGCAGCTCGGCGCTGACCGGCTGGTCGGTAAACAGCGCGTCCAGCTGCGACACGTGGCCCAGCTCCACCAGCGCCGGGCGCTCGAACTTGGAATGGTCGGCCACCAGCCACACCTGGCGCGACTGCTGCATGATGGCCTGGCTGGTCAGCACTTCGCGGTAATCGTAATCGCGCAGCACGCCGTCGGCCTCGATACAGGAAATGCCGATGATGCCGTAGTCCACCTTGAACTGGCGGATGAACTGCACGGTGGCTTCGCCGGTCAGGCCGCGATCGCGCTTGCGCAGCGCGCCACCGGCCACCAGCACCTCGCAGTCGGGGTAATCGCACATCAGGTTGGCGATGTGGAAGTTGTTGGTGATCACGCGCAGGCCACGGTGCTGCGACAGCGCGCGCGCCACTTCTTCGGTGGTGGTGCCCAGGTTGATGAACAGCGAGGCGTTGTCGGGGATCTCGGCCGCCACGGCGCGGGCGATGCGGCGCTTTTCTTCGGCCATCAGCACCTGGCGGGCGTCGTAGGCCACGTTTTCCACGCTGGACAGCACGCTGGCGCCACCGTGGTAGCGCTGCAGCAGCTGGTTATCGGCCAGCAGCGTGATGTCGCGGCGGATGGTCTGATGGGTAACCTGGAAGTGGGCGGCCATCTTTTCCACCGCAACGTAGCCTTCGCGGTTTACCCAGGCAAGCAGGTCTTTCTGGCGTTGATTGAGGATCAGCATACCGGCGTTCAGGGTGACGGGAGGCCTTCATTGTAACCGAGCACGCCCGTGGCCGGCGCAGGCAACACCGCCGGCGTGGCGCGCGGCCCACCCTGCCCGATCGCCCCGTGGGCACCGGCGCGGCTTTTGCGCATAATGGCCTGTCACCGTTGCTGTTGTCCGCCACCATGCCCCATCCGTCCCGCATCGTCTTCATCCTGCACGGCCGTCACTGCCCGCAGGGCCTGCCGGAACCCCTGCTGGCACCGCTGCGTGCCGATTTCGACGTGGACGTGCTGCTCACCAGCAGCGCCGACAGCGCTACCCGTTATGCCCGTGATGCCGCGCTGTCCGGCGCGCGCTGGGTGGTGGCCGTCGGCGGCGATGGCACCGTGCACGAGGTGGTGAACGGCCTGATGAGCGTGCCGGAAGCCGCCCGCCAGCAGTTGGCGCTGGCGGTGTTGCCTACCGGTACCGGCAATGATTTCGCCCGCAGCCTGGGCAGTGGCAACAGCGTGCCGGACTTGCTGGCGCTGATGGCGGCCGGCCAGGTACACGCGCTGGACCTGATCCGCGTCACGCTGGCCGACGGCAGCGTGCGCTGGTGCAACAATATCGGCAGCATCGGCATTACCAGCGACATCGTGCGCCGCGTCAAGGCCATGCCGGCGCGGCTGCCGGCCAGCCTGGCGTTTTACAGCGCCGTCACCACCGCACTGTTGCGCTGGCAACCGCAAGCCATGCAGCTGACGCTGGACGGCCAGCGCATCGATGGCCGCTTTACCTGCGTGTCGGCGGCCAACGGGCGTTTCTTCGGCAGCGGGCTGGGCATTGCCCCCGAGGCGCGGCTGGACGACGGCCTGATGGAAGTGGTGCTGATCGACAACGCCGGCAGCCTGGACTTCATCCGCCTGCTACCGCAGCTGCGCCAGGCGCGCCCGCTAGCCGACCCGCGCGTGCGCTACCTGCGCGGCCGCGTGCTGACGGTAGAGGGCGACGCGGCACGCTGCCCGCTGGAGCTGGACGGCGAGCTGGCCGGCCACGCGCCGGTGCGCTTCGAGCTGGTACCGGCCGCGCTGCGCTGCCTGCGCCGCCTGCCCTGAAGCCAACAGCCGCAGCACCACGCCAGCACCGGCCTGCGGTATAATGGCAGGTTTTTCGCGCCGGGTGAGACCGATCCCGTGTGCGTCTATGCTGAATAACCTCGACTGTATTTCGACGGAACCATGAACAAGACACCCAAAGCCCTCGTCGTCCTTTCCGGCGGCCAGGACTCCACTACCTGCCTGTACTGGGCCCTGCGCGAATTCGGCGCGGCCAACGTAGAAGCCGTCACCTTCGATTACGGCCAGCGCCACCGCGTGGAGCTGGACTGCGCGCGCAAGATCGCCCAGCTGGCCGGCGTGCGCCAGACCGTGCTGCCGATCGACACCTTCGCCGCCATCGGCGGCAACGCGCTGACCGACGACAGCATCGCGCCGGAAGAAGGCGCCCGTGACGACGCCGACACCGCGCTGCCCAATACCTTCGTACCGGGCCGCAACCTGGTGTTCCTCAGCTTTGCCGCCGCACTGGCCTACACCCGCGGCATCGAGCACGTGGTCACCGGCGTGGCGCAAACCGATTATTCCGGCTACCCGGACTGCCGCGAAAACACGCTGAAAGCGCTGGAGCTGGCGCTGCGCCTGGGCATGGACAGCCGCGTTACCCTGCACGCGCCGCTGATGTTCATGAGCAAGGCCGACACCGTGCGCCTGGCGCAGGACGTGGGCGCCATGGACGCCATGGCCTGGAGCCACACCTGCTACAACGGCGAAGTGCCGCCCTGCGGCCGCTGCGCCTCGTGCGAGCTGCGCGCCAAGGGCTTTGCCGAGGCCGGCGTCGCCGACCCGCTGGTGGTACGTACCGGAGGTGCGGCATGAACGGCCGTCACCATCTGCTAGGCGCCGGCTTTGAAGCCGCGCGCACGCTGCCGGGCATCGGCGAGCACGGCCACAGCTTCCGCGTGCAGCTGCGCACTGCCGCGCTGCCAGACACCCTGCCCGAGCTGCAAGGCGCTCTGCAACAAGCGGTCGCCCCGTTCCACTACGGCAATATCAGCCAGCACCTGGCCGACGCCAGCGACCTGGCGCTCGCCCGCCACCTGCTGGCCGCCTGCGGCCAAGCCGGCAGCCTGCACCTGGCCAGCGCGCCGGACCGTGGCGTGCTGCTGGGCGAAGACGGCCGCGAGTACGTGTACTTCGATACCCGTTTCGAAGCCGCGCACCAGCTGCCACACGTACCACCAGGCCACAAATGCGGCCGCCTGCACGGCCACGGTTTTGGCGTGCGCATCGTGGCCGACGCGCGCCATGCCTCGCTGAACGACATCCTGCTGCAGGCCTGGCCGCCGCTGTTTGCGCAGCTGAACCACCGCTACCTGAACGATATCCCCGGCCTGGAAAACCCCACCAGCGAAGTAATGGCAGCCTGGCTGTACCAGCAGCTGCAGCCGCGTCTGGCCGGCCTGGCCTGGGTGGAGGTGCGCGAAACGCACACCGCCGGCAGCCAGTTTGACGGCCATACCTACCGTATCTGGAAAGAGCAGCACTTTGAAAGCGCGGTGCCGTTCGACGCCGCCGGCAACTACACCGGCCACAGCTACCTGATCCGCCTGATGCTGCAAGGCAGTGTCGACCGCGTGATGGGCTGGGTGCTGGACTTCGGCGACGTGAAAGACCGCTTTAAGCCCATCTACCGCCAGCTGGACCACAACCCGCTGGACAAGCTCAGCGGCATCCGCGCCGCCGACGCCGGCAGCGTGGCCGAGTGGGTACACGGCGAACTGAAACCGCTGGTACCGGAACTGTCGCGCATCGACCTGATGGAAACCCCGCACCAAGGCGTGTCGCTGACTTTCCGTGGCGACATGCAGTGGCCGTTGCTGTAAGGGGCAAGCATGGCGAACTACACCGTAAAAGAGATCTTCTACACGCTGCAAGGCGAAGGTCGCCAGGCCGGCCGCGCGGCGGTTTTCTGCCGCTTCAGCGGCTGTAACCTGTGGAGCGGGCGCGAAGAAGACCGCAGCAAAGCCATCTGCCAATTCTGCGATACCGACTTTGTCGGCACCGGCCCCGACGGCGGCAAGTTTGCCACCGCTGCGGAGTTAGCCGCGCGCATTGCCGCCACCTGGCCTGCGGGCGCCAACGGCGGCCAACCTTATGTGGTGTTTACCGGTGGCGAGCCGCTGCTGCAGCTGGACGAGCCGCTGATCGACGCGCTGCACGCGCTGGGCTTTGAAGTGGCCGTGGAAACCAACGGCAGCCTGCCGGCGCCGCGCGGCATCGACTGGATCTGCGTCAGCCCCAAAGCCGGCGCCGACTGGGTACAGCGCAGCGGCCACGAGCTGAAGCTGGTCTACCCGCAACCCACGCTGCTACCAGGCGAGCTGCCAGCCGACCTGCAGTTCGACCACCTGTACCTGCAGCCGATGGACAGCCCGCTGCAGCGCCAGAACACGCGTGCGGCCATTGCCTGGTGCATGGCCAACCCGGCGTGGCGGCTGTCGGTACAGACGCACAAGGTGGTCAACATCCGTTAAGCCCGCGCATGGCCATGGCGGCCAACCTTGCCTGACACCAACCCTGTCTGCTACACAGACAGGGTTTTGTTTTGCCCATCCCGGCCGTCACACAAGCCACACAAAAAGCCGCTCGATAAATTTTTTGCCGCAGTGTGTAATGGATGGCGATGTGGGCCGACTAAAGCTGGTAACGCGATACATCACGCGTTCCACACCCACTATTTACACAGGAGAATCACCATGTCCGCCACTTCCAACACCCTGCTGGTTTCCGCCCTTTCCGCCGCCCTGGCCCTGGCCGCCGTCAGCGCCCCGGCCGTCGCCGCCGACAAGGAAAAATGCTACGGCATCGCCATGGCCGGCAAGAACGACTGTGCGGCCAACGGCCACAGCTGCGCCGGCCAGTCCAAAGTGGACAAAGACGGCGCCGAGTGGAAATTCGTGGCCAAGGGCAGCTGCACCAAGATGGGCGGCACCCTGGAACCGATGAAGAAGTAAGCACACCGGGATTGTCTGCTTGACGGGGCTACGGCCCCGTTTCCGTTTCTGACCGGGACCCCTGCCATGACTGCCTCCCTTCCCGTGTGCGCCGGCATCGGCCTGCGCCACCCGCATTACCAGCAGGTGCTGGCGCAGCAACCCGCGCTGGGCTGGATAGAGCTGCACAGCGAAAACTTCTTCGAAGGCGGCCAGCCGCTGGCCATGCTGCAGCAGTTGGCCGCGCGCTACCCGCTGTCACTGCACGGCGTCGGCCTGGGCCTGGGCGCAGCCGCCCGCCCCGACGCCACCCACCTGGCCGCACTGCGCCGCTTGCTGGACGCCGTACCGGCGGTGGCGGTGTCGGAGCACCTGTCGTTCAACCACGACGCCAGCCAGCGCTTTGCCAACGACCTGCTGCCCATTCCGTATACCCGCGCCATGCTGGACCGGGTAGCTGCCAACGTGGCCGAAGCGCAGGACGCGCTGCGCCGGCCGCTGCTGATCGAGAACCTGTCCAGCTACCTGGCCTACCCCGGCAACGACATGCACGAGGGCGAGTTTCTGGCCGAGCTGGTAACGCGTACCGGCTGCGGCCTGCTGCTGGACGTGAACAACCTGTACGTCAACCAGCAAAACCTGGGCACCGACGTGGATGCCTTCCTGGCCGCGCTGCCGCCGCACGCCATCGGCGAAATCCACCTGGCCGGCTACACCGAGCGCACGTTTGACGACGGCAGCACGCTGCTGGTGGATACCCACAGCCGGCCGGTGTACCCGGCGGTATGGCAGCTGTACCGGCAGGTGCTGGCGCGCTTCGGTGCGCGGCCAACCCTGATCGAGTGGGATATCGACATCCCGCCGCTGGACACGCTGTTGGCCGAAGCCGCCACCGCGCAGGCCATACTCGCTCAGCACACGGAGGCTGCCACATGAACGAAACCGCCTGGCAACACGCGCTGCTGGACGCCATCACCACCCCGCAGTGGCAGCCCGACCCGCGCTTTCCCGCCGCCGCGCTGGCGGTGTACCGCAATAACTATCGCGTCGGCCTGATGGAGATGCTGGCGCTGGTGTACCCGATCTGCCGCCAGCTGCTGGGCGATGACTTCTTCGAGGCGCTCAGCCGCGAATACGTCAAGGCCACGCCGTCGGCCAGTGGCAACCTGCACCGCTACGGCGGCGGCTTTGCCGACTTCGTCGCCACCTTCGAACACACCGCCCACATTGGCTACCTGCCGGATGTGGCTCGGCTGGAGTGGGCGTTACACCGTGGTTATTACGCGGCAGATAGCACGCCGCTAGCCCTCGCTACGCTGGCAGCCATCCCGCAGCTGCAATGGGGTAGTCTGCGCTTTGCCTGCCACCCGGCCTGTGCGGTGCTGGATAGCCGTTGGCCGCTGGCCGACATCCACGCTCATCACCAGCCGGCCACCGCCGGCTGTGCGGTAGACCTGGCCACGGCACAGCCGCTGCTGCTGTGGCGTAACGGCGACGGCCTGATGCAGCTGCACGTGCTGGCGCCCGGCCAGGCTGCCTTCTGCCAGGCGCTGCTGGACGGCGCCACGCTGGATGAAGCCACCAGCGCGGGGTTGGCCGCCACGCCAGATTTCGACCTGCAAGCCGCGCTGCTGCTGGTACTGCAGCACGGGGTACTATCTGCCATCAAGGAACCATCATGAACGCCATCGCTACCCTGCTGCGCCGCAGCCAGCCCGTCACCGCCTGGCTGGACACCTGGCTACAACCCGTCGCCCTACTGGCGCTGCGCCTGTACCTGGCGCGGGTGTTCTTTCTGGCAGGCCTGACCAAAATCCAGGACTGGGATACCACGCTATTCCTGTTCAGCGAAGAGTACCGCGTGCCACTGCTGTCACCGACGCTGGCGGCGGTACTGGGCACTGCCGGCGAGCTGCTGCTGCCGCCGCTGTTGCTGCTGGGCCTGGCCGGGCGCTTTGCTGCGCTAGGCCTATTCGTGCTCAACATCATGGCGGTGCTCAGCTACTGGCACGCACTGGACGGCAGCGCGCTGGAATTCCACCTGCAGTGGGGGCTGATGTTGCTGTTGTTGCTGGCCACCGGCCCCGGCAAGCTGGCGCTGGACAAGCTGCTGCGCCAGCGTCTGGGCTGAACCCCGGCGGCCGCGCCCACCAAACATGCCATTTCGATAATTCAGCAGCAACCGTGAAGCAGGGCGGTGGGCGTGGCATAATCGCCGACAGTCTTAAATTACCCAGTCACCAACATCATGAGCGTCAGCCCCACCCTGGTTCTGCAAGCCCCGCATCTCGATTTTGCCCGTGTGACCGAGCTGGCCATTCTGGCCGGTAGCGAGCCCGTGACACCTGTAGACGGCATCGCCCGCCTGGCTGCGGCCAACCCCGCACGCCGTGAGCTGGTACTGGAACGTGCCGCCCGCCTGGGCGTGGACGCCAACTACGTCGATAGCCAGCGCCGCTTTGCCGATTTCGGCCTGATCGTGTCCGATATGGACTCCACGCTGATCACCATCGAGTGCATCGACGAGATCGCCGACATGCAGGGCCTGAAGCCGCAGGTGGCCGCCATCACCGCCCGTTCGATGCGCGGCGAGCTGGACTTCTCGCAATCGCTGCGCGAACGCGTGGCCCTGCTGGCCGGGCTGCCGGAAAGCGCGCTGGCCCGCGTGTACGAAGAGCGGCTGCAGCTGATGGCCGGCGCCCGCGAGCTGCTGGCTGCCTGCCGCGAGCACAACGTGAAGTTCATGCTGGTATCCGGCGGTTTTACCTACTTTACCGAACGCCTGAAAGCAGAGCTGGGCCTGGACTACACCTACGCCAACCAGCTGGAGATCGTGGACGGCAAGCTCACCGGCCGCGTAGTTGGCGACATCGTGGACGCCGCAGCCAAGCGCCGTCTGCTGATCGAAAAACGCAGCGCGCTGGGCCTGGCGCCGGAACAGGTGATCGCCATGGGCGACGGTGCCAACGACCTGCTGATGCTGGCCGAAGCCGGCGTCGGCGTGGCCACCCACGCCAAGCCGGTGGTGCGCGAGCAGGCCCGTTACAGCCTCAATGTCAGCGGTCTTGACGGCATCCGCAAGCTGTTCCTGTAACCATGCCGCAGACCCTGCCGTCGCTGGATACCGTCAGTTTCGACTGCCACCTGCCGCTGGACTACCAGCCGCAGCCCGGCCACGCGCCCCAGGCCTTGCTGACCACGCGGTTGGCGCTGGCCATCCTGGCCGGCCAGGCCGATCCGGCTGACGCCGCGCCGGGGCTACAGCGCCTGGAAGCCAAACTCGACCTGGCGCTGGAGCTGGCCTTGCAACAGCATTACCCGCAACACCCGCCGGCGGTCGCCTGCCGGCTCGGGCTGGAAGCGATCGCCTGGCACCATCCGCTGGCGCTGGCCGTTGGCAGCCAGGGCCAGCTGTCGCTGCAGGTACAAGCGCCGTCGGCGCTCACCCTGCACTTGCCACTGACCATCCGCCACTGTCTGCCGCAGGCAGACGGCTTTGCCATTGTGGGCGACTGGGGCGCCGCCCTGGGCGAGGCGCAGGCGGCGTGGGAACGCTGGGTCTTCCGCCGCCACCGTCAAAGTATCGGACGCCAGGCATGACGCCCGTCAACCCGCGACAAACCGAACTGGGTGCGCTGCGCGGTAGCCGGCTGATGCCTATCCTGTCGGCACTGTTCCTGCTGCTGCTATGGTCTGTGGTGGTAGAAACCCTGCACGAACGCGCCGCTTTTACCCGCAAGCAGATCCAGACCGAACAGCAGCGCTGGCTGCAGCAGGCCGTGCGAGGAATAGATACACGGCTGGAAACGCTGCGCCGGGACATGCTGCTGTACCGGCAGGACGGCAGTAGCCTGGCGCGAGAGGTGAACAGCCTGTACCCGCTGGAACACGGCCGCTTGTGGCTGGTTGATGCTGACAGCCAGAGCCAGCTGCACGGCGACCTGGACAACCTGGCCCCCGTCACCGCCGATAGCGTGCGCCAGCTGTTACAGCAACACCCCGTGGATGGCCGCCTGCTGCTGCTGGACGCCGACACCCGACGTGACACCTCGCGGCTGCTGGTGGTGATTCCGCAATGCGAAGCCGACAACTGCCGCAATGCGCTGGTGGGCTTTGTCTCGTTTACCGCCCTGCTGGACAGCGAGCTGCTGGCCATGGCCCCGCAAGTCTTGCTGAGTGACAGCAGCCAGAACGCGCTGGTCAGCCTGGGCGCAGCGGCAGACCGGCTGGAAGGCTACCTGAACCAGGGCGTGCTACGCAGTGCTCCAGCCAGTACCGAACTGACAAGCGTGCCACTGACCTTGTCGGTCCAGCTGTCGCCGGTACAGTACGCCGAGCCCTTCGTGCTGTTTGCCCTGTATCTGACCGCGGCGGCCACGCTGATGAGTGGCGTGTTGCTGGTAATCCTGTTACGGGTTGGCCGCCGGCTGAGCTTCATCCTGCAACGCAGCGACGAGGTGAACCAGGCCACGCATCTGCTGACGCTGACCAACAACAGCCTGCGCGAGCGACTGCGCAAGCTGATCGAGGAACAGCGCGACCAGCAAACGCTGATCGACACCGTCCAGGTAGGCGTACTGCTGATCGACGCCGAGCAGAAGATCATCCTGACCGGCAACGAAGCCGCCACCCGGCTACTGGGCTTTGCCCGCCAGGCGCTGTACCGTCGTTCGCTGGAAAGCCTGTTCACCTCGGCCGAGCAGTACACCCAGCTGCTGTCCTTGCTGCAAGAGCAACAGCAATTGAGCGAGCGCGAAGTGGAGCTGAGCACCCGCAGCGGCGAGCGGCTGTGGAGCGTGCTGTCGATGCGCCCGCTGCTGTTTCGCGAACGCAATGCCTACGTGCTGAGCTTTGTCGACATCACCGAGCGGCTGCTGCACGCGCAGCGGCTGGAAGAAGAAAAACAGGCCACCGAGCGCGCCCTGTCGCAATTGCAGTCCACCCAGCACGAGCTGTACCAGCGTGCCACCTGCGACGATCTGACCGGTATTGCCAACCGCCGCCATTTCCTGTCTGGTGCCGGCAAGGCACTGGAGCTGGCACGGCTGGAGAACCAGTGCTTTGTGGTAGCCGTACTGGACGTGGACCACTTCAAGTCTATTAACGACCGCTACGGTCACGCTGCCGGCGACAGCGTACTGCAACGGCTGACACAGCACATTGCCGCCACACTACCGCACAGCGCGCTGTTCGGCCGCATGGGCGGCGAGGAGTTCGCCATCGTGCTGCCCGACTACAATCTGAACGAAGCACACGCACTGCTGGAAAGCGTACGCCTGAGCCTGGCCGCACTCCCGCTACTGCAGGATGGCGACATGGTGCACATCACCTTCTCCGCCGGCCTGGCCGAGCGCAAACGTCACGGCGAGCAGCTGTCGGAACTGCTGAAGATCGCCGACCACGCCATGTACCAAGCCAAAAGCGAAGGCCGCAACCGCATTCACAGCGCCGCGCCGGCGCAAAACGGTTAACGCCGCCGCACAGGCCAGCCGGCGGCACGCCATAAAAAAACCGCCCCGGCAAGCCGGAGCGGTGCTGGCAACCAGCAGCAGCAATCAGCCCAGTGCCGCCAGCAGTTTGGCGTGAATGCCGCCAAAGCCGCCGTTACTCATCACCAGTACCTGATCGCCGTCGCGGGCTTCGGCCACGATGGCTGCCACCAGCGCGTCGATATCGTCAAAGCAGTGCGCCTTGTCGCCCAGCGGCGCCAGCGCCTCGTCCACGCGCCAGCCCAGGTTGGCCGCACCGTAGCAGAACACCACGTCAGCGTCCTGCAGCGAACCGGGTAGCGCCGCCTTCATGGTGCCCAGCTTCATGGTATTGGAACGCGGCTCCAGCACCGCCAGGATGCGCGTGCTGCGGCCAACCTTGTGGCGCAGGCCGGCCACCGTGGTGGTGATGGCGGTGGGGTGATGGGCAAAGTCGTCGTACACGGTGACGCCGCGCACGGTGCCTTTCACTTCCATGCGGCGTTTCACGCTCTTGAAGCGCGACAGCGCGTCGATGGCCACCGCCGGCGTCACCCCCACGTGGCGTGCCGCGGCAATGGCGGCCACCGCATTAAGGCGGTTGTGCTCGCCTGGCACGTCCCACACCACCCGGCCTTGCAGCTGGCCATCCAGAAGGACATCAAAACTGCCGTCGGCGTCCGCCGCGCCAGCTTGCCAGCCACTATCGGTACCGAAGGTTTCCACCGGCGTCCAGCAACCACGGTCCAGTACACGCTGCAGGCTGGCTTCGCGGCCATTGGCCACCACCAGGCCTTCACCGGGCACGGTACGCACCAGATGGTGGAACTGGGTTTCGATGGCCGCCAGGTCGGCAAAAATGTCGGCGTGGTCGTATTCCAGGTTGTTCAGCACCGCGGTGCGCGGGCGGTAGTGTACGAATTTGCTGCGCTTGTCGAAGAAAGCCGTGTCGTACTCGTCGGCCTCGATCACGAAGAACGGGCTCTGGCTGGCCGCATCCTGCGCCGGCGTGCCCGGCAGGCGCGCCGAAATGCCGAAGTTTTCCGGAATGCCGCCAATCAGGAAGCCCGGCGCCAGGCCGGCGTCCTGCAGGATCCACGCCAGCATCGAGGTGGTGGTGGTCTTGCCGTGGGTACCGGCTACCGCCAGCACCCATTTGTCGTGCAGCACGTTCTCGGCCAGCCACTGCGGGCCGGAAATGTACGGCAGGCCACGGTTGAGGATGGCTTCCATCAGCGGCTTGCCGCGCGTGACCACATTGCCCACCACGAACACGTCGGCGCCGATATCGGCCTGCTCTGCACCAAAGCCCTGCATCAGCTCGATGCCCATGGCCTCCAGCTGGGTGCTCATCGGCGGGTAGACGTTGGCGTCGCAACCGGTCACCTTGTGGCCGGCGGCTTTGGCGATGGCGGCGATGCCACCCATGAAGGTGCCGCAAATACCGAGAATGTGGATATGCATGATGTGCTGCAGACAGAAAACGGGAAAGCGGCAAGGATACCGCAAAGCTCTCGTTAAAACAGGATCGGGAACATGCCTATACTGGCCAGTCACCATGACAAAGGCCTAAATGCCATGTCCATTCCGCGCCAACTTCTCACCCTGCCCTGGCTGCTGCCGCTGCCTGTACTGGCTACCGGCATCGAGCTGGACTTCATCGGACCGGAGCTGACAGGCGTTTACCAGGTACACGACGGCAAGGCCCAGGGCGAACTGGTGGTCATGCTACAGCAGCTGGGTAGCCAGGCCGGTATCCAGTGGCGCTACCGGCTGGCCACGCCGGCACGGGTGGAAGTAACGCTGGGTAGCCAGCAAAACGTTTGCAGCCTGCACCTGCAGAGCCGACGCCAGCGCAGTGACTATCAGGTCATAGGCATTCTGGGGGAGCACGCCATCGTGGCGTATAGCGGTATGCACGATCGTATCGGTCTGGATGAGCTGGCGCAGCTGCCTGCATCGCAGCGGCTGGGCTTTGGCAGCGGCTTGAAGTCACTGTTGCAACGGCAGGGGCTGAACGTGATCGAACACCCGTCACTGGCCACCGCCGTGCAGCTGGTCGGCCTGGGCCGTGCCCGCGTATTGCTGACAACCCAGATCAGCATGTACAGCCTGCAGCCGGCGCCGCTGTTACGCCGCATTGGCACACTGGGCAAGGCCGACAACGTGCTGGCCTGCTCACGCCAGCTTCCCCCCGGTGTCGCCGCGCGGCTGCGGCAGGCGCTAAGCCGGCTACTGATACCGTTCACCCTGTAAAAACACCCCGGCAGCCTGCCAGGCAGGCTGCCGGGGTGTTGCGATTGCCGCTACCGCGGCGCTGGCGACGATCAGAAGAACAGCCAGGTCTGCAGCACGAACAGCGGCAGCAGGAACACGATGGACCACGCCATGTAACCGAAGAAGCTCGGCATCTTGATGCCACGCTGCTCGGCGATGGCTTTCACCATGAAGTTGGGCGCGTTACCGATATAGGTGTTGGCCCCCATGAACACGGCGCCCATCGAGATGGCCAGCAGCGTCTGCGACAGCGGGCCCATCAACGTGGCGGCATCGCCCGAGGCCAGGTTGAAGAACACCAGATAGGTGGGCGCGTTATCCAGGAAGCTGGACAGGATGCCGGTCATCCAGAAGTACATCGCGTTCAGCGGCGCACCGTCCGGGCCGGACACCACGCTGACCAGCGGCGCCAGCGCACCGGCTTTACCCGCTTGCAGCACGGCGATCACCGGGCCGATAGTGATGAAGATGCCGGCAAACAGCTTGGCCACTTCCAGAATCGGGTCCCAGTTGAACTCGTTGCCAGCGCGTACCTGTGCCGGCGTGATCTTCAGCGAAACAGCAGCAATCAGCAGCAGCAGGCCGTCGCGTACCAGGTTCTGCAGCGCTACCGGGGTACCCATCACGTCAAAGCTGATACCGGGCTTCCAGAACCCCGACAGCAGCACAGCGCCGATCACCGCCAGCAGCAGCGGGATATTGCGCAGGCCATACAGCTTGATCGGCGCGTCCGGCGTCTTGTCGCGTGGCAACACGCCTTCCTTGCGGAAGTAATAGCTGTCTACCGCGTAGAACACCGCCAGCAGCACCAGCACCGACAGCAACACCGGCAGCGCCATCGCCGACACGGTCCAGAAGAAGTCCACGCCTTTCAGGAAGCCCAGGAACAGCGGCGGGTCGCCCAGCGGCGTCAGGCCGCCGCCGATGTTGGCCACCAGGAAGATGAAGAACACCACCACGTGCACATTGTGCTGACGGTTGTCGTTGGCCTTGATCAGCGGGCGGATCAGCAGCATGGCGGCACCGGTGGTACCCATCAGCGATGCCAGCACCGTGCCCAACGCCAGCAGGCCGGTATTCAGCGCCGGCGAACCGTGCAGATTGCCCCACACCAGAATGCCGCCGGACACCGTGTACAGCGCAAACAGCAGCACCACGAACGGGATGAACTCCGCCAGCATGGCGTGCACTACCAGCCCGGCACTGGTGCCAAGCCCGAAGGTAGCCGTAAACGGCAACAGGAATAGCAAGGTCCAGCCGGCGGTGATCTTGCCGAAATGGTGGTGCCAGAAACCGGGGGCGAAAATGGGGAACAGCGCAATCGACAACAGGATACCGGCGAAGGGTAAGCCCCAGGCCAGCGATAGTGTCGCGCCATCGAGGCTGGCGGCCTGGGCCAGGCCAGGTAGCAGGCCAAGCAACAATGCAGAAGTAAAACGGGTCATCAGGGCTCCTTGTGCTGGCGGCGTCACAACCGCTCTTTTTTGTAACAGAATGTTTTGTGACCGCAGTTTAAACGATTAATTCCGGAATCGGTTTGCCACAAAAGCAAAAATCGTCCCCCCGGCAGCTGGCCGCAGACGCAAAAAAGCCCTTCAGCATAGCAGAAGGGCTGTAGATGACAGCGGCAAGCGCGCCGCCACCGGCACGCCGGCGCTTAGCGGGTGCCTTTCTGGATGAACTCGATCTTGTAACCGTCCGGGTCTTCCACGAAGGCAATCACGGTGGTGCCGTGCTTCATCGGGCCGGCTTCGCGTACCACCTTGCCGCCCTTGGCGCGCACGGCGTCACAGGCGGCGTAGGCGTCGGCCACTTCCACCGCCAGGTGGCCGAAGGCGTTGCCCAGGTCGTAGCTGTCGGTGTCCCAGTTATGGGTCAGCTCGATCACGCTGTTGCTGTCTTCGTCGCCATAACCGACAAAGGCCAGCGTGAAGCGGCCTTCCGGGTAGTCGTGACGGCGCAGCAGGGTCATGCCCAGTACTTCGGTGTAAAAGGCGATGGAACGGTCGAGCTGGCCGACACGGATCATGGTATGCAGCAGGCGCATGGTGTTCTCCGGCAATAAGGTTGGCCGCAGCGCGGCAAGAGCAGGCAGATGGGGACGGGTGGGCAAAGTTAAAGACAAGCGGCCAGAACAGGCTGTTCAACCGTAACGGAACAGGCTGTTGCCGTGGGTTTTCAGCCATTGCCGCGCTGGCTGCCAGCCCGGGTACAGGCGTTCCACTTCGGCCCAGAACGCCGGGGAATGGTTCATGTGGCGCAGGTGCGCCAGCTCGTGGGCGATGACGTAATCCAGAACTGCCGGCGGCGCCTGTACCAGGCGCCAGTTCAGCCGGATGATGCCCTGGCTGGTACAACTGCCCCAGCGCGTACGCGCCGACGACAGCGCCCAGCCGGACAGCGGCCGTGCCGCGCGTTGCTCCCAAGCTTCCAGCCGCGCACAAAAGCGCTGGCGCGCCTCTTTTTGCAGCCAGGCCACCACGGCGGCGGCCAACCTGGCCGGTTGCTGCAGGCCGGGGCCGGCCAGCTGCAGTACCTCGCCGTCGATACGGGCGCGGTGCCGGCTGGCGTCTTCCACCGCCAGGCGTAGCGTCTGCCCGGCCAGCATCACCTGGCCACGGCTTTGTTCGCGCTGCGCGTCTTCATACCGCTGCCGCGCCAGGTGACTGGCGATCCAGTCGCGCTTTTGCGCCAGGATATCCTGCAGTGCGGCCAACGATACCGCCGGCGGCGCGATCATCTCCACCACGCCGTCGCGGATGCGCAGCGCCACGCTCTGGCGAGGGCGGCGCGTCAGCTGCACCGCCACCACGCCGTCAGGCAGCGCGAGGCTGAGCGGCGCGGGCTTTGCGCTCATCGGGATGGGCAAACGGGCCAACGCCGCCGATCTCGCGCTGACGCGCTTCGATCCAGGCTTCGGCGGCCTTCATCATCGCCTCGGGGCCGGCGTAATCGGCCGGGAACAGCGCCGGGCCGATCACCACGGTAATCTCGCCGGGGTGCTTGAGGAAGGCGTTGCGCGGCCAGAACTCGCCGGCATTGTGCGCCACCGGCACCATCGGCATGTCGAACTGCACCGCCATGCGCGCGGCGCCCAGCTTGTATTTGCCGGCCAGGCCCGGGCGGATGCGGGTGCCTTCCGGAAACACGCTGATCCAGAAACCATGCTGCTTGCGGTTAAGCCCCTGCTCCAGCAGGCGGCGGTTGGCGTTGGCACGGTCGGCACGGTTGATGGTGATGGGGTTGGTCAGCGCCAGGCCCCAGCCGAAGAACGGAATCAGCAGCAGCTCGCGCTTGGCCACGAACACCTGCGACGGAAAGATTTCCTGCAGCGACAGCGTTTCCCAGCCGGACTGGTGCTTGGCACAAATAATGGCCGGCTGGTTCAGGATGTTCTCCGCGCCGATCACGCGGTAGCGCAGGCCCACCACGTGCCACAGCAACCAGGTCAGCACCCGCGCCCAGCCCTCGCCCACCAGGTGGCGGCGGCGGCGCGGCAACGGCGCACACAGGAACAGCACGGCAAAAAACAGCGGGGTAAGAACCAGTACCAGCAGCCAGTAGATCAGGTTGCGAATCAACAGCATGGGGCTCAGTCTTCCAGATTGATCAGGTAGTCGGCGGCATCGAACAGGTCGTCAAACACCTGGGTGCCCGCCGGCAAACCGCCTTTTTCCAGCGTGCGCAGGCCCTTGCCGGTACGCACCAGCAACGGCAGGCCACCCACTTCGGCCACTGCCTGCAGGTCGCGCAGGCTGTCGCCTATCATCGGCAGGCCATCGCCACGCACATTGAAGCGTTCCATCACCTCGTGCACCATGCCCGGCTTGGGTTTGCGGCAATCGCATTGATCGTCCGCCACGTGCGGACAGAAAATCACCGCGTCGATGCGGCCGCCGGCCTGGTTCACCAGGCGGTGCATTTTTTCATGCATGGCGTTCAGCGCGTGCATGTCGAACAGGCCACGGCCGATGCCGCTCTGGTTGGTGGCCACCACCACGCGCCAGCCGGCTTGCGTGAGGTTGGCAATGGCTTCCAGGCTGCGCGGCAGCGGCTGCCATTCCATGGTGTTCTTGACGAAGTCGTCGCGATCCTGGTTGATCACGCCGTCGCGGTCGAGGATGACGAGTTTCATGGTGTCCTTTTAGGCCACGTAAAAAATGCTGGTTCGCCACGAAAGCACACAGAAAACACGGAAGGCAGCGCGCCGTCTTCTGTGTCTTCCGTGTGTGTCCGTGGCGAAAACGGTCTTACTCCGCCAGCAGCGAGATATCCGCTACGCGGTTGAACAGCGCGGCCAGGCTGGCCAGCAGCGCAATACGGTTAGCGCGCACGGCCAGGTCGTCGGCCATCACCATCACACCGTCGAAGAACGCATCCACCGGCGCCCGCAGCGAGGCCAGCTGGGTTAGCGCACCGGCAAAGTCGTGGGCGGCAAACTGTGCTTCCACCGCCGGCGCCAGCGCCTGGATGGCGTCGAACAGCGCACGCTCGGCGTCTTCGGCAAACAGCGCCGGGTTCACCGTGCCGATGTCGCCTTCGGCTTTCTTCAGGATGTTTTTCACGCGCTTGTTGGCCGCAGCCAGGGTAGCGGCTTCCGGCAGCGCCTTGAACTGCGCCACGGCGGCCAGCACGGCGCCCACTTCGTTCAGCTGGGTCGGTGCCAGCGCCAGTACGGCGTCGATCTCGTCGGCCTTGTAGTCGTTGGCCAGGTAGTTCTTCAGGCGTTCCAGCGCAAAAGCGTACACCTCGTCCACCACGCTGGCAGACAGCAGGCCGGCCGGGAAGGCGGCGGCAGCGTCGGCGATCAGCGCTTTCAGGTCCAGCGGCTGTTCCAGCACCATGCGCAGCACGCCCAGCGCGGCACGACGCAGCGCAAACGGGTCTTTGTCGCCGGTAGGAATCAGGCCGATGCCCCAGATACCGACGATGGTTTCCAGCTTGTCGGCCAGTGCCACGGCGGTAGCGATCGGGCCTTGCGGCAGGCTGTCGCCGGCAAAACGCGGGTGGTAGTGGCCTTCGATGGCGTCGGCCACGGCGGCGTCTTCACCGTCCAGGCGCGCATAGTAGCGGCCCATGATGCCTTGCAGCTCGGGGAACTCGCCGACCATGTCGGACACCAGATCGGCCTTGGCCAGGTACGCCGCGCGGGCGGCCAGCGCGCTATCGGCACCCAGCTTGCCGGCGATGGCGGCGGCGATGCTCTGCAGGCGCTCGACGCGTTCCAGCTGGCTGCCGATCTTGTTGTGGTAAACCACGTTGGCCAGGCGCGGCAGGCGGCTGTCCAGACGCTGCTTCTGGTCTTGCTCGTAGAAGAACTTGGCGTCGGACAGACGGGCGCGCAGCACGCGCTCGTTACCGCCCACGATGTAGCGCGGGTCGTCGGTTTGCAGGTTGGACACCAGCAGGAAGCGGTTCATCAGCTTGCCGTCGCCATCCAGCAGCGGGAAGTACTTCTGGTTCTGCTGCATGGTCAGGATCAGGCATTCCTGCGGCACGTTCAGGAATTCGGCTTCAAAGCCGGCTTCCAGCACCACCGGCCATTCCACCAGGCCGGTCACTTCGTCGAACAGCGCATCCGGCGCGGCGATGGTGGCGTTCAGGCGAGCAGCGGCTTCAGTCAGCTTGTGGCGAATCAGCTCGCGGCGGGCGGTGAAGCTGGCAATCACCTTGCCTTCTTCGGCCAGGGTGCGGGCGTAGGCGTCGGCGTTGGCCACGGTCACGTCACCGGCAGACAGGAAGCGATGGCCACGGGTGAGGTTGCGGCTTTGCAGGCCAAGTACCTCGCCGGCAATCACTTGCTCGCCGTGCAGCATCATCAGGCCGTGTACCGGGCGCACGAACTGTACGTCCAGGCTGCCCCAGCGCATCAGCTTGGGCGCCGGCAGCTTTTTCAGCGCGGTGGCCACGATGCCGGACAGCACGGCGGCGAGAGCTTCGCCAGCCTTGGTGGATTCGTAGGCAAACACGTCCTGCTTGCCGTCGTGCACGATGGTCAGCGCTGCTACGTCCACACCACAGGAGCGGGCAAAGCCGGCCAGGGCCGGCGACGGCTGGCCGTCTTTCATGCCGGCAGATACCGCCGGGCCGCGACGCACGATGTGCTGGTCGGGCTGGATGGCGGCCACGGCCGGAATCTGCACCGCCAGGCGGCGCGGGCTGGCGTAAACGTTGGCCGCAGTGTCGGCCGCCACGAACTGCAGTTTTTTCAGTTCGTCGGTAATGGTGTCGGCAAAGCTGTTGGCCAGCTTTTCCAGTGCTTTGGGCGGCAGCTCTTCGGTGAGCAGCTCGATCAGCAGGGTGGCTTGTTGGGTCATGGTCATTCGATCTTTTCGCTGGGGGCGCTAGGCGCGAGTCGGCACACGATCTTCAGCATGGTTTCGGCAATGGAGCCCTGCTCCACCGGCACGAAGGCCCAGTTGTAGCGTTGCAGCGGGAACATCTGGGTGTACACATGCTTGCCGCGCGCGGTCCAGTAACTGGTGTTGATGAACGCGTACTGCATGTTCTGGCAATCGGCACGGCCTTCCAGGCGGCGTACCTGATAGCTGATGTCCAGGCTTTCCTCGCGTTTCTTCTCGGCGTAGCGCTCCTGGTTGATGAAGCGGACAAGGCCGTCGTTCACATTGGCAATGCTGTCCAGGTCGAGGGCGAGCTCAAGGGCGTCACCGCTCTGGTACACCTGGAAATTGCCTTCCTGACGCGGGGCTTCCTGCTGGCTGGCCAGGTACCAGGTGAGGCCTGCCAGCACGGCAATCAGGGTGAAGAAGGCGACCGCTGTCTTCATGGCTTAGTCTTTTTTCAGCATCGGGAAGCCCAGGGCTTCGCGTGCGTCGTAGTAAGCCTGGGCCACGCCACGGGCCAGGTTGCGGATGCGGCCGATGTAGGCGGCACGTTCGGTCACCGAAATGGCACCGCGGGCATCCAGCAGGTTGAAGGTGTGGCCGGCCTTCAGGATCATCTCGTAGCCCGGCAGCGGCAGGCCGGCCTCCAGCAGGCGCTTGGCCTCGCCTTCGTAATCGGCAAACTGCTTGAACAGCAGCTCGACGTTGCTGTGCTCGAAGGCAAAGCGCGACTGCTCCACTTCGTTCTGGAAGAACACGTCACCGTAGGTGACCGGGGTGCCGTCCGGCAGACGGGTCCAGATCAGTTCGTAGACGTTTTCGATGTCCTGCAGGTACATGGCCAGGCGTTCCAGACCGTAGGTGATCTCGCCCAGTACCGGTTTGCAATCCAGGCCGCCCACTTGCTGAAAGTAGGTGAACTGGGTCACTTCCATGCCGTTCAGCCACACTTCCCAACCCAGGCCCCAGGCGCCCAGCGTCGGGTTTTCCCAGTCGTCTTCCACAAAGCGGATGTCGTGGATGGCCGGGTCGATGCCCAGCTCGCGCAGCGAACCCAGGTACAGGTCCTGGATATTCGGCGGCGACGGCTTCAGTACCACCTGGAACTGGTGGTGCTGGAACAGGCGGTTCGGGTTTTCACCGTAGCGGCCATCTTTCGGACGGCGGCTGGGTTGTACGTAGGCAGCGTTCCACGGTTCCGGGCCCAGGGCGCGCAGGAAGGTGGCGGTGTGCGAGGTGCCTGCGCCCACTTCGGTATCGTAAGGCTGGAGCAAGGCGCAGCCCTGACGGTTCCAGTAGTGCTGCAGGGTAAGGATGATTTCCTGGAAAGTGAGCATGGGCGGAATCTGAAAGTTTGAAAAACAAAGCCCGATTCTAACCGTATCGGGGAACACGGGGAAAGCGTGCTGCGGTGCGGAGCCAGCGCGCACTGCCCGCAGCAGCACCACAGGCGGGAATCTGCCATCTGCATAAAATGCCACAACCCGCTGCCGACCAGCGTCAAATGCATAGAAATATTGGCATCCGACTCGGCGTTTCACAGAAAATCATAAAATAACAATGGGTAAATAAATAAACCCACACAAATAAGGCACGCATGCCCCGGCAAACGGCCAGGCTACCCGCCATGGCCCTGTGCACACGCAGGAATACAAGGTTCACACCATGATCTCTCTGCCCGCCTATACCAGTGGTAGCCTGCTCTACGACAGCGGTCGCACCCTTGTCTACCGCAGCCACCGCCAGGCCGATGGCTTGCCCGTCATTCTGAAAGTGCTGCGCCCCACCGCGCGCGACAGCGATGAAGTCAGCCGCTTTCAGGCCGAGTACGCTTGCCTGCAGCGTCTGTCCCATGCCGGTATCGTCCAGGCCCATGCTTTGCTGCAACACCAGCAACACTGGGTGATGGTGCTGGAAGACTGCGGTGGCGAAGCACTAAGCCACGTCGTGCAGCGCTGCCCACCCGGAGCCGGGCTGACACCGACGCTGGCACTGGAAATGGCCTTGCAGCTGTGCGATGCGCTGCACGCGGTACACCAGGCCGGGCTGGTGCACCGCGATGTCAACCCGGCCAACATCGTCTGGCAGGCAACACGTCACCAGTTACAGCTGATCGACTTCGGCCTTGCCTGCCCGCCACGCAGCGACACACAGCCAGGCGTGCTGCACGAAGGCACGCTGGCGTACAGTTCGCCGGAGCACACCGGCCGCACCAGCCATGGCCTGGACCATCGTGCCGATTACTATTCAATGGGCGTGACCCTGTACCAGTTGCTATGCGGCCAACTACCGTTTGACAACCAGGACAGCATGGAGCTGATCCACGCCCACCTGGCCCGGGTACCCGACTACCAGCACCCGGCCCTGGCCGCCCTCCCCCCGCAACTGCTAGCTATCGTGCAGCGACTGCTGGAAAAGCACCCAGACCGCCGCTACCAGAGCATGGCCCAGATCAAGTGCGACCTGCTGCTTTGCCAACCGCTGCTGGACGAGGGCCAGACCGGCCCTGCCCTGCCGGCACAACACGGCACCCGCCGCGGCCACCTGCAACTGTCCGAGCAGCTATACGGCCGCGACACCGCCCTCGCTCAGCTACAGCAAAGCCTGCAACGCTGCCGCCAGCCACATAGCGAGCTTTGCCTGATCGGCGGGCATGCCGGTATCGGCAAGACTGCACTGGCCGAAGCGCTGCGCCTGCCGGCCACCCAGGCGGGCAGCTTTTTCATCGCCGGCAAGTGCGAACAATACCGGCGTCACATGCCCTACGCCGCCGTGCTGCAGGCACTGCGCCAGTTGCTGCAGCAGCTGCTGACGCTACCGCGCGCGCAAGTGGCGCAATGGGCCACCTTGCTGCATCAGCAACTGGGCACGGGGTGCAACACACTGGCCCGGGTATTGCCCGAACTGGCGCTGCTGCTGCCTGACACCGCCGCAAGCGCGCTAGCGCCTGGCAGCGACAGCGCGGCACTCCCCCCGTTGCTGGCCTCGCTTGTTGCCGTATTCGCCAGCCCGCATCATCCGCTGGTCATCCTGCTGGACGACCTGCAATGGGCCGACCAGGCCACGCTGGACCTGCTCGCCTTGCTGCTGGTACAGCACCCCCACATTCTGTTGCTGGGCACCTATCGCGAACTGGACAACGGCGAGGAGCCCCCGCTTGCCAAGCTGCTGGCCCAATTGGACCGCCAGGAAGCCGCCACCAGCATCCTGTTGCCCGCCCCCCTGGACCACGCACAGATTGCGCACTGGCTGGCCGACAGCCTGCAGGTGCCCGCCGACACACTGGGTGAGCTGGCTGCACTGTGCCTGCACAAAACCGGCGGTAACCCTTTTTTCCTGCGCCAGTTTGTCCGTAGCCTGCAGGATGGCGGGCTACTGCATTTTCATCCGGACAAGCAATGCTGGTTTTGGCAAACCGACGCCGTCGCGGCCACGCCTGTTACCGATAATGTCCTGACATGGATGGTGGATAAAGTCCACCAGCTGCCGCCCGCCCATCAGCAACTGCTGCAGCTGGCCGCCACGCTGGGCAACCGCTTTGCCCTTGACCGCCTGGCAGCCCTGGCTGGCCTCACCCGGCACAGCGCGCGACAACAGCTGCAGAGTGCCCTGCAAGCCGAGCTGCTGCAGGTGGAAAACCGACAAGGTGACGACGAGTACTATCACTTTCCGCATGACCGTATCCAGCAAGCGGCCTACGTGTTGCTCGACGAAGCGGGGCGCCAGCGCCAACACCTGAACGTTGGCCGCAAGCTGCTGGCCGAGCTGGAAGCCGGCCGTAGCGACACCGACCTGTACGGCATTCTGGCGCAGCTCAATGCCGCCCTGCCGCTACTACGGGCACCCGAGGAGCGGGCACAACTGGCAGCGCTGAATGCCCAGGCCGGCCAGCAGGCCCTGCAGACGGCTGCTTACCCGGCAGCCCTGCATCATCTGCAACTGGCGCGCCAGCTGCTGCCCGCCGACAGCCCGCCTGCGGCGCAACACCGTATCCTGCTGGCCCTGTGCCAGGCCGCCAGCCACTGCCAGCAGTGGGCGCTGGCCGATGCACTTTACCCGCAACTGGAAGCCCTGGCTGCCAACCCGGACGCCTGCATCGCCGGCTACCGCATACAAATGCAGCAGTACCTGCTGCAAGCGCGCTACCAGGAAGCGCTGGCCCTGCAATGCCGGGGCCTGGCGCAGCTAGGCATTCCCCTGCCGCAAGACGACGATGCACAACAGTGCATGCTGCAGGACTTGTACCGGCAACTGGGCACTGCCGACGGCGGGCCGGACAGCCAGCAGCTGGCCGCCTTGCCGCTGATGCAGAACCCGCAAGCCCGTGATGCACTGGCCTTGCTGTTCGGTGTCAGTCATGCCGCCTATCTGTGCGGCCAACATGCGCTGGACACGCTGGCCATCCTGCACATGACACGGCTGTCGTTGCAGCATGGCCACGGTGAAAGCTCGCCGTTTGCCTATGTGCTGTACGCCTCGCTGCTGGCACGCGAGTTCGACCATGCCGATGCGGCCGAGCGCATCGGGCAATTTGCCATGCAGCTGGCGCAGCAGCAGCCAGCCATCGACATTCGCGGCAATACCGCGTTCTTGTACGCCAGCGTGCTGGGGCACTGGCAGCACCCGCTGCGACAGCTGGATGCCTATTACGAACAGGCACTGCAAGACAGCCGCGACAGCGGTGACCGGCTCAATATCGGCTACCTGCTGGCCGTACGCGGCAGCGACCGCCTGCTGCAAGGCCAGTACCTGCCCACCCTGCTGGAGCTGGCCGAACAAGACCTGCAGCAGCTGCAAAGCCTGCATTTGCAGGCCATGTATGACTGCGCCTGCGTCGGCAGCATCCAGCCGATCTGCTGCCTGATGGGGCTGACCTACCATCCGCACAGCTTCGATGACGAATCGTTCAGCGAGCAAGACTTCCTGCAGCGCTATCACGACCGGCCGATGCAGCTGGCCTACTACTATCACGGCAAGCTGATGACGGCCTGCCTGCTGCAGGCGCCCGATGCACTGGCGCTCAGTACGCAACTGCCGCTGATTGCAACCCGGCTGGCCGGCCAGTTCAAGGTGAGTGAAGCCGGCTTCTACCGTGCCATCATCCTGGCCCGCGCCCTGCGCGCCAGCCCCGATGACCCGCAAGCCAGCACCTGGCGGCAGCAACTGCAGGCTCAGCTGGCTCAGCACGCCCGCTGGCAAGCACGTTGCCCGGAGAACTTTGCCGCCCGCCATGCGCTGCTGCAGGCCGAACTGGCCCGTTGCGATGGCGAGGCGCTGGCCGCGCAACAGGCTTACCAAAAGGCCATCAATCTGGCCAATCACCATGGTTTCCAGCACCTGTCGGCGCTGGCCAGCGAATGCTACGGCGACTACTGGCTGGCCTGCGGCCAACACAGTATTGCCCGCCTGTTTCTGCAGCAGGCCTGGCAGGGCTACCAGGCCTGGGGCGCAGCCGGCAAATGCCGACAAATGCAGCAGCACTATCAGCTGCGCGGGCTGACGCTGCTGCCGCCACCTGCCGGCAAGCCCGGCGGCGTCAGCGATACCGCAGCGCCCGCCAGCCATCAGGGCGCGCTCGACCTGGCCTCCATCCTGAAAGCCACCCGCGCCCTGTCTGGCGAGCTGGGGCTGGAACGGGTGCTGGCCCGCTTGCTGGAGATCGTCAGCGAAAACACTGGCGCCCAGCACGCGCGCCTGTTGTTGCAATACCAGGATCACTGGCTACTGGAGCGCGGCGAGGGCAAGCCGGAACCGGTACTGCTGGACGCCCGCCAGCACCCGCAGCTGCCGCTGACACTGGTGCGCTACGTCATCCGTACCGGCGAAGCGTTGCTGGAAGGCGATCTTGCCCGCTCGCAGCGCTTCAACCACGACCCCTACGTGGAGCAGCACCAGCCAAGCTCGGTGCTGTGCCTGCCCATCCTGCGCAAGCAGCAGGTGATCGGCGTGCTGTACCTGGAAAACCGCCTGATCAGCCATGCCTTCAGCCACGAACGGCTGACCTTTCTGCGCATGCTGGTGCTGCAGGCGCTGGTATCCATCGACAATGCCCGCCTGTACGACAACCTGGAGCGCCAGGTACAGGAACGCACCAAGCGGCTTGACCGCATCCGGCTGGAGCAACAGGCCATTCTGGATAACGCGTTGGTCGGCATCGCCTTCGTGCGCGACCGCATCATCCAGCACTGTAACCAGGGCTTCTGCCAGATGCTGGGCTATGGCGAAGACGAGCTCACGCTGCAATCCACCCGCTGCCTGTACCAGCATGAAAGCGACTACCAGCTGGTAGGTCACCAGACCCGGCATAGCCCGCTGGCCACCGACATGGCGCTGCAACGCAAGGACGGCAGCACGGTGTGGTGCGCCATCCACGCCAAGCTGGTGAACCCGGACGACCCCGACGCCGGCATGGTGGTGGTGATCATGGACATCAGCGCGCGCAAGGCCGCCGAACACGACATGCAGGAGTCGCGGCAGCGTGCCGAGGAAGCCACCCGTACCAAATCGCTGTTCCTGGCCAATATGAGCCACGAGATCCGCACCCCGATGAACGCCATCCTCGGCATGGCGCGGCTGGCGCTGCAACGCGCGCCGGACCTGCAGGTCAGCCATTACCTGCACAAGATCCTGTCCTCCGGCGAAGGCCTGCTGCAGATCCTCAACGACATCCTCGACTTTTCCAAGATCGAGGCCGGCAAGCTGGCGCTGGAAAGCGTGCCGTTCGCGCTGGACGACGTGCTGGAGCGCGTGGCCGACGTGCTGGTGCTGCGCACCCAGGACAAGCCGGTGGAGCCGGTATTCCGCGTAGCAGCCGACGTACCGCAACGGCTGATCGGCGACCCGCTGCGGCTGGAACAGATCCTGTGCAACCTGGCCAGCAACGCGGCCAAATTCACCGAACGCGGCCAGATCACCCTCAGCGTCAGCGCCAGCCGGCGCGACCCGTTCAACGTCACCCTGCGCTTTGCGCTGCAGGATAGCGGCATCGGCATCGAACCGGCGCTGCGTGAGCACCTGTTCCATTCCTTTACCCAGGCCGACGGCTCGGTCACCCGCCGCTATGGCGGCACCGGCCTGGGGCTGGCCATCTGCAAGCAACTGGCCAGCCTGATGCAAGCAGAACTGCAGGTGGATAGCCAGCCGGGCCAGGGCAGCTGCTTCAGCCTGCTGCTGACGCTGCCGTGGCAAGCCGAAGCCGTGCGCAAGCCGGCACTGCGCCCGTTGCAGGTACTGGTGGCGGACGATCACCCGCATACCCGCAGCGCCTTGTGCGACATGCTGCACCAGTTCGGCATGCACGCCAGCGAGGCCAGTGACGGCGTCAGCACACTGGGCATGCTGTACCAGGCGCAGGAACAAGGTGATGCCATCGACCTGCTACTGCTGGACAGCGACATGCCGGGCTGGAGCGCACCGGAAACACTGCAACGCATCCGCGATGCCCGCCTGCTGCGCCAGCCGGTAGTCGTGATGATGAACCATGGTTATCACCACGCAGACAGCGAGCATGTTTCCGGCGTAGAGGGCGCGCTGAACAAACCGGTCCGCCCTGCTGCCCTGCAGGCGCAGCTGCAACTGCTGGCCGGCCACCGCCAGCCGCCGCGACAGGACAGCCAGGCCCAACTGCAACAACAGCTGGCCAGCCTGTCTGGCGTGGCAGGTAACCGCATCCTGCTGGTGGACGACAACGCCATCAACCGCGAAGTGGTACTGGGCTTGCTGGAAAACAGCGGGCTGTTGATAGACGTGGCCGAAAACGGCATTGACGCCGTCGACGCCGTCAATTGCAGCCACTACGACCTGGTATTGATGGACATCCAGATGCCGTTGCTGGACGGCTTTGCCGCCACGCGACAGATCCGGGCCAACCCGGCACACGCCGGCTTGCCCATTGTGGCGCTCAGCGCCCACGCCATGGTCAGCGACCACCAGGCCAGCCAAGCCGCCGGCATGAACGACCACCTGGACAAACCCATTGTGCCCGCAGCGCTGGTGGCCGCCCTGCTGCGCTGGCTGCCGGTACGCCAGACCAGCCAGCCGCGCCGCGTCTTCCTGCCCGGACGGCAATACGATCTGGCACAACGCCTGCGCCAGCATTTCGTGGCCAGCTACCGTCCGCTACCGGCCAAGCTGCAACTGCTGCACGAAACCGGCGACTGGGCCAGCATCGAGTACCACACCCACAGCCTGAAAGCGGCCGCCGCCTATGTGGACGCACCGCGACTGTCCGCCCTGGCCAGCAGTATCGAAAAAGCACTGCGCGACCATCAACGGTTGGCCGCAGAGGCTTTGTTGCCCGAAATGCAGGACGAGCTGGAAAACACCCTGCAACGGCTGCAGACCAGCATGCCGCCGCCGGAAGCCCTACCTGCGCAGCCGCGGCCGTTACCGGAACAGCTACGCCTGCTGCAACAGCTGCAAGATAAACTCAAGCATGCCGACTCCCGAGCCGATGAAGCATTACAGGCGCTTTTCGAGGCGATGCCGCAGGAATGTCATGAACAACTGGGTAATATAGGCAAACTGTTAGACCAGATAGAATATGATCAGGCTTATCGACAATTGCAGTCACTGATCAAGAAGCTGGACTCGCCTATCGGAAGTACCACATGAAGCAACAACAAAAAATCCTGATTGTGGACGATGTCATCATCAATCTGCATCTGCTGGACGGTCTGCTGAAAGCCGACTACACCGTACTGATGGCCAAAAGCGGCCAGCAGGCGCTACAACTTGCCCGAGAACATCTGCCCGATCTGGTGTTGCTGGACGTGGTCATGCCGGAGATGGACGGCTTTGCCGTGTTGCAGGCACTGCGACACGATGCCCGCACCAAGAACATTCCGGTCATTTTCATTACCGGCCAGGACCGGCCGGAGGACGAAGCGCAGGGTTTGCTGCGCGGCGCGGTGGACTACATTACCAAGCCGCTGAACGAAGTCATCGTCAAGGCGCGTGTGGCCACCCACCTGAAGCTGGAGCGCCAGCGCCGCATGCTGGAAAGCCTGGCCAATATCGATGGCCTGACCGAGCTGGCCAACCGCCGCCAGCTCGACCAGGCCTACCACGGCGAGTGGGAACGCGCGCGCCGCAACCAGCTGCCGCTGTCGGTAGCCATCCTGGACGTCGACTGCTTCAAGCAATACAACGACCACTGCGGCCACGCCATGGGCGACCGCGTGCTGCAGCAGCTGGCACAAGCCATCGCCAGCAACCTGGGGCGCCCGGGCGACCTGGCCGCCCGCTACGGCGGCGAGGAGTTCGTGGTGCTGCTGCCGGCCACCCAGCCGCAAGGGGCGTGGCAATTACTGGAGAGCATGCGCCGCACCGTGGAAGCGATGGGCATTCCGCACCCTGCCTCCCAGGTTAGTCCCTTCGTCACCATCAGTGCCGGCGTGGCCAGCCTGCGCGCCGGCATTGCCACCCCCGCGGCCTTGCTGCAGCTGGCCGACCAGCGTCTGTACCAGGCCAAGCGAGCCGGGCGCAACTGCGTCATTGGCGACTATGGCCTGGCGCCGTGCCACAGCCTGAGCCAGTGTTCTGGCGAAGGCTGAACGCGCCCCGCCATTCTCGCCATACCACGCGCCGGGTCAGCGGCCCACCGCCACGACAACCTTGTCGCGACGCTTACAGCACCCGGTCGCTGCGGCGGCGGTACCAGCCGGTAACCGACAGCCGCTGCTGACGCGCCGGCAGCACCTCGTGCCAGAAGCGGTCCGACAGGAACAACACTAGCGTGCCGGCCTCCGGCACCACATCGATATGGGTCTGGCAGTCCGGGTCCAGATACAGGCGGATCTCGCCGCCCGCGTCCTGCGGCCAACCTTCATTCAGATAGAACACCGTGGTCAGCGTGCGCGCGTCGTCGTCGCGGAAGCGGTCAAGGTGCTTCTTGTAGAACGCGCCGGTGGGGTACACGGCAAAGTGCGATTCCAGCTCGGCCAGGCCCAGGTACAGGCCGCGGTTCACCGCGTGCATGATGTCGTCCATCGCCGCGTTATAGGCCTGCACCGCCGGGGCGTCGGCCACCTGGTCCAGCCACAACACCGAATCACTGCGGATTTCGGCGCGGCGAGCCTGGCCGGCGGCACGCCCGGTAGCGGCCTCGTGGAAGCGGCCGGCGTCCCATACCGCCAGGCAGGTATCGCGCAGCTGCTGCACCAGCTCGGCCGGCAGCGCGTGGGGAATCACCACCCAGCCCTTGTCGGCCAGGGTGTCGAGAACGGAATCAAGGTCGAATGGCAGTGCGCTCATGGCGGAATCCGGCAAACACATCAAGGCGGGCTTTGTACCACGCCGGCCCGCCGGCGCCAATGCGCCAGATCAAGTTGCGCGGCTTGCCCACCAGCCATGCAGGCCGCCACCGGCCAGCATGCCCAGCAAGGCCAGCCCCAGTGCCCCGTCGCCGCCGCCCAGCCCGGCCAGCGCAGGTGCCGGGCACACGCCGCACAGCCCCCAGCCGATACCGAACAGCACACCACCAGCCAGCGTGCGGCGCGTCAACACAAACGGTCGTTGCTGATAGCGGCCACCCAGCCACGGCTGCGCTCGCCAGCGTGGCCACAGCTGGAACACCAGCAGGTTGATCGCCACCGCCGCCCCCAGTACCAGCAGCAGGCCCAGGTCGCGGAAAGTCAGAAAATCCAGCACGGTTTCCGGCCGTGCCATGCCGGACACCATCAGGCCGGCGGCAAACAGCCCACCCGCCGCCAAGGTGCACACTGCATCGAGAACCTGCTTGTTCATCATCAGCCCCCCGCCTGCATCAGCTGCGCCGTGACGATGGCGCTGGCCAGAAAGGTCAATACCATCACCAGCGAACCAGCCGACAACGATGCCATGCCGCAAATACCATGACCCGAGGTACACCCCCCGCCCAGGCGGGCCCCGAAACCGGCCAGCACGCCGCCCAGCAATAGCTGCCAGGGCGCTATGGCGGTTGCCGGCAAGCCCCAACCGGCCAGCGTCAGCAGTGCCCCGCCAGCCAGCATGCCCAGCGCGTACAACAAGCGCCAATGGCGGCTGTCGCGCAACGCAGCTTGCTGGAAAAAAGACGCACGGCTGACATAGCTCCAGAGGCTGCTGAACACGCTACTGGCGCCGCCCTGGCGGCCGGTGGTGATGAACAGCAGCGCCACGCCGCTGCCGATCAACGCGCCACCAGCCAGGTAACGGGCAAAACCATTGGGGAAATAGAGGTCGATCATCAAGGTTGGCCGCAAGCAAAATGCCACTATACCAAAACCTTAATTGAATGCACGCCACCAAACCAGGCTAGTAGTTTTCTTCCACCATGCCGTGGCGGCCGGCCAACCATTCCAGCACCAGCGGAAAATGGTCGTGCACCGCGTCCGGGTGCGTCAGCAGGCTGACATGGTCGTAATCGTGGCGGTAGCCGGTGCGGCGCGCCAGCAGGTGCACGCGCGACAGGTGGGCGCCGCTCTCGTTGCGAAAATGCTTCACGTCCAGCGGGTTGCCGCGGCACGGGTCGTTTTGCGCTGCCAGGTACAGCGCCGGCGGCAGCATATGACGGCGGGCAGCGGCGGCGTAATCGAAGCCGTCATCGCTGTCCACCCACGGCCGCACCTTGGCCCAGGCCTTGCTCTGGCGGTGGCTTTTATCGGTTTCGTCGTCGGCGCCCAGGCCGATGCGTCGCGCCGGCAGGTAGCCCACGCTGCGGCACAGCAGCCGTGCCACACCGTTCCACATCAGGTCCACTTCCAGCAGCTTGTTCAGATTACGCGCCCGCACGCTGCGCTTGCTGCCGAAGTACACCAGGCTGGCCACCTCGGCTATCAGCTCGGGGCGGTACAGCAAGGCGCTGTTCATGTGCACCCCACCCCAGGAGTGCGCCATCCAGTGCACGCGCTGGCCACCGCTGAGCTGCCGCGCCAGCGCGTGCAGCGCCGGCAGGTCCTCGCGGATGATTTCGGTCTGGCCGTGGCGGCTATGGCGGCCGATGCGCGGCGTGCTGCGGCCGCGACCGCGCAAATCGGCCACGTACACGTCGTAGCCCTGGCGCGCCAGCCAGTGCGCCAGCCCCTTGCCGCTGTCGGAATAAAAAATGCGGCCATTGGCCATCACGCCGTGCACCATCAGCACCGGCTCGCCGTCGCGTTCCGGGTGGCGGATGCGCTTTACATACAGCGTGTCGTGCGCGGTAACGGGCAAGAACAGGTCTTCTTCGCGGTTTTTCATGGCAGATGGCAGCAGGCAGCGTTTATCGAACAAGCGCTTGAATGATCAACACCGTCTGCGCTGCCGTCAACCCTGGCGCCACCACAGCGTAGGCTGGTTACCACAGCACAAACCCCGTAGACTGCGCGCTTTACCCCGCAGGCCCGCCTTCATGTCCTTTACCCACCTGGCGCTTGACCCCGCGCTGCAACGCGCACTGGCCGACGCCGGCTTCGATACCGCCACCCCCATCCAGCAAGCCGCCATTCCGCCGCTGCTGGCCGGCCACGACGTACTGGCCACCGCCCGCACCGGCGCCGGCAAGACCGCCGCCTACTGCCTGCCGCTGCTGCAACGGCACCTGCAGCCCGGCGCCCGCCGCTGCACGCTGATCCTGCTGCCAACGCGCGAACTGGCACAGCAGGTGGGCGATACGATATGGCAGCTGTCGGCGCACCTGAAACGGCCGAAGATCGTGGTGGCTTATGGCGGGGTATCGATCAATCCGCAACTGCTGGCGCTGCGCGGCGGTGCCGACTTCATCGTTGCCACGCCGGGCCGCCTGCTGGACCTGATAACCAATAACGCCGTGCCGCTGGGCGATATCGGCACGCTGGTGCTGGACGAAGCCGACCGCCTGCTGGCGCTGGGCTTTGCCGACGAGCTGGGCCGCATCCTGACCTTGCTGCCGGCACAGCGGCAAACGCTGCTGTTTTCGGCCACCTTTGCGGCCAACGTACAAAAGCTGGCCGCCAGCCTGCTGCGCAACCCGCAGCGCATTGCCATTGCAGATGAGGCGGCACCGGCCATCACCCAGCGCGCCATCGACATCAACGCCGCCGACCGCCGCGCGGTGCTGCTGACCCTGCTGCACAGCGGCGACTGGCCGCAGGCACTGGTATTCGTCAACAGCAAGCACGACGCCGCCGAGCTGGCGCAATGGCTACAGCGCGAAGGCGTCCGCGCCGCCGCGCTGCACGGCGAACTGGCCCAAGGCCGGCGCGAACGGGTACTGGCCAACCTGAAAGACGGCACCTTGCAAGTGCTGGTAGCCACCGACCTGGCTGCACGCGGCATCGATATCACCGCGCTGCCGCTGGTGATCAACGCCGAGCTGCCGCGCTCGCCGCAGGACTACACCCACCGCATCGGCCGCACCGGCCGCGCCGGGCTGGCCGGCACCGCCATCAGCCTGATCGACGCCGACAGCCGTGCCCACTTCCGCCTGATCGAAAAACGGCTGGGGCTGAAGCTGGCACGCGAACAGCTGGCCGGCTACCCCGCCACTGATACGCCGGCGCCAAGGTTGGCCGCCGCCGACGACAACGGCGGTATCAAAGGCAAACGGATGAGCAAGAAAGACAAGCTGCGCGCCGCAGCAGCGGCGGCAAACAGCAGCAAGCCCTAACGCGGTGCGGGGTGGGTGCCGGGCGGCGGTAGCAGATGGCGGATTTCCAGTTGCCGCTCGAAGCTGTCCACCGCCATCGGCCGCCCGAACAGGAAACCCTGGAAACGGGTGCAACCCCGTTGCAGCAAGCAGGCATGCTGCGCAGCCGTTTCCACCCCCTCGGCCAGCACTTCCAGCTGCAGGCTGCGTGCCAGCGCCAATACCATGTCCACAATGGCGGCGTCGTTGCCTTCTTCCAGCGCGCCCTGCACGAAAGACTGGTCCAGCTTCAGTTGATCCAGCGGCAACTGGCGCAGGTAGCTCAGCGACGAATAACCGGTACCGAAATCGTCCAGCGCAAAGCGTACCCCCAACCGGCGTAGCGCGCGCATCTTGTCGATAGCGTGCAGCATGTCGTCCATCAGCACGCTTTCGGTCAGCTCCAGCAGCAGCTGGCCAGGCGGCGCGCCGGTCTGTGCCAGGATGGCTTCTACCTGTGCGACGAAACCGGGCTGCCGCAGCTGGCAGACACTGATGTTGACCGACAGCTGCAAACCGGCCGTTTGTGGCTGCGCTGCCCAGCGCACCAGCTGCCAGCATGCCTGCTCCAGCACCCACTGACCAATGGGTAGGATCAGCCCGCTTTCTTCAGCCAGCGGCAGGAAGGCGTCCGGCTGCAACTCGCCCAGCGCCGCACTCTGCCAGCGCAGCAAGGCTTCTGCCCCTAGGATGCGGCCGTCGGCCCCCACTTGCGGCTGGTAGTACAGGCGCAACTCGTCGCGCTGCAGCGCCTGCCGCAGCGCCTTTTCCAGCTTTGCCTGCGCTGCCACGCTGTGCTGCATGGCGGCATCAAAGAAGCACACCGCATTGCGGCCGGCAGCCTTGGCGCTATAGAGCGCCAGGTCGGCACGCTTCATCAGGTCGTCACTGTGCCGCGGCCCGTCGGCAAACAGCGAAATGCCGATGCTGGGCGTGCAGTGGTAGTCGTGACCAGCCAGGTCGTACGGCCGGTTCAGCGCCAGGCGCAGGCTTTCCCCCAGCCGTTGTACGCAGGCTGCGGCCTCCTCCACCGTGCTGCCCAGTGCCGGCAGCAGGATCACGAACTCGTCGCCACCCAGCCGCGCCACGGTGTCGCCATCGGCCACCCCCTCCTGCAAGCGGCCACCCACCTGCTGCAGCAGGATGTCTCCCATGTCGTGGCCCAGCGTGTCGTTCAGGGTCTTGAAGTTGTCGAGGTCGATGAACATCAGCCCGCCCTCCTGGCCCGGCTGGCCGTGACGCAGCGCCAGTTGCAGCCGCTCCAGCAGCAGACGGCGGTTGGGCAGCCGGGTGAGCGGGTCGTAGTAGGCCAGGTCGCGGATTTCCTGCTCCTGCGCCTTGCGCTGGGTAATGTCGGTCAGCATGGCCACATAGTGGCTGACCTCGCCGCTATCGTCCTGCACGGCGGTGATGGTGAGCCATTCCGGATAAATCTCGCCGCTCTTGCGACGGTTCCATACCTCGCCGCTCCAGCTGCCGTGCGTCAGCAGGCTGTGCCATAGCAGCTGGTAAAACTCGGGGCCATGGCGGCCGGAACGCAACAAGGCGGGGGTTTGCCCCACCGCTTCGTCTGCTTGGTAACCGGTAATGTCGCTGAAGGCGCGGTTGACGCGCAGGATGATGCTGCGGGTGTCGGTGACAAAAATGCCTTCCTGCGATTCGAATGCCGCAGCCGCGATGCGCAAATCCTCCTCGTCGCGGGCGCGGGCACGCGCCAGCCGCTCGAAACGCAGGAAATACAGCGTGGCCAGGCCCAGTAGCAAGGCCAGCGCCAGCCCCACCACCAGCGCGGTACGGGCAGCTTCGCGGCGCCATGCTGCCAAGGCCTGCGCCTCGTCCAGCAACACGGTCAACACGAAGGGGTAGACACGCGAGGCGCGGTAGGCCACCAGCTTGGCCGTACCGTTACGTTGCAGCTCTCGGTAGCTGTCGGCATCGGTCTGTGCCAGGCGCGACAGCAACAGACGGCTGTGGCCCGGGCTGCCTGCTACCGCCTCGGGGGCGGTACTGAGCAGGCGGCTGCCGTCATAACGCAGCAACTCCACCACGCCCTGCTGCGGCGTGATGTGGTTGCCGTAGAAATTGAGGAAGTAATCGGTGTTCTGCGTGGCCAGCACCGTGCGCCAGCGGTCGGACGACAACGCCACATCCAGCGATACCGGAATGAAGCTGACCCCGGCCAACGCCGCTTTGCCGTGGCGGGCCATGTCGGCAAAATCGCGGCCATGGCTCAGCGCGCCGGTACGCAGCACCTCCAGCGGGCCGGTACTTTGCGGCATGAAAACGTCAACCGCCACGGGCACCCCCAGGTTGGCCGGGTTGCTGCTGGCGACAATGCGGCCATCCGCCCCCAATACCGCCAGGCTGCGCAAGTACGGCGCCTGCTGCAAGAAAGTTTGCAGCCGATGGCTTTCCGGCTCGGTACTGGCCGCCAGCAGCAGCGTGCGCTCCACCACATTCAGGCTTTGTGTCAGATGGTCTTCCAGCGCCTGAGCCGTCAATGCGGCCAGGGCAAACTGGCGCGACAGCGCTTCGCTGCGCAAGCGCCACAACACCGAAGTGGTGGCGACGGCCACGCCCACTACCACCAGCAGAACGGTCAGCAGGAAGGTGGTGCGGTGGCTGGGACGGGTCAGGCTTTGCATGCTGGCCATGGCAAACGGCAACCCTAGCGCTCGGCTATCGGGTCCAGCTTGTGGCGCCGAATGGCCTCGGCCAGAGTACCGTTCTGGCGGGATTCGTCCATGAAGCGCGATACGCGCTCAAACCAGGCATCGTCGCCTTTCTGCATGGCGTAGGCGTAATGGGTGAGGTGATAGGTGCTGGCGGGCGCCACCAGCCGCGCCCAGTCGGTGGTCTCCAGCATGCGGCGACTGAACGGGTAGTCGGTCATGAACACGTCGGCGCGGCCGGATTGCACCTCCTGCTCGCGCCCTTGCGGGGTATCGGTCACCAGCAAGGTGGCCTGCTTCAGCTTGGCGCGCATCACCGGCTCGTGCAGCGTGCCTTTGGCGACGGCCACCACCATGCCGGGCTGGTCGATGTCGGCCCAGCGCTGCACGCGGCGATTGCTCTTGGTGGTAATGGCGTAGATGTCGCTGATCAGGTGCGGGCGGGTAAAGCGCAGCTTCTCGCTGCGCTGCGGGTTGATACCGATGGCGAACATGGCGATGTCGCAACGGTCTTGCTGTACGTCGTCAATCAGGGTGGCAAACGAGCTGTCCACGTACTTCACCGCCACGCCCAGCGACTTGCCCAAGGCCTGCGACATGTCGATATCGACGCCGCTGAGCTGGCGGGTTTTCGGGTTACGGTAGGAAATGCCGTAGTAGTCGGGCCAGATACACACCCGTAGCTCGCGGCTGGTCTGGATGGTATCGAGATGGCCGGCACTGGCCAGTGGCGGCAGGCAGGCCAGCGCCATGGCCAGCCACAGTCGGGAAACGCGCATCGGCTGCTCCTGTTGGCTGGGTTGGCCGCTGCTGTCAGGCTAGGCAATACGCTGCGATCTATCAAGCAGAAACCAACCGAAATATACACATATCATTAATTAACTCTATCAAATGATAGTGTATCCACACTATTGCCACGCTGTATCAGATCAAGCTTTACCGCCGCGGCCTTACTGCCCCCAGCGCGCCTCGCGCCAGATCGCCATTTCTTCCTTGTCCAGATACGTCCACGCCACCACGCGGCTGATCTTGTTGCCTTGCGCCATGTCCAGCGTCACCACGCGGCGGGCGTCGCACATTTCCAGCTCGCGCTGCAGGCCGCGCACGTTGGCCGCCTTGGACACCAGCGAGCTGAACCACGCCACCTGGTGGCCGTAGCTGACGCTCTCGCGCGCCATGGTGGCCAGAAACACCTCTTCGCCGCCGTCGCACCACAGCTCGTGGTGGCGGCCGCCAAAGTTCAGTTCCACATTGCCCATGCGCTGGCCGGTGAGGTTGGCCACCTTGCGGCGCGCGGCGGCGTCGGCTTCGCTGGCCGAGCCGTGGAACGGCGGGTTGCAGATGGTGAGGTCGAAGCGGTCGTCGCGCTTGATGATACCGTCGAAGATGCTGGCAGGCGTGGTCTGCTGGCGCAGCTTCAGCCCGCTCTTGAGCTGCGGGTTGGCGTCCACGATCAGGCGCGCCATGCGCAGCGCGTCGGCGTCGATGTCGCTGCCGACAAAGCGCCAGCCGTACACGTGGCGGCCGATGATCGGGTAGATGCAGTTAGCGCCCACGCCCACGTCCAGCACGGTGGCGCGTTTGGGGATGGTGCCCTGGTTGCTCTTGGCCAGCAGGTCGGCCGCGTGGTGCAGGTAGTCGGCGCGGCCGGGTACCGGCGGGCACAGGTAGCCGGGCGGAATGTCCCAGTACACCACGCCGTAGTGGTGCATCAGCAGCGCACGGTTCAGCGCTTTTACCGCCGCCGGGTTGTGGAAGTCCACGGTCTCGATGCCGTGCTCGTTGTGGCGCACGTACTCGGCCAGCTCGGGGTTGGCCGCAATCAGCGCGGCAAAGTCGTAACGGTCACGGTGCAGGCTGCGAAAGTGCAGGCCGCTTTTGGGGGCGTCGGAAGAATGGCTCATGGCGGATACCGCGAAATCAATCGGCGGATTGTACGTGGTTTGCCGTCATAGGCGAAGGCAGCGAATACGCGGCATCGCGTATTCAAGCCGGCACCGGCGCTGCCTACCATGGCGCCATGCTTTCTGAAAACGGAGATTCCCATGCTGGCTGACCTGTGGCGCCTGATGGTGGCGCTGTGCGACGTGCGGGCCCTGGCCCGCTTCCTCACCGGCCGCCCGCCGGTGGACGTGGTGTTCATTACCAACCTGCGCGACGAGGCCGAACGGCAGCGCTTCTTTGGCCGCCGCGTACCGCGCCTGGGCCACGCCAACGGCCCGCGCATCTACCTGCGTGGGGTGGCCGGCCGCGTGCGCGGCATTTTTGTCACTGCCGAAGAGATGCTGACCCGCGACGGCCGCCGCCTGGCCAAGGCGCAGTTCATCGCCGCCACCGAGTGGGCCGAGCAACACGGCGCACGCGTTATCCTGCTGGCGGCGTCCACCAAGCGGCTGTTCGGCCGCGACGGCGCCGAGCTGAAAGCGCGCTTTCCGCACCTGCTGTTCACCATCGGCGACAACGGCACCGCCAACATGCTGCTGGCCGACGTGTTCCGGGCGCTGCAAACGCACGCCATCGCCCCCGGCCGTGGCCGCGTGCTGGTGATCGGCCCTTACGGCATTCTGGGCTCGGCCATCCTGCAGCCGCTGCGCGACGCCGGCTACGAGGTGGTGGGCTATGGCGGCAACGCCAGCGCGCTGGCCGAGGTGCAGGCAGAACACGGCATTGCCGTACACACCCGCATCGCCGACATCGGCCAGGTAGACGCGGTGGTGGCTTGTACCCATAGCCAGTCGGCCAAGCTGCAGGCCGAAGACGTAGCCAGCCTGAGCCGGCCGGGCCGGCGCCTGGTGGTGGTGGACGTGGCAGAGCCGGCCAACCTGGACATCGAGCAATACGCCCGCTGCCGTACCCGCGTCATCCGCCAGGACGCCGGCAACGCCTACTCGGCGCAGCTGCACTACGTGCTGGGCGGGCTATCGTGGCGGCTGCTGATGCTGTCGCGCGGCGTGGTGTTCGGCTGCTTTGGCGAGGCGCTGGCGCTGCATTACAACATCCACACCCTGGGCGTCAGCTGGCTGGCCGGGCGCGACTGGTTCAAGGTCACTGCGGCCAACCGCCAATGCATCGACAGCGCCTTCGAGCACATCGGCCTCGGCCTGCCAGCGCCGCGCTGTTTCGGTCAGCCGGTGGCTACCTCGCCTGCCGCCAGCGGCAGCACCACGGCAAACACCGCCCCGCGGCCGGGCGTGGAGCGTACCTCCAGCGTGTAACCGGCGGCCTCGCACAGCGAACGGGTGATGTGCAGGCCTAGACCGTGGCCGTCGCCGCCCTGCCCTTCGCCGCGCTGGAACGGCTGCAGCAGCCGCTGCAGCTGGCCGGCCGCCAGGCCCGGGCCGCTGTCGCGCACCTCGATCACCCGTGCGCCGGCGCGGTAGCGTACCCCCAGCAGCACACTGCCTGCCGGCGTGTAGCGGATGGCGTTCACCAGCAAGTTATCCAGAATGCGCCCCAGCAGCAGCGGCGCCGCCGGGTACTGCCAGGCGCTGTCGTGACACACCAGACGCAAGCCCTTGGCCGACGCTGCCGGCGCGTGGCGCTGGCAGGCATCGGCCAGCAACGGCCCCAGCGGCAGGCTGGCCGGCACCGCCTGCAGTTGGCCGCGCGCCTCGGCAATCAGGCTGCCTAACAGCGCCTCGCTGTAATCCAGCGTGCGGTTAACATGCGCCAATACCGGCGCCGCCTGCGGCAACGGTGCCAACGCGCCCACCGCCAGCCGCAACGACGCCAGCGGCTGCGACAGGTCGTGGCTGGTGGCGGCAAGCTGCAGCTGGCTGGCGCGCACCTGTTGTTGCGCGGCGGCGGTGGCGGCCTCGGCCTGCGCCAGCTGCCACGCTTCCTGCTCGTGGCGACGGCGGCTGTCAGCCACGCTGCGATGCAGCAGCTGCACCTTGCGCGCCAGCGCCACGGCAAAGCACAAAGCCTCGGCGGCATAGCCCAGCTTGGGCAGCACGAACGGCGACCACGGCAGCGGCAGGCCGCTGAGCATCAGCCCGAACAGCACGTTGGACAGCAACACGTTCAGCAGCGCACCGGCCAGAAACGGCGCCGCCAGCGGCGAACCGCGCCGGCCGTAATAAGCGCCGGTGTAGACGATCAACCCCAGGTAAGCCAGCGCCGACAGCAACGGCGGCCACACCCAGTCAGCCTGCAGGTAAGCCACCGCGGCCAACGGCAGCGAGGCCAGCTGCAACAGATAGGCGTGGTACAAGCGGCGGTGGCTGTACGCCACGCCGAACAGGCTGAGCGCAAACAGCGCTTGCAGCAACAGCACTACGCCCATCAGCAACGGTGGCGCCAGCTGGTTCCAGCCGCCGGCCTGCGGCCACAGCCAGGCAAAGGTATAGCCCTCCAGCTGCAACATCATCGCCATCATCGCCGCCGCCAGTGCCGCGTACAGCGCCAGCGTGCGCTCGCCGGCCAGCAGGTATTGCAGCAACGCAAACACCAGCAGCGCCAGCAATACCCCCAGTTGCAAGCCGTTCAGCAGGTTGCCGTCGGCCAGGCTGGCCTGCCATTGCCAGCGCGGTTCGATCGCCAGCTGCAGCGGGGTATTGCCGTGGGTGCGATAGCGCAGCAACAGGCTGTCGCCAGCCTGCAGCGTGTCGGGCAACGGCAACGCCAGCATGCGCGCCGGCAACGGCCGTGCCGCGTACGAGGCGCCAGCCGGCAGATTGGCCAGTGCCGTCACCCGGCCGTTGGCCGCGCGGTGCCACAGCTGGACAAAACGCAGGTCCGGCACGCCCAACACCAGCACGCGCTGCGGCCCGGCCTCGGCCGCGCTAACCGGCCGCCACGCCCAGTCGGCCGCCGCCGTGCGCCACGGTGCCGGCGGCTGCGCTGGCCAGTGGGCCGCTTGCTGCCAGGCCTGGCTAACGCCCAGTTGGCCGCTGTCGTCCTGCCAGTAACGTGGCTGCGCCCATAGCGGCAGGCACCACAGCAGCACTAGCAACAGGGCGCCGAGGCTGCCTACAATGCTCCGCGTTGATTTCATAGAAAACTGTAAAAAATGCGTTCAGACGTGATCATAGCCGACGACCACACCATTTTTCGCGACGGGCTGAAGTTGTTGCTGGGGATGCAGGCCGAGTACCGGGTGGTGGCCGAGTGCGGGGCGCTGGACGCGCTGCTGCCGCTGGTGCAGCAGCATCAGCCGCAACTGGTGCTGATGGATTACAACATGCCCGGCGGCGATGCGCTGGCCACGCTGCACTACCTGCGCCAGCGCTACCCGGCGCTGCGGCTGGTGGTGCTGACCGCCGAACGCGGCGGCCAACTGCTGGCCCAGGTGCAGCAAGCCGGCGCCGACGGCCTGCTGCTGAAGGAAGGCAGCGCCGCCGACGTGCTGGGCGCGCTACAGCGGGTACTGGCCGGCCAGCGCGTGATCAGCCCGGCAGCCAGCGCGCTGATGCAGGACAGCCAGGTAGCGCTGACCGCCCGCGAGTACCAGGTGCTGCACCTGATCTGCCAGGGTTGGCCGCACGCCGACATCGCCGCGCATTTTTCGCTGTCGGTACGCACCGTGGACAAACACCGCGAAAACCTGCAACGCAAACTGGGCGCCAGCAACGCGGTGCAGCTGATCAACCGCGCCCGCGAACTGCGCCTGTTCGGCGACTGACGCCGTTTCACCTCACCCCGCCTGCCCAGCCTTATCCAGCAGCGGCCACGCCGCTACCTGCTGCCGCGCCGCCTGCAGTAACGCCGCGTCCACGCCCGATACCTGGGCCGCCACCGTCAACCCTTCCCCCAGCAAAAACAGCTGCTGCGCCCGCAGCACCGGCTCGGCCAGCCCGGCATCGGTGCAGCACTGCTGCAGCCAGCTGCGCAGCCGGGCCTTGTGCGCCGCCGCCTGGCGGTGGATGGCGTCGTCGGCTTGCGGATACTCGGCGGCAGCGTTGATGAACAGGCAGCCGTGGAAATCCGGCTGCGCGAACCACTGTGCCAGGTAGTCCAGGTAGGCCTGAGGCCGCTGCTGCGGCGGCGTGGCTGCCACAAACGCGTCCAGTGCCGCCATGAAGTGCTCGTCGCGCTGCTGCAGCGTGGCGTCGATCAGCGCTTCCTTGGTGGCAAAGTAGCGGTACAGCGTTTTTTTGGTGAGGCCGGCGGCGGCGGCCAGCTGGTCGACACCGGTAGCGTGAAAGCCCTGGCGATAAAACAGGCCCAGCGCGGTGTCCAGCAATTGCGGGTACTTTTTCATGGCAGCAGTATCCCCCTTGGGCGGGCGCAAGTAAACCGATCGGTTGACGCAAGTATACAGATCGGTTTACTTTGTAACCACACCACCCCAAGGAGTCTTGCCATGTTTCCATTACGCCTCCCTGCCTCCCGCGCCCCGGCCGCGCCAGACGGCCGTTTTGTGGCCGCCAGTTTTGCCGGCGCCGCGCTGGCCATCGGCGCCTGCGGCTTGCTTAGCCAGTACAGCGGCAGCCCGTGGTTGATGGCCCCGTTCGGCGCCAGTTGCGTGCTGGTTTTCGGCCTGCCGGACAGCCCGCTGGCGCAGCCGCGTCATGTGGTGGGCGGGCACTTGCTGGCAGCCCTCAGCGGCCTGCTATGGCTGTGGCTGGCCGGCCCGGTGTGGTGGAGCGCCGCACTGGCGGTGGCCTTGGCGCTGGCCTTGATGCAACTAGCGCGTGCCGTGCACCCACCCGCCGGCGCCACCCCGCTGGTGGTGCTGGCCAGCGGCGCCAGCTGGCACTTTTTGCTGACGCCGGTGTTGTCGGGCGCCCTCGTCATCGTGGCGCTGGGCTGGCTGCTGCACCGCTGGCGCCAGCCAGGCAGCTACCCGCGCTACTGGTGGTAGCCGGCGCCCGTTACCATGAAAAAAGCCAGCCCGCGGGCTGGCTGATCTCACTGCGTGCATCGGTTTCAGGCAAAGATATCGATCACGTTACCGGCCACCTTCAGGCCGTTAACCACGCTCTCGCCGGTGGCTGACACTGTCTCGTACACCACTTCGGCTGCCTCGACGGCGGTTTCCGCCGCGCCGGCGGCCAGGTTGAAGGCGCCGCCTGCCAGCTCGACCCCGGCTTCCCCCAGGTCGAGCGCCGCCTCGCCGAAATCGGCAGAGACTGCGTCCACCACCGCTTCACCCGCGTGGTACACGCCCTTGCCCAGGCCGACCACCCCTTTCAACATCTGGCTACCGCCCACTGCCATGCCGCTATAACTCATCTCGCGCTCCCGGATTGCTGCATTCCCGCCGTCAGCATGCCGGGTTGCAGAGGGCAATAGGTAGCCGGATTGTTGCGCCTGGCAACAAAACGCTTACAAACCACCACCAACCTGGCCGGGCAACTGCGTTTCGAACTTGGCCCACACCCGCCGCATGGCGCGTGCCGAGGCAAAACCGCCGCCTTCAGCCGCCCGCTCTACCGCCACGCCTTGCTGCAACAGCTGGCGTACCAGCGCCACGCGCAGGCGTTGCTGGTATTCCACAATACTGACGCCAGTTTGCTGGCGGAACAGCCGCGTCAGATGGCGCGGGCTAAGGTGCACGCGTTCGGCCAGCGCGGCCAGCGGCCACGGTTGCGCAGGGTCGCGCGCGATGGCGTCCTGCACGCGGTGCACCGCCGGGTGCAGGTGGTTACGGTAGGCCAGCCACGGCGACAGCTGGGCGTCGTCGCCGGCGCGGCGGCTGTACAGCACCATGCGCCGCGCTACCCGTGCCGCCACGTCGGAACCGGCATGGCGCTCGATCAGCGCCAGCGCCAGGTCCATGCCGGTAGTAATGCCGGCCGAGGTGGCGATGTGGCCATCCTCCACAAACACACGGTTGTCCAGTACCCGCGCGCGCGGCGCGGTGGCGGCCAGCTTGGCCACAATGCTGTGATGCGTGGTACAGGCGCGGCCATCCAGCAGCCCGGCCATGCCGGCCAGCAAGGCGCCGGAGCACACGGTGGCCAGCGCCACCTGCGGCCGGATGTGCTGGCGCAGCCAGGCCACCAGCTGCTGCGCCTCGGGCATGGCGTAATCGGCGTCCTCATCTACCGTCCCCACCACGATCACCAGGCTGCCGTCGGCCACAGCATCCGGCAGCGGCGCGATGCGCGACACCAGCCCCAGCGAGCAAACGCACTCGGTAGCCGGGCCGGCAATGTGCAGCCGAAACGGCGCGCCCTCGTCCTGCGCCATGCGGAAGGCCTCGGCCGGGCCGACGAAATCCAGCGCCAGGTAGCGCGGGGTGAGCAGGAAGTAGATGTCTTTCATGCGGCCAACCTTGTCTGCGGATAACCGCTTACAGCTCGCCCAGCTTGATGTCCGGCTGGTAATCGCCGTCCACCTCCTTGACGATGGCCTGGCCGGCGATGACGCGTTCGCCGTTGAAGGTGAGCGTGGGCGCGCCGTGCAGCTGCCAGCCACGGTTCAGCGCCTCGGTCACGCGGTGGCAGAAGGCGCTGTCGTCGGGGCCGGTGAGCAAGCGGTACAGTTTCATGGTGTGGGTCCGGTGATCAGAAGGTATGACGATACACGACAAAGCCGGTGTCCCGCGCCACACGGTCGTACAGCTGGCGGGCGGCGGCGTTGTCGTGGCGGGTGTGCCAGTATACGCTGGGGCTGCCGGCGGCCTGCGCCTCGGCCAGTACGGCGGCAATCAGCTGCCGTGCCACGCCCTGCCCGCGTGCGGCCGGCACGGTAAACAGGTCTTGCAGGTAGCAGGCGTGCGCCGCCATCAGCGTGTTGCGGTGAAACACATAGTGCGCCAGCCCCAGCAGTTGGCCGCCGCGCCAGGCCAGCCGCGCGTGCAGCGGCTCGGCCGGGTCCAGAAAGCGTTGCCAGGTCAGCTGGCTGATGGTGGCCGGCAGCGCCAGCGCGCCGTGGCGACCGTAAAAGGCGTTGTAGGCGTCCCATAGCGGCAGCCAGGCGTCGAAATCGTCCGGCTGCGGCGGGCGCAGCTGCAAGGTATCGCTCATGCGGCCAACCTTACGCCGGCTGCGGCTTGCGCCACAGCGCCAGCAGGCGCGGGCCGAACACGTTCACCGCCAGCCCGGCCAGCAGCAGCGCGCCGCCGGCCAGCTGCCAGAAGCTGAGGCGCTCGCCCAGCACCAGCGCCGCCGACAGCACGCCGAAAAACGGCACCAGCAGCGAGAACGGCGCCACCACGTTGGCCGCATGGCGGCTGAGCAACTTGCTCCACTGGCCGTAGCCGAACAGCGTGGCCACCAGCGCCAGGTAGGCAATGGCAAACAGGCTTTGCGGCGTGGCCACCTGCGCCCACACGATACGGTCGGCTTCGAACAGGCCGGACAGCGCAAAGAACGGCACGATGGGCGCCAGGCTACTCCACACCACCAGGCCCAGCATGTCCGGCTTGTAGCCGGCAGCCACGATGCGGCGCACCACCACGTTGGAAAACGCCCAGCTGGCGGCACCGCACAGCGTCAGCACAAAGCCGGCCAGCGGCAGGCTGGCGGCGCCCAGGCCGCCGATCAGGTACAGCCCGGCGCTGCCGATCAGCAGGCCGGCCAGCTGCCACGGCGTAAAGCGCTCGCCCAGCCACAGCATGCCGATCAGCAAGGTAAAGAACGCCTGCGACTGCAGCACGATGGACGCCAGCCCGGCCGGCATGCCCAGCTTGATGGCGGTGAACAGGCAGGCAAACTGCCCCAGCCCCACGCTCAGGCCGTACAGCGCCAGCCAGCGCCACGGGATGGCCGGCCGCCGCACGAACAGCAGGCCCAGGCCGGCGGCGGCGCTAAAGCGCAGCGCCCCCAGCAGGAACGGCGGCACGCCGGCCACGCCCCACTTGATCACCACAAAGTTGAAACCCCATACCGCAACGATCGCCAGCGCGATCAGCCGGTCTTGCCAGTTCATGGCCTGCTCCCCAAGGTTGGCCGCACGCGGCCGGTGGTCAATGACATCGAGCTTACGCCAGCCGGCACGCGCCAGACAGCAACAGTGCGTTCCGATTGACGGGATACAGCTGCCGTCAGCGCCGCTCGGGTGGCAAGCCGCCCTGCGCCGCCAGCAGCGCGGCATGGGCGGCCGGGTCTACCGGCCGGTAGGTGACGGTGCTGGTGGCCGGATGTGCCGCCAGACCGGTACAGCCCACCCATTGCCGCGCCGGGCGGATGGGGCGCGGGGCGAAACCGCCGCCGCAATTGGGGCAGACGTTGTGCAGCACCGCCTCGACACAGCGGGCGCAGAACGTGCACTCGTAGCTACAGATGCGGGCGTCGGGGCTATCGGGCGGTAGCGGCGTGTTGCAGTGTTCGCAGTTGGGGCGCAGTTGCAGCATGGCGTGTGTCCTTTCAGAGGGTGGCCTGGTTGGCCGCATCGGCGTCCAGCCGCGCCAGCACGCTGGCCACGGTGTGGATGTCGGCAAAACGGCCGGCCAGCACCAGCTCGGTCCGCTGGCGGATGTCGTCGGCGCTGAACACGCGGCCGCTGTGCGGGTGGGTCATGGCAAAGGTCAGCGTGGCTTCGGTAACGTAATCGACGCCAAAGCCCAAGTCGCTGCCGACGCGGGTGGTGGTTTCGCAGCACTGCTCGGTGCGGATGCCGCTGACGATCAGGCGGTCGATACCGCGTGCCGTCAGCCACGCCTGCAGGCCGGTATCGGTAAAGGCATTGTGGACGTGCTTGGTAAAGGTGGCGTCCGGCGCCGGCGGCAGCCAGGCCATCGGCTGCACGTGGCCGCTGGCGGCGGCAAACGGACCATCGCCATCCTCGTGCAGCACGTAGATGACCGGCACGCCACGGGCGCGGGCACCGGCGATCAGCGCCAGCAGCGCCTGGCGGAAAGCCGGCAGTTCGCGCTCGTCCCAATACGGGCGGTGCAGGAAGGATTGCTGGACATCGATGACGAGCAAGGCAGAACGGGACATTTCAATACTCCGGGTAGCAGGCTGGACAGGGCTTATTCTGCTTGCGGCCAACGGTAGTGACGAGGTAGCTGGCAGCCAGGATGGGGACCGATCCAGCCATGCTACGCCATGGCATGGCGCTTTGTATCAAAACCCTTACAAAACCGACAATACCCCTACACAGACACTATCGATACTGACAGCATCGCCAAGAGCGCATGGCACCGGTCTTGCCCACACGGGCGCAGCCGGTCGCCTGGACAGCCTGCAATGCCGGGCTGGTGGCCCGCCCCGTGCGGCGCCATCCGATAATAAAAACGGAGCCTATCGATGAAGACCTCACTGCTCACGCCGGTCTGCGTGTTGCTGAGCCTGGCCGCGCCGCTAACGGCGGCGGCCAACCCTACCGCGCCCCTGCCAGACCCGCAGACGCTTTTCGCCTTGCTACCCGAGACCGAGGCCGACGCGAGGCCGACGCAGCCGGTAGCTTTCCGCTGGCCGGCTGCCGTCAGACTCAGCCTGCCGCAGGCACTACGTGCCACCAGCCTGGCAGCACCGTCGCTGCAAGCACCGGCAGAATGGCTGGCGCACATGCAGCGCCTGGGTCGCAGTGACAGTACGACCCCGCCGGCTTCGCCCGATAGTACGCGCCACCCGGTAGCCGTGCCGGGCTGATCCCCCGCTGTGCGCGCAAGCAGCATGCGCCCGCTTGCGTCAGAATGAACATGACGCCGACCCCGCTACGGGCAACCCGGCGTAGCCAAGGAGCTTTCATGAACGAACACAGCATCCATCTGCTGATCGTTGACGACGACCCCGATATCCGCGACCTGCTGGCGCACTACCTGCAAAGCTACGGCATGCAATGCCTGTGTGTCGGCAATGGCCAGGCCATGCGCGACGCGCTGGCGCACACCAGCTTCGACCTGATCATCCTCGACCTGATGCTGCCCGGTGAAGACGGCCTGTCGCTGTGTCGTCACGTGCGCAGCGTCGGCGATACGCCGATCATCATGCTGACCGCCCGTGGCGAGTCGGCCGACCGCGTGGTAGGCCTGGAGCTGGGCGCCGACGACTACGTGGTAAAACCGTTCGACCCGCGCGAGCTGGTGGCGCGCATCCACACCATCCTGCGCCGCGCCCGTGGCAGCAGCACGCCGGGCGAACAGGACACGGTACAGTTTGCCGGCTGGCGCCTGAGCCACCTGAAGCGCGAGATCACTACCCCGGCGCAGCTGGTGGTGCCGCTGTCCAACGCCGAATACCGGCTGCTGTGCGCGTTTCTGGAACGCCCGCAACGCATCCTCAGCCGCGAACAGCTGATGGACGCCGCCCGGGGCCGTACCGTAGAAGCATTCGACCGTAGCATCGACCTTCTGGTATCGCGCTTGCGCCAGAAGCTGGGCGACGACCCGAAACAGCCGCAGTTGCTGAAGACCGTCCGCGGCGAAGGCTATCTGCTGGACAGCAAGGTAGGCTGACATGCGCTGGCGCCCGCGCGATACCCTGTTTACCCGCCTGTTCGGCCTGGTGCTGGCCGCCTTGCTTTGCAGCCACATCATCATGACGCTGCTATTTGCGCTGTTCGGCCCTGGGCCACCAAGAGTGGCAGAGCCGCTGCCCAAAGGGGCCATCACGTCCACAGAGGTAGTGATGATGCCTGCGCCGCAAGACCTGCCGCCAGGGCTGAGGCCAGCACCGCAGCCACGACCAGCCCCGTTCGGGCCGGAACAAGGTAGCGCCATGGATGCGCGGCCCCGGATGCCACCGCAGCCACCGGGGCCACCCGGGCCTGGCCGTCTGCCGCCCGAATTCTGGTACGGCTTTGCCCTGCAACTGGTGGCAGTCAGCCTGCTGGCCTGGTACGGCGCACGCCGGCTGGCACGCCCGATCGAACAGCTGACCCGTGGTGCCCGCGAACTGGGCCGCACGCTGGACGCGCCGGCCATTGCCGAAACCGGGCCGCTTGAAACGCGGCAGGCGGCACGGCTGTTCAACACGTTACAAAGCAAGCTGCGCCAGCAGATGACCGAGCGCAGCCAGTTTCTGGCCGCAGTGTCGCACGACCTGCGCACGCCGCTGACCCGCATCCGTCTGCGTAGCACCCAGGTACAGGACCCGCAATTGCAAACGCGGCTGAACCAGGACATCGACGACATGGCCGACATGCTGAACGCTACCCTCGCCTACCTGCGCGACAACAGCCAGCAAGACGAATGGCAACAGCTGGACATCGAAGCCCTGCTGCAGGCCATGGCCGAAGACGCGCAGGAGCTAGGCCAGCCGGTCAGCTTCAGCGGCCATGCCGACCAGATCCTGACGCTACCAGCTACGTTGCGCCGCTGCCTGGACAACCTGCTGGGCAACGCGCTGCGCTATGGCGAACGCGCCGACATCCTGCTGCAACAGAACGCCGACTACGTGGAAATCTGCATTCGTGATTACGGGCCTGGCATTCCGGAAAACCAGCTGGCGCGGGTACTGGAACCGTTTGTGCGGCTGGAAGATTCGCGTAATCGCCACACTGGCGGCACCGGCCTGGGGCTGACCATTACCCGCGACGGCGCACGGCGTATGGGTGGCGAACTGTTGCTGGCCAATGCGCCACAAGGCGGTTTGCTGGCGACACTGCGACTGCCGCGCTAAGACCGCAGCGTTTGTATCGGCGGCGATACAAACACGATAAATGCCGCTTACAACATCGCCATAAAGTGATACGGCCCGCTACAGGCCGTATCACTTTTTTGCCATGGACGCGCTGCAGGCGGGCCTTTTTACCCCTACAGGGAGATCCATCATGAACAGCATCTCAAGCAGTAGCGGCAGCTATCAAACCGCCATGATGCAAGGTATGGGCGGGCCGCGTGGCCGGCCCAAACCGGAGGCCAGCGATGTTGCCGCACAGATTTTCAGCAAGCTGGACACCGACAAACAGGGTTATCTGGAAGCCAGCGACTTCACCTCGGCCATTAGCCAGCTGTCCAGCAGCCAGCAACAGGCCAGCGGCGAAGAAGTGTTCTCCAGCCTGGACAGCGATAGCGACGGCAAGCTCACTCAAGACGAACTGACCACCGGCATCCAGGCCTTGCAAGACCAGCTGGACAGCCAGTTCAACGCCATGCGCGTGCAACAGGGCATGGGCGGCATGAATGGCATGCCGCCGCCCCCGCCGCCAGGCGGAGGCCGCGGGGGGCAAGGCAAGGACGAAGGTTTCGACCAGGAACAGCTCAGCCAGCTGGCCAGCGCGGCGGAAGAAGCCGGTGACAGCCGTGGTGCCAGCATGTTCAGCGAACTGGCGGACAACTTCGACGAAGCTGACGCAGACGGTGACGGCAAGGTCACCTTCAGCGAAAGCGTGGCCTACCGCGAGCAGCAACAGCAGCAAGCCGCCAGCGAAGACAGCAGCAGCGACACCGGCACCGGCACCGCCACCGCCAATGCCAGCAGCAGCACCAGCCTGAGCCAGGAGATGCAAAGCCGCATTGCCCAGCGCCTGATGGACATGATGCGCGCCTACGACACCCAGCAACGCGACGGTGACAGCAGCGCCCGTTTTGCCGCCTGAGTCAGGTGCCAGCCGTTATGGCGGCGTTGGCCGTCAAAAAAAGCCCGTCGCGTGCGACGGGCTTTTCCATGGCAGGCACGGCAAAGCGTGCCTGGGTCTGCTGCGGCCAACTACTGGATAGACATGGCAACAGCCAGCTGGTAGCCCTGGCCGCGTACGGCTTTCAGCACATGGCTTTCGCCGCCTGCCTGTACCAGCTTCTTGCGCAGGCGAACCAGCTGCACTTCCAGATTGGCCTTGCTGTACTCTTCCAGGCGCTTGCCCAACAGCTCGATCATCTGCCAGGTTTCCAGCTGCCGGCCCGGGGCGCGTGACAGGCCGGCCAGCAGTGCGAACTCGGACGCCGTCAACGGTACCATCCCGCCGGGGCCGGACAGTTGCTGCTTGTCGCTGCGCAGCAGCCAGCTGCGTGCGGCTTCCTGGCGTTCGGTCAGGCGCCGCGCCAGCGAGCGTACCGCCGCCAGCAGTTCTTCCAGCGAACAGGGTTTGGTCAGGTAGATATCGGCACCACTGGCATAGCCTTCCACTCTGGCGGCAATGCTGTTGCGGGCGGTGGTCATGATGATGCCGACCTGGGGCTGGGCGTCGCGCAGCCGGCGCGCCAGGCTGATGCCATCTTCCCCCGGCAGGTTGAGGTCAATGATGAACAGGTCGGGCTGCAAGGCCAGGTCGCCCAGTGCCTCGGCGCAGTCCACGCCATGCACGTGATAACCCTGCACCCGCAAGGCGTCCATGGTCACTTCGCGCAGCACGTCGTGGTCTTCCACCACGACAACGTTCAACGGATTGATACGGGTAACCATACTTCGAATCTCACAATATCGGCTTCAGGCCGGTAGGCAATGCTGCCTTGTAACTGCGTGCACAGGCCACGCACCAGGTAAAGCCCCAGACCGGAACCGGTTTTGCTATGTGCTCCAGGACTTCGATAATACTTTGTAAACACCTTGCTTGCATCCGGCATGCCGGCAGATGCCATCCTATTGTCAACCGTTAGCCACACACCCCCACCCGTTGCGCCCCATTTCACATTTATCTCACTGTTTGATGGCGAATACTTCAAAGCGTTATCTATCAGATTTGATAACACGATGCGCAAAAGCTGCGTGTCTGTTTGCAACAGTGGCACCGTGGCCGGATGCAGCACTACGCGCTGCGGCTCGCGACAGCCGTCCACGACATCGGCCAACAGCTCTGCCAGCACCACGGTTTGCCGCTGCAGCGGCTGCGCCGCTTGTTCGATGCGGTCCACCAGCGTGCAACGTTCGACCACGGCATTCATGTCGTCCACCGCGTGTTCGGCATGCTGCAGCAAGCGCTGCGGGCCCAGTTGCAGCTGCAAGCTGCCCAAGGCCATGCGGATGACCGACATCGGCGTTTTCAGCTCGTGGGTCAGCATGGCCATGAAGCGGCTTTGCTGCTCGCGCTGCGCCCGCTCGATGTCGATCTGGTGTCTGGCCAGCTCCAGCTCCAGCGCAATGGCCCGACGCTCCTGGCGCAACTGGTCGGAACGACGCTGCAGCAACACAAAAGCCAGCGCACTGGTTAGCAGCGACAGCAACAATTGGCCAAACTGGTTCAGTTCCAGCACGTCGCCAATACCCAGCAGCGGCAGCATGGTCAACGCCACCACGGTGATGGACAGCGTATACAGCACACGCAGCAAACGGCGCAGCGGGTGGGGCGGCACACGCCAGGCAGTGACAGCCATCAGCATCACTTGTAGCGTGGCCATACTGGTATTGGTCTGCATCACCGGCTGAACGATGCCCATCGCCAGCAACAGGAACAGCAGCGGGAAGTAAGCCGGTAACAGGCGCAACAACCAGGAAAGCACAGGCGGCGGGGCAAAGCCGAGCAATAACTGACGGTGGAACAGCACGCTGGCCAGACAGTACAAGGTGGAAATCCAGCTGGTGGCATAATCCGCCAGCTGCGGCCAAGCCCGGGGCGCCAGCATGCTGCAGTAACCCATATAGGCCATATTGGCCATGATGCACATCAGCTGGTAAAAGATGAACAACCCCACCACGCGGTCGCGGCTTTGCCGGTAATCTGACACGGCCCAAACCAGCAACCACAGCAGCACGGCGTAGTAGACGATCTGCCAGGAAAACTGGCGTACGTCCTGCTGCAGGGCGCGCTGCAAGGGCTGGGCTTCAACGCTCAGCAAGCTGCTGCTGGTTGTTTGCAAGCGCAGGTAGTACACCCGGCGCGGGGTGTCTTGCTGTAGCAAGAACGACGGGGTAATGCCCGGGTAGCTACGCTCTGCGTAGGCGTGACGGTCACCATCGGCCAAGCTTATCCATCGGCCGCGCGCATCCTGCCAATAAAGCTGCACGTCATCCAGGTAACCGGGGCGGATGCGCAAGACAAAGGGCTGCACAGGCTGATCATGCGCAACTTCCAGGCGCAGCCAGCTGACAGCACGGGTATAACCGCGCGCCAGCACGCCTGGCTTTGGCTCGAAAGACCGGGCAACCAGCTGGGATACCTGATATTGACCGTGCGGATCGTCCAGAAAAGCCTGCGATACCACGCGTGTTTCCGCTTGCAGCGATGTCGCGGCCAACAGCAGTAACAGCCCGAGCACCCTCAATAGCACCATGCGTCCTTGCCTGCCGAACTCAGCAAAAAACAGCAAGTATCGCATGAATCGGGCGGGAACTCGCGGCATGGCGGGCACTCACATCGCCATCACCGTTCCGGAGCCCCGACCATGCGTTCCCTTGTGTTATTGCTTGCCAGCCTCAGCGGCCCGGCCCTGGCGGCCACGAGTGGCCAAATGTTCCATAACCCGTCCTGCGGCTGCTGCCACAAGTGGGCCGCCCACATGCAAGCCAATGGCATCACACTGCAAACCACCGAGCAGCGAGACATGGCGCGGGTGAAGCAGCAATGGGGGGTACCGGGCACATTGCAAAGCTGCCATACGGCACGAGTGGGCGGATACGTGATCGAAGGACACGTGCCGGCAACGGTGGTGAAACGGCTGCTGAAAGAGAAGCCGGCCATTCGCGGCCTGGCCGTCGCCGGCATGCCGGCCGGCAGCCCGGGTATGGAGGCACCGGTCAGCCAACCCTATCAGGTGGTGGCGTTCCGGGCTGACGGGCAGCAGTACGTCTACGCCAGCATGCCAGGAGCCCGTTGATGTCTGTGCGCAAACGGCTGCTGTTGATGGTTGCCGGCGTGGCGGCACGCTGGGTCTGGCAAAAGCTTAAGCGACGCGTGTTCCGTCGCTAGCGCCTTACGGCGCGGCCTGCCATTGCTGCAGGATCTGCTGGTATTGGCCACTTTGCTGCAAGCGCTGCAAGCCACGGTCCAGTTGGAACCGGGCCGATTCACTGCGCAGGTTGTGGCGGGAAAAACTGACAAACAGCGGGTTTTCGATGACGGTACCCACCCGGAACAAGCGACCGGACAACTCGTGGCCGTACTCGCGCTGTAATTGGTCGGCAACGCGGGTATACACCAGCGCGTAGTCCAACCTGCCGGCCACCAGTTTGCGCAAGCTGGCCAGATCGGACACCGCCTTGTCTTTCAGCATGCGGGTGTCCTGCTCTACCTCGCTGCCGTAGGTGTAACCGTTGGTCAAACCCACGCGCTTGCCGGCCAGCCCGGCCACGGTTATCCCGCTCTCGGGCTGGTGGCTGTAAATGGCGATGGTAGCGGTAAAGAGCGGCTGTTTGCCAAACGCGAAGTGCTGCAGCGTGGTGCTGTCTTTCAGGCTGTTGAAACAGCCCACTTCGCGGCCAACCTCCACCAGCTTCATGCAGCGGGCGTAGGGCATGCTGCGAAAGCGGACTGTCACCCCCACCGCCAGGTAGGCGGCCCGAACGATATCCACCGCCATGCCGTAGGCTTGACCATGCTGTACCGATGCGTACGGCGCCCAGTCGTCTTCTGCCACCAAAGTGAGCTGCTCGCTCGCCAGCAGTGGCAAACTCAGGCAGCAGCACAACAGGGCGAACAGGCATCGCGGCACGGGCATCTCCAGCATCAGAATCGGATCCATAGCAGTATCAATAGAGATGGCTGATACGTAAATAGCCGACTACCCGGTATGCTGTGTCAGATCAAACCAAGGCCGCATGCTAGCGCTGCGGCACACTTATAAGCGGAAGCGACCAGATAGCTCCGCCAACTCATCAGCCGCGTCGCTGATGGCATGCGCCATCTGCACGGTCTGTTCCGACGCAGCGCGGGTAGATACCGCAATGCTGGCCACCTCGCGCAGATCGTGACGGATGGCCTGGCTGTTATCCGCCTGCTGTTGCAACAGCTGCTCGACTGTCTGCATGCCGCGGCAAACCGACTCGGTGCCCTGCCGGATGACGCTGACCGCCTGGCCACCATCTTGCGCCTGGGCAATGCCACCGTGCAGCTGCAGTACCATTTCGTCCATGCGCTGCTTGGCCTGCTGGCTGTTAACCTGAATGCTGCCGATGGTGTGGGTGATTTCACCGGTGGCCTGGCTGGTCCGCTCGGCGAGCTTGCGTACTTCGTCGGCCACCACGGCAAAGCCACGCCCCTGCTCGCCGGCACGCGCCGCCTCGATAGCCGCATTCAGCGCCAGCAGGTTGGTCTGGTCGGCTACATCACGGATCACTCCGATCACGGCGCTGATGCTGTCCAGCCGTGTGACCAGCTCGTCGATACTGGCTTGCGTGTCGCCAACCAGGGTGCCGATTTCGTCCAGTCTGGCTACGGCACCGGCAATCACTTGCTGGCCGCTCGCAGCACTGATGGTGGCCTCATCACTTTGCTGGCGTGCTTGTCGTGCCTGGCCCGCAGCAGCACCTACCTGCTGGCTGAACTGTTCGGTGGCCGTGCTGATGCGTTCGGTCGCTTCGGTCTGCTGGGTCACCAGCGCACGGCTGCTGCTGGCTTGCTCCACGATGGCGTGGCTGCTGTGGTTGAGGGTCTGCACCGACTGCATCATATTACCCAGCAACTGGCGCAGCGACTCGCGCATATCCAGTACCGCCGCGTGAATGCTACCCGGAATGGCCTGAACAGTCTCCGGCAGGCTACCGTGCAGATCGCCCGCGGCCACCGCCTGTACCAGTTGCTGTACTTCACCCGGCTCACCGCCCAGCTTGTGCAGCAAAGAACGCACCGACAGCAGGATGACGGCGGCAATGCCGGCGACCAGCAGCAAACACACCAGCACCTGCCAGCGTGCACTCTGCCAGAAGCGCTGATCAACCTCGGCAAAGCTGATGCCGGTGCCCACCACCCATTGCCAGCGCGGTGTGCGCTGCGCCACCGACAGCAGGTCAACTACCTCGCCGTCACGCACCGCCGTCCACCAGTACTCGGTCAGCTGGCCGCCCGAACGCTGTAATGCGTTACTGAGGATGGCGCCAACGCTGTTGCCATCGGCGTCCTTGAAATCGTTGAAGCTGGTGCCGTGCAGCTGCGGGTCCAGCGGGGTGGCGACAAACAGCAGCTTGTCGTCGGCAACGTACACGTACTCCGACGTGCTGTACTTGTTCTCGCGCAGCAGGCGAGTGGCAATGGCTTTGGCCTGAGCATCGGTCAGTTGGCCGCTGGCGGCCAGCTGTTCCAGTTGCACGATGCTGGAATAGGTGCTGGACATCAATTGCCGGATGCGGGCGCGGTTATCCAGATCGCTCATGTGGCGCATGGTGTAGGTACCGGCCAGCGCGATGGCTAGCATGCTGATTAATACCAGTAGCGATATCAGCCAGGCTTTGTGTTTGACTTTCATGATTTGCTCCCTGTCGCTGCCAGCGGATGGCGGGTGATGACGAGTCACGATTCTGCCACAGAGGTCTTATATTGGTACTAATTTGGTATTAGTAACGGCAAACACCATGACTTCTATAGGGCTTTTTAGGTCGACAACGACATGGCAATAAAAAACCCCGCCGCGAATGCGACGGGGTTGCCGGGGTTGGCTGCAGACCAGGCGTCAGGCTTGCTGCTTGGCGCGGGCGATGTCGGCGATCTTCACGCTCCACTCGGCCGGGCCGGTGTTGTGTACCGAGGTACCACAGGCGTCAACCGCCACGGTTACCGGCATGTCTTTCACTTCAAACTCGTAAATGGCTTCCATGCCCAGATCGGCAAAACCCACCACTTTGGAGGCCTTGATGGCCTTGGATACTAGGTAAGCAGAGCCACCCACCGCCATCAGGTACACGGCTTTGTTGTCCTTGATGGCTTCGATGGCTGCCGGGCCACGCTCGGCCTTGCCGATCATGCCGAGCAAGCCGGTCTGTTCCAGCATCTGGCGGGTGAACTTGTCCATGCGGGTGGCGGTGGTGGGGCCGGCCGGGCCAACCACTTCGTCACGCACCGGGTCTACCGGGCCCACGTAGTAGATGAAGCGGTTGGTGAAGTCTACAGGCAGCTTCTCGCCCTTGTTCAGCATGTCCACCATGCGCTTGTGCGCGGCGTCACGACCGGTCAGGATCTTGCCGTTCAGCAGCAGCACGTCGCCCGGCTGCCAGCTGGCCACTTCTTCCGGGGTGATATTGTCGAGGTCCACACGCTTGCCGTTGGAGGCGTCGTAGGTGATTTCCGGCCAGTCTTCCAGGCTCGGCGGGTCCAGACGGGCCGGGCCGTTGCCGTCCAGGTGGAAATGCACGTGGCGGGTGGCGGCACAGTTGGGGATCATGGCAACCGGCAGGCTGGCGGCGTGGGTCGGGTAATCTAGGATCTTCACGTCCAGCACGGTGGTCAGGCCGCCCAGGCCTTGCGCGCCGATGCCCAGCGCGTTCACTTTTTCGAAGATTTCCAGGCGCAGCTGCTCCACGCGGCTCAGCTCGGCACCGCTGGCAGCCTTGGCTTTCAGCTCGTGGATGTCCACGTGGTCCATCAGCGATTCTTTGGCCAGCAGCATGGCCTTTTCCGGGGTACCACCAATGCCGATACCGAGAATGCCCGGCGGACACCAGCCTGCGCCCATGGTCGGCACGGTCTTCACGACCCAGTCGACGATGCTGTCGGACGGGTTCAGCGCGTAAAACTTGGACTTGTTCTCGGAACCGCCGCCTTTGGCGGCGCAGATCACTTCCACGCCGTCGCCTTCGACGATCTCGAAGTGCACCACGGCCGGGGTGTTGTCCTTGGAGTTCTGGCGCTTGCCCGCCGGGTCCAGCAGCACGGAGGCGCGCAGCTTGTTGTCCGGGTTGTTGTAGGCGCGACGTACGCCCTCGTTCACCATTTCCTGCACCGACAGGGTGCTGTCCCACTGCACCTTCATGCCCACTTTCAGGAACACCACAGCAATGCCGGTATCCTGGCAGATCGGGCGGCGGCCTTCGGCACACATGCGGCTGTTGATCAGGATCTGCGCCATGGCGTCTTTGGCGGCCGGGCTTTCCTCGTGCAGGTAGGCCTGGTACAGCGCCTCGATATAGTCTTTCGGGTGGTAGCAGCTGATGTACTGGAAGGCATCGGCAATGCTCTGGATGAAGTCGTCCTGACGGATGATGGTCATTATTGGGTTCTCCAGCGTAGGGGCTGTGTTGGGTTTGCCGCGCTATTTTAGGCGTTTCGCCCCCTGGCCGAAAGGCGCATTGCTGCAACGCGGGAACATAAAACCTGAACAATGCAAAACCGCCGGCACAAGGCCGGCGGCTGGGCGGGGCAGATGGCGGCCAACGTTGCCCGCAACACGTCATCAGGCCTGGTGGTAGCCGGTAACGCGCGCCACTTCTTCCTTGGAGCCCAGGAACACTGCCACGCGCTCGTGCAGGCCGTTCGGCTGGATGTCCAGGATGCGCTGGTGGCCGTTGGTGGCCAGGCCGCCGGCCTGTTCGATGATGAAGGCCATCGGGTTGCCTTCGTACATCAGGCGCAGCTTGCCCGGTTTGGCCGGATCACGCGCGTCTTTCGGGTACATGAAGATGCCGCCGCGGGTGATGATGCGATGCACCTCGGCCACCATCGACGCTACCCAGCGCATGTTGTAGTCCTTGCCCAGCGGGCCTTCCTTGCCGGCCAGCAGTTCACTGACGTAGCGCTGTACCGGGGCTTCCCAGTGGCGCTGGTTGGACATGTTGATGGCGAACTCGCCGGTGGTGGCCGGTACCACCATGTTGCGGTGGGTCAGCACCCAGGAGCCCAGCTCGCGGTCCAGCGTGAAGCCGTACACGCCCTGGCCAAAGGTGAGCACCAGCATGTTTTGCGGGCCGTACACGGCGTAGCCGGCAGCCACCTGACGGTTGCCCGGCTGCAGGAAGTCGGCTTCGGTCGGCTGGGTGTTGCCTTCCGGTGCTTCCAGCACCGAGAAGATGGTGCCAACCGAGATGTTGACGTCGATATTGGACGAGCCGTCCAGCGGGTCGAACATCAGCAGGTAGCGGCCACGCGGCATGTGCTCGGGGATGGAGTGCGGCAGCTCCATTTCTTCCGACGCCATTGCGCCCAGGTTGCCACCCCATTCGTTGGCTTCCAGCAGGATGTCGTTGGCGATTACGTCCAGTTTTTTCTGGGCTTCGCCCTGCACGTTGCCGGTACCGGCATCGCCCAGCACGCCAGCCAATGCACCTTTGTTAACCGAGTGGGCGATGGCCTTGCAGGCACGGGCCACGGTTTCGATCAGCAGGCGCAGGTCCGGCGGCAGCGCGCCGTGCTGGCGCTGTTCTTCAATCAGGAAACGGGAAAGGGAGATACGGCTGCTCATTATTGTCCTCGTATCACGTAGGTCGCAGAAAGGGATGGCCAAGTTTACCACCCTGCCCCAGGCGTCTGGGGTGTTACCTGCGCACTACATGAATCATCCATGAAAAACGCCCGACCAGGGCAAAACGGAAGCCGTTTTGGCGAGTCGGGCGTGGGGCAGAAACGCAACGCTTAGGCGTTCAGTTCCTTGGCCAGGTACAACCAGGTTTCCACCACGGTATCCGGGTTCAGGGACACGGTTTCGATGCCCTCTTCCACCAGCCACTTGGCGAAGTCCGGGTGATCGGACGGGCCTTGGCCGCAGATACCTACGTACTTGTCGAGCTTGCGGCAAGCCTGGATCGCCATGTGCAGCATGGCTTTCACGGCTTCGTTGCGCTCGTCGAAGGTGGAGGCGATCGGGCCGCCGGAGTCACGATCCACGCCCAGGGTGAGCTGGGTCATGTCGTTGGAACCGATGGAGAAACCGTCAAAGTGCTGCAGGAACTTCTCGGCCAGAATGGCGTTGGTCGGCAGTTCGCACATCATGATCAGGCGCAGGCCGTTTTCGCCGCGCTTCAGGCCGTTGGCGGCCAGGATCTCGATCACTTTTTCGGCTTCGGCCAGGGTACGCACGAACGGGATCATCACTTCCACGTTGGTGAGGCCCATTACGTCGCGCACTTTCTTGATGGCGCGGCATTCCAGCTCGAAACAGTCGCGGAAGCTGTCGGCCACGTAACGCGCGGCACCACGGAAGCCCAGCATCGGGTTTTCTTCGTGCGGTTCGTACAGTTGGCCGCCGATCAGGTTGGCGTACTCGTTCGACTTGAAGTCGGACATGCGCACGATCACCTTTTTCGGCGAGAAGGCCGCAGCCAGCGTGGACACGCCTTCGGCGATCTTGTCGACGTAGAAGTCAACCGGGCTGGCGTAACCGGCGATGCGATCGGTGATGGTCGCTTTCAGGTCGGCCGGCAGGCTGTCGAATTCCAGCAGCGCTTTCGGGTGGATACCGATCTGGCGGTTGATCACGAACTCCATGCGCGCCAGGCCCACGCCTTCGTTCGGCAGCTGCGCGAAGTCGAAAGCCAGTTCCGGGTTGCCCACGTTCATCATGATCTTCACCGGCGACTTCGGCATCTTGTCGAGTTCGAGCTCGATGATTTCCACGTCCAGCAGGCCATCATAGATGTTGCCGGTGTCGCCTTCGGCGCAGGAAACGGTCACTTGCATGCCATCCTGCAGCAGGTCGGTGGCGTCGCCACAACCTACTACCGCCGGAATGCCCAGCTCGCGCGCAATGATGGCCGCGTGGCAGGTACGGCCGCCACGGTTGGTCACGATCGCGGCAGCGCGCTTCATTACCGGTTCCCAATCCGGGTCGGTCATGTCGGTAACCAGCACGTCGCCGGCTTTGACCTGATCCATCTCGGACGCGTCCTTGATCATGCGCACGGTACCCTGGCCGATTTTCTGACCAATGGCACGGCCTTCACACAGCACGGTGGAGGTGTTTTTCAGACGGTAGCGGCGCAGGGTGTCCTTGCGGTCTTCCTGCGATTTCACCGTTTCCGGACGCGCCTGCAGGATGTACAGCTTGCCATCCAGGCCGTCGCGGCCCCACTCGATATCCATCGGGCGGGCGTAGTGTTTTTCGATGATCAGCGCGTACTGGGCCAGTTCGGCCACTTCGGCGTCGGTGATCGAGAACTGCTTGCGCAGGTCTTCGGCCACGTCCACGGTTTTCACGGAACGGCCGGCTTGCGACGCGTCGGTGAATTCCATCTTGATCAGCTTGGAGCCCATGGTCTTGCGCAGGATGGCAGGACGGCCGGCTTTCAGCGTCGGCTTGTGAACGTAGAATTCGTCCGGGTTCACCGCACCTTGCACCACCGTTTCGCCCAGGCCGTAGGACGAGGTGATGAACACCACGTCTTCAAAGCCGGACTCGGTATCGATGGTGAACATCACGCCCGCAGCGCCGCTGTCGGAACGCACCATGCGCTGTACACCGGCAGACAGTGCCACCACATCGTGGGCAAAGCCTTTGTGTACGCGGTAGGAAATGGCGCGGTCGTTGTACAGGGAAGCGAATACGTGCTTCATGGCGTCTTTGACGTTGTCAAGGCCACGGATATTCAGGAAGGTTTCTTGCTGGCCTGCGAACGAGGCATCGGGGAGGTCTTCTGCGGTTGCAGAGGAGCGGACTGCTACGGAGATGTCGGCGCCGCCGGCGTCGGCGACCATTTTTTCCCAGGCGGTCTTGATGTCTTCATCAAGTTTGACCGGGAAAGGCGTGTCGATGATCCATTGACGGATCTCTTTGCCGACACGGGCCAGCTCCGTGACGTCGTCAATATCAAGCTTCGACAACGCCGCATTGATGCGGTCAGCCAGACCATTATGCTGGAGGAAATCCCGGTAGGCATCTGCTGTAGTAGCAAAACCGCCCGGAACGCGCACCCCGGAATGGGCCAGCTGACTGATCATTTCGCCGAGGGAGGCGTTCTTGCCGCCTACTTTCTCGACATCGGTCATGCGCAGGTTCTCGAACCAGATGACGTAGTTCTCTGCCATCACTTCACTTCCTGTGTTGGATTGGACGATAGGGAAGCCCGCATTCTAGCCGAACAAGACCCGCTTTGCGTAGTTACTTTTGCATCGCACAACACAGGGCTTTCCCTGAATTATCAGCACACTGGATAAAAAATATTGTGTATCCCCATGACTTCCAAGGAAGAAATGTAATAGCGGCACTACAATGCCGGCCAGTGCTACAGGCACGGCATTGATCTGGCTGCTTGCCGTCGCCGCTAAAACGGCACAGACTGCTGACAGCCCAACAACCCGCATTACAGGACCTGCCATGCCGCACCGCCGCTCCGCCTTCTTCGTTTCCGACCGCACCGGCATTACCGCCGAGTCGCTGGGTAACACCCTGCTGACCCAGTTCGATACCGAGGAATTCAAACGCGAAACCATCCCGTTCATCGATACCGTGGAAAAAGCGCAGGAACTGGCGCGTCGTATCGACGAAGTGGCGCAGGAAGACCACGAAAAACCGCTGGTCTTCACCAGTATCATCAAGGCGGACGTGCGCGCCGCCCTCAACATCAACAGCGCGCTGGTGATCGACTTCTTCGAAACCTTTATCGGCGAGCTGGAAAAAGAGCTGGGCGAAAAAGCCACCATGGAAGTGGGCAAGGCCCACGGCATGTCCAATGAAGAGAAATACGACCATCGCATCGAAGCGGTGAACTACTCGCTGAACCACGACGACGGCGTGAAGCTGAAAGACCTGGACGAGGCCGACGTGATCCTGGTGGGCGTATCGCGCTCGGGCAAAACCCCTACCTGCCTGTACCTGGCGCTGCAATACGGCATCAAGGCGGCCAACTACCCGCTGACGCCGGAAGACCTTAGCAGCCCGACCCTGCCCAAGATGCTGCTGCCGTTCAAGAACAAGATCTTCGGCCTCACCATCGACCCGAACCGCCTGCACTTCATCCGCTCGGAGCGCCGCCCGGATTCGCGCTACGCCAGCATGGACAACTGCCGCCGCGAGGTGAACGAAGCGGAATCGATGTTCCGCCACCATTCGGTGCCGTTCATCAGCACCACGCACAAGTCGATTGAAGAGATCGCCTCCACCATCATGCACAAGGCGCATCTGGGCCGCCGCTTCTGATGGAAGTTGGCCGCATGGCGGGCAAGCCATGCGGCCACAATAAACAGGTGCATTTTTCCTGCATGGGTCTATGCTGAATTCAGGTTTGCCCCACCGCAACCCACCTGCAGGAGAAACCATCATGCGACTGGAACACTTCAACCACATCGCCAATCTGATCGGCCTGAAGAAAAAGTCCCGTGAAGCCGTATGGCTCATCGAGATCGACGGCATGACCGGTTACGCCGCATCGCGGCAGCTGGATATCAGCCAGTCTACCGTCTCGCGCGCGCACGCCCGTTTCCGCAAGGCGCTGCACCAGATCAACCAGCTGACACCGCACCTGCCCCTATAGGCATACCGCACCACATCAAGGCGGCCAACCCCGGCAACGAGGTTGGCCGCCATGCATTTACAAGGTCATTAGAACGCCGCGCTGCGCACCACGCCGTCAAACGCCAGACAGTCGGCCACCCGCTGCCGTTGCACTGGCGACAAGTCATGCAGCGGCCAGTAACGCCAGGCCAGATGTTCGTCGCTCAGCGTCAGGCTGGCCCCCTCCGGCAAGCGACAGCGGAAGATGCAGGCCTGCGATTCGTACTCTGCGTGATAGTAGACCCCGGTCAGGCAATCTATCTGCACGGCAACGCCCAGCTCTTCCAGGCACTCGCGCTGTAGCGCCTGGTGAATGGTCTCCCCAGGCTCCAGCGCGCCCCCCGGCAAACCCCAGGCCTGCTTGCCGTAACTGGCCTGCAATAGCAGCACCTCGCCTTGCGCGTTCAAAATCACCGCGTGGCTGCTGATACGGAAGCGATCATCGAAGGCCATGCAAGCTCCTGTTTTTGTAGTAGGTTTTGTGTCAATTCGGCGACTAGCCATCGCCCACCTGCAAAATACTGCCAGATTTTTACAAAAAGGTGTTGACACTCAAAGCGCCCATCCGTATAGTTCGCATCTCTCGCAAGACAACGGTCAAACGAGAACAGCGCACCCGTAGCTCAGTTGGATAGAGTATTTGGCTACGAACCAAAGGGTCGGGCGTTCGAATCGCTCCGGGTGCGCCACAATCTGTCCCCATCGTCTAGAGGCCTAGGACACCGCCCTTTCACGGCGATAACCGGGGTTCGAATCCCCGTGGGGACGCCAGGATTCGACAAAAAAGCCACCGCAAGGTGGCTTTTTTGTTTTCCGTTTCCGCCGCTCACTCTACGTCCGGCAGAGCCGCAATCGCGTCGCGTACCGGCTGCAATGCCCCGACCGTCGCCGCCAGCGCCGCCGCCATCTCCGCAACCATCTCGCCTTGCCTGGCCAGGCTTTCCAGCTGCTCGGCCTGCTGACGTACCGTTTCGGCACTGACATTGCTGGCGGCGCCTTTCAGCGTATGCGCCAGCAACTGCACCCGGGCAATATCGCCCTGCTGCAACGCCGCCGCGGCTTCGTCGCCAAATGAAGCCTGGCTGCTGGCAAACAGACGCAACCATTTCAGATAGACCTTGCGCTTGTGCATGGCGCGCGCCAAGCCCTCCTCTACTGCCACCCCACAAGCGGCCAAGCTGCCCCAGCTTGCCGCCTCGTCGTCACCGGCTTGCGGCGCGGGCGTCGGGTCGCGCCGGCTTACCTGTGGCGGCGGCGCCTTGCCTGCCAGCCCCAGCCTGGCCAGTACCGCAAACAGTTTGTCGGGATCGATCGGTTTGCTGACGTAATCATCCATGCCGGCGGCCAGTGCTTCTTCGCGGCTACCCGCCAGTGCATTGGCAGTTAGCGCCACCACCGGGATGGCAGCCCAATCCGGATGGGCGCGAATGCGCGCAGTAGCAGTAAAACCATCCATCACCGGCATGTGGCAATCCATCAGGATAACGTCGGGGCGATAGCTGGCCAGCAGGTGCAGCGCTTCTTCGCCGTTGCCGGCGTAGCGGACAGTCGCACCGGCATCGGCCAGATAGGCGCCAACCACTTCCTGGTTCAGCAGCACGTCGTCTACCACCAGCACCTGGTAGCCGGTGAGCGTTTGCGTTACCACCTGCGGGGCTGGCTCCGGCAGCGCGTGGCCGTCCTGCAAACGCAACAGCCCCTGGCGCAAACGCTGCGGCGTCAGCGGTTTGGTCCACACCGCCACCACCGGCATGCCGGCAGGCACCAGACCGACGGCGTCGGTCAGGCTGAGGTGGCGGATGCTCAGCAGCACGCAACGGCTGTGCTGCGGCCAGCGCATGCTGCCAAAGACGTGTGCCCAACCGGGCTGGTCGATATCGATCAGCCACAGGTTATCCGGCTGGCCGTCTTCCGCCGCGGCCAGCGTGCTGCCCACCCCGACCATATGGCTAGCAGGCAGCCCCAACGCCTGCAACTGCTGTTGCAGCACCTTGGCCAGGGTTGGCCGCATGCCGTACAGCCAGACCCCGGGCAGCGGGCAACCGGGCCAATCGTCCCCCCCGGCAACGGCCTGCCACGGCAGGACAAAGCGGAAGGTGCTACCCACGCCGGGGCGGGACACCACGTCAATCCCCTGTCCGCCCATCAGGCGCACCAGCTGGCTGGAAATCACCAGCCCCAGCCCGGTACCGCCAAAACGGCGCTGGGTGGACACATCCGCCTGGCTGAAAGGCTGGAACAACCTGGCAAGCTGTTCTTCGCTCATGCCGATGCCGCTATCGCTGACGCTGAATTGCCAGCCGTCGGCGTGCGGCTCGATGCGCAGCACGATCTCGCCCTCGCGGGTGAATTTCACCGCATTGCCCAGCAGGTTCAGCAGTACCTGACCCAGACGCAGCGGGTCGCCCACCATCCGCGCCGGCACGCCCGGCGCCACATCGAACACCAACTCCAGCGGCTTGCCTTCCACCCGCATGGACAGCATGTCGGCCAGCGAGCCCAGTACGCTATCCAGCTCGAAGCGGGTTTGCTCCACTTGCAGGTGGCCGGACTCGATCTTGGAGAAGTCCAGTATGTCGTTGATGATGTCCAGCAGGCCGCGCGCGGACGACAGTACCTTTTGCAGGAACTGCCGCGTGCGTTCCGGCAGCGCATCGCGCAAGGCCAGGTCGGCCATGCCGATGATGGCGTTCATCGGAGTGCGGATTTCATGGCTCATATTGGCCAGGAAGGCGCTCTTGGTGGCGGCGGCAGCCTCGGCGGCCAACTTGGCGGCCTCCATCTGCTGCGCCAGGGCTTTCTGTTCGCTGATGTCTTCCTGCACGCTGACAAAATGGGTCAGCCGGCCGGCGCTGTCGCGCATCGGCGAGATCATCTGCATCACCCATAGCGGGGAGCCGTCCTTGCGCCGGTTCAGCATCTCGCCGTGCCAGCTGATACCGTTGCGCAACGAGTGCCACAGGCTTTGATAGGTGTCGCGGTCGGTTTCCCCCGACCTAAACAGCTGCGGTGTCTGGCCCAGGATCTCGGCCTCGCTGTAGCCGGTCATCGCCAGCAAGCGCGGGTTGACGTACTCGATGACGCCGTTAATGTCGGTAATCAGCACCCCGGCCGGGCTTTGCGTCACCGCACGCGACATCTGCTCCAGCCGCGCCTCGCTGGCGCGCTGGGCGCTGATATCGCGGAAGTACAGCACTGCGGCCAGGTCGCCGTGCCCTTCCGGCAGCAGGTTCAGCTGATATACCACCGGGAAACTGGCACGCTGCCGACTACCGAACAGCTCCCACTGGCTGGCGCAAGACTGCCGCAACAGCAGCGCCTGCAACAAGGGGCCGGGCTCGTGATAGACACGCCCGTCCGGGCCGCTGTGTTGCAGCACTTGCTCCAGCAACTGGCCCTCCAGCTCGTCGGCGGCCAGGCCCAGCAGGCTACCAGCGGCGCGGTTGCAAAACACGATATGGCCGCCAGCGCTCAGCCCGATAATGCCGTCTTCGATCGCCCCCAGAATGGCCTGCGCCTTGGCTTCGGCATGGCTGGCGGCCAACTCGGCGCGCGCCAGACGCTCCTGCTCCAGCGCCTGCAGGGTGGCAGTTTTTTCTTCCAGGATGGACACGTAGTGCGAGATGTCCTGGATCACCGCCATCCGTTGCGACGGCGTGCCGTCGGCGTGCCAGTCGTGGCGCCCCATTTCCTGCACGTGCTTGATGCGGTCGCCAAACTGCAAGCGGTAGTTCACCCGGTACTGCCCGGCGCGGTCGTCGGCGTACACCGCCAGCACCCGCGGCAGATCGTCGGGGTGCACGCGGGCGCGGAACAGGCTTTCACTGGCATTGAACGCCTCGGGGTACTCCATCAGCACCGATAGCTGGCGCGACCACGACACCTCGCCGCTACGCAGATCCACCATGTAATAGCCCAGCCGCGCCATCTGCTCGGCATCTTCCAGCTGCTGCTGGCGTTGCAGCAGTTTGCCGGTATGCTCGGCCACCTTGGCCTCCAGCTCGTAGGCGTAGCTCCACAGGCGCTTTTGCGCGGCCCCGATCTGCTCTGCCATCAGGTTGAAGCTGTGCGCCAGGCGGCCGATTTCGTCGTTGTCGCTTTCCGCTACCCGCACGTGGATCTCGCCATTCCCCAGACGGGTACTGGCATCCACCAGCACCTGCAGCGGTTGCAACAGCCGCTTGGCCAGCCAGAAGCCCAACACCAGCAATACAACGGCCAACACCGACATCAGCAGCAGTATCTGCAGTTGCAGCTGCCGGAGTGGCTGCATCACTTCCTGCTGGTCCATCTTCACCACCAGCCCCCAGCCCAGCCCGGGTACCGGCTCCCAGGCCGCCAGCACCGGCACCCCGCGATGATCTTCCCGCAAGCCCACGCCGCGCCGGCCTCGCAGGGCATCGAAAATCGGATTCAAGCGCGCCTCGTCGGCAGCCAGCCGCAGCCGGAAGGCGGCGTCCGGCTGGAGCCGCAGCGGCCCCAGCACCAGGGCATGGCCATCACTGTCGCGCCGCGCCAGCATCACCTCGCCACTCTCCCCCAGCCCTACCCGGCTGCTCAGAATACGGTTCAGCGACTCTGCGCTGAGACTGATGACGAAATAGCCGACCAGCCGGCCCTCACGCATCATGGTAGAGAGCCAGAACGCCGTTTCTCGCCCTGCCGGCGCATAGTAGTCATGCGGTACAAAGTAGGTTCCCGGCCGCAAACCGGCATGGCGGACCTCGCTCGCCAACCATGTTCGCATCAACTGGCCCGTCAGCAGCTCGCTACCGAAGTCCAGCCGTTGCTTTGCGCTGTACACCACGCGCCCGCCGACATCCAGCAGCAGCACATCGTCCAGACCATCCAGCATGCGGAAATCCAGCGCCTGACGGCATGCCGCCCGCTGCCGGCGGTAGGCATCCGATAACGGCCCGGCTTCGCGCATTGCCCGGCCCAAGGCCTCGCTGCATTGCTGGATGGCCGGGTTGGCCGCCAACACCCGGACATGATCCTTCTGCCCGGATTGCCACGCCGCCAGCTCACGCACCCGGTCGTCCGCCAGCGACTGTACCCGCAGAAACAGCGAATGCTGCAAAGAAGCGGCGGCATGGTGATAGGCAAGGTAGGCCGTCACCACAATGGGTAACAAACTCCCCAGCAAAAACCACAACAGCAAACGATGACGAATGGACATGACACATCCCGACTGAACGGCTACCCGGCAGGGCTGGTCGATACCGGCTGCCAACCCTACCGTCGGCCAGGCAGCGGGGCAGACTGCCGTTACAAGTCAGGCAAGGCGGCCAGCGCTTGCTTCAGCGCCTCCACGCCGCGCGCGTCCCCGCGGTACAGGTCCAGCAGCTGGTAGCTGGTTTCGCGCAGTACCGCCATCAGCTGTTCTTCCTGCGCTTCAGTCAACCCAAGGTGCACCAAGCTGCGCTCTACCCGGCTGAGCGAGGTTTCCAGATAGGTACTGGCCGCCACCCGGTCTTCCCGCCGTTGGCTGTCTAACGCCGCCACGCCATCGCGGACGCTTTGCAGCAGGCTGCGCAACTGGGCTTCGCGCTGGTGTACCCGCTGTTGCAGCACCAGGATCTTCAACCGCTCGGACGCCAGCTCGGTCAACACCGCAAAATGGTCACGCAGCCGGCCGGCGCGGTCGTCGTCCTCCACCGGCAGGTCGCGTACCAGCAGGGTGACACCATCAAAGTTGAACGCCACCCGCTTGCCCAGGCTGACGATACGGCCACAGTCGGCGATCAACTGCAGCACACCGCGCTCCATCTCGCTCACCTCCCCCTCCTGGCTGCGTTCGTAGCGCTCCCCCTCCACCCGCAGGGCGACGGCGCCATTGACGCCAAAGCCGGTCAGGGTATCCAGCAAGGCCTGCGCCAGCTGCGCCAGGCTGGTGCAGACCATGGCCCGGCGCGAAAAATCCACCACCAGCCCCAGTTCAGCGGCATTGCTCATCGCCGTCATGGCGGTGGCGGTGGCGTAACTGGCCTGGCTGGCCAAGGCGGCCTTTTCACGCTGGCGACGGAACAAGGCATCGATGCGCGACGCGACCACGCCCAGGTTCAGCGGCTTGGAAGTGAAGTCCTCGCCGCCAGCGTCGTAGGCAGCCATGCGGTCTTCCAGCGAGGTCAGCCCGGACAGGAACACCACCGGGATGTCGCAGGTGTCGAAATCCGCCTTCAAGCGGCGGCACACTTCGTAGCCGTCCATCTGCGGCATGTTGATGTCCAGCAGGATCAAGGCTGGTTGCAGGCTGCCAACCTCGGCCAGTGCCTGTAGCGGATTGCTGAAACAACGTAGCGTGTACAGTTCTTCCAGACCGTCGCTGATCATCTCGCCGGTCAGTACGTCATCATCGATGACTGCAATCAGGGGTTTGTCGCTCATCGGGCACCCACCTTGAGTTATGTTGAACGCGTACTGCAGTGTCTTCCTCCATTCTAGTCACAGTTCTTTAAGTAGAGATGGTGTTCAATCGATAAATATGACCATCATTTGACGCCCTATATTCCTGCTTTAGCACCAAAGCGCGCCATATATAGCATATAGATATATATATTCATTCTTTCGGGGAAACGCGCCTCTCCGGTACATTGGCGGTGCCCGGAAAGTCCGGCACGGCGCCTGCCCGGCCGCCGCGATGCCAACAGCCAGAGAATTGAGCGCAAAGATGAATATCAGTCAGGAGAGGCTGACTCACCTCAAGCAACTTGAAGCCGAGTCCATCCACATCATCCGTGAAGTCGCCGCCGAGTTTGATAACCCGGTGATGCTGTACTCCATCGGCAAGGATTCTGCCGTGATGTTGCGCCTGGCCGAGAAGGCCTTCGCACCCGGCCGCCCGCCGTTCCCGCTGATGCACGTGGACACCACCTGGAAGTTCAAGGAAATGATCGCGCTGCGCGACAAGCAGGCCCGCGAGTACGGCTGGGACCTGATCGTGCACACCAACCAGGAAGGCGTGGACGCCGGCATCAACCCGTTTACCGCCGGTAGTGCCAAGCACACCGACGTGATGAAAACCGAAGGCCTGAAGCAGGCGCTGAACAAGTACAAGTTCGACGCCGCTTTTGGCGGCGCCCGCCGCGACGAGGAAAAATCGCGAGCCAAGGAGCGCGTGTACTCGTTCCGCGACAAGAACCACCGCTGGGACCCGAAAAGCCAGCGCCCGGAACTGTGGAACATCTACAACGCCAAGATCAACAAGGGCGAAAGCATCCGCGTGTTCCCGCTGTCCAACTGGACCGAACTGGACATCTGGCAGTACATCCTGCTGGAAAACATCGAGATCGTGCCGCTGTACTTTGCCGCCGAACGCCCGGTGATTGAGCGTGACGGCACGCTGATCATGATCGACGACGAGCGCATCCTGCAGTACCTGAGCGAAGAAGAAAAAGCGCGTATCCAGCACAAGAAAGTGCGCTTCCGCACGCTGGGCTGTTACCCGCTGACCGGCGCGGTGGAATCGGAAGCCGGCACCCTGGCCGACGTGATCCAGGAAATGCTGCTGACCAAGACCTCCGAACGCCAGGGCCGCGTGATCGACCACGACTCGGCCGGCTCGATGGAGAAAAAGAAGATGGAAGGCTACTTCTAAGCCCCGCTTCTTCCTACCGAATATCCTGAGGTTGGCCGCATGCGGCCAACCTAGCTGATGCAAGGCATACGCTCATGGCACACCAATCCGACCTGATCGCCAGCGACATCCTGGCCTACCTGAAGCAGCACGAAAACAAGGACCTGCTGCGCTTCATCACCTGTGGCAACGTGGACGACGGCAAGTCCACGCTGATCGGCCGCCTGCTGCATGACTCCAAGCTGATCTTCGAAGACCAGCTGGCCGCCATCCAGCGCGACTCGAAAAAGTACAACACCACCGATGAAGAGATCGACCTTGCGCTGCTGGTAGACGGCCTGCAGGCCGAGCGCGAGCAAGGCATCACCATCGACGTGGCCTACCGCTACTTCAGTACCGACCGCCGCAAGTTCATCATTGCCGACTGCCCGGGCCACGAGCAGTACACCCGCAACATGGCCACCGGCGCCTCCACCTGCAACCTGGCGGTGATCCTGATCGACGCCCGCTACGGCGTACAGACGCAGACCCGCCGCCACAGCTACATCGTCAGCCTGCTGGGCATCCAGCACGTAGTGGTAGCCATCAACAAGATGGACCTGCTGGACTTCGACCAGGCCGTGTTCAACCGCATCCGCGACGAATACCTGGCCTTTGCTGCGGGCCTGGGCATTGCCGACATCCGCTTCGTGCCGATCAGCGCGCTGCGCGGCGACAACGTGGTGAGCGCCAGCGAGCGCACGCCGTGGTACGACGGCCAGACGCTGATGGGCATCCTCGACAGCGTGGAAATCTCGCACGACGTGGCCCAAAGCGCGTTCCGCCTGCCGGTGCAGTACGTGAACCGCCCCAACCTCGACTTCCGCGGCTTCTGCGGCACCGTGGCCAGCGGCGAAATCCGCCCCGGCGACCGTATCGTGGCGCTGCCGTCCGGCAAGGAAAGCACCGTGGAAAACGTGGTGGTGTACGAAGGCAATCTCGACATCGCCCGCAGCGGCCAAGCCATCACCCTGACGCTGGCCGACGAAATCGACATCTCGCGCGGCGACATGATCGTACGCGCCGACGAGGCCCGCCCGCTGGTGAGCCAGGCGGTGGAAGCCCACCTGGTGTGGATGGACGAAACCCCGCTGGCGGTGGGCAAGGACTACCTGTTCAAGCTGGCCGGCAAAACCGTCACCGGCCGCGTGGAACGCATCGTGCACCGCGTGGACGTCAACACCCTGGACGCTTTCGAGGCCGAAAAGCTGCAGCTGAACGAAATCGGCCTGGTGCGTATCGCCTTCACCGCCCCGGTGGTGTTCGACGCGTACAGCCAGTGCCGCGCAACCGGCAGCCTGATCGTGATCGACCGCCTCTCCAACGCGACCTCCGGCGCCGGCATGATCCGCGGCGAAGCGCAGATCGACAGCGCCAGCCAGGACCAGAGCGACCTCGCCCGCCTGCGCGCGTTCGAGATCGAGTTCAACGCGCTGGTGCGCAAGCACTTCCCGCACTGGGACGCGAAGGATATTTCCAAGTTGTTCTAGAACGTCTATTCAGCCCCGTATTTACTAGATAAAACTGGGCATTATGTCCACAGCTGTCTACTACTGGGTGACTGCAGCCACACAAAAACGTACCCCCATATGTACCCCCATGCTATCTTCAGGGGGTACACATGGGGGTACGTCGTTATGGCAGCAGACAAAAGCAATGGCATGGCACTACTCAAGGATATTCAGTGTCGCAATGCCCACCTAGAAGAGGGTAAGACCGAGTCGAACTACCGGGATGGTGGCGGCTTGGTGTTGGTTGTAACCGCAGAAAGAAAACGCTGGCGCTTTGTCAGCAGTCTTTACGGTAAGCGTATCAAGATCTGGCTAGGTGATTACCCAGCGCTAGGACTGAAACAGGCAAGGTTGGCCGCAGAAGAGTGCAGAGATAGCATCCGCAGTGGCAAGGACCCCTCTGTCGAGCGCAAACTGCATAAGGAGGCAGGTAAGCTTGCCCAGGCCTCTACGTTCGAAGTCGTAGCACTAGAATGGCTGGAAGAACACTGCAGGGTAAAGAACATCAAGCCGGTGACCAGCACCCGCATTGCCAGCCAGCTACGCAAGCATATATTCCCGCACATTGGCAGATTACCGGTCGATACGCTGAACGAAGCCCTACTTCGCAAGCCGGTAGATCTGCTAAGCAAGCAAGGACACCAGCAAACCGCTGCACGTGTACTACAACACATCAGCAGCGTGATGAAGCACGCTAAGCGTACCAGCCGCATCCAGCACGACCCGGTATCCAGCCTTACAGGGCGTAATGGCATTTTACCGGTGATTGTCAGCACCCCCAAAGCAGCCCTTCCCCTGGAAAGCATGCCGCAGCTGCTACAGAAGCTGCGTTCGGTAGATTGCCTGCTGATCATCAAGCTATTCCTGCGCTTTGCTTTGCTGACAGGTGCCAGATCATCAGAGATCCGCTTTGCCCGCTGGGACGAGTTCAACCTAGCAGAAGGCCTCTGGACTATCCCATCGGAGCGCGAGCCGGTAGAAGGCGTAGCGTATAGCTATCGCGGGGAAAAGATGGGCAGGCCACGCATGATCTTCCTAAGCCGCCAAGCCATAGAGGTGATGCAGCAGGTACACGGTCTAAACGAGCACGCCACCTTCGTCTTCGCAGGCGGCCGTGTCGGTAGCCCGGTTTCCAATACCGGCATCAACAATGCCATTCGGGCTATGGGCTACAGCACCGGCACCGACCAATGCCTGCACGGCTTCCGCACTACAATGACATCAGCCCTGAATGAAGCCATGCGCTTCCACCGGGATGCGATTGAATCGCCCCAGCTTCTCTAGACACTCTTGAGCCGTTGGAAATACTGCTTCTCGTACTCTACCGGTGACAGCCCATTTGCGGAACCATGCCGGCGCTTCGGGTTGTAGAACATCTCGATGTAATCGAATATGTCACGACGTGCCGCTTCCCGATCGTGATAGGTTTTTCGCTTGATACGCTCCCGCTTCAGCAACTGGAAGAAGCTCTCCGCCACGGCATTGTCGTGGCAGTTCCCGCGTCGACTCATGCTGGGCACCAAGTGATGGGCCTTCAAGAAGTCTTGCCAGTCGTAGCTACTGAACTGACTTCCCTGGTCGGAATGTACTAGCACCTCATGCTTGGGCTGGCGGCGCCATACCGCCATCAACAGGGCATTCAGAACCAACTCTCTATCGATACGTGACTGCATCGACCAGCCAATAACCTGCCGCGAGAATAGGTCGAGGACCACCGCCAAGTACAACCATCCCTCATGCGTGCGGATGTACGTGATATCCGTCACCCAGACCTTATTCGGCGCCTCCACAGTGAACTGGCGTTGCAGATGGTTCGGTGCTACTACCGCCGGGCGGCCACTGCAATGCCCGGGGCGTCGGTGGTAGCCCGTCTGCGAACGCAGACCCTCCTGCTTCATCAGTCGTGCCACGCGATGTT
>NZ_VMDW02000138.1 GCF_007644045.2 Vogesella urethralis
AATTACTGGCGGAGAAATCAGGTAAATTAGCCTTGGACTCTAAAGCGTAGTGCTACTGAGATTGGGGGGACGTCGACCCGGCAGCAGGTTGCCTTCGAATGCTTGACCACGAAATATCGGGGTATTGGAAACTAGGTCGAGTGATTCGATGAGGTTTACGAATTCAACGAACGTTTTCGCTGTTGCGTCGGCGGATGAGTTGGATGGCATTTGTGTTGCCTAACGTGAAATATACATCTTTGCAGGTGTATATTTGGTTTATCTGTGTGTATAACCAGGCATGATATGCGCATTTTTCATTGTTTTACAAGCTATTGAGGTTGCCAATGCCTGAAAGTACACAGCCAGATGGCACTGCCGCGCCACGCTTGCCCGATGGGTTGTGCCAGACGCTGCGAGCCGGGCATGGCCGCCTGCACACCGAGCAGCAATACGTCAATTGGGTACGGCGCTTTTTGCGCTTTCACCCTCATCGGCACCGTCGCGAGATGGGGGCTGCGGAGGTCAGCACCGTCTGCCCGCAAAATCAAACCCAATACCTGGCGTAATACCAGTCAGTTAATGCTGACTGGCGTTTTTTGGTTAGGGGTTTGTTTCGTTGAAATGCGCTAGTGTGTCCGCTATGCGGACGATGATTAGATGCCGGTTCCGCCCGGCAGACGGGAAAGGGGGCGGATTGCCGCCCCCTTTTCATTCCCCCGCAACCCGGGGCTGCTCGAAACCCCGGTCAAAACGGCACGCCCCAGGCGCCGCCGAACTCGCCCCTAGCTAACGGCTCGGGGCTCAAACAAATCGGCGTCTTAAAACCTGGGGCGCACCATTTTGACCGGCTCGCGCCAACGGGATGGGGCGCTTCACTCACGCCTTCCTACTTGATGGCCAAGCACATTCGCCTCACTGACTGGCATTAGCCACCTGGCGGGTTTTTTCATATGCCGCACCTGCGGCCAACCTCCTGCCCTGTTAGCTCCCCTCCCGCCCGGTATCCGGCGCGCCCAGTTCGCCCAGAAAGCTGTCCAGCACCATATTGCTGCGCCGGCCTTTGCGCACCACCACGCTTAGCGGCGTGCTGTAGCGGTATTCGTCGGGGCGGATGGCGCGCATCTGGCCGCGCGCGACCCAGGTGGCGGCGTAGTGGTCGGGCAGAAAGCCGATGTAGTGGCCGCTCAGGATCAGGAAGGCAATGCCTTCGCGGTCGGACGCCTTGGCAGTACAGTGCAGCTGGCCCAGCCAGCGGTGCGCCTCGTCGGTAATGCGGTAATTGGGGAAGATGGCGTGCGCCTGGCGGATGGCGGTGTCGTCCGGCACCGGCGACAGAAAGAACGGATGCTCGCTGCTGCAGTACAGCGACGACTGTTCCTCGTACAGGCGCAAATAGGCCAGGCCCGGCAAGGGGTGGATTTCGGGGATCACCCCCACGTGCAGCGTGCCGTCCAGCACGCCCTGCTCGATGTCGCTGGGCACCATCATGGCGATGTTGATGCACACGCCGGGGCCGCGCGCGCTCAACGCCTTCAGCGCCTTGGTAACATGCATGTGCGACTGCGTGACCAGGTTGTTAATGATGCCGATGTTGAGGTCGCCACGCAGCTGGCGGTGCAGCTGGTTCACTTCGTCGCGGAAGTCCTCGATGGCCGACAGCAGGATGTTGGCCGCACGCAGCACTTCGCGGCCCTCGTCGGTCAGCGCAAAGCCGGCGCGGCCACGGCGGCACAGGCACACGCCCAGCCGTTTTTCCAGGTCGCCCATGTGCAGGCTGATGGCCGAGCGGCTGATGCCCAGCACGCTTTCGGCGGCCGAGAAACTGCCGCACTCCACCACGGTCTTGAAAATGCGCAGCAGGCGGATGTCGAAATCACTCACCTGCCCCAGCGTTACCGGCTTGCTCATTACGTTAATCATCCGCAAACTGAAGTTTGGAAATATTGTATTTAACTTGCGCGAATGGCAAGTCATCCTTAGCGGAAATGGCGCACACTCGCGCTATAAACAACTCATCCACCACACAGCCCACCCTCTATGGCACAGACCGTCTACGAACGCCTTCCGCCCAGTGCGGACACCATCCGTCATGCCCTCGCCGCCAGTAAAGCTGCACCGTTCTGGCTGGACGACGTTGACCGCGGCCCGGCCGCACCTGCGTTGCAGGGGGAGGTGCGCAGCGCGCTGCTGATTGTCGGCGGCGGTTTTCTCGGGCTGTGGTCGGCGCTGATGGCCAAAGAACGCCAGCCAGGGCGCGACGTGGTGCTGCTGGAAGCCGGCCGCGTCGGCCAGGCGGCGTCGGGGCGCAACGGTGGCTTCTGCGAAGCCAGCCTGACCCACGGCGAGGACAACGGCCTGAAGCGCTGGCCGGAAGAGTTTGCCCAGCTGGAAGCGCTGGGCCTGGACAACCTGAACCAGCTGGAAGCCACGCTGGCGCGTTACGGCATCGACTGCGACTTCGAGCGCACCGGCGTACTGGAAGTGGCGGTGGAACCGTACCAGGTGGCGCGCTTTGACGGCGAAGGCTGTCTGGACGAGGCCGCCATCCGCGCCGAAGTGAACTCGCCTACCTTTCTGGCCGGCCACTGGGACCGCGACGGCACCGCCATGATCCACCCCGGCAAGCTGGTTGCGGGCCTGGCACGCGTGGCCCGCCAGCTGGGCGTGCGCTTTTTCGAACACAGCGCCGCCACCGGCATTAGCCACCAAGGCGAGCGGGTGCGCGTCGACACCGCACAGGGCCACGTGCTGGCCGAGCGGGTGATTCTGGCCACCAATGCCTTCCCCTCGCTGCTGAAGCGCTACCGCTGGCACACCATCCCGGTGTACGACTACGTGCTGATGACCGAGCCGCTCAGCGCAGAGCAGTTGGCCGCCATCGGCTGGCAGCACCGCCAGGGCATTGCCGACGTCGGCAACCAGTTCCATTACTACCGGCTGACGCGCGACAACCGCATCCTGTTTGGCGGTTACGATGCTATCTACCACCTGGGCGGCAAGATCAAGCCGGAATACGAAGAGCGGCCGGAAAGCTTTGAACGGCTGGCCAGCCACTTCTTCACCACCTTCCCGCAGCTGGCCGGCCTGCGCTTCAGCCACCGCTGGGCCGGGGTGATCGACACCTCGTCGCGCTTCTGCGCCTTCTTTACCGACGCCATGGACGGCAAGGTGGCGCTGGCCGCCGGCTTTACCGGCCTGGGCGTGGGCGCCACGCGCTTTGCGGCCAACGTGCTGCTGGACAAGGTAGAAGGCCTGGATACCGAACGCACCCGGCTGCGCATGGTGCGCGAGATGCCGCTGCCCTTCCCGCCCGAGCCGCTGACCTACACCGTGGTGCAGGCCATGCGCTGGAGCCTGGACCGTGCCGACCACAACCACGGCCGGCGCAATGCCTTTCTGCGCGGCATGGATGCGCTGGGCCTGGGCTTCGATTCCTGACACACCGCCGCGGCCAACCCTGGCCGCCGCTGGCACCCACACTGTTACCGCAAGGGAAAGCTGCCATGACAACGCAAACGCTACTGGGCAACTACGCCCTGCTGGCCACCACCGCCGAGCTGGCCTACCAGCCGGTAGACCCGGCCAAAATCGTACAAGGCCCGGCCACCGTCGGCGTGGCCGAGCTGGCCACGCTGGGCGATGTCGCCATCGGCGTGTGGGAGATGTCGCCGTCGGTCACCACCGATATCGAAGTGGACGAATGCTTCGTGGTGCTGGACGGCGACGCCACCGTCAGCTTTGACGACGGCACCGCACCGCTGCAGCTACAGCCCGGCAGCGTCGGTTTCCTGAAAGCCGGCACCGCCACCACCTGGACCGTACGCCGCACCCTGCGCAAGATCTACATCGCCCGCGCCTGACGCGCGGCCTTATCGATGCCTGCCGTACCCGCTACCGGAGACACCATGCAGACCCGCCTCAACTACATCAACGGCCAGTGGCAACCCGCGCTGCTGGGCCATACCCGCGACATCCTCAACCCGGCCAACGGCGACGTCATCGGCGTGGTCGCCGACAGCACGGCAGAAGACACGCTGCAAGCCATTGCCGCCGCCAAGCACGCCTTCTACGAGCAAGGCGACTGGCGCCACATGAGCGGCCCGCGCCGCGCCGACATGCTGTACCGCATTGCCGACGCCATCCGCACCCGTACCGAAGAGCTGGCGCTGCTGGACTGTCTGGACAACGGCAAGCCGCTGCGCGAAGCGCGCTGCGACATCGAAGACGCCGCCGCCTGCTTCCGTTACTACGCCGGCCTGATCGGCAAGCCGCAAGGCGGCGTGTACGAGGTGCCGGACGGTTTCGGCCCGATGCACGCCTACAGCCTGCACGAACCGGTAGGCGTGTGCGGCCTGATCACGCCGTGGAACTACCCGCTGCTGATGGCCACCTGGAAGCTGGCCCCGGCGCTGGCCGCCGGCAACTGCGTGGTGTTCAAGCCCAGCGAGCTCACGCCGCTATCGTCGGTGGTGCTGTTTGAAATCTTCCACGAGGTGGGCCTGCCGGCAGGTACCGCCAACCTGGTGCTGGGCAGCGGCCCGGCCGCCGGCCAGCCGCTGGCCGACAGCCACGACGTGGACATGATCACCTTCACCGGTAGCACCCGCACCGGCCAGCTGATCGCCCGCGCCGCGGTAGGCAACCTCAAGCGCGTGGGGCTGGAGCTGGGCGGCAAGTCGCCCAACATCATCTTTGCCGACGCCGACCTGGAAGGCGCGGTGGAATGGGCGATGATCGGCGTGTTCTTCAACCAGGGCCAGGTGTGTTCGGCTGGCTCCCGCATCCTGATCGAGGCGTCGCTGAAAGACCGCTTCGTAGCCCGGCTGGCGGAACGCGCCAACGCGATGACCATCGGCCCCGGCGTCAACGACCCGGACATCGGCCCGCTGGTTTCCGCCGGCCAGCTGGAAAAAGTGCTGGGCTTCATCGAACGCGCCAAGGCCGAGGGCGCCACCCTGGTGTGCGGCGGCCAACGCCATACCGACGGCGACTGCGCCAATGGTTACTTCCTGCGCCCCACCATCTTCGACAACTGCCGCAGCGAGATGGAAATCTGCCGCGAGGAAGTGTTCGGCCCGGTAGTGGCGATCCAGACCTTCAGCGACGAAGCCGAAGCCATCCGCCTGGCCAACGATACGCCGTACGGCCTGGCCGGCGGCGTGTTCACCACCGACGGTGCGCGGGCGCTGCGGGTGATGAAGGCGCTGCGCGCCGGCGTCACCTGGATCAACTGCTACAACCCCACCTTCAACGAAGCGCCGTGGGGCGGCTACAAGATGAGCGGCTACGGCCGCGACCTGGGCGTCAACGGCCTGCTGGAGTACCAGCAGGTGAAACAGGTCAACATCAACCTGCAGCCCGGCCCGGTGGGCTGGTACAGCCGCTAGGCACGATGGCGGCGCTGTCCGGCAGGCAGATCGCGTGGGGCGTGCTGGCCCAGGTGTGGGTAGACACGTCGTACGATGCCGCCGAGTTGGCCGCATTCCGCGCCCAACTGGCCGCCACCGGCCTGAGCAGCCGTGAACTACAGCATATTGCCTATCGCGAAGTGTGCGGCGCGTTCGCCTTGTTCACGCTGGTAGTCTACGCCAGCGCAGGCATGGCCTTACCGGACTGGTACTACCCCGAAGACGACGCGCGGCAGCGGGTAGCAGGGTGGCTGGCACGGCCACGGCTGCTGTCACTGCTGAACCCGTTCTGGTGGCTGGGCTACCTGCTCGCCATCGGCCTGATGCGGTCTACCCTGCATTCGGTGCTGTCGCCAGACGCGCCGCCGTCGTGAACCCACCACACGGATGCGGCCAACCCTGGCGTACTGCCGGGTAAAGGTTGGCCGCACAGGCACGACAAGGCCCTGTCCGTAACGGACAGGGCCTTGTGTCATTCTGGTGATCGCAGGCTCAGGTCAGATCGTCGCTGTGCGCCAGGATGTAGCGGGCACAGGCTTCATCGGTCACCAGGCCGCTCAACCAGCGGCCACGCAACACCGCCAGAATAGCCGCCGCCTTGCGCTCGCCGACGGCAAAAGCAATCAGCGGACGGCGTGGCGGACGCTCCAGCGCCAGGCTGGTTACCCGCTGCTGCACCGGGCTCGCCACCAGCTCGCCGCGGGCGTCGATCGGCCGGCCAATCAGCTCGGCCACTGCCTGCTGCGACTTCAGTACGGTGATTTCCTCCGCCCCCAGAAAGCCGTCGGCCTGCAGCGGGCAGCCATCATCAATAGTGCCGATGCCGATGAAGGCAACGTCGGCGCGGCGGCTCATCGACTCCACCACCCGGTACAGCCGGTGCTGGCACCACTGCGCACGGTCTTCGGCGCTGTCGGCGTACAGCGGCGCCGGCAGCAGGTAGTACTGGCTCTGCGTCTTTTCCGACGCCGGCAAGGCCACGTCGTAGCGGTTGGAAGCGCCATCGTGCGCGATGGTCCCGATCAGCGACACCAGCCGGTGCTGCGGGCAGCTGAGCTCGGCCATCTCGTCGATGATGGCCTTCAGCGTGCGGCCGGAGCCCAGCTCCACCACCCGCGGCTCCGGCACATCCAGATAGCGCTCGAACACGCGAGCGCCGGCCACGGCAAGCTTGCGTTGCAGCTCGGCCGGGCTGTCCTGGTCATAGGGCACCACCTCGCACATGGTGAGGCCGAAACGTGCCTGCAGCTGGTCGGCCAGCGACAGGCAATCGGCCACCGGATGATGCACCGTCACCTTTACCAGCCCGCGCTCCACTGCCGTGGCCACCAGCCGCTGCGCCACCTGGCGCGACACGTTGAGCTGGTCGGCCAGCTCGTTCTGCGTCTTGCCGGCCACAAAATACAGCCAGGCCGCCCGTGCCGCCAAGTCCAGCTTGTCTTGTTGTCTGGGCATGCCGCCCTCCCTGTTGATGCAGATTCATCCCGCGTCGCGATTTGTACCACCGAACGCCCCTGCTGCGTCAAGCCGTGCCGCGTTGCCGGCAGCAGGTGGCAAAAAGGAATCATGGTGCACAGCAGCATCGCGCTATTTGCCGGCCCGTGGCTTGACACTGCTTTTCGTTAATATGAATATTTGCCCGCACAAAGGGCAAATGCCCAGAACAAGACAACACAGGAGCCTGCACGTGAAGCTGAACAACAAGGTGGCCGTCCTCACCGGCGCGGCCAACGGTATCGGTCTGGCTGTCAGCCGCCGCTATCTGGCAGAAGGCGCGCTGTGCGTGCTGGCAGACCTGCACCTCTCCGACGAGCTGGCCGCCTTGCTGGCCAGCCACCCGGAACGCACGCTGTGGCTGCCGGCAGACATCACCGTCGAAGCCGACATCGCGCGCCTGGTAAGCGAGGCCGTGGCCCGCTTCGGTCGCATCGACATCCTGTACAACAACGCCGCCATCTTCGACATGGCCCCGCTGCTGGAAGCCAGCCGCGACAGCTACCAGCGCCTGTTCGACGTCAACGTCAAAGGCATGTTCTTCCTGATGCAGGCCGTGGCCCGCCAGATGGTGGCCCAAGGGCACGGCGGCAAGATCATCAACCTGTCGTCGCAAGCCGGCCGGCGCGGCGAAGCGCTGGTCTCGCACTACTGCGCTACCAAGGCTGCCGTCATCAGCTATACCCAGTCTGCCGCGCTGGCGCTGGCGCCGCATGGCATCTGCGTCAATGCCATCGCCCCCGGCGTGGTGGACACGCCGATGTGGCAGGCGGTGGACGCACTGTTTGCCCGCTATGAAGGCCTGGCCCCCGGCGAAAAAAAACGCCAGGTCGGCGCAGCCGTGCCGCTGGGCCGCATGGGCCGCCCCGACGACCTGGCCGGCGCCGCCGTATTCCTGGCCAGCGCCGACGCCGACTACATCACCGCCCAGACCCTGAATGTCGATGGCGGCAACTGGATGAGCTAGGCCCGGTACCCGTTTTTACCGCTGGCTGGCCGGTTGCCCAGCCACGCTGCCCGTGCAGCACCACAACATAACGAGGAGATAAAGCATGACCCGATTCACAGCACGCCACGCCGGCCGTCTGGCCGCCGCCTGCGCCCTGGCCTTGGCCGCCCTGTCCGCCCAAGCAGCCACCACGCTGACCATTGCCGCCCTGAACAACCCGGACATGGTGGAGCTGAAAAAGCTGTCGCCGGCCTTCGAAAAACAGAACCCGGACATCAAGCTGAACTGGGTGGTACTGGAAGAAAACGTACTGCGCCAGCGCGTGACCACCGACATCGCCACCAACAGCGGCAAGTTCGACGTAATGATGATCGGCACCTACGAAGCCCCGCTATGGGCGAAGAAGGGCTGGCTGAACCCGATGGACAACCTGGCGCCCGAGTACGACCTGAACGACGTGGTGAAAACCGCGCGTGACGGCCTGTCCTACGGCGGCAAGCTGTACGCGCTGCCGTTCTATGTCGAAAGCTCGATGACCTTCTACCGCAAGGACCTGTTTGCCAAACTGGGCCTGACCATGCCGGAGAAGCCGACCTACACCCAGATTGCCGACTACGCCAAAGTGCTGAAGGAAAAAGGCGGCGTGTACGGTATCTGCCTGCGCGGCAAGGCGGGCTGGGGTGAAAACATGGCCTACCTCACCACGCTGGTCAACGCCAACGGCGGCCGCTGGTTTGACGAGAACTGGAAAGCCACCATCGACAGCCCGGAATGGAAAAAGTCGGTGAGCTTCTACGTTGACCTGCTGAAGAAATACGGCCCGCCGGGCGCCAGCACCAACGGCTTCAACGAAAACCTGACCCTGTTTGCCAGCGGCAAGTGCGGCATGTGGATCGACGCCACCGTGGCGGCCGGCATGCTGTTCAACCCGAAAGAATCGCAAGTGGCCGACAAGGTAGGCTTTGCCCAGGCGCCGACTGGTGTGACGGCCAAAGGCAGCAGCTGGCTGTGGTCGTGGGCGCTGGCGGTACCGAAGTCGTCCAAGCAGGATGACGCCGCCAAGAAGTTCGTGCAGTGGGCTACCTCCAAGGAATACATCAAGCTGGTGGCCAACGATCTGGGCTGGACGTCCGTCCCGCCGGGTACCCGCATCTCCACCTACAACCAGCCGGAATACGTGAAGGCCGCACCGTTTGCCAAGTTCGTCCTGAGCGCCATCCAGTCTGCCAACCCCAACGATGCCACGCTGAAAAAAGCCCCGTATAGCGGTATCCAGTTTGTCGGCATTCCGGAGTTCCAGTCCTTCGGTACCGTGGTAGGCCAAGCCATCTCCGGCGCACTGGCCGGCAATATGACGGTGGACGCTGCGCTGAAAGCCGGCCAAGCCACGGCCAACCGTGCCGTGATCCAGGGCGGTTACCAGAAGTAAGCCTTACCACCGCCGCCGGGTTGCCGCTGTTTGCCGGCAACCCGGCTTCCGGACCATAACAAGACGAGATACCCCATGCACTCCTCTGCCCACCCTGCCCTGCGCAAAGACGCCACCGGCAGCCCCGGCCCCGCCGCCGGCGCCCGGCCTGGCCGCTGGATGCAGCGCTGGCTGCAATCGCCGGCCGTTGTCAGCCTGCTGCTGTGGTCCATCGTGCCGCTGCTGATGACGGTCTGGTTTTCGCTGATCCGTTACAACCTGCTCAGCCCTGAAGACACCGGCTTCGTCGGGCTGCAGAACTACCAGTTCATGTGGAGCGACCCGGCCTTCCTGCCGGCCGTATTCAATACCCTGCTGCTGACGGTAGCCGTACTGGTGATTTCCGTGGTCGGCGGCGTGCTGCTGGCCGTGCTGTACGACCAGCCGTTCATGGGCCGCGGCGTGGCCCGACTGCTGGTGATTGCGCCCTTCTTCGTGATGCCGACGGTCAGCGCGCTGATCTGGAAAAACATGCTGCTGCACCCGGTGTACGGCTTGATCGCCGCCGCCACCACCGCACTGGGGCTGCCGCCGGTGGACTGGCTGGGCGAATACCCGATGCTGTCCATCATCATCATCGTCAGCTGGCAATGGCTGCCGTTTGCCTTCCTGATCCTGCTAACTGCCATCCAGTCGCTGGACCAGGAGCAGAAAGAAGCCGCCCAGATCGACGGCGCCGGCCCCATCGCCATGTTCTTCCACATCGTGCTGCCGCATCTGAAACGTGCCATCGGCGTGGTGGTGATGATCGAGACCATCTTCCTGCTGTCCATTTTTGCCGAAATCTACACCACCACCGCCGGCGGCCCCGGCACCGCCACCACTACGCTGTCCTACCTGATCTACCAGCTGGGCCTGCAGCAGTTCGATGTGGGCATGGCCTCTACCGGCGGCATCCTGGCCGTGATCCTCGCCAATATCGTGTCGGTGTTCCTGGTACGCATGCTGGCCAACAACCTGAAGGGGGAGAACGAACGATGAAACGTACTGCATCCCGCCAGCTGCAATATGTGCTGACCACGGCCCTGGCCTGGACGCTGGCCCTGCTGATCTTCTTCCCCATCCTGTGGATGATGCTGACCGCGTTCAAGACCGAAAGTCAGGCCTACCAGCTGTCGCTGTTCTTCACCCCCACGCTGGAAAGCTTCCGCGAGGTCTTCGCGCGCAGCAATTACCTGGGCTTTGCGGCCAACTCCATCGCCATTTCCGGTGGCGTGACGCTGCTGAGCCTGCTGATTGCCATCCCGGCCGCGTACAGCATGGCGTTTTTCCCCACTGCCAAAACGCAGAAAGTGCTGCTGTGGATGATGTCCACCAAGATGATGCCATCGGTAGGCGTGCTGCTGCCGGTGTACCTGCTGTGGAAGAACATCGGCCTGCTCGATACCGTCAGCGGCCTGATCATCATCTACACGCTGATCAACCTGCCGATTGCGGTATGGATGACCTACACCTACTTCTGCGAAGTGCCCAAGGAAATCCTGGAAGCCTCGCGCATTGACGGTGCCAGCACCTGGCAGGAAGTGTGCTACCTGCTGCTGCCGATGTCGCTGCCGGGCCTGGCGTCTACCGCCCTGCTGCTGCTGATCCTGTCGTGGAACGAGGCGTTCTGGAGCATTAACCTGTCCAGCGCCAACGCTGCGCCGCTGACGGTGTTCATCGCCTCCTACTCCAGCCCCGAGGGCCTGTTCTGGGCCAAGCTGTCCGCGGCCTCGCTGCTGGCCGTGGCGCCCATCATGGTGCTGGGCTGGCTGACGCAGAAACAGCTGGTACGTGGCCTGACCTTCGGAGCGGTGAAGTGATGCCCGCCTATACCCACCTGATCAGCGATTGCGACGGCGTACTGCTGGACAGCGAAGCCATCGCCTTCGACGCCCTGCTGCAGCAGCTGGCACCGCTGCTGCCGGGGCAAGACCTGGACGCGCTGGTGCGCCCGCGGCTGGGCCTGACCCTGCCCGACCTGCTGGCCGATATCGGCCGCCAGCACCCGCTGCCGCTGGGCGACGACGCGGTCGCCGCCATGCGCCACCACATCGAAGACGAAGTGGCACGCCTGGCCCGCCCTATTCGTGGCGTGGACGCCGCGCTGCGCGCCATCCCGCTACCCAAGGCCTGCGCCAGCAACAGTGCGGCCAACCGTGTGCGCAGCTCGCTGGCCCAGACCGGCCTGCTGGCGCACTTCGGCCCGCACGTGTACTGCGCCGACGAAGTGGGCATCGCCAAACCCGACCCCGGCCTGTTCCTGCATGCCGCCCGCGGCCTGGGCGCCAGCCCGGCACGCTGCCTGGTGGTGGAAGACAGCGTCACCGGCACCCGCGCCGCCAGCGCCGCCGGCATGACGGTGCTGGGCTTTACCGGTGCTGGCCACATTGCCGACGGCCAGGCCCAGCGGCTGCGCGACTGCGGCGCCCGACACACTTTTGATGACATGGCAGACCTGCCGGCCCTGGTGGCCCGCCTCTGCCAGGCACAACCCTAATCGCTACCGGGTGGCCCAGACGGCTGCCCAAGGAGACTCAACATGGCAAGCGTTACCCTGCGCAACATCAGCAAACGCTACGGTGACAACCCGGAAGTGATGCGCGACATCCAGCTGGATATCGCCGACGGCGAGTTCGTGGTTTTTGTCGGCCCCAGCGGCTGCGGCAAATCCACGCTGCTGCGCATGATTGCCGGCCTGGAAGACATCAGCGGCGGCGACATGTATATCGGCGACGAGCGTGTCAACGATATTCCGCCGGCCAAGCGCGGCATCGCCATGGTGTTCCAGAGCTATGCGCTCTACCCGCACATGTCGCTGTACGACAACATGGCCTTCGGCCTGAAACTGGCCGGCAAGTCCAAGGCCGAGATCGACGCTGCGGTACAGAAAGCCGCCAAGATCCTGCACATCGACCACCTGCTGGACCGCAAACCCAAGGCCCTGTCCGGCGGCCAGCGCCAGCGCGTGGCCATTGGCCGCGCCATTACCCGCGAACCCAAGGTGTTCCTGTTTGACGAGCCGCTGTCCAACCTGGACGCCGCGCTGCGCGTGAAGATGCGGCTGGAGTTCTCCCGCCTGCACCAGGACCTCAAGACCACCATGATCTACGTCACCCACGACCAGGTAGAAGCCATGACCCTGGCCGACAAGATCGTGGTGCTGTCCGCCGGCCGCGTCGAACAGGTAGGCAGCCCGCAAACCCTGTACCACCACCCGGCCAACCGCTTCGTCGCCGGCTTTATCGGCTCGCCCAAGATGAACTTCATCGAAGGCGTGGTGGTGTCGGCCAACCCTCAGCAAGTCACCGTGCAGATACGGGATGGCGGCCTGCAGACCGTCTGCGTCGATGGCAGCAGCCTGAACACCGGTGAAGCCGTCACCCTGGGCGTACGCCCGGAATACCTGCGCCGTGACGAGCAGCAGCCCAGCGTCTACGGCCAGGTCAGCACGGTGGAAAGCCTAGGCGACTTTTCCTACCTGTACGCCGAATCGGACAGCGCCAGTGACCCGCTGGTGAGCCGCATGCCGGATGGCCAGAACGCCACCCACGGCAGCCGCGTCGGCTTTGCCATTCCGCCGCACCACTGCCACCTGTTCCGCGAGGACGGCGTGGCGCTGGCCCGCACCCCGGCGCTGGCGACCGAGACCGCCGAGGTCTGCTAAACCCCTGAACCCGGCCGCACTGCGGCCAACCTCCCCAGCATGCCAGGCCCGTCACGGGCCCGGCAGGGGGAAGGCTTGTCTTCACCCGTCATGACAGGACAACCCGAACATGTCTACCGCTTCCGCCACCCCCTGCTGGCTGCACATTGGTGCCGGCTCTTTTCATCGTGCCCATCAGGCCTGGTACCTGGACCAGCTGGACAAGCACGGCCAGGCCCGCTGGGCACTGGCACTGGCCAATATCCGCGCCGACATGGCACCGCTGCTGGACCAACTGGCCGCCCAGCAAGGCCGCTACACGCTGGAAACCATTTCGCCAGCAGGCGAACACCGCTATGAAACCGTGCACGCCATCAGCAACATCGTGCCGTGGCAAGCCGACCTGCAGCCGCTGATTGCCAAGGGGGCCGACGCCGATACCCGCATCATCTCGTTTACCGTGACCGAAGGCGGCTACTACCTCGACCATTCGCACCAACTGGACACCGCCAACCCCGACCTGGCCGCCGACCTGAACGGCGGGCTGAACACCATCTACGGTGCCGTCGCTGCCATCCTGCGGGCGCGTCAGGCCGCCGGCAACGCCCCGGTCACCCTGCTGAACTGCGACAATCTGCGCCACAATGGCGAACGCTTCCAGCAAGGTCTGCAGCAGTTTCTGACCCTGCGCGGCGAACACACGCTGCTGGCCTGGGTAAACCGCTACACCAGCACCCCCAATACCATGGTGGACCGCATCACCCCGCGCCCGACGCCGGAAGTCAGCGCCCGCGTGCTGCAAGCCACCGGCCAGCAAGACCCCTGCGCGCTGATGGCCGAGCCGTTCATCCAGTGGGTGGTGGAAGACCGCTTCATCGCCGGCCGCCCGGCGCTGGAAGCGGTAGGCGTGGAAACCGTGGACTCGGTCTTGCCGTACGAAGAAGCCAAGATCCGCATCCTGAACGCCAGCCACAGCTGCATTGCCTGGGCCGGCACGCTGCGCGGCCTACTGTACATCCATGACAGCACGGCCGTCCCCAGCATCCGCCAGATGACGCACGACTACGTCACCCACGACGTCATCCCCTGCCTCAGCCCCAGCCCGCTGGACCTGGCCGCCTACCGCGACACGGTACTGGACCGCTTCAGCAACCCCTACATCCTGGACAGCAACCAGCGTGTAGCCGCCGACGGTTTCTCCAAGATTCCCGGCTTCATTGCCCCTACGCTACAACAGGCAGTAGCACGCGGCGCCGACCCTGTTCATACTGCCGTGCTGCCCGCCCTGTTCCTGCGTTTCCTGCAACGCTGGCAGGCCGGTGCGCTGCCGTATGCCTATCAGGACGGCATCATGGAGCCGGTTGCCTGCCAACACATGCTGGCCGCCGACGATGTCGTGGCCGCCTATGCGGCCAACCCCATGCTGTGGGGGGATCTGGCCGGTACGCCTGCCCTCTACAGCCTGCTCAGCCGCGCGCTGGCGCGGGTGGACAGCTGGCTGGCCACGCAGGATGCGGCCAACTAGCACCCGATTGCGGAGGAAGGGATGTATCTAGGAATCGATCTTGGCACGTCGGAAGTGAAAGTCGTGCTGCTGGACGGGCAAGGCCACCTGGCCGCCGTGGCCGGCGAAACGCTCAGCGTGTCGCGGCCACAGCCGGGCTGGTCGGAACAAGACCCGCAAGCCTGGTGGGACGCCACCTGCACCGCCATTGCCCGCTTGCGCGACAAAGCTGGTGCGGCCTTTGCCGAAGTGCGCGCCATCGGCCTGTCCGGCCAGATGCACGGCGCCGTGCTGCTGGATGCTGACGACCGCGTATTGCGGCCCGCCATCCTGTGGAATGATCTGCGCAGCGTGGCCGAGTGTGCGGCGCTGACCCGCGCGGCGCCGTCGCTGCATCAAGTGGCCGGCAACCTGGCCATGCCGGGCTTTACCGCCCCCAAGCTGCTGTGGGTAGCCCGCCATGAGCCCGCCGTGTTTGCGGCGACCCGCTGCGTGCTGCTGCCCAAGGACTACCTGCGTTTGCTGCTGACCGGCGACAAGGTCGGTGATACCTCCGATGCGTCCGGCACGCTATGGCTGGACGTGGCCGCGCGTGACTGGTCCGACACCCTGCTGGCGGCCTGCGGCCTGGATCGCAGCCATATGCCCCGCCTGGTGGAAGGCCCGCAAGCTGCCGGTACCTTGCTGCCTGCGCTGGCCGCGGCGTGGGGGCTGTCTCCCGGCGTCATCGTAGCCGGGGGGGCCGGTGACGGGGCGGCCAGTGCCATCGGCATCGGCGCCGTGGCACCCGGTGACGGTTTCCTGTCGCTGGGTACCTCCGGTGTGATGTTCGTGGTCGATGACCACTTCCGCCCCAACCCCGACTCGGCACTGCATACCTTCTGCCATGCCCTGCCGGGGCGTTGGAATCAGATGAGCGTGATGTTGGCCGCAGCCAGCTGCCTGCGCTGGTTCTGCCGCCTGACCAGCGTGGATGAGGCCAGCTTGCTGCAGGAAATCGAAGCACTGGACCACCCGACGCTGGACGCCGCACCGCTGTTCCTGCCGTATCTGTCCGGCGAGCGAACGCCGCACAACGACCCGTTTGCCCCCGGCGTGTTCTGGGGTCTCACCCAGGCACATGACCGCGCCGCGCTGGGCTATGCCGTACTGGAGGGCGTGAGCTTCGGCATGGTGGACGGGCTGGATGCACTACGCGCTGCCGGCAGCCAGGTCAGCGAGCTGTCACTGGTGGGCGGCGGCGCACGCAGCCCGTACTGGGCACAACTGCTGGCCGACGCGCTGGACCTCAACATTGTCACCCATGTGGGCAGCGAGGCCGGCGGTGCGCTGGGTGCGGCGCGGCTGGGCTGGCTGGCCGATGGCGGCGAACTGGCCACGGTGTGTACCCGCCCGCCGGTCAAGGCGGTCTATCAGCCGGACCCCAGCCGTCATGCAGCCCTGCTTCCCCGCCTGCAGCGCTTTCGCGATATCTATCGCCACCGCCCGCCGGCCTTACCCCTTACCCGGCAGCAGCCATGAGCCTGCTGTCTGATCCTAGCCAGGAGACTGCCAGATGTTCCTGATCTGTGGCGAAGCACTATTCGATGTATTCCTGCAAAACGGCAAGACCAGCTGGCCTGCGCTGGACTACCGCGCCATTCCCGGTGGCTCACCGTTCAACGTGGCCATCGGCGTGGCCAGGCTTGGCCAGCCGTCGGCGCTACTGGGCGCCGTGTCCAGCGACTTTCTGGGCCAACAGCTGCAGGCCGTCCTGCAGCAGGAAAACGTTACCACCCGCTATCTGCTGCAACGGGCATTACCCACCACGCTGGCACTGGTCAGTCTGGACGCCAACGGTCATCCGCAATACGCCTTTTATGGCGATAAAGCACCGGAAGCCAGCCTGACCACCGCCGAGCTGCCAACGCTGAACGAGCAGATTGCCGGTATCCACTTTGGCTCCTACGCCTTGGTGCGCTCGCCGACGGCAGAAGCCCTCGCCACGCTGTTGCAGCGTGAGAGCGGCCAGCGCTTGTGTACGCTGGACCCGAACATCCGCCTGAATGTGGAACCGGACCTCGGGCGCTGGCGCGAGGTGATCGAACACCACGCCGGACTGGTGGACTTGATCAAGGTCAGCGATGAGGACCTGCAGCTACTGTACCCGGACACCGATCCGGCCGAGACGGCGCGGCGCTGGCTGTCCGGCGCCTGCCAATTGGTTCTGATGACACGCGGTGGCGACGGCGTCAGCGTGTTCAGCCGCCAGCACGGTGAATGGCAGCAACCTGCCACAGCCGTCAGCGTGGTGGATACGGTGGGAGCTGGCGACACGTTCCAGGCCGGCCTGCTGTGCTACCTGGCTGAACAAGCGCTGGCTTCGCCACGCGGTGTGGCCAGCCTGTCACGGGCCCAGATTGATGCCATGGTGCAGTTTGCCACCCGGGCGGCCGCACTCACCTGCTCGCGGCGCGGGCCGGACCTGCCACGCCGGCACGAGCTGGACTGATCCGCCCGACAACATGGCAAACGCTGCGGCCAACCTGGGCAAGCTGCCAGGTTGGCCGCAGGCTCGCCGGGGACACCACCAGGCAACAAAAAGCCCTTCCGCAAGCGGAAGGGCTTTTCTCTCTCCAGCCCCCTCTCAGGGGCGCATGCCAGGCTTACTGGGCAGCGGAAGCCGTAGCAGCAGCGGGTGCGCCGCCACCGATGGTTTCCATTACTTTCCACTCGCCGCCTTCAACCTTGTACACGGTGATGCCGCCGTCTTTCAGGTCGCCCTTGTCGTCGTAGGACCAGTTGGACGAAGTCACGCCTGCGTAGTTGATCTTGGCCAGTACCGGCAGGTATTTCGCCGGCTCGGCGGAGTTCGCCTCTTTCATGGCGGCGATCAGCACGCGGGTAGCGTCATAGCCGTACGGGGAGTAGGTGGCAACGTCCATGTTGAAACGTGCCTTGTAGCGGGTAGCGTAGTCCGGACCTTTCGGCATTTTTTCCAGCGGCAGGCCAGCCAGCGAGGCGATGGTGCCGTCGGCTTCTTTGCCGGCCAGTTTCAGGAAGGTCGGGGTCTTGGTCATTTCGCCGGAGATCAGCGGGGCTTTCAGGCCCAGGCGCTTCATCTGCTTGGCCATCGGGGCGGACTGGGCGTCAGCACCACCGTAGAACACCACGTCCGGGGAAGCGCCCTTGATGGTGGTCAGAATGGCGGCAAAGTCGGTGGCTTTGTCGTTGGTGAACTCGCGTTTCACCACGCTGCCGCCAGCGGCTTTCACGGCTTTTTCGAATTCGTCAGCCAGGCCTTGGCCGTAGGCGGTGCGGTCGTCCACGATCACCACTTTCTTGGCGCCCAGTTTCTCTACCACGAATTTGCCCATGACCGAACCCTGCTGGGTGTCGGAAGTCATGGAGCGGAAGGTGGTTTTGTAACCTTGCTGGGTGAAGGTCGGGGCGGTAGCCATGGCTACTTGCGGCAGGCCGGCGTCGGAGTAGATCTTGGAAGCCGGGATGGAAGTGCCGGAGTTGAAGTGACCGACGATACCGTTCACTTTGTTGTCCACGAACTTCTGAGCCAGCTGGGTCGCGGTTTTCGGGTCGGCCTGGTCGTCTTCGGCTACCAGCTCGAAGGTGACCGGCTTGCCGCCGATGGTCGGCTTCTCGGCGTTGGCATCTTCAATCGCCAGGGTCACGCCGTTTTTGTACTCTTCGCCGTAGTGGGCTTGCGGGCCGGTCAGCGGCGCGGCAAAGCCGATCTTGATCACTTCGGCACCGGCCGGGGCAGCAGCAGCGGCGCTGGAAGCGTCGGCAGCCGGGGCTTCTTCTTTTTTGCTGCAGCCGGCAAAGGCCAGGGCGGCGGCAACAGCGACAGTAAGGCTGGTCAGTTTGTTCAGTTGCATTTTGTCTCTCTTCTTTATCTCGGGGTTGCTCTTGCCAGTTTCGGTCCGTCTGGCTGACGGTGAAGCACGGTGGCGGCATTATTTCAATGCCGCCACGCCTTAGCAAGCCTGATCAGTCACCGATGCTCATCAGGCTGGCATTACCACCTGCGGCTGTGGTATTGACGCTCACCGCGCGCTCTACCACCAGACGGTGCAGGTTGTACCCGCCCTGCTCTACCAGCAGCAGCGGAATGAGGGCGCCGTCGCGGCGCGCCAGCTTCTGGCGCAGCACTTCGGCATCCGGGCCGGCGTACAGCACGGCGGATACGTCGGCATCGTCTACCTGCGCTACCACCTGTACCGCGCCACGCAGCACGGCCGCCACTTTCTGGGCGTGCACGCTGTCGGCCAGCAGCACACGGTTGCCGGTGGCAAACGCGGCAGCCAGCTGCATCAGCAGCGCTTCCATATTGTCGGCAGCGCACGCTACCTGGCCACGCGGGGCAAAGCGCAGGCTGTTGTTTTCGCCTGTCGGGCCCGGCAGGGTCAGGCCGTGGTGCAGCGGGGTTTCGCTGCGCGCGTCGGCAATCACTTGCAGCAGGTGCTGACGGGCACCGTCGTCCAGGCCCAGTTGTGGCAGCGCGGCTTGCAGCGCGTCCAGTGCGGCCAACGGTTGGGCATCGGCCAGACGCGCCAGCTGGGCGTCCCAGTGACCACGGGTCAGGCGGTACAGGTAGAACGGGCCACCGGCTTTCGGGCCGGTACCGGACTTGCCTTCGCCGCCAAACGGCTGCACGCCGACCACGGCACCGACGATGTTGCGGTTGACGTAGATGTTGCCGACACGAATGGTGCTGGTGATGCGCTCGATGGTTTCATCGATACGGCTGTGCACACCGTGGGTCAGGCCGTAACCGGTGCTGTTGATCTCGGCGATGACCTTGTCCAGGTCACCGGCGTGGAAGCGGATCACGTGCAGTACCGGACCGAACACTTCGCGCTGCAGCAGGCCGATATGGTCGATCTCGAACAGGGTCGGCGCTACGTAGGTACCCTGGGCGCACTCGGCGGTGAGTTTGGCCTGGTAGATGCTACGCGCCTTGTCTTTCAGGCCATTGATATGGCGCAACAGGCCTTGCTGGGCTTCGGCGTCGATCACCGGGCCGATATCGGTATCGAAGCGCGCCGGGTTGCCCACGCGCAGCTCGTCCATCGCGCCCTTGATCATGGTCACCACCTTGTCGGCGATGTCTTCCTGCAGGTACAGGACGCGCAGGGCCGAGCAACGCTGGCCGGCGCTATCGAACGCCGAGCTCAGCACGTCGGTAACCACTTGCTCCGGCAGCGCCGAGCTGTCGACGATCATCGCGTTCTGGCCGCCGGTTTCGGCGACCAGCGCCACGTCTTCGGCGCGGGCCGACAGCGTGCGGTTGATAATCTGCGCCACTTCGGTGGAGCCGGTGAAGATCACGCCCTTGATGCGCGCATCGGCAGTCAGCGCGGCACCCACCACTTCGCCACGGCCCGGCAGGAACTGCAGTACGTCGCGCGGTACACCCGCCTGGTGCAGCAGGCCCACGGCGTAGGCGGCGATCAACGCGGTCTGCTCGGCCGGCTTGGCCAGCACCACGTTACCGGCGGCCAGCGAGGCCACCACTTCACCAATGAAGATGGCCAGCGGGAAGTTCCACGGACTGATGCACACCACCGGGCCCAGCGCCGGGTGACGGCTGTTATCGAATTCCTCGCGTACCTGGGCGGCGTAGTAACGGCAGAAGTCCACCGCTTCGCGCACTTCGGCAATGGCGTTGTTCAGGGTCTTGCCCGCTTCGCGCACGGCCAGGCCCATCAGCGCCGGCATATTGGCTTCCATCAGGTCTGCCATGCGGTCCAGCGCTTCGGCGCGCTTGGCCGGCGCGGTGGCAGCCCATACCGGTGCGGCACGTACCGCGGCTTGCAGCGCGGCCTCCACGTCTTCGCGGGTGGCTTCCTGCACCTGACCTACCACGTCCTGATGGTTAGCCGGATTCAGCACGGCTTGCGGGGCAGTACCGCTCGGCTCAGCGTCCGCCAGCAGCGGTGCGGCCAACCAGGTTTGCTGTTCGCTCGCGTGCAGGCCTTGCTGCAGGCCTTGCAGTACGTGCTCGTTGGCCAGGTCCAGGCCGGCGGAGTTCTTGCGGCCACTACCGTACAGGTCGGTCGGCAGGGCAATCTTGTTGTGGGGCAGGCCACCAAAACGGCTGGCTTCGGCCACCGGGTCTTCCACCAACTCTTCGATGGACACGTTCTCGTCCACAATGCGGTTCACGAAGGAGCTGTTGGCACCGTTTTCCAGCAGACGACGTACCAGGTAGGCCAGCAGGGTTTCGTGCGAGCCTACCGGGGCATAGATGCGGCACGGCTTGTCCAGCTTGTCCTTGCCCACGACTTGGTCGTACAGGGTCTCGCCCATGCCGTGCAGGCACTGGAATTCGTAATCCTTGCCCTGCGCCAGATGGTAGACGGCAGACAGGGTGTAGGCGTTGTGGCTGGCGAACTGCGGGTAGATGGCATCCTGTGCCGCCAGCAGCTTCTTGGCGCAAGCCAGGTAGGACACGTCGGTGTAGACCTTGCGGGTGTATACCGGGTAACCCTCCAGGCCATCCACTTGGGCACGCTTGATCTCGGCATCCCAGTAGGCGCCTTTTACCAGACGTACCATGAAGCGGTGCTGGGTGCGGCGGGCCAGGTCGATCAGGTAATCAATCACGTACGGGCAACGCTTCTGGTACGCCTGCACCACGATACCGATGCCTTCGAAGCCGTTCAGGTCCGGATCGTTAGCCAGCGCCTCGACCAGATCCATCGAGATTTCCAGACGGTCGGCTTCCTCGGCGTCAATGTTCAGGCCGATGTTGTACTGTTTGGCCAGCAGGAACAGGCCTTTCAGGCGCGGCAGCAGCTCGGCCATCATGCGCTCGTGCTTCATGCGCGCGTAACGCGGGTGGATGGCGGACAGTTTTACCGAGATGCCGGGGCCGTTGTAGATGCCACGGCCATTGGACTCTTTGCCGATGGCGTGGATGGCCATCTCGTAATCGCGCAGGTAGCGCTGGGCATCGGCTTCGGTCATCGCCGCTTCGCCCAGCATGTCGTAGCTGAAACGGTAACCACGCGCTTCGCGCTCGCGGCCGTTGGCCAGCGCTTCTTCGATGGTTTCACCGGTCACAAACTGCTTGCCCAGCATGCGCATGGCCAGGTCGACACCCTTGCGGATCAGCGGCTCGCCACCCTTGGCAATGATGCGGGTCAGCGCAGCAGACAGGCCCTGCGAGCTGTGCGAAGACACCAGTTTGCCGGTCACCAGCAGGCCCCAGGCGGCCGCATTGACGAACAGCGACGCGCTGTTACCCAGGTGCGATGCCCAGTCGCCACCGGAAATCTTGTCGCGAATCAGCTTGTCGGCGGTCAGACGGTCCGGAATGCGCAGCAGCGCTTCGGCCAGACACATCAACGCAATGCCTTCCTGGCTGGACAGGGTGAACTCATGCATCAGCGCGTCCACGCCGCTGGACTTGGTGCGTTCGCGACGTACCTGCGTCACCAGCTTGCTAGCCAGCTCCTTGATGCTGGCCACCTGCTCGGCAGGCATACTGGCCTGCTCCATCATCAAGGCAACGCATTCGCGCTCGTCACGGCGATACGCCGCAGTAATGGCATCCCGAAGTGCAGTCTGGCTGCGTGCAAACTCTACAAATTGCATGAGTGTCTTTCCATGATCCAGCAGATGAGGTTATCTGACTATTGTATACAAAATATCGGATAACAGTAGCGCAGCGCGGTAGCGCATCGATAAAAACAGCGGGTGTGCAATCCGGATGCAACAGTCAGCGGCACGGGCGATATCCCGTGATAGCAGGAATGACAAGAAAGGCAACAGGACAGCCTGGAAGCGATACCAACCAATGTAGCCCAGCATAAGCCGCAGGCGCATCCGGGGGCCGGCCGCAGGCCGGCATGGGGTGGGTCGCGACGTGGCCAAGGTTGTGCGGTGAGTGGCCGAGGTCGGTGGACAGCTATCGCTTCCAGTGGATCGGCTAGGTATGGCGGCCAACGTTGGCCGCAAGGGGATTTCGGGAGGACATCGCACGCGTCGGTTTGGCACGGTCACGCATCTTTGGCCGCCCCAATGCACAAAGCCCAGCTCGTTTGAGCTGGGCTTTGTCTTAAGGGAGTCTGGCGGTGTCCTACTTTCACACGG
>NZ_VMDW02000077.1 GCF_007644045.2 Vogesella urethralis
TACTTGGGAGGGAGGGGCTTGCTCATGCGGTCATTCTACCGGACAGGCGCAAGCCCTGATTTGTGCAACAAAGCCGAAGAGAGTCGCAGCACTTGATCCCGGAGCAACTGATTCTCAGTCTGGATCGACGCTCCACGCTCGTTTGAAGCCTTCAACTCGCTTAGTACCGCTAACTGCCATTCGTCGCCCGACTTGTTGCTGGTGCGATCTTGAATGAATGAGGCTCCGGCTAAAATAGCGGACACAACCACAGAGCCAACAGCAATCCATAGCTGAGTCTTGGTAGTTCGCTTTGCGTCCGCATCCCGTTCATCGAGCTTTTCCAGCATCATGCTCGCAGCATCCGCAAGCTCCTGGAGAGTCTTTGCCGACTTAGCAGAGGTCTCAGCAGTCAGTCTAAGCATCTCGCGGTCCTCAGTTCTTTCCCGCGCCATCCGCGCTGTGTGCTCAGCCATGTGGTTGCTGAACTCTAGCGATTTGGTCTCGAAAGCTGGGGTAATATTCTTCGAGATGGTGCTTGCCTTGGTCAGTCGTTCCAGCTGCCTCCAGCTATCGCCAAGCTCTAGGCTGCTCTTTCGTACCTGATCGAAAATGCCCTGTGTCGAGCCCCGCATCGACTCCATCATTTTGCGCGATAGCTTCCCCTGCTCCTCAATCTCATTCCGCAGAAGCTTGTCCAGGTAAGCCGTTGCTGCCTCTCCAGGCTCCCGAGCAACAGGGGATCGATCTTTTGACCCTTCTCGTGCCTCCCAGAATGCGCTCGACGAGGCATAGATCTCTGCGAGCGCGTCAACCTCGTCATCCGATAGCTGATCTACTTGCTCTGCAGTGATGGCCACGCGCTCTTTGTCGAGCGAGTAGTCTGCCGACAAGCTTGCAATACAAGGCAAGTAACATCGAATGCGCTTAGCGGATGGCAGGTCAGGCAGTTTTTCGAACGCGCCGATGTCAGATACCCGCAAACGGAACAGGAAGACCCTCCCAATTGATGTATTGGCTTCCGCAACAGGCCTCAGGAAGATGCTGAGGTCCAGCCCCTTCTTTCGGGGCTGGTCAGCATTCGGTTCTTCTTTGCCGGAGTTGTCCATCACTTCACCAGCTCCATCAGCTTGCCAAAGCTATTCACCACGTCGTATTTCACGTTTTCCGGGGCGTATTTCTTGTTGATCTCGTCGAAGAACTTACGGGCGCAACGGATCTTGGTTTTCTCGATCTCGTTGAGAACCATCGACGACATGGAGCCCTTGGTTTCCGCGACGAAATACACGTGCTTGACGGACCCTTCTTTGAAGGAAATGGCCCAGTCCGGGTTGTAGTCGCCCACTGGGGTAGGGATCAGGAAGCCACGCGGTAGCTTGGCATAAACGACCACATCGGTGCAGGTGTCCAACTCCTTCACGAACTCGCGTTCGATGTTGGAATCGGTCAGCACGTAGTCGTAGATGTGCCGCTGGAGCTTTTCACCGGCCTTGCTGAAGTCCTGCTTGGTCTGCCCAGCCGTGAAGATATCCAGATCGAACTGATCGGCCACAGGGTCGTAGGCGAGGTGCTCGATGATCACCGTCGCCTTCTGCTCGTTGATAAGCCTCACCGCTTCAGCGATGAAGTTCTCGGGATTAGTCTTGAACTGAGCAAACACGGCCACGTTGATGCCGCGCAGGATGTCCGCCACGGTACGCCGTGTGAGCTGCGTACCTTCAGCCAGCTTGCCAATCAGGTCGTACTTCACAGCAGAATGAATGGAGTGCGTGTTTTGCTCCGTCTCCGTCGCTTTCAGCACGAAGGCGTCACCGTTTTTCATGCCGTCGTACGTAACCTGTGCAGACTGCTCACCGCGCTGAATGGTGTACTGCAATGGTGTCACGCGCAGGTGCTCATCCAGAGCTTTGATTGCCTTGGCAACAAGCTCACCAGAATCGAACTGCACGCTGTAGGCCGCCTTGCGGTTGATCCTGGTCCATAGCTCTTTGAATTCCTGCTTTTCGAAGTTGGCGTTGGGTTCCAGCTTCTTCGCCTTGCGGCCATCCTCCGGCTGCATGATCTGGGCCTCGCTGAACACGCTGTTGATCAGTTGGAAAACCTGCTCAGCATGCGGCAGCAGTTCGTCCGGTAACGCTTCGAGCGTGCCTTCCTTCTTGGCCTGATGGTATTTCTCGGTGATGTTGCGCTTCTTATCTACGTAGCCGTTCTGGATCAGGTAGAACTCGATGTCAGTGGCTTGTTCGTCGGAAACCGTAACCGGGCCATCCGTGGTGTTGAGCACTTTGCCGGTGAAGTAAGCCTTATCTGCCACACGCGGACGCGCAGACAGCGATTCGCTGATGTCCCTTTGCAGTGCGGCGACGAAGTCCTTGTAGCTCTCGCTCGCTACCACGGTCAGCACGTTGACATCGTGGACGATGGAGGGGTGGTCGATCCGATCGCCATGCTGATTCACCGACAAGCGCAGACCACGCCCCACTTCCTGACGGCGGGAAATCGTGTTGTCACTATGCTTGAGAGCACAGATGACAAACACGTTCGGGTTGTCCCAGCCTTCACGCAGCGCCGAATGCGAGAAGATGAAGCGCACCGGCTCGCTCAGGGACAACAGACGCTCCTTGTCTTTCAGGATCAGGTCATAGGCATCGACATCGTCGGCCTCGGAGGCCTTCTTGCCCATCACCGGGTCAACCAGCTTCTTGGTCTTCTTGTCGATCGAGAAATAGCCGCTGTGGGTCTTCTCGACGGCAATGCCCTTGAGGTGCTTGATGTAGGGCGTTTCGTCCAGGTCCAGCACTTCGTTCAGATAGAGCTGGTATTCCTCTTCGAATACACGGGCGTACTCGCCCTTTTCATCGGAGGCGCTGTAGTCGCGGTACTTCGCCACTTCGTCGATGAAAAACAGGGTCAGTACCTTGATACCCTGTTGGAACAAGGCTTGTTCCTTATCAAAGTGCGCCTTGATCGCCTCCCGAATCTGGATACGGCGTAGAGCGGCTTCGTTCACGTCGCCGTCTGCTTCGCCTACCTGCAACTCGACACCGTTGGTGAAGCTCAAGGTGTCGGTAATGGCATTGATGTCGGACACCACGTAGCCACGGTACTGATCCAGCTCGTTCGACAACACAAAGAGGTTGTCGCCCTTGGATAGCTTCTTCACTACGGGCTTGATGATCCCACTCTCGAACTTCCGCTCGAACTCGACACGCGCCTCGGGTGGCTTTTTGGTAGAAACGTCGATGCCTTGCAGGTAGAGGTACGCATTGGTGCCGGCCAAACCCTTGACCGAGATGCCGCGTACGGCAATCTTCTTGACAAGCTTCTGGTTGTAGGCGTCCAGCGCGTCCAGGCGGTGAATCTTGTTGTGCGTGGTCTTGTGCGTCGCCGAGTAGCGCAACACCATTAATGGCTTGAAATTGACCAGTGAATCCAGCGTCTTGCCGCCTTCCATCTTCTGGGGTTCATCCAGAATGAGGATGGGACGATTGGCGCTGATCACATCGATTGGCTTGCGTGACTGGAAGTCGTCCAAGGCTTCGTAAATGCGGCGATTGTCCTTGCCTGTCGCATTGAAGGCCTGAACGTTGATCACCATCACGTTGATGCCCGCATCGGACGAAAAACTCTCCAGATGATGCAGCGCCTTGGAGTTGTAGATGAAGAAGCGTGCCTTCTTCTGGTACGTCTCCAGGAAGTGATCTGCCGTGATTTCCAGCGACTTCGCCACCCCTTCACGGATGGCGATGCTGGGCACAACAATGATGAACTTGCTCCAACCGTACTGCTTGTTTAGCTCGAAGATCGTCTTGATGTAGCAGTAGGTCTTGCCCGTGCCGGTTTCCATCTCGATGTCGAGATTGAGCTTGCTCACCTTGGTCTTGACCAGCTCGGTAGATACCGGCAGATTCTGCAAGCGCTGCACCTGCTGGATGTTGTCCAGCAGGGCAAATTCGGACAAGGTTACGTCGGCGTTGCGGAAAGCAGCCTCCTGGTCGGCGACTGCTTCCGCTTCGAGATCGAGAGCAGATTGAGGGCTCGCCGATGCCGCCTTTTTCACGCCAGGGTCCAGGCGATAGCGAACCCCGCCATGCTGTGGTGTTTGTCCCTTGAAGCAATCCACCACCGCCTGAACGGCAGCGGTTTGGTAGGGCTGCGTCTTGAATTTCAGTTTCATTGCCAACCCCTTAGATACATTTCACATCGGTGGAAGGCGAGAGCGACTTGAAAATCTGTTCGACGTTGATCTTGACGGCACTGTCCTTGAAGCCCGCATCGCGGAACACCACTCGTAGCGGTTGATACGTCGTCAGCTCCTTGACGAAGCCTTCATCGATGCCGCCATGGGCATCAAAACAGGCGACCAATGCATTGCCATCGACAAAGAAAACATCCTTGCCCTGGATGGCTTGTTTGGCAATCGGCAAAGCCAGGTCCACACCCCAATCCAACATTACTTGGAATAGAAGGTCTTCCTCAGTACGGTCTGGTTTGATGTTATCAACGAACAAGTTGAGATTATCTTTATCCAGCAAATCTGGGGCGTAGTAAACATCGGCCATATTCGAACTATCAATCTTTAGAGTTCGAAATCCGACATCACGATTCCAGTCGGGGTTTCGACCTCCATTAACCAATTCGGCTCCAGCAAGTTCAATTCTTTTTCTGCTTATATCAGCAATTGTCTTAAAACCGGCCTTGTAGGCATCAGAATCCTCACCGCACTTTTCCGGCAGTTGGATAAGTATAAAGCGCCGATTTCCGCCGTCTTCCGCATTTATTTTAAATATGGACTGCGCTGTTGTAGCTGATCCGGCAAAGAAATCAATAATAATATCTCCTTCGCCTGTTCCGACCTCAACAAACCGTCTAATCAACTCAACCGACTTCGGGAAAGGAAAATATTTTCCTTTAAATAACTGCTCAAAGTCCCCTGTGCCACGCCTGCTCGAAACTTCATTGTCCAGTAAAAGTGATCGAATCACTTTTGTCGTATGCCTTGATTTCTGAACTACTCGGTACTCACCGGATTCGCTCTTGTATCCAATGATTTCATCATTGACCCCAGCGGCGGCCTTCGTTTTTCCCCAGCGCCAGACGCGGGGAATTCCTTCTTTTTTTGATACAACAGGCCAAACCTCAACCCAACCATCTTTAGGATCTACGGATATCTCATAAAAGTCATCGGATATGTTGTTTTCTGGATTTAGGTAAAATGGGTAATACAAATTTGGACGTGTTTTTGGATTGAAAGCCACATTCCCGTTGTAGAGTGGATAAATATTGAACCCACCAAGGGCGTCCTTAAATTTGAATTCTTTGGATTCCTCTCGAAGTTGATTGGTCGTTGTCAGCGACAAATCCTTTGCATAAAAAAGTGCGTAATCATGGGTTTTGGCGATATGCCCATAATCGATTCCACTGGGGGAAGCGTTAACAACAAACATCCCTAGGAAATTGCCTTCCCCAAATATTTCATCGCAGATCTTCTTTAGATTTGAAAGCTCGTTGTCATCAATGGAAATAATTATAACTCCATCGTCTCTAAGAAGGTTTCTGGCAAGCTTTATTCTCGAATACATCATGCTCATCCAATCGGAATGAAATCTTCCGTTGGTTTGAGGGTTTGATGTTAATTTGTTTCCAAAATCATCAACTTGGTTTGAGTCAATTAAATACCCACCCAGCTCTGACGAAAAATGATCTCTATAAATAAAATCATTTCCAGTATTGTAGGGGGGGTCGATGTAAATCATTTTCACCTTGCCCAGATATGACTCTTGTAGCAACCTCAACGCGTCAAGGTTGTCACCTTCGATAAAGAGATTCTGAGTAGCGTCAAAATTTACGCTTTCAGTTCTGATGGGGCGAAGAGTCTTAGCAATCGGAGCGTTAGCAGCCAACAGTGCCTCACGCTTTCCGGGCCAGTTCAGTTGGTACCGCTCTTGCGGCCCGTCAACGATGGAGCCAGAAAGCTCCTGCCTCAGTTGGTCAAAATCCACGGCCAACTTCACGCTTCCGTCTTCAGCTTTTGCCTCGGTCACACAACCGGGGAACAGCTCACGAATGCGAGCGATGTTGTCTTGCGTGAGATTGGGTGAATGCATTTTTAGCTTTTCCATGTTCTTTTCCTCTGGCCATCGGTTTCAGTGGCTCAGTTCCTCAAGTTCGTTGTTCAGTTGGCGCAAAGTGGCATTGATCTCCACTTTGCGATTGAATTGCTTTTCCTTCGCCAGCTTGGCGCGGACTTTTTCGATTTCACGCTGCTTGGCCCTCACGCCCTCCAGGCGCTCGACCAAGGCAGAAAAGCTTTCTTGGTCGCGAGGGGCTAGCGGAATCAGCCTTTGTAGTAAGGCCTCGTAGAGCCCTGCCAAGTCCAGTACCAGCGGCATGTCGCTGCGCTCGCTGTTGGCCGGTATCCACCCCGTCGAAAAGTAATCGCTGACCACCCATTTGCTGGCGTCCACCTCGCTCGGCCGCTTGTGCGCGGCAATGACCTTGATTTTTCCATCGTGCTCCAACTCGAAGACGATGGGGAACTGCACGGCACCGTCGACGCACTTCAGTACATCGGTGGACAGTTCCGCCGTCTTCAGCGCTATGCGGAAAACCTGCACTTCCGGTACGCCCGGCTTAGCGGGTAGGTTGATGGTTTCTGGCGCAAGCTTGTACTGCCACACGATCTGCTCGACCTGTTCCACGAACAGGTCTTTCAGGCGGGTGTTTGCCCCGCTGTGCTCGTAAATCTTGTTCTTGGGCAGCACGCGTCCGAATGCTGCCTGCTTGGGATAGTTGATCAAGGCTGAGTGCTTGGCCAAAGTCGCAGCTCCACTCATTCGGCCTCCTGAATCACAAGGAAGGTGATGAGTTCGAAATCATCCAGGCCGCTGATGGTGTTGGTCAGTGCCGTGGTCTTGCCCCCACTGAACAGGCTATCCAAGTCTTTTTCTTCCTTCACCTCGATCATGGAGCGAATTGTCTTGCTCAGCAGCTCGGAGTAGAGCTGCATGTTCCTGCCGTCGCTCGTCTCCTTGTTGAAGGATTGGCAGGCCATGGAGATGGGCCCGGAGCGGCCCTTGCAGCCGCTGCGCACGAGGTCCAGCAGGCGCTTGACCTCGGTGTGATCGTTGATCACCTCGCCGTCGCGCCCGATGTAGACGAGGTAGTACGGGTGCAGCCGGTTGTGCTGGTTGACGTTCACCTCGGGGTTACGATTGCGCAAGGTGAAGATCACACCCGGCTCCAGGCCCAAGCCGGGATTGGCTGGGACCACGGCATGCATACCGTTAGGCACATGGCTGGGCTCGCCATATGCCTTCACATAGTTGAGCAAATCCATGCGGAAGTCGTTGAGCCCGAGGTCGGTGATCGACACGCCAGTTTTCAAGTCTTCCAGCTCGATCACTTCTTCCTGTAGGCGGCGCAGCTGTTCCTTACGGTAGGTGACATCGTTGGCCTGCGCGGAAAGCACGTTGTCGTCGCCGGTGGCTGTCACGTCGGCGATCATCATTCGGCTCTCAACTCGCTCTTTCAGGTTGATGTATTCGTCAAGCGAGATGTCGGGCCAGTAGTTCACCAGCTGGATACTGGCGTTGGGAGAGCCAATGCGGTCAACACGCCCGAAACGCTGAATGATACGGACCGGGTTCCAGTGGATGTCGTAGTTGATCAGGTAATCGCAATCCTGAAGGTTCTGGCCTTCGGATATGCAGTCCGTGCCGATCAGCAAGTCGATCTCAGCGGGCTCTTGCGGCAGCACTTGTGCCTTCGATTTAGAGCGGGGCGAGAACAGGGTCAGCAGTTCCTGGAAGTCGTAGCTCTTCTTGAGCGTGGACTTGGGCGAGCCAGTACCCGTCACCTTGGCGCTATGGAGTTGCTGCTGTGCCAGCAACTCCGGCGCAAGGTTGGCGTAGAGGTAATCGGCGGTATCGGCGAAAGCCGTAAAGATGATGATCTTCTTGTTGCCAGGGTTGATCGGGTTGGCGATCTTGTCCAGCACTTGCTCTTTCAGATGCTGCAGCTTGGCGTCGTCCTCGGGGGTGATCTTGTCCATCGAGGCAAGCAGGGCATCGATGATCTCCAGATCAACGCTCAGGTCATGCTCCCAAGAGGGCAAGTCCATGTCGGCCAAGCTGATCTTGACCTTGCCGCCAATCTCGCCACCGTTCAGCATAGACAGATCGTCGTCTTCGGCATCCAGGCTTTCCAGGACTTCGGAGAGGTCCGCGATATCGGTGCCACCGCCACCTTCGTTGAAGCGGCGGATGGTCGCCAGCGTGTTGGCGTGATTGCCACGCAGGGAGCGCAAAGTCAGCCGGAACGATTCGATGGAGCTTTCCAGGCGTTTGAGCAGGTTCGTTGTCATCAGGGCCTGCAGGCCCTTCTCTCGACCATACAGGCTGAGGTTTTCCTTCTTGTCGCCCGATTGGGCGTTGTAGAGGTCAACGTACTTCTTGACCCGGCTTTGAAGGATGTAGGCCGCTGGGGTGTAAACGCAGAGCTTGAGCAACGACAGTTGCTCGAAAATCTCGTTGAAGCCCATCACGTCCGAGCGCGAAGTCAGCGGGCAATGGAAGGAAAGCGGCTTGCGACGCTCCGGGAATTGGCCGATGTCCTTCGTGTCGTAGAAGGTCTGGATATGCTTGCGGGAGCGAGCGATGGTCACACTGTCCAGCAGCTCGAAGAAATCAAAATCCAGCGAATCCAGGATAGCGCGAGCGGTGCGCTCCTCTGGCGGCAGCTTCGACCATACGGTGAAGGCAGCCTGTGCGCTCCGGAAAATCTCTTCCACGCTCTTGCTGATTTTGAGCTTCTTGCTGAGGTTTTCCGAATCACCTTCGTAGGCCAAAGCCAGCTGGTTGCGCAGATCGGCAAAGCGGTTGTTGACAGGGGTCGCCGAGAGCATCAGCACTTTGGTCTTCACGCCCTCCCTGATGACCTTGTTCATCAGCTTCTGGTAGCGCGTCTCCTTGTCCTTGTAGGCATCGTTGTTGCGGAAATTGTGCGATTCATCGATGACCACGAGGTCGTAGTTGCCCCAGTTGATGCGGTTCAGCGGTGTGCCAAACGACTCACCGCTGGTGCGGCTGAGGTCGGTATGGCACAGCACGTCGTAATTGAACCGATCCTTCGCGAAGATATTGGTCTTCAAGTTTCGGTTGTAGTTGAGCCAGTTGTCCGCCAGCTTCTTCGGGCAAAGGACCAGCACTGAACGGTTGCGCAGCTCGTAATACTTGATCACAGCCAGTGCAGTAAAAGTTTTGCCCAAGCCGACGCTGTCGGCCAGAATGCAACCGCTGTAGGTTTCCAGCTTGTTGATGATGCCGGTGGCGGCATCTTTCTGGTAGTTGAATAGCTTCTGCCAGATCAGGGTGTCTTGGTACCCGGTGCGATCATTGGGCAGTACGTCCTCGTCGATGTCGTCCAGGAACTCGCTGAAGATGTTGTAGAGCATCATGAAGTAGATGCTTTCGGGCGAGTTTTCCTGATAGACAGAGGCGATGTGATCGCAGATTTGCTGCGTCACATCTTCCAGCTTGTCGGGGTCGTTCCAGATTTGGTCGAACAGGCTGAGATAAGTGGCCGCAAAGGTCGGCTCGTTCATCTTGTTGACGAGGTTCGACACGGCGTTGCCTTGCTGGTAACCCAGATCGACTGCCGTAAAGCCATGCAGCGGCATGTAGGCGGTGTCGCCAGTGTCGCGAGCCCGTGCCTGCACACAAGCAAATTGCTGCATTGGGGCTTTGGTCCGGTTGCTCTTGAACCGGGCTTTGCGTCGCATCCAGTCGGCGCACTCTTTGGCAATCGCGCGCTGAGTCAGCTTGTTGCGCAACTGGATTTCAAACTCACTACCGTACAGGCTGCGCTCTCGATCCACCTTGGGGATATGGAACTCCCGTCGCTCCTTGCGGATTTTGTCAGTCACTTCATTGGCAACGAAGGTTGGGGAGGTGAAGATGAAATTCAGCTCCTCAATCTTCTCCAGTTCCGCCTTCAGGGCTTCGAAGGCGTACATCGAAAAGCAGGAGGCGGCAATCTTCAATCGCGCCCCCGGTTTTAGCGTTTGCTTCAGGTCGTCCCCGAGAAGGCGACTGATGTTGTCAATGAGTTCCATCGCTTCCCTTCTTCTTTTTCGTCCCTTCCGTGGACTGCTCGTCCGCCTTCAGGCCGTGCTCTTGCGCGTAGTTCAGGATCAGCACTTCCACCATCGAAGCGATGGAGCGGCGTTCTTTTTCAGCAGCCATGCGCAGTAGCTGCTTGATGTCTGCCGACGTGCGGATGGACAGGGTTTCGTCCTTTGGGCGCTTCATGACGCAGTCCTAGATTCGTTGTCCTGCAAATGTACTGCGTTTTACTGGGGCTGAACAGAAGAAAAGTCCCCTTTCAACCCAAAACAGGTGAGGGGGCAGAGGGGGCATCTCCGAAATTCTGAGTCTGCTAGCCTTTGTTCATTTCCATGTGAATAGGCAGCTTTGGCCAAGCTCCGGATATTTCCCGAATGCAGGTTAAAATTGAGCCCTATCCACACAAGGGTCTAGAAATGGTCAGACTGCCACCTGCATAGGTGCCAGCGTCACTGGAAGCAGCAGGAGGGGTAACGGCAACTGAGAGATTGCCTTCCCACTTAGGCCGGAGGCCACTGCCCATATTCAAAGATGGCACAGGTGCCTGTAAAGCTTGAGGTATCTCGCAGCAATGGCCAGCCAAGACTACTGGCGCGAACTCGCTCACGATACAAATACCTTCCGGGTACTTCTGCTTCCTCTGGGGGGAACTTGCCTTGTACTCCTTTGAAAATACAATCCCATCCCCAAGCCCAGTAGCGCCGATCCGTTTCCCAAGAGGCCCACTCACTCAGGGTAGGAGGTCCAGCCTCCCACGCAGGGAGGCAAAAAGGTCGCATGGCAAACATAACGTCGAAGCCTTTGTTGCCTGCAAGTAGCTTTAGCATTTGGCCAACGTGCTCTCGCCAGCGTGGTGTTTTGATTGGATCATCGGCAGGATGGGCCATGTGGTGCAATGCCAAGAGGCTGATTTTAAAAGACTTGGCATCTACCCCAAAGTGCCCACCTGGCCATGGCGTGAGGTCGAATATTCTGGCGGTGAACAATAACAGCAGTTCGGCGCCCAAATTACGCTTATGGAAATCCAGGCCGACTATCAACAGCAGGTGGTAGATCATTCCCGCAATCTCGTGCATCTGCTCAGCATTATCTTGCCGATCCGCCTCGATCCAGTACAGCACCAGCGCAGCCAAGGCATCCAGATCGCCACGGCGTAACAGCCTATTTCCCTGACGACGATTGAAGGGGGCCAACTCACGTGGCGCACCAAAATAGTCATGCCGGGCCTGCAGCATGATGGATTGAACACCAGGATCTAACCGACCTATCCAGTCTGCCATCGATGCCGTTTTTCTCCCCATTGTCTTCAGGATTGCCCACAACGGATGGTTGAGCTCACGAGCCGACCCTGCTGCGTGGCCGTCAACCTTTCGTACCAGTCGAATCTGAGGGGTGTTTTCTCCGGCGCCGTAACGATTCCATTTGCTGGGGTAAACCGTACGCTGGTGCTGTCGCCGGAAATGCTCCGGCTCTAAGAGCTTCTCAAGCTGGTATGCCGTTTGGCAATCCAGTGCCTTGAGAACCCCCTGAAACCAGTAGCGGACACGCAAGACATCGACTGGATGACGGTTGGGGTTCTTCGATTCGAGGAGTGTCATGGTGGCGATGGCGTTTCGCACGCCGATGCGAAATTGGCAATTTATGGAAAAATATTATTAAAAATCAATTATTTATAAAAAATAAATACAGTCAGAATTGAGCAAAATTCTATGGGATAGCCACCACGCTGTCACCTGGTTAGGCTATGTACCATGAACGTAACAGGCCGTAACCCATGCTTTCCCTGAGTAACCTGACTGCTGAATTGGAAAACGAGCTGATGGACCGATACGGCCTGATGCTGCCAAGCCGTGTGCTTTGGAAGGTACTCGGCTACTCATCACCTGCTGCCTGGCGCCAGTCGATCAGCCGACGCACAGTACCGGTACCGATTTTCCCTTTGGAAGGCCGCAGCGGCTATTTCGCCTTGTCGCGCGACGTGGCGGCATGGATGGCAGAGCAACGAATGAGGGCGTTGGAGAAGATGGACAACAAAGGAGAGACATCATGCTGATGAAATAAGCAGGACACTTAATTCATAGCAGGCTGTTAGAAAGACAAAAGCCCGGGGTTGCCGCCCCAGGCTTCTGCTGAATCTCGTCAAGAAATGCCCCCTGACGGAATCATTGTCGATCTGACGCACGATGGCGTCAAGCCATCCCCCTGCATTTCTTTCAATGCAATTTGCCCATCGCGACGAGCGAGGGGGTCGCTCGTCCATGGTGTCTGGATAGACAATGAAGTTACCGATAGAAACGCTGCGCCAAGTGCTCCGCTTGGCGTGTGATATGAATTACTCCAACCGGGCGGTTGGACGGCTGTCCGGCGTAGCGCCCAATACGGTGAGAGCCGTTCGTGACTTGTTACGTCTGGGACAGTACGGCTGGGATGATCTGAAAAATCTGGACAACGACGGGTTGCGCCAAGCGCTGCTCGGCCCGGTACAGCAGCCGCCATCACGAAAACCGCAACCTGACTGGCTTATGGTACATGCGGAACTGCAAAAGCGTGACGTTACGCTGGAACTACTCTGGGACGAGTATCGAGCCGTCACGCCAGAAGGTATTTCCTATGCCCAATTCACGCGTGCATACCGAAAATGGCGCAAGGCCTGCAAGCTCAGCCTGCGATACGTGTATCACCCCGGCGAGATGCTGTTCGTGGATTTTTGCGGCAAGACCATGCCAATACGGGATCGTGACACAGGAGAAATCCGGAAGGTTCAGATCTTCGTCGGGACACTGGGCGCATCCGGCTATCTGTTTGCCACCGCGGTCGAAACACAAACCATCGAAGATTGGTTAAAGGCACATGTTCGTATGCTGGAGCACATTGGTGGTGTGCCACGCTTCATCGTGCCGGATAACCTGAAATCAGCGGTCACAAAGCATACGCGTTCTACAATTGTGCTCAATCCGGCATATCAGGAACTGGCGGAACACTATGGCTTCGTGATTCTGCCTGCACGGCCGCGACAACCCAAGGATAAAGCGTTGGCCGAGGTCGGCGTTCAGATCGTCCAGCGCTGGGTATTGGCGCGTTTGCGTCATCAAGTATTCTTTAGCCTGGACGAATTGAACCATGTGCTGGATTACTGGATGCGCCAGCTGAACCACAAAACTACCCGCACCTATCCGCAAAGCCGTATGTCACGCCTGGCTGAACTCGATACGCCGGCATTGGCACCACTGCGCGATGATCGCTACCCCTACAGCCAATGGCGATATCGGGTTCGTGTCGATGAGCGTTACCACGTGCGGTTTGTTGATCATTACTACTCGGTGCCGTACACCCTTGCTCACCAGTTGGTTGACCTGCGTGCCAGCAATGAGCGATTGGACATTTACTGCCAGCGCCGACGGGTGGCCAGCCATGAGATCAAACCTGGTGCCGGCATCAGTACCGATCCTGCACATCAGCCGCCACACCACCGTCATCATGTTGGCGATTCTCCTGATGCATTACGCGCTTGGGCCAAGGATATCGGCCCAGCAACGCTGCAACTGGTACAGCGCAACCTGGAAGAGCGCCGTGACTTTGCCAACGGTCTCAAAGGGGTACGGGCCTTGCGGCGCGATGTGCGTCGTGAGGGATGGCAGGAGCGTCTTGAACAGGCGTGCAGCTATGCACTTGCCCGCAACATCCTGACCTATGACCGACTGCGCTCAATTCTGAGACACGAACCCTACCGGCGAGACAAAGCATCATCAGCCATCACGCCGCACCACGAAAATCTACGTGGCGCATCCTATTTCGCTGCTCAGCCAGAAGGGGAAAAAGCATGCTGAGCCTGACAACTACAACCCAAAAACTGATTGAGCTTGGTTTGCATGGCATGGCTACCGCTCTGGTAAAACAGCAGGGTGAGCCAGGGAGTACCACGATGCCATTTGAGCAACGTCTGGGTCTCCTGCTGGATGAAGAATTGGTCAGTAGGGACAATCGCCGTATCAGCCGGCTGTTGAAGCAAGCGAAGCTCCGCTACAACCAAGCCGTGCTTGAAGATGTGGATTACCGCAGCAGTCGTGGCTTGGACCGTTTGCAGATTCAGACTCTGGCCGGTGGCGAGTGGATGCGTCAAAAGCAGAACCTGATTCTGACCGGTCCGACCGGGACAGGGAAAAGCTGGCTGGCGTGCGCGTTTGGTCAGCAAGCCTGCCGGCAAGGCATTGCGACCTACTACACCACGGCCACACGCTTATTTGAGGATCTGAGCGTCAGCCAAGCAGATGGCACGCTCCCAAGAAAACGGCGTCAGCTTTCTCGTATGCCGCTTCTGATTATTGATGACTTGGGGATTGGGGGCATCGACGTTCAACTCGGTCCGGTCCTGCTGGACATCCTGGATCAGCAGTCGATGGAAGGGGCCTTGATCATCACTAGCCAGTACCCTCCAGAGAAATGGTACGACCTGTTCGGTGATCCTACCGTGGCAGATGCCATCCTTGACAGGGTCGTACATCGCGCCCATGCGATTAGCTTAAAGGGCGAGTCGATGCGTAAGCTGAAGGCCAAAAAGATCAGTTAGTAACTATAGCTACTTGCGCACTCCAAAACGGGTGCGCAAGTGCTGTGCGAGGTGGTGCGCAAGTCCACTGCAACTGTCCGATCATGTTCCATGCAACTTGGTGATCAGAGGAGAGAGTTTTCGCACAAGACTACGCACGCGGCAAAGGGCGGCTCACATTTGGTCGTAGTCCTCGGTATTACGCTTGACTCGCTCGAACAGCTCTTTCCAGGTCTCTCCAGGCACCTTGGGATCCATCCACCAATCCATCATGTCCCATTGGCGATGAACACTAACGCGCGAGGCTGTTCTGCCGCGAATCTTCGCCAGCGCAAGCTTCTCAACGGTGTCGTAACCCTCACGGACACAGCTTCCAAGCTTCTCGAGTTCGACCGAGGCAAGCTCATCCAGGACCAACGACAGCTCTTCCGCCGCCAGGTATCGGCGCACAAGCTCAGGGAGGGAGAAGATGTAAGCGAGTTCCGGGAGGACCCGCAGAACAAAGCGTCGAGCTTGCTCGCAGTACTTCGGATGTTTAGTTGTGGGCTTCAGCTTCTGAATTTCCGCCAGTGTCTGACCACTGATCCACGCCTTCAGCGCTGCAAGCACGACGTCAATGGCGGACTTACCTCGCTCCTCGTCATCTTCAAGCAACTTGAACGGCTCGCCCATGTAGCCGTCCAAGCTCTCACGCCGGGTCATCTGCGAGATGAGGACAGGCCGCTCGGCAAGCCACGTCGCCGTCCATGTGAACCAATCCTGCATCGTGCGCCCGATAGGAGGCAACGTCTCAAGGCGGACCTTCAGCTCGCGCAATACGCCCGACGGTGCGCCATAATTGGCAGCCATCTTGTCGGCCCAATCGGGCTCCTTATCCAGCTCTTGAAGCTTCCTGCGGGCGGCCAGTGCATGGTTAATGCGGTCTTTCAGCTGGTCTTCCTGGGCGCGCCTTCTCAGCTTGAAGGCAGCGAACGACTTCTTCAATAACGTCTCGGCCGAGCCATCGACGTCTGCAGCATGTGACGAGATGGGAAGCCGGCGCAGAAGGTAGTCCGCATCGCCTCCTGCATGCACACCATACTCTTGGATGCGATCCAAGATGGCCTCCAGCGGGTCTTCGATGGCCAAGCACTGGTCACTCTGCGAGAAGATGCTTTGAAGGTCCCTCCAGTGCTTACCAATACGATTATTGGAATCGTCGATGTCCACAATCTTGCTGGGAATGACAAGCACTAGACCGTACGAGCTTTGTCCTGCCCGCCCAGCGCGACCAGCAGCGTTGAGCAGATCGTGCGCCTTCATCTGAGCGAGCTGCTTGTTCTCCTCATCAAACTTGCTGTCGCCAGCGATGATGACCACGTGGCTCGGCAGGTTCATTCCCTGTGCCAGCGTCGACGTGGCCACCAGCACGGACACGCCGTCCGGACGCCTGAAGAGCGATTCGTGCATTTGCCGCTCGGTCGGCAAGAGAAGCCCATGATGGCAGAGACTTGGCCACCGCGCGAACTTCCCTTTGACGACGTCGATGTAGAGTGCCGACTCGTCGCCCAGCTCATCGAGTGTCAGGTTGTACAGATGCTGCTCATCTTCCGTGAGGGCGATGTTTGCCTCCCCAAGATGCTCGCCCGCAGCCTCCTTAGCGCTCATGGCGTATGGGATGGTCTGCGCAAAGATGAGCGATTTGATACCCTCGTTACGGGATGCGAGTGACGCAAGCTCAGCAGCTACGTTGTTCACATTCGGCGTGAGTTTCCATGTCGTCGCATTCACCGAAAGGAGCATCTCGTTTTCGGAGAGTGGCAGCAGCGCGTAGTCATCTCGGAGTATCGAGTCCCATCGGAACTTCAGCCCAAGAAGCCCCAGCGGCCGTGCCTTGAGTTCACGTTTCAGCGCGGCTGGCGGTCCGGGCTTACGCTTGCCGGCAGCCAACAATTCTTGGCGCGTCTCCACCAGTCTGTCTCGCAGGTTGGAGATTTGGTCGCTCGGAAAGACCACGGAGCCACGCACCTGCCGCGTCGGCTTCCACGCCATGTTTAGCGGCAAACACTTGCGACCGGTGAGTTCAGCCAACCAAGCCGCGACCTCCTCGGTGTTACTCATCATGGCCGAGAGCAACAAGTAGTCCGCCCCAGGTGCATGCGTGGTGAGATTCAGGATGCAGAGCATCGCATCTACGGCGCGCCGGCAACGGTCGTTCACGCCCGCGTGCAACAGGTGACACTCGTCGAATACGAGCAGGCCAACATCCTTGAAGAGCTCCGGCTGAAACCCCATCAACGCCAAGCAGCGCTCGGGAGTCATCACCGACATCGGCGGCAGTCTAGTGCCCAGGTCAAAGTCGAACGGGTTGTCATTTGCCCGTTCACGACTCAGCCGCGCATCAGGGAAGGCCTTCAGGAGCGCACGCGCGGTCTGGTCGACTAGCGCCAGCGTGGGTGCCAGAAAGATAGTGTCCTTCCCTTGACACAGGTTCGAAAGAATCTTGAGCTCGGACAGTGTCGACTTCCCCGCCCCAGTGGGAAAGCTGATAGCAGCTGAGACCCCAGGGGTCAAATAGCCCTGCGCCACAGCATCCCGGTGATTTGCCCAAAGGTACGGCCGAGTCTTCGCAATAAGTGCCAGGCCCGAAATCCAAAGGGATGCTCCAACCCCAGTCGGCACTGGTAGGCAGGCCAAGCTATCGGATGGTAGCTCACGGCCCACGGCTTTCAACAAAGACGCTAGGTGGCGAGGCCCAGGGAAGGCGCTGTTGCCAGGTCTGCCTAGAAATTGCACGACCGGCTGCGTGGACATGGCTTCAATACGCTCCAGTTCGGGTAGTGACGGCTCATAGCCCGGACGTCCGAGCACCTCAGCAGCGATGCTTCGAACGCAACGTTGCAGCATCAGATACAGTGCACTCGCTCCGACTTCGGCCATCGTTGACTCGCCATCCAGCGATAGCGCTTCCGGCATGGTCGAGTCAGCGAGCAGTGCGTCAAGGTCGCCGGTCGCCAACCGCTTGATGTCCTGCAAGAGTCGATCCTCCACCCCTGGCAAGCCATCAGAAAGCTGAATCTGGCGCGACATCTCCGCGGCGTCGGGACTAGCGCCCGCGGCTAGGAACAGGAGTGTCGCGGAGACCTCTGGTGCAATCCCTCCGACAGTGAGCAGACCGGGTGCATCCCGATCTGCCGGACGCACAAGTCGTTGCGCCTGCAGGGTCACATAGTGCGCTGTCGCCGCGAGAAAGGCTGCACCACGCCGCCGAGGGCCTTCAGGATTCACGGAGGCAATGGCCTCTTGAGTGAACGCAATCTTTCTGAGCCGCTCAAGTTCGGGCTGTAGGCTTTCCAGCAGGCCTACAGCATTAGAGGTACCATCGGCCATCTTTCGGAGACGCAGCCGTACTGCAACTATTTCGGCGTAGGCTTTAGTCAGAGCCTTGGGTAGGGAGTTGGAATCAAGGCCGGACAGTTCCGGTGCGGAGCGAAGTAGCTCCGATGTTGGATCATCGAACACGTGTCACTCTCAGTCTGTTGTTGCCAAAGCCTCGGCCTTCTTGATGGACATCTGCGCCAAGTCATCCATCCATTTGCGAAGGTCTAGCACTTCAAAGACTTCTGCTCGCCGACGTTCCACCCCGCCTGGAACAGCCTTCTCATACCCCTTGAACAGCATGGCCTGAGACTGGTCTGTGCTCTGCGTGTCAGTGATGCTCAAGCGGTAGCGACGGACCTGCTTCCACATAATGTCAGCGACCGCCTGCTGCGGGTCCGAGTGCCCGGCTCCCTTGAGAAGGGAGGTTACTTCAGCCGCGACAAGGTGAATCGCCCTCACTTTCCTAGATACCTCGTGAGCCTCACACTAGGCCCTACAAGGAGGTGTCATGAGCAAGC
>NZ_VMDW02000107.1 GCF_007644045.2 Vogesella urethralis
CAAACGGTCCGCATGGGATAGATCTGCCCGGGGATTGGGGTAGCTCGACCTGCAGCTGATTTGTGCAACAAAGCCAGTCGCCAGCCATCATACCATGGTAGTAAAAGTTACCATCTGGCAAGCGTAGGCTTTCAATGCAAGAGGCCCTAAACATACTGGCCGATGGCGTTATGTAATTATCATAAATTAATAGATCAGCGCATTCTTGCCGTCCACCATAATAGCTACAGCTAAAATGGCCAGGATGTTCCAGCACCTTTATCACATTATCATTTTCATCTACCCAAGTGCACTGTGTATATGCGAGATCACATTCAGGATGGGACTCCATGGCACTAACCAAAGAACTCAAATGCCCTGGCAGCATGAAGTCATCCGAACCAATGACGGTCACATATTTTCCAGATCCAACCGTCAGACAATAACTTCCATTCTTAATAATGCCCAAATTCACAGGATGAACAATCAATGAAAAGCGTGAATCTGTTTTATACTTCTGAAGGATGTCAACAGTATCATCTGAAGAGTGATCATCCACAACAATCAACTCAAGATTGACACCCGTCTGAGCCAAAACTGAAGATACGGTTTGTTCTATATAGCGCTGATTGTTATAAGACATAACAACCACTGAAACCAACGGCAATTTATCCATTGACCACCCGTTTAAATATCAGCAACACAAATCAGGGAGCATATCATTTCAAATCAACTATACAGTGCTTAGTAGATAATAGACATACCTTTCAAGTGCACTTTCCTAGCCTTTAACAGAGGCTAAAAGAATACCGGTCAATTCATCCAAAGCAGATTTCAGGAGAGTCTCCGAAAACTGGACAGTTTTAACCGCGCTATCACACCCCGCGGCCCAGCGGGTGGCGATGCACAACGAAGCATAAGCCAGCCCCATCTCGCGCGCCAGTGCCGCTTCCGGCATGCCGGTCATGCCGACCATGTCGGCACCCAGCCGCGACAGGGCACGCACTTCGGCAGCGGTTTCCAAGCGCGGGCCCTGGGTGCAGGCATAGACACCGCCGTCCGCCACGTCGACCCCAGCCTGCTGCGCGGCGGCCAACAGTTGCAGGCGCAAGGCGCTATCGTACGGCTGGGCAAAATCGACATGCTGCACCGCAACGCCCTGCCCTTCGTGATAGGTATGCTTGCGACCCCAGCTGCTGTCGATCAGGTCGTCCGGCAAGGCCAAGCGCCCTGGCGCCAGATCGGGACGAATGCCCCCGACGCTGGCGATGGCAATGACCTGACGCACGCCCAGGCTGTGCAACGCCCAGATATTGGCGCGGTAATTGATTTCATGCGGTGCGATGGAGTTGCCGTAACCGTGACGGGCCAGGAACACTACCGATTGCGCCCCGATCTGCCCGAACGTCAGCGCGCAGGACGGGTCGCCGTAAGGCGTACGCACGATCTGGCGATGGGTGATCTGCAGGATGGGGAGTTGGGAAAGACGGGAGCCTCCGATAATGGCAAGCATGACATGCTCCTTCTTGTTATGACTGACTTGCATTTTAATCCGCGGGCATGAAAAAAGCCCACAACATTTCCATGTTGCGGGCCTTGCAAGCCAATGCCGGCGCTTATTTCAGCGCGTGGATGGCCGGCAGGTTACGCCAGGCGCCGCGTACGTCCATCCCGTAGCCGAATACGTAGCGGTCCGGTACGTCCAGGCCGACAAAGTCGGACTTGATCGGTTTTTCCTTGCTGATCAGCTTGTTAGCGAACACGCCGCTGTAAAAAGCCTTGGCGCCCATACCCAGCACCTTGTCGCGGATGGCGGCCATGGTATGGCCTTCGTCCAGGATGTCGTCCAGCACCAGTACCACGCGGTCGCGCACGTCTTCCTTCGGTGCGGTTTTCCACACCAGCTCGCCGCCCTGGGTCTTGTCGCCGTAGCGCGATACGTGCACGTAGTCGAAATCGAGCGGGAACAGCAGGCGCGGCAGCAACTGGCCGGTAAAGACCACGGCACCGCCCATCACGGACAGCACCAGCGGGTAGGTTTCGCCCAGCTCGGCAGTGATTTCGGCCGCCATGCGGTCGACGGCAGCGCTGACTTCTTCTGCGCTAAACAGGATGTCGGAGCTGTTCAGGATGCCACGGGCTTCTGCAACGTTAGGCATGGTTTTTCCTTTCAAAAAAGCAAACGCCGCCTTTATGGACAAGGCGGCGCCGGATGTCAATGCGGGGTTAACCGCGTGGCAGCGAACTCAGGTAGGCGGCGAACTCGCCACCCACTTCATGATGCCTCAGGCCGTATTCTACCGTAGCTTTGAGGTAACCGAGCTTGGAACCGCAATCGTAACGCTTGCCTTCGAACGGCAGCGCCAGTACCGGCTCTTCTTTCAGCAGCGCGGCAATGCCGTCGGTCAGCTGGATCTCGCCACCGGCACCGGGAACGGTATTCAGCAGTTTGTCGAAAATGCGCGGGGTGAGGATGTAGCGGCCCACCACTGCAAGGGTGGACGGCGCCACGTCCGGGTGCGGTTTTTCCACAATGCTGGAAACTTTGGCATGACCGCGCTCGTCGCTGGCTACCTCGACGATGCCATAAGATCCGGTCTCTTCGCGCGCCACGGTTTCCACGCCCAACACCGAGCTGTGGGTTTCGTTAAACAGGCGCACCATCTGCTCCATCGCACCGTGCTGGCCGCCGTCGATCAGGTCGTCTGCCAGAATCACCGCAAACGGCTCGTCGCCCACCACCGGCTTGGCGCACAGCACGGCGTGGCCCAGGCCCAAGGCCTCGGCCTGGCGGATGTAGATGCAGCTGACGTTGGCCGGCAGGATATCTTGCACCAGCTCCAGCAGCTTTTTCTTGTTGCGGTTTTCCAGCTCGGTTTCCAGCTCGTACGCCTTATCGAAGTGGTCTTCGATGCTGCGCTTGTTACGGCCAGTGATGAAAATCAGTTCGGTAATGCCGGCCGCCACGGCTTCTTCTACTGCGTACTGGATCAGCGGCTTGTCCACCACCGGCAGCATTTCCTTGGGGCTGGCCTTGGTGGCGGGCAGGAAACGGGTACCCATGCCGGCTACCGGGAAAACAGCTTTGGTGATTTTCTGCATGTTATCGCCTTCGATAGAAAAGATCAGTGGTTAGTTATGACATTGACGCGATTCTAGCACTGTTGCCCTTGCGCCAGCAGCTGTAATGCCGCCGCCACCTGCCGCCCTACCACCGCCCAATCGCCGGCCTGCGGCTGACACCATAAGCGCACGCTGTCGTACCACGGCGAGCCCTCGCCTTGGTACAGAAAGAATGGGGCCCTTTCCGCCCGCATCATCACCCATACCGGTATGCCCAGTGCCGCTGCCAGATGCAAGGCCGCGGTATCGGCCGTGATCAGTAGATCCAGCTGGGTAGCCATTGCCGCCGTGTCGGCAAAATCCTGCAACGGCAACGCGTGTACCCAGTCAGCCAGTAGCGGGTCCACCGCACCCGGCTGCAGGTCGTAGAAGTCCACACCCGCCACTTCGCGCAACGGCAACAGCGCCGCCGGCGGCACCGAGCGCCCCTGCCGCGCCAGCTCGGCAATGCCGCCCCCTTGCGGTACCGCCTGCCATACCAGCCCCACCTTCAGGCGGCCGGTGTGCGGCAACACTTGTGGGGGTGTCGCCAGCACGCTGCGCAGGTAAGGCTGCCGAGGCAGCTTGGCCAGGTCGATGCCAAGCAAGCCGGGTAGCGACATCAACGGCAGTTGCCAGTCAAACGCCGGCAGCGTGCCATACAAGGGCAGTACGGTGACGCCCTCCAGCTGCGCCAGCAAGCGCAGCAGGCTGTCCTGCACCGCCAGCACGATGTGCGCACCCGGGTTGGCCGCACGCACCAGCGGGACAAAACGCACCATCTGCAAGGTATCGCCCAGCCCCTGCTCCGCCCACAGCAGCAAGGTTTTGTCTGCCAGCGCTGCGCCGGCCAGCGTGGTTGCAGCAGCCCTTCCCAGCGCGCCTCGTAGTACGGCCAGGCCTCGGCGTAACGCCCCTGCATCAGCAACGCCACCGCCAGGTTAAAGCGGGACACGGTCGGGGCGGCCGGCAACGCCAGCACCCGGCGCAGCGCGTGCTCGGCCTGCTGTGGCTGCAGCGCGGCAATACAGGCCATGGCCAGATTGTTGAGCCGCGCCGGGCTATCGCCGGCTACGGCCAGCGCCTGTTGCTGGCAGTGCATGGCCTGCGCGTAGTCGGCCTGGTAGTAACAGATGGTACCCAGATTGCTCCAGGCGTCGGCGTGGCCGGGCTCTTGCGCCAGCACCTCGCGCAGCAGCGCCTCAGCCAGCGCCAGCTCGCCCAGCTCTTTCAGCAACACGGCCAGGTTCACCTTCACGCTGCTGGCCTGCGGCTGCAGCGCCGACGCTTGCAGGTAGTCTTCCAGCGCCAGATCCAGCTGCCGCAGCGCCATGCGGGCGTTACCTCGATTTAGCCAAGCCTGCCAATCTTGCGGGTTGGCCTGCAGGCAGGCATCGAAACAGGCAATCGCCTGCTGCAGCTGCCCGGCCGCCATCAGCCGGTTGCCCTGCGCGAAGGCTGCCTCGCTCATGCGGGTGCCTGCCCCAGCAGCGCCAGCATGCCGGCCTCGTCCAGCACGGTGATGCCCAGTTCCAGCGCCTTGTCGAGCTTGCTGCCAGCTTCGGCACCGGCCACCACGTAGTGGGTTTTCTTCGACACGCTGCCGCTCACCTTGCCACCCGCCGCCTCCAGCAGCGCTTTGGCCTGATCGCGGCCCAGTGTGGGCAAGGTGCCGGTCAGCACGAAGGTCTTGCCAGCGACCGCCTCGTTCAGGCTGGCCGCCGCCTCGGCCGGTGTAGCCGCCAGCAGCGCATCGCGGTAGGCGGCCAGCTGTTGCAGCGCCGCACGGTTGGCTGCCACGTCCAGCCAGTCGGCCAACGCATTCACCACTTCTGCCGGCAACGCCAATTCGATGACAGCCACGCGCGGCGTCCCCGCCAGCGCGGCAATATCGGGCTGCAAGGCAGCCAGCTGCTGGGCACGCACCTCGGTCAGCCGCGGCACGCCCAGGCGGGCATACAGGTTGGCCGCAGTCAGTTTGTCGTGCAGCTGGGCGCGCGGCGCGTGTTCGTCAGCGGGCACCACGCCGGCGGCCAGCAGCGCGTCGATAACGGCTTCGTTCTGCGCCTCGGCAAAGAACTCGGCAATGGCGTCCGCCACCACGCCGCCGATGTCAGGCAGCGCCGCCAGCACCGCACGCGGGGCCTGACGGATGTGGGCCAGCGAACCCAGCCAGTCGGCCAGCGTCTTGGCGGTGGACTCGCCCACGTGGCGGATGCCCAGCGCAAACAGGAAGCGCGCCAGCGGCGGCGTCTTGCTGGCAGCGATGGCGTCGATCAGGTTTTCGGCCCACTTGGTGGCTACCTTACCGGCCTTTACCGTTTCCGGTGTGATGCCTTCCTGCTCGTCGGCGCGGCGCTTCATCTCCAGCAAATCGGCCAGCGTCAGCCGGTACAGGTCGGCCACGCTGCGCACGTAATCGAACTCCACCAGCTTGTCGATATAGCGCTCGCCCAGGCCGTCGATATCCATCATGCGGCGGCCGGCAAAATGCTGGATCGCCTGCGTACGCTGCGCCTTGCACACCAGCCCACCGCTGCAGCGGGCGATGGCTTCGCCCTCCTCGCGCACCACGTGGCTGCCGCACACCGGGCACTGGCTGGGCAGGCGGTACGCGTCGTACATCGGTTCTTCACTGCTGCTAAACAGGTCGCCACCCAAGGTTGGCCGCATCGGGCGCTTGTCCGGCACCACGGCCACCACTTCGGGGATCACGTCGCCGGCACGGCGCACGATGACGGTATCGCCGACGCGCACGTCCTTGCGGCGCACTTCGTCCTCGTTGTGCAGCGTGGCGTTGGTGACGGTGACGCCGCCGACAAACACCGGCTGCAAGCGCGCTACCGGGGTGATGGCGCCGGTGCGGCCAACCTGCTCCTCGATGGCTTCCACCACGGTCAGCGCCTCTTCGGCGGGGAATTTATGCGCAATGGCCCAGCGCGGCGCGCGCGACACGAAGCCCAGCCGGTCCTGCTGCGCACGGCTGTTCAGCTTGTACACCACGCCGTCGATCTCGAACGGCAGGCCGGCGCGGCGTGCCAGCACGCTTTCGTAGTAGGCGGCCAAACCGGCGGCGCCGTGCACCACCGGCCGCAGGTCGGCTTGCACCACCGGAAAGCCCAGCGCGGCCAGCCAGTCCATCTCGGCGTCGTGCGTGGCCGGCCAGTCGGCACCGTCTACCTGCGCGATGGCGTAAGCAAAGAACGACAGCCGGCGCTGCGCGGTAATGCGCGAATCCAGCTGCCGCAGGCTGCCGGCGGCGGCGTTGCGCGGGTTGGCAAACGGCTTGTCGCCGCGTTCGCGCTGCGTCTCGTTCAGGCGCTCGAAATCGCGCTTCAGCATCAGCACCTCGCCACGCACCTCCAGCAGCGACGGGACATGCTCGCCGTGCAGGCGCAGCGGAATGGCACGCACGGTGCGGATATTGGCGGTGACGTTTTCGCCGCTGCTGCCGTCGCCACGGGTCGCGGCTTGCACCAGCTCGCCGTCGCGGTACAGCAGGCTGATGGCCAGGCCGTCGAACTTGGGCTCGGTGGCGTAGGCCAGCTTGGCCGCCGCCAGATCGCGCCCTACCCGCTCATCAAACGCGATCAGCTCGGCGTGACGCACGGCAAAGTCGTCAGCCTGCATGTCGGAAAACGCATTGGACAGCGACAGCATCGGCACTGCGTGCACCACGCTATCGAAAGCCGGCAGCACCTCGCCGCCCACGCGCTGCGTGGGCGAAGCTGGCGTTTTCAATGCCGGATAGTCGGCCTCCAGCTGCTGCAGTTCGCGGAACAGGCGGTCGTACTCGGCGTCCGGCACCGTGGGCGCGTCCAGTACGTAATATTCGTGGTTGTAACGTTCCAGCAGTCGCACCAGCTCGGTGGCACGGGACGTAATGGCGGCGGGAATGGCAGTCATGGCTCACCCGGAAAAGCAGCGCGCCGGCTAGGCCGGCGCGGGATTGAACGAAGCACTACCACGGTGGGCAGTGGTAAACCGCATCAGGCAAACAGACGCAGGGCCGCCACGCTACCCGGGGCGATGCCACGATCGTCCATATTGCCGTAGATGCGCGTCAGCTGGTCGCGAATCTGCGCCAGGCCCTGGTCGCTGAGGGCGCGGCGGTTGTCGTCCACCAGTTGGCCGCCAAACTCCTGCGCCAGTTGCTTGGCAAACTGCACGGCACGGTCGAACACCGCCACACCGCCGGCCACACGTGGCACGTCGAACATCAGCGTCAGCGCCGGGAACTGCTTGTCCAGCAAGGTGTGCAGGGTAAACGGGGTCTGGTCGGCCGAAGCCAGCGAGAACAGCGTGTTGCCGGAATCGGCCAGATAGTGGAACTGGCCATCCGGCTCCAGTTGCAGGCCGGCGGCTTCCACCACGCTGCGCAGGCGGGCGCCGGAAATCGGCTTGCCCGGCACGATATTGATGCCGATCAGCACGTCCACGTCGACGCAGAAGCGGTCCAGCTCGCGCGCCGACACCAGCTTCTGCTGGCGCTGCGGGAAGCTGACCTGGGCACCGAGTTTCTCGGCGTAGTGGCTGACTTGCTGGCAGAAGCTGGCCAGTTCCTGCTCGGTCACCGCGCCACCGCGATCCACCAGCTGCAGGCCGAAGTTCACTTGCTTGTAACGGGTGCCGGGCACGATTTCGGCCGGCTTCCACAGCCCGCGCTCGGTACGCAAAATGGCCTGCACGCGTTTGGCCACATTGAAGCGCGGCAGCTGCGTCAGCGGCTGCGGCTGGGCAAACGCCACTTCGGCGATGAAATCCAGCGACGGGTCCAGCAGCGATACCACCAGCGCCTGGTGATCGGCGGCGTCCAGCTCCGGCATCTCCTCTACCGGGGCCTCTGCCACCGGCTGCGGCTCGGGCTGGCGCACCAGCGGCGGCGGCGGCACGTCGTTCAGGTAGGCAGGGGTGCTGTCTTCCTCGTCGTCCAGCAGCACCGGTTCCAGCCGCTCCTGCTTGCCGTCACGGACATTGTTCTTGGGTACGTCCAGCAGCACGTCGGCATGATGGCGCGCAAAGGCCTGGCGGGTCTTCTTGCGGAAGCGCCATTCCTGGTAAAAATTGAAGCCGAATACCAGGGCGATGACCAGGGCACTCAACAACAAGATTCCGATTTTCATTTCGCTCATCGAGCTTTTTCCACTGCTGCAGCCATTATCTGAACCGGTATTATAACAAAGCCCTGCCGGGCAACGGCGCGGGAATCAGTACGTCATGTAGCCTTTTGTTCAATTTTCGTCAAGCGCAAAGCGTACCGGCAGCGTTAATTGTGCTGCCACCGGCTGGCCGTTTTCGATAGCAGGCTGGAAACGCCAGCGCTGCACCGCGGCCCTGGCTGCCTTGTCCAGCCGCGCAAAACCGCTGCTGCGCAGCACGTTCACTTCCCCCAGCCGCCCGCTGGCGTCTACCGCCAGTTGCAGCATCACCACCCCCTGCTCGCCACGCTCGCGCGATAACGGCGGGTAGTCCGGGTCCGGCATCTGCAGCACGCGGACGGCACGATCTGCCTGCTGCGACGATGCCGCACTGCGTTCGCTCCCTTCCCGCGCGCTGGTCGCACTACCCCCAGCAGCCGTCGCTGTCGCGGCTGCCGCCGGTGCCGGCATGACGCTGGCGTGCCCAGGCAGCGGGTTGGCCGCAGGGCTAGCTACGGCTTGCGGTACGTTAGCGGCCGCAACGGGCGTCTGTGCTTGCGCAGGGGCCGCCACAGTCTTACCCGGTAGCGCAGCAGGCGCCGGTGCACGTGGCGGCGCTTTGCTCGCCCGGTGGGCCGGCGCGACAGCAGGTGCGCTACGTGCAAGCGCATCCGCCGGTGCCAGCAACAGCACGGTCAACGCGGTCGGCTGCGGCGCCACGCTGCCCTGCTGCATCAGCAGTAGCACCAGCAAGGCGCAGTGCAGGGTCAGCGAAGCCAGCAGCGCCCGGCGCATGCAACTACGCCGTTTCGCGCATTTTCAGCGCTTCCACGATGTCCACCGCCACGATACGGCTGCAACCTTGCTCCTGCATGGTCACCCCCACCAGCTGTTCGGCCATTTCCATGGTCAGCCGGTTGTGGCTGATGTACAGGAACTGCGTATGCGCCGCCATCTGCTTCACCAGGTCGCAGAAGCGGCTGGTATTGGCGTCGTCCAGCGGCGCGTCCACTTCGTCCAGCAGGCAGAACGGCGCCGGGTTCAGGCTGAACAGCGAGAATACCAGGCTCATTGCAGTCAGCGCTTTTTCGCCACCGGACAGCAAGTGGATGGTGCTGTTCTTCTTGCCCGGCGGTTGCGCAATGATCTGGATGCCGGCCGACAGCAAATCTTCGCCGGTCAGCACCAGTTCGGCGCGCCCCCCGCCAAACAGCGTGGGGAAAAACTCGCTCATCTTGGCGTTTACCGCGTCGTAGGTGGTTTGCAGCATGTCGCGGGTTTCGCCGTCGATGCGGGCGATGGCTTCCTCCAGCGTGGCCATCGCCTGCATCAGGTCGTCGGTCTGGCTGGCCAGGTAGTCGCCACGCTTGCGTGCCTCTTCCAGCTCTTGCAGCGCCGCCAGGTTGACCGCGCCAAGGCCATCGATGGCACGCGCCAGACGGGCGATTTCGGCGGCCAGCGCGTTCGGTTTCACCGCATCGGTCAGGTGCGGCAACAGCTCGGCTTCGTCCGCGCCGGCGGTCTTGAGTTCCTCGTCGAAGCGCTCCAGGTTGAGGCGCGCTTCCTGGTGCTTCAGCAGCCAGTCGGAGCGTGCTTCGCGCAGCGCCGGCAGCGCGGCGCTGATTTCCTGCTGCTTTTGCGTGTACTGGCGCAGCGTTTCGGTGAGCGCATTCAGCTGGTCGCGGCTGGCCGACAGTTGCTGCTCGCGCTGTTCGCGCAGCGCCAATGCTTCTTGCAGCACGTCGTCCGGCGCCGCCTCTTCGACGGTTTCGGCTTCCATCGCCAGCGTTTCTTGCCGCTCTTGCAGCTGCAGCTCGCGCTCGGCCAACTCGCGGGCGCGGCGGGCCAGCTCGGCCACTTTTTGCTCGGCGGTATGTTGCGCCAGCTTGATTTCGTGCAGTTGGCGCTCGGCGTCGCGGGTCTTGTTGCGCGCCAGTTCGAGGCCGGTTTCGGCGTTAAGGCGCGCCAGGCGCGCGTCTTCCAGCTGCTCGCCCAGCTCTTCCAGCTGCATGGCGCTTTCTTCGGCCAGCAGTTCGCTATCGGCGATGGTGTCCTGCGCGGTGTTGCGCTCGTCTTGCAGGCGCTGCTGTTCGGCGTGGATGGCAGACAAACGCGCCGCGCCCTGGCGCGCGGCCTGGTCCAGCTTGACGTGTTCCAGCGTGGCAGCGTTCAGCTCGGCCTCCAATCGCGAGACGGCGCCCTTCTGGGCGCGGATAGCCTCGGCCAGCATGCCCAGCAGCGACACCACGCTGTCGCGGCGGCGTTGGGTGTCGTGCTGCTGCGGTTGCAATGCGGCCAACCTGTCGGCGGCGGCATCGCGGGCAGCCTTGCGTGCCATCATGCCGTCGCCGCCTTGCGCGGCGTGGAAGTGCACGGCGTGGCGGCTGACACGATGGCCGTGCGGCGTGACCCAACACTCGCCGGCAGCCAGCTCGCCACGGCGGGCGATGGCGTCGTCGAGGTTGGCTGCGCAGTAGACACCAGCCAGCCAGTCGGCCAGCGCGCCGGCAAAGGCGGCATCGACGGTCAGCTGCTGCAGCAAGGCCGGGCGCGGGCCAGCGGCAGGGGCCGCGACACCGGCAGCGTCCACCAGCGCCAGCGGTGCCGGCGGCTCGGCGCCACGCAGGCTGCCGGCGCGGGCGGCCAGACGTTCGCCCAGCACCACTTCCACTGCCTGTCGCCATTGTTCGTCTACTTGCAGGCTTTGCCACAGCGCCGGCGCGTCGGCCAGTTGCTGGCTGGCCAGCCAACCGGCCAGTTGTTCGCCGGCCGCTTCGCGCGCCAGTACCGCGTCCAGCGCGGCCATCTCGGCCTCGGCGCGGGCGGCGTCGGCGTGCAGCGCGTTGAGGGTTTTATCCAGCTGCTCGCGCTCGGCCGACAAATCGGCCTGTTTGGCTTCGTCGGCGGCCAACCTGGCGCGTACCGCGTCCAGCGCGCTACGCGCCTTGTCGACGTCGGCGCGGGCGGCGTCCAGCGTGGCCTGGTCCGGCAGGTTGAGGTCGTGCAGTTCGCGTTGCAGCGCGCCTTCGCGCACCGCCAGTTGTTCGAGGCTGCGGCGCAGGTGCTCGCCTTGCTGGCGGGCAAGGTCGCGTTCGCGGGTGAGGTTGGCCAGCTGGGCGGTAATTTGCGCCAGGTGCTGGTCGGCCACGCGGAAGGCGGCTTCGGCTGATGGCAGGCTGTCGGCGCCGTCTTCCAGCCCCATCTGGGCTTCTTCCAGCCGCATCTGCGCCTCTTCACGGCGCGGCAGCCAGTCGTCCAGCTCGTATTCGACCTGGGCCTTGTTCTCGGCCAGCTGCTGCCGCTCCTGGCTGGCGGCGGCCAACTCGCGCTCCAGCCGCTCGCGGCTTTGCAGGCGGTGGCGTTGCTGCTCTTCCAGCCGCGCCAGTGTGGCGTTGGCGTCGAACAGTGCCTGCTGCGCCTCGTGCACGGCGTCGCTGGCGGCGTAGTGCGCCTCGCGCACGGTTTCCAGCTCGGTATCGAGGTGGGTGTGCGCGGCTTCCAGCGCGGTTTCTTCGGTTTCGATGCGCGCCAGCTCACTGCGGGCGGTGGCTTCCTGCCGGGCGGCCTCTTCGCGTCGCGCCAGCGCCAGCAGGTTCTGCTTGAAGGTCAGCGCGCCGCGCATGTCCTGGTAGTTGGCCGCCACCTCGGCTTGCTCGGTCAGGCGTTCTACCTGGCGGCCCAGCTCCAGCTTCAGGTCTTCGATACGGGTGAGGTTGTCGCGGGTGTCGGCCAGGCGGTTTTCGGTTTCGCGGCGGCGTTCCTTGTACTTGGACACGCCGGCGGCTTCTTCCAGATAGGCACGCAGTTCTTCCGGGCGCGCTTCGATGATGCGCGAGATCATGCCCTGCTCGATCACCGCATAGCCGCGGGCACCGACACCGGTGCCGAGGAACAGATCGGTAATGTCGCGGCGGCGCACCTGCTGGTTGTTGATGTAGTAGCTGGATTCGCCCTGCCGCGTCAGTACGCGCTTGATGGCCACCTCGCTGTACTGGCCCCAGGGGCCGGTGAGCTGCGCGTCGGCATTATCGAAAACCAGCTCGACCGAGGCGCGCGACACCGGCTTGCGGGTGCTGGAGCCGTTGAAGATGACGTCCTGCATCGACTCGCCGCGCAGCTGCTTGGCGCTGGACTCGCCCAGCACCCAGCGCACGGCGTCGATCACGTTGGATTTGCCGCAGCCATTGGGGCCGATCACGGCCACCAGCTGGCCGGGCACGGCAATGCTGGTGGGGTCGACAAAGGATTTGAAGCCGGCAAGCTTGATATGGGTAAGGCGCAAGGACGTATCCGCAAACGATGGAATCAACCGCACATTTTACCCGCCGCCGGCAACACTGCGCCAAGGCATTCGTACAAACTGCGGCCAACCTTTGCCGGGCATGACATTGGTTGCCATAATGCCGCTATGGAAACGCTCTCTCTTGCCCATCACTTCCTGATTGCCATGCCCGACATGGCCGACCCGCTGTTTGCCAAAAGCATCGTCTACATCTGCGAGCACGGCGAACACGGCGCCATGGGGGTGATCATCAACAAGCCTTCCGGCATCCTGCTGGCGCAGCTGCTGGAGCAGATCGACCTGCCGCTGGCCGACGACAACGCCAACACCACGCCGGTATTTTTTGGCGGGCCGGTACAGCCAGACCGCGGCTTCGTGCTGCACAAGCCGATCGGCAACTGGCAGTCCACACTCACCGTTACCGACGACCTGGCGCTGAGTACCTCCAAGGACATCCTGGCCGCCGTGGCCGATGGCCGTGGCCCGGACAAGCTGCAGATCTGCCTCGGTTACGCCGGCTGGGAAAAAGGCCAGCTGGAAGAGGAAATCGCCGCCAACAGCTGGCTGACCGTCGCCGCCGAAGACTGGATCATCTTCGACACCCCGGTGGAAGACCGCTACCACTGTGCCATCAAGCTGCTGGGCTTCGACCCCACGCTGCTGTCCAGCGTATCCGGCCATGCATAAGGGCACGGTGCTGGGCTTCGATTTCGGCGAGAAGCGCATCGGCGTGGCACTGGGCGAACCGGCGCTGGGTATTGCCACCCCGCTGCAAACCATCCACAGCGAAGTCAACGACGTACGCTTTGCCGCCATCGCCAAACTGATCGACGAATGGCAGGTCAGCGGCTTCGTGGTGGGCCTGCCCATGCACATGGACGGCCAGGAACACGCCGTCAGCGCGCTGTGCCGCAAGTTTGCGCAGCGCCTGAAAGGCCGCTACGGCCTGCCGGTGTGGCTGGTAGACGAGCGGCTGACCTCGGTGATCGCCGAAGGCCTGCTGGAAGACGCCGGCGTGTACGGCCGCCGCCAGAAAGAGATGCTGGACCAAGTAGCAGCGCAAGCCATCCTGATGGGCTGGTTCGAGCAACCCGGTGAGCCGATTGCCTGATGCCCATCGCCGCCCTGCTGATCGACATCGACGACACCCTGCTCGACGACGTCCACGCCACCCGTCACGGCGTGGCCGCCCTGCTGGCCGCGCATGCGCTACCCTACACGCTGGACGAGGCCTGCCAGCGCTGGCACAGCCTTACCCAGCAACACTGGGCCCGCTTCGAACGCGGCGAATGCAGCATCATCGAGCAACGCCACGCCCGTCTGCGCGGCCTGTTCCAGCGCGAGCTGAGCGACGACGAAGCTAACCGCGCCTTCGAGCCCTACATTGCCGGCTATCGCGGCAACTGGAAGGCCTTTGACGACGTGGCGCCCTTCTTGGCCGCCACCGCCCACCTGCCACGCGTGCTGGTCAGCAACGGGCATCTGGACATCCAGCAACGCAAGCTAGCCGTTACCGGGCTGGACGCGCACTTCCCGCACCTGCTGACACCGCAAAACTGCGGCCACGCTAAACCCGACGCCGCCATCTTCGACGCTGCCGCCCGCCTGGCCGGCGTACCGCTGCAGCAGTGCCTGGTGATCGGCGACGACCCGGTACGCGATATCGGCGCCGCCCAGGCCCTGGGCATGCCGTTTTTTCACGTAGATCGCCGCCGCGCCGATGGTGGTTTGCTGGCGTGCCTGCCACTGCTGGCATGAACGACGCCGAGGCGACGGCGCAACTGGCCATCTGGCTGCGTGCAGACGCCTTCCGCTGGCAATGCCTGCAAACCGTACGCGATGCGTTACCCGTGCAGGCCTGGCTGGCTGCCGGCTTCATCCGCAACCTGGTCTGGGACCAACAACACGGCTATCTGCGGCCAACCCCGTTGCCGGACATCGATGTGATCTATCAGGACGCGGAGCAGCAAGCGCCGGCACACGATCACCATTACGAAGCCCTGCTCAGCGCGCAGCTAGCCGCAGGCTGGCAGGTACGCAACCAGGCCCGCATGGCGGCGCGTCAACAGCATGCCCCCTACCCCGATTGTGCCAGTGCCATTCGTCACTGGCCGGAAACCGCCACCTGCTATGCGGTACGGCTGGATGCCGACAACCAGCTGCAGTGGCTGGCACCGCTAGGTTGGGCACCGCTGTTTGCCGGTGAAGTCGTGCGCAACCCACTGTTTGCTGGCGGCGATACCGTGTGGCAACAGCGATTGCAGCAAAAGCAGTGGCGGCAACGTTGGCCGCAGCTGCGCTTGGTTACATGAAAAAAGGCAGCCAGGGCTGCCTTTTTCGTGATCACCGCGCTCAATCGCGGCGAATGCCTTTTTTCTTTTCTTCCCGCTCCAGGCGGGCATTTTCCTTCTGCGCCGCACGCAGTACTTCGTTTTCCTTGGCGGCCTTTTCCCAGGCCTGCCACTCTTCCGGGCGCTCCAGCGAGATACGGCCGGTAGTGCCGGCACGGAAGTCGGTGAGTACGATCTCGGCGGCCTTCTGGATATTGATACGGCCACCCGGCAACACAGCACCACGCTTCTTGCCGATCAGTTCCAGTACCTGCCAGTCTTGCAGACCGTCGATATCGCCGATCTTGTAGCGTTCGTCCAGCTGGGCGGCGTAGTGCTTCATCAGGATCAGCAGCAGCTCCAGCGAGACTTCTTCTTCGTCCAGCGCATTGCGGCCAACGGCGCCACTGGCCGCCAGGTTGTAACCGCCTTGCGGCACAATGATCTTGGGCCACAGCATGCCGGGGGTATCGAACAGCTCGATATCGTCGGCCAGCATGATGCGCTGCTGGCCCTTGGTAATGCCTGGCTCGTTACCGGTTTTGGCGATGCGACGACCGGTAATGCTGTTGATCAGCGTGGATTTGCCCACGTTGGGAATGCCGCAAATCACCACGCGCAGCGGCTTGTCCACGCTGTTACGGCCCGGCGCCAGCTCGCGGCAAGCCGCAACCAGTTTTTGCGCCGGTGCGCTGTCGGAGGCGTCCAGCCCGATGGCACGGGTGCCAGGCTGGCCACGGTACCAGTTCAGCCATTGCTCGGTTACCCGCGGATCGGCCAGATCCTGCTTGTTCAGCACCTTCAGCGCCGGCTTGCCACGCGCCAGGCGGGCAATCATCGGGTTGGCGCTGGAGCCAGGCAGGCGCGCGTCCAGCATTTCGATCACCACGTCGATACTGCCAAGGCGCTCTTCCAGCTCCTTCTTGGCTTTGTTCATGTGACCGGGGAACCATTGAATAGCCATGGATTATCGCTTTCGTAGGGGGTCTAGCAAAGAAGACAGACCGTTGTGGTCCAGCTCGTGCATCAGCGCCAACAGGCGGCCGATTTCACCGGGCGGAAAGCCTTCGCGGGCAAACCAGTTCAGGTAATGGCCCGGCAGGTCGGCGATCAGGCGCCCTTTATACTTGCCAAAGGGCATGGCGCGCGTCACCAGCAGCTGAAGGGATTGGGCATCCATCTTCTTTTAAATCAAAGGGAAGGCGCGCATTGTGCCAAATTTTGCCCCGCCACGCACGGGATTCGCGCTACTGCGGCAACGGGCGGCCATCATTAAAGGCCAGGAAACCGCGCACAATGCGGTACACGTACCAGCACCACACCAGGGCACCAGTTAACAAGCCCAGGCCGAACAACAAAACCAGTGGGTAAGAGACAGCAGCACCCAGCAAGGCCCACCAGAACGTACAAATCTGCCAGCTGAAGTGGCTTTCCCACAGCGTGCCACGCGCTTCGTCACGCTTCACGTAATTGATGATGACGCCGACAATAGCGCCGGGAATACCGAACAGGTTGACGATCTGCAGGATATACACCGCCATCGTCAGGTTGCGGATAGCGTCATCACGCCGCGGCAAACGCTCGATCGAACCGTCTTGCATAAGCTCTCCTTCATTGATTGCGGCGCAACGCCTGCTGCCAGGCCTGCGCCAGTTCCTGTAACCACGGCTGCAGCGCACCACGCAAAGCCAGCGAACATGCCACCGGCTCGCTCAGCGGGAGCACGCGCGCCTCGCCAGCGCCATGGCACAGGCTACCAGCACAGCGGCCACGCAGGGCAAAAGAACGCAGCTGCGATAGCTCCAGGCCAAGAAAAACGGACAACCAAGCCAGCTTCTGGTTGATCTGGTCCATCAGTTCCAGTTCGGACAAACTCAACGCCAGATGATTCAAGCGGAACACTACCACGCGTGCGGTCAGCCAGTCCGCACGACACGGGCTAGCCCCTGCCGCCAACAAGTAGGCCAGGGTACGGACTTCGGGAAACAAAGACTCAAGCACCAGTGGCTGCTGGCCACCGGCGGGAATCAGCGCCATGAGCTCGGCAACCGGGCGATGCGAACCAAACTCGACATCAGCCACGATCTGCAAGGCATGACCAGGGAAACCGCAGGGCAAGTGTTCGATCCAGGGCAGGGTGTTTTCCATTATATGGCTCCTTGGGGTGCCGTAACCGAAAACCATGCCCTATAAAAGCAATGCCGCCAGTTACGGCGGCATTGGTAGAATTCGTGTTGGGCAGATTTTAGTCTGCAAGTTTCCCTGGTGCCGCCAGATGAGTGCGGTAACCATAATAATAAGCGCGGGAAGCTTGCAGGAATGTCTGTGCCATAGTGCTATCGATAATGCACTGCCCCACCAGCCACGTCAAGCAGTAATCAGCGTTAGCGCCGCGTCGATGCGGCCAAGGTTGGCCTCCAGTCTGCGATACCACCCAAGGTAGCCCGGCATAAGCCGCAGGCGCATCCGGGGGCCGGCATGGGGTAGGTTGCGAGGTGGCCAACGTTGGCCGCAAGGGGGATATCAGGAGAACATCGCACGCGTCGGTGGGTACGACATCGCGGCTTTCGCCGCTCCAATGCACAAAGCCCAGCTCGTTTGAGCTGGGCTTTGTCTTAAGGGAGTCTGGCGGTGTCCTACTTTCACACGG
>NZ_VMDW02000153.1 GCF_007644045.2 Vogesella urethralis
CAGGGTGATGCTGGCTACCGGTGCGGCGGTGTCGACGGCGACGGTGTCGCTGCCGGCGCTGCCCGGGTTACCGGCGGCGTCGGTGTAGCTGCCCGCATTCACGGTCACGCTGGCGGTGCCGGTGAAGCCATCGGTCGCGGTAAAGGTGGCGGTCCACACTTTAGGATCGCTGCTGCTTTGCACCAGGTTGCTCAGGGTGCCGCCGCTGACGGTCAGGTCGGCCGCGGTAAAGCCTACCGGGGCTTCGCTGAAGGTGAAGGTGACGTTCGATACCTTGTCGGCCACGTTCAGCGCGGCGTCCACGATGTTCACCACCACGCTCGGTGCGCCGGTGTCGACGCTGTAGCCCTCGGTGTCGGTGGCGGTGACTTTATTACCGGAAGGGTCCGTTACAGTCACGCTTGCTTCGATGGTCTTGTCGCCATCAGCAACCAGATCGCTACCCGGTACGTTGATGTTGAAGGTCTTGTCGGCCTGTACCAGACCGGTGAACTGTTTGCCATTGACGGTCAGAGTGACCGTCTCGCCGGCAGGCACCTCCCCGCCAACCAGGCCGGTAATGGCGACCTGTTGACCTGCCTCTGCTGCATTGATCACATCATCAGGTGTGATGTCACGATCAAGTTCAATACCGATTACCGGTAGGTCGTTGTCGTAGATGGTACCGGTGGCGTCTTTGCCGCCGATGGTCAGCTTGACGGTTTCGTCGGCTTCGTCGGTGCTGTCGTTGGTGGTCGGCACGCTCACGGTGAAGCTGGTCACGCCGGCCGGTACGGTGATTTTGCCGGTGGCGGCATCGTAGGTGACGCCGTTGCTGAAGGTGGCCGAACCATAGTCATCGGACGTGGCGGTGCCGTCTTTCAGCACGAAGTCGAAGGACGTGCTGGTGCTGCTGGCGTTGCTCAGCTTCACGGTGAAGCTGAGGTCGCTGCCTTCGGTGGCGGACACGTCGTTCGGGTTGGCCGCAGACGGGTCCGGCTTGCCGATGTGCTCGATGGTCGGCGTGCCGTCGTTGTCGACGATGGTACCGGTGGCGTCTTTGCCGCCAATGGTCAGCTTGACGGTTTCGTCGGCTTCGTCGGTGGTGTCGTTGGTGGTCGGTACGCTCACGGTGAAGCTGGTCACGCCGGCCGGTACGGTGATTTTGCCGGTGGCGGCATCGTAGGTGACGCCGTTGCTGAAGGTGGCCGAACCATAGTCATCGGACGTGGCGGTGCCGTCTTTCAGCACGAAGTCGAAGCTGGTGGCGCTGGACGATGCGTTGCTCAGCTTCACGGTGAAGCTCAGCGCGTCGCCTTCGGTGGCGGACACGTCGTTCGGGTTGGCCGCAGACGGGTCCGGTTTGCCGATGTGCTCGATGGTCGGCGTGCCGTCGTTGTCGACGATGGTACCGGTGGCGTCTTTGCCGCCGATGGTCAGCTTGACGGTTTCGTCGGCTTCGTCGGTGCTGTCGTTGGTGGTCGGCACGCTCACGGTGAAGCTGGTGACGCCGGCCGGGACGGTGATCTTGCCGGTGGCGGCATCGTAGGTGACGCCGTTGCTGAAGGTGGCCGAACCATAGTCATCGGACGTGGCGGTGCCGTCTTTCAGCACGAAGTCGAAGCTGGTGGCAATGGTACTGCTGGTACTGAGGCGTACCTCGAACACCAAGTTGCTGCCCTCCTCTGCCGACGCCGTACCAGGGTTGGTGCCAGTACCGACAAAATCAATCTGTGCAGTATTGATCTGGGCACTGTCTTTACCTTCGGGCGACACATTGCCAGCCGGGTCGGTAAGGGTAGCGGTAACGGTCAGCTGGCTACCTTCGGCCGGCGGCGTTACCGTAATGGCCACACTGCCATTGCTGATATCGGTAGCCGTGAGGGTAATGGTCTGGGTTGTTGTGCCGGTGTTGATGGTGAGCACGTCACCAGCCGCAGTGCCGGATGGCAGCGTGATCGCAACATCGACCTGGCCGCTCAACTCGCCGCTAGCAATGACGCCATCATTATTGGCATCTTCGGTAATGGTAACGGTGGGTGCCAGCGGTGCCGTGGTATCGATCCGGGCCGTACCGGTATTGCTGGCGGTATTGCCCAAGGTATCGGTAGCGGTCACGGTCAGATTATTGCCACCCTCCGGGAGCGGGCGGGTCGCTTCGACACTCCAGCTACCATTGCTGCCGACGGTGGCGGTACCGACAACATTACCGTCTTTGTCGGTGACAACGATAGAAGCACCCGGCTCACCAGTGCCCGACAGTTGCGGCGTGGTGTCTTTGGTGGGGCCAACATTATCGATGGTGACGGTAGTGGTGGTATCGATCGTCGCAATAGCGGTGGAAGTAGCAGTGTTGCCATTGGTATCGGTAGCAACGGCGGTGAGGTTATTGCTGCCGTCCGGCAACGCCACGGACGACTCGACCGACCAGGTACCGTCGCTACCCACCACCGCGGTGGCTACCACCTGGCCGCTGGCGGTGCTGATCACAACCGTCGCCCCGGCTTCGCCAGTACCGGTCAGCAGCGGCGTGTTGTCACGACTGGGGCCAAAGTTGTTGATGGTTACGGTAGTCGTATCGTCGACTGCGGTGATCGTCGTGTCATCGGTCGGCACCGTTTCGGTGGTGGTGGTGTCGATCGCATTGTTCAGCGTCAGCGGAGAAACGCTCTCGGCCACGCGGGAAATCACCACAAACGAGCTGCCACCGTCTTCACCCCCACCCGCACCCAGGCCGGCCGCCGTGGCTTCCAGATCCTGCAATGGGTCCTGGCCACTTTCCAGCGCTGCCAGGATTTGCTGTGCGTCCTGATTAAGCGGTGCAATCGCCGCATCGGTAGCATCGATTGCTGCCGTACCGAAAACATCATCGGTAATGGTCAGGTCTCGTGCCTCGGCAATCTTCAGCACTTGGCCGTTGCCAGCCTCCAGCTCCAAGATGCCATCGGCAGGCACGATGATGCGCTCGCCCGATACCACGATGTCACCCAGCTTGAGGATGCGCTGCGAACCATCGGCAGCAATAGCAATGACTTTGCCGGTAAGGGAAACCACTTTGCCTTGGGCAACATTGAGCGAGGTAGCCATCAGACGAACTCCAGACACATTATGCGATTCTGAAATTATAGAAACGCATAAACGTCTCGATCTATTGTACTGATGGGCACTCCACAAACAGCCAGCGCCAAGCACCCCTGGCAAGCAACATCACTATCATATTGATAGATAAGGCTATTTCACCCACGCAAAGAGCAGCTATCGAATTGAGCGATTGACGCAACGCAACAAAACCAGTGCGCTGACATAAAAAAAGAGCCGGCAAGCCGGCTCTTTGAGAACAGAAGGTACAAGGTATGACTTACATACCATCCACCTTGAGGTTGTTCTTGAGCAACTCATTGATGATGGCGGTATCCGTACTACCCAAGCTGCTTAGCGCAACCCCTTTCAGCAGAATTTCCTGATCCACAACCGTGGCGTAGTTGCTACCGTTGAACGAGCCCAGGCTGCTGACCTGTACCAGCGTATCGCTACCACTGGCAGTAAAGTGCAGGTACTGCGTCAGATTGGACGCGGACTCGTTCTTCAGCAGGTCGCGCAGATCCAGTACATCGCCTTCGCTGCGGTTGAAGTCGTTGATGGTGTCGCGAACCGGTGTGCCCGGGCTGCCACCATCGCCAAAGTGCCAGACGAAGGTGTCTTTGCCGGTACCACCAATCAACGTATCGGCACCTTTGCCGCCATCAAGGTAGTCATCCCCAAGACCGCCATTCAGCGTGTCGTTATCGGCAAGCCCCAGCAGCTGGTTATTGCTGGCATCGCCCACCAGATTATCGATCTGCGAAGTGCCGTAACGGGTTGCGGCCAACGTTACCGGTGCGCTGTATGCCGTGCTCCCCCCATTGACGGAGACATCGCCCACGCTACCCACACCGGTAAACTGGGTGTCGGTAGTATCTACCGCCACCATGCTCAGTGCCGTAGAGGTGCTGGCACCATTCCAGCGCAAGGCAGTGTCTGCAGTGAGGAACACAGCATTTTGCGCCGAGGCCCCCAAGGCGCCCAGGTTGACCCAGCTGCTGCCATTGTTGTACTCCCAGTAGCCGGCACTGGTTTGTGCGGCACTGGTAATGGCATAGCCTTTGATACTGTCGCCGCTATCAATCGCCACTGCGTCGGACATCAACTCGGACAGCTTGGCACCCGTCGGGTTGGCAGTAGCCACCAAGGTTTGCAGGTTGGCCGCATTCAGCGAATCAGCGATTACCGACATTAAGCTAGTAGCAGACCAACCACTCTCCACAACAGACTGCAAAGTAAGTCCTACCGTCGTGTTGTTCGCGACAAAAGTAAGTGTTGCCAAATCCCATGCATCATCCTGTGCTGAAGTTGTCTTCGTATATATTTTCGACGCACCAGTAGAAGTGGATATCTTTAAAGCGCCACCAATTTGCAAAGAGCCATTCGAGATGGTCTCAATAATAGATTTCTGCCATTGTACGCCTACCGTATAAGTACGCCCGATCGTCAAACCCGTCAACGACGTGGTAATTGCCTCAATCCAATTATCACTGGAACGTGCAACCATATTTACAGCAGTACCCCCATCCATACTATTACCATTTACCCCATAAAATTTAAGCACATTAGCAGCCACATCTGCATAGCTTGTTACTCCTCCTGATATATATGCAGTTACATCCGGGGTGCCCGTAGTTGCAGTCCACCCTGTAGGCGCCCCTCCCAACTTTGGGGCACCATTAATTGCTGTAACATCAATCAAATTCCCATAGCTACTGCCCACTGTCGGAAACAACTTCTCCATCGGCTGTAGCGTGGTGAAGGTCGGCGCATCATTCGTTCCGCTTACTTGCACTGTCAGCTGGCTGCTACCCGTCAGGCCCTTGCTATCCTGCACGGTGTAGGTAAACACGTCGTTTACCACCGCACCCTTGGCCAACAAATTGGTCGCTGTTTTGGTGTTGTCCAGCGCGTAACTGTAACTGCCATCGGTAGCCACTGTCAGCGTGCCATACACACCGTTGATAACGGTACTGCCACTGATGGCTTGGCCGTTTACCACGGTAAGCGTTTTGGTATCACCGGCGTCAAGGTCGGTATCGTTAGCCAGAACATTACCGGTGGCAGTGGGCGTGCCAGCAAAGTAGTTGGCACCACCTACCGTCCCCCCTGCCTCTACCACGCTGGCGCTGTCCGGGTTAGCCACCGGTGCCGTACTGGTCTGCACCGTGTAGCTGTCTTTGGCTGTAGCGGTGCCGACATTACCGGCAGCATCCGTCGTGGACACCTGGGCATCGATGGTCTTGTCGCTATCCGCGGCCAGATCACTACCCGGCACATTAATGCTGAAGGTGTTGTCGGCGGCAACCGTGCCGCTGAAGGTCTTGCCATTCACCGTGAGCGTGACGGTATCACCCTGCTTGGCATCCCCCCCCACCGTGCCGGAAACCGGAATGGTGAGTGCGGCTTCCGCAGAGTTGATAATGTCGTCTGCCGTCACGTTCGGGTTGAGGGTAATGCTGGGCACTGGCGGCGTGGTATCGATCGTTACCAGCACCGAGGTGCTCGCCGTATTGCCGGCCGGGTCGGTCGCGGTCACCGGGAAGTTGGCCGCACCGTCGGGCAGCGCCTGCGTCGGGGTAACGCTCCAGGTGCCGTTAGCTTGCACGGTGGCAGTAAGTACTTCGCCAGTCGGCGTCGTGACCGTAATTTTGTCGCCCGCGTTACCGGTACCGCTAATGGTGGGCGTGTTGTCATTGGTAATGCCGTCGCCTTTGGTTCCGCTATCACTGGCACTGGCGAGCACAGCAGTAACGGTGGGGGCCGTGGTATCGAGCGTGGCGTAATCGCTGGAAGACGGGGAAACCTTGCCATCCAGATCGGTACGCGATGCGGTTACCACCAGCCGGCTACCCTCTGCAGGACGGGCCACCGTGCTATCCCAATAACCCGCCGCAATATCATCTGCCGTCAACACGCGTTGCTGCGGCGTGCTACCCGGATTGTTATCGGTCACGGTAATGGTATCACCCACTTTGGCTGCTGCAGGCAATGCCACGCGTACCGCTACCGTGCCGCTACTGCCCACCTCTTGGGTATTGAGGAAGGCGTCATTATTGGTATCGGACAAGATAGTGATAGTGGGCGCAGGCGTGGCAGTGACTACTACCGACGGCTGAACTTCCAGCTTCAGTACACCGCTATTGCTTGCCGTGCTGCCGTTGGAAGCCTCGGTAGCCGTATCGGTAACGCTGAGCGGGAGCGTACCGGTATAGCTGCTGGGCAAATGCAGGTTGGCAGAGGCCAGCTCGCTGGCCGGAATGGTCACCACACCGCTACTGGGCGTGTAGGTACCGCTGCTGGTCACAATGGTGCTGCCGGCGGGCAGATTGCCAAAAGTGTAAGACAGCGACTCGGAGCCATCGGTGTCGACCAGCGCACCGCTGATGTAGTCGGCCAGATGCACTTTGGTATCCACCACATTATTACCCGCAATCACCCCCGTGCTGCTGGTCATGCCAAGTACATCCAGCAGCACACCGCGGCCACCAGGATTAAAAGCAGTGGCATCGGTACGCAGGGTAAGCATGTGGTTATTGCCATCCCCGGCAATACTGATCTTCACGTTTTGCCAATCCAGATAATCCTGCGGGCTGGTGAGCTCAAGGGTCTGGTACAGCACACCGTCCACGTAGATACCCAAACGGGTAAAGTCTGCAGTAAAGCCCAGTCTACCGGCTGCCGCAAAATCCAGCTGATACAGCTCGCCGGCAGTGGTAGCAAAGGTTCGGGTAATGCCGATAGTTTGAGCCAATTGTGGATGTGTCGAATCATTCAGCTCGATAAAGTTATTACCTGCACCTGGTGCCGCCTGAACAGCAATACTCTTGCCGGCCTGGTTCTGCATCATGTCACCGGTAGACCACACCTCGAAGCTATTGATACCACCGGTTTGCTGCGGGCCATCCACTCGCGTCCAGCCATCCAGCGAATTGGTATCGATGTAGGTGGTACTGAGAGCATCGACATTCAGTACCGTTTCCCAGCTAGATGCCGTAAACAGCTGCGTCTTTTCTTTACTGATAATGGTCAGGTCAGGTTTATCAGCCACGGCCACTACGGTCATCTGCAGCGTAGTACTTGCGCTATTACCATGGCCATCCGTCGCGGTGTAGGTGACAGCCGGTACCGTGCCGCTCCAGTGCAGTACCGGAGTAAAGGTATAAGCACCATCCGCAGCCAGACTGAACGTGCCGGTACCGGCAATCACTACGGTAGCGCCAGGCAAATGCGTCGTCGCGCCGCCATCCAGGCTGAAGCTTTGGACGGTAACGGTTTCGCCAGCACCACCAATATCGTTAGCCAGCACATTACCGGTAATGATCGTGTCTTCGTTACCGCTGCCTGTATCGGCAACAACACCAGGCCCTTGGGTATCGACGATGGCGCTGTCGCTGCCCGGCAGGCTGCTATTGCCGGCAGCGTCGACGATGACGGCGCTGACATCCAGCGTGCTGCCGTTAGCCGGCAGCGGGGTGGTGGCGGTGACGTAGCCGTTGGCTTTGTCGGCGGCGGTGATCACCACGTCCTGGGTGACGCCATTGGCGGTGACCTTGACGGTATCGCCGACGGCAACGGTGTTCGGGTCGAAGGCGACTTTGAGGTCGACCGGCCCGCTGGCTTCGCTGGCGTTGATGTAGCCGTCGTTATTGGCGTCTTCGGTGATGGTGACGGTAGGCGCGGCGCCGGCGTTGGGGACAGCAGTGTCGATAGTGACCGGCACCGTGGTGCTGGTGCTGTTGCCGGCCGGGTCGGTGGCGGTCACCGGGAAGTTGGCCGCGCCATTGGGCAGCGGCTGCGTCGGGGTGACGCTCCAGGTGCCGTCTGGTTTAACGGTGGTCGTCATCACTTCACCGGTCGGGCTGGTGACGGTAATGGTGTTGCCCGGCTCACCGGTGCCGCTAATGGTCGGCGTGTTGTCGTTGGTAATGCCGTCGCCCGGCGTGCCGCTGTCGCTGGTCGGATCGAGCTGGGCGGTGACAGCGGGCGGCGTGGTGTCGACACTGTGGCTATGCACGGTGCTGACATCACCTACGTTACCGGCCGCATCGTGCGCGGCCACGGTGGCGTCGATGGTGGTATCGGCTTTCAGGTCACTGCCGGCTACGTTGACGCTGTAGTTACCCGCAGCATCTACCGTGGTCTGGTAGCTGCTGCCGTTGACCAGCAAGGTCACCACGTCACCGGCTTTGAACTCACCTGTTACCTTGCCGCTGACCGGGATGCTCTGGGTAGCCTCGGCGGTATTGATGACGTTATCGGCAGTGACGTTATCCACCGTGATGCTGGTGGTGCTGCTATTTGGCGCGGTGGTATCAACGTTGTAGCTATCGCTGGTGCTGGCGCTACCAGGGTTGCCGGCGGCGTCGGTGGTGGTCACGCTGGCCGTGATGGTCTTGCCGGTGTCGGCGACCAGGTCGCTACCCGGCACGTTGATGCTGAAGGTCTTGTCGGCCTGTACGGTGCCGGTGAAGGTCTTGCCGTTGACGGTGAGGGTAACGATATCGCCCGCTTTGGCGTCCCCGCCCACACTGCCGGTCACCGGAACCGGCTGCGTGGCTTCGCTGGCGTTCATGATGTCGTCCGCAGTCACGTTGGGGTTCAACGTGATGGTGGGCACCGGCGGTGTGGTGTCGATGGTGACCGGCACGCTGCTGCTGGTGGTATTGCCGGCAGGGTCGGTCGCCGTCACCGGGATGCTGATAGCACCATCCGGCAATGCTTGGGTAGGCGTGACACTCCAGCTCCCGTCCGGTTTGACGGTAGTGGTTAGCACCTCGCCGGTTGGCATCGTGACGGTAATGGTGTCGCCAGGCGTACCCGAGCCGCTGATGGTGGGCGTATTGTCGTTGGTAATGCCGTCCCCAACCACACCACTATCACTGGCGGGGTCTAGCTTGGCAACCAGCGGCGGAGGCAGGGTATCGACGGTAATCGGCACCGTGGCATTCATGCTGTTACCGGCGCTGTCGGTTTCCTTAACCGCGACCGTTTGCGGCCCGCCTTCCGGCAAGGCTTGGGTCGGTGTGACGCTCCATTTACCGTCGGGTCCAACGGTGGTGGTCAGCACTTCGTTGGTGCCCGGCATGGTCACCTGGATGGCGCTGCCTGGCTCGCCAGTACCGCTGATGGTGGGCGTGTTGTCGTTGGTCACACCATCGCCCACGGTGCCGCTATCACTGCTCGGATCCAGCTTGGCGGTCAGCACCGGCGGAATGCTATCCACACTACCGTTATCACTGGCGGTGGTGCTATCACCCAGTACATTCGCGCTACTTGCCACTGCCGTGTAAGCACCTTGCGCCAAGGCAGATGGCACATCAACGCTGTAAGTACCATTGGTTTGCACGGTCGCCGACAGGGTCTGTACCGCCCCGGTGCTGTCGGTCACGGTAATGGTGACGATACTACCGGCAGGCTGATTGCTGGTACCGCTGAGGGTGGGCGTGCTGTCGTTGGTGTTATCCGGCGCATTCACGGTGACGACGGGCAAAGGCACAACGTCCATCGTGAAGCGATTGGGTACAGGGTCGGTGTTCTTGCCCCCATTGGCCGTACCACCGTTGTCACGCACGCTGAAGTCAAATGTGTCGTCCACGGTATTACCCAAAGCAGAGTAATACTTGAGCTCGCCACTATTGATGGACGAAGCAGCGACCAGTTGCCCAGCAGGCAGCTCTTCACCAGAGCTGTACATACCATCACCATCCGAATCCAGGAACAGCGTGCCGTTAACGGGAATCGTATTGATGGTGACATTCAGGAAGCCATTGGCGGGTGTGTCGTTAGGGTCAGTAAAACCGAAATCGGACAGTTTAAAGGTGTAAATGCCTCCCTCAGAAAGCTGAATGGTTTTATCCGCACCATTCGGTGCATCGTTCACCGAAGTCACCGTGATAGCCACCGTATCGGTATCCGACAACGGGCCACCTAGACCGGTATTACCGTTATCCAGCGTGGTCATGGTCAAGCTATCGCTACCGTTATAGTTGGCCGCAGGGACATAAGTCACAGCGCCAGCCGCAGCCAAAGTCGCATTGATCATGGCCACCGTACCGCTCAGCACGACAGAACCAGTACCTGAACCGCTGATAACTGCCGGCCCAGCCAGCACATTCAGCACCCCATTCGAGACATTCAGCGTTACTGTCAGATAGCCACTACCAGCATCCGGGTCACTGATAGCCAAGCCAGAAATAACCCGGCTGCCATCCTCCAGTAAGCTTTGGGCGCCCGGTACGGTATTTACCGGTGCGGTATTTACCGGTGCGGTATTGAATACATCCAGCTGATCGAGATCATTCGCCACACGCGTGGCCCCATTACGATCGATTGCACTGGCGGTGGTCGTCAGCGTGCCATCCTGCAGGCTACTCACATCCACATCTTGCAGGCTGTAGCTGCCATCCGGCTGCACAATCGCCGTGGTATTGATCACATGACCGGACTGGTCTTGTATCTTCAATGCCACTTGCTGCCCAGGTGCCACGTCTACCGTGCTGCCCGAGATATCAAGCTGCCGATTCGCATTATCGACTGTCGCTTGCACAGTAATCGCCCCTGCCAAGGCATCCAGGCTGCCATTGTCACTGGCGGACGCAGGGTTACCGGCTGGATCTACAACAGAAGCCGACACCGTGAAATTACCATCCGGCATCGCCACCGGTACGTCAACGCTATAGCTGCCGCCAGCCTGCACCGTAGCGCTCAGCGTCTGCACGGTGCCCGCGCTATCGGTTACCACCAGGGTCACTACCGTACCCGCAGGTACATTACTGGTACCGGTGATAGTCGGCGTACTGTCATTACTATTATCTGGCGCGCTCACCGTGATAAGTGGCGGCGTGGTGTCGATGGTGACCGGCACGGTAGCCGTGCTGGTCACGCCCGCCGGGTCGGTTTCCAGTACCGAAACGGTTTGCGGCCCACCTTCCGGCAACGATTGCGTCGGCGTGACGCTCCACTTGCCGTCGGGGCCGACGGTGGTGGTCAGCACTTCGCCAGTGCCCGGCATGGTGACCTGGATGCTATTGCCCGGTTCACCGGTGCCGCTGATGGTCGGCGTGGTGTCGCTGGTGATGCCATCGCCCGCCTTTCCGCTGTCGCTAGCTGGGTCGAGTACCGCAGTCAGCGCCGGCGCAGTAGTGTCGATGGTGACCGGCACGGTAGCCGTGCTGGTCACGCCGGCCGGGTCGGTTTCCAGTACCGAAACGGTTTGCGGCCCACCTTCCGGCAACGCTTGCGTCGGCGTGACGCTCCACTTGCCGTCGGGGCCGACGGTGGTGGTCAGCACTTCGCCAGTGCCCGGCATGGTGACCTGGATGCTATTGCCCGGTTCACCGGTGCCGCTGATGGTCGGCGTAGTGTCGCTGGTGATGCCATCGCCCGCCTTGCCGCTGTCGCTGGCCGGGTCGAGTACCGCAGTCAGCGCCGGCGCAGTAGTGTCGATGGTGACCGGCACGGTAGCCGTGCTGGTCACGCCCGCCGGGTCGGTTTCCAGTACTGAAACGGTTTGTGGCCCGCCTTCCGGCAACGCTTGCGTCGGCGTGACGCTCCACTTGCCGTCGGGGCCGACGGTGGTGGTCAGCACTTCACCAGTGCCCGGCATGGTGACCTGGATGCTATTGCCCGGTTCACCGGTGCCGCTGATGGTCGGCGTGGTGTCGCTGGTGATGCCATCGCCCGCCTTGCCGCTGTCGCTGGCTGGGTCGAGTACCGCAGTCAGCGCCGGCGCAGTAGTGTCGATGGTGACCGGCACGGTAGCCGTGCTGGTCACGCCCGCCGGGTCGGTTTCCAGTACCGAAACGGTTTGTGGCCCGCCTTCCGGCAACGCTTGCGTCGGCGTGACGCTCCATTTGCCGTCGGGGCCGACGGTGGTGGTCAGCACTTCGCCAGTGCCCGGCATGGTGACCTGGATGCTATTGCCCGGTTCACCGGTGCCGCTGATGGTCGGCGTGGTGTCGCTGGTGATGCCATCGCCCGCCTTTCCGCTGTCGCTGGCGGGGTCGAGTACCGCAGTCAGCGTCGGCGCAGTGGTGTCGATGGTGACCGGCACGGTAGCCGTGCTGGTCACGCCCGCCGGGTCGGTTTCCAGTACCGAAACGGTTTGCGGCCCGCCTTCCGGCAACGCTTGCGTCGGCGTGACGCTCCACTTGCCGTCGGGGCCGACGGTGGTGGTCAGCACTTCGCCAGTGCCCGGCATGGTGACCTGGATACTATTGCCCGGTTCTCCGGTGCCGCTGATGGTCGGCGTGGTGTCGCTGGTGATGCCATCGCCCGCTTTGCCGCTGTCGCTGGCCGGGTCGAGTACCGCAGTCAGCGCCGGCGCGGTGGTATCGATGGTAACCGGCACGCTGCTGCTGGTGCTGTTGCCGGCCGGGTCGGTGGCGGTCACCGGGAAGTTGGCCGCACCGTCTGGCAGCGGCTGCGTCGGGGTGACGCTCCACGTGCCGTCCGGTTTCACCGTGGTGGTCAGTACTTCACCGGTGGGGCTGGTAACGGTGATGGTGTTGCCCGGCTCACCGGTACCGCTGATCGTCGGCGTATTGTCGTTGGTGATGCCATCGCCTTGGGTACCGCTGTCGCTGGCCGGGTCGAGCTTGGCGGTCAGTGTCGGTGCGGTGGTGTCAACGCTATAGCCTTCGCTCGCGGTGGCGGTGGTGCTGTTGCCGGCGGCGTCAACGATGACGGCGCTAACGTTCAATACGGCATAGTTCTGGGTACTCCCACTCGGCGCGGTAGGCGTAGTGGTGGTCACGTAGCCGTTGGCTTTGTCGGCAGCACTGATCACCACGTCCTGAGTGCCACCATTGGCGGTAACCCTGACGGTATCGCCGACAGCCACTTTGCTCGGGTCAAAGGCGACTTTGATCGTGGCGTCGCCCTTGATTTCGCTCATGTTGATGTAACCATCGTCGTTGACATCATCGGTGATGGTAACGGTCGGCGCGGCACCGGCGTTGGGGACGGCGGTGTCGATGGTAACCGGCACGCTGCTGCTGGTGCTGTTGCCGGCCGGGTCGGTGGCGGTGACCGGGAAGTTGGCCGCACCGTCCGGCAGCGGCTGCGTCGGTGTGACGCTCCAGGTGCCATCGGGTTTGACGGTGGTCGTCATCACTTCACCGGTCGGGCTGGTGACGGTGATGGTGTTGCCCGGCTCGCCAGTACCGCTGAGGGTCGGCGTGTTGTCGTTGGTGATGCCGTCACCCGGCGTGCCGCTGTCGCTGGCCGGATCGAGCTGGGCGGTCAGTGTCGGTGCGGTGGTGTCAACACTATAGCCTTCGCTCGCGGTGGCGGTGGTGCTGTTGCCGGCGGCGTCGGTGGTGGTGACGCTGGCGTCGATGGTCTTGTCGCTATCGGCGACCAGGTCGGCACCCGGTACCGGAATGCTGAAGGTCTTGTCGGCGGCAACGGTACCGGTGAAGGTCTTGCCGTTGACGGTGAGGGTGACGGTGTCGCCCGCTTTGACGTCGCCACCGACGCTGCCGGTGATGGCGATGTCTTGCTTGGACTCGGCGGCATTGATCACGTCGTCCGGCGTGATGTTGGCGTTCAGCGTGACGCTGGCGGCTGGCTGCATGCTGTCGATGGTGACCGGCACGCTGCTGCTGGTGCTGTTGCCGGCCGGGTCGGTGGCGGTCACCGGGAAGTTGGCCGCACCGTCCGGCAGCGGCTGCGTCGGCGTGACGCTCCAGGTGCCATCCGGTTTGACGGTGGTGGTCATCACTTCACCGGTGGGGCTGGTGACGGTGATGGTGTTACCCGGCTCACCGGTACCGCTGATGGTCGGGGTGTTGTCGTTGGTGATGCCGTCACCCGGCGTGCCGCTGTCGCTGGCCGGATCGAGCTGGGCGGTCAGTGTCGGTGCGGTGGTGTCAACGCTATAACCCTCGCTTGCCGTGGCGGTGGTGCTGTTGCCGGCGGCGTCGGTGGTGGTGACGCTGGCGTCGATGGTCTTGTCGCTATCGGCGACCAGGTCGGCACCCGGCACCGGAATGCTGAAGGTCTTGTCGGCGGCAACGGTACCGGTGAAGGTCTTGCCGTTGACGGTGAGGGTGACGGTGTCGCCCGCTTTGACGTCGCCACCGACGCTGCCGGTGATGGCGATGTCTTGCTTGGACTCGGCGGCATTGATCACGTCGTCCGGCGTGATGTTGGCGTTCAGCGTGACGCTGGCGGCGGGCGGCGTGGTGTCGATGATGGCGCTGTCGCTACCGCTGGCACCCGCAATGCCGGCCGGGTTGCTGACCTGGGCCGTTACGGTCAGCGTCTGGCCTTCGCCCGGATTGGCGATGTCCGGCAGCGTAACGCTGCCGTTGCTGATGTCGGCGGCCGTCAGCACGATCGGTGCCTGGGCCACACCGTTGACGCTGGTCTGCAGCGTGTCACCGGCCTTGGCGGTGGCCGGCAGGATGACGCTGGCGTTGATCGGGCCTTGCAGTTCGGCGGCGTTGATGTAGCCGTCGTTGTTGGCGTCTTCGCCAATGACGACGATGGGCGCACCGGGGGCACCGACCACGATGGTGGCACTGTCTTGTACCGGGCCGCCCTGGTTGCCAGCAGCGTCCGTGAGCTGGGCGCTGGCCACAAAGGTGGTGCGGTCGGCAGTGGGGTTAAAGCTGACGTCGATGAAACCGGCCGCCAGTTGTGCAGCAGTGAGGGTGAACACCTGGTTGGTGTTGCCGCTGCCGCTGACGGTCAGGGTGTCGCCCACGGCGGCATCGGCCGGCAGCGTGACGCGGACGTCGATGTCGTTGTCTTTGAGTTCGCTGCTGACGATGTAGCCGTCGTTGTTCTCGTCTTCCAGGATCTGGATGCCCAGCCCGCTGAGTGCCGTGGTGTCGACGATGGCGCTGTCGCTGCCCGGCAGGCTGCTGTTGCCGGCGGCGTCGACGATGACGGCGCTGACGTCCAGCGTGCTGCCGTTAGCCGGCAGCGGGGTGGTGGCGGTGACGTAGCCGTTGGCTTTGTCGGCGGCGCTGATCACCACGTCCTGGGTGACGCCATTGGCGGTGACCTTGACAGTATCGCCGACAGCAACGGTGTTCGGGTCGAAGGCGACTTTGAGGTCGACCGGCCCTTGCGATTCGCTGGCATTAATGAAGCCGTCGTTATTGGCGTCTTCGGTGATGGTAACGGTCGGCGCGGCGCCGGCGTTGGGGACGGCAGTGTCGATGGTGACCGGTACGCTGCTGCTGGTGCTGTTGCCGGCCGGGTCGGTGGCGGTCACCGGGAAGTTGGCCGCACCGTCTGGCAGCGGCTGGGTCGGGGTGACGCTCCAGGTGCCGTCCGGTTTGACGGTGGTGGTGAGGGTCTCGCCTACCGGAGTGGTAACGGTGATGGTGTTACCCGGCTCGCCAGTACCACTGAGGGTCGGCGTGTTGTCGTTGGTGAGGCCATCGCCTTGGGTACCGCTGTCGCTGGCCGGGTCGAGCTTGGCGGTCAGCGTCGGCGCGGTGGTGTCGATGGTGACCGGTACCGTGGTACTGGTGACGTCGCCGGCCGGGCTGGTGGCGGTCACCGGGAAGTTGGCCGCGCCATTGGGCAGCGGCTGCGTCGGGGTGACGCTCCACTTGCCGTCCGGGCCGGCGGTGGTGGTCAGCACTTCACCGGTGGGGCTGCTGACGCTGACGGTGGCGCCGGGCGTGGTGGTGCCGCTGATCGTCGGCGTGCTGTCGCTGGTGATGCCGTCACCTTGTTTGCCGCTGTCGCTGGCGGGGTCGAGCTTGGCGGTCAGCGTCGGCGGCGTGCCCAGGCTGTAGTCTTCGCTGTTGCTCACGGTGGTGCTGTTGCCGGCGGCGTCGGTGGTGGTGACGCTGGCGTCTACCGTGGTGTCGGGGTCGGCCAGCAGGTCGCTACCCGGTACGTTGATGCTGAAGGTCTTGTCGGCCGCCACGGTGCCGGTGAAGGTCTTGCCGTTGACGGTGAGGGTAACGGTGTCGCCCGCTTTGGCGTCGCCACCCACGCTACCGGTCACCGGAATCTGCTGTCCGGCCTCGGTGGCGTTGATGACGTTATCGGCGGTGATGCTGTTCAGCGTGATGCTGGCGGCCGGTGGCGTGGTGTCGATGGTGACCGGCACGCTGCTGCTGGTGGTATTACCGGCCGGGTCGGTGGCGGTGACCGGGAAGTTGGCCGCACCGTCCGGCAGCGGCTGCGTCGGGGTGACGCTCCAGGTGCCGTCCGGTTTGACGGTGGTGGTGATCACTTCACCGGTGGGGCTGGTAACGGTGATGGTGTTGCCCGGCTCACCGGTACCGCTGATCGTCGGCGTATTGTCGTTGGTGAGGCCGTCGCCCGGCGTGCCGCTGTCGCTGGCCGGGTCGAGCTTGGCGGTCAGCGCCGGCGCAGTGGTATCGATGCGGGCGCTGTCGCTGGCCACATTGGACTGGTTGCCGGCTGCATCGGTGACCTGGGCGCTCACCGTGAGGGTACTGCCGCTGGCCGGGGCCTGCAGCTCGACGATGACCTGACCGGCGGCGATCTGCGCCGGGGTCAGCGTGATGGCTTGGGTGGCGTTGCCGTTGGCGGTCACGGTGAGCAGGTCGCCAGCGATGGCGCCGGCCGGCAGGGTGACGGTGACGCCAACGCTGCCTTGCAGTTCGCTCTGGTTGATCACACCGTCGTTGTTGGCGTCTTCGGTAATGCTGACGCTGACGCCGCTGAGGTCGCTGCGGTCCACTTTGGCGCTGTCGGTGCCTGGCGCACTGCTGTTACCGGCAGCATCCACAATGACGGCGCTGACGTTCAGCATGGTGTCTTGTGCCGGCAGCGGGGTGGTGGCGGTGACATAACCGTTAGCCTTGTCGGCGGCGCTGATCACCACGTCCTGGGTGACGCCATTGGCGGTGACCTTGACGGTATCGCCCACCGCGACTTTGCTCGGGTCGAAGGCGACTTTGAGGTCAACCGGCCCTTGCGATTCGCTGGCATTGATGAAGCCGTCGTTGTTGGCGTCTTCGGTGATGGTAACGGTCGGCGCGGCACCGGCGTTGGGGACGGCGCTGTCGATGGTAACCGGTACGCTACTGCTGGTGCTGTTGCCAGCCGGGTCGGTGGCAGTCACCGGGAAGTTGGCCGCGCCGTCGGGCAGCGGCTGGGTCGGCGTCGCCGTCCAGGTACCGTCCGGTTTCACGGTAGTAGTGATGCTTTCGCCGGTT
>NZ_VMDW02000056.1 GCF_007644045.2 Vogesella urethralis
GAAAGTAGGACACCGCCAGACTCCCTTAAGACAAAGCCCAGCTCAAACGAGCTGGGCTTTGTGCATTGGCGCGGCCAAAGATGCGTGACCGTGCCCAACCGACGCTGCCATCTCACCCTTGCGGCCAACCTTGGCCACGTCGCCCCCACCCCATGCCGGCCTACGGCCGGCCCCCGGATGCGCCTGCGGCTTATGCCGGGCTACGGCTATCGATCCGACGGCTATCGATCCGGCAACTGGCGGTTAGCAATGCTGTCATGAAAAAGCCCGCTTGCGCGGCCTTTTGCTTTGAACATCGCAGATCAGATTCATACCGGCCGGGTTTGAGTAAGGCTGGCAGTGGGATGGTCGCTGTGGCGGAGTGTTTGGGTCAAGCGTAAGGTGAACTTTCTGACGCCATCTGGTGTTGCAGGAGAATGATCGTGGTAATTTGATAGCTACGAATATTGAAAAGTGAGTGGGTGATGGCTGGATGGAACGCAAGTGCTGCGATGCTACTGTTTATGGCTGTGTTGGTGTCGCCTGCCTGGGCTGACGATGAAGGTGCTGGCGAACGTTGGGCCGCATTGAATCATCAGGCCGGCGTACTGCTGAAACAAGGGCAGTACGATGCGGCGATGCAAATAGCAGTGGATGCGGTGAAGGTGGCCATGCTGAATGTCGGACCTGATCACCCCGACTTGGCCAGTAGTTTGCATACTCAGGCCATGATTTATGAAGAGCAGGCTCGTTACGATCTGGCTGAGCCACTTTATGTGCGTGCCCTGGCGATTCGCGAGCAGAAACTGGGCAGCCCGCATCGCCAGGTAGCGTTGAGTTTGCGCAATCTGGGTGGCTTGTATCAGAAGCAGGGGCGCTATGCCGAGGCCGAGCCACTGCTGGCGCGCTCGCTGACCATGATGCAAGGGCTGCTGATACCGCAACACCCGGAGATTGCCAATGCCCAGATCAGCCTGGCCAGCCTGTACCTGTTGCAAGCTCAGCCACAGCGGGCCGAGCCACTGTTTTTGTCGGCTGTGAATGCGCACGAAAAAATGCAGGGGGAGGACCACCCGGATGTGGCCACCACGCTGAACAGCCTGGGCTTATGCTATGTGGCGCAGCAGCGTTTTGGGGACGCCGAGGCGGTGTATCTGCGTGCACTGGCGATACGGGAGAAAGCGCTGGGTCTGCAGCATCCCTATGTGGCACTGAGCTATCAGACGCTGGGGGAGTTGTATGAGAAGCAGCAGCGCTTTGAGCAGGCAGAGCAACGTTACAAACAGGCGCTGGCGTTGAACGAGCAGGTTCTGGGCGTGGGGCATCCGGACGTGGCGGTGAACCTGCACAGCCTGGGAGCGTTTTACGATGCCCGTGGTTTGTCTGCCATGTCTGAGCCTTTATATTTGCGTTCGCTGGCCATTTTCGAGAAGACGGTGGGGCCGGAGCACGCCTTTGTTGCGGTCAACCTGAATGATCTTGGCAAGATTTACGTTGACCGCAAGCAGTTTGACAAGGCGGAGCCGCTCTACCGCCGCGCCATCGCGATCTGGGAGAAAAACTTGGGGCCGAACCACCCCAATGTCGGCATTGGCCTGGAAAACCTGGCGGCCCTGTGTCGCAGTACGCAGCGCGATCAGGAAGCGGCCGTGCTGGAGGCGCGTGCCAAGCTGATACGCGGTAACTGATCACCCTCGGAGCGGTGGTTGGCGGCATAAGGCGTGGAAGCCGAGCAAAGCCAGTTGGCCGCTGTCGGGGCGATCCAGCAGCTGGTGGTCGTGGTGGGCGCTTTGTACCAGGCCGAACAGCATGAAGGCCAGCAAGGGGATGTCACAGTTTGCCGGCAACTCGCCGGCGTCCAGGGCTTCTTGCAGCAGGCGTTGCAGGGTTTCCCGCTGCCAGCGCTGGCCGCTTACCAGCGCATCGCGGATGGCGCCGGGCTGGTCGTCAAACTCGTACGCTGCAGCCAGTAGCGGGCAGCCACCTGGCTGCTCCCTGCCATACAGGCGCATGACCCAGCTTTCAAACAAGGCGGCCAACCTGGCCATGCCGCGCGCTTGCGCCAGCGCCGGCCGTACCACTTGCTGAACGAATTGCTGTTGCGCCGCTTCCACCACCGCAAGCTGTAGGGCTTCCTTGCTGCCAAAGTGCGCAAACAAGCCGCTTTTGGACAAACCGCTGGCCTCGGCGAGGGTGCCGATAGTGAGGCGACTGATGCCGATCTGGCTGGCGGTGCGTAGCGCCTGTTGCAGAATGACCTCTCGGGTCATGGCTTTCTTGCTCATCGTGCTTTGCCTGAGTACAGGTATCGTGCAAAATAGCACGATCGTTCTTTTTATGGGAGATGCCGGTGCAACCGTTTACCAAAGTAGTGGAAGTCCGCTGGTCGGACATCGATGCCAACCAGCATATGCGCCACAATGCCTATGCCGACCTGTGTACGCACACCCGTATGGAGTGGCTGGCGCACGCCGGTTTCGGCATGGACGCCTTCCGTGCCCACGGTTTTGGCCCGGTGCTGTTTCGCGAGAGTACCGAATACCGCCGCGAAGTGCACCTGGGCGAGCGTATCACGATAGACGTGCAAATTGCCGCCGCCAGCCCCGATAACAGCCGCTGGAAGATCCGCCAGCAGTTGTTCAAGCCGGACGGCCAGCTGGCGGCCATCTATGAGGTGGCAGGTGCCTGGATGGACTTGCGTGCGCGCAAGCTTATTCCGCCGCCGCCAGCGCTCGCTGCTATTCTGGCTGACTTGCCGCGCTGTGCCGACTTTGAGGCATTGCCGCAACCGGAACACAAATAAGGAGCTCGCCATGCAATTTGCCGCAATGCTGGTAACGGGTTTGGTGGCCGTCATTCACCTGTACATCCTGGTGCTGGAAATGTTTTTGTGGACCAAGCCGGCCGGCCGCCGCGCCTTTGGCCTGACGCCTGAGTTTGCCGAAGCCAGCCGGGTGCTGGCGGCCAACCAGGGGCTGTATAACGGCTTTCTGGCTGCCGGCCTGTTGTGGAGCCTGCTGCCGGCTGCGCCAGCCGGTGTCGGCGTGTTCTTCCTGGGCTGCGTACTGGTGGCCGGGGTCTATGGTGCGGCTACGGCCAGCCGCAAGATCCTGTTCGTACAGGCCTTGCCGGCGGCGCTGGCACTGGTGCTGCACGCACTGGCGTAAGGCTGGCGGCAAAAAGCCCTGCCCGGCGCGGGGTTGCCAAGCCGGCGGTGGCAGCGGATGCTAGGCGGCCAACCTTGATCGAGGATGACCTTATGTCTGCCATGCTGCAAAACTTGCTGGCTTTATGCGATACCCCGCGCGATAACGCGATGCTGCGCTTTGGCATTGCTAACGAATACGCCAAGTTGCAGGACTGGCCGGCCGCCGCCGAGCAGGCACGGTTGGCCATTGCGCGCCAGCAGGATTTCTCCGCCGCGTGGAAGCTGCTGGGCAAGGCACTGGCTGCGCAAGGCGAGGGCGCGGCAGCGCTGGCCGTTTACCGCGAAGGGATAGCAGTGGCGCAGGCGCGCGGGGATATCCAGGCGGTCAAGGAAATGACGGTCTTTGCCCGCCGCATCGAAAAGCAGCAGGCCGCCAGCAGCGGGCAGGGCGATGCCTAAGCGCTACGCTTGAGCTGACGCGTGGCTTGCTCCAGGCCTTCCAGCGTCAGCGGGTACATGCGGTCCTGCATGATCTCGCGGATCATGGCGATGGACTGCGTGTATTCCCACGCCTGTTGCGGCATCGGGTTCAGCCATACCGCGTGACCGAAGTGGGCCAGCAGGCGGCGCAGCCACACTTCGCCTGGTTCCGGGTTCATGTGTTCTACACTGCCGCCTTTCAGGATGATTTCGTACGGGCTCATGCTGGCGTCGCCCACCAGAATCAGCTTCCAGTCCGGGCCGAAGGTATGGATCAGGTCCCAGGTGTCGGTTTTTTGCGTATAGCGCCGCGCATTGTCCTGCCACACCTGCTCGTACACGCAGTTGTGGAAGTAGTAATACTGCAGGTGCTTGAATTCGCTGCGCACTGCCGAAAACAGCTCTTCGCAGACGCGGATGTGATCGTCCATCGAGCCGCCCACGTCGAACAGCACCAACACCTTCACCGCGTTGTGCAGTTCCGGCACCATCTGCACGTCCAGCAGGCCGCCATTGCGCGCAGTGGCGGCAATGGTGGCGGGCAGGTCCAATACGTCGGGCGAGCCCTGGCGCGCAAACTCGCGCAGCCGGCGTAGTGCTACCTTGATATTGCGGGTGCCCAGTTCCACGCTGTCGTCGAAGTTGCGGAATTCGCGTTTGTCCCACACCTTCACCGCACGCCGATGCCGCGATTCGTGCTGGCCGATGCGGATGCCTTCCGGGTTATAGCCGTAGGCGCCAAACGGGCTGGTGCCGCCGGTGCCTATCCACTTGTTGCCACCCTGGTGACGTTCCTTTTGCTCTTCCAGCCGCTGACGCAGCGTTTCCATCAGCTTGTCCCAGCCCATGGCTTGCAGCTGCTGCTTTTCTTCCTCGCTCAGGTATTTCTCTACCTGCTTGCGCAGCCAGTCTTCCGGAATGGCGGTTTCCAGGTTGTCCAGGCTGGTCTCGATGCCGTGGGCGTAGCGAGCAAATACCTGGTCAAAGCGGTCGAAGTACTTTTCGTCCTTGATCAGCACCGTGCGCGCCAGGTGATAAAACTCGTCCACGCTGGCAAAGGCCAGCCGCTGCTGCAAAGCTTGTAGCAGGGTGAGGTGTTCTTTTAACGACACCGGTAGGCCGGCGTCGCGAAGGGCGTAGAAAAAGTCGAGCAACATGGTCTTTAAAAGAAGCGTGACAGTCGGCAAAAAACGCAATAGAGTTGTGGCTCTAAACGATCGTTTGCCCAAGTTGAAGGAGCATAGCACATGGATGCCAGCCACCCCATTCATGACAGTTTGCACAGCCAGCTGCGGCAGTTGCAAGCACTGGCAACGCAGCCGGCCGATTACGCTACCCGGCAGCGCTGGCTGGCGGGTCTGGCCAGCATGGTGACGCAGCACCAGCAGGCATGGGTCGACGCGCTACAGGCCGACTTTGGTTGCCGCAGCGCGGTGGAAACCCGGCTGGCAGAGCTGTTTCCGTCGCTGGAGGGTATTCGGCTCGCGCAGCGCAAACTTCGTGGCTGGATGCGGCCGCAACGGCGCGGGGTGTCGTTCTGGTTCATGCCGGCGCGTGCCCGTTTGCAACCGCAACCGCTGGGCGTGGCCGGCATCATCGTGCCGTGGAATTACCCGATCTTCCTGGCGCTGGGGCCGCTGACCTCGGCACTGGCGGCGGGCAATCGCGCCATGGTGAAGATGTCGGAGCTATCGCCCCATAGCGGTGCCTTGCTGCAGCGGCTGTGCCGGCAGTACCTGGGCGACGACGTAGTGCAAGTGGTCAACGGCGGGGTGGAGGTGGCGCAGGCGTTTGCCGCCTTGCCGTTTGATCACCTGCTGTTTACCGGCTCGACGCGGGTTGGCCGCAGCGTGATGCAGGCGGCGGCGGCCAACCTTACCCCGGTGACGCTGGAGCTGGGCGGCAAGTCGCCGTTGCTGATTGCGCCCGGCTTTGACAAGCGGCGGGTGGTAGGCAGCCTGGTGGCCGGCAAGATGCTGAATGCCGGCCAGACCTGTGTCGCCCCCGACTACGTGCTGGTACAGCGCCAAGAGTGCGACGCGCTGCTGGCCGAGCTGCGCCGTCAGGCTACGCTGGCCTACCCGGACCCGGCGGCCAACCCCGACTACACCGCCATCATCAGCCCGCAGCATTATCAGCGCCTGGTGGCCTGGCGAGACGAGGCCACCGCCCGTGGCGCCCGGGTCGAGGCGCTGGGCGGCAGCAGCGAGGCCGCGCTGCACGCCGCCCGCAAGTTGCCGCTGACCGTCGTACAGGATGCGCCGGACGACTGCGCGCTGATGCGCGAGGAGATCTTCGGCCCGCTGCTGCCGATTGTCTGTTACGACACGCTGGACGACGCGCTGGCCTATATCCGTGCGCGCGACCGCCCGCTGGCGTTGTACCTGTACGACGACAACCGTGCCCGCATTCGCCAGGTGTTGCAAGGCACGGTCGCGGGCGGCGTAACGGTCAACGATACCCTGATGCACGTGGTGCAGGACCAGTTGCCGTTTGGCGGCGTCGGCCCGTCCGGCATGGGGCATTACCACGGTTACGAAGGCTTTGTTACCTTCAGCAAGATGCTGCCGGTGCTGTACCAGTCGCGGCTGGCCGGCGCCGTGCTGACCCAGCCGCCGCACGGCAAGGTGGTGCAACTGTTGCTGAACCTGATGCTGGGACGTATCCGATGAATCTGCCACGTCGCCAATTCATCAAGACCGGCCTGTTGGGCGCGCTGGCGCTGGGCGTGGCCGGCAAGTTGGCCGCAAGCCGGCCGGCCAGTGGCTTTGCGGCCTTGGCGGCCGACCGCCAGCTGATTGTGGCCTTGTCGCAGGGCATGCTCGGCAAACTGCCTGCCAGCGCCGCCATTGCACATACCGAGCATGTGCTGACGGCAATTGCCGGCCTGCCGCTGGCCAGCCAGCGCGAACTGCGCGAGCTGTTCGACTTGTTGCAGCAGCCTGTGGCGCGCCGCCTGCTGGGCCTGTCGCCAGACTGGCAGCAGGCCACCGCCGACGAGGTGGCCGCCATGCTGCAGCGCTGGCGCTTCAGCCGCCTGCTTTTGCTGCGCAGTGCCTATCAGGGCCTGCATAGTCTGTTGTACGCCGCCTGGTACGGCGATGCGCACAGCTGGGTGGGTATCGGTTATGCGCTGCCGGCCAGCATCAAGGGGTATATCCATGAGTAAGTTGCCCGATTTGTGGCAGGACGGGTTGGCCGCAGGCTGGCAGGTTGTCGACGCCAGCCAGCCCGGCGCCGACCTAGCGCTGGAATGCGATGTGGTGATTGTGGGTAGCGGTGCCGGCGGTGGCATGACGGCCGAGCTGCTGGCGCAGGCCGGCCTGTCGGTGGTGCTGGTGGAAGAAGGCGGGCTGCATAGCTCGCGTGATTTCAACCTGCGCGAAAGCGAGGCCTATCCGCAGTTGTATCAGGAGTCTGCCAACCGGCTGACCGCCGACAAGGGGATCACCATCCTGCAAGGCCGCAGTGTGGGCGGCAGCACCACCGTCAACTGGGCCAGCTGTTTCCGTACCCCGGCCGATACCCTGGCCTGGTGGCGCAGCCATCACCGCCTGACGCAGATGGACGATGCCGCGCTGCAGCCGTGGTTCGAGCGCGCTGAAGCCCGGCTCAACATCTCGGCGTGGGAAGCCGCGCCCAATGCCAACAACGCCTTGCTGGCCGCCGGTTGCGACAAGCTGGGCATTCCGCACGCCCGCATCCGCCGCAATGTGAAAGGCTGCTGGAACCTGGGCTACTGCGGCACCGGCTGCGCCACCAATGCCAAGCAGGGTATGCTGGTCACCACCATCCCTGCCGCCTTGGCCGCCGGCGCGCGTTTGCTTACCCGGGTGCGGGTGCGGCAGTTGCTGTTGAACCCGGCGCGTACCCGCGCCGAGGGCATCGTCGGCGACGCTTTACAGCCTGACGGCGTGCACGCCAGCGGCCGCCAGGTGCGGGTAAAGGCGCGGCAGGTAGTATTGGCGGCCGGCGCCATCGGTACCCCGGCGCTATTGTTGCGCAGCCGGGCGCCGGACCCGTGGCAGCACCTGGGCAAGCGTACCTTTCTGCATCCGGTGGTGCTGTCCGGCGGCCTGTTCCGCCAGCAGGTAGAGGGTTTTAACGGCGCGCCGCAAAGCGTGTACAGCGACCACTTCCTGCACACCCAGCCTATCGACGGGCCATTGGGTTTCAAGCTGGAAGTACCCCCTGTGCATCCGCTGATCATGGCCGCCACCTTGCCAGGGTTGGCCGCCGATCATCAGCGGTTGATGCAGAATCTGCCGCATTGGCAGATTACGCTGGCGTTGATGCGCGACGGCTTTCACCCCGACAGCGCAGGGGGCAGCGTGCGGCTGCGCAGCGATGGCAGCCCGGTGCTGGACTACCCGCTGAACGACACCCTGTGGGAGGCGGCGCGACGTGCCTTGCTGCAGATGGCCGAGATCCAGTTTGCCGCTGGCGCCCGCGCGGTGATGCCGGTACACGAAGATGCCGCTCTCGCTACCACTCTGCCGCAAGTGCGGCGGATGATTGCAGCCCTGCCGATGCAAACACTGCGTACCCGGGTGGTGAGTGCGCACGTGATGGGCGGGGCGATGATGTCGCACGATGAGCGCAGCGGGGTAGTGGATCAACTGGGCCGGCACTGGCAGCTGGATAACGTTACCGTGATCGATGGCTCGGTGTTCCCCACCAGTATCGGTGCCAACCCGCAACTATCGGTCTACGCACTGTCGTTGCGGGCGGCCGACGCCTTGCGCCAGCGTTTGCAGGGCTGAACTGAGGCTTGGGCCGGCTGTGATGTTGCAAAACACAAAGCCTGTTTGCTTGGCAAACAGGCTTTGTCATGTGGTGCAAAGTGGCGTGCTAGTTACTACGCAGGTTCTGCCAGCGTTCGCTGTGGGTGCTGACCAGTTCGTCCATTACATTGCTGTCGATCAATTTCTTCATCGCCTTGTTGATGCGCTCGTAAAGCTGCGGCGAGAAGCAGGGCGACTGGTGGGTCAGCGTCAGGTACAGCGGCTCGCGGCTGACCGGGGTGGTGGCCACCCGGATATTGCGGATGCCCAGCCGCGCCGCGTACGCCTGGCCCGGCGCTTCTTCATAGATCAGGTAATCGGCACGACCCATGCTCAGCATGCGCAGCGCGTTCTCCACGCTGCCCACCGTCTGCATGGTCAGGCGCTGTTCGGCAAAGCGGTCGAAGTCTTCGCCAAAGCTGTTGTTCACCACGGTAATGCCGTTAAGACCTACCAGGTCCTGCCATTTGCTGTAGTTCAACGCCTTTCCGTCGCGCGACCACACCACGCTGCGCGTCTGGTAGAACGGCTGCGGAAAATAGCTCATGTACAGGCGGCGTGGCAGGGTGTAGAAGGCGCCGGCAATCAGGTCCACGCGGCCGGCCTTGGCCGCTTCCTGTACCCGTGCCCACGGGCCGGCGTTGCGCACCACGATGGGGATGCCGATCTCGCGTGACAGCAGCTGCATCAGCTCGGCATTGGCACCATTCAGTGTCTTCTCGTCGTCCGGGTTCACCCACAGGAAAGGCGGATATTCCGGGTTGCCGGAGGCAATCAGCTGGTTGCATGTCCGTGGTGACTGCGCGTGGGCTGCCGCTGCCGTTAACAGGCAGCTAGCCATCAGGGCGAGGCGGATGGCGCCGTAAAAAGACAGTGGCGGACGGGTCATGCTGGACTTCGTTATCAGGTAATCAGGGCGTTTGCCAGTCTATGCAGGGGTGGCAAATCCGACAAGCGCTAAACAGGGTATTTGTTGATCTGGATATAAGAATCTGCTGTGTAAAATGCCGTTGTTATTTAAATTGAAAGCTATTAAATCATACGACTGTGTGAATGTGCTTCGCACACGGGCAAGAAAAGCAGCGCGCTACGGCAGCGTAGCCCACTGGCTGTTGGTCTCGGGCGCAACTGTCCTTTCATACATCTGTTTTATTTTTACCATAGCAATAGGCGCATCATGTCGTTTGACATGCCTCTGTCAAATGGCGCTGGCTATAATCGCCGCCCCATAACAAAAGCCAGATAACGTACATGACACCACAGCAAACCTTTCGTCTTCTTCCGCTCTGTGCCGCGCTTGTTTCCCCGCTGGCCTACGCCGCTTGCGGTGTGCCGGGCGCCACGCTGATCAACCAGGTGCAGGGCAGCGCTGCCAGTAGCAGCCTGACGAACCAGACCGTCACCGTCGAAGGCGTCGTCACCGCGGTCATGACCGGTAGCGACCAGGTCAAAGGCTTTTACCTGCAGGAAGAAAGCCAGGATCAGGATGGCAACGCCGCCACATCCGAAGGCATCTTCGTCTACACCAATACGCTGAAGCCGGCCATCACGGTGGGCGATGTGGTGCGGGTGACAGGCGTGGTGAAAGAGTTCAACGGGGAAACCCAGCTGCAGCAGACGGCCAACCTCGGCTTGATCGAAAGCTGCGGCAGCAAGGCGCAGGCGACGCCGCTCAAGCTGCGCCTGCCGGTAGCCAGCCAGGCCAGCTGGGAAGCGGTGGAAGGCATGCTGGTCCAGCTGGACCAGCCGCTCTACGTGGCCGCCAACTACGACTACGCCCGCTACGGCGAGCTGACGCTGTCCAGCCAGCCGCGGCTGTGGACGGCTACCCAGAAGTACCGCCCGGGTACCGCCGAAGCGGTGGCGCTGAATGCGGCCAACCTGCTGGACAAAATCACGCTGGACGACGGCTACAGCAACCAGAACCGTGACGCCTGGCTGCCCGCGCCCACCGGCCTGAGCGCCAGCAATACGCTGCGCGCCGGCGACCGCCTGAGCAATGTGGCGGGCGTGGTGGGTTACAGCTTCAACAAGTACCGCCTGCACCCGTCTGCCACCCCGCAGGTACAAGCGGCCAACCCGCGCCCGGCGGCACCGCAGCGCAGTGCCGGCAGCGTACGGCTGGCCAGCTTCAACGTGCTCAACTTTTTCAACGGTGATGGCACCAGCAACGAGGCGCCGTTCAAGGACGCCAGCAACCGCGGCGCCAAGAACTACGCCGACTTCCTCAAGCAGCGCGCCAAGATCGTCAGCGCCATCCGCGCCCTGGATGCCGATATTGTCGGGCTGATGGAGCTGGAGAACGACGGCTTTGGCGCCCAGTCGGCGTTGCAGGATCTGGTGAATGCCCTGAACGATGGCCAGCCTGCTGCCAAGCACTACAGCTTCGGGCTGCCCGGCGTGGACAAGATCGGCAGCGATGCCATCCGTGTCGGCCTGATTTACCGTGCCGGTGTGGTGAAGCCGGTTGCCAACCCGGAAGTGAAGGAAATCGGCGACCCCAGCCGTAACCGGCCGGCGCTGGCGCAAAGTTTCTATCTGTCCAGCCAGGCTATCGGCCAGCCGCTGACCGTGGTGGTGAACCATCTCAAATCCAAGGGCAGTGCCTGCGCCGGCGACCCGGACCTGAACGATGGCCAGGGCAATTGCAACCAGACCCGTGTTACCGCCGTCAACGACCTGAAAAACTGGCTGGCCGGCCAGCAGGGCGGCCTGGGCCGCAGCATCGTGCTGGTGGGCGACTTTAACGCCTACGCCAAGGAAGACCCGATCTACCAACTGGAGCAAGCCGGTTTTACCAACCTGCTGGCCAAGCAGCACGCGGATGGCGTGTACTCCTATGTGTTCAATGGCGAGTCCGGCAACCTGGACCACGGCCTGGCGACCGCCGCTGCTGCTGCCCGCGTGCTGAGCGCCGGCGAATGGCACATCAACGCCGACGAGCCGACAGCGCTGGAGTACAGCAGCGAGTTCAAGTCGGTCTCCCAGCAGCAGAACTACTACGCTGCCGATGCCTACCGCTCGTCCGACCACGACCCGCTGTACATCGACCTGCGCGCCGAGCAGGCCGGCACGGCCACCAGCAGCGACAAAGACAGCAAGCTGACCAAGCTGGCCGCAGTAGATAGCGGCATGGCTGGCCTGTTGCTGGCGCTGGGTATCGGTGCGCTGTGGCGCCGCCGCCGTGACTGAGCGGCGCTGGCTGCTGGCGGGTTATTTGCTGCCGGTCTTACCCTGGCTGTTTGGCTGGGGTCAGTCGGCCTTGGCCCGCTGGCAGGGCGACGCCACGCGCATGGTGGCCGGGGAATACTGGCGCCTGCTGACGGCCAGCTGGGTACACCTGGACGGCCGTCACGCCGCGATGAACATGGCGGGTTTGCTGCTGCTGTACGCCGTGTGCCCGCCGTCGCGCCGTGGCGGGCTGCTGTGGCTGGCCGGGCTCACCGCGCTGGTGCAGCCCTGGGTGGAAGCGGGGCCGTATGCCGGCGCGTCTGCCGTGGTGTACGCCTGGGCTGCCTGGTACGTGCAGGGTTGGCCGCATGCGGGCTGGCGCCGGCTGGCAACAGCGGCTTTGTGGTTGAAAGTGGCCGTGCAGATCTGGCTGGACAGCCGCTTTGCCGGCTACCCGGTAGCCCATGCCAGCCACGTGCTGGGCCTGGGCCTGGCCGGGCTGCTGGCGCTGGGGTATCGTGCGGCCGCCACACCCGCGGTGGCAGGCTTCAGCCTGGTGTGCTGGCTGCCAGCACGGCGTCTGCGACGCTGACCCGGTTCCGGCCAGCCGCCTTGGCCAGGTACAGCTGGCGGTCGGCTTCGCGTACCAGCGCGTCCAGGCAGTCTGCCGGCAGGCTGGCAACGCCGATGCTGGCGGTAATACGGAACGTTTGCCCATCCAGCCGCAACGGCAGGGCGGCAATGGCGGCGCGCAGGTGCTCTGCCACCAGGCTTGCCTGCTGCGGGTCGCAATCGGGCAGCAGCACGGCAAACTCCTCGCCGCCCAGCCGGCCCGCCACTGCTTGTGACGGGCAACTGGCCAGCAGCAGCTCGCCCAGTGCCTCGATGGCCTGGTCGCCGGCTGCGTGGCCCAGACGATCGTTGATGGCTTTGAAATGATCGACATCCAGCATCAGCAGCGATAGCGGTAGCTGTGCGCCCTGTGCGGCCAACAGCTGGCGCTCGGCCTGCAGGTACCAGGTGCGGCGGTTTTGCAGCTGGCTTAAGGTGTCGGTGGTGGCGTACAGCCAGTTCTGCCGCGCCAGCTGATACGACTGTAACGCGGTGCGGCGCTGCACATTGAGGATGATCAGCATGAAGCTCATCGCCGGCACACTGAACAGCAGCAATTGCAGCCAGTGCCCCAAGCGGTAGCCATCCAGCCACATCACCACCCCGGTCAGGCAGATGGCCGCCAGATGCGGTAACAGAAACGCCAGTGGCGAGACTAGCGGCGCAATCAGCAGCACGCCCAGCATGAAGTACATGATGATCATCGGCAGGTAGGACATGCGGCCCAGCACCACCACATTGCCTGCCATCATGCACAGCATGGCCATATTGCCCAGCCACAGTATCCAGTGCACCCGATGGCGCGCAAACGCCGGATGGCGCATGACCCGCGCCATGGCCACGATCAGCAGGCTGCCGGCCACGCTGGCGAGGGTAAGCCAGGCAAACGCCGGGCCCAGGCCCAGCCGCCACAGATCGGACAGCAGGAACAGCACCACCACGCCAATACCGGCGTAAGACAGCAAGGCGGCACCCGGCAGCAGCCGCTGGCCGTAGTAGCCCTCGTAGCTATCGAAATGGGCGGGATCGAGAAGTGGCTTGTGTTCATCCATAAGCCATTATCGGCCAAAGGCTGGCTTATTTGATAACAAGCTGTAGCAGTCAGCACAGGGCCGGGGGCACGCTACAGAGTGCCTGCAGGGGCATGTCATGCGCTTGTCTTGCGCTGGCGTTAGCATCGCCACGTTGGCGCCATCATTGTCGGCGTTCGTATTCTATAAATTTAAAAAAACACCTTGTTGCTGACCATGCGCCTCTTTTCCATCTTGTTACTTGCCGGCTGTTGCAGCCTTGCCCTGCCTGCCCAGGCGGCTGACATCAGTGCTTATACCGAAGAGTTGCCGCCGCTCAATTACCAGAATGGCCCCCAGGTAGGCGGTTTCTCTACCGAGCTGCTCCAGCTGGTGATGCGGCAAGCCGGTTACAGCGTGGACATCCAGCTGCAGCCGTGGGCGCGCGCCTACCGCACCGTGCTGGAAGGGCCGGACCGGCTGATTTACAGCATCACGCGTACCCCGGAGCGCGAGCCGCTGTTTCACTGGGTAGGCCCCATCAGCCCGCGCCAGATCAAGCTGTACCGCCTGAGTACCCGCAGCGATATCCTGATCCATACCGAAGCCGACCTGATGCGCTACAAGCTGGGGGCGATGTTCGAGTCGGCCGCGGCCAAGAAGCTGGCCGGGCTGGGCATGCAGCCCGAACGCGGGCTGGATTTGAGCGCGTCCGACGAGGTGGCGCTGAAGAAGCTGATGCTGGGCCGCACCGATCTGGTAGCCATGCTGGACTGGGCCATGGCCTGGCAACTGAAGCAACAAAAAATCGACCCGCGTCGTGTACGCCCGGTGTGGCTGCTGGACGGCAGCAGCCAGTACTGGTTTGCCCTCAATCGTGACACCCCGCTGCACAAGGTGAAGCGGCTGCAAGCGGCGTTGAACCAGATCAGCAGCGATGGCCGCCTGCAGCAACTGCGGCAGAAATACCTGGCCGAGTAGGGCGCTTCAGCCTTCATGCCACGGCGACCGTAGCGCTGGCAGCGCCCAGCGATTTGCCGGTAACAGCGCCGCTCGCTATACACCCGGTTCAGTTGCCGGTACTGGCTTTCTTCATCAGCCACTCCAGCGGGCCCTGGCTGAAACGGGCTTTCCAGACGCGGGCAAACAGTACCGTCACGGCACAAAACGCCAGTGCACTGCTGACGGCCACCGCTAGCGGCTGTTGTGTCAGCAAGCCCAGCGCCTCCAGCACGCCCATGCCGATCACCACGTGGGCCACGTAAATCGTGAGCGACAGCTGCCCCACATCGGTCAGTGGCCGCAACCAGGGCGCGCCATGGTGTTGTTGCCCGGCATGCACACACAGCGCAATCACGGCAAAGGCACTGCCGAGGGCCGACACCAGATACAGCGGCAACGGCGGCATCGGCGTAGTGGCAAACAGGTAGCGCAGCAGCTCGGGCGCGTAGCCTGCTGCGGCCAACGTGCTGCGGATGCCGAATGCCAGCGTTTCGGCCAGTAGCGTGGCCGCCACGCCGTACCAGAAAACCCGCTGGCGGACGCTGGCAACGTGCATCGGCAGCCGCCCAAGCGCCATGCCGGCAATCAGGAACGCGACCCACGGCAGCACCGGGTGAAAGCCGTTGAACAGCAGATTGCGCAAAAAACCCTGCCAGGTCCAGAAGCCGGCGTAGCTCAGCGTGGCCCACTGCCACGCAGTGGTGTAATCGAAAAAGCAAAACAGCACGGTGAAAGCCGCCGCCACGGCGCCCGCCAGCCAGCACAAGGCGCGGGTGGGCCAGGCCAGCAGCAAGGCGCCGACGGCAAGGTAAACGCCGTAATAGTGCAGGATGTCTGCCGGCCAGATCCCAACGTACGCCAGCCCGATCACAAACAGCAACGCTGCGCGCCGTAACACGCCATGCCGGGCTTGCCGCAGCAGCGCCGGGTCGCCCGCCAGCCGCGCCCGCTGGCTGAGCAGGCTGATGCCGACGCCGGCCAATACCACAAAGATGGCCGAGGCCCGGCCGTCCAGCAGGTTGAAGAGCGCCAGCCACCCGGCGTCGTTATCCGCGCCGGTGTGCATGACGGTCTTGAAGTTGACAATCACCATGCCGAACACGGCCAGCGCCCGTGCCAGGTCATAGCCTTCAATGCGCTGCTTGCTGCCGGGGTGCTGCATCGGGCCTTACCTTCCTTTCTGGCGGCGTTCAGCGCCGCACTACGCCTGGTGTTTGGTTTGCTGTTCGCCGTTTACCCATACCGTCATTTGGCCAGCGCGCATTTCCAGCCGCACATCACTACGCAAGGTGGCCATGCGGGCCTGATGGTAGTCCCAGATCGCCCGCCGTTCGGCATCCGACCCGGCGGCCTGCAACGCCGCGCTAACCTCCGATGCGGCGGCTAGCTCCGGCAACATCGACGCCACTGCCGACGCATTGTGCAAGGCACGCGACAGCGCCGGGTCATCGTTGAGCATGGCTTCGATAGCGGCAATATCTTGCCGCTCACCGGCAACTTTCAGCACCGGCGGTTGGCCGCTTTGCTGCACGGTAAAGTCCGGCGACAGCGGCATGCCGGCCTTTTGCATTTTCTCGCGCAGCAAGGTGCCGGCCTGTTCCGCCATCAGCGCGGCATTGGCCGGCGTCGGCAGCAGCAGGGTGTCCCCGCCGGCCAAACGCAAGGCGCTGCGCGGCGTGGCCCCAGGGATGTCCACTATCTGGTCCGCCATGCTGAAACCGGCCCCTGCGGCGGCTTGCTGCCTAGGCTGGCTGTTGGCCGCGCTACTGTACAGGCTGGCAAACGGGTTGATCTGCATGGCTTTCTCCTGACGTGGTGAATGGCCATAAAAAGCAAATGTCATGCCGGCGGGCAGGTGGGATGGCAGCATCCCGTTGCGGCCAAGGTACCGGCAGCGATACCGGCGTGGTCGTTAAACAGGCAAGCGCTGGCCGGCACCGGCTGTGCCAGGCCGTGGCGAGCCACCGCCGCCAGCGGGTGTGGAACAGAGATTGGCATGGAGTGGGGGGGCGGTGGTTCAGGCAGCCAGTAAGGAAGCTGACGTGTGCGGTCGGGCAGCGTGGCCTATTACCGTATACCAATGGCCGCCTTGTGGTCGGTGGTGGTCGGTCAAACAAGGTTGGCCGCAAGCCATGACGGTTTGCGGCCAACTTTGTTATTGCGGGGGCTTTGTTGCACAAATCAGCTGCAGGTCGAGCTACCCCAATCCCCGGGCAGATCTATCCCATGCGGACCGTTT
>NZ_VMDW02000070.1 GCF_007644045.2 Vogesella urethralis
TCGTGAGGCTTGATCCTATCATTTGAGTCGCTTTGTGCGACGTGTAGCGAGAGCGAGATACAAGATTCTACCGGCTAGTAAGTAAACTTACTGGTGAAGGCTTCTACAGTTTGTACAGTTTATGTCTGGTGGCCATAGCGAGGTGGTCCCACGCCTTCCCATTCCGAACAGGACCGTGAAACGCCTCAGCGCCGATGATAGTGCGGATACCCGTGTGAAAGTAGGACACCGCCAGACTCCCCATACAGACGCCCAGACCGATGGTCTGGGCGTTGGTTTACCTGCTGCAGGTAAACCCCCAGTTTTTTCTGGTGACCATAGCAGAGTGGCTCCACGCCTTCCCATTCCGAACAGGACCGTGAAACGCTCTAGCGCCGATGATAGTGCCGATTGCCGGTGTGAAAGTAGGACATTGCCAGAACCCCATTGTGAAAGCCCGAACCGCCAGGTTCGGGCTTTTTGCATTTGGGATGGCACGGGGGCAATGGTATCCTTGCGCCGTTGCAATCAAAGAGTCACATGCGCAGGCGCTGGCCTGGCACAGGAAGGATGAGCATGAGCTACCCCGCACCGGATTTCGAAAACAAGATCTGCCCGCCCGAGGCGCTGGCTGATAAGCTGGCGGCCCTGCCGCGCCCCATCGTGTTTACCAATGGCTGTTTCGATATCCTGCATCGCGGCCATGTTACCTACCTGGCGCAGGCGCGTGCGCTGGGCGCCAGCCTGGTGCTGGGTTTGAATACCGATGCCTCGGTCAAGCGGCTAGGCAAAGGCGACGATCGCCCGATCAACAACGAGCTGAACCGTGCTGCGGTGCTGGCGGCACTGCAATGCGTGGATCTGGTGACCTGGTTTGACGACGATACCCCGGCTGCGCTGATCGAGCAGGTGAAGCCCGACGTGCTGGTGAAGGGCGGCGACTGGACGGTAGACAAGATCGTTGGCAGCGCCGAGACGCTGGCGCGGGGTGGCAGCGTGCATTCCATTCCGTTCCTGTTTGATACCTCCACAACCGCCACTATCCGCAAGATCCGCAGCGTGGAAGGCCAATGAGCGATCTGGCATTTGCGGTGTTGCGTACGCTGGCGGATGGCAAGTTCCATTCCGGCGAGGCGATGGCGCAGCAGCTGGGCTGTTCGCGTACCCTGGTATGGCAAGCGGTGCATCATCTGGAAAGCGAGTTTGGCCTGACCGTCTTCAGCGTGCGCGGGCAGGGGTACCGGTTGCCGCAGCCGTTTACGCTGCTGGATGTAGCCAGCATTCGCGCCGGTCTGGATGAACAGGCGGCGTCGGTGTTTACGCTGGCGTTGGCAGAGGAAATCGACTCGTCCAATACCCAGTTGATGACGCGTGCGGCACACGGTGCGCCGCATGGGCTGGTGCTGGCTGCCGAGCGGCAGACTGCCGGCCGCGGCCGGCTGGGCCGGCGCTGGCAGATGCGGCTGGGGGCCGGGCTGACGTTCTCGCTACTGTGGCGTTTCGAGCGCGGGCTGTCCGGCCTGGCTGGCCTGTCGCTGGTGGTGGGCATTGCCATCGTGCGCGCGTTGCGCGAGTTTGGCGCCCCGGTCGCATTGAAGTGGCCGAATGATGTGTTGCTGGATGGCCGCAAACTGGCCGGCATCCTCATCGAGCTGTCCGGCGATGCGCTGGGCCCGGCGGCAGTGGTGGTCGGCATTGGCTTGAATGTGGCCAACCCTGGCGAGGTGGACCAGCCGGTGGCCAACCTGGCCGACGCCGGCATCAAGGTTGGCCGCAATGCCTTGCTGGCCGCGCTGCTGAACCAGCTGGCGCAGGTGCTGCAACAGTTTGACCGTGACGGATTTGCCGCTTTCCGCGACGAATGGCACCAGATGGCCGCCTATCTGCAGGTGCCGGTGCGCTTGAGCTTCAGCCATGGCGAGCCGGTAGACGGTGTGGCGGTCGGTGTCGATGACAGTGGCGCGTTGCTGGTGGATACCGCCAGTGGGCGGCGCGTATTCCACGTGGGCGAAGTCAGCCTGAGGCCGCAAGCGTGAAATTGCTGATCGATGCCGGTAACAGCCGGGTAAAGTGGGCGCTATGGGATGGCTCGGTGCTGTCCCCGGTTCACGCCTTGCCCCATGCCGAGCTGGACCGCCTGGCCGGACAGTGGGCCGCACTGGCACCTAAGGCCATTCTGGCGGCCAACGTAGCCCATCCCCAGGTAAAGCAAGCGATCGAGGCGCTGGCGCCTGGCGCGGTGCAATGGCAGCGGGCGCAGGTCGCTGCGCAGGGGGTGCGTAATCACTACCGCAACGTCAACGAGCAGGGCGCGGACCGCTGGCTGGCGGTACTGGGTGCCCGCCAGTTGCATGGCGGTGACCTGGTGATCGCCAGTGCCGGCACGGCGTTGACCATCGAGCTACTGACGGCTGAAGGCGACTATCTGGGCGGCGACATCCTGCCCGGTTATCGCCTGATGTTGCAGGCGCTGGCGCAGAATACTGCCCAGCTCGACCGCCGCGCCGGCGAGGTATGTGCGTTCCCGCAAGGCACCGAAGATGCGTTGGCAACCGGTGCCATCGATGCCCTGTGCGGCGCCATCGAGCGCATGCAGCGCCGTCTGGCCGCCCATACCGGCCGCAGTCCGCAACTGTTGCTCACCGGAGGCGACGCGGCTTTGTTGCAGCCCCACCTCCCGCATGATGCGAGGATGGTGGATAATCTGGTGCTTTACGGTTTAGCTAACGTGGCGAACGGCTCATGAAGTGGTTTATCGGAACATTGCTGGTGCTTAACCTGTTCACCGCGCTGTACGGCGCGTTGAAGCAGAAGCCCGAGACAGACATCCACGCGCAAGACGTCAATGCAGCGCAGCTGAAATTGCTGCCGGCCGACTGGAAGCCACCGCAGGCCAGCGCGCCGTTGGCGAGTGCGCCCCTGCCCGACGTGGCCAGCAGCGCACCGCAGGCGCAAGCGGCGCAGGTAGCCAGCGCTACTGCCGCCGTACCGACGCCTGCCAAAGAAGAGAAAGCGCCGGCTAAAGCGGCGGATCCCGTCAAGGTGGACGTGAAACCGGCGTCGGCCGTGCTCGCCAAGACCGCACCGGAAAGCAAGTTGCCGGAAGTCAAACCGGTCGATACCAAAGCCGCTGCGGCCAACCTCTGCTACAGCTGGGGCGGTCTCGATCCAAAACAGCTGGAGCGGGTACAAGGCGGCGTGCCGTTGCTGAAACTGGCGACACCGCCACAAGCCAGCGTGGTGGACGAGAAGCGTGGCTCCGGCAAGGCGTGGGTGTTTTATCCGCCGCTGGCGACCCAGGCCGAAACCCAGACTCTGGTGGCCGAGCTGAAGGGCAAGGGCTTTGACAGCTACATCGTGCAGACGGCCGGCGAGTACAAAGGTTACCTGTCGATGGGCCTGTTCTCGCGCGAAGAAGGCGCACAGGCTTTGGTGAAACGCCTGAAAGCCGCCGGCTACGACAAGGCAAAAGTGGATAGCCGTGGCGATGTGGTCAAGGTGACCACGCTGACCTTCCGCCAGCTGGACGACGCGACAGCAGAAAAACTGAAGGCCCTGCAAAAACGCCTGTTGCCGGGCAAGCCGCTGGCCAGCTGCCGCTAACCTGCTCCCGTCTTGATAAAACCCCCTGTTTACGCGGTAAGCAGGGGGTTTTTTAACAACAGTGCTGCGACGGGGCACCCCGGGTGGCAAACCTGCTTTCAACCTGTTTGGCACACCTCAGATGGCGCATTGTCAGCCACCTGAGCCATGCCGCGATAAAGCAGCGGATGACTGCTGCAGCGTGGCAGCATGACGTGTCACGCTGCTGACATATTGCGTTGATGGTTCTGTCACATGGATACCTTATGGTTGCAACGTTTACTCAACGTTCGCCGCAATGGGGTTCCAACATGTCTGACAGTTACAAATTCAAGCAATACGGTGTGAACGACACCTCCAATACCTGTAACAACCCGGCACTGTCCGATGTGCTGGAAGCGCGCTTTTCCCGCCGCGGCGTGCTGCAGGGTAGTGGTGCACTCGGCGTGGCCGGCCTGTTCTCTGGCAGCTTTGCTACGCTGGCAGAAGCCGCGCAGGGGGTAGGTAAAATGCCGGCACCCAAGCTGGGCTTTGCCCCGGTGCCGTTCGGTTTCGAAGACAAAGTGGTGGTACCGGCCGGCTACAGCGCCGAAGTCCTGTACGCTTGGGGCGACCCGGTAGGCATCCCGGGCAATATGCCCGCTTTCAAGCAAGACGCGTCCAATACCGCCGCCGAGCAAGCAGCCCAGGCCGGCATGCACCACGACGGCATGAGCTACTTCCCGCTGCCGATGGGCGCTACCGGTTCCAAGCATGGTCTGCTGGCCATGAACCACGAATACACTGACGATGGCCTGCTGCACGTGGGTGGCATGAAGCCGTGGAACGCCGACAAGGTGCTGAAATCGCAGCATGCGCACGGCGTGTCGGTGATCGAAGTAGAAGCCACTGCCAAAGGCTGGCAAGTGGTGCGCCCGTCCAAGTACGCCCGCCGCATTCACGTCAATACCCCGATGGCCATCAGCGGCCCGGCCCGTGGCCACAAACTGATGCAGACCGAGGCCGACCCCAAGGGCGTCGAAGTGCTGGGTACGCTGAATAACTGTGCCAACGGCCAGACCCCGTGGGGCACCTACCTCACGTGTGAAGAAAACTGGGACGGCTACTTCGTCAATAACTCCGGCACCCTGAACGCCAACGAAAAGCGCTACGGTATCAGCGCCACCGGCGCCGGTTACGACTGGGCGGTAGAAGACTTCCGCTTCGACCTGCAGCTGAACCCCAACGAAGCCAACCGCTTTGGCTGGGTAGTGGAAATCGACCCGTTCGACCCGAAGTCCAAGCCGGTAAAACACACCGCGCTGGGCCGCTTCAAGCACGAAGGCGCCACCGTTACCATCGCCCCGAGCGGCCACGCCGTGGTGTACATGGGGGATGACCAGCGTTTCGAATACATCTACAAGTTTGTGTCCAAGCACAAGTACAACCCGAAAAACCGCAAGGCCAATATGAGCCTGCTGTCGGAAGGTACGCTGTACGTGGCGCGCTTCGACGCCGACGGTAACGGCACCTGGCTGCCGCTGGTACACGGCCAGAACGGCCTGACCGCTGAAAACGGCTTTGCTGACCAGGGCGAGATCGCCATCATGGCGCGCCTGGCCGCCGACAAGGTAGGCGCCACCAAGATGGACCGTCCGGAGTGGATTGCCGTCAACCCGCGACAGGCCGGCGAGGTGTACTGCACGCTGACCAACAACAGCGACCGCGGCAAGGAAGGCAAGCCGGGTGCCGATGCGGCCAACCCGCGTAATGGCAACCTGTTCGGCCACATCATCCGCTGGCAGGAAAACGGTGCCGATGCTGCTGCTACCGGCTTCAAGTGGGACATCTTCGTCCTGGCCGGCCGCCCGGATGCTGCCAAGCAGGAACACGTGGGCAACATCAAGGGCGACGCCTTCGGCAGCCCGGACGGCCTGAAGTTTGACCACCTTGGCGTGCTGTGGGTACAGACCGACGTGTCCACCTCCACGGTGAACGCCAAGGAGTACAAAGATATGGGCAACAACCAGATGGTGGCCGTGGTGCCGGAAACCGGCGAGTTCCGCCGCTTCCTCACCGGCCCGCATGGTTGCGAAATTACCGGCTTGGCCTTTACCCCGGACATGAAAACCATGTTCGTCAACATCCAGCACCCGGGTGAGCCGGCCAACGAGCGTAACGACCCCGCCAAGCCGACGGCCATCTCCACCTGGCCGGACGGCCCGAAAGCCGGCCGCCCGCGCGCCGGTACCGTAGTGGTACGCAAGCTGGACGGTGGTGTGATCGGCAGCTAAATGTATTGCCTTGCAAAGACAAACCGCCCCGAGTGATCGGGGCGGTTTTTTCATGGCAGTCGCTTAGCGCAAGGGCGGGCAGGCCTGGCCCAGCGGGCGGCTGCGTTCGGCGGTGGCCGGGTGGCTGGCAAACCAGCTGCCGCTGCTGATGGCGTCGTCGCCATGCTGCTGTTTCAGGCTGGCCTCGATGCGCTGCAGGCCATAGCCCAGCAGGCAGGGCGACAGGCCTTGCACTTGCAAGGCGGCGTAGGCAAAGCGGTCGGCTTCGCGTTCGTGCTCGCGGCTGTAGCTGGCATTGGCCAGCGCCACCGGCAGCGCTAGCGTCAGGCTGCTGGCATCGCCGGTCATTAGCGTCAGTGCGGCCAGTACCCCCACGCTTTCCACCGCACTGCGCAGGCCGTGGCGGTGTTCCACGTGGCCGGCTTCGTGTGCCAGGATAGCCAGTATTTCGTCTGGCCGCGTGACGACAGCCAGTAGCTGGTCGGTCACCACGATGGTGCCGCCGGGCAGCGCAAAGGCGTTGGGGCCGATGTCGGGCGCGTGCCGCAGCAGTACCTGATAGCGATAGCGGCTGGCCGCTGGCTGCAAGCGGGCGACCTGCGCTTGCAATGTGGCGGCGCGGCTAGCCGGCAGGCGGCTGGGGGCAAGCTCGGTGTTGCTTTGTAGCCAGCTTAGCGTTTGTGCGGCCAACTGTTGCTCGACGCTGAGCGGAATCAGCGGAACCAGCCAGCCGGCAGCCGCCGGTAGCGCGAAGCGCCAGCCCAGCCACAGGATGACGAGGGCGGCTAGCAGGCCGCCAGCCAGTGCGCGCCAGCTTTGCTGCAGCCAGTGGCCACCGGCTTGCAGCGGTGGCAGCCCGCCCAGCAGGCGGCGGATGGCCACTTTTTGCGCCACTTCCAGCGTGCTGCCGTCGGGCAGGTATACGCTGTCGGGCAGCGTATCGATACCGGCCTCCAGCCGGCAGTCCGCCAGCAGGAAGCGGCGTTGGCCGTTACCGCTATCGACCACCAGCTCGTCGCCGTCGCGGCCAACCTTCACCGCCTGCGGCCGTGGCGTGTGGCCATCGCGCCACAGTGCGTCTATGTTTACCATCCCAGATCCAGTGCCAGCAGCTCGGCCAGTTCGTCGCCACGGGCATCGTGCTGCGACTGGCCCTGGATATAGAGTTGGGCCAGATCGGCACCGCCTTGCAGCGTCAGTTGCCCTAAGGTGGCGCGCAGGGTGCGGATGCGTACCCACGGCCAGGCCAGGCCCAGGCTGAAAGCCAGTGCTACGGTGTTGGAGAAGTGCAGCGCAAACAGGCTACGGCTTGGCAGCGTCAGCCGCAGGCGGTGCGCGACCTCGTCCACCATCAGACTGGTGTGGTTCAGCAGCACGCGTTGGATCGCCATGCGGCTATATGCCAGTGTGGCCAGCAGCCATAACACGCCCAGCATGCCGCTAAAGAAGCCATCGATGACACGCATGCTGCCGGGGCCGAAGTGCCCGTTGACCCAAGCAGGCAAATCGATGGCGTTGCCGGCGTACCAGATCAGCCCGCCCAGCCCGCCAAAGCCGACACCGTACAGCACGGCCACAAACAGGCTGCCGAAACCGGCCAGGTACAGTTTGCGCACGCACGGTTCGATAGTAAGCCGCGCCTGCCCAAGCCGGCTGTGCGGCAGCAAGTAGCGTTGCTTTTGCAGCGTGGCCAGCGGCCACAGCAGGCCCAGCGACAACAGCAGCGTGAGCCAGGATTTGAAAAAAGCGCGGTAGGCGGCACCTGTCTGGCCGTCAAAATGCAGCCGCATGCCACTCCAGCTGGTATTGGCTAACCGGAAGCGCATGGCTTGCACCGCCAGCCATGGGGCCAGCGCGGCCGCCCCCGCGCCGAGCAGACCTTGCAGCACGGGGGAGAACTCGGCAGAGAGCTGCCACAGCACAAACAAGCCCACCATCAGTGCCCGGCCTTTCAGGATGGCGATCGGGCTGGCGTGGTAGCCGAAGCGGCCGCCGGCTACCTGGGTGTGGCCGTACAGGTATTTGAGGGTACGGACTTTGGCCCACGCCGAATAAATGCCCAGCGTCAGCACGCTGAGCGCCAGGTTGCTCAGCCACAGCCGGGCGTAGCCGCCGGTGGTGGCACTGAACACGAACGGCAGCTTGTGCGGGATCAATAACGGGTTGTCGTCGGCAATGGGGTGCATGGCGGTCTTCCGGTGGCTGGGAATGACGAATCATGCCATGGGAATTTGCGGCGATAAAACTTGCTGTTGTACGCGGCTGGCGTCACACTTCGCGCTGCGTACCGCGGGGTGCGCCAGCCTCAAACCGTCGGCTGTACAGATGGACGGTAATCGCCGTGGCGTCACCACGGCGTGCTCTTTTCGGGAGCGAACATGTCTGACGATCAAATCCGCGGTGACGGTGCCATCCGTCGTCAAAGCCTGTACGGCTCTTCCATCGAAAACACTTACGCCGGCGTGTTGTCGTTCATGCGCCGCAACTACACGCGCAATCTGGAAGGCGTGGACGTGGTGGTATCCGGCATTCCGCTGGACCTGTCCGTGACTTTCCGCAGCGGCGCGCGCCAAGGCCCGCAGGCCATCCGCGCCGCCAGCGTGCAGCTGGCCGAGCTCAAGCCCTACCCGTGGGGCTTCGACCCGTTCGACGACCTGGCGGTCATCGACTACGGCGACTGCTGGTTCGACGCGCACAACCCGCTGACCATCAAGCCGTCCATCATCGAACACGCCCGCACCATTCTGGCCAGCGGCGCCAAGATGCTGACCTTCGGCGGTGATCACTTCGTCACCTACCCGTTGCTGATTGCACATGCGGAAAAGTACGGCAAGCCGCTGGCGCTGCTGCACTTCGATGCGCACTGTGACACCTGGCCGGACGACGAGCCGGACAGCCTGAACCACGGCACCATGTTCTACAAGGCGGTGAAAGAAGGCCTGATCGACCCGGCCAAATCGGTACAGGTCGGCATCCGCACCTGGAACGACGACTTCATGGGCCTGAACGTGCTGGGCGCACCGTGGGTACACGATAACGGCGTGGACGCCACCATCGCCGAAATCAAAAAGACCATCGGCGACGCGCCGGTGTACGTCACCTTCGATATCGACTGTCTGGACCCGTCTGCCGCGCCGGGCACCGGCACACCGGTACCGGGTGGCCTGACCACCGCGCAGGCGCTGAAGATCATCCGCAACCTGGGCGACCTCAACATCGTCGGCATGGACGTGGTAGAAGTGGCTCCCAGCTACGACCAGAGCGAAATCACCGCCATCGCAGCGGCGCACATCGCCTGTGACATGCTGTGCCTGATGCGTAACAAGAAGGTAGCCGGCCAGCTCTGACGCTAGCCAATGCGGCCAACGTTGGCCGCACTACCCGTACCGCGCCCGGCAGCCTGCCCGGCGCGGTTTTTCATGCCTGCGGCGGCGGGCTGCCCCAGCGCGGGCGGCGGCCGCTGAGGCCTACCCAGCCGAACAAGGCGCCGAATACCAGCACCAGGACGCTTCTATCACTGGCGAGCAGGCCGGCCAGCAGGAATAAGCCTGCCAGGATCAGCCATAGCGTGCGTTGCGGCCAACCTAGCGCCAGCGTGCCCTCATGACGCCAGGCCAGCGTTTGCGTGGCGACTATCCAACAACTGAACACCACATCGAACAGCAGTGTGGCGTGCGGTAGCAGCCATGACAGCGTCAGGATAGGGAATACAGCCAGATTCAGCGCCAGCTGCCAGCGCGACGGCGCGGCAGGCAAGGCTGAGCGGGGCAGTGGTTTGATGTGCAGTGCCAGCAGCAGGCTGAGCAAAACGCCGCCCAGCAAGACGGGCAAGGCAGGCAGTGTGTAGTGAGCGACCACCCACACGAGCACGGTCGTGACCGGAATAATGATGACTGCCGCCAGGCCAAAGGTGTCGAGTTTCATGCTAAATATTGAGAATGGTTTTCAATATCTCAGCATGATGCCATGCGTCATGTCAATGCCATCAGCGTGCCGCTACCACCAGCGCCAGCAGCAGCAGGCTTTCGCACACCTCGATGCCGGCGCCAAGGCAGTCGCCGGTCATGCCGCCCAGTTTGCGCTTCAGGTAGGCCCACCAGCACAGCCCGGCCAGCGGCGCCAGCAGCAACACCGGCGCCAGCCAGGCGCTGGCGGCGGCCAACAGCAGGCTGCACAGCCAGAAGCTAGGCCAGTGCGGGCGCCAGGCAAAGCGTTCGCCGCTGCCCGCCGCCAGGCTGGGCAGCGTGGCCGACCACGCCACAGTAAACAGCCGCGCCCAGGCTGGCACCAGCAGTAGCCCGGCCAGCGTGGCGGCCAACCCTGTCAACGCCGCGATGCCGGCCTGGCCGCCGTGCTGCCCATGGCCGCTGTGGTAGCCCGGATAAGCCGCAGGCGCATCCGGGGAAACGGGTAATGGCAGTGCATCCGGGGAAGGCAGTGCCCCCGGTGACATCATCCCATCCGGTACCGCCGATAGCCCCGCTAAGCTCAGCTTCACCAGTAGCATCAGCAGCACCAGTTTCACGATCAGCTGCGTGGCCAGGCTCAGCACGCCAAAGCTGCCCAGATGCGGGTCTTTCAGCACCTCCAGAAAACGCTCGCGCGAGCGGTGCGCCGCGCCCTGGGCGTCGGCCAGGTCGGCCAGGCCGTCGATGTGCAGGCCGCCGGTCACCCACAGCCAGGCCAGCAGGCCGGCCAGTGCGGCCAACCAGGGGTCCACCAGGCTGCCGGCCAGCACCGCCAGCCATACGATGGCGCCCACCAACACGCCCACCGGCGCAAACCAGCGTGCGGCGTCGGCCAGCCACGCCGGGTCGAAGGTTTTCAGCTGCGGCGTGGGCAGACGGGTCAGGAACTGGATGGCAAGAATCAGCGATCGCATAAGGCTGTGGATAAGTGTGTGGATAGGCAGTGCATGGGCAGGGGGCAAGCTGTGCGTGACGTGTGGATCAGCCGGCCGCGGGGGGCGATTCCAGCCGCGTCAGGTAAGCCGGATGGCCGTCCAGGATCGACAGCTGGGCAAAGCCGCCGCGCTGTACCGCCATCAGCCGGGCGACGTTGAACTCGGTGCCCAGCAGCTCGGCCAGCAGCACGTTGATGACGCCGCCGTGGCTGACCAGCACGCGGTGGCTGCCGCGCGCTTGCTGCATCCACTCGGCAAAGCCGGTCAGCACCCGGGTGCGGAAGGCGTCAAAGCTTTCGCCGCCTTCCGGGGTTAGCAGGCCACGCGCCAGCAGCGTCTGCCAGTCGGGCGTGGTGGCGCTGATGTCGGCCAGCGGGCGGTTTTCCCAGCTGCCGAAGTGGCACTCGGTCAGCCCCGGCGCCACGTAGAGCGGCACGCGGCTGGCCAGCGCCTGCTGTACGGCAAACTCGCGGCAGCGTTGCAGCGGCGAGGTGGCCATGCAGGTTACCGGCGCCAGCTGCACGATGCGTTGCCAGCTTGCGGCCATGTCGGCGCGGCCGCGTTCGGTCAGCGGCAGGTCGGTATGGCCGATCAGGCGGCCTTGGTGGTCGATGTCGCCGTGGCGCAGCAGGGTGAGGGTGTAGGGGTTCATGGTGGCAACCTTTTACCGCAAAAGCAGGCAAGAAAAACGAACGCCGCCGCCAGCGCGTGCGGCTGGCCGGCGGCGCTAGGCCAAGCATACCGCCTGGCCGACGCGCGGGCGATGCTGGCGGGCGCGGTCAGGCGTTTTTGCCGGCCACACCTGCTTCGGCAAAGGTGGCCATGCCGGCGTGCAGCGCGATGGCTTGTTGCAGCAGCGGCAGTGCGGCGGCGGCACCGCTGCCTTCGCCCAGACGGAAGCCCAGGTCCAGCAGCGGGCTCAGGCCCAGCGCCTGCAAGGCCAGCGCGTGGCCGGTTTCCTGCGAGCAATGGCTGGCCAGCAGCCACGGCGCGATGTCGGCGTCGATGGCGCGGGCCACCAGCGCGGCCGCGGTGCTGATGAAGCCGTCCAGCAGCAGCGGCACGCCCTGGCGGGCGCCTTCCAGGTAGAAGCCGGCCATGGCGGCGATCTCCAGCCCACCCAGCTCGGCCAGTACGCCGTGGCCATCCAGCGTTTGCCCGGCCACCCGCGCCAGCGCGTCGGCCACCACCTGGCGCTTGATGGCCAGGCCGGCGTCGTCGACACCGGTGCCGCGGCCCACGATGGCGGCCACGTCATGGCCGGTCAGGCGGCAGATCAGCGCCGCCGACGGCGTGGTGTTGCCAATGCCCATATCGCCGGCGATCAGCAGCGTGGCGCCGTCGGCAATGGCACGGCGGGCGGCGTTGCGGCCAACCTCCAGCGCGGCGTCGGCGTCTTGGCGGCTCATCGCGGCTTCACGGCGCAGGTTGCCGCTGCCGGCGCGTACCTTGGCGTGCACGATGGGCAGCGCGGACAGGTCACTGGCCACACCGGCGTCTACCACCTCCAGCCGCGCCTGGTTGACGCGTGCCAGCACGCTGATGGCGGCGCCACCGTGGACGAAGTTGGCCACCATGGCGCCGGTGACCTCGGGCGGGAACGCCGACACGCCTTCGGCGCAGACGCCGTGGTCGCCGGCAAACACGGTAATAGCCGGCACGAGCGGCAGCGGGATGTCACGGCCTTGCAGGCCGGCCAGGGTAATGGCGAGCTGCTCCAGTTTGCCCAGGCTACCGGCCGGTTTGGTCAGTTGTTGCTGGCGGGCGTCGGCGGCCTGGCGGGCGCCGAGGTCGGGGGCGGGAATGCGTGGCATGAGGTTTCCTTGCGGTATGGCAGAGCCTGGCGGGCAGGCGAACCGGCAGACCATACGCCAGCCGCCGCCGGCTGGCAACGGGGCCATGCCGGCGGGGTAATTTGCATGACGCCATTCTGGATTGTGTCAGCCCCGCTATAATGGCGGGCTGCAGGTGTCCGTCCTGCCATGGCAGCGACGGATGAAACGGGAAGCCGGTGCAAGACCGGCGCTGCCCCCGCAACGGTAAGGCCTGGGCGTATACGCCCCAGGCATCGCGACAACCACTGCCCACACGGCGGGAAGGTGCGATGCTGGCATGGTCAAGCCCGGAGACCGGCCTGCGACGAGCGCGGCGGAATCGCGCTCAGCTGGAGTATCGCGGGGAGGCGATCTGAC
>NZ_VMDW02000101.1 GCF_007644045.2 Vogesella urethralis
TCTTCATGTCCAACTCCTTGTCATGGTGGATTGGACGCTAAAGTTACGTGCTACTCAAGATGGGGTGAACGTCGGTGAACCTCTCGCTGCGGCTTGCCGTTGGCGGAGTGTCTTGTCATCTATTGAGTTGGTTGCTGCTTGCATTTCCGCCTTCGGGCAAGAGGCCCGTTCCAAAAGTAAAAGCCGGCCTCGGGTGGCCGGCTTTCTGGCGTGAGCTGTAAAGTTGTTTACAGGCGTTCCAGTGTTTCAAATTCTACCTGCTGGCAGTCTTCGAATACTGCGCTGCTTTGCAGTACGCGGATCTGGTACGACTTGCCGTTGGCCGCAAAGGTCAGCTCTTTACCGTTGTCTGCTAGCCGCTTGGGTATCAGAAAAACACGTTGCCCCTTTTTTGCATTGGTCTGTGTGATATACAGGCCGCTACTGTTGCCGGAGCTTTCCAGCCCTGGCTCCGACAGCGTAACCGGTAATGGCAGACTGCCCAGTACTTCCACGCCGACGCGGGTGCCACCTTCCACCAGGCGTTGTACGCGGCGGATAACGCACAGCTGCCCTGGGTAGTCTCGCGAGGAAACCCAGATCGTCCGGCCAATCATCAGGCTCTCTACTGCGCGGCCAAGGTAGGTCAGCCCAAAACCAGCCTCGCTCGCATCGTTGACACGCCATTCGTCAGTGATTTCTTCCTGCTGCAGGGAGCCACGGTTCACTTTCAGGTGATGTGCGATCTTTTCGAAGCCGATCTCTACCCGGGCGTGCCCGGAGTAGCTTAGCCGCTCATGCTGGCGCATCGATTTGCCGCCATCTTGTGACCAACGGGCGGAAAGCTTTTGCAACAGATTGCGCCATGTCGGGGTATCCATTGCCGGCAATGCCTGGCGGAAGCCTTCTGGAATGCCCTGGTCAAAGTCCAGAATCAGGTCGGCCAGGCGGTTGACCACGAAGTCGCCCGACCAGTAGCGGCAACCCTTGCCCAGCGTGCCGCGGCGCAGTAGTTGCGGAGGGGCGGGCAGATCAAGGTTGATGACGTACTGGAAATCACTATTCGACGCCGTACTTTGCAGGCGGATGCCTTCGGACAGCCTGGCCAGCAGTAAGTGGATCGCTTCAATCTCGATGGTGAGCAGGTTGTCGGTTTGTGCCAGGTGCAACATGGCGGCCTGGATTAGCAGCTGCTCAGCCGTCGTACTTTCTGCTTGTTCCTCGTACATGGTGATGGCTTTGTTGTGAAAGCCATACTGCTCCGCAAAATGGTACAGACGGTACGCTTGTTGCCAGGTATTGCCATCCGCAGAAATGTAGCGCAACGCACTCCATTTGATCAGGCTGAGCTGATGGTGCAAGGCGCGTATTGCCACCCGTTCGATCAGTGGGTCTACCTGAGGGGACTTGCCACTCTGGAACTGGCGCAGACACAGCTGGTAGCCGTTGGATAGCTCAGTCCAGTAAGCAAGAATGCTGGGTAGGAAAGACTTTGAACGTGAGGCGCCGACCAGAAACTCTTTACACAGCTTGCGGTGCATGTCGACAGCCCTGGTGTCGACGTAGAGTAGGGTGCTGATTCGATCCTTCAGGGTGACGTTGGCATCTTTGTTGATCTTCGCCACAGCCTTGATGATCTCAACCAGCGCAGTGTAGTACTCGGCATTCGGCAGGTTTTTCACCAACATGGTCGCCGATTCGGTCGACTCGCTGGAATTTTTCTTCCTGCCGGAAATGGCACTGATAATGGCTTTGATGTCAATCATTGGGTATGGGTGTCTTGGTCGGTTTGCCGAGGCGGTTTCGTGACTGCCTATAGTATCTTAAACCACAAATCGATAGGAGGCTTGGGCGCATTTGGTCTCCATTTTATATCGATGTCTTATTCAATTGCGGTATGGCGCTGGCGTTCAGTGTGCCACAGGGCTTTATTCAGAATAAAGGGGAGCTTGAATGTTGAAGGCTGCGGTTCAGACTTGCTGCTTTGCAGCAAGCTGGCGATGATGCCTGAAATCGGGCAGTTGTGTGGAAAAATACATACATTTGTTTGATTTTAATTTATTGAAATTTCAGGTGCTTGTGCCTCACGAGAGTGACTCCGTGTAAATTGAGTTAACACTCTAAATTTGGAGTGTGGACCAGAGTGGCAGAGACCACTCCGTCAATTTCGAGGAGATCGCATGAGCAAGTTCAAGGTTGTCAAAAGTGTATTTGTCGCTGCCACGTTGATGGCTGCCACCATGCAGCCTGCCGCCGGTATGGGTACACAACCACCGGCTGATAGTGAGGCTACCTACACGAAGACCAAATACCCCATCGTGCTGGTACACGGTGTTCTGGGGTTCGACAGCTTGCTGGGTATGGATTACTTCTATGGTATTCCGGCCGAGCTACAGCGCAGTGGCGCACAGGTATACGTTGCACAGGTGTCGCCTGCCGACAGTTACGAAAAGCGCGGCGAACAGCTGCTGGCGCAAGTACAGCGTATCGTCGCGATCACCGGTGCGCAGAAGGTGAACCTGATTGGCCATAGCATGGGTGGGCCGACTACCCGTTATGTCGCCTCTGTGCGGCCGGAGCTGGTGGCGTCTGTTACCAGTATCGGCGGTGTCAACAAGGGGTCAAAAGTAGCCGACGCACTGCGTGGCGTACTACCTGCGGGCTCGGTTGCAGAGTCGGTAGCCGTAGCGGCGGGCGGCGCATTTGCCAGCCTGATCCGTTTGTTCTCTACCGGCAGCAGCCTGTCACAAGACGAGTTGGCCACGCTCAATTCGCTTACCACAGCTGGTACGCTGGCATTCAATAGCCGCCATCCTCAGGCGGTGCCGACTACCGCTTGCGGTGAAGGGGCATACCAAGTGAATGGTATCCATTACTTCTCGTGGTCGGGTGCGCAACCCTATACCAACCCGCTGGACGTGGGCGATCCGCTGCTGGCTGCTACCAGTCTGGTATTCGGGGCCGAACCGAACGATGGCTTGGTGTCCACCTGCTCGTCTCATCTGGGTCAGGTCATTCGCGACAACTACCGCTTCAACCATCTGGACGAGACCAATATGTTCTTCGGTCTGGGCAATATCCTGGAAACCAGCCCGGTCACGCTGTTCCGCCAGCACGCCAACCGCTTGCGTAATCTGGGAGTGTAAGCATGCGGCTGCAAGGCAAACTATGGCTGCCACTGCTGCTGGCTGCATTGGCTGCAGCTTATTGGTGGCAGTCGCACCCCGCCACGCAGCCCTTGGACGAGGGGGTGTTTGCTCCCTCGCTACGGCAAACGGCGGTAGATGGTCTGCCGGCAGCAGCGGCAGATGGCAAGATGGACGTGTTGCAGCTCAAGGCGCTGTTTGATTACTACTTGGCCACCCAAGGCGAGCGCACTTTGCCGGAAATTCGTCAGGAAGTAGAAAGACAGTTGGCCGCACGCCTGAGCGGCCAACCATTGCAGGATGCGGTGGACTTCTTCCATCGTTACCTGGCCTATCTTGGCGAGTTGGGCGCGGCAGGTAAGGTACGCCCGGTATCGGCTGACGTGGTATTGCAGATGCGTGAGCGGCTGCAGTTGCTGCGTCAGTTGCGAGCGCGTCATTTCAGCCCGCAGGAAATGCGCCAGCTGTTTGCCCAGACCGACGCGATGGACGAGCTGATCCTGCAGCGCATGGATATTCAGCGCCGGCAGAATATCAGCGCCACAGAAAAGCAGCGTTTGCTGGCCGAGCTGGAGCAAAACCTGCCGCCGGAACAGCGTGCGGCACGGCAGCAGGCCACGCAGCATGTGGTGCTGGCCGAGGCCGAGCAGCAAATGCGCCAGCAAGGTGGTACGCCTGAGCAGCTGCAGGCTTTGCGTACCCGCATGGTAGGCGCCGAGGCAGCGCAGCGCTTGGCCGCCGTAGACGCGGAAGCTGCAGCCTGGCAGGGCAAGCTGCAGCAGTGGCAGCAACAGCGCGAGCAGCTGGGCAAGGACAGCAGTTTGTCCGAGCTGCAGCGCCAGCAAGCGCTGCAGACGCTGGAGCAACAGCTGTTCAGCGAAAACGAGCGCAAGCGGCTTATCGCCTATCAATAAGCCTCGCTGCTGTGCCATCGGTGCCAGTGCCGATATTGAAAACCCCCCCGCTGCCATGCGCAGCGGGGGGGTTTTATCATGTTGCCGTACCGGCGGTGCGGTACAGGCAATCTGGGCTCAGGCAAACAGCTGTTGCAGGCCTGCACCGGGGTCGTCCTGACGCATGAAGGCTTCGCCGACCAAGAAGGTGTGCACCGCATGCTCGCGCATCAGCTGTACGTCGGCTGGCTTGATGATGCCGCTTTCGGTAACGGCGATGCGGTCGTTGCCGATCTCCGGCAGCAGGCGCAGCGTGGTGTCCAGGCTCACTTCGAAGGTACGCAGGTTGCGGTTGTTGACGCCCACCAGTGGTGTACGCAGTTGCAGCGCGGCTTGCAGTTCGTGCTCGTCGTGTACCTCTACCAGCACCGCCATGCCGTACTCGTGCGCCAGCGCCTCGAAGTCGCGCATTTGGGGCAGATCGAGGCAGGCAGCAATCAGCAGGATGCAGTCGGCACCGATGGCGCGTGCCTCGTGGATCTGGTACTCGTCCACCATGAAGTCCTTGCGCAGCACCGGCAGCTGGCAGGCGGCGCGGGCGGCTTGCAGATAGTCTTCGTGCCCCTGGAAGTACTGGGCGTCGGTCAGCACCGACAAGCAGGCGGCGCCGGCCTGCTCGTAGCTGGCGGCGATCTGGGCCGGCTGGAAGTCGGCGCGGATCACCCCTTTGCTGGGGCTGGCTTTTTTGGCTTCGGCAATCACGGCGGCGTGACTGGCAGCGTGCTTGGCGCGGATGGCGGCTACGAAGTCACGCTGGTCGCCGTGGCGGTCTTCGGCTTCGGCGCGCAGGCTGGCCAGGCTGCGTTGCGGGCGGCGGGCGGCCACTTCTTCAACCTTGGTGGCGCAGATCTTTTTCAGGATGTCGGACATGTGCGTGTGGACTTTCTGCTGTGCACCTAGTGGCGCAGATGGGATTCGAAGAATGCTAGCAAACGCTGCGGCAACCACGCCAGTGTGCCGGGAAACGGGCCGCTGACAAAACCGACGTGCCCGCCTTCTGCAGGTTGTTCCAGCGTGACGGCCGGGCTGACCTCGTGCGGGCCGGGCAGGGCGTGCGGCGGCAGGAACGGGTCGTTCACCGCGTTCAGCACCAGGGTTGGTCGCATGATGTGCCGCAACAGCGGCTTGCTGCTGGCGCGAGCCCAGTAATCGTGTACGTCGCGGTAGCCGTGCAGCGGCGCCGTGACCAGATTGTCGAACTCGCCGAACGTACGCGCGCGGCGTACGGCGTTGGCGTCGAATAAACGCGGGTGGTAATGCAGCTGGCGTAGCGATTTCGGCTTCAGGGTGTTCATGAACATGCGGGTGTACAGCACGCGGCCCAGCCCCTGGTCCAGCCGGGTGCTGGCTGCGGCCAGGTCCAGCGGTGCCGATACCGCCGCTGCGGCCAGCGGCAGCGCGCTGTCGGGCTGTTCGCCCAGGTAGCGCAGCAGCATATTGCCGCCTAGCGAGACGCCTGCGGCAAACAGCTGCGTATTTTCTGCGGCCAACCTGCTGCATATCCAGGCAATCTCGGCGGCATCGCCGGCGTGATAGGCGCGGGGCTGGCGGTTTTCCACCCCGCCGCAGCCGCGAAAATGCGGCACCGCGCCGTGCCAGCCACGGCGTGCCACTTCGTGCATCAGGGCGATGGCGTAGTGGCTGCGGCTGCTGCCTTCCAGGCCATGAAACAGCACCACCAGTGGCTGGCCGGGCTGGCCGTCGATGCGGTCGACGGCAATCTGACCGCCATCCGGGGTGTGCCACAGCTCGCGCCGGTACGGCGGTGTAGTTTGCCGGATCAGTAGCGCAGGCCAGATGGTTTGCGCGTGGCTGCCGCGCAGCCAGCGCGGCGCTTGGTAGTGGCTCACGCTTGCGGTTTGATCGCCGACTTGGGGCGGAACGCCTTGACCACTTCGTCGCGGGTTTCCACGTAGGGGCCGCCAATCAGGTCGAGGCAGTAGGGCACCGCCGCAAAAATGCCGGGTACGGTGACGACGCCGTCTTCGCGCAGCCCTTCCAGCGTTTCGCGGATGGCCTTGGGTTGGCCGGGCAGGTTCAGGATCAGGCTTTGCTTGCGGATGACGCCAACCTGGCGTGACAGGATGGCAGTGGGCACAAACTTCAGGCTGATCTGGCGCATCTGCTCGCCAAAGCCGGGCATCTCGCGGTCGGCAACGGCCAGTGTGGCTTCCGGTGTCACGTCGCGCGGGGCGGGGCCGGTGCCGCCGGTGGTCAGCACCAGGTGGCAGCCTTGTTCGTCCACCAGTTCGCGCAGCGTGGCTTCAATGCCGGCTTGCTCGTCGGGAATCAGGCGGGTAACCGTTTCAAAAGGGGAGCGGATGGCCAGGCTCAGCCAGTCCACCAGCGCCGGAATCCCCTTGTCTTCGTAGATACCTTGGCTGGCGCGGTCCGAGATGGAAACCAGCCCCACTTTCAATGTCATGCCTCGTCGTCCTCGTCGTGCTCGTCGTGCTCGTCTTCCGGGGCGTTCTTCTGGCGGCCTTGTTCCGGAATCAGTTCCTTGATCATCTGGAACAGCTGACGGGTGGCTTTCGGCGGCTTGTTTTCTTCACGCTCTTTACGGGCGTTGCGCACGGTGGTGCGCAGTTGTTGCACGTCGGCGGATGGGAAGTCGTCGATAAAGATCTGTACGTTCTTGTCGTCTTCCAGCAGGCGTTCGCGCCAGCGTTCTACCAGGTGCAGCCAACGGGTGTGGGCGCTGCTGTCGCCGCGCAGGGCGGCCAATTGCTGTTCGATCGGCTCCGGGTCGATGTCACGCATCAGTTTGCCGATGTATTGCAGCTGACGACGCTTGGCGCCGTTAGCGGTAAAGCGCTGATAGTCGAGGACGGCGGCCAGCAGGCCTTCGTCCAGGGCCATCTTTTTCAGCTTGGCGGCCGGCAGCTCGGTCAGGGCGCGACCGATGTTCTGCAGCGCGTCCATATCGCGCTTGAGCTGGGATTTGCTGGGTGGCATGCCGTCGTGGCTGCCATTGTTGAAAACGTTCGACATTCGCTAAGACTTGATTAAGGTTTCAAGCTGGTATGATACCGGAAAACCCGCAGTCACGGCCGATTGCCGTGTCTTGCCATCGTGCCAATAACCCGAGAACAACCTTATGGCAGAGCAGATTTTTTCCTATTCCGAAACCGAGCTCGCCGCCGTTGCCGAGCGCTTGCTGGTGCTGGCGGCTGCCGGTGGTGCTACCGCTGCCGAAGCGGATGTGTCCGAAGGCTGCGGCCAGAACGTGTCGGTGCGCCTGGGCGAAGTGGAAACCATCGAGTACAACCACGACAAGGGGGTGTCGCTGACGGTGTATCTGGGGCAGCAGAAAGGCCATGCCAGTACCTCCGATTTTTCCGAGCAGGCACTGGCCGATACCGTGGCCGCGGCGCTCAATATTGCCCGCTACACCATGGGTGACGATTGCGCTGGCCTGGCGGACCCGGCCTTGCTGCTGCAAGCTGGCCAGCGTCGCGACCTGGACTTGTACCACCCGTGGGACCTGCCTGTTGATGACGCCATCGCCCTGGCGCGCGAATGCGAAGACGCCGCCCGCGCCGCCGACCCGCGCATTACCAATTCCGAAGGTGGCACCGTGGCCACCCACGCTACCCGTCATTGCTACGCCAACAGCCACGGCTACAGTGGCAGCCTCACCACCTCGCGCCACAGCCTGTCGGCGGCGGTGGTGGCTAGCGGCGACGACAGCATGCAGCGCGATTACTGGTACACCACCGCCCGTCACGCTGGCGACCTGTTGTCGGCGGCCGAGGTTGGCCGCATGGCAGGCGAGCGCACCGTGCGCCGCCTGAATGCCCGCCGCGTCAAGACCGGGCAGTACCCGGTGATTTTCGAGGCGCCGGTAGCGGGTAGCCTGCTTAGCCACCTGGTGCAGGCGGTGAGCGGCGGCAGCCTGTACCGCAAATCCAGCTTCTTGCTGGATAGCCTAGGCAAGCAGGTGGCCGCGCCCTTGCTGGATGTGTATGAAGACCCGTTCGTGCTGCGTGGCCTGGCTAGTGGTTGCGCCGACGACGAAGGCGTGGCCACCGTCGCGCGCCAGTTCATCGATAAGGGCGTGTTGCAGGGTTACTTCCTGGCCAGCTACTCGGCGCGCAAGCTGGGCATGCAAAGTACCGGCCACGCTGGCGGCCCGCACAACCTGCTGGTGCGGCCAACCTTGGCGGGCGGCCTTCAGGCGTTGCTGGCGCGCATGGGTACCGGCTTGCTGGTGACCGAACTGATGGGGCAGGGCATCAACCTGGTGACCGGTGATTACTCGCGTGGCGCCAGCGGCTTCTGGGTGGAAAACGGTGTGATCGCCTACCCGGTAGAAGAGCTGACCATCGCCGGCAACCTGCGCGACATGCTGCAAGGCATCGACGCCATTGGTGACGATGTCGATACCCGCGGCAGCCGCCATATCGGTTCGGTGCTGCTGTCGCCGCTGATGGTGGCGGGCGAGGCGTGACGCCAGCCTACTGGCAGCAGGCGTGTGCCGAGTTGGCCGCCACGTGCCCGGTGATGGCCGAGCTGGTGGCGCGCTACCCGGCCAGCGTGCTGCGTACCCGTGGCGAGCCGTTCGAGACGCTGCTGCGCGCCATCGTCGGGCAGCAGATCTCCATCGCAGCCGCAGACGCCATCTGGGCACGGCTGGCGGCCTTGCTGGACACCACCCGCCCTGCAGCCGTAGCTGCTGTGGCGCCAGACGCCTTGCGTGCCTGTGGTTTCTCGCAGCGCAAAGTAGAGTACGCGCAAGACCTGGCGCAACACTTTCTGGATGGCCGCATCCTGCCGGCGCAGTTCGATGCCTTGGATGACGAGGCCATCATCCGCGAGCTGGTGGCGGTGCGTGGCATTGGCCGCTGGACGGCCGAGATGTATCTGATCTTCAATCTGTGCCGGCCCGATGTGTGGCCGGTAGACGATATCGGCCTGCAAAAAGCCCTGGTGCAGATCCATGGCCTGGATGCCCGCCCGGCGCTGGCAGTATTCCGCCAGATGGGCGAGCGCTACCGGCCGTGGCGCAGTGTGGCTACCTGGTACCTGTGGCGCATGCTGGACCCGGTAGAGGTGCAGTACTAGCCGGCGTCGATGTCGCGCTGCCAAGCGCCGTTTCGTGTTCCATACTCAAAACAAAACAGGGAGCGAGACATGGACAAGCCGGCAATCGGGCTGGTGCTGGCGGGCGGTGGCGCCCGCGCCGCCTATCAGGTGGGGGTGTTGATGGCGGTGGCGCACATGCTGCCGCGCGATCATGGCAACCCGTTTCCCATTATCAGCGGTACCTCGGCCGGTGCCATCAACGCCGTGGGGTTGGCCGCAGGGGCGACGCACTTTCGCCAGGCCACGGCCTTCCTGGCCAAGATGTGGAAAAACCTGCATGTGACGCAGGTGTACCGCGCCGACTGGCCGTATTTTGCCCGCGCCTTTCTGGCCTGGGGTGGCTCGGTGCTGACCGGTGGCAAGCTCATCCATAATCCCAGCAGTTTTCTCGATAACAGCCCGCTGCGCGACTTGTTGTCAGATGCGGTACGCTTCGACGGCGTGGCGCGGGCCATTGATGCTGGCCAGCTGCGGGCACTGGCGCTGACCGCCTCCTGCTATACCACTGGGCAGTCGGTGACCTTTTTCGAGGGGGATGACTGTATCGACGAGTGGCAGCGCCACCAGCGCCACGGTGTGCGTGAACGCATCGGTATCGACCACCTGATGGCCACCTCGGCCATTCCGTTGATTTTCCCTGCGGCTACCATCAACGGCCGCTTCTATTGCGATGGTGCCATCCGCCAGATGGCGCCGCTGTCGTCTGCCTTGCACTTGGGGGCAGAGAAATTGTTCGTGCTCAACCTCAATACCGAGCGCAAGCCGCAACCGGAGCGGCGTCTGGCGGGGGGCCGGCCAACGCTCGCGATGATCTTCGGCCATTTGCTCAACAGCATCTTTTTTGACAGTATGGCGGCCGATATGGAGCGTCTGACGCGCGTCAATCACACTATTTCGCTGCTGGACGAGCAGGTGCGTTGCAGTGGCCGTACCATGCTGAAGCGGGTAGAGGTGTTCAATATGTCGCCCAGCGTGTCGCTGGAGGCCATCGCTTTCAAGCACGTGCAGCGCTTTCCGCCGGCGATGCGTTTCCTGATGCGCGGTGCCGGTGCCATGCGCAAGCGCGGCTCGGTGCTGGCCAGCTATTTGCTGTTTGATCCCGCCTACGGTAAAGAGCTGATCGACCTGGGTTACAAGGATGCGATGGCGCGTCGTGACGAAATTCTGAATTTTTTACAAAACCATTAGTCTGTTATCGCTGCTGCTTTGTTATCGAGACGCGGCTGGTGCGGTAAGCCCGGCGCGCGTCGCTTTCGTTGCGGTGTGGACAGCGCCGGTGCCAGGCACCGTTTTGAAAAGGGGAAATAATGCATTTAAGCAGACGGCAGGGTTTTGCCGCCATCGCCGCCACCTGCGCGGCAGCCATGGGCTTTGCCCTGTATGCCCAGCACGGGCTGGGTTTGGAGCCGTGCCCGCTGTGTATCTTCCAGCGGGTAGGAATTATCGCCACCGGTGTGCTGGCAGGCGTGTTTGCCGTGTTCAATCCGCAACGGTTGGCCGCCAAGCTTGCGGGCGTCCTGGTAGCTCTGGCAGCGTTGGCGGGTGGTGCGGTGTCTGCCTGGCACGTCTACCTGCAACATCTGCCGAAAGATCAGGTGCCGGCCTGCGGCCCGGGGCTGGACTTCATGCTGGAGACGCTGCCGCTGAGCCAGGTGCTGGCTACCGTGTTCAAAGGTAGCGGCGAGTGTGCCGAGATTGGCTGGACTTTCCTGGGGCAGTCGATGCCGTTCTGGACCGGTTTGCTGTTTATTGCCCTGATTGCCACTGCCCTGTGGAATGCGTTTCGCAAAGCATAATCGGCCTTGAGTCCGGTGCTGGTGAAGCGTGGCTGTTGATGTTGATCATCCAGTCTGGTGTTGCCGCCGGATAAATACAAAACCCGCCTGTTAAGAAGGCGGGTTTTGCTTTGTGGCGAAGAAACGCGTGTGCGGCGCTGCTGCTATTGCCTGTTCGGGATGTGTAAGGACATTGGCGCCTGTGGCGGCGATGTCGGCAGTGCTGAAAAGCTGGCAAGCTGGCGAAGGGGCGGGCAATGCAAAAAGCCTCCCGAAGGAGGCTTTGCACTATTTTTGGCGGAGCGGACGGGACTCGAACCCGCGACCCCCGGCGTGACAGGCCGGTATTCTAACCAACTGAACTACCGCTCCAACCGTAAAACGGTGGTGGGCGTTGACGGAGTCGAACCGCCGACATTCTGCTTGTAAGGCAGACGCTCTACCAACTGAGCTAAACGCCCGAGAA
>NZ_VMDW02000014.1 GCF_007644045.2 Vogesella urethralis
TCTTCATGTCCAACTCCTTGTCATGGTGGATTGGACGCTAAAGTTACGTGCTACTCAAGATGGGGTGAACGTCGACCCTTAACCAGAGTTGATGCTAAGCGATCTATGATCAGCACTGTGTCTGTCACACAGAGCAATTCATCATGTCATGCATCGGCAGAGTCAATTCTTGGATCAATAAACAGCCATACCAACGAGTATGGGCTGCTGGGCGTTTAGATCTTCCCCGATTGTTTCCCTTAAGCAGATCCAGCATACAGGCAGTATCGCTAAGATTAACTGCCTGATGCTATGCCTCGTCTCGTATACTTCGATGGTTTCTTTAGCGTTTTATCTGCGTTGACCGTTGATGAGCATCCTGTAGCAGATCAATCTGGTATCGGTCATTATCCTAATGATACCTCTTGGCTTGATCATGCTCTGCCATTCATTGGCTTTGGTGGCCATGAATGCCAGCTTTAGCATCCGGGTCATTTGTGAGATTAAGCAGGTGAAATAGAAAGTGAACGGTGGGGTAGAGGAAAGGGCAGTCCCAGGCTAGCAGGCTGCTATCTGAATAGATTGGCTTGAGCGGATAAGGGATAGGGTGTCATGGCTGTGCAATTGCTGCTATTGGGCTTCGTAGGGCTGCAATAAGCTCAGCACCAGATGGCTGCCTTGACAATCGTGTGGTCTGCTTCAGTAAAAATTTACAGTGTTCGTGATCGTGTGAGACCAACCATCAGAAGCACTCACATGAGACGTCATCCCGAGAACCGTAACTTACGTCTGCACTACGAAGACACCTTCCATAATCTGCCAGTGTTGGCCAGTAACGAAAGGCCGCTGGTAGCAAACTATCTGGAGACCATGGAGCAAGTCATGCAGCAGGCGATGGAAGATTATTCCCGAGTCTTTGCGTTCAGGGTAGATCTTCGCTTTCCCTACGACTGCGACCAAGACGTCAGCAACAACACAATCAGACGTTTCCTGGACTCATTCACGGCCAAGCTTGAAGCCAGTGAACAGCGCAGACGATCTAGCACGCGTGTGCAGGATAACCGTGTTCGCTACCTATGGGCTCGGGAGCAGGTGTCATCTGACTATCCCCATTACCATCTGGCGATCTTGCTCAATGGACATGCTTACCGACGAGTCGGCAGCTACATGGCAGAGCACGGCCTTGCCAGAGCAATCAATGAAGCTTGGGAGCGTGCTTTAGACCTGGATAAGTCAGCGGACAATGCAGGGCTGGTCTCGTACCCAAGGGATAGCGACTACATCCTGACCCGTGACGATGAGCGTACTCTTCGTCATTGCTTCTGTCGGTTGAGCTACCTCTGCAAGGTGGCCAGTAAACGCTACGGAGATCGTAGCCGTAACTTTGGCTACAGCACCAGGTAAGGGGAGGGGGTAACCCCTTCACCTCAGTAAAAAATACAGCGTTCATTAACCATGTGACTACAACCCACCAGGGCAATCACATGGCACACCTAGCATCGAACCAAACCCCTTCCCATCAGCAGATCGTTACCACAGATCAGTACCACTACCTGGCAGCGCAGCGCCAAGCGATTGCACAGACCAAAGCAAGCTACGGTACAGCGATGGTGGTATCGCTAGAGCTTTACTTGCCGCAGGGCAGCCTGACACCTAGCCTCAGCCGTAGTAACGACATGATTGAACGTTTTCTGGAATGCCTGCAGGGATCCATCGACCACGCCATGATCAGTCGGTCAAAGCTTGAGGGGCATCCGCTTCATTGCCGTGTGCGGCATGCATGCCAGTGCATCATGGATGACGATGAACAGCCCGCCTTCGAGATGACGCTTTGCCTGAATCCCGACGCATTCAATGGCCTGGGTCTGCTGGACATGACAGGCAGGGGCTTGATGTCGCTTATCAAGCAGGCCTGGGCAAAGACGCTGAATATCCCGTTGATTCAGGCTGCTTGGCTGGTTGGGTACCCAAGTGTTTACCGGTGTCACATCTATTTGAGCATTTTTTCCATGCAGCTGTACTTTCTCTGATGCGGCAAGGAGGAGCTACAAGCTGTTCTTACTGATCACGTAGTCTTCGCCGAATTTCAACTAATGCTAGAAGTGCTAGCGCAGGTATTTCCGGATCAATTTGGTCTGCATTGTTACAAAAGCTAACACCGTAAATTTTCAGTGTATACCTTAGATAAATCAAAGGTATACGAGATATTGGTTCTTTGGTGTACATGTCGACTACCGCTGTGCAATCTCTCAAGGATAGTGCTTTTGTAGTGAGTGCCCTTGGCATATTGACACCTTCATAACGCACGTGAAAGCCACTTGGCGACTGAATTCAGCACGGCCTCTAGGCGAGTACCTTGGGCCTGCTGAATTTGATCACCACCGCAACGTGGGCAAAGACGTACCCAGCCCGGTGAAAAGTTTGCATTTGGTTGCAACCTGAGTGTGCGTTGCCAGTGACACTGTGTGTAAAAGAACTTAATGGGGCCGAGTGGCATAGGCATGTTTTTTCTTTTCAAATCAATAATATGCAATATGGATTGACTGGTGCCGAACGTTAGTCATAGCCAGAGCTGTTGGTTGGGTTCCGCTTTTCTTCTGTAGAGGCTGGTCCCCGATCGCTAGCGTGCAGTACTACTTGTACTATTTGCGTCGGAGGGCCTTGGCGACTGACTGCTGGATTAGTATGGTCTTGATCAGCGACATATATTGTCGCGAATGGCATTTCCTATTGAATATTTGTGAGGCAAAGGTCTTGAAGTTTTGATATCTTCGGAGTGTAAAAATATCGAATGACATAGCCATCATGGCCAAGCTGCTTCCAGATGCGTCTAATGACGTAAAGAAAACAATGGGCTACAGACGCGAACTGGACGTATTGCTTCTACTGCAGAAGTCGTTACCAGATGGCTACCTCATCTTCCACAATGTGGAGTGGCATAGCTTGTACGCAGATCGTGACTGTCATGGTGAGATTGACTTGATCGTCATGAACCGGGCGGGTGATCTCTTGTTGATTGAGGTGAAGTCCGGGGCGTTAACCATCAGCAACGGTCAACTACTCAAGCAGTACAGCCAGCGTCAGCGTGACGTTGCCATCCAAGTAAAAGTGCAGTATGGGGCTATGCGCCAGTTGCTTGCGAAAGCAGGGTTTGATGTTAGCGTAAGCAACTGTTTGGTCGTACCTGACTTTCATGTGGCAGGTGCGCCTATCATCAGCATGCCGCGCGAGCGTATTTTTGATGCAGCCGACTTTCCTAATCTGCCTGCTCGTGTAGAAACGTTACTTCCACTGGGTACGCCAGGTCCTGTAGCAGCGCAGGTGGAGTCTTTTCTTGGCAACCACTTGGGTCTTGTTCCAGATGTAGCCACGCTCCAGGGCCAAATCCAGCAAACGGTCAAAAGTCTTGCAGATGGTTTGGCCACATGGGTTCCTCGTCTACAAGCGCCTTCTAAGCGCTATCGCATACAGGCCACTGCAGGTTCTGGTAAAACGCAGTTAGCAGTCGCGCTGCTGCAAGAGGCTAGTCATGCAGGTCAACGCGCCTTATATGTTTGCTTTAATCGGCCATTGGCTGAGCACATGGCGCGCATTGCACCAGGTCAATGTACGACCTTCCATGCCCTATGCATTAACCACTATCGCCAGAAGCAGCAAGTGCTCGATTTTCAAAGTCAAGCAACGTTCGATAAGGCGGCTTCAGACTATCTTCAACACATCAATAGTCAAACTGCCTGCATAGACTTATTGATTTTGGACGAGGCGCAAGATCTTCAGTCGGAGTGGATTGCAGGCTTGGCTTCGATGCTCGAGCCAGATGGTCGTTTGTATGTCTTGGACGATCCGGATCAGTGCCTGTATGGCCGCCCCACGATCGATATGCCTGATGCGGTTGCTATTCAATGCATGGATAACTTTCGTAGCCCACACCAGGTATGCCATGCAATCAATGCCTTTGCGCTTTCCCGGGCGCCTATCCGATCTAAAAGCCCATGGCGTGGAGACGTGCCTGCATTTCATGTCTATGACGGCTCTCGAGATGACTTGCTTCGTAAGACAGAAGAAGCAATTAAGGAGCAGATCGCTCTAGGCATTGACGTAGGTCAGTTGGCTCTATTGTCGACCAAAGGTATCAATCATTCACAAATCCTATCCTGCGCAGAACTGGCAGGGTATGTCACAAAGCGTTTCACCGGTGAGTTCAACCAGGACGGACAGCCGGAGTGGACTCAAGGCACGCTCTTGCTGGAGTCTGTGTATCGCTTCAAGGGGCAGTCTGCTGCGGCTGTCATTCTGACCGAAATCGATTTCGCCGAATTATCTCGCCTTGAGCGAGCCAAGCTTTTTGTAGGCATGACTCGGGGAGTGTTGTCCGTGTCGCTGGTTCTGAGCGAACGGGCAGCCACATTGTTAGCTGCCGAAATGCACAGCAACTAGGCTGCGACAAGGTATGTCGCACTAGTCATTTATGCTTTACCAATACCGACGCAAGTGAGAAACAGCAGCATGTCGCTATCACAAGAAAGGGCAGAGCGTCTCGCCTTGATTGAACGCTTACTGCCTACGGAGTTGGGTGCAAACCCACGTGCGCTTACGGCCAAAGAAATTCAGGAGAGGCTGGAAAGCACAGACAACGATACAGTCCGTGATAAACGTTCAATCCAGCGTGACTTGAAATATCTCCAGCAGGAAGGTCGTGTCTGCAAAGTAAAAAATCAAATAGGCCTGCCAGCCTACTTACGCATCGAACAAAGTGACGAAATCAACGATAGCATCTGGGAGTACTTCGTCTGTCATTTGAAGAAAGACCTTGAGGGCATCGTTTCTAGTACTGAACTTGCAAAGCTATTGAATCGCTTTAATTTTGGAGAGCAAGGTATCCAGCTTGATGAAAGCAAAATGTGTATTTTGCCTGATTCGCTGCGTCTACAGCCTGCCAAAATTAACTATAAAGTCTTCAGTACCATATTGCGCGCCCTGAAGGAAAGCTGTGCGGTAGAAGTAAACTACATTGACCGTCAGGAAAAGAGCAGTAACCCTATCTTGCACCCACAAGGCATCATGCAGCGAGGTCCACGCATTTACCTATTCGCATTGAAAAACGAGGAGGCAGAAGAGCGGCTTTATGCCATGGATCGTATTCGAGCGGCGGTATTGCTATCTGCGCCGGCACGGCAAAAAGCGGACTTCGACTTTAACCGTCACATCTCCGAGGGTAGGGCTGACTTTGCAAATGGCGAGTTGATTACTTTAAAAGCAACTGTTAGAGGCTATGTGGAAAGTTTACTTTATGACTGCCCGTTGCACGAGAGTCAGGTTTTAGAACCTGCTGCAGGTAATGAAATGGAATCTATGTTAACTGTTAAGCTACCCTCAAGTGGACAGTTGTTAAGATGGATACTTGCCGGTGGGGTTAATATAACTGTTCATGAGCCATTAGATCTTAGAGATCTGATTGTTAAACAACTTACAAATTCTGCTAGGCAGTATCGCTGAATTTGTGCGCTAATTTCTTGCTTGTCTTGTTTTTGGCAAGAGAATTGAATTAAATTTCATGAGAGGTGTGTGTGTCTGTAAAAAATGATGCATTAGCAGATAATAAGCATAGCCTGTTTGAGCTGCGAACGCCAAGAATTAAATTGGACGGTGATGTTGTGCTTCCTAATAGCACTCGTCAAATGTTTGATGAGGCAATTGGGGCTATGCGCTTTCATAAAACAATTTATACAGACTGGGGCTTTGGAGAGGTAGATCCTGCTGGTCGTAACATGATTCTCAATTTGTATGGTCCACCAGGGACAGGAAAGACCCTTGCAGCAGAAGCATTGGCGGGTACGCTGGGATGTCAGTTTTATCACGTGGGGATCGCAGAGCTGGAAAGCAAATTTGTAGGTGATACTGCGAAGAATATATCTGCCGCATTCAAGGCTGCTTCCAGTAATGGTGCACTGCTTTTCTTCGATGAGGCGGATACGTTATTAGGTGCACGGTTGTCCTCCGTTACTCAAGGTATCGATAACGAAATTAATGCCATGCGCTCTACCTTGCTGATAGAGCTGGAGCGATTTGAGGGAGTTGTCGTTTTTGCTACCAATTTTGCGAAGAACTACGACAACGCTTTTGTTAGCCGCATTCGCTATCATATTGAGTTCAAACTACCGGATCTGGATGGGCGTAAGCAATTATTCTGTAAATTGCTTGTGGCCGGTGTACCATTGGCAGAGGCTCGTGATCAAATTATCGAGCGGTGTGCTGCTGCGGCCGAAGGTTTGTCTGGCCGAGAGATTCGTACAGTTCTGCGTACCGCATTTCCAAGAGCACTAGTGGAGTGTTCTTCATTAGGCGAATTACCGGTAGTGAGTTGGCCGCATATCGAATCCGCTATTGCCGACGTGCGTTTTGCAAATGCAAATGTCGGCAAAAAAACGACCTCTGCTGTGGCTGATAGTGCACGCATAGAGTCAGCCAGAAAAATGCTGGGCGTAAATTAACTAACAAGAAATTGAGGTTTGTATGGGATTTTTCAGTAGCGCGGCAAGTTGGGTGTCCAGCAAGGTTAGCTCGGTTGCCAGTGCGGTAAAAAATGTTGCTTCCAAGGCATACGATGAGGTCAAGGAAGTGGCAGGCGAAGCGATGGGCTGGATGGCTGAAAAGGCGGAAAAATTTGTTGATGACGTCAAGAAAACATGGGCGGTTGTAAAGCCTTACGTTGAAGCATTGCGAGTGGGTATTCGAATGGCGGCAAAGGCGGTCCCCATCCCCTGGCTTAAATCGGCACTGATTGCACTGGATGTGGGGTTGGGTGCTCTGACCGCATTTGAAAACTCTCCAGTAGCCAAAAAAGTGGAGCAGGCCATTCGTTGGGCGGCAGAGCTGGCCAGAAAGTGGCAGCAGCGTGGCAAGGAAACGGAGCAAGAGCAGGAAGGAATACTGGGTGAGGCTGCCCTGCAAGAGGCACGCCGTCATCAGGAGACTTTCCGTTTTGCCGAGCGCGAATCGCTATCGCCAGAGGCGCGCCACAATATCGAATTGGCAGCGGCAATCAATGATTACGAAATTGCCAAAGCCGATCTGGCACGTGTGCTTGCCGGTGAGCCTGCCGATTTCGAGCATTACCTGCGCCTACGTGCCACACAGAAGCTGCTGGTGATGGCCGACAAACAGTTCCGTGCTGCGTCGTCGCTGGATGATCTGAGTGTGGACGATCTCTTTCTGGTGCGTATTGCATCGGACCTGATTAAACCAAATCCGGAGCTGAATGAAGTGGCAGCAGAGCGACTTGATCGCCTGCTGGCCGAACGTTATGGCAAGGCATTGCAGCCATTCGTGTTCGAGGAAATGGTAGCGGCATGGGTGAAGCGTGCCGATGTCCTAGCCAGCCAATGGCAGATAGATAACAAAAACTATGCCAAGGAGGTGATGTTGCTGAAGCGTTTGGAAGTGGCCAAACGTATCCAGGAAGAATTAGCACCTGATGAGGCTCAGGCGTTGAATGATCTGGCGGTTTCTGTGCCTGTAGCAAAACAGAAGCTGGATGAGTTGGCAACAAAAGAACACGATATCCGTCGTTATGTAGGTGCGGCGGAAGGTTTTCTGCAGTTGATGGAAAAATCCCGTGAGCAGATATTGTCGGAAGATCGTGAGTATCTGATCGAAGAAGGTGGGGATGTTGGCAAGATTCTTATCCGCTGTGCCGAGCAGGACGTACCTTTTATTGCACTAACTGGTGATGAACAGGCACTGGTAAGGGCTTATGCCAATGTTTTTTCTGAGGAGTCTGCAAGACGGATGAAAGACATTCTGGAGGTGGCTGTATGACGCTGGGTGACGTATTTGCTTTTCTACTGCCGCAGTGGGGTGATCTGCTGCAGCTGATTTTCGTGTTGATTATGTCTGCCATGGTGTTGCTAACCATGGTGAGTGCTTATGCTATTGCCAAGCCCGCATCGTGGGAAGCCAAGTGGAACCGTGGAACGCCAGATGACCAGTCCGATGATCTGGATATCGAGCATGGCAGTGTCACCGACTTGTGGCACGCGGTCGCTACCTGGCCTGAGAAACTGGCGGAAATCATGCCCGGCATGCTGCTGGTGGTGGGGCTACTGGGTACCTTTTTGGGGCTTGGTTTGGCGCTAAACCATGCTTCGCAGATTCTGGGTAATCCGGCAGCACTCAGTGCCGGTGGTGCAGCGAGCAGCATGCACGAGCTGCTGGGAATGCTGCAGGGTTTGGGTACCAAGTTCAAAACGTCCACCTGGGGCATTATTGGGTTTGTTTTTTTGAAAATCTGGAGCGAATGTACCCGTTTTGAAGAAAAGCGCCTGACCTGGGTAATCGGCAAGGTCAAAACAGAACTGGAGTCACGCAAGAAACATGCCGAACAGATGGCATTTGCCAAGCAGGCTGCGCTGTTTACGCGTATCGAAGATGCAGCGGGCAAGATCGTCGGCGGTGTTGCCGAGCAACTGGCAAAAATGATGGACCAGAATCGTCAGCTGGTGACTGCTAGCGCTAAATTGGCGCAGAAACAATCCGACGAAGTATGCCAGCTGCTGGCAGCCAGCCGTGAGCATGCAGGGCAAAACCACCTGCAATTGCTAGAGGTGTTGGCTGCCGATGCCAGTGCCAGGCAGGATATGGCCGAGCGCCAATTGCAGGCAAATACCGATGCTACGGCTCAGCTACGGGACAGTCAGCAGCAGGGTGTGACGCTTCTGCGTGAACAACTGGAGACGCTGGGTAGTCAACTTCAGCAAACCCTATTCACTGAGGCCGAGCAAGACAAGCAGCAGCATGCCGAACTGCTGGCCGGTATGGATACGTTGCATCATGATCTGCAGGACGTTCAGCAAAGCGCACAGGCTACGCAGCAAGCCATGTCAAGCTTTACCGGTAGCACTGAGGTTCTAGTGAAAAAGATGGCAGGCGCAGCCGAGGGTATGGCTGTTGGTGCCAGTGAAGTGGGGAGTGCGGCCAACAGTCTTGTAGTAGCTGTTGATGATTTTAAAGATCAGTTCTCTGAGGTGCTACGGGGTGTCCGTGAAGGCTTGGGCTCTGCCATTGCCAATATGAGTAGTCAGGCATCACAGACACTGGAGACGGGTAGTAAGCAACTGGCAGAAGCGACCAAAGAAATCTCGGAAGCCCTGGCTGTGCTATCGGGCGATGTAAAAGCTACCATGACCAATGTTCAGACTGCGATTGAGCGGGCGCAAGAGCTTCAGCGAAATGGCGCGGTGGTTTTCACTTCAAGCATTGAAGGGCTAGACGAACGCATGAAGACAATCACTGACACGATTGCGATGTTGACTACTCCAATTGCTGACGGACTCAAGACTATAGGTAATGTAAGTGGTCACCTTCGTATTCTTAGCAAGGGAATCGAAGACGTTGTAACTCGTTTTTCTGAGATGCTTGAGGCTCAGAAGCAAGCTAGTCCACAAATTATTGAACTAACTCAGACTTTGCAAAAGTTACCCGCTAGTAATGCAGCCATCTCCGACGCGCTTTATCCTCTCGCGGATATGCGCAAACTGTTGGCTAATATTCAGCAGTCACTGGATGGACTGCAGTCCATCGAGATATTGCAGCCGCAATTGCAAAAGATTGTGGAACAGTTATCTAGCATTAGTCATGCTCCCGAGCGCCAGCAACTATTGCGTCAGCTGGTAGAGCAGTTGTCCGAGCTACATGAATTGAAATCGGTGCCCGATACCCTTGCGCAGCTTGCTAGTTCGCTGGAGCCATTGCGGTCTTTTCTGGCCGATAAAGGCGCAGTGACAGATTCGGATACAGTCAGTGCCGAACAGCCTGATGTGGCGACTGCCTGAGGTGGCGGGACATGAAAGACAAACCAAGTGAATGGATTGCCATTTCAGATCTGATGGCCGGCGTGATGGCAGTAGTAATGCTGCTGTTAGTAATGGCGGTACTTCAGCAAAGCGTTAGCCAGATGCAGTATGAGGCTGAGCTAGCTAAAGCAAAGGGGGGGCAGGGCGAATCTGTTGCCAAAGTCATGGCTACCCTGCAAAGCATGCTGCAGCAAAATGGTACTAGCGAGCTGATGTCCCTTGACATGCAAAGCAAGCGACTCACACTTAGGGATGGTGTATTTGAGCGTGGTAGTGCATGCATGACGGCCGATGCCAAAGCGGCAGCTGTTACCGTGCAGACGCAATTGGCGCAGTTTCTAAAAGGGAATCCCCAAGCTCGGATTCTGGTAGAAGGCTATTCTGATAATGTGCCTGTTCGTCAGCCGGTCGTGGATTACCAGAAGTTTTGCACTGTGTACGATGACAACTTTACTTTGTCTGCTGCTCGGGCAAGAGAAGCCAGGAAAGCACTGGTTGGGGCTTTGGATGAAATGACGGCACGCAGAGTGGTGGTGGCTGGTTATGGCGAGTCACGTCCGTTGCCTGGTGTTGCGCCAGAGGATCCTAAAAATCGGCGAGTTGAGGTGCAGTTCGTGATGGATCAAGCTAGAAATTAGAGTGTGGCCATATACGATCCTAAATTTTTTCACCCACATATCACCTCCATGTCAACAGGGTGATGATGCCCTGGATTCGCCCCTCAAACCCCAGCCTAGCCTGGGGTTTTTCTATGGAGTCTGTGATATGTCTCTGAATCGCCCTCACTTTCCTAGATACCTCGTGAGCCTCACACTAGGCCCTACAAGGAGGTGTCATGAGCAAGC
>NZ_VMDW02000146.1 GCF_007644045.2 Vogesella urethralis
ATTATACGACGTAAATACTAAACCCCTTGGGGGGCTTTGGAGCCTTCAACTGGGCTCATTAGCGTCGTCAGAACCACCAGACCGGCCACGGCCAAACTGCCGATCTTTTTGCGAAAATCCGCCCAAAAGTCCCGTCTTTCTTGGGTTTTTTCGCGTTCCATGTTCGCCGCAGCGATGATTTCCAGCGGGTCTATACCCAGCTGGTTAGCCACCATGATGCAGGCAAAGTCGTCCATCATCCGTTCGCCGGATTTGTAGCTGCTGAGTGCCTGTTTGCTGAATTTCAGCACCTCAGCTTTCTTTGCATCCGGCATATCTCCGAGCTTTTCCAGAGCTTCCTGCAGGTAGTCCGTTGACAGTTTCATCCTTTGTTCCTTGTTCAGTCCTCAAGTGTGGACTTAGCATTGCAACTGTCCTCATGCGAGGACGGCTGTTCAACCGTTCAATTTTAGCATTCCGAAGGTAGCCACCATGCAAGCAATCGCAATAGGCCTGTCCAAGATGGCCGGCACATCCAAAGCCAACGGCAACCAGTATGAGATGCATCGTCTGACCATCATCATTCCGAACAAAAACGTCTCGTCGGCCAAGTTCAACAAGTTTGGCCTTGGTTATGAACCGATGGATTTGCCGGTAGCCGAGTCTGCGTTTGCCAAGCTGGGCAGCGTGACTTATCCGTGCCGTATTGATCTGACCATGGATCACGAACCACGCGCCGGCAAAGTTGAAGCCGTCGTGGCTGGCTTTACCGGCCAGCCTGTCTACATCGATATGACGTTGCCGTCTGCTGCAAAACCGGCTGCCTGATCATGTCCCGCGTTTTCGTTGACGGTATTCACATGCAACAGCGTTACACCGGGTCTGTTGACCCTGTAACGCTGGAGCCGATTGACGCAGTTCGCCGCGTCAATTCGGGCTTGGCCATGAAAGTGAATACCGACGACGACGGCGAAATCACAGAAATCGTCTGGGCTGCGCCTTCCAAGAAATTCAGCGAAGGCTCTTACCAATCCATGGTCGCCATTAAAAGTGACGGCCACCTTGTTTATGCCGAAGGAAATCCGGGCCGCCTTTCTCGCCCGGACAACCTGTTTAACCTCGACTTTGACGCAACGGTTGAACGCCTCAATCGTTGCTTGAAAGCCGAAGGCCTGCCGGGGTTTTCCGCTGGTGAACGCCAAGAAATCGATCCGCAGCACTGGACGGACTACAACGTCACCCACGGCATTTTTCACGAATGGTCGGGTGCCACGGTTTCCCGCCTGCACCTGACCAGCAATTACGAGACAGGCAGCATGGCTGCCGCTCAATCCATGATCGACTGGCTCAGTACCCAGTCTGTCGCGCGTATTCGCCGTGGTCGTCTTGGTGAATCAACGGTGATGTGGGGCCACCGCAGGTCCCGCGTACTGATCAAAGCCTACATCAAAGCCAATGAAATGCTGGCGCATCGCCACGGCCGCACCGCTGAAGAAATCAAAGCAGACCCCGTTTATCAATACTGCCTTGCCCAAGGGATTGTCCGTTTTGAGATTGAAGTTGATCGCCGCACGCTCGCCGAACACCACTGCCGATACCTCGGGGACATCACCATGGAAAAGCTTACCAACCTGTTTGACCAGTACGTTGACCCGCTGGTGAACCGTGTCCGCGAGGACGTCACCACAATGGATTTGATGGCCCTGCCGTCCACGGTTCGCGCTACAGCAGCCGCATGGCTCAAGGGTGTCGATGTACGCACCTTGCTGTCCCGTGCCACGTATTTCCGCCATGCCAAAACCCTGCGCGAGTACGGCATGGACATTTCCGAGCCGCTGGGCAACGTGAAGCCCTTCACCACGATCATCAAGGTGATCGAAGTTCGCCCGGTAACAGCCGCACCGGATTGGTATTGGCAGCACCAGCGCGCCCTGTCACTGAAAGCCGCAGGCGATTACCCGGTATTCGACAACGAGTGTGCAGACGCGGACGCGCGGGCGAAAGCGAAGCCGACCAGCGCGGACGCGGATGCACCAAGCAGCGGAGAAAACCATGCCGCAGTGTGCCGTATTTCAGACTTTAACCGTCGGACAGCAAGTGACTACCGCGCTAGTCCTACAGCCAGCCCCGGCGGACCAGACTCCGGCAACGTGTACAGGCTACATCCTGTTAACGCCTGAGGAATTCAGCAGCTTGCAAGAGCCCTTCTTTCTGCCGCTGACCATCCCCCAAGCCGTCACCATCGCCACAGCCATTCTTGCCCTTTGGTCTTTGGCATTTGTTTGGCGGCACCTGTGGGGTTTTCTTAGTCCTTCATCCACTGAGGATTGAACCATGAAGTACATGAACCTGAAGCGTTTCGCTTCCACCGCCCTGCTCTCCGCAGCCGCCCTGCCCGCTTTTGCCGCTGGCCCGACCATCGACACCACGCCGGTTACCGACAACATCGGTTCCGGTCTGGTTGCACTCGCCGCCATCGGTGGTGCTGTGCTGGGCTTCATGGCCCTGCGTAAAGTCTGGCGTCTCGTCAACAGCTCGGTGTAACCGGCAACGCGAGGAAAAGGGCCGAAAGGCCCTTTTTTCATTATGGACGGATGGATTGTTCTCTTTGCCCTGCTCGGGGCGTTCTGGATTCTCTTTCGGTGAGGTGTGCCATGCGGAAGTCACTGCGCTTTGTGTTCCTGACATGTTATTTGCTCTGGCAGTTGGTTTTCCCCGTGAAGGCATACGCCTTTGCGCCCATCATCGGTGTTGCCGTGGGTGCTGGCGTGCGTTGGACGGCTGCACAGGCTGGTCGATATGCTGCGCCAGTTATTGGCCTTGCCATTGGTGGTGCGATTTATCCGTATTTAACGGGCGATACTCAATTGCCTGTCCCAAATTGGCCAACAAAAGAGGGGCCAGACGGAAAGCCGGTTTCTGTTCCGCCGCCTCTTGTTCCTCCTTCTGGAAAAATTAAATATACCTCTGTTAGCAATACCAACAATTACTATATTGGCTATGATTTCTCTGCTGCTCAGGAAAATGCTGGTGGCAATTGCAGAAAAGAATCTGAAACTGTTTTTCGTTGTTCTAATGGCAATGTATATGCAACCAATGGCCCTGTGAGTGCTTCAGATATGCCCGATTCTGAAAAGTGCGATTCAGGTTATAAGTTTGACTCTTCCGTTCCCGGTTGTGTTTTGATTTCTGCATCGGACGTAAAAAAGCCTGCCGGTCTTGAGTGTGAAATGGTTTTCAGGGGCGGCCAATTCTCTGCAGATCCCTCTAATCCTGCCTGCAAGGGTGTTACCGAATTTAAGCGCGGTGATTGCACCTTCTCCATTTCCGGTGGAACGCTTTCCGCATCCTGCCAGGGTGGCTCTGAGCGCCTTACCGTGGGCTCTGGAGGCTTGACCTATACCACCCCGGCTGGGACTGTAACTGGCACTGTAGAAGATCAGGGGCAAGGCAAGCCACCTGTGTTCACCGTTCCTGCAGGAACGCTTGGTGCACCATCTGGCACTGGTGATGACACTCCGCCCCCCGGCACTGGCACTGGCACTGGTACTGGTACTGGTACTGGTACTGGTACTGGTACTGGTACTGGTACTGGTACTGGCACCGGTACTGGCACCGGTACTGGCGAAGAAGTGCCGCCCCTAGACCTCACGTCCATTACTACGGCAATCTCCAGCGCCGTATCGGCACTGAAAGCGGCCATCTCAAATGCCGTCCAAGCCTCAGTTGCCGCCATCGGTAGTGCTGTTTCATCAGTAGTTGCCCCGCTAATTGCCTCTGTCAGCCAGATAAAAGACTTCCTTTTCTCAACCGACATGCCGGACGCCACCAGCGCCAGCATCAAGCCCTCCGAGGTCAAGCTCAACCTGCAAGGGGGTGACAAGTACATCGGCGGTGGTTACTGCCCGCCGCCCAAGTCACTGCAGTTCGATCTGGCCGGTGCGCCAGTCCGCATGGACTTTCCCTTCACGCCATTTTGCGACCTCGCATCGATGGTTAGACCGTTCTTCGTCCTGCTGGGCTACTTCTTTGCCGCCCGCATCGTGTTCAAGGGGGATTGATCATGTGGAAAGTACTTGGTGGGCTGATCCTGCTGTTGATTGAACCGATTGTGGCCCGCGTTCTGGGGGCGATTGGCTTTGGCCTCGTTTCATACCAAGGCCTGAGCTACGTGATGGAGCAGATCGAATCGGCCATTACCAGCCAGATCGGCAGCTTGGCCGGCGACATTGTCGCGATACTGGGGCTGCTGGGTTTCGGTCAGGTGCTGACGGTCACGCTCTCGGCCATGATGGTGCGGGCGCTTCTCTCAGGCATGAACTCGGCAGGCAGCGTTGTGCGCTCCTCGCTCGGCAACAAGTCGGGGGATTAAGCCATGCTCAACCTCCTAACCGCAGTACCCGGTTCCGGCAAAACCCTGTACGCCATCAAGCGCATTGCCGAAGATGCGAATCGTGACAACCGGCAAGTCTATTACTCGGGCATCCCGCTGACGGACAAGGGCAAGGAACAGCTGGGTTGGGTAGAAATGGAAGATCCTGCCAAGTGGTACGAGTTGCCGGCCGGCGCCGTCATTGTCATCGACGAATGCCAACGCATCTTCCCGCCTCGCCGCAATGGCACCGAGATCCCCAAGCATGTGTCCATGTTCGAGACGCACCGTCACCACGGCTTTGACGTTTGGCTGATCACGCAGTCACCCAAGCTGCTGGATACCCATGTGCGCGAGATCGTGAACAAGCACTATCACCTGCGCCGTGTTTTCGGTTCGCAGTCAGCCAGGCTCTACCAGTGGGATTGCTGCGAGCTGCAGCCCAACTCCCGCGGTGCGGCTTCACGTTCGCCAGACGTTCGCCTGTTTGCCTACCCGAAAGCCATTTACCCGCTGTACAAGTCGGCAGAGCTTCACACCCACAAGCTCCAGATACCCAAGAAGGCCATCCAGCTGATTGCCCTGACCATCGCCCTGCCCTGCATTGTCTGGTTTGCCGTGCACGCCCTTGGTCGCTTGGGCAAGCAGCCAGCCACACCGAGCGCAGCCTCATCAGCACCGGCAGCGCAAGCGCCATCAGCCAACGCGCCCCGGCATGCGCCACGCACTGCCTCTGAGGTGCATGTCGAGCGTGCTGCGTTGGTGGCCGAGTACCCGGAAACCGCGCCGGTTTACGAGGAAATCGCCAAGCCAAAGACGTTCCCGCGCCTTGCTGGTTGTGTGCAGTCTGCCAAGCGTTGCACCTGCTACACCCAGCAAGGCACCGCCTTGGACGTGCCGGCCAACGTGTGTGGTGATGTGGTCGCCAATGGCCGGTTTGACCCGTACCGCAATGAAGAGACATACACGGAAAAGACCGCCACCACGGTGACGGCCCCTGTCACGCAGCACCAAGAAGCCCCGCAGGCCAGCATTAACACGCTGCCGGATGCGACCGGAGGTTTGCAGCTGCCACCGGCACGCGAAGCGAAGCGCTCTTAGAGCGACCAACGGGAGCGACAGGAAACGAAGGGGTGGGCGTCAAGGGACCGTGGAATAAATGGGTGGCGCGCAGCGCCGGGCCCCTGTTTATGCCGCGAAAGCCCTTGATGGCCGCTCCGTAGTGAACACACTCCCGGCAACGCCGGGGATGTTGCAAACATCCCCGGTGGATGCCCCACGGCGAGTGAGGGGTGCAGGGGCGTAGCCCCTGCGAAGCAGAAACAGTCAGTACGACAATCCGGCCTTGAAACGGCTGGTCACAAGACCTTATTCTTTGCGCATAATGATGTTTGGTTGATCGCTATGCGTATCCTGCTTTTTTCACTTGTGTTCTTCATTGTCGCTCTCGCAATCTGGGGGGCGCTCATGCCATCGCACCGCCGCTATTGGTTCAAGCGTCTTGCCAGCCGTGACCGTGTCGCGTTCCTGCGGCTTGTCCGGGCATGTGGCAATAACGAGGAGCTGGCCGAAAAGATGGTGAAGCATGAAATGCTGCTGGATGAGCGGGCCACCCGCCAGCAAGCGGTAATGCGTGCGATCGGTACGATCGAGAACTACAGACAGCGCGGGGTGCGTTAGTACCCCTGTCCGGTGTGGCGACGTGCGACCTGTGTGCATAGGCGGCTTACTGATAACTAGCCGCCTTTAGTCTCATTTTGAGATTCTGACACTGCGCCAGCCGCCCCATGCCCCACGCTGACGGGTGACTGGCAATACCCATCTTTTGTGGCATTTTGCCACTGTAGTTTTTTTATCTTCACAATTCTGCACCAAGCCTTATCTGGATACATGCCATGGAAATAAAAAGCGCAAAACACTCAGAATGGTTAAAGACGCACTCTTGGGATAAGTGTAGCCTCGGCTTAGAGAATCTTGGCAGATTCCTCTCTAGTTATATAAGAACTGAAAGAGATGGGTTTGTCCTAAGTCTTAATGGCGCATGGGGGTCTGGGAAAACAGAATTTCTGAAAAGAATTTACGTTGAACTTCTTAATAAGAATCATCCGGTACTGTACATCAACTCATGGGAGAGCGATTTTACCGGCGACCCTCTTCGTGTAATAGCAAGTGAAATGATTGGGCAGCTTAAAAAACTTGCTGAAAAAGAATTTTCGGATGGGAAATTTGACAGGGCAAAAAAACTTTTTGGAACAATCCTAAAGGGAAGCGCAGTATCCATAGCCTATGTAGCATCAAAATCCCTACTTGGAGAGGGCGATATACTAAAAACACCCGTGGAGCGTCTTGTTGATGCGGAGCCAATAGAATTAACAACTGCAATTAGTGATGAGTACGAGAAGCAGGTCGAGTCCATTGCCGAAATAAGAAAGGCCCTTTCAGATTTTGCAATCGCCATTAAAGACGTCGAATTGCCAGTAGTTGTTCTTGTTGATGAATTGGATCGCTGCCGACCTGACTACGCAATTAAAATGCTTGAGTCTATAAAGCATTTTTTCAACACGAAAAATTTTGTTTTTATCGTTGCAAACGATACAAAGCAACTTTGTTCTTCAATAAAAGTTCTGTATGGCAGTGATTTTGATAGTGATAGCTATCTAAAACGCTTTTTTGATAGGTCTTTTAGGCTTCCCGAGCCGAACTTAATCAAATATGCAGCAATAAAATATCCAAATTTTGATAGGCCCTTAAAGTATGCCAAATTCGACATTTTTGATGAGAACCTCCCCATTGATGAGCTTTTTGGTGCATTGTTTTATTTTTACGACATGAAGCTTAGGGATGTGGATCAATTTTTTGCAAAATTTAAAGCATGCATAAGTCACATAGAAGGCATGGGTCAGTCATCATCAAAATCTTATTACTTCAGCAGGACGGTTCTGGCAATAGCCATATGCATGCAAGACAAAGCCACCAAAAGCTTTTCGGACCAAACCTGTTTTGGCTCTCTAAATATGGGCAATGGCAGAAGTTCGAAAATATGGGGTGGCATAGATTTGGAAAGACTTATGGGGCTGATAAGTGATTTGTATTTCGTTCGAGTTTCTAGCAATGGGCGATTTTCAAGTTACAGCCTGATTGATTTTGACGCAGCCAGTGCATGGGAAAATGATCTTGTAAGAAAAGGCTTTACTAATATCAGCCAAGGCTTAAAAAAACAGTGCAGCCTCATTTTCGGCCCTGATGGCAGAGCAACAGTCACCATGGCAAACGATTCATGCAAATACACTCTCAAATCTGGAGAGACATTTTTTCTGTGGGATGATTACAAACGAGTTGTTGAGCTGAGCGGGCATCTTGATTGATTCTTTACTTAAAAATCCGATTCAGCATTAGGCCAAACCTTGCCTCCCTATGGCATTGGGCTTTGTAAAAATCTCTCTCCACAATCAGCCGCTCGATAGTCTCGGCCTGCTCCACCACGAGTCTATCGAGCCGCCTATACTCCCTTAGCTTCAACACATCATCCAGGCTGACGGCGGCGCGGTATTCGTCCGATACCAGTCGCCCTCTGTCCAGATAGAAGCTCTGCCACTCGCCCCACATCTCGCCAAGCTGCGGCTTGTCTTGTACCTTCAGCATGGCATAGACCGCATAGGGCACTGCATCCTGCCCTGTACGCCAGCGTTCGATCTGCTCCACTGTCACGTAAAGCATTGCGGCCATCTGTTCGGCGTCGCCAAAGCAAACAACCCTGATGAGGTCATCAGGGTTGCAGGGGAACTCACATCGGGGAAATCTACGTACACGCATGACAAAAAAACCACATAAGTATTTCTACCTATGGCGTTAGACAACGCCATGTCCGATGCGTTTTACATAAGGCCGAATTATACGACGTAAATACTAAACCCC
>NZ_VMDW02000020.1 GCF_007644045.2 Vogesella urethralis
GCCGGTAGAATCTTGTATCTCGCTCTCGCTACACGTCGCACAAAGCGACTCAAATGATAGGATCAAGCCTCACGAGCAATTAGTATCGGTTAGCTTAACGCCTCACAGCGCTTCCACACCCGACCTATCAACGTCCTGGTCTCGAACGACTCTTCAGGGAGGTCAAGCCTCCAGGGAAGTCTCATCTTCAGGCAAGTTTCCCGCTTAGATGCTTTCAGCGGTTATCTCTTCCGAACTTAGCTACCCGGCGATGCGACTGGCGTCACAACCGGTACACCAGAGGTTCGTCCACTCCGGTCCTCTCGTACTAGGAGCAGCCCCCGTCAAACTTCCAACGCCCACTGCAGATAGGGACCAAACTGTCTCACGACGTTTTGAACCCAGCTCACGTACCACTTTAAATGGCGAACAGCCATACCCTTGGGACCGGCTACAGCCCCAGGATGTGATGAGCCGACATCGAGGTGCCAAACTCCGCCGTCGATGTGAACTCTTGGGCGGAATCAGCCTGTTATCCCCGGAGTACCTTTTATCCGTTGAGCGATGGCCCTTCCATTCAGAACCACCGGATCACTATGTCCTGCTTTCGCACCTGCTCGACTTGTCGGTCTCGCAGTTAAGCTACCTTTTGCCATTGCACTATCAGCACGATTTCCGACCGTACCTAGGTAACCTTCGAACTCCTCCGTTACACTTTGGGAGGAGACCGCCCCAGTCAAACTGCCTACCATGCACTGTCCCCGATCCGGATCACGGACCAAGGTTAGAACCTCAAACACACCAGGGTGGTATTTCAAGGACGGCTCCATACGAACTAGCGTCCGTACTTCATAGCCTCCCACCTATCCTACACAAGTCTGTTCAAAGTCCAATGCAAAGCTACAGTAAAGGTTCACGGGGTCTTTCCGTCTAGCAGCGGGTAGATTGCATCTTCACAAACATTTCAACTTCGCTGAGTCTCAGGAGGAGACAGTGTGGCCATCGTTACGCCATTCGTGCGGGTCGGAACTTACCCGACAAGGAATTTCGCTACCTTAGGACCGTTATAGTTACGGCCGCCGTTTACTGGGACTTCAATCAAGAGCTTGCACCCCATCATTTAATCTTCCAGCACCGGGCAGGCGTCACTCCGTATACGTCCACTTTCGTGTTGGCACAGAGCTGTGTTTTTGTTAAACAGTCGCAGCCACCTATTCTCTGCGACCTCTATCAGCTTCGGACGCGAGGTCCTACACCGACAGAGGCACACCTTCTCCCGAAGTTACGGTGTCAATTTGCCGAGTTCCTTCTCCTGAGTTCTCTCAAGCGCCTTAGAATTCTCATCCTGCCCACCTGTGTCGGTTTGCGGTACGGTTCTTATGCAGCTGAAGCTTAGTGGCTTTTCCTGGAAGCGTGGTATCAGTTACTTCAGGTCCGTAGACCCTCGTCATCACCTCTCGGCCTTAAGGTGCAGCGGATTTGCCTACCGCACCAGCCTACCGGCTTAAACGACCTATTCCAACAGGCCGCTAACCTAACCTTCTCCGTCCCCACATCGCACTGCATAAAAGTACGGGAATATTAACCCGTTTCCCATCGACTACGCTTTTCAGCCTCGCCTTAGGGGCCGACTCACCCTACGCCGATGAACGTTGCGTAGGAAACCTTGGGCTTTCGGCGAGCGGGCTTTTCACCCGCTTTATCGCTACTCATGTCAGCATTCGCACTTCTGATATCTCCAGCAGGGTTTACACCACCACCTTCACAGACCTACAGAACGCTCCCCTACCACGCATATAAATATGCATCCGCAGCTTCGGTTATCAGTTTGAGCCCCGTTACATCTTCCGCGCAGGACGACTCGACCAGTGAGCTATTACGCTTTCTTTAAATGATGGCTGCTTCTAAGCCAACATCCTGGCTGTCTAGGCCTTCCCACCTCGTTTACCACTTAACTGATCATTTGGGACCTTAGCTGGCGGTCTGGGTTGTTTCCCTCTTGACGATGGACGTTAGCACCCACCGTCTGTCTCCCATGCTTGCACTTTCCGGTATTCAGAGTTTGCCATGGTTTGGTAAATCGCAATGACCCCCTAGCCATAACAGTGCTTTACCCCCGGAAGTGATACATGAGGCACTACCTAAATAGTTTTCGGGGAGAACCAGCTATCTCCGAGTTTGTTTAGCCTTTCACCCCTATCCACAGCTCATCCCCTAGTTTTGCAACACTAGTGGGTTCGGACCTCCAGTGCGTGTTACCGCACCTTCATCCTGGCCATGGATAGATCACTCGGTTTCGGGTCTACACCCAGCGACTGAGACGCCCTATTCGGACTCGGTTTCCCTACGCCTCCCCTATTCGGTTAAGCTTGCCACTGAATGTAAGTCGCTGACCCATTATACAAAAGGTACGCAGTCACCCGTTTCCAGGCTCCCACTGTTTGTATGCATCCGGTTTCAGGTTCTATTTCACTCCCCTCCCGGGGTTCTTTTCGCCTTTCCCTCACGGTACTGGTTCACTATCGGTCGATCACGAGTATTTAGCCTTGGAGGATGGTCCCCCCATCTTCAGACAGGATTTCGCGTGTCCCGCCCTACTTCTCGTATGCTCAGTTCTTGGAATGCGTTTTCGTGTACGGGGCTATCACCCACTATGGCTGCACTTTCCAGAGCATTCCACTAACACAATCCATAACACATACAGGCTCTTCCGCGTTCGCTCGCCACTACTTACGGAATCTCGGTTGATTTCTTTTCCTCGGGGTACTTAGATGTTTCAGTTCTCCCGGTTCGCCTCCACTGGCCTATGTGTTCAGCCAGGGATCTCCTTGCGGAGGGGTTTCCCCATTCGGACATCAGCGGATCAAAGCTCCATTGCCAGCTCCCCGCTGCTTTTCGCAGGCTTGCACGTCCTTCATCGCCTGTGATCGCCAAGGCATCCACCAGATGCACTTAGTCGCTTGACCCTATCATTTCAGTTGCCTTACTTTGACGGGTAGCGTTTGCGGTATCACACACTAAGGCGTATGTGATACGCGATACAATCTTCTACCCAAGCTGACGATTCATCACGATCAGAGTTAACTTATCGTTTTGTCTCGCCGCTTGTATTTGGCTTCTTCAGTTTGTTAAAGATCGGGCGTTTTACAACGCAAACAGAAAGTCACTCAGCGTGGCTGAATGCGTTTTTGTTTGCATTGGGTGGTGGAGGATGACGGGATCGAACCGACGACCCCCTGCTTGCAAAGCAGGTGCTCTCCCAACTGAGCTAATCCCCCTCGAAGGGTACTGGTGGGTCTGGTAGGACTCGAACCTACGACCCCTGCGTTATCAACACAGTGCTCTAACCGGCTGAGCTACAAACCCAGTCTTCCTCGCGGCCTTGCGGCCAACTGCCCTTAACTTACCAATAACCGATAGGCTGTAAGTGCCTGACCCGCCTTCTCTAGAAAGGAGGTGATCCAGCCGCAGGTTCCCCTACGGCTACCTTGTTACGACTTCACCCCAGTCATGAAACCTACCGTGGTAAGCGGGCTCCTTACGGTTACCCTACCCACTTCTGGCGGATTCCACTCCCATGGTGTGACGGGCGGTGTGTACAAGGCCCGGGAACGTATTCACCGCAGTATGCTGACCTGCGATTACTAGCGATTCCGACTTCATGGAGTCGAGTTGCAGACTCCAATCCGGACTACGATCGGCTTTAAGAGATTAGCTCCACCTCGCGGTTTGGCAACCCTCTGTACCGACCATTGTATGACGTGTGAAGCCCTGCTCATAAGGGCCATGAGGACTTGACGTCATCCCCACCTTCCTCCGGTTTGTCACCGGCAGTCTCATTAGAGTGCCCAACCAAATGATGGCAACTAATGACAAGGGTTGCGCTCGTTGCGGGACTTAACCCAACATCTCACGACACGAGCTGACGACAGCCATGCAGCACCTGTGTTACGGCTCCCTTTCGGGCACCAAGCCATCTCTGGCAAGTTCCGTACATGTCAAGAGCAGGTAAGGTTCTTCGCGTTGCATCGAATTAATCCACATCATCCACCGCTTGTGCGGGCCCCCGTCAATTCCTTTGAGTTTTAACCTTGCGGCCGTACTCCCCAGGCGGTCAATTTCACGCGTTAGCTACGCTACCAGGGATTCTAACCCCCAACAGCTAATTGACATCGTTTAGGGCGTGGACTACCAGGGTATCTAATCCTGTTTGCTCCCCACGCTTTCGTGCATGAGCGTCAGTGTCATCCCAGGGGGCTGCCTTCGCCATCGGTGTTCCTCCGCATCTCTACGCATTTCACTGCTACACGCGGAATTCCACCCCCCTCTGACGCACTCTAGTCTGACAGTTCCAAACGCAGTTCCCAAGTTGAGCTCGGGGATTTCACATCTGGCTTATCAAACCGCCTGCGCACGCTTTACGCCCAGTAATTCCGATTAACGCTCGCACCCTACGTATTACCGCGGCTGCTGGCACGTAGTTAGCCGGTGCTTATTCTTCAGGTACTGTCATCCCCCAGCGGTATTAACGCTAGGGATTTCCTCCCTGACAAAAGTCCTTTACAACCCGAAGGCCTTCTTCAGACACGCGGCATGGCTGGATCAGGCTTTCGCCCATTGTCCAAAATTCCCCACTGCTGCCTCCCGTAGGAGTCTGGGCCGTGTCTCAGTCCCAGTGTGGCGGATCATCCTCTCAGACCCGCTACTGATCGTCGCCTAGGTGAGCCTTTACCTCACCTACTAGCTAATCAGACGTCGGCCGCTCGAATAGCGTGAGGCCCGAAGGTCCCCCACTTTCTACCTCAGTACGTATGCGGTATTAGCACAACTTTCGCTGCGTTATCCCCCACTACTCGGCACGTTCCGACGCATTACTCACCCGTTCGCCACTCGTCAGCGGTGCAAGCACCCTGTTACCGTTCGACTTGCATGTGTAAAGCATGCCGCCAGCGTTCAATCTGAGCCAGGATCAAACTCTTGAGTTCAAATCCAAGCAAATTTTTGGCACGCAAGTTCAAAGAAACATCGTTTCTTGATCTTTGCAGTGCAAGTATTTGGCAGAGCCAGACACTTACACCTATCGGTTATTTGGTTTGTTTAAAGAGCGGTGCTGACTTCG
>NZ_VMDW02000075.1 GCF_007644045.2 Vogesella urethralis
TGGAGGTAAGCGGGATCGAACCGCTGACCTCTTGCATGCCATGCAAGCGCTCTCCCAACTGAGCTATACCCCCACTGAGGCGTTACGTTGTGCGTCAGTCACAACGTGGGGCGCATAATAGACGCCCGTTTTGGGTGTGTCAAGCATTGGTCCGCATTTTTTTGCCAGATGGTGCCGGGCTGCGGTTTGGCGGCCACTTGCCTTTATAATGCAGGCTTTGTTTCGGGCAGGGTGCTGTCATGTCGGTAGGGCATTACGAAAACTTTCCGGTAGGGTCCATCCTGTTGCCGCGGCGCATGCGCCGGGCGGTGCACGCTATCTACCATTTTGCCCGCTACGCCGACGATATTGCCGACGAGGGCGATGCGCAGCCGGCAGAACGGTTGGCCGCACTGCAGGCGCTGCGCGACGAGCTGGGCCGCATCGAGGCCGGGCAGGCGCCGCAAACCGCGCTGATGCAGCGGCTGGCGGCGGTGATTGCCGAGTACCGGCTGCCGCTGGCGCCGTTTTACGATCTGTTGTCGGCGTTCAGCCAGGACGTGGAGAAAACCCGCTACCAGAATTTTGCCGAGTTGGTGGACTACTGCCGCCGTTCGGCCAATCCGGTGGGGCGGCTGATGCTGCACCTGTACGGCGAGCACGACCCGAAAAGCGTGGCGATGTCGGACGGTATCTGCACCGCGCTGCAGCTGATCAACTTCTGGCAGGACGTGGCGGTGGACTGGAGCAAAGGCCGCGTCTACATTCCGCAAGACGACCTGGCGCGGTTTCGCATTGGCGAGGCGCAGATTGCCGCCCGCGACGCCGGCGGCGTGTGGCCGATGCTGATGGACAAGGAAGTGAAGCGCGCGCTGGCCATGCTGGAGGCGGGCTCGCCACTGGGGCTGAAACTGAAGGGCCGCCTGGGGCTGGAGCTGCGCCTGATCATCCTGGGCGGCGAGCGCATACTGAAAAAGATTCACGATGCCCGTGGCGATGTGCTGACGCAGCGCCCGGTGCTGGTGTGGAAAGACTGGCTGTACATGGTATGGAAGGCACTGACCGTACCGTACGCCACCAAGAGGAGGCGGGCGTGACCCCCCAACAATATTGCGAAGACAAAGCGGCGAAAAGCGGCTCCAGCTTCTATAGCAGCTTCCGTTACCTGCCGGCCGACAAGCGCGACGCCATGGTGGCGCTGTACGCGTTTTGCCGCGAGGTGGACGACGTGGTGGACGAGATTCACGACGACAACGTGGCGCGTACCACGCTGGCGTGGTGGCGCACCGAGCTGGCCGCGCTGTACGAAGGCACCCCCAGCCACCCGGTAATGCAGGCGCTGAAGCCGCATGTGGCGGCGTTCGACCTGCCGCAGGCCTGGCTGGCCGAGATCATCGACGGCATGCAGATGGACCTGGACGTGCCGCGTTACAGCCGCTACAGCGACCTGCAGCTGTACTGCCACCGCGTGGCCGGCGTGGTGGGCCAGCTATCGGCGCAGATTTTCGGCTACACCGACCGCGCCACGCTGAAATACGCGCACGAGCTGGGGCTGGCGTTCCAGCTCACCAACATCATCCGCGACGTGGGCGAAGATGCGCGCCGTGGCCGGCTGTACCTGCCGGTGGAAGACCTGCAGCGCTTTGGCGTGCCGGCGGCCGACATCATGGCGTACAAGGAGTCGGACGCGTTCGACGCGCTGATGCGCTTCCAGATCGAACGCGCCCGCGAGTGCTACCAGCGCGCGTGGCAGCTGCTGCCGGCGGCCGACCGCAAGGCGCAGCGCATCGGTCTGGTGATGGCGGCCATCTACCGCGCCACGCTGGACGAAATCGAGCTGGACGGCCCGCGCAAGGTGTTGAACCAGCGCCTGTCGCTGTCGCCGGGCCGCAAGCTGTGGCTGGCGTGGAAGACCGCCACCTTCGGCTACAAGCCTTGACCCCGCGCGTTGCCATTATCGGTGCCGGCTGGGCCGGCTTGTCGGCGGCCGTGGCGCTGGCGCCGGCGGCCAACCTGGTACTGTATGAAGCCGGCAAGGTGGCCGGTGGCCGCGCCCGCCGCGTCGAGCTGGACGGCATGGCGCTGGATAATGGCCAGCACATCCTGATCGGCGCCTACCGCGACACCCTGCAGCTGCTGCGTACCGTCGGCGTGGACCCGGCGGCACAGTTGGCCGCACAGCCGCTGGCGTGGCTGCAGGTAGACGGCATGGCCATGCGCTGCCCGGACTGGCCGGCGCCGCTGCACCTGCTGGCCGGGCTGCTGAGCGCGCGTGGCCTGCGCTGGCGCGACAAGCTGGCCATGCTGCGGCTGTTGACTTGGCTCAGGTGGCAAGGCTGGAAAATCGGGCAAGATGCGCCGGCTTTGGCCTGGCTAGCCGCCCACGGCCAGAGCGAGGCGCTGCTGCAGCGCTTCTGGACGCCGCTGATTCTGGCTACGCTCAACACCCCGCCGGTGCAAGCCTCCATGCAGTTGCTGGCCAATGTGCTGCGCGACAGCCTGGGTGCGCCGGCGGCCGACGCCAGCCGCCTGCTGCTGCCGCGCTGCGACCTGGGCCGCCTGCTGGTGGACCCGGCGCTGCAATGGTTGGCCGCACGCGGCGCCGACATCCGCTTGGGGCACCGTGTCGCCGAGCTTGCGCCACAACCGGATGGTAGCTGGCGGGTGGACGGCGACGCCTTCGACGCCGTGGTGGTGGCGGTGGCGCCGTACCACGCTGGCGCATTGCTGGACCACGCGCCGTTGCAGGCCTTGCTCAAGGGCTGGCAATACCAGCCGATAAGCACCGTATACCTGCAATTCGAGGGCAGGGTGCGTTTGCCGGCGGTGATGACCGGCCAGGCTTACGGCTGCGGCCAGTGGTGGTTCGACCGCCAGGCGCTCAGTGGCGAGCCGGGGTTGGTGTCGGTGGTGATCAGTGCGCAAGGGGCGCACGACACGCTGACGCGCGACGCGCTGCGCGAGCAGCTGCTGGCGGAAATGCGTCGCCATGTGCCGGATTTGCCCCCGCTGAAAGCCAGCTGGCAGATCACCGAGCAGCGCGCCACCTTTGCGGCCAACGTGGGCTTGCCGCGCCCGGACGTGCGTCTTGGCGTAGAATCCGCTTATCTTGCGGGCGACTGGCTGTGCGCCGATTACCCGGCCACGCTGGAAGGTGCCGTACGCAGCGGCATCGTGGCTGCCCGAACCCTCATGCAGGACTGGACTAAAAAGAATGATGGAAACCTTCGATAAAGATTACCTGGCCGGCCGCGTGCTGTTGGTGACCGGCGCTACCCAGGGCATTGGCCGCGAAACCGCGCTGGCCGCTGCGGCGCATGGCGCCACCGTGGTATTGCTGGCGCGCAGCGTGAAGGGCCTGGAAAAAGTGTACGACGCCATCGTCGAGGCCGGTGGCCCGGAGCCGGTGGCCATTCCGCTGGATTTGCTTACCGCCAGCGACGACGACTTCAACACGCTGGCCTACCAGATCAAGCAGGCCGTGGGCCGCCTGGACGGCATCGTGCACTGTGCCGCGCATTTCTATGCGCTGTCGCCGCTGCGCGACCAGCGTATCGATGAATGGATGAACCAGTACCGCATCAACACGGTGGCGCCGTTTGCGCTGACCCGCGCCTGCCTGCCCTTGCTGGTAGAGGCGCCGGACGCCAGCGTGCTGTTTGTGGGTGAAACCCATGGCCTGCAGCCGGGGCCGTTCTGGGGCGCGTTTGGCGCGTCCAAGGCCGGTGTCAGCTACCTGGCCAGCGTGGCCGCGTCGGAGTGGGACGTGTTCCCCAATCTGCGCGTGAACCAGCTGGTGCCGGGCCCGGTCAATTCGCCGCAGCGTACCCGCACCCATCCGGGCGAGGCCAAAAACGAGCGCGGCGAGCTGGCCGACCTGATGCCGCACATGCTGTACTGGCTGGGTGCTGCCAGCCGTGGCCGCAGCGGTGAAACCACGGTGCTGGATCTGCGCAAGAAACTTGCATAAGGACAAGGGATGCGGGCTTATCTGTTACTGCCGGCGTTGGCATTGCTGACGGGCTGCAACTGGGTGATGAACGTCAGCGGCCTGGCCGCCGAGTCGAACAAGGCGATCGGTGCGTCCTGCCGCCAGACCGGCCGTTCGCTCGAGGAGTGCTATAACCGCAACCCGGATGCAGACAAGGCGCAGATTTTTGCCGGCTGGCGCGAAATGCACGAGTACATGAGCAAGAACAAGCTGGAAACGGTGGCGCCGCCGCCCGACCCGGTGCCACCGCCGGTGGCCGAGGCCGAGGCGTCGCAACCGGCCCCGGCCGAGCAGGCTCAAAAAAAAAGTGACCACGCCGTAGCCCCGGCCGCGCCGGCAGCCGCAGCCGCAGCCGAGCACGGTGCGGCTGCGGCTCATTCCCCGGCCGCCGCTGCACAAGCGGCGGTGCCGCAGGGCAAGCGCGTGCTGACCAACGAAGAAGCCGAAGCGTTGGCCAAGAACGACCCGCTGATCGATTCCATCCTGTCTACCGTGCGCGGTGCCGAAAAGCAGGAGGGCGCCGCCAAAGGTGCCCCCAGTGCCACCGACAACCGCCTGCTGAACATCCTGAACGAGCTGGAGGCCGACAAGAACGCGCCGGCCGCCCCCGCCAAACCGGCCACCCCGGCGCCCAAGCCGGCGGCAGGCCACTGATTTCCCCGACATGGCAAAAATCAAGACGCAGTACCAGTGCGGCGAGTGCGGTGGCACCTCGCCCAAGTGGCAGGGCCAGTGTCCGCATTGCGGCGCCTGGAACAGCCTGAGCGAAACCGTGGCCGCGCCGCCGGCTGCTGCGGCCAACGCCCGCTTCCAGAGCTGGACGGCGCAGACGCAGCCGGTGCAGCAGCTGTCGCAAGTGCAGGCGGCCGAGGTGCCGCGCGAATCGTGCGGTATCGAAGAGCTGGACCGCGTGCTGGGCGGCGGCATCGTCAAGGGCGCCGTGGTGCTGCTGGGCGGCGACCCCGGCATCGGCAAGTCCACGCTGCTGTTGCAGGCGCTGGCCACCATCGGCAGCACCCGCAAGGTGCTGTACGTGTCGGGTGAGGAATCGCCGCAGCAGATCGCGCTGCGCGCCACCCGCTTGGCGGTGGACGCCAGCCGCGTGCGGCTGCTGTCCGAAATCCGGCTGGAGGCCATCATCCCCACGCTGCAGGCCGAAATGCCGGAAGTGGCGGTGATCGACTCCATCCAGACGCTGTATTCCGACCAAGTGACGTCGGCGCCAGGCTCGGTGTCGCAGGTGCGCGAGTGCGCGGCGCAGCTGACGCGCATTGCCAAGCAGAGCGGCATCACCATCATCCTGGTGGGCCACGTCACCAAAGAAGGCTCGCTGGCCGGGCCGCGCGTGCTGGAGCACATTGTCGATACCGTGCTGTACTTCGAGGGCGACAGCCACTCCAGTTACCGCATGATCCGCGCCATCAAGAACCGTTTTGGCGCGGCCAACGAGCTGGGCGTGTTCGCCATGACCGACCGTGGCCTGCGCGGCGTATCCAACCCGTCGGCCATCTTTTTGTCCAGCTACCGCGACGACGTGTCCGGCTCCTGCGTGCTGGTGACGCAAGAGGGCAGCCGGCCGCTGCTGGTGGAAATCCAGGCGCTGGTGGACGACGCGCACGGCTTTCAGCCCAAGCGCCTCAGCGTGGGCCTGGAACAAAACCGGCTGGCCATGCTGATGGCGGTATTGAACCGCCACGCCAGCATTGCCTGCTTCGACCAGGACGTGTTCCTGAACGCGGTAGGCGGGGTGAAGATCAACGAGCCGGCGGCCGACCTGGCAGTCATTCTGGCCATGGTGTCGTCGCTGAGGAACAAGCCGCTGCCGGAAAAGCTGGTGGTATTCGGCGAAGTGGGCCTGTCCGGCGAGGTGCGGCCGGTAACACGTGGCCAGGAACGCCTGAAAGAGGCGGCCAAGCTGGGCTTTACCCGCGCCATCGTGCCGGCGGCCAACAAGCCGCGGCAGGATATCGATGGCCTGGAAGTGATTGCCGTGGAGCGGCTGTCTGAGGCCGTCGATTATTGTGTGCGCCGTTAGGATCGCCATGACCATTACCCCGCAACAGATCGAAGCCGAACGCCCCTACTTGCTGCGCTATGCGCGGGCGCAGCTGCAAGACCAGGCCGCCGCCGAAGACGCGGTGCAGGACGCGCTGCTGGCGGCGCTGGAAGGGCAGGCGCGCTTTGCCGGCCAATCCAGCGTGCGCACTTGGCTCACGTCCATCCTGCGTTTCAAACTGGTGGATGTCATTCGCCGTCAGGGGCGCGAGCAGGCTACCGACCTGAGCGAAGACACCGACTTGTCCGACCTGGACGGCCTGTTCGATGGCCATGGCGCCTGGCAGCAGGCGGTGCGCGCCTGGGGCGTGCCGGAGGAGGGCTTGCTGGCCAAGCAGTTCTGGCAGGTGTACCAGCAGTGCGCGCAGGCGATGCCCAAACGCACGGCGATGGTGTTTGCCATGCGCGAGGTCATGGACATGGACATCGCCGAGATTTGTCAGAATTTATCGATTACGGCGACTAACTGTTCGGTAATGTTGTACCGCGCACGCATGAGCCTGCGCGAATGCCTGGAGACGCGCTGGTTTCAGCAGGAGGTAGCCCGATGATGATGAATTGCCAGCAGGCTAGCCGCCTGATTTCGGATGGCATGGACCGCCCGCTGACACGTAGCGAACAGGTGCGCTTGTCGTTTCACCTGCTGATGTGTCGCAACTGCCGCCACTTCCGCCAGCAGCTGCAGCAGTTGCGCCAGGGCATTCGCCGCGCCCGCGACGAGTAGGCGCAGGCGGCATGTGGCCGCAGACGATGCCCCGAAAAAGACGGCCAGCGCGCTACCCGCCGCTGGCCGTATCACATGAAGAGGAAGCGATCGTCCGCGTACGGACACGGTCGGGCCGGGCAGGGCCGGCCCTGGGGTAACTTGATCAGTGCTTGCGCGCCTTGCCGCCGTGGCTGGCTTTCTGGCAGGCATTCGGGCAGCTGGCACAGTGCGCTTTTTCGGCAATGCCGACACAGTCCAGCTGCTGCTTCAGCGAGCACACCGAACGGCGGCAGGCAATGAAGCGCACTTTTTCTTCGTTGGCCAGTTCGCGGAAGTGCTTCATCACGTTGTGGCCGAGGAAGTCGGTAAACAGGATCAGCAGGTCGGTGCCGGCCGGCAGGCGGTCCAGCTTGCGCTGGTGCGAGCTGTTGCGGCCGCTCAGGTGCTTGTGGATGCTGATGCCGTATTCGTCCAGCACGCCCGGGATATTGCCCAAAGTATCTGCGCCTACCAGCATGGCATTCATGTTGCGACTCCTGCATTGGTGAATTCGATGCGTGGATGATATCCATTCTCATTCTTGTTATCAAGAATAATTCTCATTAAAAGTTTGTGACTGTCGCGCAAATATGACATTGGTCGTGATGGTGCCGCCTGTGTCGGTTTTGTCCGACTTTGTAGCAGGGTTGATGTTGAAAATAACAATCAGTATTATTCCGCGCCCAACGATAACAGCCGTGCCGCCACGACGGCCACGGCAGCCAACCCTCTCCGGACCCGAACGCATGATGCACACACTTACTCCCCGTACCCTGCCGCTGCTGGTGCTGGCGGCGCTGGCCGGCCCGGCGCTGGCCGACGTCACGCTGCCGACAGTGACCGTTTCCGCCGACGAAGCCGCGTCTGCGGCCAACAACGCCCGTCTGCCAGAGGTGACCACCGCCACCCGCACCCGTACCCCGGCCAAACTGGTGCCGCAAACCATCGATAGCGTGAAAACCGAACAGATCACCGCCTACGGCCAGCGCAGCCTTAGCCAGGCGCTGGTCGGCGTACCAGGCGTGGACGCCAGTGGCGATACCCGTTTCGATGGCGTTACCATCCGCGGCTTCAGCGCTGGCACCGATATGTACCTGGATGGTTTCCGCGACGACATGCAGTACACCCGTGACCTGGGCAATATCGAACGGGTAGAGGTGCTGAAGGGTCCGGCAGCGGTGCTGTACGGCCGTGGCAGCAGCGGTGGCATCGTCAACCGCATCAGCAAGCGCCCGCAAAAGGGCCTGCCGTCGACCGTCAGCGCCGAGGTAGGCAGCCATGACCGCTACCGCCTGCAGGCCGACCTGAACGGCGAGTGGCGTGACGATATCCGCGTACGCCTGAACGCCGCGCAAGAGGAATACGGCAGCTTCCGCAATGGTGTGAACGGCACCCGCAAGCTGTTTGCCCCGTCGTTGAACTGGCGCCTGGCGCCAGACCTGAACTGGCTGCTGCAGTACGAGTACAACGAACACAGCCGCACGCCGGATCGCGGCATTCCCGGCGTGAACGGCGCGCCGGCCAACGTGCCGCTGGAAAGCGTGTATAGCGATACCCGCCGCGACAATATCCGCGATGTGTCGCAGTCGCTGCGCTCGCGCCTGAGCTACGACCTCAACGCGCAGTGGCAGCTGCGTCACCTGCTGGGCCTGATCCGCCTGGACAGCCAGTTCGACAATACCTACGTCACCGGCGTCAGCGGCAGCAACGTCAACCGCCAGCGCTGGCAGCAAGACCTGACGGCAGACAACCTGATCAGCCAGACCGAGCTGGAAGGCGAAGTCTACAGCGGCAACGTCAAGCACCAGCTGCTGCTGGGCCTGGACCAGGGCTGGCAGGAACGCAACCCCAAGCTGTACAACAACGCCACCACCATTGCGGCGGCCAACCTGTACCGGCCGGAAGCGCTGGCGCAGTACAACGGTGCCATGCGCGTCAACAGCGACGCCCAGCACCGCGTGCGCAGCCGCGGCGTGTACGCGCAAGACCAGCTGACGCTGGGCGACTGGCAATTGCTGGCCGGCCTGCGCCACGACGTGTTCCACGTCAGCAGCCGCCGGCTGGACACCGGCGCCAGCGAGTCGCGCAATAGCAGTAGCCTCAGCCCGCGCCTGGGCGTGGTGTGGAACGGTCTGCCGGCGCACGCGCTGTACGCCAGCTACAGCAAGACCTTTGCCCCGGTGGGCGGTAGCCTGATCGGCCTGACGCCGGGCAGCCAGGGCAACACGCTGGACCCGGAATACACCCGCCTGTACGAAACCGGCATCAAGAGCGACTGGCTGGGCAACCGCGTGGCCACCACGCTGTCGCTGTACCGTCTGGAGCTGTACAACCGCCGTACCACCGACCCGGCCGACCCCAGCCGCACCATCCTGACCGGTCTGCAGCGTAGCGAAGGCGTGGAGCTGAGCGCCCAGGCCCGCCTGCCGGGCCAGGCCTATCTGCGTGGCGGTGTGGCGGTGCAGGATGCCAGCCTGGTGCGTGCCGAGCCGGCCAACCAGGGCAAGCGCCCGGCCAACGTGTCCAAGCATAACGGCAGCCTGTTCGTGGGCGTGGACGCCAGCCAGGGCTGGTTTGGCGAGGTGGGCGTTACCGCAGTAGGCAAGCGCTTTGCCGACAGTGCCAACACCACCGTGCTGCCGGGCTACCAGCGCTGGGACGCCCGCGCCGGCTACCGCCAGAAAGCCTGGGACGCCACCTTGGCGGTGGAAAACCTGACCGATCGCCGCTACTTCGTCAGCGCCACGTCCAGCGCGCAGATCATGCCGGGCAACCCGCGCCAGTTCCAGCTGAGCACGCGTTACCGCTTCTGAGCGGGGTCGTATCCTGTTAACGCACAAGGCCTGCCGGCATTGCCGGCAGGCCTTGTGCGCATCTTGCGGCCAACCTTGCGTCAGGCGTTAACCGGCCCTAGTGCGCCTGGCTGGTGTCGGCCACGCGGGTGGGGCGCGGTGCCAGCCAGATCATGCAGGCGGCCAGCACGAACGACAGGCCGGACAGCCAGAACAGCTCGTTGGTGGACAGCATGATGCTTTGCGACTGGATCAGTTGCGACAGCTGCTGGCGACCGGCATCGATACTGCCGCCGCCCAGCTGCTGCAGTGCCTGCGGGCTGCTGTCTACCAGTGCCGTTAGTTCGGCATGGTAGTGGCTGGCCTTGTCGTCCCACGCGGTAGTGACGATGGAAGTGGCAAAGGCACCGGACAGCGTACGCATGAAGCTCATCAGGCCGGCGGCCGACGCCATTTCTTCCGGCTCCACGCTGGCCATGGCCAGGCCGGTGAGCGGCACAAAGAAGAACGGCATGCCCACGCCCTGGAACAACAACGGCAGCGCCACTTGCCAGAAGTCCATGTCGGTAGTGGCAAAGCTGCGGTACAGGGTGACTGCCCCCAGCCACATCACGCCGGCAAATACCAGCGGGCGTGGATCCATCTTCTGCGACAGCTGCGCGGCCAACGGTGCTACCAGTACCGCCAGGATGCCGCTCATCGCCGTGGCGTGGCCGGCCTCGGTGGCGGTGTAGCCCATATAGGCCTGCAGCCACTGCGGGGTCAGCACCGTGGCGCCAAAGAACGAGCCGAACGCCAGCGAGATGGTGGCCACGCTCACCCAGTAGCCGCGGTGGCGGAACACGCGCAGGTTCACTACCGGGTTGCGCTCGGTCAGCTCCCAGATCATGAAGGCGGCAAAGCCGATGGCGCTGACCACAGCCAGGCCTACGATGATGGGCGAGCCGAACCAGTCCAGGTTCTTGCCTTCGTCGATCATGATCTGGAATGCGCCCACCCACAGCACCAGCAGCGCCAGGCCAATGGTGTCAAAACGCATCTTCACGATGGGGCTTTGGTAGCGTTTGAGCAGGCCCCAGCCAAAGTAACCGCAGGCAATGGCAATCGGCACGTTGATATAGAAGATCCACGGCCAGCTGGCCTCGTCACACAACCAGCCACCCAGAATGGGGCCCATGATCGGTGCCACCAGCGTGGTCATGCTCCACAAACCGATGGCGGCGCCGGCTTTTTCCTTGGGGAAGATCTGCAGCAGCAGCGTCTGCGACATCGGCATCAACGGGCCGCCGGCCAGGCCTTGCAGTACGCGGAACAGGATCAGCATTTCCAGCGAGGTGGCCATGCCGCACAGCAGCGAGAACACACCAAACAGCACCATCGCACCGGCAAACAGCCGCACTGTGCCAACGCGTGCCGCCAGCCAGCCGGTCAGCGGCACAGTGATGGCCTCGGCCACCGCGTACGAGGTAATGACGTAAGTGCCCTGGCTGGACGACACACCCAGGCTGCCGGCGATATTGGGCACCGACACGTTGGCGATGGTGGTGTCCAGCACGGCCACGAAGTTGGCCGCCGCCAGCAGCAGGGCCGCCAGCCACAGCTGGCCGCCTTGCAGCGGGGTGATGGGGGGGGAGTTGGGCGCGGACATGCGGCCTCCTTATTCGCTACGGGTGTCGATGGTGGCGGTCATCGACAGGCCCACCTGCAACGGATGGCGTTGCAGCTCTGCCGGGTCCAGCGCAATGCGCACCGGTACGCGCTGCACCACCTTGATCCAGTTGCCGGTGGCGTTCTGGGCCGGGATGGTGGCAAAGGCAGCGCCAGAGCCGCCGGACAGGCCGGCTACCTTGCCGTGGTATTCCACCTCGCTACCGTACAGGTCGGCCTTCAGCGTGACCGGCTGGCCAATGCGCACGGTGCGCAGCTGGCCTTCCTTGAAGTTGGCGTCCACGTGTACGGCCTGCAGCGGCACTACCGACAGCAAGGCGCTGCCGGCCTGTACGCGCTGGCCCAGCTGCACCTGGCGTTTGGCCACCACGCCGTCTACCGGCGCGCGGATCACGGTGCGCGCCAGGTCCACGCGGGCCTGGTCACGTTTGGCACGGGCCAGCGTCACTTCCGGGTTGGTATCCACGCTGCTGTCGCGGGTAAGAGTCTGGTTGGCTTTCAGGCTGCCTTCGGCGGCGCGCAGGTTGGCGGCACTCTGTTTGGCGGCTGCTTCGGCGGCCTGGTACGCCGCTTCGGCCACGTTCAGCGTACTGCGGGCGTTGCTGACTTCCTCGCCGGATACCGAGCCGTTTTTGGCCAGTGCCTGGCGCCGGTTGTAATCGAGGCGCGCGCGTTCCAGTTCGGCACGGGCCGATTCCAGCTGTGCCTGGCTGCGCACCTGCTCGGCGGCGCGGGCCTGTACCTGGGCGCTGAGGCCTTCATCGCTGGCCAGATAGCCTTGTACGCGGCGCTGGGCGCGTGCCAGTTCGGCTTCGGCTTGCGCCAGCGCCAGGCGGGCATCGGTATCGTCCAGCACCACCAGTACGTCACCGCGCTTGACGGCTTGCGTATCCACCACGGTCACCTGACGCACGGTGCCGCCCACTTCGGGGGTTAGCTGCGCCATTTCGGCAGCCACGTAGGCGTTGTCGGTGCTGACGTGGTGGGACGCCACCAGATACCAGTAGCTGCCGTAGGCCAGCGCGCCGACGGCAACCACGCCGCCCAGCAGGGCAAACAGGGTTTTGCGGCGGGCGCCAGGGTTGGCCGCGTCGGCGGGCATGTCTTGTGGCGGGAGGGCTTGGGTGTGTTCGCTCATGATGTGTTTTCTCTCAATCGGTTTTGTCGGGTCAGGCGGGCTGGTGGTTGCCGCCCAGCGCCTTGGTCAGGGCGATGTCCAGTTGTGCCTGCTGGCTTTGCAACTGGGTCTGCGTGCGGCGTGCGGCAATCACGCTGTCTTCGGCGTTCAGTACGTCCAGGTAGCTGGCCAGGCCGCCCTGGTAGCGGTCGTGGGTGAGCTCCCACGACCGTTCGGCCGCCTCGGTGGCCTGCTGGCGCTGTGCCAGCTGTGCGGCCAACCCTTGTTGACGGGTGTAGGCCTGGGCGATGTCTTGCAGCGCTTGCAGCAGGGTCTGGTTGTAGCTGGCGACGGCGCTGTCGTATTCGCCGCGTGCGCTGCGGTAGCTGCCTTGCAGTGCGTCCTGGCGGAACAGCGGCAGGCTGATGGCCGGGCCGAAGCCGGCAATGCCGGAGCCGCCACGGGTCAGTGCGTCCAGCCCCAGGCTCTGGGCGCCAACGTAGGCGCTGAGGTTGACGTTGGGGTAGAAGCCGGCACGGGCGACCTGAATGCGGCTGGCGGCGGCTTCGGCACGCAGGCGGGCGGCGGCGAGGTCGGGGCGGTGGCCGATCAGGTTGGCCGCAAGCGTAGCCGGCAGCGCTTGCGCCTGGCTGACATTCAGCGCCGGGCGTTGCAGTGCCAGGCCGCGGTCGGGGCCGGCGCCCAGCAGGGCGGCCAGGGCCTGTCGTTGCAGGGTGATGGCTTCTTCGGCGGCCAGCAGCTCGGCTTCGGCGGCGGCGCGGCGCGAGGCGGCCTGGGCCACGCTGGCACGGTTTTCCAGGCCCTGGCTTTCGCGTTCGCGTATCAGGCCTTCGCTCTGGCTGCGTACCTTCAGCGCCTGCTGGCAGGCGTCACGGTCGGCAAACAGGCGCGCCAGCTCGGCGTACTGGCTGGCCACGGCGGTGGTGAGCAGCAGCCGGCTTTGCGCCAGTTCGGCCTGGGCGGCGGCCTGTTCGCTGCTGGCAGCGGCGATGGCGCTGCGGTTTTTGCCCCAGAAGTCCAGCTCGTAGCTGACGTCCAGCGCCACGCGGCTGCTGGTGTTGAAGCCCGGCGGCACGAAAGCGGGCGGCATGCCGTTGTTCAGGCTCTGGCGCAGGCGGGTGAAGTCGCCGTTGGCGCTGACGCTGGGCTGCTGTGTGGCGCCGGCCTGTTGTGCCAGGCCTTCGGCTTGCAGCAGACGGGCGCGGGCACTGTCCAGCGACGGCGACTGCGCCAGCGCTTCCTGCATCAGCTGGTCCAGCTGCGGGTCCTGATAGCGCTGCCACCAGTGCGCGCCCGCCCACTCGCCGTGGCTGTCCGGCAGCGTCTGCTGGCTTTGCAACTGGCTGGCCGGCAGCAGGGTGGGGCTGGCGGGCAGGTCGGGAACGCTGGCACAACCGGCCAGCAGGCTGCCGGCACCCAGCAGCAGGGCCAGCCGGGTACGCACATGAGATGCGGGAAGGGTCTGGTTCATGATCTCGCTCAATAATTAAACTGTACGGTACAGTTATAATCGTGGTGTACAATGGCTGTCAATAGAAAATTGAACTGACTGGTTCAGTATTGAGGGGTGAGCATGCGCGTCAAGACCGAAGCAAAGCGCCAGAGCATCGTGGATGCTGCGGCCGAGGTATTCATGGAGAAGGGCTACGAAGCGGCGTCGATGGCAGAAATTGCCAGCCGCGCCGGCGGCTCCAAGGCCACGCTGTATAGCTACTTTCCGTCGAAGGAAGAGCTGTTCCTGATGGTGATGAAAACGCTGGCGGAAGAGCGCATGAGCCAGGCCCACGCGCGGCTGACGGCCGATGGTGACTTGCGCGCAGCCCTGTTGCGTTTTGGCGAGCAGATGCTGCGCAATCTGCTTAGCCCGGAAATCGCCGCCTTACGCGGTATCGTGCTGGGCGAAGGGCGGCGTTCCGGCGTGGGCCAGCTGTTCTTCGATAACGGCCCGGCCATCGGCTGGGGCAAACTGGCCGCATTTCTGGAAGGGCAGATGCAGGCCGGTCGGCTGCGCCAAGCCAAGCCGTGGACGGCGGCGGTGCACCTGCTGGCGCTGCTGGAGGCCGAGTTCATGGAGTGGTTTATCGTCGGCGCGCGTGACATGCCGTCCGACGAGGCGGTCAGCGAGGCGGTAGTGGCGGCGGTGGACGTGTTTCTGGCTGGTTACGCACCGCCAGGCGCCGGCGCCTGAGGCGGGGAAGGCGAGCAAGCACAAGGGCGGCCTGCGCATGCAGGCCGCCCTTGGTATTGGTATAGCGCCTGGCTCAGGCGGTAAGGTCTAGCTGCGAAATCAGGCCTGCCTGGCCGCTTTCGGTCAGGTAGACGCCGGCTTTGCGCATCTGGGCCACTGTGTGGTTGGCCGCATCGGTGTGGCGGAACTCGGCGTCCACGTGCGGCAGCAGCAGCGCGCCGATGCCAACGTCCAGCAGGCTGGTCAGCTGGTCCTGGCCGTCTTGCTGGCCCTGCCACAGTTGCAGGCGGGCAAACAGCGGGTCGCCCTCGTCGATGGCACCGTTGCCGTCGCTGTCCAGCGCGGCCAGCTCGCCAAAGCCGTTGCCGCTTTGCGGGCCGAACAGCTCGTTCTGCTGGTCGATCTTGCCGTTGCCGTTGCGGTCCAGCGCCAGCCAGCCGCCGTTCTTCGGTACCGGCAGCGTATTTTTCTTGCCGTCGTTGTCGATGTCGAACTGCACGGTCGCCCCCGACAGCGTGCCGGCGTCGCTGCCCAGGCTGATCATCAGCGGGTCGCGTGCGGCAGCGCCGAAGTTCAGTGTTTCCTTGCTGCTCACCGAAAAACTGCGCTGCAGGCTGACGTCCAGCTGAAAGCTGAGGCTGCGGCCGTCGCGGGTGGTGATGTTGCCGCTGGCGGAAAACTGCAGCGCTTCCTGCTCGCTGTAACGCGTTTCGCGCTCGATGCGCAGCCCCCAGTCTTCGTTGCCCTGTTCGCGGCGCGACGCGGCCTGATCACCGTTGTCGCGCGTCTCGCCCTGCATGGCCTGTTCCTGGGCAGCCGCCTGCAGGTGTTCTTTGTCCATCGGGTAGACGTCGGACAGGTCGATGCGGATGCCGAAGGTGGACTCCAGGATATTGCGCAGCAAGGACAGCGTCGGGCTCAGGTCGGCCTCCAGCGGGCTGTCGCTGGCCTGCACGCTGTTAGCCGCCTGGGCGGCGTTGCTGTCGGCAACGTTCTGGCTGGCGGCGGACAGTGCACTGGCGGCGCGGCCACGCTCGCTGATGTCCACCTGGTCTTGTGGTGCGGTGTCACGCGGGTTCTGTTGCCAGAAGGTCACGCGCTGTTGCGTGCTGTGGGTTTGTTCCAGGTAATGCTGGCTGCTGAGGTCCAGCGACAGGCTGTCGATTCTCATGGCTGTTCTCCCGCGTGCCCGTCTGCGCTGCAGCGGAGGCAGTGAGGCGGTTTGATGCACTTATATCGGCAGCATGCCGCGGAGGCTTAGCGTTTTTTGATAGCGAACGCTAATAAAAATGCCCGGCGCTGGAGCAGCCGGGCAGTGTGGGTGTGCGGATGAAAAAGCCAGCGCCATCAGCAGGCTGGCAAGCAATGGCTGATCAGGCTTACAGGTGCTTGCCGGCGCGCCAGATCGACCAGATTAACCACAAACTGTTGAAAAAAGCAGCCATAAAGCCAAGGAAACCGAATAGTGGCAAGCCGAACAGCGTGGGCCCGCCCTTGACCGTCATCACGATGGACGAGCCGATGATCAGGCAGCCGGTGACGATGCCCATGGTCAGCCGGTTCACGCTCTTGTCCAACTGCTGACCAAACTGCTCCAGCCGCTTCAGGTCAAGATTGATGCGGAAGCGACCGTGGCGCACGTCCTTGGCCAGGCGGATCAGGTCGCCGGGCAGGTTGGCCAGCATGCCCAGGCCTTCGGTGACCGTGGTTTTGCCGCGTTTGAACAGGTTGCGCGGGTCGTAGCGCGCCAGGATCAGCTGCTTGACGAACGGTGCCAGGTGCTCCACCAGCTGGAAATCCGGGTCCAGCTGGCGCCCCAGGCCTTCCAGCGTGATCAGCGCCTTGAACAGCATGGCCATGTCCGGCGGCAGCAGGATGCCGTGGTCGCGGATCAGCGCCATGATGTCGTTGATCAGCTGGGTGATGTTCAGGTTTTTCAGCGGTACGTGGTCGTACTGGAACAGGATCTCGCCGATGTCTTCGGCAAACTGGTCTTCGTCTACCGGCGTGCTGCCGGTCCACTCCAGCAGCACGTTCATGATGCCGCGCTCGTTGCGCTCGGCCAGTGCGGCCAACATGTCCACGATCTCGTCACGCCGCTTGTGCGACAGCCGGCCCACCATGCCGAAATCGATGAAGGCGATGCGGTTGTCGGCCAGGAAAATCACGTTGCCGGGGTGTGGGTCGGCATGGAAAAAGCCGTTGATCAGGATCATCTTCAGCACCGCGTCGGCGCCGCGCTTGGCCAGTAGCGGCGGCGACAGGCCGGCCGCCGGCAGCGCGTCCACCGGCGTGGCCGACCAGCCGGCGATGTAGTCCTGCACGTTGATGCCGGGGCGGGTGTAGTCCCAGTACACCGCCGGCACGCGGATGTGCGGGTCGCCGGCAAAGTCCTTGCCGAAGCGCTCCATATTGCGTGCTTCTACCGCCAGGTCCAGTTCGCGCCGTAGCGAGCGCGAAAACTGCGCCACGATCTCGGATGGCTGGAAGCGGCGCGCGTCGGGAAACTCCAGCTCGATCAGGTGCGCAATGTGTTCCAGGATGCGCAGGTCGGCTTCCACCTTTTCCACAATGCCGGGGCGGCGCAGCTTGACCGCCACCTCGGTACCGTCTTTCAGTACCGCACGGTGCACCTGGGCAATGGAGGCAGAGCCGATGGGCTGGCGGTCGAACTCGGCAAACACCTCGTCAGGCTGGCAGCCCAGTGCCTGGCTGAGCAAGCCGTCCAGAAAGCCGTCGCCGATAGGCGGTACCGTGCTTTGCAGTTTTTCGAATTCGGTAATCCATTCCGGGCCGAACACGTCAACGCGGGTGGACAGGATCTGCCCCAGCTTGATGAAGGTGGGGCCCAGCTCTTCAAAGGCGCGGCGCACGCGAATGGGGGCGGGGATAGCGTTGGCCGGGTCGGGCAGGGTGATGTTCAGCCACTCGCCGGCTTTTTCTACTGCTCGCGGCAGGCGCAGGCGCTGCGCAAATTCGCCCAGACCGTGGCGGAACAAAATGCCGCTGATCTGTTTCAGACGGGGGAGGTCGCGCATGGCGATCAGGGTTTCTCTGAGCATGGCAGTCGTCTTGCAGAAGGGCGCGGGGCCGTGGACAGCGCACGCCGGCCGGCGTGGCCAGCGCAGTATCGCAATATTTACCCTGCATCGACAATAGCCGTGCTACCAGCGCCAGGCATGCATTGCTGCTTGGTTACCCGGGGCGAACGATGGTATCGTTCAGCACAATTTTGTTCAAAACCAGCCGCAGGACAGACAGCCGGCAGCGCCACGCCGCGCCGGCCCGGGCAGAACACCGCTTGCATCTATGACATTTCACCGACAACTGCTGGCCTTGTTTCTGGCAGGTTTCATGGCATTTGCCCACGCGGCGCCGGAAACCATGCCCGACGGCGAGGCCGACCCGATCGCCCGCTTTGCCGCCCCTGGCGAAGAAGCCGCCGGCGACCTGCTGCTACAGGCCATGAGCCTGCTCGGCGTAGCTTACCGCTTTGGCGGCAGCAACCCGGAAACCGGCCTCGACTGCTCCGGTTTCATCCAATACGTGTTCAAGAAGTCGCTGCGCGTCACCTTGCCGCGCACCGCTGCCGGCATGGCACAGGTTGGCCGCGAGATCGAACGCGATGAACTGAAGGCCGGCGACCTGGTCTTTTTCAACACCCGAGGGTTCCGCTATTCGCACGTGGGCATCTACCTGGGTAACAACAAGTTCATCCACGCCCCGCGTACCGGCAAGAACATCGAAGTGGCCAATATGAGCCAGAGCTACTGGACAGGCCGCTATAACGGTGCCCGCCGTGTATCGCGTACCGGCTTGCCGGCAGCAGCGCCCGAGGCAGACAAGCCGGTCAGCGCTGCCGTGGCCGAGAAGCGCAGCAGCCAGTACCGCAAGGCAGAGGCCCCGGCCCGCGAAGAACGCGTGGTCAAGGGCAAGAAGCGCAAGGCCAGCGACGACAAACCGTCCGCCAAGAAACGCCGTGGCGATAACGAGCAGCCGGTGGCCAAGAGCCGCAAGGGCAAGCGCGAGGCCGCCGACAGCAACGCGCGTAGCAAAAAGAAAACCTCGCGCGACGACAATGGCAGCAAGAAGTCCGCCAAATCGGCCAGCAGCGAGAAGAAAAAGAAAGCGGAGAAAAAGCACAAGGACTGACCGTCTGCGGCTTTACCGCTTTGCCGAGGCCCCGGTTCTGCCGGGCCTTGCCGTTTTATCCGGGCAGCGCGTGCGCTGCCGGCCCTTGCGGCCAACCCTGTGGAAAGGTAAGCATGAAACTGGATTTGCCGGTCTGGCACGGCCCCGATGGCAGTGTGGTGTCCTGCACCGAGAAGGTGAAGGTGATGACCGAAAACATGGAAGAACTGGCGCAAATGGCGCAAGACGCGTTTGAAGACGCCATCCTGATGGGCTGCGACGAGCACCAGGTGCGGGCCTTCCTGGTCAGCCTGATGCAGCAGCTGGACAACCCCTACCAGGCCTGAGCCCGATGTCGCTACCCTACGAGGTCTTTATCGGCCTGCGCTATCTGCGCGCGCGCCGTCGCAACGGTTTTATCTCGTTCATTTCGCTGATGTCGGTACTGGGCATTGCCTTGGGCGTGGCCGCGCTGATCGTGGTGCTGTCGGTGATGAACGGTTTTCAGCAGGAAATCCGCGGCCGCATGCTGTCGGTGGTGTCGCACCTGGAAATCGGCAGCTACGACGGCCAGATCGCCGGCTGGCAGCCGCTGCAAGCGCAGTTGCGGCAGCAGCCACACGTAGTGGCCACCGCACCGTATGTGAATGCGCAGGGCCTGCTGTCCAGCCGAGGCAATGTGCGCGGCGCGCTGGTGCGCGGCGTCGACCCCGCCGCCGAGCAGACGGTGGTGGCACTGGGCAAAGAGATGCTGCGCGGGAAGCTCACCGACCTGGAAGGCGGCAGCTTCCGCATTGTGCTGGGGGTGGAGCTGGCGCGCCAGTTGGGCGTGGAAGTGGGCGACAAGGTCACGCTGATCACGCCGCAGGGCAATGTCACGCCAGCCGGCATGATGCCGCGCCTGAAGCAGTTCACTGTTGCCGGCGTGTTCAAGGCCGGCATGTTCGAGTACGACTCGTCGTTGGCCATGATCTCGCTGCGTGACGCGCAGGTGCTGTTCCGGCTGGGGCAGGACGTGTCCGGCATTCGTCTGAAACTGGACGACGCCATGCTGGCGCCGCAGGTGAAAGCCGCGTTGCAGCCGCACCTGGCGGCCAACCAGGTGGCCACCGACTGGACCGACATGAACGCCAACTACTTCCGCGCAGTGCAGATCGAAAAGCGCATGATGTTCATCATCCTGACGCTGATCGTGGCAGTGGCCGCGTTCAACCTGGTGTCCACGCTGGTGATGGTGGTTACCGACAAGCAGGCCGACATCGCCATCCTGCGCACGCTGGGTGCCAGCCCGGGCAGCATCATGAAAGTATTCATGATCCAGGGCTCGGTTGCCGGCGTGCTGGGTACCGTCGCCGGCGTGGCCGGCGGCCTGCTGCTGGCTTACAACCTGGGCGCGGTGCTGAGCACGGTCGAACACCTGATCGGCGCCAAGCTGCTGTCCAGCGACGTGTACATGATCGACTACCTGCCCACCGACGTGCAGCTGGGCGACGTGGCTACCATCGGCCTGATTTCGCTGGCGCTGGCGTTGCTGGCCACCATTTACCCCAGCTGGCGCGCCGCGCGCGTGCGCCCGGCGGAGGCACTGCGTTATGAGTGACAAGCAAACCATCCTGCACTGCCAGGGCCTGGGCAAGCGCTTTACCGAGGGGCCGCAGGCGCTGGACGTGTTGGCCGGCGTCGATCTGGCCGTGGCACGCGGCGAGTTTGTCGCCATCGTTGGCGCTTCCGGCTCCGGCAAGAGCACCTTGCTGCACCTCTTGGGCGGGCTGGATACGCCGACCAGCGGTAGTGTCAGTGTGCTGGGCCAGGCGCTGGGCGGCATGAACGAAGCCGAGCTCGGCCGCTTCCGTAACCGCCACCTGGGTTTTGTCTACCAGTTTCACCACCTGCTGCCGGAGTTCACCGCGCTGGAAAACGTGATGATGCCGCTGCTGATCGCCCGTCAGCCGCGGGCCGAGGCCGCCAGCCGTGCCGCCGCCTTGTTGGGGCAGGTAGGGTTGGCCGCACGCGCCAGCCACAAGCCTGGCGAGCTGTCCGGTGGCGAGCGTCAGCGCGTGGCCATTGCACGGGCGCTGGTGATGCAGCCGGACTGCCTGCTGGCGGATGAGCCCACCGGTAACCTGGACCGTGGCAATGCCGAAGCCGTGTTCGCGCTACTGCGCGAACTGAACCGCACGCTGGGCACCGGCATGGTGATGGTCACGCACGACCGCGAGCTGGCCGCCCGTGCCGACCGCGTGCTGCTGCTGGGCCCTGCCGGCCTGCAGCCGTTGGCTGAGTAAAACCCGATTTACCCATAAGGACACGCATGCTGGAACACACCTCCACCCTCACTTTCGACCGTCTGGTCGCCGCCATCCAGGGGCCGACCGGCTGGCTGGAGCTGCTGGTTGCCGCCATTGGCGTGGCGCTGGCGTTCTGGTTGTCGCGCCGCATCCACGCTCGTTATTTCGCCAGCGACAGTGGCGACTGGGGCTTTGGCAAATACCTGCTGTACCGGTTGGTGTTGCCGTTGTCGGCGCAATTGTGGACCCAGGTGGCGGCGGTGATCTGGCAACTGGTCGTGGGCGTGAAGTCCGACCTGCTGGTGGTGTCGGCCATGCTGCTGTTGTGGATGTCCATCATCCGTATCCTCGCGGCCGTGGTGCGCCATGCGCTGCCGGATGGCAAGCTGGAGCGCAGTACCGAGCATTTCCTGTCCATGTTGCTGTGGCTGGCATTTGCCAGCTGGGCAGTGGGCGTCGATACCGTGGTGCTGGACTGGCTGGAGTCGATCAGCTTCCGTGTCGGTAAAACCCAGATCGACCTGCTGATGATCCTGTCGGCGCTGGTGTGGGTGTCGGTGATCATGGTCGGTGCGATGTGGCTGAGCAAGCTGATCGAAAAGCGGGTGATGAAGCTGTCCGACGTGGACCTCAGCCTGCGCATCGTGTTTACCAAGCTGGCGCGCACGCTGCTGATGGTGGTGGGCGTGATGGTGGCGCTGCCTATCGTCGGCATTGATCTGACCGTGCTGTCGGTATTCGGCGGTGCGCTGGGTGTGGGCCTGGGTTTCGGTTTGCAGAAAATCGCCAGTAACTACGTTTCCGGTTTCATCATCCTGCTCGATCGCTCCATCCGCATTGGTGACCGCCTGATGGTGGACAACCGCGTCGGCTACGTCAGCAAGATTACCAGCCGCTTCGTGGTGCTGAAGAGCGCCGACGGCTCCGAGATCCTGGTGCCGAACGAGGCGCTGATCGCCAATACCGTGATCAACCAGTCGTACACCGACAAGGCGCTGTGGATCAGCCTGCCGGTACAGGTATCGTACGAAACCAATCTGGAAGAGGCGCTGGCGCTGCTGCGCCAGGCCGCCACCCACCCGCGGGTGAAAACCGATCCGGCACCCGCAGCCTTCGTCATCGGCTTTGCCGACTCCGGCATCAACCTGGAAGTAGGGCTGTGGGTCAGCGACCCGGAAAACGGCATGCTGTCGCTGCGCTCCGAAATCAACCTGCGCATCTGGAAACTGTTTGCCGAGCATGGCATCCAGATTCCGTACCCGCAGCGCGAGGTGCGCGTGGTGAACGGGGCGGCGGCAGAATAAGGAACCGACATGACGCAGAAAACCCTGGCGGTCATCGATGATGACCTGGCGGTGCGGCAATCGCTGCTGTGGCTGCTGGAAACCCCGACGCTGGCCGTCAGCGGTTTTGACAGCGGCGAGCGCTTCCTGGCGCTGGGCGAGGCCGCGGCCAACTTCAACTGTCTGATCGTGGATCTGCGCATGTCCGGCATCAGCGGCATCATGCTGCTGGAGCGGCTGGCGCAGTGGCCGTACTGCCCGCCGGTGATCATGCTCACCGCGCACGGCGACGTCCCGCACGCCGTGGCCGCTTTCAAGCTGGGCGTGGCCGACTTCCTGGAAAAACCGTTTGACGACGCCCGCTTGCTGGCGCTGGTGGACGAATGCCTGGCGCGCGACGCGCAAGAGCGCGAGCGCTTCCAGCGCCGTGCCCGCGTGAGCGAGGCGCTGGCTACGCTGACCGAGCGCGAGCGCGAAGTGATGCAGCACATCCTGCAAGGGTTGCTGAACAAGCAGATCGCCGAGGTGCTGAGCATCAGCATGAAAACGGTGGAAGTGCACCGTGCCCGCGTGTTCGACAAGATGGGCGTCAAGTCGGCAGTGGAGCTGGCCGGGGTGATGGCGGTGCTGGACGAGGCAGGCAGCAAGGCATGAAAGCATTGAAACAACCGCAGTCGGTGCTGGTCGTCATCCACACCGCCGACCTGCAAGTGTTGCTGATCGAGCGGGCCGACAAGCCCGGCTATTGGCAATCGGTCACCGGCAGCCGCGAGGGTGACGAAGCGATGGCCGACACCGCGCGCCGCGAAGTGGCCGAAGAAACCGGCTTTGCCGCCGACGCTGGCCAGTGGCAAGACTGGCAACAGCAGAACGTCTACGAAATTTATCCCCACTGGCGTCACCGCTATGGCGAGGGCGTTACCCACAATACCGAGCACGTGTTCAGCCTGCAGCTGCCGGACACCCTGCGGCCAACCCTGGCGCCGGGCGAGCACCTGGCATGGCAATGGCTGCCGTGGGATCAGGCAGCCGAACGGGTGTTTTCGCCGTCCAATGCCGAGGCCATCCGCGCCTTGCCTTCACGGGTTATTTAAAGAATCTCGTTATTGATTCTTGCGCCATTTTGTAGCACCCACCATCATGTAAGAGAGAAGACGTGATGGAAGGAGGACATCATGGCGCTAGACCTGACCAAGCTCAGGATACTGGTGGTGGATGACCAGCTGCTGGTCCGTTCGCTACTCACCCAGTCGCTGAAGGCGATGGGGGTGAACCCGGAAAACATCTATCAGGCTATCGACGGTGCCACCGCCAAGCGCGCGCTGGACGGCAAGCCGGTAGACTTGGTGCTGTGCGACCTGCAAATGGAGCCGATGAACGGCATGGATCTGTTGAAAGAGATCCGCTGTGGCCGCACCATGAACCCGCCCAATATGCCCTTCGTGTTCCTGTCCGGCCACGCCGAAAAGCAGAACATCGTGCTGGCTGCCCAGCTGCACGCTGACGGCTTCGTCATCAAGCCCCCCAAGCCCGCCGAACTGGAAAAAAACATCGTGGCCGCGATGAGCCGCGCCCGCCCGGAGATGGACCCGTTCGCTTACTACCTGATTGCTACCGGCACCACCCACGACCGCGTGGTGTTCGGCGAGAAAATGGCCGAGGCCGCCCGCAAGCTGGATGAAGAAGGCCACCCGATGGAGACGCTGTCGCTGTCCGAGGTGAAAGCCGGCCGCATCCTGGGTGAAGACCTGTACAACAAGACCGGCCAGCTACTGCTGCAACGTGGTAGCGAACTGACGCTGACGCAGTTGCGTGTACTGCGCAACTACCCGGATCGTTTCGGCGTCAGCAAGGTGGTGTTGCGGCAGGAAGGCAGCCAGCAGGAAAGCGTAGACGCCTGAGACCGGTACCGCTGCGGACGGAGGGGGTATGGACAAAACGGTAAGGAGCACAGGGCAGACCTCGGCCATCGGCCGGGCGGTCGTCTACATCGTGCTGTTGCTGGGCGTCATCCAGCTGGTGGCATCCGCCATGCTGATCCGCTCCGGTATTGACGGTTACCTGCGCGCCCGCGAGCACGAAGGCCTGAACCGCGATAACCAGGGCCTGTTCACGGCGGCGCAGGCGCTGGCGCGCGAAAGCGACCAGACCATGCTGTTGCTGACCGGCTCGCGGGCGCCCTCCAGCATCGAGCTGGACCGGCTGCAGCCGCTGCGGCACCACACCGACCAGCAGTTGGCCGCTGCCGTCAGCCAGCAGCGGGATGACCCGGAAACAGCCGCGCTGCTGGCAGAGATCGGCAGCAAACGTGCCGTGCTGCAACGGCACCGCGGCGATATCGATAAAGCACTGCGCCGGCAGCCCTACCAGCTGGACGAGAACGCCAGCTACGGCTGGCGACTGTTCGTGGCGTCGATGTACAACTCGATCGACAAGGCGCTACGGCGCGACTCGTTCAACCTGGGCGACGAATCCGACCCCCGGCTCAACCGCATGGCCGAGGTGAAGTTCGATATCTGGAGCCTGGGCAAGGTGCTGAATGACGAAGCGCACGCGCTGAACCTGCGTGCCGAATTCCAGCGCAAGCTCAACAGCACCGACGAATACCAGCTGATGCGCAACCGCGAACGCGCCCAACTGATCATGGAACGGCTGCGCGAGTCGATCCAGTTTCTGCAGCAGCCCGCGCTGCAGGACAAGCTGCGCCAGCTTAACAGCAGCATTCTCAGCCTGAACCGCCAGACCGACCTGCAACTGCAGTTGCTGGACAACCATCAGGCCACGCAGCTGGTCAAGGGCGATTACCTGCCGTTGTGGGGTAGCCTCAGTACGCAAATGGATGCTTTCTTTACCAGTCTGAGCGAGCTGACCCACCAGCGGGTGCAGGACTACATGCGCGAGTACCAGCTCGGTTTGCTGTTCAACGGCCTGTTCGCGCTGTTGTCGGTATGCCTGTACGTCTACCTGTTGCTGCGCATGCGCGGCCACATCCTGTACCCGTTGCGCCGGCTGCAGCGGCTGCTGGACGCCGCCGGCGACGCCATCCTCACCGTGGACGCCGAGCGCAAGGTGGTGGTGGCCAACCATGGGGCCGAGCGCATGTTCGGCCGCAGCAAAGAAGACCTGGGCCAGTTGCCGATCGGCGAACTGCTGATCATCGATTCGCAAGACAGCGACTGGATGGAAAACGGTGCCACGCTGGATCGCCCGTTGCCGGGGCGTGGCATGCATGCAGATGGCAACATCTTTTACGCCGGGGTGTCGATCAGCGCGCTGGGTGACAAGGAAGGCGACCGCGACGACTACTTGCTGATCGTGCGCAACGAGCAGGAGCGGCGGGTGGCCGAGGCGTCGCTGGCGCGCAGCCTGCAACTGCTGTCCGGCATTCACCGCGTAGAAGGGCTGCTGTTCGCACGCAGCCCGCGCCACAGCGTGTATGCCGAAATCCTGCGCATCCTGCTGGAGTACTTCCGGCTGGAGAGCGGCCTGATCCTGGCGCTGGAAACCGGCCGCGACAAGACCTCGTCCTTTCATGTACAGGCCAGCCGCGGCGTCACGGTGGTGCCGCAATGGGTAGAAGACTTCCGCCGCAAACCCAACGCCCAGACCTTGCAGCTGGGCAGCCAGCACAGCGTGGTGCGCGATGGCGACTGGGTTTACATTCCGGTGGAAATCGACGCCCGCACCGTCATGGTGGCCGGCCTGCAGGACTGCCAGCTGGACGACGCGCAGTACGTGGCACTGCAGCCGCTGCTGGGTACCTGCGGCAGCATTGTCGGCTTCTATGCCGAGGAAGACCGGCGCCGCAATTCGGAACGCCACCTGCGCGAGGTGCTGCAGCAAGAAGAAGCCATCTACAGTGCGTCGCCGGTTGGCCTGCTGCGGCTTAATCGCGACTATGCCATCGTGCGCGCTAACCGCAGTGCCGAGCTGCTGTTTGGTGCCGGGCAGGATGGCTTGCAAGGCCTGGGTTTGCAAGAGGTACTGGCTACCGAAGGCGAGTGGCAAGTGCTGATGCAGCAACTGGAAAACGCCCGGCACAACGACCGTCGTCTGAGTGCCGAAATCGAGTGCGTGCAGGTGGGCGGCAAACCGGTATGGGTGATGTTTACCGGCCAGTTGCTGTTCCCCGGCATGCCGGAACAGGACATGATCCTGGCGTGCATGGACGTGTCGGCGCGCCGTAGTGCCGAAGAAGGCCTGCTGCGCGCCCGCGACGAAGCGGCCGAGGCGCGCAGCCAGCTGGTTGTGGCCATCGAGTCGCTGGAGGAGGCGTTCGCCTTCTTCGACGTGCACGACAAGCTGGTGCAGTGCAACCAGCGCTTTGCCGACCTGGTGGGCCACGGTTACCAGCCCGAGCAACTGCGGGGGCGTACTTTCGAGACGCTGGTGCGCGGCGCGCTGGACGAAGGCGAGCACCCGGAGGCCGGTTTCAGCAACAGTGAATGGGTGGCCGAGCGCCTGCGCCGTCATGCCAGCGGCAGCGCGGCCTTCCAGTTACGCGTTGGCGAGCGCTGGTTCCAGGTAAGCGACCACGCCACGCCGGGCGGCGGTTCGGTGTGCATTCATGCCGATATCACCAGCCTGAAGCGGCAGGAGGGCGACCTGCTGCTGGCGCGCGATCTGGCCGAGCAGGCCAACCGCGCCAAGAGCGCATTCCTGGCCACCATGAGCCATGAAATCCGCACGCCAATGAATGGCGTGCTGGGCATGCTGGAACTGCTGGCGCTGACGCGCTTGGAGGCCGAGCAGCAGGAAACCGTGGAAGCCATCCAGGAGTCGGCGCGCACGCTGCTGCGGCTGATCGACGATATCCTGGACTTTTCCAAGATCGAAGCCGGCAAGCTGGACATCATGCCGGAAACCTCGTCCATTCCCGACGTGCTGCACAAGGTGCACCAGCTGTACGCCGAGATGGCGGCCAACAAGCAGCTGTCGTTCCGACTGGAAATCGACCCGCACGTGGCCCCGGCGCTGCAGGTGGACCCGTTGCGCCTGCGCCAGATCCTGCAGAACTTCTGCAGCAATGCGCTGAAGTTCACCCAGCATGGTGAAGTGGTGATGCGCGTACGGTGCCTGGACGACCAGCCTTCGCAGCAACGGCTGCGCTTCGAGGTGCAGGATAGCGGCATCGGCATCTCGCGCGAGAACCTCAACCGTCTGTTCCAGCCGTTTACCCAGGCCGAAAACACCACTGCGCGCCGCTTTGGCGGCACCGGCCTGGGCTTGGCTATCTGCCGCCGCCTGGCCATGCTGATGCAGGGCGAAGTCGGTATGGAAAGCAAGGAAGGCGAGGGCACGCTGGCGTCGCTGGAGCTGGTGTTGTCCAAGGGCGATCAGGCCGATATCCGCAGCGCCCCGGTGGACATCACCCCGGTGGTGCTGGAAAGCAGCCGCGCTGAAGTGGCCTGCAACCTGCTGCCGGTGCTGTTTGTAGAAGACAACCCCACCAACCGCAAGCTGACGCTGAAGCAGTTCGAACTGCTGGGCTACCCGGTAGAGGCGGCTGAAAATGGGGTGGAAGCGGTCAACAAATGGCAGAAGGGCGAGTACTCGCTGATCCTGACCGATTGCCACATGCCGGAAATGGACGGCTACGAACTGGCGCGCACCATCCGCTACTACGAGAGCACCGTGTTCGATGCGCGCCGTATCCCCATCATCGCCTGCACGGCCAATGCCTCGCGCGAGGAGGTGGAAAAAACCAGCGCTGCCGGCATGGACGACTTCATGACCAAGCCGCTAAGCCTGGGCACGCTGAAGGCGATGCTGGAAAAATGGATGACCCAGGCCAACGAAGAGGCGCTGCAGGCGCAGGAAACGCACAACCTGCCCGCCGCCGCTGACGACGGTGCGCAGCAGCAGTTTGCCAGCGCCATGCCGATCGATCGCAGCGTGCTGGAGGTGTACAGCGGCGGCGACTGGATGATGGAGCGCGCCATCCTGGACGAATTCCTGTTGGCTAACGACGACGACGTGGCGGTGCTGGAGAAGGCCGTCAACGAGCGCAATGCGGAGCGGGTAGCGTGGAGCGCGCACCGCATCAAGGGCGCCAGCCGCATGGTAGGCGCGCTGATGCTGGGTGATGCGGCAGAACTGCTGGAAAAAGCCGGCAAGGCCGGTGAACTGGCAACCATCGATACCGAGTGGCCGGGGTTTGTGCAGACGCTGGCGGTGTTGAAGGCGTGGCTGGAAATCCAGCCCACGGCCTAGGCTGGTGGCGGGTCTGCGCCAAACAGGTCGGGTGTAAACGGCTGGGCGGCCGGCGCTGGCCGTAATGGCGCCGGGCAATCGGCCATCAGCCCGGCGGGGTAGGGCAGCAGCAGACGCGCCGCACTGGCCGGCTGCCGGCAGCCCAGCCAGCGGCCATACTGGCCACGCGGCACGATCACCAGGCTGCGCTTTTCTTCGCCGGGCCGGTGCATGCGGCGCATCAGCGGGTGATCATCCGCGTTGATAGTGAGCTGGGCAAAGGCCAGGCTGCTACTGCCGTCGGGCTCCTGCCAGCGGCGCCACAGCCCGGCCACGGCAAACGGCTGGCCGTCGGCCAGCGCAATGCGGTGCCGCACTGCGCGGCCCGCTTCGTAACACGGCTCGAAAAAAGCCTGCATCGGCACCAGGCACAGTTGGCCGCGCTGCCACGCTTCGCGCCAGGTGGGGCGTAGCGCGACGGTGTCGTCACGGGCGTTGAGCGTGGTCAGCCGCATGCCGTCGCGCTGGTGGCGGCGCGGGATGAAGCCATAGTTGGCCGCATAGGCTTGCAACTGGCCGTTGTTGTCCAGTAGCAAGATGGGCGCGGCATGGTCTTGCCAGCATTCGTCTGGCCAGTCATTGTCTGGCGGGGTAACGCCAAAGTGCTCGCGCAGCTGCTGGCGGTTGGCGGGGAGGTAGTTCACACACATGGCGCCACTATACCAGCGCATCCCCCTCCGCCTGGCATTGCCATGCGACACTTCTCAAGCCTGCGCCTCAGCAAGGCATAGCGTTAACAGGCCCCTAAATGACGTATTCCGTGGTGGCGGTGCCTGCTGCTGGCGGCGGCGCCTGATGGCAGGCGGCCATTTGCTGCAGTGGTCGGCTCAGCAAGTAGCCCTGCATCTCGTCTACGCCTGCTTGCGCCAGGGTTTCACGTTGCCTTGGCGTTTCAACGCCTTCACCGATAACGCGGACACCCAGCTGGTGGGCCAGTGCCACGATATGGCGGATCAGCTCGTTGGCGTGTGGCCGCCGGATGAATTGCTTATCCAGCTTGATGGCATCCAGCGGGAAGTCCAGTATGCGCGCTAGCGAAGAGTAGCCGGTACCAAAATCATCCATGTGAATTTCAATGCCCAGCTGACGCAACCCCTGCAGCCTTTGCTGCAGCAGTGCCAGGCTGGGTTCGGCAAACAGGCTTTCGGTAATTTCGAAGATGATGTGCTGCGGCGGCAGGCCGGATTGCACCATGGCCTGTTCTACCTGGGCTATAAAGGGTTTTTCCAGTAACTGCTTCAGGGAAAGATTGACCGCAATCTTGCAGTGCTGTTGATCCGGGTGCTCGCCAAGGTAGGCGGCCATGCTGTGAAAAGCCTGCAGCATGACCTGCTGCCCCAGTTGCTGGATCTGGTTGCTTTGCTCGGCCAGCGGAATGAATTCGTCCGGGGCAACCCAGCCGAGTTCTTCGTCGTACCAGCGGCATAGCGCTTCGAAGGCGACGATACGGCCGTCTGCGATGGCGGCAATCGGCTGGAACTGCAAATGCAGCGTGCGGTCCTGCAGGGCCTGTTGCAAACGGCGCGTCACTTGCTGTTTGCGGGCTCGCTTTTGTAACTGAGTTTCTTCGAAGTACACCGAGCCGCGTCCTCCTGCAAGGGGGTGACAAGTACATCCGCGCAGCTTCGCTTCGTGCAGGGCGATGTGGGCGCTGTGCAGATAAAAATGGCTGGCCTGACCGGCTTGGGCGCGGCCCCGGGCCAGGCCGATGCTCAGATGCAGGCCGTTGCCGGCCTCGGCCTGCCGACAGCCGCTTAGCAGGCTGCTCATCAGTGACTGGTCCAGCCCGCTTTGCGACAGTGCGCTAAGCCTGGCGTCGGCGACCAGCAGGGCAAAACGGTCGCCGCCCAGACGCGCCGGATAACAGGTGCTGTGGTGTGCCCGGTGAAACGCAGCGGCAAATTCATCTAGTGTCTGGCCAAGCGTGACCAGCAACTGGTCGCAGCGCTGGCTGCCCATGCTTTCGTTCAGATAGTAAAAGTCGTCGATGTCGATAATGGCGCAGAGTATCTCGTCGCCAGTGGCCATATGCCTGGCCAGCACATCGGTAAAGCCCTGGCGGTTGAGCAGGCCGGTTAGCGGATCATGCGTGGCCAGCTGCTGCAACTGGCGGGTGCGCTCGGCGATGCGTTGTTCCAGCAGCAGGTTGCTGTTGCTTACCGTTTCGTGCGCAGCTTTCAGCTGCTGTACCAAGATGTCGTTGCGGTGGCGCAGGCGCACGGTGCCCGCCAGCAGGCGGTAGTTGTACTCATGCGCCACCATCATGCCGGCGCAGTACGCCAGCATCGAAAAAGCGAATACCCATTCCGCTGCTGGCGCGGTAGCAAGAAATAAGACGCCTGGCAGCAGCGTCAGGGCTATGTATAGCTTGCCTACAAGCCGAAGGCTGGCGAGCAGGGCACTGGCCCCTGCGGCAACCGAGCTGCTGATGACACAAATGGTAGGCAGTACCGCCAGGGCTGTCGGTTTTTGCCAGGCCCAGCACATCAAGGCGGGCCAGATGGCGCCGGACAGCGCCAGCAGCAATAGCAGCTGGCGTGGTGGCTGCCGGCTGTCGACGGGCGCTTGACGCAGGCGCTGGTAGGCAAGCCGGTACAGGCTCAGCAGGACGATGCTGGCCAGCTAGGCGTGCAACCATTTATCTGCCAGCGGCCACAGGTAGACGTAGCTGGCCAGGGCGGTACTCAGGCTGAGCAGGGTGCCGGGCAGAAACTGCTTGCCGGTATTGTCCAGCAACTGGGTGCGCCAGTCGTGATAGGGGTGGGAGGCAGGCATGGTGGTGTTCACAGGCGGAAACTGTTGACGGCCCGATGCAGCCGTGCGGCCAACTGATGCATCTCGTCGGAAGCCATGGCGGCCTGATTGCTGGCGGTGGCGGTGTCGCTGGCACTGCTGGCAATACCTTCCACACTGTGGGCGATACTGTTGCTGGCCATGTGCTGCTCGCTCATGGCAGATGAAATTTCATGTAGCGCCTGCAATACCTGGCCAGTTGCCGTCACGATGCCGCCGATGGCGGCAACCCCTTCACGTGTGCACTGTTCGCCCAGCCCGACTGGCGGATGGCCTCTTGCATGTCTTGTATCGTATGGGCTGACAGTTGGTGAATGATGCCAATCTTGCCGGTAATTTCACTGGTAGCGCCGGCGGTGCGTTCCGACAGTTTGCGCACCTCGTCGGCTACCACGGCAAAGCCACGCCCCTGTTCGCCGGCCCTGGCCGCTTCGATGGCTGCATTCAGTGCCAGCAGGTTGGTCTGCTCCGCCACGTCCTTGATCATGCTGACGATCACCGAAATACCATCGATATTGCTGACCAGCTCATTCAGCGAACGTGCGGTGTTATCGACCACCTGTTTGATGCTGTCCATCTCGCTGGAGGCCTGGCTGACGATGTCGCGCCCGGTGGCCGAACTTTGCCGTGCTGTTTCCCCAAGGTTGGCCGCATGGCTGCTGCTATCGGCAATATGGCTGATGCCGACATTCATCTGCTCTACCGATGCCGCAATGGCGGTAGCGGCCGCGCTTTGACGTTCCGTGCTTTGGTTGAGCTGGCTAACGCTGGCATTCAGCTGGTCGGCCACCGCCACCAGCTTGTCGGCATGGCCGAGCACATCAGCGACCATGGTGCGCAGCTGGGTTTTCATGTTGCCGATCTGGTACAGCAGGCTGCCTGCCGGCGGTGTCGCCAGCGCGGGGTCGGTCTGCAGGTTGCCTGCGGCCACGGCTGCCACCATACGCGTGGCCTCTGCCGGCTCTCCACCGAGGGTGTGGATGACCAGGCGGATGATGTAGCTGCCCAATGCCAGGCAGATGACCATCACCAGTGCAATGCCAGCCAGCAACTGGATTGCCTGTGTCTTCACTGTGCGCTCGATGTGGTCTACATAGATGCCGGTACCGATGACCCAGCCCCAGCGCGGGGTGGTGGCCAGCGCCACCTGCTTGTCTATCAGCGTGGTACTGCCGGGTTTTTTCCAGGCATACGTCAGCAAGTGATCGCCCTGCAAGGCTTTGGCCAGCAAGTCGCCAAGGCGGGTGTTGTCCGGCAGTTGTTGTGACAAGGTGCTGCTGCCTTGCAGCTGCGGGGTGATGGGGTGGTGCAGATAGCGAAGCTGTTTGTCTAGAATGAAAAAATACCCGTCGTCACCAAAGCGCATGGCATCCAGGGCGGCGATAGCCTGTTGCCGGGCTGTTTTTTCGTCCAGATCGCGGCGTTCTTCGTAACGGCGCACAATGCTGGCGGCAGTGGCTGCCAGGTCTCGGGTTTTGTCGGCAGAGGCCTGCTGCAGCGTGTCGGACAAGGTCGCCAGGCTCCATAGTGCAATGCCCAGCATGCCGATCAGGCTGGACGCAATCAGGATCAAGAGCTTGGTGCGCAAACTGAGATTCGACATGATGTATTTTTATTAAATAAACAAGTGTTTGATTGTATCGATGGCCTTGCCTGGGGGAAGCTTTGTAGCGGCACTGAAACAATTGATGCGCCAGGCATGTCTTGATGGCGCGATAAAATGAAAAGTACATGGACGTGTACCTACAGCATGACGCCGATTTCTATCGTGACCTACAACCTGCACAAAGGCATGTCGCCGCTGGGCGGGCGCGTGCGCTTGCCGCAGATGGCGGCGGCGCTGCAGCAGCTGGATGCCGACGTGCTGTGCCTGCAGGAGGTGCAGGGCCGGCATCAGCGGCGCCAGCTACGGCATGATGGTTGGCCGCAGCACGATTATCTGGCGGCGGCGCTGGCGCGGCAGGCGTGCTACGGCATGAACGCCCGCTACGATCACGGCCACCACGGTAATGCGGTGCTGGCGCGTTTTCCGCTGGCGATGGCGGCCAACCATGACCTGTCGGTAAACCGGCTGGAGCAGCGCGGCCTGTTGCATACGGTGGTCCAGCCGCCGGGTTGGCCGCAGCCGCTGGCCTGCCTGTGCGGCCATTTCAATTTGCTGGCGCACGATCGCCGTCGCCAGTACCGCGTGCTGCTGGATTACCTGGCGCAGCATGTTCCGCCAGACATGCCGCTGATCCTGGCTGGCGATTTCAACGACTGGCGCAGCGAGGCCGACCGCCATCTGCTGGCCGAAGGCGGGCTGCAGGAAGCGCACGCCAGCGTACACGGCCGCCACGCGCGTAGCTTTCCTTCCGGTTTGCCGCTACTGCCGCTGGACCGCATTTACATACGCGGCCTGCATGTGGCCGAGGTGGCGGTGTGCCGCGGCGCACCGTGGTCGGCGCTGTCCGACCATCTGCCTGTGCTGGCAAGGCTGCAACTGGCAAGCTGAAGCCGGCACCGCGTAGCGTGCAGTTGGTGATTGCACGCCATTTATTTCATTTCATTAACGAGTATGAACCGCAGTGCAAAAAGCGCTGGTTCGTTATTGCAAATCATTCCCGTTGTCTCTAACATCGCCGCTCGCTGTACAAGCCAGCCGTGCGCGCACGGCAAGCCAGTCAGTTCCCTTTGTCATCACAAACCGAACCCGTACATGGCTTTCCGACTCTTTTCGCGCCGCGCCTCTGCTGCGGCCAACCCTGCTGGCGGCATCGCGCTGCGCACCCTGTTGCAATGGCACTGGATCAGTTCGGCTGTCTGTCTGGGCGGCATGCTGCTGTTTGCCATTACCGGCTTCACGCTGAACCACGCCAGCCAGATCGAAGCCAAGCCTGCCATTCATAACCAGCAATTCCCGCTGCCCAAGGCGCAGGCCGAGCGTCTGCAACTGCTGGCCGAAGCCGAGGCGCCGCCGCCGGTATTGCCGCAGGAAACCCGCACCTGGCTGGCTGGCCTGTGCCGCTGCCAGGTGGACGAGGCGGTGCCGGAGTGGTCTGCCGACGAGGTTTACCTGCCGATGCCGCGCCCCGGTGGCGACGCCTGGCTGCGCGTCAGCCTGGCCGACCAGGTAGTGGAATACGAAGTCACCGACCGCGGCTGGCTGGCCTATTTCAACGACCTGCACAAAGGCCGCCACACCGGCGACGCCTGGCGCTGGTTCATCGACGCCATTGCCATTGGCAGCGTGGTGTTCTGCGTTACCGGTTTGCTGATCCTGCAAAAGCACGCCGGCAACCGTCCGTCTACCTGGCCGCTGTTCGGCCTGGGCCTGTTGCTGCCTGTCCTGATTGCCTTACTGACCATCCATTAAGCCGACATGAACCCGACTTCCGCTTCCCCCCGTCGCCGCAGCGGCAAGCGCATTGCGCTGGCCGGCGGTATTGTTGCCGCCTTGGCGGCTGCCGGCTGGTATGGCTGGCAGCACTACCACGCCCAGGACGATGCGCTGTCCCGTTACCTGATCGCCACCGTACAGCCGGGCGACATCGAAGACCTGGTCACCGCCACCGGTAGCCTGCAACCCAGCGACTACGTTGACGTCGGCGCCCAGGTGTCCGGGCAGCTGGAAAAGATCTACGCCGAAGTCGGCTCGGTAGTGAAGAAGGGCGACCTGCTGGCCGAGATCGACTCCACCGTCTACCGTGCCACGGTTGACGCCCGCCGGGCGGCGCTGAAAAACCTGCAGGCAACGCTGGTGGCCCGCGAGTCCGACCTGCAGCTGGCCGAGCAGCAACTGCAGCGCCAGCAGAACCTGGCCCGTGACAGCGCCACCAGCGACGACAGCCTGCAGCAGGCGCAAGCCAGCCTGCGTAGCGCCCGCGCCCAGGTGGCGTCGGTGCAGGCGCAGATCGAGCAGGCCGAGTCCACGTTGCGTGTTGACGAAACCAGCCTCAAGTATTCGCAGATCCTGGCGCCGATGGACGGCGTGGTGGTGTCGATCTCGCTGAAGCAGGGCCAGACCATCAACGCCAGCCAGTCGTCGCCCACGCTGCTGCGCATTGCCGACCTGTCCACCATGACGGTGCAGACCCAGGTGTCCGAGGCCGACGTTACCCGCCTGCGCCCCGGCATGCCGGTTTACTTCACCACGCTGGGCAGCCGCAACCGCCGTTACCAGGGCGAGCTGCGCAAGGTAGAGCCCACCCCCACGGTGAACAACAACGTAGTGCTGTACAACGCGCTGTTCGACGTGAAGAACCAGCAGCGCAACCTGCTGCCGCAGATGACGGCGCAGGTGTTCTTTGTGGCAGCCGAAGCGCACGATACGCTGGTAGTGCCGGCCGGCGCGGTGAAACTGGCGCGCATGGCACCGGGCAGCCGTCGCGGCCAACAGGAAGCGTCCGGCCCGGCCGGCGAGCTGCCGCGTGGCGACGCCAGTGCCGGCCACGGCCAGTCGCCGCAGGCTGGCGCCACGGGGCCGGGCAAAGAGGGCAAGGACGGCAAAGCGGCGGCTGCGGCCAACCAGCAAGAAACCAAGCGCCAGGCGCCGCCGGCCAATGCTGCGATGGGCGCAGGCAGAATGCCGCCACCACCCGCCGGCGAACGCCCGGCCGGCTTTGGCGGCGCGCCGCTGTCCGACGCCGAGCGCGAAGCGCGGCGCAAACAGTTTGAAAGCATGATGCCGGAGCAGCGTGAAGCGTGGCGTGCCCGTCGCGCCGAGCAGCGCCAGGCGCAGGGCGAGGGCGACATGCCGCCGGCCGGCGCACGTGGCGGCGCCACGCAGCAAGCCGCTGCGGCCAACCCGGGAAAAACGGACAAAGCCGGCAAGGCGGCGGCCAACCCTGCTGCCGACACTGCCCGCGTCAAGCCACGCGCGTTGCCGGTGTGGAGCGGCGTCGGCAGTGGCGGCCGCCAGCAGCGCGTGCGCGAAGGCACCGTGCGCGTGGTGTTGCCGGACAACAGCATCGTGGAGCGCAAGGTAACGGTGGGCATTACCGACCGTGTCAGCTACCAGGTGCTGGGCGGCCTGAAGCCGGGTGAGCGCGTGATCGTGGGCGAGAAGGCGCAAGACAAGGAGGCGGCACGCAAGAGCAGCAACCGTAACGCCGAGATGGGCCCGCCGCCGGGGATGGGCGCACCGGGCATGGGGGCCGGTCGATGAGCCAGCAGCCAGCCGTACCGCTGATCCAGCTGTCGGCGGTCACCAAATCCTACCGCCAGGGCGAGCTGGAAAGTACCGTGCTGCACGGCATCGACCTCGCCATCCACGAAGGGGAGTTTGTCGCCATCGTCGGCGCGTCGGGTTCCGGCAAGTCCACGCTGATGAACATCCTGGGCTGCCTGGACCGCCCCGGCAGCGGCCGCTACTTGTTTCGCGGCCAGGACGTCAGCGGCCTTAACCGTGACGAACTGGCGCGCTTGCGGCGCGAAGAGTTCGGCTTTGTGTTCCAGAGCTACCACCTGATCGCCGCCGGCACGGCGGTGGAAAACGTGGAGATGCCGGCCATGTACGCCGGCGTGCCGCACGCCGAGCGCCGCGCCCGCGCCGTGCAGCTGCTGCGCGAGCTGGGGCTGGAAGAGCGCTTGTACCACCGCCCCAGCCAGCTGTCCGGCGGCCAGCAGCAGCGGGTGTCGATTGCGCGCGCGCTGATGAACGGCGGCCGCATCATCCTGGCCGACGAACCCACCGGCGCGCTGGACAGCAAGAGCGGCGCCGACGTGATGCGCTTGCTGAAAGACCTGTCGCAGCGCGGCCATACCGTGATCCTGATCACCCACGCCGCCGAGGTGGCCGCCCACGCCAGCCGCGTCATCGAAATCCGCGACGGCCATATCCTCAGCGATAGCGGCCGTCACGGCGAGCTGGCGGCCAACTACCAGCCGCCGCTGGTGCACCGCGCCTTCAGCACGCTGGCCGATCTGGCCGAAACCGTGCGCCTGGCGCTGCGCTCGCTGCGCGGCAACCTGTTCCGCGCCGTGCTGACGCTGCTGGGCATCGTCATCGGCGTGGGCTCGGTGATCGCCATGATGGCCATCGGCGACGGCGCCAAGCAGCGCGTGGTGGACAATATCAGCGCCATGGGCAGCAACTTGCTGCTGGTGCGCCCCGGCGGCAGCAACCAGCGCGGTTTCAGCCCGTCCACGCTGGTGCTGGAAGACGTGGCCGCCATCAACAAGCAGGTAGACAACGTGCTGGCAGCGGTGCCGGAGCAACAAACCAGCGTCACGCTGCGTGCCGGTGAAAACGACGTCAGCACCACGCTGATCGCCACCTCGGCCAGCTACCCGCTGGCGCGCAACTGGCCGCTGTCCAGCGGTACCTTCTTTACCGAAGAAGACGACGACAGCTACGCCGGCGTGGCGGTGCTGGGCAAGACCGCGGCGGAAAACCTGTTCCCCGGCAACCCCAGCCCGCTGGGCGAGTTCGTGATGGCCAATAACGTGATGCTGCAGGTGGTGGGCATCATGAGCCGCAAGGGCGCCTCGCCCAGCGGCACCGACCAGGACGACGTGATCATCGTGCCGTACGCCACCAACAACCTGCGCATCTCGGGCGCGCGCAGCCTGCGCAACGTCAACGTGGCGGTGAAGGATGTGGCACGTATCGATGAAACCCAGGCCGCCGTGGAGCAGCTGCTGGCCGAGCGCCACGGCAAGGTGGATTTCCAGATCCGCAACATGGCGTCCATCATCGCCACCACCGAGGAAACGCAAAACACCATGACGCTGCTGCTGGGCGCCATTGCGGCCATCTCGCTGCTGGTGGGCGGCATCGGCGTGATGAACATCATGCTGGTGTCGGTGACCGAGCGTACCCGCGAAATCGGCATCCGCATGGCTACCGGCGCCCGCGAGCGCAATATCCTGCAGCAGTTTTTGATCGAGGCGCTGGTGGTGTCGGCCATTGGCGGCGCCATCGGTGTGGTGGCCGGCCTGGGCACGGCCTGGCTGATCGCTGCGTTCGATACCCCGGTCAAGATCACCGTCATGCCCATTGTGCTGGCCTTTGGCTGCGCGTTTTCCACCGGCCTGCTGTTCGGCTACCTGCCGGCGCGCAAGGCTGCCCAGATGGACCCGGTGGCGGCACTGGCGTCGGATTAGGAGTCAAGCATCATGCGTTATCAAGCTTTTACCCTGTCGCTGCTGGCGGCCACGCTGGCCGGTTGCGCACAGACCACGCCGCCGCAAGACACTGCGCTGGCACTGCCCGACGCCTGGCAGACGCCGGCGGGCGCCCGTGGCAACGCCAGCGTGCTGGATGACCGCTGGTGGCAGCTGTTCGGCTCGGCCGAGCTGAACCGGCTGGTAGAGCAGGCGCTGCAAGGGAGCCCGGACCTGGCGCAGGCCGTCGCCCGCGTGCAGCAGGCGCAAGCCAGCGCCGACAGCGCGGCGGCCAGCCTGTTTCCGTCGGTCAGCCTGAGCGGCAGCAGCAGCCAGCGTGAAACCGAAACGGCCGCTGGCGCCCGCAGTAGCAGCAAGAGCAGCAGCCTGTCGGCCGGCCTTAGCTACGAAGTGGACCTGTGGGGCAAGGTGGCCGCCAGCCAGCGCGCGGCGGCGGCCAACCTGCAGGGCAGCCGCTACGACCTGGCCACCGCACGCCAGACTCTGGTGGTGGCGGTGGTCAACGCCTACTGCCAGCTGCAGGCGGTGCGCGAGCGGCTGGCGCTGGCGCAGGCCAATCTGCGCGACAGCCGCCAGTTGCTGGACATCAGCGAAGCGCGTTTGCGCCACGGCGCCGCCACCGAGCTGGACGTCAGCCAGGTACGCAGCAGTTGGCTCACGCAGCAGGCCACGGTGCTGAGCCTGCAAAACCAGCAGCAGCCGCTGTTGAACACGCTGGCCATTCTGGCCGGCCAGCTGCCGCAGGGCTTCAGTGTGGCCAGCGAGCCGTTGCTGGAGCTGAGGGTGCCGGACGTGCCGGCCGGCCTGCCGTCCGAGGTGTTGCGCCGCCGGCCCGATATCGCAAAAGCAGAAAGCGAGCTGGAAGCTGCGGCGGCCAACCTGGACGCCGCCCGCGCCGCGCTGTACCCCAGCCTGCAGCTGTCCGGTAGCGCCGGGCTGGCCTCTAGCGCCTTGCTGTCACTGTCCGGCGCGACGCAAACCCTGAGCCTGGGCGCCAGCCTGGCGCAAACGCTGTTTGACGGCGGCAAGCTGCGCGCGCAAGTGGCCAGCAGCCAGGTCGCCCGCCAGCAATTGCTGTACGGCTACCGCAAGAGCACGCTGACCGCGCTGGGCGAGGTGGAAGACGCGCTGAACGCGGTGGCGCTGGCGCGACAACAGGAGCGCCTGCAACAGCAAAGCAGCCGCGAGGCCGAACGTACGCTACAGCTGACGCGCATTCGCCAGCAGCAGGGCCTGGTCGATATGGCGACCTTGCTGGCGGCGCAGAAGAGCCACGCCAGCAGCCGCGACAGCCTGCTGCAGCAGCGGCTGGCACGCCAGCAAGCGGTGGTGACGCTGATCAAGGCGCTGGGCGGCGGCTGGCAGCCCGAGGCGTAGCTTGACCAGAGCGGCCACGCCGTATCGGCGTGGCGGCAGCAATAAGCAGTGATTGCATGCTTTTTGCATGAATGGTGTCGTGTTTTTATATATGATAATAGTTCTCAAATGGATTATTATTACGAAAATGAACGCACCGCATCTGTTCCCGCTGGCCTTGTTGCTCAGCCTGCCGGCCATGGCCGAAGTCAACCTGGTGTACCACGTCGATCTGCAGCTACAGGTTGGCCGCAGTACGCAAGACATGACGCGCGACATCCTGCTGGAAGACGACAGCGACGTGGCACGCAACCGCGTCCGCCAGCTGGAGTACCGGCCCGAAACGCAAACCGTCACCGTGCTGGAGGCCTACACCGTGCTGCCCGACGGCCGCCGCGTGCCGGTACCGGCCAGCGCGATGACTGACCAGCCGTACAGCAAGGGGCAAGACAACCCTTACACGCAAAGCATGCGCAGCCTGGACATTGCCTTTCCGCAGGCGGCCAAGGGGGCGCGCGTGGTGTACCGCTTCCGTACCGATAGCCAGCGCTTACCGCTACAGGCAGCGCAGGGCGACTTCTACCCGGCCAGCGTCAAGAACCTGCGTTCGGTGCGCTTCAGCCTTGGCGCGCCGGCCAGCTCGGGCCTGAAGGTGGCGGCCAATGCCGACATCCGCGAGCAGGCGCCGGCCGATGGCCGCGTGCAATGGCAAGCGCAGTGGCAGTTAAACGGCGACGGCGCGCAGCCGGTGCCGCACTTTGCCTACTCGGCCTACCGCGATTGGTCGGCCTTGGGTCAGGCCTACGCACAGCTGTGGCCGCTGCCGCAGCCGTCTGTTGCCGTCAAGGACAAGGCCGCGCAGCTGGTAGCCACCAGCGATGGCGAGCGTCTGAAAGAGATGCAGGCGCTGTACCGCTGGGTGGCCGAGCTGCCGGCCCCGTATCTGGCCTACAGCAGCCATGCGCTGCAGCCGCGTGCTGCCGAGCAGGTGCTGGCGCAGGGCTACGGCAATAGCCGCGACAAGGTGGCGCTGCTGCAGGCGCTGTTGGCCGCACGCGGTATCGACAGCTACCCGCAGCTGGCCCGGCGCCATCGCAGCGCGCTGCCACTGCTGCCCACCAGCCTGGCGTTTGATTACGTACTGCTGCACGTGCCGGCGCAGGGCAGCATGCGGGCGCAGTGGCTGGACCCGGCCGAGCGTGTCAGCGCAACGGCGTTAACCATGCTGCCTGTTGTGCCAGACGTCACGCCGCTGCCGTTTGGCAGTTTCAGCCAGGCACTGATGGGCAGCCCGCAGTTGCCGCTGCGGGCACCGTACGACCCGCGGCCGCTGTAAACCGATTTTGCATTGCAGCCTGGCTGCACTTTATCCACCCCCCTCCTAGCGAGTTTGAGCATGAAATACCGTTACCCCGTGGCGCTGGCGCTGGCGTCTGCTGCCGCACCAGGCATGGCGGCCAACCTGGCCGTGAAAGTAGAACTGCCGCAGCTGAACGTGGCCGAGTACCACCGCCCCTACCTGGCCATGTGGCTGGAAACCGCCGACCAGCAGTTCGCCGGCAACCTGTCGGTATGGTACGACCTGAAAAAGAAAGACAACGCCGGCACCAAGTGGCTGAACGACATGCGCCAGTGGTGGCGCAAGAGCGGCCGCGAGCTGACCCTGCCGGTAGACGGCGTGTCCAGCGCCACCCGTGCGCCGGGCGAGCACACGCTGGTGTTTGCCGACAACAAGACCGTGGTAGGCAAGCTGGCACCGGGTGCCTACCAGGTAGTGGTGGAAGTGGCGCGTGAAGCCGGTGGCCGCGAGCTGGTACGCGTGCCGCTGCAATGGCCGCCGAAGGGCGAGCAGCAGACCAGCGCCCAGGGTAAGGGCGAGCTGGGCAAGATCACCGTCATCGCCAGATAAGCGGGAGCGCACACCATGAACAAGAAACTGCTTGCCCTGGCCGCCATGGCCCTGGTCTCGCTGTCTGCCCAGGCCCACCGTGGCTGGCTGCTGCCGTCTGCTGGCGCCATCGAAGGCGACAAGCCGTGGGTAACCGTGGACGCCGCCGTGTCCGAAGCGCTGTTCGATTTCGAGCACCAGCCGCTGAAGCTGGATGGCCTCACCATCACCGGCCCGGACGGTGCTGCCGTCAACCCGCAAAACATTACCAGCAGCCGCTTCCGCAACAGCTTCGACATCGAGCTGAAGCAGCCGGGCAGCTACCGTGTTTCGCTGGTGAGCGAAGGCGCGATGGCCAGCTACAAACTGGGCAACGAAGTGAAGCGCGTGCGCGGTACACCGGCCACCATCGACCAGCAGATTCCGGCCGGGGCCACCGAGGTGAGCAAGTCGCTCAGCGTCAGCCGTATCGAAACCTTCGTGACCGCCGGTAAACCCACTGCCGGCGTGCAACAGCCAGTTGGCAAGGGGCTGGAGCTGCAAGCCGTCAGCCACCCGAACGAGCTGTTTGCCGGTGACAAAAGCACCTTCCGCCTGCTGATGGACGGCAAGCCGGTAGCCGGCATTCCGGTGAGCGTGGTACGTGGCGGCGTGCGTCACACCGGCCTGCTGGACGAGCAGGTGTACACCACCGACGCCAAGGGCGAGATCAAGGTGAGCTGGAAGCAGGGCGGCATGTACTGGGTGAATGCTAGTTGGCCCAAGCGCGAGGCTGCACCGCAAGGCGGCCAGCCGCCAGTAGCAGGCAAGCCGGGTCAGTCGGCACCGGCAGGCCAGCCGCCGGCGATGCCGCCGTTCCGCGCCAGCTACACCGCCACGCTGGAAGTGCTGCCATAAGCACGCCGGGCGGGTCGCATGACTCGCCTGTTTTGACACGGCAGGCCGCTGGCCTGCCGCTTGACGTTGAAAGACTGCACAAAAGCATGACTGCCATCCTCATTCCCCGCCATATCGACCCGGCCTGTCCGCCGGCCAGCGCCAGCGTAGTGCGCTTTGCCGGCCACGCCATGGGCACCAGCTGGCAGGTGCTGGTGGCGATCGATGGCGAGATCCCCGATTTTCTGGCCGCCGGCCTGCAGCAGCAGCTGGACGGCGTGGTGGCCGAGATGAGCCACTGGGAAGCCGGCTCCGACCTGGGCCGCTTCAACCGTGCGCCGGCGGGCAACTGGCAGCCGCTGCCCGGCGCTTTTTTTGGCGTACTGCAGTACGCGTTGCAGGTGGCGGCTGCCAGCGACGGCGCCTACAACCCGGCCGCCGGTGCGCTGGTGAACCGCTGGGGCTTTGGCCCGGCACCGCGCTACGACGCCCCCGGCTTTGTACCGCCGTCGGCGGATGAGGCCCGCGCCTTGCTGGCGCAGTGCCGCTGGCAGGCGCTGCAGCTGGATGTGGCCACCCGCAGCGCGCTGCAGCCGGGTGGCGTACAGCTGGACCTGTCGTCGGTAGCCAAAGGCTTCAGTGTCGATCTGCTGGCGCGCTATCTGCGCCTGTACGGTTACCGCCACTTTCTGGTGGAAGTGGGCGGCGAGCTGCGCGGCGAGGGCATGAAGCCGGACGGCCAGCCGTGGTGGGTGGCGCTGGCGCTGCCGGACGACAGCCAAGGCGCAGGGTGGGCCGCGCCGCGGCTGGCGCTGCATGGCCTGTCGGTGGCTACCTCCGGCGACTACCTGAAAGTGTTCTGGCACAACGGGGAGCGCTGCGCGCACACGCTGGACCCGCGCAGCGGCCAGCCAGTGCGCGGCGTGGCCTCGGTGACGGTGATCCACCCCGAGTGCATGGCCGCCGACGCCTGGTCTACCGCGCTGACGGTGCTGGGCCCGCACGCCGGCATGGCGCTGGCCGAGCAGCAAGGGTTGGCCGCGGCCTTCCTGCTGCGCGACGGCGAGCAGCTACAGGCGCGCTACAGCCGCGCCTTTCTGGACATGATGGAAGAGCAATGATGGAACAAGAACGCCTGATCTGGGCGGCCGGCCTGGGGCTGGCCTATGCCGGTGTGTGTGTGGCCGCGTGGCGGCAGTGGCGTCGCAGCCGGCGCGCCGCCAGCGTGGCCGCGCCGTGGCTGGTGGCCTACGCCAGCCAGAGCGGTCAGGCCGAGGCGGTGGCGCAGCAGTCGGCCGCCGCCTTGCAGGCCGCGGGCCTGGCCGTGCAGTGCCTGCCGCTGGCGCAGCTGGACGTAGCCGCCTTGCAGCAGGCCAGCCGCTTGCTGCTGGTGGCCAGTACCGCGGGTGAGGGCGAGCCGCCCGATATGGCGCGCCGTTTTGCGGCCAACCTGGCCATGCCGGCGGCCTTGCCTGGCCTGCAGTACGCTGTGCTGGCGCTGGGCGATCGCCGCTATGCGCAGTTCTGTGCCTTTGGCCGCGCGCTGGACGCCTGGCTGGCCGATAGCGGTGCCCGGCCGCTCTATCCTTGCTTGGCAGTGGACGCGTTGGACGAAGTGGCACTGGCGACATGGCGGCAGCAGCTGGCCGAGCTGGCGGGCCTGCCGGACGGTGACATCGCTATCGATATGGCGCCGGCGGCACAGCCGTTTGCGCGCTGGCAGCTGCAGGAGCGGCGCTGCCTCAACGAGGGCAGCTGTGGTGCCGCCACCTATCATCTGGCGTTGCGGCCGGCCGACGGCGGCGCGCTGCCGCAGTGGCAGTCTGGTGACTTGGTGGAGGTGCAGGTGCCGGCCGACCCGGCGCGGCCGCGCGAGTACTCGATTGCGTCGATTCCGGCTGACGGCAGCCTGCAACTGCTGGTGCGGGTACGCGCCGACGAGCAGGGGCGGATTGGCCTCGCCTCGCAGCACCTTACCCGCGACTTGGCGCTGGGCGAGGTGCTGAATGTGCGCATTCGCCCGCACCGCCGCTTCCGCCTGGCCGATAACGCCACGCGCCCGCTGATCCTGATCGGCAACGGCACCGGCTTGGCCGGCCTGCGCAGCCACCTGCGCGCGCGCCAGCAGTTGGCCGCCGCGCAGCCGGGCTGGTTGCTGTTTGGCGAGCGCCAGGCCGCGCACGATTTCTATTACCGTCACGAGTTGCAGGCTTTGCAGCAGCAGGGCGTGTTGCAGCACGTGGATACCGCGTTTTCGCGCGATCAGGCGCAGCGCCGTTACGTGCAGCACGTACTGGCCGAGCAGGCGGAGCGCTTGCAACAGTGGGTGGCAGACGGCGCGGCCATTTACGTTTGCGGCAGCCTGGCCGGCATGGCCAGTGGCGTGGATGCGGTATTGCGCGAGGTGCTGGGCGAGGCAACGCTGGACGCGTTGGCCGCAGAAGGGCGCTACTGCCGCGACGTGTACTGAGCCCGCAGCCCGTCAACGGCATGCCCCCGTTTGCTATGCAGGCGGGGGCATGCTTTTTTGCGGCTGGCGCTGTCAGGCCAGGCTTGTCCCTGCTGGTGGCGGCAGGGCTTGGCCGTTGCGTGGCAGGCTGGCCGGGTTCGTTCCCGTGGCGGGCCGCCGCCGGGTTTGTATCGCCAGTGTGTTGCCCGTGTATGAACAAGTGTTGCGTAAAATTAATGATAGTTGTTATCATTAACAAATTCAAAAGCAATGTAGCCAGCCAGCTGTCGCCCGCCGCCTAGGGTGTTTGACGCAGTAAGCCAGCAAAACCACTCACGACATCCCGTTTGGAGAATCAATTGGCTCACTCTGCATACATCAAAAGCAGCAAGACCCTGGGTCGACAAGCTGCTGCCATCGCGCTGCTGACCATGCCGGCCCTGGTGCTGGCGCAAACCGAAGCGACCCTGCCGACCACCAAGGTAGCGGCCCCGGAACAAACCACCCCGGTCATCAAGAAAGAAAAGTCGGCATCGCCCAAGCTGACGCAGCCGCTGGTGGATACCCCGCAGACCGTTACCGTGATCAGCAAGGAAGTGCTGCAGCAGCAAGGCGCGGTGTCGCTGATGCAGGCGCTGCAAAATACCCCTGGCATTACCATGCAGCTGGGCGAGGGGGGTAATACCAGTGCTGGCGATACCTTCAGCATGCGCGGCTTTTCCACCCAGACCAGCACCTTTGTCGACGGCGTGCGCGACCTGGGCGCGGTGTCGCGGGATACCTTCAACCTGGAGCAGGTGGAAATCGTCAAGGGCCCGTCCGGTGCCGACATCGGCCGCGGCGCGACCAGCGGCTACGTGAACCTGATCAGCAAGAGCGCCAATCTGGAAGACAATATCTCCGGCAGCATTGGTGCTAGCACCGCCGACAACCAGCGCTTCACACTGGACGCCAACAAGGTCATCGACGATACCACCGCCGTGCGCGTGAACCTGCTGCGCCAGCAGGGTAGTGTGGCTGGCCGCGACAAAGTAGAAAAGAACACTGACGGTGTGGCAGTGTCGCTGGCTACAGGCCTGGGCACCAACACCGTGTTCACGCTGAATGCGCAGCACATCAAGCAAGACAACGTGCCGGATGGCGGCGTACCCACCATCGGCCTGGAAGGCTACTACAATAGCGGCATGCCGGCTGGCGTTACCGCTTCCCCGGTGAACAGCAGCAACTACTACGGCTTGAATGGCGATTACGAAGACGTGACTGCCGACATGATCACCGGCAAGCTGGAACACACTTTTGCCAACGGCAACAAGCTGACCAACATCACCCGCTTCGGTAAGTCGGAGACCGATCGTATCCTGACCGCAGTGGGCTCCAGCACCACCAGCAGCACCAATTCTGCCGCGTGGACCAGCTCGCGCAGCCGCCAGAGCACGCTGCAAGACAACACCATCCTGGCCAACCAGACCAACCTGCAAAGCCAGTTCAAGACCGGCAGCATCGAGCACGACCTGCTGGTAGGCATGGAGCTGCTGCACGAAGGCCAGAACAGCTACACCCGTGATGGTCTGGGTACCGTGGCTGCAGCCAACGCCTACAACCCGAACAGCAGCGATACGCTGACCGCCTACGCCCCCAAACTGACCGGCGCGTCGACCAAGGGCTTTACCAATACCATTGCCGTGTATGGCTTTGATACGCTGAAACTGAACGAGCAATGGCAGATCAATGGCGGCCTGCGCCTGGAGCATTACAACACCCAGACCGATGTGACCACCGTGTCCGGCAGCAACCTGATTGCCAGCAACCTGGAAAAATCCGGCAACCTGCTGGGCGGCAAGCTGGGCCTGGTGTACAAGCCGGCGGCCAACGGCAGCGTTTACCTGGCGTACGCCACCTCGCAAAAGCCGGCCGGTAGCGACAACTTCACGTTATCCACCAGCGCCACCAGCAGCAGCAATACCGCGCTGGACCCGCAGAAGACCGAAAACATCGAGCTGGGTACCAAGTGGGACTTGCTGGACAACAAGCTGGGCCTGACCGCCGCCATTTACCAGACCACCAACAAGAACGAGCTGGCCAAGGCCGATAGCGTCACCGGCGCCATCGTGCAGTACGGCAAGCGCGAAGTGAAAGGCGTGGAGCTGGGCCTGGTCGGCCAGATCACCCCGGCATGGCAGGTGACTGCCGGCGTGGCTCACATGAAGACCGACATCACCGAAGGTTCCACCACCTCTACTGCAGGCCTGACCGGCCAGTCGGCAGACTGGTCGCCGGAGTGGAGCGCCACCCTGTGGAGCAGCTACAAGGTAAACAATGACCTCACCATCGGTGGCGGCGTGCGCTACATGGGCAAGAACACCAATACCAAGGTGCGTCCTACCGAGTACATTCCGGGCATTCCGGCCTACACCGTGGTGGATGCCATGGCCAGCTACAAGCTGAACAAGAACGTCAGCCTGCAACTGAACGTGTACAACCTGTTTGACGAGGACTACATCGCTTCGCTGAACAACAACCGTACCCGTTATGTGCCGGGTACCCCGCGTACCGCCAACCTGACCGCGAACTTCACGTTCTAAGTCGCTGCCGGGCTACTGCGTGCAGTGGCCTGGCCTGTACCGGCACCCCTGCTATAGGCAGGGGTGCGTTTTACATGATGACCCGACCCTGGTTACACCGATGAGTACTCTCAGTCTTACGCTTGATTCGCTGGCCGCGGCACTGCTGCCGGCCGGCAGCCAGCCGGCAGCGCAGCCTGCGCTGCCGCTGATCAGCAGCGAGCAGCTGTTTGCCCACTGCAAGGCCTTGCTGATCGAACACAACGGCCAGCAGTACCGGCTGCAGATCACCAAGCAGAACAAGCTGATCCTGACCAAGTAGCCGCCGGTGGTCGTTATCCGCGCCCCGTGGCAAACCACGGGGCGCGCTGCCGTCTGCAGCTTGCCAGGCTTGGCCATTGCCGGTAAAACGCCGTTTTGCCCAACGTAACGGAAACCCCGCCATGACGCCCGATACCTGCCGCCAGGCTGCCATTACCCTCGCTTCCCGCCGTCTGTCCGGTAGTCGCGGCCCGCTGTTGGCCGCCGAACTGGCGCCGGCCACGCTAGACGACGCGCTGGCCATCCAGCAAGCCGTCAGCGCACTGCTGGGCAATGCCATTGGTGGCTGGAAGTGCGGCCTGCCGGACGCCGAGCGCAAGGTGGTGGCGCCGATCTACGCCAGCACCGTCAGCGACGGCGATACCTGCCACGCGTGGGTGCGTGATGGCGTGGTGAAAGTAGAGCCGGAGTTGGCCTTCGTGTTTGCCGAAGGCCTGCCACCGCGCGCCACGCCGTATAGCGAGGCCGAGATTCTGGCTGCCATCAGCCAGGTACGGCTGGCGCTGGAGCTGATCGACAGCCGCTTTGACGCCGAACCCAAACCGCCGTTTTTGCAGTCGCTGGCCGACGGGCTGGTGAACCAGGGCCTGCACCTGGGGCCGGCGGTGGCCATCGACGCCGCACGGGCGGCCAGCACGCTGGCCTTGCGCGTGCAGCAGGGTGAGCGCGACGACACACTGGCTGGCGCGCACCCGGCCGGGCAGCCGCTGGCGCCCTTACTGTGGCTGGTGCAGCACCTGCAGGCGGGCGGGCAGGGCATTCTGCCGGGGCAGGCGGTGATTACCGGTAGTTACGCCGGGGTGCTGCTGTTGCAGCCGGGCGTGCCGGCCAGCCTGCAGTTTGGCGATTTGGGCACGCTGACCGTGACCTGCCAGTCGCGCTAGGCCGTGGTGGCAAGTTGCTGCAAAGGTTGGCCGCGGCGCTGATCGGCTGCGGCCAATGGCCAGTGGTAGTAACGTGGTAATAAATACTTGACACAAACGAACGGGTGATGTTCAATTGCGATCAAGATTTTGATTTAACGCCGATTTGACACAGCTTGCGGGCGTAAAACAGCTAAAGCGTGGGGAGTAGCAACCGACACTACTCGCCAGAATTTTCAAAGCCGAAAATTCCCAGCTTAAGCCCGCCAGCGTTACGGCGGGCTTTTTGCTTTGGAGCTTTGGATGATTCACCTCAAGAACGTACACAAGCGTTTCCGCAAGCCGGAAGGCGGCTGGTTCGACGCGGTACGTGATACCAGCCTGCACATCCGTGCCGGCGAGATCTTCGGCCTGATCGGGTTTTCCGGCGCCGGCAAGTCCACCTTGCTGCGCCTGATCAACCTGCTGGAACGTCCGGACAGCGGCAGCGTCACCGTGGACGGCCAGCAGCTCACCGCGCTGTCTGCCAGCGCGCTGCGTCGCGCCCGCCAGAACATCGGTATGGTGTTTCAGCAGTTCAACCTGATGGCCAACCGCACCGTGGCCGACAACATCGCCTTCCCGCTGGAAATTGCCGGCTGGGGCCGCGCCGAGATCGACGCCCGCGTCGCCGAGTGTCTGGACATCGTTGGCCTCGCCGAGCGCGCCCAGCACTACCCGGCGCAGCTGTCCGGCGGCCAGAAGCAGCGCGTGGGCATTGCCCGTGCGCTGGCGCCGCGCCCGCACGTGATCCTGGCCGACGAGCCTACCTCGGCGCTGGACCCGAAAACCACCCAGTCCATCCTCGACTGCCTGCAGGACATCAACGCCCGCTTTGGCGTGACCGTGGTGATCGTCACCCACGAAATGCACGTCATTCGCTCCATTTGCCATCGTGCCGCGCTGCTGGACGCCGGCGAAGTGGTGGAAATCCTGACCGTGCAAGACAAGCAGGTCAGCGCGCAGTCGGCGCTGGCCAAATCCCTGCTGGAGGTGGCGTAAATGGAAGAACTGACCCTGGCCCAGGCGCTGGCCAACCTGTCCGACCTGGCGCCCGAAATCTGGCAGGCCAGCCTGGAAACCGGCCTGATGCTGGCCATCGGCTTGAGCGCGGCCATCCTGCTGGGCGGCCCGCTGGGCATCCTGCTGTACCTGACCCAGCCCGGCCAGCTGTTCGCGCACCGCACCGTCAACGGCGTGCTGGGCTGGCTGGTGAACCTGGTGCGCTCCTTCCCCTTCATCATCCTGATGGTGTCGCTGGTGCCGCTTACCCGCGTGCTGGTGGGCTCCACCATCGGCCCGGTGGCCGCCGCAGTGCCGCTGTCGTTGGCAGCCATTCCGTACTTTGCCCGACTGGTAGAGCAGACCTTGCGCGAGATCCCGCGTGGCGTGGTGGAAGCGGCGGAAGCGATGGGTGCGAGCCCGGCGCAGATCATCGTCAAGGTGCTGATCAACGAAGCGCGTGCCGGCCTGATTTCCAGCCTCACCATTCTCACCATCAGCTTCCTCAGCTACTCGGCCGTGGCCGGTGTGGTGGGTGGCGGCGGCATCGGCGACCTGGCCATCCGCTACGGCTACTACCGCTTCCAGAGCGAAGTGATGATCGCCATGGTGCTGTTGCTGGTGGTGATCGTGCAGCTGATCCAGTTTGCCGGTAACCGCCTGGCCGCGCGCCTGGACAAGCGTTAACCCTGTCAAAAACAAAGAGATCCCTCTCACAAGGAGCTAGAACAATGCGTCGTATCGCCCTCAAGACCCTGGCAGTTGCCACCCTAGGCCTGGCTTTCGCGGCCAACGCTTACGCGGCCGACCCGGCCAAGAAAGAAATCGTGTTCGGTACCACCGTCGGTGACTTCGGCGACCAGGTAAAGCAGGCCATCAAGCCGATCCTGGAGAAAAAAGGCTACACCGTGAAACTGGTGGAGTTCACCGACTACGTGCGCCCGAACCTGGCGCTGCAGGAAGGCTCGCTGGACGTGAACGTGTTCCAGCACAAGCCCTACCTGGACAACTTCTCCAAAGAGCACAAGCTGAGCCTGAAAGAAGTGTTCCAGGTGCCCACCGCACCGCTGGGCGTGTACCCGGGCAAACTGAAGTCGCTGAAAGACGTGAAAGAGGGCAGCACCGTGTCCGCCCCGAACGACCCGTCCAACTTCGCCCGCGCGCTGGTGATGTTCAACGACCTGGGCTGGATCAAGCTGAAAAAAGGCATCAACCCGCTGACCGCCTCCGAGCGTGACATCGACGTCAACGTGAAGAAGATCAAGATCGTTCCGCTGGAAGCCGCCCAGCTGCCGCGCTCCCGCGCTGACGTGGACTTCGCCGTGGTCAACGGTAACTACGCTATCTCCTCCGGCATCAAGCTGACCGAAGCCGTGTTCCAGGAGAAGAGCTACGCCTACGTGAACTGGGGCGTGATCCGTGCCGCCGACGTGAACAAGCCGTGGGCCAAAGACGTGATCGCGGCCTACAAATCGAAAGAATTCCGCGCCTGGGCCGAGCCGAAATACGCTGGCTACAAATTCCCGGCGGAATGGAAGTAACAACAGCTTTACCCGCGCAGCTTGCGCTGCGCGGCCGATTTCCTTGAAAACTCCTGGCATTCAAGGCTTCTTGCGCGGGCTTCGGCCCGCCTTTTTTTTATGCCGTGATCGTGGCAACATGCCCGCTTTCCCCGTCCGGTGCCTGCCGTGTCACGATTGATCGCCTATCTGCCTGCTGCCCTGTGGTGGCTGGCTACTGTTTACTTGTTGCTGCTGAAGCCGGGCGGGCCGCCGTCTGCCATTCCCTATTACGACAAGATCGGTCACTTTTGTCTGTTCGGGCTGGGCGGGGTGCTGCTGACCCTGCCGCGCGCCTGCCACGGGCAGTCATTACGCCAGCTCATGCCGCCGGTGCTGGGCCTGTGCCTGTTATGGGCGGTGGGCTCGGAGGTGGCGCAGGGTACGCTCACCGCCACGCGTAGCGCCGAGGTGCTGGACGCAGTGGCCGACATGGCCGGGGCTTTGACCGGCGTCATGTTGGCCGCGCATGGCGTCGCCCTGTGGCGCAGACGGGTGTAAACTGGCGCGGTTTTCTCCTGCCTGGTTGCATGCTCATGCCGCATAGCCTGCTTCAACGTCGCCAGCAACTGCTGGCCACCCTGGGCGACGCTATCGCCGTCCTGCCCACCGCCCCGCTGCAAGTCCGCAACGCCGACGCCCACTACCCGTACCGCGCCGACAGCCACTTCCTGTACCTCACCGCGTTCGACGAGCCGGAAGCCGTGCTGGTGCTGGATGGCCGCCGTGGCAAATCCATCCTGTTCTGTCGCGATAAAAACCCCGACATGGAAATCTGGGATGGCTTCCGTTACGGCCCGGCGGCCGCCGTGGAGGCGTTCGACTTTGACGAGGCCTACAGCATTACCGAGCTGGATACCCGGCTGCCGCAGCTGCTGGAAAACGTGCCGGCGCTGTTCTGGCCGGTGGGCAACCGCAGCATCGATGGCCGCGTGGCTGGCTGGCTGGAGGCGGTACGTGCCCGCGCCCGCGCCGGTATCGATGCGCCGCAGCGCTTTGGCGACTTGCTGCCGTTGATCGACGAGATGCGGCTGATCAAGGACGAGCGTGAGCTGGCGGTGCTGCATCGTGCCGGCCAGATTTCGGCCGAAGCCCACGTGCGGGCGATGCAAGCCACGCGGCCCGGCATGTATGAGTACGAGGTGGAGGCCGAGCTGCTGCACCACTTCATCCGCAACGGTGCGCGCTACCCGGCGTACGAAAGCATCGTGGCCGGTGGTGCCAACGCTTGCACGCTGCACTACGCGGCCAACAATGCGCGCCTGAACGACGGCGATTTGCTGCTGATCGACGCCGGCTGCGAGTTTCGCGGCTACGCCGGCGACATCACCCGCACCTTCCCGGTGAATGGCCGTTTCAGCGGTCCGCAACGTGACCTGTACGACGTGGTGCTGGCTGCCGAACTCGCCGCCATCGCCGAGGTCAAGCCAGGGGCGGCGCTGGATGCGCCGGCCAACGCGGCGCTGCGCGTGCTGGTGCAGGGCATGCTGGATTACCAACTGCTGCAGGGTACGGTGGATGGCGTGATCGAATCTGGCGACTACCGCCGCTTCTACATGCACGGCATCGGTCACTTCATCGGCCTGGACGTGCACGACGTGGGCGCGCGCAAGCCGGGCGGTCAGTGGCGCACTTTCCAGCCCGGCATGTGCACCACCATCGAACCGGGGCTGTATATTCGCCCGGACGACCGCGTGCCGGTGGCTTACCACCATATCGGCATCCGCATCGAAGATAATGTGCAGGTGACGGCCAGCGGCCATTACGTGTACACCGCCGCAGTGCCGAAACAGATCGACGATATCGAAGCCCTGATGCGGGGCTGAGCCGGTTTTCTTTGCAAGGGGGCGCCCGCACAGGGTGAAGCAAGATGCAGAACATGCCACAGCATGGCGACGTAGTGATTGTGGGCGGCGGCCCGGTGGGCGCATTGGCCGCGCTGCGGCTGGCACAGGCCGGGCGCGACGTGATTCTGGTGGAGGCGCGGGCGCAGCGCGAGCCTGTGCGCGACGCGCGGGCGCTGGCGCTATCGTGGTATAGCCGCGAACAGCTGGCGCTGGCCGGTGCCTGGCCTGACAGCCTGCCAGCCACGGTGATCGACACCGTGCACGTGTCGCAGCAGGGCGGCTTTGGCCGCACCGTGCTGCAGCATGACGACCTGGGGCTGCCGCATCTGGGCGCCGTTATCGACTACCCGGTGCTGACTGCCGCATTGGCCGACGCGCTGGCTGCGTCCGGCGTGAAGGTGTTGTGGCAAACGCGGGTGGAAGGCGCTCAGTCGCTGTCGCGCTACGCCACGCTAAGCCTGCGCACGGCGGATGATGCGGTGGCCACGCTGACCTGCCGCCTGCTGGTGCTGGCCGAGGGCGGCGCGTTGGCCGAGCGCCTGCCGGGCATTACCCGCCGCGTACACGATTACCGCCAGAGTGCGGTGCTGGCTGAGGTCAGCAGCAGCCAGCCGCACGGCAATGTGGCTTACGAGCGCTTTGGCTCTGAAGGCCCGTTTGCCTTGCTGCCGCACGGCGAGCGCATGATGCTGGTGTGGACGCGCAGCCACGACGACGCGCAGCGCCTGAAGGAAGCTGACGACGCCAGCGTGCTGGCCGAACTGCAGCAGGCTTTTGGCGAGCGGCTGGGGCGTTTTGACAGCATTGGCGAGCGTGCCGTGTTCCCGCTGGCGTTGCGTCAGCTCAATCGCGTGGTGTCCGGCCGTGTGGTGATGATCGGCAACGCGGCGCAAACCATGCATCCGGTGGCGGCGCAGGGCTTCAACCTGGGCTTGCGCGACGCGGTGGGGCTGGTGGACGCGCTGGCCGGTGCGGCCGACCCGGGCGATGCGGCTGTGCTGCGCCGTTACAGCGCCGGGCGCCGCGTTGATAGCCACGCGGTGGTGGGCTTTACCCACGGCCTGATCCAGTTGTTTGATGGCCATCATCCGCTGGTAAAAGCCTTGCGCGGTGTCGGCATGAGCGCGCTGGACGCGCTACCGCCGGCGCGCCGTGCGTTTGCCAGCCACCTGGTGTTTGGCGTCGGCGTCTAGCAATGACGGTTTTCTTGCGGCCAACCTTCGGTTAAGGTTGGCCGCAGTCATGTCAGAAAGCAGAAAATGAACGAGCATTACGATGTGCTGGTGGTGGGCGGTGGCCTGGTGGGCGCCGCGCTGGCGCTGGCGCTGGACAAACAGGGCCGGCGTGTGGCCTTGCTGGAAGGGCAGGGCGAGCCGCTGGACGGCCTGGAGCAGGGCTGGGACGCCCGCGTCTACGCCGTTAGCCCGGCTAACCGGGCGTGGCTGGCCGGGCTGGGTGCCTGGCCCGATATGGCGCGCATTGGCACCATCACCGCGATGGACGTGTGTGGCGACCAGGGCGGGCGCATTGCGTTTTCCGCCGAGGATGCCGGGGCCCAGGCACTGGCGTGGATCGTGGAAAACCGCTGGTTGCTGGCGGCGCTGTGGCAGCAACTGCAGCAGGCCAGTGGTGTGACCATCCTGCGTGGACAGCGGCCGCAAGCGCTGTGGCACGGCCCGCGCGAAGCCGGCGTGGTGCTGGCTGACGGCAGCAAACTGACGGCTGCGCTGGTGGTGGGGGCAGACGGGGCGAACTCCTGGGTGCGGCAGCAGAGCGGCATTGCGGCCAACGTCAAACCCTATGGCCACAGCGGCGTGGTTGCCAACTTTGCCTGCGAGCGGCCGCACGGCGACATCGCACGGCAATGGTTTCTGGGTGACGGCATCCTGGCGTGGTTGCCGCTGCCGGGCAACCGCATCAGCATGGTGTGGTCTACCAGCCAGCCGCAGCCGTTGCTGGCGCTGGATGATGCGCGGCTGGCTGCCGTGGTGGCCGATGCCGGTGGCCCCGCGCTGGGGCGCCTGGAGGTCTTGACCCCGGCGGCGGCCTTCCCGCTGCGCCTGATCACGCCGGAGCAGGTGATTGCCGAGCGCGTGGCGCTGGTGGGTGATGCGGCGCATACCGTGCACCCGCTGGCCGGGCAGGGCGTGAACTTGGGCTTTCAGGATGCGGCCCGGTTGGCCGCAGCGCTGCACGGGCGCGACGACTGCGGCCAGTGGCTGGCGCTGCGGGCGTATGAACGAAGCCGCAAAGAGGCTGTCCGAACCATGCAGATTACTTGTGATACCTTGTTTGGCCTATTCCACGACAAGGGCACGCCGGGTCTGGCCTGGTTGCGTAATACCGGGCTGAACCTCACCAACCGCCTGCCGTTGATCAAGCGGCAACTCGCCCGCCACGCGGTGGGTTTTTGAGCAGAATTCAATAAAGGATGAGCATGTCTTTCCGTTTCCGCCAGCTGGTGCTGGCCACCATGATGCTGCCGCTGATGGCGTGCAGTGCTTCCGCCGCCGATGAGTCCAGCGATGCCGTCAAAGCTGCCTTCAAGGGCAAGTTCCCGCAGCACGAGGTATCGACCGTGCAGCCGGCGCCGGTAGCAGGCCTGTACGAGGTGGTGGTGAAGATGAAGCGCGGTGGTCGCGAAGAGTTCACCATCGTCTACGTGGACGGCAAAGTGGACCACCTGATTACCGGCGACCTGATCGATACCAAGTCGCGCCGCAGCCTGACCGAAGCCCGTCTGGATGACCTGAACAAGGTGGTGGTGGACTGGAAAACCCTGCCGCTGGACAAGGCCATCAAGGAAGTGCGTGGCAAGGGCGAGCGCAAGCTGGTGGTGTTCTCTGACCCGGACTGCCCGTACTGCAAGCAGCTGGAGCGCGAGTCGCTGGCCAAGCTGGATAACGTCACCGTTTACACCTTCCTGTACCCGCTGGCGCAGCTGCACCCGGATGCCGAGCGCAAGTCGCGCCTGATTTGGTGCAGCAAGGACCCTGCCAAGACCTGGACCGCATTCATGCGTAACGGCACCCCGCTGAGTGGCAAGGATAACTGCCCGACCCCGCTGGCCGAAGTGGCTGCCATCGGTGAAAAGCTGGGTATCAGTGGTACGCCGGCGTTGATCTTCCCGAATGGCACGCTGGTGCCCGGCGCCATCCCGCTGGCGACCATCGAGGAAAATCTGGCTGCCAAGTAAGCCATGCAGCTGTTACCGCGCACACCTGCCGAGCGCCTGCTGTGTAGTGCCTTGCTGGCGCTGGCCTGTCATCTGGGCCTGCTATTGCTGCTGGATGCCTTGCCACCGGCGGCTGGTGGTGCAGCAGGGCTGATGGTGCGGTTGCAGGCTGCGCCACCAGCCAAGGCCTCATTAGTCGCCCCGGAAAAGGTGGTAGCCGCTGCCGGGCTGTCAGCAGAGGCTGTTGCACCGCCGGCGGCACAGCAGGCGGCGGTTACCGCACCTGATGCAGCCCCAGCGGCGAATACCGTGGCGCCGGCTTTGGCGATGGCGCGCTTTTTTAGCGCCAACGAGCTGGATGTGCTGGCCGAACCATTGCAGCCTATCGTGTTACCCGAAACCGACGACTTGCCGGCTGATGTGCGTTTGCAGGTTTACATTGATGCCAGCGGGCATGTGGTGCGGGTGACAGTGCCGACAGATCTGCCGGAAGCGTACGCTGAAGCCATCCGCCAGCGCTTTTATGCGGCCAGCTTTACCCCGGCGCGCAAGGCGGGGCAGCCGGTGGCGAGTGTGAAGCAGATAGCGCTGGATACCGAAGACTTGTGAAACGATCGTTTCATGGTAAATTGACGCCAGCCAGATGGATATGGCGGCTAACAACACATGAACTGATGTTGCGAAGCAACACCACAGAATCGAAAAGGAAAAACAATGTCCGATCTGAAAACCCTGTTCGAGCAAGCGCAGAAAGACGTGACCAGCCTGGCCGAGCGCCCGGACAACCAGACCTTGCTGCAACTTTATGCCCTGTATAAACAGGCAACTGACGGCGATGTGCAGGGCGAACGCCCTGGTATGATGGATTTCATCAACCGCGCCAAGTATGACGCCTGGGCCAAGTTGCAAGGCCAGTCTGCCGACGAGGCAATGCAAGGCTACGTTGATGTTGTCAAGCAGTTGATGGCCTGAAGCGAATTTAACAAATTCTTAGCAGGATGACGGCTGACTTTTTCGTTGTTACGCTTCATAATGCAAAAGGTTGATCTAGACAACCGATTGCATTTTATTTTTGGGAGCCCAAATGATGAAGAAAACCCTGATGACTGCCCTGATGCTGGCTGTTGTTTCTAGCGCCGCTCTGGCGCAAGGTGCTGGTGCTGGTGCTGGTACTGGTACTGGTGCTGGTACTGGTGCCGCTGGTGCTGGTGCTGGTGCTGGTGCTGGTGCTGGTGCCGCTGGTGCCGCTGGTGCCGCTGGTGCAGTTGGTGGCATTGCTGGTATTTCTGCTGCCGGCCTTGCTACTGCTGCTGCGGTTGCTGTCGGTATCGGTGCAACATCCTCCAGCAATGCCGCTGCAACACACCACGCTACCACCAATCATTAATCGGTACGCGTCGCAAAAGCTGCCTCGATTATCGAGGTAGCTTTTTTTGTGTCCTCCTCCCGGAAGTTCTATGCGCCTCAGTCCCATCGCGTTCGCCGTGTTTTGTGTGTTGCAACCCGCATTTGCCGCCTCGTCGATGACGGGGCAGGCCGGCATACTCAATATGCCCGATGGCAGGGTGGAAGAGGATGGTACCTTTGCCTTGGGTTATACTTTTGATCGGCCTTACAGTACGCTGTGGACTAATCTGACGGTATTACCGTTCTTGCAGATGAATGGTCGCTTTGTCGCCATTCGTGGCACCCCGGGCTTTGACAATGCCAAGCTGGCGGCGTCTTATGGTAGTTACAAAGACAAAGTCATCGACCTCAAGCTGCGCCTGCTGCAGGAAGGTCAGTACTTGCCCGAGGTATCATTCGGCAAGACGGATTTGTTGGGTACACAGTTGTTCGATGGACAGTACATTGCGGCCTCCAAACGTTTGGGGCCGGTGGACGCCACGCTGGGCTACGGTTCCGGCAAGATTCAAGGGCTCTTTGGCGGCATTAACTGGCGTTTGCCCTACGATGATGGTGCTTGGTCATTACTGGCCGAGTACGATGCCAATAATTACAAAAGCCACTTTCGCGCCGCCGAAACATTTGCGGGCCAGCGTGAGGCTGGCCCCGTAGTTGGCCTGTCGTACCGCTTTGGTTGGTTGACTACCACGTTGGCAAGAAGCAAGAGCCACAGCAGCATCAGCACCAATTTCTCTGCACCATTCCAGCAAAAAGAATTCATTCCCAAGTTTCTTGAGCCGGCCCCGTACAGCGCCTTGCGCGAACGACCTACTGCTCAAGCTTGGCGTGACAGTCCAACGCACCGCCAGGAACTGGTGGCTGCCTTGCACAAGCAGGATTACCGTGGCGTCAAGGTGGCTTACCACAATGGCGTTTTCACTCTGGCGCTCAGCAATACTCGCATTGCAGACCAGGGGCGTGCTGTTGGCCGTGCTGTTCGCACAGCAATGTATTTCGCCCCCTTGGAAACCCGCGTCATCAAAATCCGGCTCAATCGTGAAGATATTGCCATCGCTGATTACGAATTCTTCAATGTAGCCGTGCTGAATGACTATCTGAATGGAAAAGCCAGCCGCCAGCAATTGAGGGATGTGACGCTGGTGAGCCATGCAGCACCCACTATGGCAACCGATGATTTTGATGCCGTTTCGGCAGATCTGGAGCAGGGCATCGATGTGGCTGTGGTGTCGAATGAAGACGGCAATACCTACCAGCTAAAGGGCCGGGATGCCCAGTTCAACAGCTTCGGCATCGCACCTAAGCTTTCCATGTTTTTCAATGACCCGTCCGGGGCGTTTCGCTACGAAATTTTCGCCTTGGCCAGTGGCAGCTGGCGGCCGGCCAATGGCAATTACTTTGACGCTGGGTTCAAGCAGAAGCTGGTAGAGGATGTCAGCAAGGTAGAAAACCCGTCCAATAGCTTGCTACCTCATGTGCGGACCGATATCGCCGAATACAAGCGCGTCAATACCCCAAAGCTCAATCAGCTTTCCTATACCTATGTCATGCAGCCGGCGGAGCGCACTTATGCCAAGCTGTCAGTAGGTTTGTTTGAGGAAATGTACCGAGGCGTTGCCGGGCAATTGGTTTATTTTGCGCCAGGCTCGCGTTGGATCGGTGAACTGTCGACCGAGGCGGTTGAGCAGCGCGACTTCAAGGGCTGGTTCGGCAAGCGCGATTACAAGACAGTGACTGGCCTCGCTTCCTTGCATTACAAACTGCCAGAAGGCATCACGGCGACTGCGCGCGCCGGCCGCTTCCTGGCCAAGGATAGTGGCGTGCGCTTCGAGTTCAAGCGTCGTTTCAAGAGTGGTATTGAGGCTGGTGCCTGGTATACCATCACCGATGGCAAGGATACGACCTCGCCAGGTACCCCTTCCAGTCCTTACCATGATAAAGGGGTTTTTCTGAGTATCCCGCTCAATACCCTGACGCCGACCGATACCCAGTCGGTTGGTCACTACTCGCTGTCCCCCTGGACGCGGGATGTGGGGCAGCAGGTTGGCGTGCCACACGACTTGGTCAGAATGCTGGAAGAATCGGAGCGCCAGTTGTCGCTTGGCGACGGCTTGGGGGAATTTGGTGATCGTCGCGAAGCGGATTCACCAGATGTACTACCAGATCCCGTATGGTGGCCCAGCGCCTCGGGTGTCAAGCTCCGGGTAGGTGGTGCTGCGGCCAACTTGCCGGACATCGGTAGCGCGGCAGTTGCATCGAGCGTAGGTATTGCTGCAGTAGGGTTGGCCGCAACGAGAGACAAGAGCATCCAGCAGCAGTTTGGCAAGCGCCAAGGCAATGCGGTGGTCAAGGCCTGGGATAAGGTTGGTAAATGGGCGCCGCTGGCCGCGGTGGGCGCTGCCGGTGTGGGCATGACCCTTGCGGATGATCCAGTGCTGGTGAATACCAGCATCATCAGTTTACAATCGGCAGGGTTAGCCGCCGGTTTATCGATAGCGACCAAGAAGCTGGTTGACCGTGCGCGCCCCGAAGACAGTGGCGGTAAAACATGGGCTACTGCAAACAAACAGTCTGCCAGCTTCCCGTCGAATCACAGTGCCGTCACCATGGCTGTACTGACGCCTTATGCTGAGGAGTATCAGTTGCCTTGGCTTTATGTTGCGGGCGGGCTGGCGAATGCCGGTCGGGTGGCTGGTAACAAGCACTGGATGTCCGATGTAGTGGCCGGTAGTTTGCTCGGTTATGCAGTCGGGTATCAGTTATGGAAAGGGCAGCGGGATGCGGTCCTGATGCCGACAGCCAGCGCGGATGGAAAGTCCCTGGCGTTGACTTTGCACAAACAGTATTGACAATCTGACTATTCAGCCTTTGGTAGCGGTGATGAGTAAAAATAAAATCAAATTGATGGTTGCCGGCATGATGGTGCTGCCATTCGCGGCTAATGCGGCAGATACTGCAGCGCCTGAGGCCAGCGTTGCGGGTATGTCTAGCGCCCCTGTGATTGCCAGCGGCAAGCGCGATGGCATGACGGTGACTCAGGTGGTTTCCACTGCCCGTGTCGATACGCCGGCTCCGGCGTTTGCGCAGTATGTCGCCGATACACTGGGTGAAAGGCTGCCGCTTTACGGGTCTTCTTTCTTTAGCCAGTCGCCTGCTACCTTTGCCCCCATTCAGAATCAAAACGTACCAGACGACTACGCAATCGGACCTGGGGATGAGATCCAGATTCGTGGTTGGGGCATGGTCGATATCGACCTCGTCAGCAAAGTAGATCGCAGCGGTGCGATTTATATCCCGCGCGTCGGTAATGTTGGCGTGGCAGGGGTCAAGTTCAAGGACTTGCAAGCCCACCTGAAAAAGTCCATTGGCAAAATCTTTACCAATTTCGAACTCACCGCTTCGCTTTCCCAGACGCGTGCCATTCAGGTATACGTCACGGGCTTTGCCCGCCAGCCCGGCAGTTATCAGATCAGTGCCATGAGTACACTGGTGAACGCACTGTTTGCCGTTGGCGGCCCTTCTGCTGAGGGTTCTGTGCGTCGTGTCGAGGTAAAGCGCAATGGCAAGACCATCGCTACGTTTGACTTGTACGCCTTCCTGAATGAAGGTAGCAAGCCGTCCGATGTCCAGTTGCAAGACGGTGATGTCATCCATATCCCCGCTATGGGCAATTTGGTCGCCTTGACCGGTCTGGTCAAACAGCCAGCCATTTACGAAGCCCTGCCGAAAGAGTCGCTTGCGGCATTGTTGAAGAGAACCGGCGGTGTGCAAGCGGTTGCCGAGCAAGTAGAGTTGCAGCTTGAAGTTGTCGATAAAGGCTGGCTCCGTCAAGAACAGAGCGGCAAGAAGCACGCCGGCTACGATGACCTGCTGCGTGCAGTGGCGGCAACTTCGCCGCGTCAGGGCGGGATTTACCGTATCAGCAGCCCGGACGCCGTGGCACTGCGGGCTAATGCATCGCAGTATTACGTTAAGGTGGATGGCGAAGTTGTGAACCCTGGGGTGTACAAGCTGCAGCGGGGCGAGACCTTGCGCGACTTGATGGCCAGGATTGGTGGTGTTGGTGAGGATGCCTATTTGTTCGGGTTGGTACTTAGCCGCTCTTCCATTCGTGAGCAGCAACAGAAGGCATTGAATGAGGCGGTAGATCGTTTCGAGAAAGAAGCCGAAGCGGCGGCGTCGAACAAGCTTGCTACGACCAGTGTGTCGGATAATATGCAAGCGATTCAGGCAGAGCTGGAGCGTAACCGCAAGCGTGCGCAGAATATGCGCAAGGTACAGGCGGTTGGGCGTGTGGCTCTCGAGTTTTCCGATTACAAGGTGAAGCTGAAAGATCTTCCTGATCTGCCTTTGGAGAATGGAGACGCCATTTATGTGCCACGTCAGCCGGGCACTATCAATGTCTTTGGTTCTGTCAATAACGCCACCGCCTTCATGTTCAAACCGAATCGTCGGGTAACCGATTACCTGCAGCTGGCTGGTGGGTTGACTCGGTTGGCTGACGAGAAGGAGTTGTACGTATTGCGAGCGGACGGTACGGCGATCAGTCGCGCCAGTGCGGGCTGGTTCACGTCGGTCAATAGCTACCGCCTGTTTCCTGGTGATAGTGTGATCGTGCCAGAGGCTATTGAACGTGATATTTCCACCACTCAGAGCCTGAAAGAATGGACCACCATCCTGTACCAGTTTGGACTGGGTGCGGCGGGCCTGAAAGTGCTGAAGGACTGATTGATACAAGCCGATGCAAGATAAAAACATGAATGACAAAACTCCGTCGGATTCCATGATGCGTGACGAGATTGACTTGGGCCAACTGATCAATGAACTGTGGCGGGGTAGGCGCACAGTATTGTTATCAACAGCGGTGTGCGGTGCTGCGGCGCTGGCCATCGCCTTGTTGATGCCCCCCGTTTTTACTGCGCGCAGCAGCGTGATGCCGCCGCAGCAGCAGTCTTCTGGCTTAGCAGCAGCATTGGGCTCTCTGGGTGCGCTGGCTGGTGTTGGTGGTAGCAGCGCCCTGAAGAATCCTAACGACTTGTATGTCGGCATTCTGAAAAGCCAGAATGTGTCCGATAGTCTGATCAAACGGTTCGACCTCAAGGCGCGTTATGAAGTAGAGACCATCATTGAGGCGCGAATGGCACTGGAAAAAGTTGCCAATATCCAGTCCGCAAAGTCTGGGTTGATCGAGATTGCTGTCGAGGACAAAGACCCCGTATTTGCTGCAAAGCTTGCTAATGCCTATGTTGACGAGATGAAACGGGTCAATCAGAGTTTGGCGGTGACAGATGCGGCCAAGCGGCGTTTCTTTTTCCAGCGGCAGCTGAAGGATGTGCGGGCAGATCTTGTTTCGGCTGAGAGCCGATTGGAGCAATTGCAAAAAAACACAGGCTTGATTCTGCCTGAAGGCCAAGTGTCTGGTGTAATCAAGGCCACGGCCGACCTTAAGGCCCGTATTGCGGCGAAAGAAGTGCAGCTTGCCACCATGCGCAGCTTTGCCACCGACAAGAACCCGGATTTCATCCGTACCCAAGAAGAGTTGACTGCACTCAAGGCGCAGCTACAGCAGTTCTCGTCAGCTGGCCACGATGAGGCCGGTTTGTTGCCTGGTGCTGCCAGATTACCCGAGAAAGGGCTAGCCTATATCCGTGCCTTGCGTGAGGTAAAGTATCAGGAGGCCTTGCTTGAAGTGATGGCCAAACAGTACGAATTGGCCAGAATGGAAGAGGCCCGTGATAGTTCACTTATTCAGGTGCTAGATGTGGCCACGCCGCCGGATCGCAAGAGTGGTCCCAAGAGAGCCATGATTACCATGCTCGGTGCTCTGCTGGGTGCAATGGTTGGTGCGGCATACCTTTTATTTAAAACGTGGCGTCGCGGCGCTCTGAACTGATGTGGTCGCATCGTTTTCTGGTTTTTCAAGTGTCAGGTCCGGGAAGTAACCTTTAGATGTCTTTGTATATCCTGTTGACGGCTTTGTTCGTCTCACTTTTGACTGCGGCGCTGATTATTCGCTTTCAGCATCTGCACGCCCATCTGTCCATGGATCATGATCTGGATGGGGTGCAGAAATTCCATGCTACGCCAACGCCTCGTGTGGGGGGGGTGCCGATTCTGGCGGGTTTGCTTGCTGCTTTTGCAGTCTGGCAGTGGGTAGGCACTGATGGATTGGAAGTGTGGCTACTACTGCTGGCGGGGGTGCCGGTTTTTCTGGCAGGTCTGATCGAAGACCTGACCAAAAAAGTGTCGCCTTTGGTGCGCCTGCTGGCTGCTTTTGTGTCTGCGGCAGTGGCTGCCTGGTTGCTGCATGCTTTGCTTGACCGTTTGGGCCTGCCGCTACTGGATGACTGGTTGCGTCAGATTTTACTATTACAGTTGCTGGTAACCGTTTTTGCTGTTGGTGGTGTGTGTCACTCGGTCAATATCATCGATGGCTATAATGGCCTGATGGCCGGAGTCGGCGTGCTGGCTTGTGCGGCATTTGCCTATGTGTCCTATCAGTTGAACGACCAGTTCCTGTTCGTGGTGTCGGTCTCGCTGGCGGGTGCCTTGTTGGGCTTTATGTTCTGGAATTTCCCGCGTGGTCTGATTTTCGCAGGTGATGCGGGAGCCTATCTTGTCGGCTTCTTGTTGGCTGAGCTGGCTGTACTGCTGGTAGCACGCCATCATGGTGTAGTGTCGCCTTGGTTCCCGTTGCTGGTGCTGATTTACCCGATTTTCGAGACGGTATTCACCATTCTGCGCCGCAAGCAACGAAAAGAAGCAGCTGGTCTTCCAGATAGCATGCACTTCCACCAGCTGGTTTACAAGCGGGTGGTGCGCTGGGTGGCGGGAGAAGATACACAAGCCTACTTGCTTAAGCGCAATAGCATGACTTCGCCATACTTGTGGTTGATCGCAATGATGACCGTCATTCCGGCGGTCATTTTCTGGCAGCAGCAGTGGGTGTTGCAGGTGTGCAGCCTGCTGTTCATCTCCACTTACTTGTGGTTATACAAGCGTATCGTCCGTTTTCGTGCGCCGAAGTGGTTTCACATTTACCCGCACCATCGTCGTTGATAGTTCTTGGTTGGTATGCGCTGGATGTAAAAAGCCCCCACTCAGGTGGGGGCTTTTGTTCGTGCACAGTTGGTAGCGGTCGCCAGCTCGTTCAGGCTTTGATGACGTTGGCCGCACCTTGCTGATACTTGCCGCGGCTGTCTACCAGTAGCTGGGCATGCTGTAGCAGCATGGCGTAGTCGAATTTGTCGTGGTCGGTAGCCAGCAGCACGCAGTCGTAGCTGGCGACCGATTCGGCGCTCAGGGCGACGCTGGTCAGATCGAAATGGTGCTCGCGCATTTTCGGGAACACCGGTACGTGCGGGTCGCTATAGCTCACTTCAGCGCCCAGGTCGCGCAGTTTTTCCATCAGGAACACCGACGGGCTTTCACGCATGTCGTCAACATTCTTTTTGTAAGCAATCCCCAGTACCAGGATCTTGCTGCCATTGATGGCTTTCTTGCGCTCGTTCAGTGCGGCCGCCACTTTGCTGACCACGTAGTCCGGCATGGCGGAGTTGACTTCGCCTGCCAGTTCGATAAAGCGGGTGTGAACGCCGTACTCGCGCGCCTTCCAGGTCAGGTAGAACGGGTCGATCGGGATGCAATGGCCGCCCAGGCCCGGGCCTGGGTAGTAGGGTACGAAACCGAACGGTTTGGTGGCGGCGGCGCGGATCACCTCATGAATATCGATGCCCATCTTGTCGGCGACGATTTTCATCTCGTTGACCAGGCCGATGTTGACCGCGCGGTGGATGTTTTCCAGCAATTTGGTCATCTCTGCCGCACGCGTGCTCGACACCGGTACCACTTGATCGATGACGGCGCTGTACAGCGCGACGCCCACTTCCTGGCAAGCTGCAGTCACGCCACCGCATACTTTGGGGATGGTGCGGGTGGTGAAGTTGGGGTTGCCCGGGTCTTCGCGTTCCGGCGAGAACACCAGGAAGGCGTTTTCGCCAACCTTCAGGCCGCGCGATTCGATGCGCGGCAGCAGCTCTTCATCGGTGGTGCCGGGGTAGGTAGTGGATTCCAGCGACACCAGGTGGCCTTCGCGCAGGTGCGGTACCAGGCTGTCGATGGTGTTGATGACGAAGGACAGGTCCGGCTCGCGGTATTTGTTGAGCGGCGTCGGGACGCACAGGATCAGCGCGTCGGCTTCCGGTGCACGGCTGAAGTCGGTGGTGGCTTCGAAGCCGGCGGCGCGGGCGCTGGCAATGCTGTCGGCGCTGATGTGCTCGATGTAGCTCTTGCCGGCGTGCAGGGCATCAACCTTGCTTTGGTCGATATCGAAGCCTAGTACCTTGTAGCCGACTTCGGCAAAGCGCAGCATCAGCGGCAGGCCGACGTAGCCCAGGCCGACAATGCCGATCACCGCCGATTTGTCGGCGATGCGGTTCAGGAATGCGGTTTTCACGAATGGTCTTTCCGGATGCAAAAATGAAGGTGGCACGCAATGCTGCTGCCACGGATGGCCAGTATTTTACGCTAAATCATGCTGGCTGCGCGGGGTGGCCTTGTCACATCTTGTTGTAAAGCAAAAGCCCTGCGGCCGGGGCGCGCAGGGCTTGATGGCAGGACTGGCGGCGGCTTACAGGCCAGGCATGCTGTAGCCCTTGATGTCTGCAGCCTGTACCAGGCCACTCAGGTACTCGTGCATGGCTTGGCGGCCGGCCATTTCGTTCAGGTATTGCTGCAGGCGCGGGAACACGTCGGCAAAGGCCAGTTGGCCGCCTTCCTGGCGCTCTTTGACCTGGATGATGTGGTAGCCGAACTGGGTTTCTACCAGGTGCGGGGTGATCTGGCCGGCGTCAGTGCTGAATACCGCTTGTTCGAACTCCGGCACCATCTGGCCGCGGCCGAACTGGCCCAGGTCGCCGCCCTGTTTGCCGGACGGGCAGGTGGAGTGCTCTGCCGCCAGGCTGGCAAAGGCTGCCGGGTTGGCTTGCACTTGTTCCAGCACGCCCTGAGCCTTGGCCTTGGCCAGCGAGGCAGCCAGTTCGTCACCCTGGCCCAGCGGGAACAGAATGTGGCTGGCTACGGCGCTTTCGCCTTGCTTGAAGTATTGCGGGTTAGCGTCGTAGTAAGCTTGGCAGGCGGCTTCGTCAGCGGGGGTGAAGTTCAGTTCCTTGTCGAGCAGGGCGCCGATGGCCTGACCTTCGTTGCTGGTGTCGTGGCCTTGTTCGCGGGCCTTCTGCAGCAGCAGCTGGTGCAGCACCAGTTGTTGAACGGCAGAATCGCGCGGGCTGGCGGTGTCTTCGTGGTTGGCTTGTTCGGCCTGCACCATGGCTTCGGTGATTTCTACGCCGTTAACGGTAATGGACATGGAAGTTTCCTGTATTGAGTTGGTTGCTACAGTCGGTATGTGTCAGCCGTGCAATGCTGCATTATCTTGGGGCGGCTTTGATTCTATCAATAGCGGTGCAGGCTTTTTTTGCTGTGGGCTGTGTGCATTGCAGACGGCGCCAGCCGGGTAGGGTACAGTGCCGCTTGTATAGCGTTAACGGTTTTCTGCTGCCCTTGCCATGTCACCCATCCTGACGCCACGTCTTTGTCTGCGTGAATTTACACTGGCTGATGCCCCCTTTGTGTTGCAGCTGCTGAACGATCCCGACTTCATTCGCTTCATTGCCGACAAAGGGGTGCGTTCCATTGCTGATGCCGAGGCTTATCTGCAGGCTGGGCCGTTGGCCAGCTATGCCGCCAACGGCTTCGGCCTGTGGGCGGTGGCGCACCGGCAAACGGGTGAGTTGCTGGGCATGTGCGGCCTGATTCGCCGCCCCGACGTACCGCATGTGGATGTCGGCTACGCCTTCATGCCGCAAGCCAGGGGGCAGGGTTATGCGGTCGAGGCGGCGGCAGCCGCCCGGGCTTACGGGCTGGAGGTGTTGGCCTTGCCGCAGGTGGTGGGGTTCATCGATCCTGCCAATCGCGCTTCGGCCAGGGTACTGCAAGCCATCGGTTTGCAGTCACAGGGCATGGTGAGCCTGCCTGGCGTAGATGGAGATACCGAATTATTTGCGTGACGCGGCAGGGTTGGCCGCAAACGGGCTTGGCTGGCTGAGAGCAAATGCTCTATTTCGTTGGATTTTATCGTGCTGCTTGGGCGATAATGCCGGCCATCTAAATGGAGAGATGTGTAATGCGTTGTCTGGATGATTTCCGTCTGCGTCTGGCGGGCAAGGAACTGGTGCCCATCATGCAGGGCGGTATGGGGGTGGACATTTCCACCGCGTCACTGGCGCTGGAAGTGGCTCGCCTGGGTGGTATCGGGCATATTTCCGACGCCATGCTGCCTACCGTAGCGGATCGTCGCTATAACACCAAGTACGTCAAGAACAAGCTGAAGCAGTACAAGTTCAACGTCGAGAATACCGACAAGTCGGTGGTGAAGTTCGATCTGGACGAGGTGGCAGAGTCTACCCGCCTGCACGTCGAAGCCACCATGAAAGCCAAGCAGGGTGATGGCCTGATCTTCATCAACTGTATGGAAAAACTCACCATGAACGCGCCCAAGGACACCTTGCGCGTGCGCATGCGCGCAGCGATGGATGCCGGTATCGATGGCATCACGCTGGCGGCAGGCTTGCACCTCGGTTCGTTTGCACTGATCGAAGACCACCCGCGCTTCCGCGAGGTGCAGCTGGGCATCATCGTGTCGTCGGTACGGGCCTTGCAACTGTTCCTGAAGAAAACCGCGCGTACCCAGCGCCTGCCCGACTACGTGGTGATCGAAGGCCCGCTGGCCGGTGGCCACCTGGGTTTCGGCATGGATTGGGAAAACTACCGCCTGGAAGATATCCTGGTGGAAGTGCGCGACTGGCTGCAAGCTGAAGGCCTGGATATTCCGATCATCGCTGCCGGTGGCGTGTTTACCGGCGCCGACGCCGTGCGCATGCTGGAACTGGGCGCCAAGGGCGTGCAAGTGGCTACCCGCTTTACCGTGACCCGCGAGTGCGGCCTGCCGGACAAGATCAAGCAGGAGTACTTCCGCGCTGACGAAGATGACATCGAAGTCAACCAGCTATCGCCAACTGGTTACCCGATGCGCATGATCAAGCAGTGCCCCGCCATCGGCGACGGCATTCGCCCCAACTGCGAAGCCTACGGCTACCTGCTGGATGCCAGCGGCAGCTGCCAGTATATCGAGGCGTACAACCGTGAAGTAGCGGCCCATCCGGGCGAGCGCCGTGTCAAGGTGATGGACAAAACCTGCCTGTGCACCCACATGCGCAACTTCGACTGCTGGACCTGCGGCCACTATACCTATCGCCTGAAAGACACCACCCACCGCCTGGCCGATGGCAGCTACCAGCTGCTGACCGCCGAACACGTGTTCCGTGACTACCAGTTCACTACCGAAGGCGTAGCCTTGCCGGCGCTGGAAGAAGTGTGCCTTGCCTGAGCGAGGTAGCGCGTTGCGGCCAACCTTGGCCGTAGCGCCCGCAAAACAACCCCCCCCTGCACTAACAGTGCAGGGGGGTTTGCTGTTGCATGCCGTATGGTCAGGCCAGTGCCTTGTACAGGTTCCATGCCGACAGGCAGGTAATCAGTACGCCGACGATGGTCATCAGCGCACGTGCCGGCAGGTAACGCGTGGTCCAGGCAGCCAGCGGTGCAGCGATCATGCCACCGATAACCAGGCCGGCGATTAGCTCCAGCTGCTCGAATACCCCGATAAACACCGCAAACGAGGCGGCGCCGGCGACAGACAGGAAGAACTCTGCTGCGTTGACCGAACCAATGACGTGGCGCGGCGCGCCACCACGGCCGATCAGCGAGGTAGTCACCACCGGGCCCCAGCCGCCACCACCGATGGAATCCAGCGCGCCGCCCAGAAACGCCAGCGGGCCCAGCCGTTTCGGCGGTTGGCGCTCGGCCAGTTGCTGGCGGGCTTTCAGCAGGATGTAGAGGCCCATCAGTAGCAGATAGGCCGATACCACCGGCTTGATGATGCCCACGTCCACATAAGCCAACACCGCAGCGCCGACAATGCCGCCCAGAACGCCAGGAATGACCAGCCGCTTGAATAGGCTGCGGTCCACATTGCCGAACTTCAGGTGCGCGAGGCCGGAGGCGCCGGTAGTGAAAATTTCGGCCAGGTGGATGCCGGCGCTGGCGGCAGCTGGTGGTACCCCGGCCGACATTAGGGCGGTATTGGCGGTTACACCGTAGGCCATGCCCAAGGCGCCGTCGATGATCTGGGCGCCAAAGCCGATGGCGATAAAGGTCCAGAACATCGGGTCGCTGGTCCAGCCGGCGGTGGCCTGCAGTGCACTCGCGGCGGCGTCGCCCAGGTGCAGGGCCCCGGCCAGGTGCAGCAGGCCGGCACAAAGCAAAACGGCCAGTAAGGAGTAGTGGGTCCAGTGACGGCGAAGGCGTTGCAGCATGTTGGGGCTCCTAGGGTGACGCTCGCAGTCTAGTGGCCCTCTTTATTGCGCCAAAGCTTGATTTCTGATTTTGTTAGCAATTTTATTCATAAGCAGCGCGGTGGACGCCGGCGTAAATCGCCATCGGTGCCGGGCGGCTGGTAAAGCCGGGGCAGGATGCTAGAATCCGTGCATTCTCCAATCCCACTGGGTATTCCGCCTCCATGACCCCGATGATGTCGCTGTTCGTCAGCAAGTTCCTGTTTGTGGCCGCCGCTTTGCTGCCCATCATCAACCCGCCCGGCCTGGTGCCGTTTTTCATTTCGCTCACCGCGCACAATACCCAGCCGCAGCGCGCCTTTCTGGCGCGCCGCATCGCCATTTACTGCTTCCTGCTGTTGCTGGGCAGCATGTATATCGGTGGCTTCGTGCTCAGTTTCTTTGGTGTGTCGCTGCCGGTAGTGCAGCTGTCGGGTGGTTTGCTGATCACGTTTGCCGCCTGGCGCATGCTGAACGATGCGCCGGCCGAAGCGTCGCCGGGTGTCGAGAAGATCGAAAACCGCGAGGTGCTGAAGCAGCGCGCCTTCTACCCGCTAACCTTTCCGCTGACAGTGGGGCCGGGCTCGATCTCGGTGGCCATTACGGTGGGGGCATCGCTCAGTAGTGCTGGCCGCGGCCTGGAAAAATTTGCCGTAGCACCGTTGGCCGCCGTGGCGGCGGTGGCGGCCATTAGTGTGCTGACCTGGTGGTGCCTGACGCATGCCGACAAGCTGATGCGTTACCTGGGCCGTACCGGTTCGGTGGTGTTTCTGCGCCTGACGGCCTTCATCTTGCTGTGCCTGGGGGTGCAGATCATCTGGGAAGGTTTTTCCGGTCTGGTGGAGCCGCTGCTCAAGAGCATCGGCAAGTAAAAAAACGTGTAGCAAGCAAGGGGGCATGGCCCCCTTTTTTCATGCTTGCTGCTCGCGGCGTAGCTCGCGCCATTTCATCACCAGGATGATGGACGCCAGCAGCAGGGTAATGCCATTGGCCAGCATGATGGGCAAGGCGCCCAATAGCCAGCCGTAGGCCAGCCAGGCAGCGACACCGATCACCAGCATCAGGTACATGGTGAACGAGATGCTGCGCGTGTCGCCGGTACGCAGGGTGCGGATGACTTGCGGCAGGAAGCTGGTGGTGGTGAGGAAGGCGGCAATATAGCCGAGCAGGTCGGTGGTCATGATCGTTGTGGGGTGGCGTGATGATATAGGCAGATTGTGCCTGTACTCTCTGCGTTTGGGGCAAGGTGTGCACGCAGTGTTTTGCCGATAAAACCTCAATCCCCCGACAGCGGCGGGATATACCGCTACAATGTTGCCTCGCTAAAAACGGGGTGTGTATGTTTACGCTGGCTTTTCTGTGCGTGTTTGCGTTTCTGGCGGGTTTGATCGACGCCGCTGTCGGTGGTGGCGGCCTGATCCAGATTCCGGCCTTGTTCAATGCCCTGCCGCAGGCGTCGGTGGCGACGCTGTTCGGTACCAACAAGATGTCGTCTGCCGTGGGTACCGTGTTTGCGGCGCGCTCCTACCTCAAACGTGTGAAGATACCGTGGCGGCTGGTGCTGCCGGCTGCGGGCGCGGCTTTCGTGATGTCGTTTGCCGGTGCGGCGGCAGTCAGCTACATCCCGCCCAGCGTGATGCGCCCGCTGGTGCTGGTGCTGCTGATCGTGATGGCGATCTACACCTTCCGCAAGAAGCAGCTGGGCGCGGTGCACGAGCCGGTAGCCATCGGTCGGCGCGAAATGCTGGTTGGTCTGGCCATTGGCGGCGGTATCGGCTTTTATGATGGCCTGTTCGGGCCGGGCACTGGCAGCTTTTTGATGTTCCTGTTCGTGCGCTTTTTTGCCTTCGACTTTTTGCATGCGTCGGCCTCGGCCAAGGTGGTGAACCTGGCCACCAACATCGCCGCGCTGTGTTTCTTCATCCCCAGCGGCAACGTGCTGTTTGCCTATGCCATCCCGATGGCAGTGTGCAATGTGGCAGGGGCGTTGGTGGGTTCGTGGTTGGCCATGCGCAAGGGGGCAGGTTTTGTGCGCCTGCTGTTCCTGGTGCTGGTGACAGTGTTGATCTGCAAGCTGGCGTGGGACATGCTGCATGCCTGACAGCTAAATGAAAGTTTTGCCCGCCATAATGGCGGTTGCTCGTACAAGTTTTGATCGGAGGAGAACAATATGCTGGAAATGATGGGTGAAAGCACCTTCTGGATTTCGGTGCTGCAGATCATCGCCATCGACATCCTGCTGGGTGGGGACAATGCCGTGGTGATTGCGCTGGCGTGCCGCAGTTTGCCGGAGGATCTGCGCAAGAAGGGCATTTTCTGGGGCGTAGTGGGCGCCATCGGCCTGCGCGTGGTACTGATTGCCTTTGCGCTGCAGATCCTGGATATCCCGTTCCTGAAACTGGTCGGCGGCTTGCTGTTGCTGTGGATCGGCATGAAGCTGCTGGTGGGCGAGGATGACGACGGCCACGACGTGGATGGCAGTGCCCACCTGTGGGGTGCGGTAAAAACCATCATCGTCGCCGACGCGGTGATGAGTATCGATAACGTGATTGCCGTTGCCGGTGCATCCGGTGGTCATATGCCGCTGGTGGTGTTCGGTATCGTGATCAGCATCCCGATCATCGTCTGGGGCAGCCAGCTGGTAATGAAACTGATGGACCGCTTCCCGATCGTGATCACCCTGGGTGGCGGCCTGTTGGGCTGGATCGGTGGCTCCATGCTGGTCAGCGACAAGGGGCTGACCAATTTCATCGGTACGCTGCCGGCCTGGTCGCATCAGGTCAGCGGCGCCATTGGTGCGGCACTGGTCGTGATTACCGGTACCGTGCTGGCCAAGCGCAAAGCGGCTGCCGTCAGCCCCGAATAAGCATCGTCACCTTGTGCAATGCCAGGGCCGCCCTTCGGGGCGGCCTTTTGCATGGGGCGGTCGCGCAAACGCTTGCGGCCAACCAGGCAAGGTTGGCCGCAAGCGTCCGGCCCGTGCCGGCGTGGTCTTTGTCCCGGGTGCTCTGGCGCCCTTAGTTTTGTGTGCACCTGTCGCCTGAGGCCCCGGTCGGGCGGTTGGCGTGCAGTACAGCCCGTGGCGTGAGTGGCCGGCGGTGGGCAGTGCCGCGATGGCGGCGCTGTCTGTGTGGCAGTACGGATACTGTATCGCGCCAGGGCGCGAAGGTGCTTTCTATCGTTCAGCACTTTTGCGCGGATTGCGGTAGATTGTTCCTTGTTAGTAAAAATTGTCGGAATGATCTTCATGAATAATGATCAGACAGACCAGGCTGTCGCCCTTAGCGCGCAGGATCGGAAGATCCTGCGCGAGCTGCAACGCAACGCGCGCTTGTCCAACGCCGAGCTGGCCGAGCGGGTAGGGATGTCGCCCACCGCGTGTTGGAACCATACCCGGCAACTGGAAAAAGACGGTTACATCCAGGGTTACGTGGCGTTGATCGACCAGAAGCGCATGGGCTTGCGCGATACCGTGCTGATCGAAGTGACGCTGAACGCGCACGAGGAAGACACGCTGGCGCGCTTTGGCGAAGCGCTGGCAGCGCTGCCCGAGGTGCTGGAGGCGCACTTGGTGTCCGGCGAATACGACTACCTGATCAAGGTGGCCGTCGATGGCACCGCCGGTTACGAGCGCTTTCTGCGCGAGAAGCTGTACAAGATTTCCGGCATCCGCCACAGCCGTTCGCACTTCACGCTGCGCTGCATGAAGTCGGTGCCGTCGGTGCAGGTGTAGGCCGGACGTGACTGCGGCCAACCTGGCGCGTGGCAAGGTTGGCCGCAAGATGGGTGGCATGGTTGGCGGGCGTGGCTTAGGGTCTGTTAACACCACCACCTGACAAGCGCCGCCGCATCAAAAATAGCGTTAACAGGCCCTAGTTCTCCCGGTATTCCAGGCTGTGCCAGGCGCCGTCATCCAGCGCCAGTGCCTTGCTCAGCCACGGCAAGGTTTCTTGCAGCGTGGCGTGTAGCGTCCACGGCGGATTGACGATGAACATGCCGCTGCCGTGCATGCCGAAGCCGTCCTTGGACGGCGTGCGTACCGTCAGCGTGGCGTCCAGCCAGCTGTGGCAGGGCAGCTTTTTCAGGTCTTGCACCATTTCTTTGACTTCTGCGCGCTGCAACAACGGGTACCAGATGGCGTAGGTGCCGGTGGCAAAGCGCTTCAGTGCTTCTTTCATCGCCTTCACCACGTGCTGGTAATCGGCTTTGTCTTCGTACGGCGGGTCTATCAGCGTCAGCGCGCGCCGCGGCGGCGGCGGCAGCAGCGACTTGATGGCTTCAAAGCCGTTGGCGCGTTCGATGCGCACGCGGCGGCCGGCATCGGCAAAGCAATCCTGCAGCAGCTGGTGGTCGCTGGGGTGCAGCTCGAACAGGCGCAGTTTTTCGCTGCCGGCCATGGTTTCGGCGGCAAACCACGGCGAGCCGGGGTAGTAGCGCAGCGCGCCGTCGGCGTCGCTATTGATGGCGGCGACTACTTCCAGGTAGCGCTGCACCGCGGCGGGGGCGTCATCGCGCTGCCACAGGCGGGCTACGCCTTCCACGTACTCGGCGGTTTTGGTGGCGTAGCCTTCGGTCAGGCTGTAGGCGCCGGCACCGGCGTGGGTGTCGATGTACCAGAACGGTTTGGCCTTCTGGCCGAGGTAGTCGATGATCTGCACCTGGATCAGGTGCTTGAGCACGTCGGCGTGGTTGCCGGCGTGAAAGGCGTGGCGGTAGCTGAGCATGAAAAAAGCCGTAAGACAGGGTTGGCCGCCATTGTAGCGCATCCCTGTCGCCGGCCGCGACCGGCCCGGCGCCGCTGGGGGCTGCCGGGCCGGCGTGGCTTACGATTTCTTGCTGCGCTTCAGCGTGGCCGGGGTGCAATTCTGCACGGCGGTGGCGTAGCTGGTGTTCTTGATCGAGGTGTAGTACAGGCGGCAGGCTTGTACTTCGTTTTGCCAGGTCTGCTGGCAGCTGCTCATGGTGGCTTTGCCGTCGGCGGCCGGGTTCTTGCCCATGGCGGCTTGCCAGCACGACACGGTCAGGTCCTGACGCATGATGCTGATGCCCTGGCTGTCGCTGCCGGCATTCCAGATCAAGCTGGGGTGGTTGCCTACCGCCACCGGTACCTTCTGGTTATTGCCCAGGTCCAGCGTGAACTGGTCGCCCACTTTCAGCGTGCCCAGCTTGAACTGCTTGGCCAGCCACTGGCGCGCCGGGCTGCCCAGCACCACCATCGGCCGCGGCTGGGTAGTGCCGGCTTTGGGGGCGGTCCAGCGTTGCATCAGCGCCAGCGTGTACGGTGTAAACGTGTCGTAGACGCCGTCCAGCTTGCTGCCGGCGTTGGCCGGAGCGGCGATCGGGGCGATGTCGTCGATGGTCTGGTACAGCGCGTTCTGGCGCACGTCCACACCGTTGAAGCCAAGCAGGTTGCCCCAGCGGATGGTGGTGGCGGCGCTCAGGTAATCCTGGGTGTCGTTCAGCACGGTATCGGGCGGGAAGTGCAGCAGTTGCACGGTGGCATGGTTGCGCATGGCCATGCCCAGCGTCAGGAAGAAACGCCAGTCGGTTTGCCACAGCGGCGTCTGCTTCAGCTCTTCCGCTTTGGCGTAGCCGATGTCGGCTACGTCCAGATAGCCTTGCACCACTTCACGGTAGTCGTCCGGCGCCGGGTACTTGTTGGCGTCAGGGTGGGCCGGGTCTGTATCGCGTACCAGTTCGGCAATCAGGCGGTCGTCACGGCGGAAGACGCGTACCGGCGAGGTGTAACCGTCGCGACTGACGCTCTGGCCCAGCCAGTGTTCCACCGTTTGTTCCAGCGAGTTGGCCGGCGCAGGGCAGTTGTAGCTGCAGTTGGGGTAGGAGAACAGCTTGCCTACGCGGTCGGCGCTGCCAAGGTCGATTTCCAGGTTGGCCGCAAAGGCGGCTTGGCCCAGTAGCAGGCTGGTGGCGATGAGGAGGCGGCTTGTCATGGCTTTTGTCTCACAGAGAGTTGTCGCGGTGGGTAAAACGGTGCGCCAGCTGCTGCTGGATGGTGTCGATCTCGCTGGCCAGCGCCTCCACCAGTTCGGCCGGCGCCTGGCCCGCTTTGGCGGCAGCGTCCAGCGACTTGGCCAGTTGCTGCATCTGCTGGGCCTGGATGTAGTGGCCGACAGATTTCAGGTTGTGCGCGATCAGCTGAATGGTTTCCAGATCGCCGTCACGGTTGGCCTTGCGTAGCGAGCTGGCGTCTTCCGCGTGGTATTGCTGGAATTTCTGCAGCAAGCTGTCCAGCTGCTTGTCGGCTGGCGCTGTGGTGTTGCCGTGGCTGGTTGTGCTTTCGGTGGCCGGTGTCGGGGCGGGCATGAAACGGCAGAGCAGCTGGTAAAGCTGGTCTGGCGTGTAGGGCTTGCTCAGGTGTTCGTCCATGCCGGCTTCCAGCGCTTCCTGGCGGGCGGCATCAAAGGCGTGGGCGGTGACAGCGATGATGGGCAGCGTGGTCAGACCGTGGGCGCGGATCTGGCGCGACGCTTCCAGGCCATCCATCACCGGCATGTGTACGTCCATCAGGATGGCGTCGAACAGGCCGTGCAGCGCCATTTCCACCGCCTGCTGGCCGTTCTCGGCACAGATGACGGTGGCACCGGCTTCTTCCAGCAGCTCGCTGGCAATCTGGCGGTTGATCACATTGTCTTCTGCCAGCAGGATCTGGCGACCGCGCAGGCAGGCATTGCGTGACGGGTGGCTGTCAGTGCTGGCAGAGGGAGGCGGCTCGTTTCGTAGTGCCAGGCGCAGTTGCGCCGCGGACAGTGGTTTGCTCAGTAGCGTTACCTCGGTGCCGCTTTCCGCCGCAGTACTGCTGTAGTGTGGTTCAACCAGCAGGATGTCCGGTGCGCGGCCCGGTACCAGCCGGCGCAGCGTCGTCAGTTGCTGGCTGACGCTGGTGTTGTCCGGCAGCTCGGCAATCAGCAGCGATGGCGTCACGTCGCCGTGCTGGTACAGCATGGCGCGCGCGGTGCCGATACCGCTGGCGCTGATCACTTGCAGCCCCAGTGCCTGCAAGGTGCTGACGGCGCTGTCGCGCAGGCCTTCGTGGCGATGGATCAGCATGACGGTTTGCAGCGGGAATTCCGCCGCCAGCTCGGTGCCGGCTTCGAACGGCAGGCTGATGGCAAAGCGGAAGCAGCTGCCTTCGCCTGGCGTGCTGCTGGCCTGGATGCTGCCGCCCATGGCGCCGACCAGTTGCTGGCAGATGGCCAGGCCCAGCCCGGTGCCGCCGTAGCGACGGGTGATCGATTCATCCGCCTGCGTAAAGGGCTGGAACAGGCGTGACAGATGGGCTTCGTCAATGCCGATGCCGGTGTCGATGATGTCAAACTGTAGCGTTACCAGGCTGCTATCGCCTTCGTCGGCGGGCATCCGGCTGATGCGCAGGCAAACTTCACCGCGCTCGGTGAACTTCACGGCATTGTTGAGCAGGTTCAGCAAGACCTGGCCCAGACGCACGGTGTCGCCGCTGAGTACGCGCGGTACGTTCGGGGCAATGTCCACCACCAGCTCCAGTTGTTTGCTGTCCAGCTGCGTCCGTAGTTGGTCGCATAGCGTGTCGATGAAGCCATCCAGCTTGAAGGCGCGCTGTTCCAGCTGCAGGGTGCCGATTTCGGAGCGGGAGAAGTCCAGGATGTCATTGATGATCACCAGCAAGGAGTTGCCTGCCTGGTGGATTTTTTGCAGATAGTCGCGCTCGCGCGGGTTGTGGCTGTGTTGAAGCGCCAGGTTGGATAGCCCGATGATGGCGTTCATCGGGGTGCGGATCTCGTGGCTCATGCGTGCCAGAAAGCCCGACTTGGCGCGGTTGGCTTCTTCGGCGTGGCGAACGGCCTGCTGCAGTTCGTCTACCCAGGTACGCACAAAGCGGTAGCCCAGCGAAGCCATCGCCAGGAACATGATGGACAGCACCATGTATACCGACGATGACGAGGCGGTAATCAGTTCGGTAGCGCGCTGCCAGCCGGCGACGGTGTTCAGGCCGGTATTGGCGTTGACGGCCTGGTGGCTGAGCCAGAACGACAGTGCGATGTACATGTACACGCCCACCACCACCATGCTCGCCGCCAGCAGCATCCAGCGCAGGCTGGTGTGGGGGTTGTCAGCCAGCTGGAACAGCGAGCGGTTGCGCCAGTTGCCCACCGGGTCGGCCACAATCGCCAGGATGGGGGCAGTAATGAACAGCATCTGCAGCAGATTGCCCAGCCACCAGCCCTGCCACAGCGCAAACGCGTCGCCGGAGGCAATGTGGTTGGTATGGATCCAGATGAAGGCGCCGCTGGCGCTGAACACGCTGCTGAAGAAGGCCAGCAGGCCGAAGAACAGCAGCGAGTCCATGCTGCGCAGGTTCAGCGGTATCGACAGCGCACGGTAGGCGATGGTGAACACCGACAGGCCCAGCGGGTTGGCCAGGGCAAACAAGGCGGCCCAGCCGGCCGGCATGCCCGCGTACACCGACAGCACAAAGGTGGACAGATAAGCCGGTATGGCCCCCCAGGCCAGGCCGAACATCAGGGTCCACAGCAGGCAGATGGTCAGTGGCGGGTAGGCGGAAACATAGAAGGAAACGCCACCGAAATCCATCGGCATGCCCGACCACTGGAAGATGACGGCGCCCAGCCCCAGCGCCACGCAGGCGATGGTGGATAGCAGCCAGCTGGTCAGTAGTACGTTGCGGGGCGTGGTGGCGCTGAAGCGCAGTCTGCGCCAGGAAACCGGCCGGTAGCTGCCTGCTTCCATCGTTCGGTTGCTGTGTATATCCACGCTGCGATCCTGTCGGCTGGGTGACTCTGTATCAACGCTAGGATTCTGGCATAGATGGATAGGATTTGTGTGTAGGATATCAGCCAATTTTAATAAAAAAGCGACGCAAATTATGCGTCGCTCTTGTCGGCAGAGGGGTGTCTGCCTTTATTGCCAAGCAGGGCTTTCAGCTGAATGAAGCCTGTGCTTTTGATTGGCTCAGCCGGCCTTGGCCACCAGACGCCAGGCGTGCAGCAGCGGCTCGGTGTAACCGGACGGCTGGGCGCAACCCTTGAATACCAGGTCGCACGCGGCCTTGAACGCTACCGAGCTGTCGAAACGGCCGGCCATGTTCTGGTAAGCCGCGTCGCCGGCGTTCTGCTGGTCTACCACTGCGGCCATGCGTTGCAGCGTTTCGGTAACCTGGGCTTCGGTCACAATGCCGTGGCGCAGCCAGTTGGCGATGTGCTGGCTGGAGATGCGCAGCGTGGCGCGGTCTTCCATCAGGCCCACGTTGTGGATGTCCGGCACCTTGGAGCAGCCCACGCCCTGGTCGATCCAGCGCACCACGTAACCCAGAATGCCCTGCGCGTTGTTGTCCAGTTCCTGCTGGATGTCGGCGGCGCTCCAGTTGGGGTTGGCCGCCACCGGGATGGTCAGCAGTGCGTCCTGCAGGTCTTCGGCCGGTTGCGCCTCCATGCCTTTCTGCACGTCTTGCACATTCACCTGGTGGTAGTGCAGCGCGTGCAGCACGGCGGCGGTAGGGGACGGCACCCAGGCGGTGTTGGCGCCGGCTTTCGGGTGGCCGATCTTCTGCTTCAGCATTTCGGCCATCAGGTCCGGCATCGCCCACATGCCCTTGCCGATCTGGGCGCGGCCACGCAGGCCGCTGGCCAGACCTACCTGCACGTTGTTGCGCTCGTAAGCCTGGATCCAGCTGCTGGTTTTCATGTCACCCTTGCGGATCATCGGGCCGGCTTCCATCGAGGTGTGCATCTCGTCGCCGGTACGGTCCAGGAAGCCGGTATTGATGAAGGCCACGCGGTGGCGGGCGGCGGCAATGCAGGCGGCCAGGTTGACGCTGGTGCGGCGCTCTTCGTCCATGATGCCCAGCTTCACCGTGTACTGCGGCAGGCCGAGCAGGTTTTCCACCGCGCCGAACAGCGTATTGGCGAATGCCACCTCGTCCGGGCCGTGCATTTTCGGCTTCACGATGTAGATGGAGCCGGTACGCGAGTTGCCACGGCGTTGCTGGTCGTGCAGTGAGATCAGTGTGGTGACCACGGCGTCCATGATGCCTTCCGGAATCTCGCGACCTTCGCCGTCCAGAATGGCCGGGTTGCTCATCAGGTGGCCCACGTTACGGATGAACAGCAGGCTGCGACCGTGCAGGGTCAGGCTGCCACCGGCGGCGGCGGTGTACTGGCGGTCGGCGTTCATGCGGCGGGTAAAGGTCTTGCCGCCCTTGGCCACTTCTTCGGTAAGCGTGCCCAGCATCAGGCCCAGCCAGTTGCGGTACACCACCACCTTGTCGTCGGCGTCCACGGCTGCAACCGAGTCTTCGCAGTCCATGATGGTGCTGATGGCGGCTTCCATCACGATGTCTTTCACGCCGGCGCCGTCCTGGGCGCCGATGGCGCTTTGCTTGTCGATCTGGATCTCGAAGTGCAGGCCGTTGTTTTTCAGCAGTACCGCGGTGGGGGCGGCGGCATCGCCGGTGTAGCCGATAAACTGCGCCGGCTGCTTCAGGCCGCTGCTGCTACCGTTTTGCAGCACCACTTCCAGCTGGCCGTTTGCCACGCGGTAGGCGGCAGCGTCGCTGTGCGAGCCGCTTTCCAGCGCGGCAGCCTGGTCCAGGAAGGCGCGGCCAAAGGCGATGACCTTGGCGCCGCGTACCGGGTTGTAGCCGCCGGCGCGGGTGGCGCCGTCGTCTTCGCTGATGGCGTCGGTGCCGTACAGCGCGTCGTACAGGCTGCCCCAGCGCGCGTTGGCCGCGTTCAGCGCGTAGCGGGCGTTCATCACCGGCACCACCAGTTGCGGGCCGGCTTGTTCGGCCAGCTCGGTATCGATACGGCTGGTATCGATGCGGCTATCGGCCGGCAGCGGTTTCAGGTAGCCGATGCCGGACAGGAAGGCCTTGTAGGCGGCCATGTCGGCAATCGGGCCCGGGTGCTGGCGGTGCCAGGCGTCGATCTCGCTTTGCAGGCGGTCGCGCTCGGCCAGCAGGGCGCGGTTTTGCGGGGCCAGTTCGTGTACCAGTGCGTCAAAGCCTTGCCAGAATGCATCGCTGGCAATGCCGGTACCGGGCAGGGCTTCCTGCTCGATGAAGTCGTGAAGGTTGGCCGCAACGGCGAGGCGATGCTTCTGGATGCGTGCAGTCATGGAAGGCTCTCTTTGTCGTGTTGCGCGGCTGCGCATGGGTTTGGAATAAGTATCGATGGGCTCAGTGTAGCCATGTTGCTGCGCTGCGCAAAGCGCTAAAATGCCATAACATTTTTTACTTTTGGTGCCGTAATGGACGTGTTCAAGCAGCTGGAAACCTTTGTTTCAGTGGTGAATCTGGGCAGTCTGTCGGCGGCAGCGCGGCAGGAAGACGTGGTGCCGGCCATCATCGGCCGCCGGCTGGACGCGCTGGAGCACCGTTTGGGCGTCAAACTGCTGGTGCGCACCACGCGCAGCATTTCGCTGACGCAGGAAGGCAATGCTTTTTATGAGGACTGCCAGCGCATCCTGGGCGAGCTGTCGGAGGCCGAGTCGGCCGTAGCCAGCGGCAGTGCCCGCGCCCGCGGCCATTTGCGCTTGTCGGCACCGGCCGGCTTTGGCCGCCGCCATGTGGCGCCGCACGTGGCCAGCTTTTTGCGGCTGCACCCCGATATCCGCATCACGCTGGACCTGTCCGATCGGCTGACCGACCTGGTGCGCGACCGTATCGACTGTGCGATCCGTATTTCCGATTTGTCTGATTCCACGCTGATCGCGGTGCGACTGGCCGAAAACCGCCGCGTGGTGGTGGCGGCGCCGGCGTACCTGGCGCGGCGCGGTACGCCGAAGACGCTGGCCGACCTGGAGCAGCACGATTGCCTGTCGCTGGGTGAAAGCCAGAGCCGCGGCTGGACGTTCAAGGTAGGCGGCGAGCTGGTGAACCTGAAAGTGCGCGGTGCGCTGGAGTGTAACGACGGCGCCGTGCTGCACGATTGGGCCTTGCAGGGGCTGGGGCTGACCTGGCGCTCGATGTGGGAAGTGAAAGACGACATCACCGATGGCCGCCTGGTGACGGTGCTGGACCGTTTTTCGTCGCCGGATTACCCGGTTTATGCGGTGGTGGCGCAAAGAAAATACCTGCCGGGGCGGGTGCGCTTGTTCATCGAGCACCTGAAAACCGTGTACGCCACGCCGGGGTATTGGGATTGATGGTGCCGTTTGTGGCGTGCAAGTTTTTGAAAAATAGCGTTTTTTTGAAAATGAATTAGAAAATTGCATTAATTCTACAAAAAACGCTTGACGCCAAGGGCGGTCAGGAGCATACTTCGTTTCCTGATGTGGCGGGATTCCCGAGCGGTCAAAGGGAGCAGATTGTAAATCTGCCGGCTCTGCCTTCGAAGGTTCGAATCCTTCTCCCGCCACCACAGATTCAGAAAAGCCCGTGTCGAAAGACGCGGGCTTTTCGCATTGTGCGATTGCTTTGCCTGGCAAGTTGGCCGCAGATGCGGTGCAGCCATGCCCGGGCAGGGCGCAGCGTGGCCGCCCTGCCAAAGTGGCCGCTACAGCCAGCCCGACTTTTTGAAGCGCCACCACAGGATGGCATCCAGCACCAGCATGATCAGCAGCGTCACCGGGTAGCCGTCTACCGATTTCAGCTCCGGCATGTGCTCGAAGTTCATGCCGTAGATACCGGCGATCATGGTGGGCACGGCAAACAGCGCCGCCCAGGCGGCCAACTTCTTGCTGACGCTGGAGTCGTCCAGCGAGATCATCGCCAGGTTCACCTGAATGGCGGTGGACAGCATGTCGCGTTGCGACTCCAGGTTGCGGATGATGCGCGCCAGGTGGTCGTCCACGTCGCGGTAGTAATCCTGCAGCCCGCCGCACACGCGGGGCACACGGCCGCCGTGCAGGCGGGCAGTGGCTTCGTGCAGCGGCACCAGCGCGTGGCTCACCAGCACCAGCTTGCGCTTCAGCGCGTACAGGTCTTCGATGTTTTGCCGCGCCGAACCATTGCGCGAAAACAGCCGGTCTTCCAGTGCCTCCAGCTCGTCCTCCAGCTGGTGCATTACCGAAAAATAGCGGTCCACCACCGCGTCCATCAGCGCATAGAACACAAAACCGGCGCCGTGTTGCAGCAGGTGCGGTTCTTTCTCGCAGCGGTCGCGCACGTTCTGGAAGCCCTTGCGCGTGCCGTTGCGGATCGACAGCACGTAATTGGCGCCCACGAACACGTCCACCTCGCCTTCGCTGAGCGTGCCTTCGTCGTCCAGTTGCAGGGTTTTCATCACGCAGAACAGCATGTCGCCGTACTCGTCCAGCTTGGGGCGCTGGTGGCCGTGCTGCGCGTCTTCTATGGCCAGCTCGTGCAAGCCGAACTGCTCACCCAGTGCCGTAATTTCGCTGGGTAGCGGGTCTTTCAGTGCTACCCAGACAAAACAGTCCGGGCGCAGCAGCGTGTCGTGGATGTCGGCGACGGCGATGTCGCCCAGTTTCTGGCCGTTCTGGTAGGCCACGCAGTTGATCAGCATGCCGGGTACCTTATGCGTTTGTGCGGCCAACCTGGCTGTCGGCGCTTATGGGTCGGGGCAGGGTATGTCTGCATTGTTGTCTTTGTGCCCGGGCTTTGCCAGCCTGGGCAGGCAAGGGAGGGCGGCCCGCCCCGTCGCGCCGGCACCGTCACATCGTACTGGCTGGCATTTATTGCCAGCGATGCGCGGCCCGGCAGCAGGCTTGCGGTGCCGCCGGCTTGAAAACGGCGACATTGCGGCCATCTGCCTGTTTTGCCCTAGAGAGCGGAGCCTGTGGTGAGTACGCCGACACTGTTGCAGAAATTCCTGCCGCTGGGGGGCTTGCTGCCTTTCCTGCGGCCTTATCGCGGCCGTATGTGGCTGGCCGGCCTGGCGCTGTTGCTGGCGGCGGGGGCCACCTTGCTGCTGCCGGTGGCGTTCCGTTACCTGATCGATCACGCCTTTGTGCAGCAGGCGGCGGTGGATCGCTACTTCCTGTTGTTGTTCGGCCTGGCCGCCGCGCTGGCGCTGTTTACCGCGCTGCGCTTTTATCTGGTGTCGTGGCTGGGCGAGCGCGTTACCGCCGACCTGCGCAACGCGGTGTACCGCCACGTCATCGCCATGAGCCCGCAGTATTTCGAGACGCTGCAAACCGGCGAGGTGCTGTCGCGGCTGACCACCGATACCACGCTGGTGCAGACGGTGGTGGGCACCAGCCTGTCGATGGGCCTGCGCAACCTGTTGCTGATGCTGGGCGGTCTGGTGATGTTGACGGTGACCAGCCCCAGCCTCACCGGCTACATCCTGCTGACGCTATTGCTGGTGATCGTGCCGATCCTGGTTTACGGCCGCCGCGTGCGGGCGCTGTCGCGTGCCAGCCAGGACCGCATTGCCGATTCCAGCGCGCTGGCCGGTGAAAAGCTGAACGCGGCGCAGACGGTGCAGGCGTTTGCCCAGGAAGGCGCCGAGGTGGCGCGCTTCGAGGCCTCGGTGGCGCACAGTTTCGACACCGCGCTGGCACGCATCGGCGCCCGCAGCCAGCTTACCGCCTTGGTGATCCTGCTGGTGTTTGCCGCCATCGTGTTCGTGCTGTGGCTGGGCGCGCACGCGGTGCTGGCCGGGCAGATGAGCAGCGGCCAGCTGGCGCAGTTCATCCTGTACGCGGTGGTGACCGCCGGTGCCATCGGCGCCGTGGCCGAGGTGTGGGGCGACCTGCAACGCGCGGCCGGCGCCACCGAGCGGCTGCTGGCCTTGCTGGCGCAACGCTCGCCGGTGCAGCCGCCGGCGCAGCCCTTGCCGCTGCCGGCCAGTGGTGACGGGCTGCGGCTGCAGGATGTCGGCTTTGCCTACCCGTCGCGCCCCGAGCAGCCGTCGCTGCAGGGGCTGAACCTGCACGTACGCCCGGGCGAGCACGTGGCGCTGGTGGGGCCGTCCGGTGCTGGCAAGACCACGCTGTTCCAGCTGCTGCTGCGTTTTTACGACCCGCAAGTTGGCCGCATCTTGCTGAACGGCGTGGCCATCGACCAGCTGGAGCCGGCCGCCCTGCGCCGCCATATCGGCATCGTGCTGCAAGACACGGTGATCTTTGCCAGCAGCGCGCTGGAAAACATCCGCTACGGCCGCCCGGAGGCCAGCGATGACGAGGTGATCGCCGCAGCCCGCGCTGCTGCCGCGCACGACTTTATCGAAAAGCTGCCTAACGGCTACCACAGCTTTCTGGGCGAGCGCGGCGTGCGCTTGTCCGGCGGCCAGCGCCAGCGCATTGCCATTGCCCGCGCCATCCTGAAGAACCCGCCCATCCTGCTGCTGGACGAAGCCACCAGCGCGCTGGACGCCGAGTCGGAGCAGCTGGTGCAGCAGGCGCTGGAGCAGGCCGCTGCCGGCCGCACCACGCTGGTGATCGCCCACCGCCTGGCTACTGTGCGCCAGGCCGACCGCATTATCGTGCTGGACGGCGGCCGCATGGTGGCCGAAGGCCGTCACGAACAGCTGCTGCAAAGCTCGCCGCTGTACGCCAGGTTGGCCGCATTGCAGTTTGGCCAGGCGTAGGGCCTGGCGGCCGGATGTGCGATAATCGCCACCCGTTTTTCAGCCCTTAACAGGAAGCATCATGCAGATAACCGAAGCCCGCGTAGAACGTCTGGTGGTACACCGTGTCGGCAACCCGGCCCGCAGCGAGCCCTTGCAGCTGTCCGGCAAGGCCACCCAGGTGGACGAGGGTGTGTCGGCGCTGATCCTGGACGGCTACCTGAAAGGCATTGTCTCCGACAAGAAAAAGTACCAGTTCTATCACGAGAGCGACCTCAACCTGAACGAGCTGTACCACTACAGCCGCCAGTTCTTCCGTGGCGAGGCCGACCTGCTGGAAGTATCGCAGCGCATCGCCAAACACCTGTACGCCCGCTCGCAGCACCCCAACATCATGGCCGGCGACCTGCTGGTGATCCTGTTCTCCGGCCTGAGCGACGGCGACCGCGAGGTGCGTGCGCTGGGCCTCTTTAAGGCTGAAATCCAGGAAGACTTCCTCACCATCGTGGAAAGCGGCGAGGTGTTCGACATCAGCCACGCCAGCGGCATCAACCCGCGCCTGATCGACAAGGGCGCGCTGTTGCTGGAGCACGGCCCGCTGCTGTACGCGGTGGACCGCCAGGGTAACGAGGCCAAGTTCTGGCTGGACGATTTCCTGCAGGCCATGCGCGTGCCCGATACCAGCACCAGCAGCAAGGTGGTGGCCGAGGTGCTGGAGCAGATCTCGGAAGAAATTGAAGACCCGCAAGAGCAGGTGCGCTTCAAGGACGAAGTGATGAACCTGTGCAAGACCGAGCCGGAGCTGTCGCCACGCCAGATGGGCAGCATGGCCGAACGCTACGTGGGCTCGGAAGAGGTGGGCCGCCTGTTCGATAACGCCGCCGAAAGCTACGGCTTTTCGCTGGAAAGCGACGCGCCTCTGCCGGCGCAGTCGGTGGCCAAGCGGCTGGAAAAGAGCTGGAGCAAGGTCGGCATCGGCCACGGCGTCAGCCTGCTGCTGCCGTCCGACCTCAGCCTGCAGAACGTACGCAGCATGAAGGGCGAGAACGGCGAGCTGACGCTGACGCTGTTTTTGCAGCAGAAAGAAGACTGATCGTTGCCTGATGCTGACTAGAGCGTCAGCATCAACGCCATAACAGCGCGGCCACGGTCATGACCGTGGCCGCGCTGTCTTTTAGGGGTCGTGTTACGGCTGTCCGATCAGCCGGCGCTGGCTACGCAAGGCTCGGATGTCGGCCACGATGGTGGCAGCACGGTTTTCCCAGCGATGGTGCTTGCGGACGTGAGCGGTAGCCTGCTGTCCGATATCGCGCAAGGTGTCGTGCCGGTTTTTCCATAGTGCCAGCGTCTCGCGCAGGGTTTCAGGCTGGTAAGCGATATAGTGCTCGCCATCATTGAAATAGGCCTGGACGTCATGTGCCGGGTCATAGTCGGTATGGTTGATCAGGATGGTGCCACCCGCAGCCATGCACTCCAGCACCCGCTGATGCATGCCGAATGCCCCGTTATGCAGGTTGAACTGGCTGCGACGATAGACGTTTGCCAGCTCGCTGCCCCAGCTCAGGTTTCGCTGGTAGTAAGGGGCCAGCCGTTCCCAGCCCAGCCACTGGTTGGGGCCGTACAGCGCCAGCTGCAGCCCCTCGTCCAGGGCGGCGCAGGCATTGCTTAATCTATCCGGAATGCGTGGCAGCTCGGTGTCCAGCAGTAACAGGGTCCAGTGCGAGCCAAACAGGGCCAGCATCTCGTCTACGCTGATGGCAATGCCCAGCCGGCGGTTGATCTCGTCGGTCATCAGCTGGTGGATGTCACCGGTGGAGTGGCGGCTGATGGACACCTTGTACTGGTAGCTCAGGCTGAAAATGAGGTCGCCTACCGATACTTGGCGCCCTTGATGCCGTGCGATGACTTGCTCATGCATGTCGGGCGTAGGTTTGATCGGTTTGGGGATATAGCCACAGATGGACGCCAGGCCAGGCTCTGGCCGACTGTCTGGCAGATTGGGGTACAGCTCGGTATCGGCACCCGGTTGCAGGATTCTCCATTCCTGTTTGGTGGCCTGGGCCTGCAGGCCGAAATAGTCGGCTTTCAATAGGCCGTACAGCAGGTCGCTGCCGCCAAAACGTGGGTCGGCACGGTGTAGCAGTTTATTGCCGCTAACCGGGTCCTGATGCCAGGCATCTTGAATCCAGCAAAGGTGAAGACAGGACGCCGGCAAGGACAGTGGCGACTGGCCTCGTGTGCGGTTGATCTCGAACACGGCATCCGGGCACAGCTTGTCCAGCTCGTTGCTCAGTGCCTCGGCGGGCTTGTCTGCATCCAACAGCTGGCAGTCCACGCCAATACGGTGAAACCCCTTCATCAGGGCAAAGCACATGTTCAACAGATAGGTGTTGCTGGTGCTGCACAGTATGGCCAGTCGCAGAGAGGTCATCATCAGTTTACGAATACCGGCATGTCATCGCGTTTGAAGTAACGCACGTAGTCATCAATGATCAGGCGCAGTTCTTCTTCTTCCTCTTCGGAGCGGATTTCCGGAATGATGAAATCCGGCACCGGGTTCTTGCAGAACTCGGTCCAGAAGTCTTTCTTGAATTTGCCGGTGCGCAGCAGCTCTTCGTAGTAGGGGGTTTCCGCTAGTGGCGACAATAAGTTGAAGTAAGGCAGCTTGATGCCCAGGTCGCGGATGCGCTGTGGCAGGGTGCGGCGATACTCGCTGGTTTCACCGGGCGCGCCGATGATGAAGTAGCCGAGGATGTCGATGCCGTACTGCTGACATAACGTGGAAAACTGCTCGATGTGCTTGTAGCGGGAGGACTTTTTGAAGCCTGCCAGGATGGTATCGTCCAGGCTCTCGATGCCGACATGCAGGCGCTTGCAGCCGGCCTCGGCCAGATCGGCGATAACCGATTCCCGCACTTCCACCGTGCCCCTGGCGCTCCAGTCTACCTTGATGTTTTCGCGCACCAGCGCTTTGGACATTTCGCTGACACGGTTGCGGTTGACGTTGAACGCATCGTCCAGAATATGGATCGAGGTGGCGCCCAGGTCGATCAGCGCTTTGAACTCCTCGACGCAGCGCTCCGCAGACTTGAAATTGAAGGTTTTCTGCTGTACGTCGCAGTAGGTACAGGCGTAGGGGCAGCCTTTTGAGCTGAACATCGGCAAACGCAAGGCACCCACGTCAAACAACAGGTCTTCGTTTTTTTCGATCCGGTAATCGTCAATATTGAGCAGATGGCGCGCCGGCAGCGGGATGGTGTTCAGGTTGACTTGGCCACCCCAAAACACGCCTTCCGGGCAGCCAGCTTGCAGCCATTGCGGGAAGGTGACTTCGGCATCGTCCACGAATACGGCGTGGGCACCCTGTTCCAGAATGTAGTTGTAGCTCTTGGTAGCGTGCGGGCCGCCGACAATCTTGATGGGCGCGCTGGTGCGTTGCAGGATTTGCACCATGGCCCAGGCACGGTAGGTAACCACCGACAGGCCCAGTACATCCGGTGCCCAGGCTTCGATCTGGTCGATGGTTTCCTGCAGGTCCAGCCCCAGGCTGGCAGCATCCAGCACCTTCACTTCGTATTCCGGCGGGACGCAAGCCGCAAGGCTCAAGACACCCAGCGGCATGTATTTGACGGCTTTGTTCTTGTAGAACTTGGCGGTGACGCGATCACGAACCTCACCTTCGTAAGGCATGACGACAAACAGGATTTTTTTGGGTTTCACGATTTGTTTCCGTCTATTTGTCAGCGAGTGTGTGCTAAAGCGGGCCAGTACAATGCCATTTTTTGCATTTGGCATTGGATGGTGGCGTATCCTGATTTAACGACACACGGTGCACAAACTTTAGCCGTTACTAAAGAAACACCATTTAACGAATTAGCTTTACGTATCGATATCTCGCCTCGGCTGGGTGGCTCCGGCGTGCCTGTGTTGTGTGGAGGGCCGCCCGCTTAGCCTTCCTTCAGCTCTTTCAGGTACTTGTACACAGTGGCGCGCCCCAGCCCCAGTACGTTGGCGATGTAGTGGGTAGCGCTTTTGCCCTGGAACGCCCCCTCGGCGAACAGCGCAGTCACCAGCTCGCGGCGCTGGTCGCGCGTCAGGCCGTTCAGCGCCAGCTGGCGCTGCTGCAGCCAGCCGTGCATGAAGGTGTTGATGCGTTCCTGCCAGTCGTCGCGGAACAACTCGGCTGGCTGTTCTACCAGCCCGGCGCCTTTGAGTAGCATGCCCAGCATGCCGTGCATGTCTTCGAACACCGCGATGTTGAAATTGATGCACATCACGCCCAGTGCTTGCCCGCCATCGTCGAACAGCACGCTGCTGACGCAGCGCATGCGGCGGCCGTCCCAGTTCAGCTTTTCGTAGGGGCCGACAAAGCGGTCGGCAATGGTGCGTTCGATGTCTTCCAGCCCGGATGCGTCGCCGATTTCACGCCGCGACAGGTTGTTGGCCAGGTAGCGCACGCGCTGCTCGGCCAGGTCGTGGATGACGACTTCGGCATACGGGAAAAACAGCTTGGCGATGCTGTCGGCGAGGTGGGCGTAGCGGGACAGCAGCAGGTCGGTAGCGTGGGCGGCTTGGCTCATGGGGGCGGGTTCCGGGCAGAGACGGCATAGTGCCGCAGCGCGGGGTTGGCCACAAGCGCGGCCAACCTTTTGCTGCCGGCTTAGCCGGCCTGCTGTACGCGTTGCAGCAGGGCGTGGGCGATGGCGATGTCTTGCAGGCCCATGCCGATGGAGCGGAAGAACACGTGGCGCTGGTAGTCGGGGCGCGGGCAGCGATCGCTTACCAGTTCGGCCAGGTCGCCGCGGATGGCGTCGGCCTGCCACTGGTGGTCGAGCGCGGCCAACACCATTTCGCCGGCACGGCTGGGGGTGCTGGCGCGGTGGTCGCAGTACACGTCCAGCTGCGGCAGCTGGGCCGGGGCGATCTCGTGCGCCTGGGCCACGTTGGTGCTGATCGAGGTAATCAGCGCCGGGCGGCGCAGCGCCGCCACATCCAGTACCGGGCTGCCGGACGACGTGCACAGCATCACCACGTCGGCGTCGGCGGCGGCGTCTTCGGCCGAGGTGGCCAGCTCGATGCGGTTGTCGATGGCCAGCAGGGTGTCCAGCAAGGTGCGGTCGGCGGCAAGGCCCGGCGCAAACACGCGGATGCGCGTCCACGGCCGCAACGCCAGCACATGGCGCAGGTGGGCTTGGCCGACGGCGCCGCAGCCGATCAGCGCCAGCTGCTGGCTGTCCGGGCGCGCCAGCAGCTCTACCGCCAGCGCGGTGGTGCCGGCGGTGCGCTCCACGGTGAGCAGGCTGGCGTCACAGAACAGCAGCGGCTGGCCGGTCTGCATCGAAAACAGGCTGGTCCAGGCAGTGACCAGTGGTTTGCCGCCGGTCACGATGTAGGGCGACAGCTTGGCGCCGAACAGTTGCTGGCTGGCCAGCACGCCCTGGTAGGTGATGACGTCGCCGGCGTCGCCCGGAAACAGGGTAAGCGTTTGCGCCGGCTGCACTGCCAGGCCCTGGCCCAGTGCGGCAAACAGCTGCAGCAGTACCTGGCGTACCGGCAGCAGCGGCAGGTGCGGGCGGATGGCATCGGCGTTGAGGATGAGCGGGGCGGCGTGATGGTCGATGGCTTGCATGGTGTCTCTGTGTGTCGGGTCACGATGGCCACAGCTTAGCGATGAAGAAAAAAATTGTCCACGATGGAAATTTTATCTATTCTTGCCGGCAAGCGGTCATCACGAGCCGCCACCCGCAGTCGACACGCTGTCGATGCGTCATCACCGGACCAGGCCAGGAGAAACCATCATGAGCAAAACCCGCACTGCCAGCCGTTACCTGCTTCCCCTTCTTGCCGTGCTCGCGGCCCCGGCGCTGGCCGGCGGCCAGGCCATCCGCATGGGGCTGGAGCCGTTTTACGCCCCGTTTGAAAGCAAGCAGGCCGACGGCAAGCTGGTTGGCTTCGATATCGACATCGGCAACGCCATCTGCGAACGCATGGCCGCCAAGTGCAGCTACGTGGAAACCTCGTTCGAGGGGCTGATCCCGGGGCTGAAAGCGCGCAAGTTCGAGGTGATCAACTCGGCGATGAACATTACCGCCAAGCGCCGCGAATCCATCGACTTCACCGTGCCAATCTACATCGTGCCCATCCAGATGGTGGCGCGCCGCGACAGCAAACTGCTGCCCACCGTGGCTGCGCTGAAGGGCAAGACCGTCGGCGTGCTGCAGGGCGCCACCCAGGAAGACTTCGTGCGCAAACACTGGGAGCGTGAAGGCGTGAAGGTGGTGGCCTACCGTGACCAGAGCCAGATCTACCTGGACCTGGCTGCCGGCCGCCTGGATGCCTCGGTACAGGAAGGGCAGAATGCGCAGGAAGGCTTCCTCGACAAGCCGCAGGGCAAGGCCTTCGAGTTCAAGGGCAAGGTGCTGAGCGACTTTGCCACGCTGGGCGAGGGCACCGGTTTCGGCGTACGCAAGGGCGACCCGCTGAAGGCCGAACTGGACAAAGCCATTGCCGCGCTGAAGCAGGATGGCACCCTCAGCCGCCTGTCGCAGAAGTATTTCAAGCGCGACATCATCGCCAAATAAGTTATCCGGACCCGCCCGGCCATCGGCTGGGCAGCGGTGCGCCAGGGTTGGCCGCCGCCAGGTCATGACCGCCGCGGCCAACCCTGGTGCGGCAGCAGGAAGGCAATACGCAGCATGGATGCAGATGTAATCGTACTGGGCGCCGGCATGGTAGGCGTATCGGCCGCTTTGGCCTTGCAGCAACGTGGCCGTCAGGTGTGGCTGCTGGACCGCCGCGCGCCTGGCGAGGAAACCAGCCACGGCAACGCCGGCTTGCTGGAGCGGGCCGCGGTCATTCCGTACGGTTTTCCGCGCCAGCTGTCGTCGGTATTGCGGCTGGCGGCCAACCGCTCGCCCGACGTGCGCTACCACCCGGCCACGCTGCCGTCCTACGCCGGCTGGCTGTGGCAGTACTGGCGCGAGTCGGCGCCTGCCCGCTTGGCCGCCACCGGCCGCGCCATGCTGCCGTTGCTGGAAGCTTGCCTGCCGGAGCACGACGCCTGGATTCGCGCCGCCGGTGTCACCGAACTGCGCCGCAGCGAAGGCTTGCTGGAGGCGTGGCGCAGCGAAGCCGGTTTCGTCGCCGAAGCGGCCAACGCGCAGCGCATCGCGCACGATTACGGCCTGGGCTTGACGGTGCTGGACGCGGTGGCGCTACGCCAGGCCGAACCGGGGCTGGGGCAGGGCTTCAGCGGTGCCATCCACTGGCACGACCCGCACAGCATCCGCGACCCCGGCGCGCTGGTGCGCGGCTATGCCAGTTACTTTCAGACGCTGGGCGGGGTATTCCGGCAATGCGCGGTGCAGGCGCTACGCCAGCATGGCAAAGGCTGGCAGGTGATCACCGACGCTTGCGTGCTGCAGGCGCGCGAGGTGGTGCTGGCGCTGGGGCCGTGGTCGGACGACGTGTTCACGCCGCTGGGTTACCGCATTCCGTTGCAGGTGAAACGTGGCTACCACATGCACTATCGTGCCAGCGGCCCTGGTTTGCAGCGGACGGTGGTGGACATGGAAAACAGTTTTCTGGTGGCGCCGATGGCGCGTGGCCTGCGGCTGGCAACCGGCGTGGAGCTGGCGCGCCGCGACGCACCGCCCACGCCCAATCAGCTGGCGCAAGCCGAAGCGCTGGCACAGGGGGTGTTCCCGCTGGGTGAACGCGTGGATGCCGAACCGTGGGTAGGCTGCCGGCCGTGCCTGCCGGACATGCGCCCGGTGATCGGCGCCGCGCCACGTCACCCCGGCTTGTGGTTCTGCTTTGGCCACAGCCATCTGGGGCTGACGCTGGGGCCGGTGTCGGGGCGCCTGTTGGCCGAGATGATGCTGGGCGAGCAGCCGTTTACCGACCCGGCACCGTACTCGCCGGCGCGCTTTGCCTGAAGTGAATGTGCAGTTCGAGAGGCTGGGCGGTACTGCTTGGCAACATGTGGGTGAAGCGCCAATAGCCCGTTGGCGCGAGCCGAACAAAAGTGCAGCCCCCAGGTTTTAAGACGCCGATTTGTTTGAGCCGCGTGACGTTAGCACGCGGCGAGTTCGGCGGCGCCTGGGGGCTGTGCTTTTGAGCGGGGTTTCGAGCAGCCCCGGGTCGCCTTTTCTTTGGGTACTTTCTTTTGGCGAAGCAAAAGAAAGTACCCCGTCCGCCGGGCGGAACCGGCAATGCCAAGCATCATCCGCGTAGCGGATCCTGCCGTGGTCACGCCACGTTCTCGGCCGGTGCTGGCCGATCAGCACTCCACAATATTCACCGGCACCTCGATCACATTGATCGCCAGGCCGCCGCGGGCGGTTTCCTTGTACTTGGTGCTCATGTCGCGGCCGGTATCGCGCATGGTCTTGATCACGCGGTCCAGCGACACAAAGTGCTGGCCGTCGCCGCGCAGCGCCATGCGCGCGGCGTTGATGGCCTTGATCGACGCCATCGCGTTGCGCTCGATGCACGGCACCTGCACCAGGCCGCCCACCGGGTCGCAGGTGAGGCCCAGGTTGTGTTCCATGCCGATTTCGGCGGCGTTTTCCACTTGCTCCGGCGTGCCGCCCAGCACTTCGGCCAGGCCGCCGGCTGCCATCGAACAGGCGGAACCCACTTCGCCTTGGCAGCCCACTTCGGCGCCCGAGATCGACGCGTTCAGCTTGAACAGGATGCCGATGGCACCGGCGGTCAGCAGGAAGCGCACGATCCCGTCGTCGTTGGCACCCGGAATGAAGCGGGCGTAGTAGTGCATCACCGCCGGGATGATGCCGGCCGCGCCGTTGGTGGGCGCGGTCACCACACGGCCACCGGCGGCGTTTTCTTCGTTTACCGCCAGCGCGTACAGGTTGACCCAGTCCATCACGGTGAGCGGGTCGCGCAGCGCGGCTTCCGGCGAGGCCAGCAGCTTCTGGTACATGTCGGCGGCGCGGCGTTTTACCTTCATGCCGCCAGGCAGAATGCCCTCGCGCTCGCAGCCGCGCTTCACGCAGCCTTGCATCACGCGCCAGATGTTGAGCAGGCCGGCGCGCACTTCGTCCTCGCTGCGCCAGGCCAGCTCGTTTTCCAGCATGATCTGGCTGATGGATTTGCCGTGGCGCTGGCACAGCGCCAGCAGCTCGGCGCCGGTCTTGAACGGGTGCTTCAACTCGGTCACGCCGGGCGGGGTGAAGCCGGCGTCGATGGCCGCTTCGTCCACCACGAAGCCGCCGCCCACCGAGTAGTAGGCGCGCTTGGACAGGCTGTCGCCGTTGGCCGCAAACGCTTCGAAGATCATGCCGTTGGGGTGGTAGGGCAGCGCCTTGCGCTTGTGCAGGATCAGGTGTTCGCCTTCGACAAAGGGCACCACGTGGCTGCCCAGCAGGCGGATGGCTTTGTCGGCACGGATGGCGGCCAGCATGCCGTCTACCGCGTCGGTGTCGACCAGGTCGGGGTGTTCGCCCTGCAGGCCCAGCAGCACGGCGGTGTCGGTACCGTGGCCTTTGCCGGTGGCGCCCAGCGAGCCGAACATCTCGGCCTTCACGCTGGCGGTGGCGGCCAGCAGGCCGTCTTTTTCCAGCCGCGCCACAAACTGGCGGGCGGCACGCATCGGGCCGACGGTGTGGGAGCTGGACGGGCCGATGCCGATCTTGAACAGGTCGAATACGCTGATAGCCATGCTGCTTCTCTTTTTATGGTGCGGGCGCGGGTGGCGCCACGGGTGTTGTCTGTCCGGCCGGGTGGGCCATGGTGGGTGGGTGCTGCCCGGGCAGCGGCGGCATTGTACTGAGCAATGCCGCCGCTGTGTGCACTACCGATGCTGCAGTGCGTTTTAACGATACACAGGGAAGGCCGCGCACAGTTCGGCTACCTGGCGCCGTACGCGGGCGGCGACGTCGGCGTTATCGATATCGTCCAGGATGTCGCATACCCAGTGCGCTACCTGGCCGGCTTCGGCGCTGCCGAAACCACGGCTGGTAATGGCCGGGGTGCCGATGCGGATGCCGCTGGTCACAAACGGGCTTTGCGGGTCGTTCGGCACCGCGTTCTTGTTGACGGTAATGCAGGCCGCGCCCAGCGCCGCGTCGGCGGCCTTGCCGGTGAGGCCCTTGTCGATCAGGCTCAGCAGGAACAGGTGGTTGTCGGTTTTGCCGGATACCACGGTATAGCCGCGCTGGCGGAACACCGCCACCATGGCGCGGGCGTTGTCCAGCACCTGTTGCTGGTAGGCCTTGAACTCGGGTTGCAGCGCCTCCAGGAAGGCCACCGCCTTGGCAGCGATCACGTGCATCAGCGGGCCGCCCTGGATGCCGGGGAAAACCAGCGATTGCAGCTTTTTCACCAGCGCCTCGTCCGGGTTGGCCGCCAGGATCAGGCCGCCGCGCGGGCCGCGCAGGGTCTTGTGGGTGGTGGTGGTCACCACGTGGGCGTGCGGCAGCGGGCTGGGGTAGAGCCCGGCCGCCACCAGGCCGGCCACGTGCGCCATGTCCACGAATAGCCAGGCGCCGACGCTGTCGGCAATCTGGCGCATGCGCGCCCAGTCCACCACCAGCGAATAGGCCGAGAAACCGGCCACTAGCATCTTGGGCTGGTGTTCGGTGGCCAGCCGTTGCACCTCGTCGTAATCGATGGCGCCGCTTTCCGTGTTGATGCCGTACTGCACCGCCTTGTAGATCTTGCCGGAAAAATTGACGCTGGCGCCGTGGGTAAGGTGGCCGCCGTGGGCCAGGCTCATGCCGAGGATGGTGTCGCCCGGTTGCAGCAGCGCCATGTACACGGCGGCGTTGGCCTGGCTGCCGGAGTGCGGCTGCACGTTGGCGTAGCGGGCGCCAAACAGCTGGCAGGCGCGGTCGATGGCCAGCTGCTCCACCACGTCCACGTGCTCGCAGCCGCCGTAGTAGCGCTTGCCGGGGTAGCCTTCGGCGTATTTGTTGGTGAGCTGGGTGCCTTGCGCCTGCATCACGCGCGGGCTGGTGTAGTTTTCCGAGGCAATCAGTTCGATGTGGTCTTGCTGGCGCTGGTTTTCGGCCTGGATGGCGGCCCACAGTGCGTCGTCGAAGCCGGCAATCTGCATGTCTTGCGTGAACATATCTGTCTCCATGTCGTGTCTGGCTGCTGGCAGCAGCCGTGTGCATGGCTCTTTGGCGGGGTGCCCAGGGTGCCGCGTGACGGCAGGGGCGGGCGGGGCATGGCTGGCACAAAGGCGACGGCACCCGACCGGCCATGCCGGACGATGCCCCCTCTGTCCCTTGTGCCTGAGATATTGCGGCGCGCGAACGCGCACCGGGTGTCCTTCGGCGAGGCGGCCTGGCGGCCAACCTTCTCTCCAGAGTGCCTCGCGTCCACAGTTCTTTTGCCTGAGAGTTTCCGGGGCGATTCCCCTTCGGCGCTGCCGCCGGGGCAGTCTCTCCTGTGGTCGCGGCCGGGGCGGGTGTGGCACCTGCCAGCCGGCGTGGCTTGCAGAATCTAGAAGACCGCGCTTGCCGCTGTCAATGCGTGCGGCAGATTTATCGATGTGCGAACGCAGCAAAACGCCCCCGCAGGCAACAGCCGGGCGGGGGCGGGGTGGTGCGGGCAAGGGTCGTTCAGAACATGCCGTTGCCGTTGGCGTCTTTGGCCGGCACCGGCTGGATCACGTCCCAGTGCTCGGCAATCTTGCCGTCCTGCACGCGGAAGATGTCCACCACCGCCACGCCCAGATCGCCGGGCTTGTCCTGGCTGTGCACGTGCAGCATCACCAGGTCGCCGTCGGCCAGCACGCGCTTGATGCTGGCGCGGCTTTGCGGCGTGTTGGCGCGGATCCAGCGTACGTAGTCCTGCAGCGGCGCGACGCCGTTGGCCACCTCCGGGTTGTGCTGGATGTAGCCGGGCGCCAGGTAGCTGGCTGCCTGTTCTGCATCCAGCCGGGAGAAGGCGGCATCGTAAAAGGCCAGCACCAGTGCCTTGTTGGCGTCTTCCCGCGGGCCGGCCAGCGCTGGTAGCGCGCTAGTGGCCAGGCTTGCGGCCAACAATGCCGCGCTCAGTAGGTGCTTCATTGGGCGGCAGCCACGGTAAAGCGTTGGCGATGGTGACGCGCCTGTTCGGCTTCGTCGACGATGGCTACCGCTAGGTCGGCCACGCTGATGCCGGCCGGCGCGTCGCCGTCCATCAGCAGTTCGTTGGCGCCCAGACGGTACTGGCCGCTGCGCTCGCCCGGGGCCAGCATGGCTGGCGGCGATACGAATACCCAGTCCAGCACGGTTTCGTCTTGCAGCTTGTTCAGCGCCTGGCGTGCGCCCTCGGCGCCTTCCTTGTATTCGGCCGGGAAGTGCGGGGTATCGATCAGCTGCAGGCCCGGTGCCACGTACAGGCTGCCTGCGCCGCCTACTTCGATGAAGCGCGCCACGCCGGCGGCTTTGGTGCCGGCCACGATGGCGTCGTGGCCTTGCAGGAACAGCGTGCGGATGTCGGCTTTGTCCCAACCCGGGTTGAAGGCGCTGATCACCACGTCGTGGCCGGCCACGTCACGGGCGATGGCGTCGGCGTCGTAAGCGTTGCTGGCCTTGACGGTGAGGTTGGCCGCAGCGGCAACGCGTTCCGGGCGGCTGACCAGGGCGGTAACGTGATGGCCGCGGGCCAGCAGTTCCTGTTGCAGGGCTTGGCCGACAAAACCGCTGGCGCCGATGAGTGCGATGTTCATGCTGTGTCCTTTCGGGTGGGGTAGGGGAATGACTGCATGGTAGATCACCCGCTTGTAGCTGATAATCCGCTGTAAAATTCAATCATTGTTAAGCTGAGGTTGATAATGGAAGCGCTACGCAGCATGGCGGTGTTTGCCGCCGTAATCGAACAGGGCTCGATGAACGCGGCCGGGCGTGCGCTGGGCATGACCGCGTCGGCGGTCAGCCAGCATGTGCGGCTGCTGGAGCAGCAACACCAGGTGGCGCTGCTGCACCGGACCACTCGTAAGCTGACGCTCACCGAGGCCGGTAGCGTGTTTTACCGCAGTTGCGCTGCCATGTTGGCCGCAGCGCGTGAAGCCAGCGTACAGATGGCGGCATTGCGCGACGAACCGGTGGGCGAGCTGCGCATTGCCGCACCCAGCGGTTTTGCCGGCGGGGTGCTGGGGCAGGCACTGGCACCGTTGCTGGCGGCCAACCCCGGCCTCAGCCTGCGCCTGTTTTTCCAGGACGAGATGATCGACCTGGTGCAACACCGCATCGACCTGGCATTGCGTGCCGGTAATCAGCCGGATTCCACGCTGGTGGCGCGCCATCTGGCCGACTGGCCGTTCGTGCTGGTGGCGGCGCCGTCGTATCTGGCGGCGCGTGGCGAGCCGCAGCAGCCGGGCCAGCTGTACCAGCACGACTGGATAGGCCTGGAGCAGGACCATGACCTGACGCCGCTGCGCTTGCAGCGAGAGGGCGACGTGGAAGTGCTGCGCTTGCAGTGCCGCATTGCCAGCAACAGCATGCTGTCGGCACGGGCGTTTGCGCTGGATGGCATGGGTATTTCGATGCAGCCGGCACCGGAAGTGGCGGGCGAGCTGGCCGCCGGGCGCTTGCAGCGCGTGCTGCCCGACTGGCAGGCACCGGCGCTGCCGGTGTACGCCGTCACGCCGCGGCGCGACGTGCTGCCGGCCAAGGTGCGGCACGCTATGGCATTCTTGCAACAGAAGTTTGCGCAGAGCTGATTAAATTATGTGCAACGATTGACATCGTCATCATTATTGCACGCAAAAAAACTTGTATGTACTCCGTTGATTGCCTAACAAACATATAGAGTCATAGTTAGTTCAATGCATGGCTTGTTTACAGCTATCAATTTGGCGGTAAATTTAATAAAAATACTTACAGGCAGGATGAAATGATGGCTTTTTAACCGCAGGCTGGCATTTCTGCGTACTGTTTTTACAGTATTTTGTATGCAAATTGTTTTGTGCTGTACGGGGAATCTGGCTTGCGAGCTTGGTAGTACCATCGCGCAGTCCGAAAAACACATCTAAATGACAACAGGGGAAGCTCCGATCATGACACTACGCACGCGCTTGATGGTTTTTGTGCTGCTGGTACTCACCGCTTTGTCGGTGGTGTTCTGTACCGTGGCGTACTGGAAAATGAGCTCCGCGCTGGAGCAGGAAATCCAGAACGAGATCAAGATGTCTGCCGACAACAAGGTGAGCTTTGTCAGCGAATGGGTGGATAGCCGCCAGAAAATCGTGGGTTCGGTGCTGCCGCGTTTTGGCACCGGCGACCTGAAGCCAATGCTGGACCAGGCCCGTGACGCCGGTGGCTTCGACGACATGTACGTCGGCCAGCCGGACAAGACCATGACCCAGTTTACCGGTGCTGCTCCGGTACCGCCGGGCTACGATCCGACCGGACGTCCGTGGTACCTGGCTGCCAAAGATGCGGCCGGCCCGATCGCCTCGCCGCCGTATATCGATGCTGCCACCAAACGCCCGATCATCACCTTTGCCCAGGCGCGCAAGGATGGTGGCAACCTGGTTGCTGTCGCCGGCGGTGACGTTACCCTGGCGCGTGTGGTGCAAGAAGTGACTGCCGCCAAACTGCCGGGTGAAGGCTATGCCTTCCTGATTACCGGCGAAGGCGACGTGATTGCCCACCCGCAGAAGGATTCCGGCCTGAAGAAAGTCACCGAAGTGGTACCGGGTCTGGACTTGGGCGCGCTGAGCAAGGACGGCCAGATCCAGAAAATCAGCCTGGATGGCGCAACCAGCCTGGTGGCACTGTACCCGGTTCCGAAAACCAGCTGGCTGTTTGGCGTGGTAGTGCCGGAAGCCGCGGCACTGGCACCGGTGAAACAGCTGCTGCTGGTGATGATCGGCCTGGCTGTTGTCGGCCTGTTGCTGGCGGGCATTCTGGCCTACGCCGGTGTAGCCAAGATGCTGGCGCCGCTCAATGTGCTGCACAAAGCCATGGCCGAAGTGGCCAGCGGCCAGGGTGACCTCACCAAAACCCTGCCGGTGGGCAACCGCGATGAGGTAGGGCAGATCGCCGAAGCGTTTAACCAGTTTGTGGCCAAGCTGCGCGACATGTTCCTGACCGTACGCGACGAAGCCACCGCACTGGCTACCGACGCGGCCGACCTGAACCGGGTGGCCGAGCAGATCGCCCAGGATTCGCGCGTACAGTCCAGCGAGCTGTCGGCCACTGCGGCGACCATCGAGGAAATCACCGTCAGCATCAACCATATTGCCGACCACGTGGGCGAGACCGAGGCACTGGTATCGCGTTCGCGCAGCAACTCGGTGGAAAGCTACCGTGCCATGACCGAAGTGGAGCGTGAGGTGCAGTCCATCCTGCACGCGGTATCGTCGCTGCACGGCGTGATGGGCAGCCTGTCCGGCCAGTCCGAGCAGATCAAGGGTATTGTTGGCGTGATCCGCGATATTGCCGACCAGACCAACCTGCTGGCGCTGAACGCGGCCATTGAAGCGGCCCGTGCCGGCGAAAGCGGCCGCGGCTTTGCCGTGGTAGCCGACGAGGTACGCAAGCTGGCCGAGCGCACCGCTACCGCCACCGTGCAGATTGCCGAGATGATCGACACCGTGATCCGTCGCACCGGCGAGGCCATCAGCCACGCCGACGTGACCAATGAGAAAGTGAGCTCCGGCGTCACCCTGTCGCGTGAAGCGGCCAGCAAGGTAGAGGCCATCAAGCAGAATGCCGAGGAAATCTCCTCGCGCATGAGCGAGATCACCTCGTCCACCGCCGAGCAGGGCGTGGCCACCAACGAGATGGCCCGCAGCGCCGAGCGCGTGAACGTGATGGCACAGCAGACCGATACCAGCCTGCAGGAAGCGCTGGCCACCATCAATACGCTGGCGTCCCGTGGCGACGAGCTGAAGGCGCTGGTAGCCAAGTTCCGCCTGTAAACCGTGATTCAACCCGCACAAGCCCGGCATGCCGGGCTTGTGGCTTATGTAGAGGCAGCTATGCAAGACCCGTTGGCCCAGGTGGCTATTGATGATGTGATCATTCTGGATGGCGCGATGGCGTCCGAGCTGGAGCGTCGCGGCTGCGACCTCAACGACGCGTTGTGGTCGGCCCGCGTGCTGCTGGAAGCGCCGGAGCTGATCCGCCAGGTGCACTACGACTACTACGTTGCCGGTGCCGACGTGGCCACCACGGCCAGCTATCAGGCCAGCTTCGAGGGCTTTGCCAAGCGTGGCATCGGCCACGAGCAGGCGGTGGCGCTGATGCAGCAGTCGGTACGGCTGGCGCAGGAAGCACGTGACGCCTTTTGCGCCGATGCGGCCAACCTGGCCGGTCGCAAACGGCCGCTGGTGGCGGCGTCGGTCGGCCCCTACGGTGCCATGCTGGCTGATGGTTCCGAATACCGTGGCGGCTACGGCCTGAGCGTGCAACAGCTGATGGACTTCCATCGCCCGCGTCTGGCGGCGCTGCTGGCGGCCGGCCCCGACTTGCTGGCCGGCGAAACCTTCCCCTGCGCCGAAGAGGCGCTGGCGCTGGCCACCTTGCTGCGCGACGAGTTTCCCGATGCCCGTGCCTGGGTAAGTTTTTCTTGCCGCGATGGCGCTAGCCTCAGCGACGGTACACCGCTGGCCGACGCAGTAGCGGCGCTGGCTGATTTCCCGCAGATCGTGGCCGTCGGCGTCAACTGCACTGCGCCGCGCCACATTGCACCATTGTTGGGCGAGGCAGCACGGGTTTCGGGCAAACGCCTGCTGACTTACCCTAACTCGGGCGAGAGCTACGACGCCACCACCAAGACCTGGCACGGCAGCAGCGACCCTGGCGCCTTTGCCGACGCCGCACGCCAGTGGCGTGCCGCTGGTGCCGCCTGCATTGGCGGCTGCTGCCGCACCACGCCGGAAGACATCCGCTCTCTCAGCGCCTGGCTGCGTCCGCAGCACTAAGCCTGTGGCTGGCACCCGCCGCGCTGGCTAGCCGAATCGACCCTGTCTGCCATGCAGAAAGGGTTTTGTTTTTGCAGGATATTTTCGGGAGTGGGAGTTTGCCGGTATCGGGTCGGTGTGGTGCGGGCAAGAGTGGGTAAGTCGTCACAAGGGCTGGGGCAAGCCCATGGCACATGTCGGCTTGCATCATGCCGCGCACTGGCGGGTGTTGCGGCCAACCTTGCCGCTCTGCCGGGCGCGGCCATCTGCCCTGGTTTCCGCTTATAGCCATCGCTGCCAGCCGGTACCGCAGTTGGCAAGCTTGTTGCTTGCTGCAGTGCAGCGTCAGCCTGCTTACCCGGCGGGCAGGGCGCGGACCTGATAACTGCAAGCGGTACAACCATGACAAGCGAAAGCAAGTGCCTGGAAGGCGGACACAATCCGCTGGCACACACCTGGGCGGAAGACCTGCTGGCCTTCCTGATCGGCACCTCCTTCATCGGCCTCGGCATGGCCATGTTCGCGCAGGCCGGCCTGCTTACCGGCGGCACCGCCGGTATCGCCTTCCTGCTGCACTACTACAGCGGCGCCTCCTTCGGCTGGCTGTTCTTCATCATCAACCTGCCGTTTTACTGGCTGGCGCTGCGCCAGATGGGGCGTGCTTTCACGCTGCGCACCTTTAGTGGCCGTGGGCCTGGTGTCGTTGTTTTCCAGCCTGCACCGCACGCTGTTTCCGTTTGCGGGCAATCTCAACCCTTACTACACCGGCTTGCTGGGCGGCCTGCTGATCGGCATGGGCCTGATTGCCTTGTTCCGCCACAAGGCCAGCGTGGGCGGGGTCAATATCCTGGCGCTGTACGTGCAACAGCGCTACGGCATGCGTGCCGGTAAGTTGCAGTTCGGTTTCGATTTGCTGGTGATGGCGGGCGCGCTGTTGGTGGCGGGTTGGCCGCAATTGCTGGGCTCGCTGATCGGTGCTGCCGCCATGAGCCTGGTGATCGGTTTTTACCACCGGCCGGATCGTTACATAGCCCAGTCCTGACGCGGCAGGGTCAAAAATTGCGGTACTGCCTGCTTGTCATGGGGTAGGGGTGTGCCATGGGTCGTTTGCTTGGCTTTGTGGGTTGTAAATTGCTTTTTATTGTGGATATGCAACTACTTGATGCTTGTTAATTGTGAATGTTGGCAGTATTGGTAAAATGATGAAATTGTTGCATCGCAATAGAGATTCCGATATGACCGCTACTGCTTCTGCTTTGCCGCCACCGGCGGCTGACGACGCGCTGGGCCATAGCTGGCTGGAAGACGCGCTGGCCATTCTGGTAGGCACGCTGCTGATTTCCTTCGGCGTGGCCATGTTCAAGAGTGCCGGCCTGCTCACCGGCAGCACGGCGGGGCTGGCCTTCCTGGTGCATTACCAGACCGGCGTGCCTTTCGGCGTGGCCTTTTCGCTGATCAACCTGCCGTTTTACTGGCTGGCGGTGAAGCGCATGGGCTGGGTGTTTACCTTAAAGACTTTTGCTGCGGTAACGCTGCTGTCGCTGTTTACCGGGCTGCACGCGCAGTTTGCCCATTTTGATGGCTTGAACCCGTTCTACAGCGGCCTGATCGGCGGCCTGATGATGGGCATGGGCTTCATCGCGCTGTTCCGGCACAAGGCCAGCCTGGGCGGTGTCAACATCCTGGCGCTGTTTGTGCAGGACCGCTACGGCATTCGCGCTGGCAAGCTGCAGCTGGGGCTGGACTTGGTCATCCTGCTGGCGTCGCTGTTCCTGGTGAGCGTGCCGGCCTTGCTGGGTTCCATCCTGGGCGCTGCCGCGCTGAACATGATCATCGCCATGAACCACCGGCCGGATCGCTACATCGGTACTTGATGCCCCGGCAGGGCGTGAAAAAGCCAGACAGTGCACACTGTCTGGCTTTTTTCATGCGGCCCGAACGTTGCGGGCGGCTTATGCCACAAACCGCATCTTGTAGCTCTTGGCCTTGATCTTGCCCACGCTCAGGCGGTCGAAGGCCTGTTGCGCGATGTGGCGGTCCAGTGCCACGAAGGTGTTGAACTCGAACACGGTGATCTTGCCCACTTGCGTGCCCTGGATACCGCCTTCGCCGGTGAGGGCGCCCAGGATGTCGCCCGGGCGCAGCTTGTCGCGTTTGCCGCCGGCAATCTCCAGCATCACCATCGGCGGCAGCAGCGGGCCGCCTGGCGCCGGTTTCAGGTCGGCCAGGTCTTCCCAGGCCAGTTCGGCTTTCTGGTATTCCTCGATGCTGGCGGCGCGGCGGGCGTCGCTGGGGCTCACCAGCGTCAGCGCCAGGCCGTGCTTGTCGCCACGGCCGGTACGGCCGATACGGTGAATGTGCACTTCCGGGTCGTGCGCCACGTCCACGTTGATCACCAGGTCCAGGTCCTTGATGTCCAGGCCGCGGGCGGCCACGTCGGTGGCGACCAGCACAGTGATGGTCTTGCCGGCAAAGCGGGCCAGGATCTGGTCGCGGTCGCGCTGTTCCAGCTCGCCGTACAGCGCTTCGGCGCTAAAGCCGGCCTGCTGCAGTTCGGCTACTAGCTCCTTGCAGCGCTGCTTGGTGTTGCAGAACGCCAGGACAGAGGTTGGCCGCACGCTGTGCAGCACGCGGGCGACCACGTCCAGGCGGTCGTCCGGGTCGATCTCGTACCACCATTGTTCGATCTGGCCGGCGTCGTGCAGCGCTTCCACTTTCACCATGTGCGGCTGCTTCATGAACTGCTCGGCCAGCTTGCGGATGTTGTCCGGGTAGGTGGCGCTGAACATCAGCGTCTGGCGGTTGCGCGGGCAGGCGCGCACGATGCCGACGATCTCTTCGATGAAGCCCATGTCCACCATGCGGTCGGCTTCGTCGAGCACCAGCGTTTTCACGCCGGCCAGCTCCAGCGTGCCACGCGACAGGTGGTCTTGGAGGCGGCCCGGGGTACCCACCACGATGTGGGCGCCGTGTTCCAGCGACGCGCGTTGCGGCGCCATCGGCGTGCCGCCGCACAGGGTGATGACCTTGATGTTGTCGATACAGCGCGCCAGACGGCGGATTTCCTGCGCCACCTGGTCGGCCAGCTCGCGGGTGGGGCACAGCACCAGTGCCTGGATGGCAAACCAGCGCGGGTTGATGTTGGTCAGCAGGCCCAGACCGAAGGCGGCGGTCTTGCCGCTGCCGGTCTTGGCCTGGGCGATCACGTCGCGGCCGTCCAGGATGGCGGGCAGGCTTTCCGCCTGGATGGCGGTCATGCTGGTGTAGCCCAGGCTATCGAGGTTGGACAGGACTTCCGGCGGCAGTTGCAGGGTGCTGAATTTGGCTTTGTTCACAATGACTTGGCGTTAGGTTGCGTTGGCAAGGCGCGGAGTGTAGCAGCTAGCGGCCTTGCGGCCAACCTTGCCGGTGCGATGTCAGCGTGCTGAGTGGCTTGCCAGCCGTAACAGCTGGCCGTTGCGGTCGTCGGCAAACCACAGCGCACCGTCGGCAGCCTGGGCAATTTCCACCGGCCCGGCCGGCCCGCCCTTGCCGCGCCACGGCCCCAGTAGCGTGTGTGGCCGGCCCTGGGGCAGACCTTTGCCATCGGTGGCGTAGGCCACCAGGCGCTGCCCGTGCTGGCGGTAGCCGTGCAGGCCTACCACCAGTTGGCCGCGCCAGGGCGCCGGCGCCTGCGGCCCTAGCCACCACGTCATGCCCAGTGGCGCGCTGTGCGCCGGCAGCAGCATGGCGGGGGCGCGGGTAGTGCGGCAGGCGTAACGCGGAAACTCCGGTGCGTTGCGCTGCGCGTCGTAGCAATACGGCCAGCCGTAGTGGCCGCCGGCTTGCAGCAGGTTCAGCTCGTCGTGCGGCAGGTTATTGTCGTTGGGCAGGCCGGCGGCCAGATGCTGCGCGTCGCGGCTGTTTTCGGCCTGCAGCACGCTGCCGCCGGGGTGGACGGCGATGGCCATGCTGTTGCGCAGGCCACGCGCCAGTACGCCCAGGTTTTGCAGGCGGCCGTCGGCCAGCACACGGTAGCGGCGAACGCTGCCGGCCGGGTTGCCGCCTTCTGCTTCGCTGCACAGCGTCTGGCCGCGCTGCGCTTCGCAGTTGTCCGAGCTGCTGCCGATGTTCACGTACAAGGTGTCGCCCGCCAGCGTAAAGCTGGTGAGCGGGTGGCGCTGGCGCAAGGGCAGGCTGGCGACCGTTTGGCGCTGCGCCGGCCTGGAAGCATCCAGCAGGCTGATGCGGCCAACCTCGCCTAGCAGGATGCGGCCATCCGGCAGCACCGCCACGCTGTGCGGGCGGTCCAGCTGGCGCGCCAGTACCGTCTTCTGCCATGTTTTGCCGCTGCGGGTGAAGCGCAGCAGGCGGCCAGCCGGGGCGTCCCAGCGCACCATCTCGGTCAGCAACACGCTGCCGTCCGGCAGCAGGGCGATGCCGCGCGGCAGCGTCAGCCCGCTGGCCACCACGCCGGCGCACAGGCCGGCGGCGGCGGGGGCAGCCAGCGCCGGCAGGCCGTCACAGTTGGCCGCCAGCGTGGTTTGCGCGGCCAGCCAGGTGGCGGCCAGCAGGCAGAGGCTTGTTTTTGTCATAAATCGTTTGATTTAATATAACACCTTCTTTTGGAGGCTTTGTTTAACGATAGCGTCAAAGTCTTGTCACGGTTGCGTCACGACGGCTGCCTACACTGCGCGCATTCTTTCAAGCCGCAGGACAGATCATGCAGCGCGACAACTTTACCCTGTCTGCCGTTACCCAGGTTGCCGGCCACCTGCTGGACAACCCGCCGGTGGTGCTGCCGGACAGTACCAACTACCAGGTGCTGGAAGTGTTTACCAGCCACGAAGGGCTGGCCAACCTGCCGGTGGTGCGCGATGGCCAGCCGCTGGGCATCATCAACCGCAACCATTTCATGAGCATGCTGGCGCGGCCGTTCCACCGCGAGATTTTCGGCCGCAAGCCGTGCACCGCGTTCATGGACACCAACCCGCTGGTGGTGGACTACCACCTGCCGCTGACCGAGCTGTCGTTCATGGCGCTGCAGCGCGGCGACAAGGTGCTGTCGGACGGCTTTCTGATCACGGTAGACGGTGCCTACGCCGGCGTGGGCCAGGGCGTGTCGCTGATGCAGGCGCTGGCCGACCAGCAGGCCGAAAAGCACCGCCAGATGATGGACAGCATCCATTATGCCTCGGTAATCCAGCAGTCCTTCCTACAGAGCTCGCGCCGCGACATGGCGGCCTGCCTGCAAGACTACTTCATGGTGTGGGAGCCGCGCGACGTGGTGGGCGGCGACTACTACTACTTCGTGAAGCGCGACGACGGCTTTTTCGTGGCCGTCATCGACTGCACCGGCCACGGCGTGCCGGGCGCGTTCATGACGCTGATCATGGCTTCGGCACTGAAGCAGGTGCTGGGCAGCCACGACCTGCACGACCCGGCGGCGCTGCTGGGGGCGATCAACCGCCAGGTGAAGGAATCGCTGGGCCAGCTGGCCGACCACGAGCGCCACCCCGAGCTGCATGTGGAAGTGCGCAGCGACGACGGCATGGACTGCGCCTTCTGCTGGTACGACTACGCCAGCCACACGCTGACCTTTGCCGGCGCCAAAACCCCCATTTTCGTGCTGCCGCCCAAGGGCGACGAGGTGGACGTGGTGGACGGCAACAAGAAAGGCGTCGGCTATGTCAGCACGCCGCTGGACTACCAGTGGGACAACCGCACGCTGAAGCTGAAGCCCGGCAGCCGCCTGTACATCAGCACCGACGGCATCATCGACCAGATCGGCGGTGCCAAGCGCATCTGCTTTGGCAAAAAGCGCTTCAAGGAACAGATTCTCAAACACGCCCACCTGCCGATGGCACAGCAGCAGCAGGCGCTGCTGGACGCGTTCCACCACTGGCAGGGCGAAAACAGCCGCCGCGACGATGTCAGCCTGTTCGGCGTACACCTGAAGGAAACCCGTCCATGAGCCTGGACCACTTCTACCGCTTCCAGGACCTGGCGCGCCAGCAGCGCGTGGTCTTCTACTACACCGGCTACTTCTCGCAAGCCATCGTCAGCGCCATGGGCGACGCCTTGCGCCAGCGCCTGAACCAGACCGACGCCAGCAATGTGCAGCGTCGCCGCCTGTTCTCGGTGTTCATCGAGATGGCGCAGAACGTGGTGCATTACTCGGCCGACCACGTCACCGCCGGCGACAGCAGCGACCAGGAAATCCGCCGTGGCGCGCTGTGGGTGGGCGAGCAGGATGGGCACTACTACGTGGTCTGTGCCAACCCGGTAGCGCGCGAGCAGGTTGGCCGCATCCGCGACAAGCTGATGCCGCTGCTGGGCATGAGCAACGACGACATCAAGCAGCTGTACAAGCAGAAGCTGCGCAGCGACAACGACGCCGAAAGCAAGGGCGCCGGCCTGGGTTTCCTTACCGTGGCGCGCGACGCTACCGAGCCGGTGGAGTTCGACTTCATCGACGAAGACGGCCCGCTCAGCCCCATCACCATGTTCTATCTGAAAGCCTCGATCTGATATGCAAAACCTCCATATCCCCGCCACCAGCTACAGCCCGCAAGTGGACTTCGACTTCGCCCGCCACCAGCTGAGCCTGCGTGGCGAGAGCTACCCGGAAAACGCCAGTGTGTTTTTCGCCCCCATCATGGCCGCGCTGGACGCCTACCTGGCGCCGCTGGACCACGTGCGCATTACCGTGGACGTCCAGCTGGCCTACTTCAACAGCGCCAGCACTAAGGCCATCCTGGCCGTGTTCGAGCGCCTGAACGACGCGGCAGTGGCCGGCAACTACGTCACCGTTAACTGGCACAGCGACCCGGACGACGACACCATCATGGAGTTTGGCCAGGAAATCGCCGAAGACAACCCGGCGCTGGACGTGCACCTGCTGGAACTGGCCTGAGGGCGCAGCTGCTGTGCCCGCAGTTACTGTTCTGCTGCACAGCAAAAAGGCGTTAGCGGCACAGGGCTGCTAGCGCCTTTTTTACACATGCCTGACCGCCGGGTCAGGGTGTCGTGTCTGCGTGTTGCTGGTGCTGCGGCAGCCAGCGCCGCAGCCACTGCTGCACGTCGTCCACCACCGTATACACCACCGGCACCACCAGCAGGCTGAGCAGGGTAGAGGTCAGCAGGCCGCCGATCACCGCAATCGCCATCGGCGCACGGAAGCTGGGGTCGGCGCTCAGGCCCAGCGCAATCGGCAGCATGCCGGCGCCCATCGCCACCGTGGTCATCAGGATGGGCTGGGCGCGCTTGTGGCAGGCGTCCAGCATGGCGGCCAACCTTGTCAGCCCCTGTTCGCGCCACGCCTTCACCGCGTACTCCACCAGCAGGATGGCGTTTTTGGTGACCACGCCCATCAGCATCAGCAAGCCGATGATGGACGGCATGGAAAAGCTGTTGCCGGTGAGCAGCAGCGCCAGAAACGCCCCGCCCACGCTCAGCGGCAGCGCCATCAGGATGGTCAGCGGCTGCAGGAAGTCGTGGAACAGCAGCACCAGCACCACGTAGATGCACAGCACGCCTACCGCCATCGCCATGCCGAAGTTGCCGAACAGCTCGCCCATGCGCTCGGCGTCGCCGGACGGTTGCAGGCTGACACCGGCCGGCAGCTGGCGCAGCGTCGGCAGCGCGTTGGCTTGCTGCTGCACTTCGCCCATGCTGCGTTGGCCCAGCTCGACATCCAGCGTGACCTGGCGCTGGCGGTCGCGGCGGTTGATCTGGCTGGGGCCGCTGCCCACGTTCAGCGCAGCCACGCTTTGCAGCGGCACGCTGCCGCTGGTGGCCGGCACCCGCAGCTGGCCCAGCGCAGCCAGGTTGCCGCGCACGCTATCGTCCAGCCGCACGCGGATGTCCAGCTGCCGTTGTGGCAGCGACAGCTTGGCCAGGCTGGTGGAGAAGTCGCCGTAGGTGGCCAGCCGCACGGTGTCGGCCAGCGCGCTGCTGGTGACGCCCAGCTCGGCGGCGCGGGCGGCGTCCGGGGTGATCTGCAGCTCTTGCTGCTGCAGGCTGGCGTCCGACTTCACGTTGCCGATGCCGGGCAGGCTGCGCAGTTCGCGCTCCAGCTGGCGGGTGGTGGCTAGCAGCGTGTTGCTGTCTTCGCCGGTCAGCGTCAGCTGCAGCTTTTCGCCGGTGTTCTGGCCACCCACGGCCAGCCGCGCACCGGGCACGTCGCGCACGGCGTCGCGCAGCGCGTCTTCGATGACGGCCTGGCTGACGCTGCGTTCGCTGCGCGGCGCCAGCGTGATGGTGAGCGTGGCGCTGTTGTTGCTGTTGCTACTGCTGGCGCTGGGGCCGCCGCCGGTACTGGCGGTACCCACCGAGCTGAACACGTGGCGCACGTGGGCTACCTTCTGCACGCGCTGCTCGGTGGCGGCTACCACGCGGCGGGTGTCGTCCAGCGTGCTGCCGGCCGGCAGCTCCACGCTGATGCTGGTGCGGCCAACGTCGGCCGCCGGTACAAAGCCGGTGGGCAACAACGGCACCAGCGCCAGCGAGGCCACAAAGAACAGCCCGGCGGCGGCCAGCGTGGTCTTGCGGTGCGCCATGCACCAGCCGGCCCAGACCAGGTAGCGTTGCATCAGCTTGCTGTCTTGCTGCTGTACCGGGTGCGCCTTCAGCATGCTGGCCGCCATCATCGGCGTCAGCAGCCGGGCCACCAGCAGCGAGGCCAGTACCGCCGCAGCGGCGGTGAGGCCGAACTGGCGGAAGAAGCGGCCGGTAATGCCGCTCATGAAGGCGGTAGGCAGGAACACCGCCACCAGCGTAAAGGTGGTGGCGATCACCGCCAGGCCGATTTCGTCGGCCGCTTCCAGCGCCGCCTGGCGTGGCGACTTGCCCATGCGCAGGTGGCGCACGATGTTTTCCACTTCCACGATGGCGTCGTCCACCAGGATGCCGATCACCAGCGCCAGCGCCAGCAGGGTGAGGGTGTTGAGGCTGAACGACCAGTAATACATCAGCGCGAAGGTGGGCAGGATCGATAGCGGCAGCGCGGTGGCCGACACGAAGGTGGCGCGGCCGTCGCGCAGGAACCACCACACCACCAGCACGGCCAGGATGGCGCCTTCCAGCAGCAGGTGCATCGAGCCTTGGTAGTTGTCCTCGATCGAGGCCACGGTGTTGGAGGCCTCGGTGATGCGGATCTGCGGGTGGGCAGCCTGCAGCTGGGCCACGGTCTGGCGGGTGCGTTCCACCACCGCCACTTCCGATTCGCCCTTGTTGCGGGTGACCTGGAAGCCGATCACCGGCTTGCCGTCCATGCGGGCATAGGTGCTGCGCTCGGCCTGGGTGTCGCTGACGGTGGCCATCTGGTCCAGCCGCACGTGGCGACCGTCGCCCAGCGGAATCGGCAATGCCGCCAGCGTGGCCACATCGCCGGCGGCGCCCAGCGTGCGCAGCGTTTGCTGGCCGCCGGATACGCGGCCCTGGCCGCCGGCGCTATCTTGCTGCACATTGCCCAGCTGGCTGGCCACGGTGGCCACGCTGACGCCCAGCGCGTTCAACCGCAGCGGGTCCAGCGCCACCAGGATCTCGCGGTCCACACCGCCGACACGGGCCACCTTGCCCACGCCACGGGTGGCCAGCAGCGCCTTGTTGACGTCGTTGTCGATAAACCAGCTCAGCTCGGCTTCGCTAAGGTTGGCCGCCTGCACGCTGTAGGTAATCAGCGCCTGGCCGCTGGTGTTTACCTTGCTGACGGTGGGCGTCTGCATGGCGGCCGGCAGCTTGGCCTTCACGCTGTCTACTGCGTTGCGCACCTGGTTCAGCGCTTCTTCGCTGTTTTTTTCCAGCGGGAACTCCACGCTCACGCTGACAGCGCCGTCGGTGATGGTGGTGGTGATGTGCTGTACGTCGCCCAGGGTGGCGATCTGGTTTTCCAGCGGGCGGGCGACTTCGGTTTCCAGCTGGCTGGGCGCCGCGCCTTCCAGGCTGGCGCTGACCGTGACGGTGGGGAAGTCCATGTCGGGGAAGTTCTGGATGCCCAGCGCGCGCAGGCCCCACAGGCCTGCCAGACTCAGCAGCACGAACAGCAGGATGGCCGGTACCGGGTTGCGGATCGACCAGGCAGAAAAATTCATCGCGCCGCTCCGCCCTGGCTGACACGCACGCTGTCGCCGTCATTCAGGAAGCCGCCGCCGCTTTTTACCAGCGCCACGTTGCGGTCGGTTTTGCCCAGTAGCTCCACCTCGTTGCCTTGCCTGCGGCCAACCTTTACCTCGCGCTGGCGCACCAGGTTGCCGGCTTGCAGTTCGAATACATACTGGCGCCCGTCGCGCACGGTGACGGCACTGGCCGGTACGGTGTAGGCCAGTTGCTGGCCCAGGTTCAGCTGGCCGCTGGCGTACATGCCGGCGCGGGCGCTGCTGTTACCGGCCAGGTCGATATAGGCCAGCGCCAGACGGTTGCTGCTGTCCAGCGCCGGTGCCAACTGACGCACGCGGCCGCTGGCGGTTTTGCCATCGGGCAGCTGCAGCGTGGCCTGCATGCCCGGCTTGATGCTGGACAGCTGGCTGGCGTCCACTTCGGCGCGCCATTCCAGCCGTTGCTGCCGCTGCAATGTAAACAGCTCGGTACCGCTGGCCACCACCTGGCCCAGCTGCGCGCTGCGCTTGGTGATGACGCCATCGTCGCTGGCAGTAATGCGGGTGTGGCCCAGCGTGATGCGGCTGGCGGCCAGCTTGGCCTTGGCGGCGGCAACGTCGGCCTCGGCGGTTTGCAGTGCCTGCGCGTACTGTTCGATCTTCTGCGCCGACAGCGCGCCGCTATCGGCCACCGCGCGGGCGCGGTCAAGGTCGCTGCGGGCGGCGCCCAGCGCCACGCGGGCCTGCTTCAGCCCGGCTTCGTTCTGGCGGATGTCGGTCTGGATGCTGTCGGCAAACAGCTCGGCCAGCACCTGGCCTTTCCGTACCACGGTACCGACGTCGGCGTGCAGCGCGGTAATGCGCAGGCCGCCGGTTTCGGCGCTGATGCTGGCTTCCTGCCAGGCATGGATGCCGCCGCTGAGGGCCAGCGTCTGCGGCCAGATGCGCGGCTGGATGCGGATGGTTTCTACCGCCAGCGCGCTGGCGCGTGCCGGCGTAGCCTGGGCGGCACGCGCCGGGGTTTGCCACAGGGCGACGGGCAGGAGCAGGGCGGCGCCGACCAGACCGGCGAGGGCGAGATGCTGCTTTTTCATGAGGCTTGGCTTTCACTTGGGGTGGTCCAGCCGCCGCCCAGCGCCTTGTACAAGGCCAGGGTATACAGCAGGCGGTCGCGCTGGAGGGTAATCAGGTCTTGCTGGCTGCTGATGCTGCTGCGCAGGGCGCTGCCCAGCTCCAGCACGCTGGCGCTGCCGGCTTGCCACTGGCGGTTGACGGCCGTCAGCTGGCCGCTGGCCAGGCGATAGCGGGCGGCCAGCGCACTTTCACGCTGCCGGCTGCTGTCTACGCGTACCAGTGCTTGTTCTACTTCTTGTACCGCGCTGCGGACGCTGCTCTGGTAGCTGGCCAGCGCCTGGCGGTAACTGGCCTGTGCCTGGGTGACGGCGGCCTGACTGCTGCCACCATCGAACAGGGGCAGGCTAAGGCCGGGGCCCATCTGCCAGCTGCTGTGTTGCTTGCCCTGGCTGCGGCTGACGCTGAGCGTGCCGCTGAGGCTGAGCTGCGGGTAGCGGGCGGCCTCGGCCACGCCGATGTCGGCGCTGGCGGCGGCCAACTGGCGCTCGGCGGCTTGCAGGTCGGGGCGCTGGCGCAGCAGGTCGGTCGGCACGCTGTCTACCTGCAGGTTGGCCGCAGCGGGTAGCCGTGCCGGTTCGCTGGCCAGCAGCGCGCGCAGTTCGGCTTCCGGCATGCCGCTGATGGCGACCAGCGCTTTCAGGTACACCTCGGTCTCGGCTTGCTGCGCCAGCAGGGTGTTGTCGGCGCTGGCCAGCGCGGCTTCGGCATCGGCACCGTCTACCGCCGAGGTAAAGCCGGCGCTTACCAGTCCGCGGGTCGCCTCGGTGCTGGCCTGTTGCGACTGCCGCGCCAGCTGGGCCAGTTCCGCCAGTAGCTGGCTGGCACGGTAGTTCACGTAGTAGTTGGCCAGCTCGGCCGCCAGGCTGGCGCGGGCGTCGTGCCAATCGGCCTCGCTGGCTTGCAGGCGGGCGCTGGCCGCTTCGCGGTTGCGCTGCAGCTTGCCCCACAGGTCGATTTCCCAGCTGGCGTCCAGCGCGCTGCTGCGGGTAGTGCCGCTGCCGCGCTGGCGGGTAGCACTGGCACTAAGGCTGGCCGTCGGCACGCCGGCCAGCGCCGCACTGTCGACGTCGGCACGGGCGCTGTCGATGGCGGCCAACGCGCTCTGCAGCGACGGATGCTGTTGTTCGGTGACGGTCAGCAGGCGGTGCAGTACCGGGTCGTCCAGTTGCTGCCACCAGTCCAGCAGGCTGGCCAGCTTGCCGTCGTGGGCTTGCGGTGCTTGCCACTGGCTGGCCAGCGGCGGGGTTGGGGCGGTATAGGCCGGGCCAACCGTGGCGCAGCCGCCCAGCAGGGTGAGTGCAGCCAGTAGCGGCAACAGCCGGTAGCAGGCGGGTATGGTCATGCAGTGCTCCTTGGCGTGCGGCAGGGGGAAGCCCTGCGCGCGACGAAGGCGCCAGTGTGCATGGCCGGTTTATGGCGTTTACGTCGGCTTTGTATCGGTATTGAAACATGCCGGCAGTGCCGCCGGCATGGCGCGTGCCAGCGGGTTTGAGCATGACATGCTGCACTGGCACAGCTGTCAGCCACTGGTGGACTAGTATTATCGAAAGCGGCGCGCCATCTGGCGGACGCGTGGCCGGCGGGGGTATACCGGCTACAGCATGTCGTGAACGGGGGGCAGATCATGAACAAGCCAAGGCCGCTTTGGCGGTGCATCATCTTGCTGGCCGGTTTGCTGGCGGTTTGTCTGCCAGCTGCACAGGCGGTGGAAGCGCCGCCGCCGCTGCGCATCCTGCTGCGCGAAAAGCCGGCAGCGGAGGGGCAGACGCCGCAAGGGGAAGGCTTCCAGCCAGCGCTGGGCCGTTTGCTGGCGGACCGGCTGGGCTACGCGCCGGTACTGCTGTCGCTGCCGCGCAAGCGGCTGGCCACCGCGTTGGAAAGTGGCGAAGGCGACCTGCTGTGCGGCTATATGCCGGACTGGTTGCCGGGGCCGTTTCGCTGGAGCCAGGGCTTTATCGATGTCAGCGATCTGCTGGTGAGCACCACGCGAACCCGGGCGCCAGCGCAGCTCCGCCAACTGGCCGGCAAGCCGGTGGGCACGCTCAGCGGCTATCGTTACCCGTTGCTGGAGCAGCAACTGGGCCGCCACTTCGTACGCAGCGACAGTACGTCGGTGAAGACCAGCCTGCAGCGGCTGCTGGCCGGTCGTTACGATTACGCGGTGGTGGGCGAGGCGGCGTTGCGCTACTACCTGCAGCACGACTTTCCGCGCCTGCCGCTGAACCCGCCACAGGTGATACAGCGGGTGCAGGCGCGCTGTGCCTTGTCGCCGCAGGCGCCGTTGCAGTTGGCGGAACTGGAACAGGCGATCGAGCGCATCCAGCGCGACGGCAGCTACGCGGCGCTACTGGCGGCCAACCCCTGGCATTAGGGCTGGCGCATGCACGGTGCCGCTTGGGGGCTGCCCTAGCGGCGGTTGGCCGGGTGTTCGGGGCAGCTGAGCAGGTGGTCGTTCACCACGCCGGTAGCCTGCAGGAAAGCGTAGATCACGGTGCTGCCGACAAAATTCATGCCGGCTTTTTTCAATGCCTTGCTGATGCTGTCCGATAGCGGCGTGCTGGCCGGGCAGTCTTTCAGTGTGGCCCAGTGGTTCTGTACCGGCTGGCCGTCCACCTGCGCCCACAGCCAGGCGGCAAAGCTGCCGTGCTCGCGCTGCATGGCCAGAAACACCCGTGCGTTGCGGATGGCGCTGTTCACTTTCAGTCGGTTGCGCACGATGCCCGGGTCCTGCAACAGGCGCTCGACGTCGGTGTCGGTCATCGCCGCCACCTTCACCGGGTCGAAGTCATGGAACACGCGGCGGTAATGCTCGCGCTTGCGCAGGATGGTGATCCACGACAGCCCGGCCTGCGCGCCTTCCAGTATCAGCATCTCGAACAGCTTGTGGTCGTCGTGTACCGGCTTACCCCATTCGTGGTCGTGGTAGGCCATGTATAGCGGGTCGTCGCCGCACCAGCCGCAGCGTGTCAGTTCAGTCATGCATTTTCTCCAGGTCTTCCAGTGCCAGCAGCAAGCGCAGGCGGTCGTCGCGCGCTACCTGCTGCCAGTGGCGGCCGCTCAGCGCGCCTTCCAGCGCCCATAGCAGGTTCAGGCTGGCGTGTTGCCCGCTGCGCTTCACTTGCAGGTAAGCAGCAACGGCGCCCAGCTGGCGCAAGGCGGCAAGGTCGGCAATGCCGGCGGCCTGCAACAGCCGCCACGAGGCCGGGCCGAGGTTGGCGGTAGCGTTCATGCCGCCAGTGTAACGCGGCGCTGCTGCCAGCGTGCTGTCAGTGGCATGGCACAAACCTTGCTGCGTGTGTGGCCAATCCACCCGAAGGACAGGTTACCCATGTTAAGCGTCATGCTGGTCAACGATGGCTCCGGCAAGGCCGCCGCGCTGAAGGAAGCGCTGGCGGCAGCAGGCGTGCGCGTGGTGGCCGAGGTGGCGGCCAACCTGCAGCTGGCCGACATGCTGGCTGCCGCCCGGCCCGACGTAGTGCTGATCGACAGCGACGCGCCGTCGCGCGACATGCTGGAGCAGGTGTGCGTGATGGGCGCCCGCCACGGCCAGCCGGTGGTGATGTTCACCGACGACAGCCGCCGCGACACCATCCGCGCTGCGCTGTCGGCCGGCGTGGCCGCCTACGTGGTGGGCAGCGTGGAAGCGGCACGCATCCAGCCCTTGCTGGAGGTGGCCATCGAGCGTCACCAGCTGGAGCAGACACGGCGTAGCGAGCTGGCCAGCGCGCAGCAGCAGCTGGCCGAGCGCAAGGTGATCGAAAAAGCCAAGGGCCTGCTGATGCAGATGAAAGGCCTGGACGAGCAGACTGCCTACAAGCAGCTGCGCGAACGCGCGATGCAGCAGCAAAAGCGGCTGGCCGACGTGGCGCAGGAGATCATCAGCCTGGCCGAATGGCTGCAAGGCTGAGCTGCGCTGGTGCGTGGCCGCGCTATTGCGGTGCACAAACTACGCCGGCAGGCAGCAAAACACGGTTTCAAGGCTGGCACGGCACTTGCTGACGTGACAGCAGGCGCAAGGTAGCGCCAACACATTCAACAGGAAGGTGCCAACGGCGGCGCAAGCCTGGGAGTACGGACAACGGCGTCCGTTGCCCTTTCTGACGAGAGGGCGACGGACGCTTTTCTTTTGTGGCTACCGCTTAGGAGCAAACATGAAAACGCGTCAGCAACCCGATACCCAAACCCTGGCGGCCGCCCGCCGCGACTTTCTCAAGGGAGCCTTGTCACTGATGGCCTCTACCGCCTTGCCCGCCGGCTTTGCCCTGCAAGCGCTGGCTGCCCCTGTGGGCAAACCGGAAAAAACCGAAGTCAAGGTGGGGTTCATCCCGCTGACCGACTGTGCTTCGGTGATCGTGGCCTCGAAGATGGGCTTCGACAAGAAATACGGCATCACCATCGTGCCGTCCAAGGAAGCCAGCTGGGCGGCAGTACGCGACAAGCTGGTCAACGGCGAGCTCGACGCCTCGCACGCGCTGTACGGCATGATCTACGGCGTGCACCTGGGCGTGGGCGGCCCCAAGAAAGACATGGCGGTGCTGATGACGCTGAACCAGAACGGCCAGGGCATCACGCTTTCCAACCAGCTGAAAGAGAAGGGCGCCACCACCGGCCCGGCGCTGGCCAAACTGATCAAGGCCGAGCCGCGCGAGTACACCTTCGCCCAGACCTTCCCCACCGGTACCCACGCCATGTGGCTGTATTACTGGTTGGCCGCGCACGGCGTCAACCCGCTGACCGACGTGAAAACCATCGTGGTGCCGCCGCCGCAGATGGTGGCCAATATGCGCGTAGACAATATGGACGGCTACTGCGTGGGCGAGCCGTGGAACGCCCGCGCCATCGCCGACGGCATCGGCTTCAGCGTGGCCACCACGCAGCAGATCTGGCCCGATCACCCTGAAAAAGTGCTGGGCACCACCGGCGACTGGGTGAAACAGAACCCCAATACCGCCCGCGCGCTCGTGGCAGCGCTGCTGGAAGCCTCGCGCTACATCGACGACGTGAAAAACCGCGCTGCAGTAGCCAAGCTGATTTCCGACAAGGCCTATGTCAACGCGCCGGAGCCGGTGATCGAAGGCCGCTTCCTGGGCGCCTACGAAGATGGCCTGGGCAAGAAATGGCAAGACCCCAAGCTGATGAAGTTTTTCGACGGCGGCAAGGTCAACTTCCCCTACCTGTCCGACGGCATGTGGTTCCTGACCCAGCACAAGCGCTGGGGCCTGCTGAAAGCCGACCCCGACTACCTGGCGGTGGCCAGGCAGATCAACCAGATTGCGGTCTACAAGGACGCCGCCACCATGGCCCGCGTGCCGGTGCCGGCCAGTGACATGCGCAGCAGCAAGCTGATCGACGGCGTGGTGTGGGACGGCAAGAATCCGGCGGCCTACGCCGCCAGCTTCAAGATCAAGGCCTGAGGAGGTGTGACATGACCGTTGCCAAACCCGTTGCGGCCAACCTGGCATTGCCGCGCCGCCGCAAGCCGGCGTCGCCGGTAGCCCGCCTGGCCGCCACCCCGCTGGTGGCACCGCTGGTGCCGCTGCTGCGCGCCGTGGTGCCGCCCTTGCTGGGCCTGCTGGCCTTTCTGTTGCTGTGGACGCTGGTGTCGCAACTGAGCAAGGGCAGCCTGCCCGGCCCGGTCAGCACCTGGGCCTCGGCACGCGAACTGTTTGCCGACCCGTTCTACCAGAACGGCCCCAACGACCAGGGCATAGGCTGGAACATCCTGATGTCGCTGGGCCGTGTCGGCGCCGGTTTCGGCATGGCGGCGCTGGTGGGCATTCCGCTGGGCTTCATGATCGGCCGCTTCGATTTTCTGGCGCGCATGACGGCGCCGGTGATCAGCCTGCTGCGCCCGGTCAGCCCGCTGGCCTGGCTGCCGATCGGCCTGCTGGTGTTCAAGGCCGCCAGCCCGGCATCGATCTGGGTGATCTTCATCTCCAGCATCTGGCCGATGATCCTCAACACCGCCGCCGGCGTGCGCGCCGTACCGCAGGACTACCTGAACGTGGCGCGCGTGCTGCGGCTGTCGGAGTGGAAGGTGTTCAGCGTCATCCTGCTGCCGGCCACGCTACCGCACATGCTGACCGGGGTGCGGCTGGCGGTGGGCACGGCCTGGCTGGTGATCGTGGCCGCCGAAATGCTCACCGGCGGCGTGGGGCTGGGCTTCTGGGTGTGGGACGAATGGAACAACCTGAACGTGGAGCACATCCTGATCGCCATCTTCGTGGTGGGGCTGGTGGGCTTGTTGCTGGAACAAGCCCTGGTATGGCTGGCGCGCAAGGCCAGCTTCGGGCAGGAGAACTGACATGGACCGCTTTGTCGAGCTGGAAAACATCCACAAGCACTTTGATACCAAAAAAGGCCGCTTCGTCGCGCTGCAGGACGTCAACCTCACCATCCGCCAGGGCGAGTTCGTGTCGCTGATCGGTCACTCCGGTTGCGGCAAGTCCACGGTGCTCAACATCATCGCCGGCCTGCTGGACCCGAGCGACGGCATTGCGCTGTGCAACGGCCGCGAAATCGACGGCCCCGGCCCCGAGCGCGCGGTAGTGTTCCAGAACCACAGCCTGCTGCCATGGCTCACTTGCTACGGCAACATCCTGCTGGCGGTGGAGCGCGTGTTCGGCAGCAAGGAAAGCAAGGCACAGTTGGCCGCACGCACCGATGAGGCGCTGGCGCTGGTGGGCCTGCAGCATGCCCGCGAGAAGCACCCGCACGAGATCTCCGGCGGCATGAAGCAGCGGGTGGGCATTGCCAGGGCGCTGGCGATGGAGCCCAAGGTGCTGCTGATGGATGAGCCGTTCGGCGCGCTGGACGCGCTGACCCGTGCCAACCTGCAGGACGAGATGGTGAAGATCGTCGACAAGACCGGCAGCACGGTGGTGATGGTGACGCACGACGTGGACGAGGCGGTGCTGCTGTCCGACCGTATCGTGATGATGACCAACGGCCCGGCCGCCACCGTGGGCGACATCCTGCACGTCGACCTGCCACGGCCGCGCAACCGGTTGGCACTGGCCAGCGACCCGGCCTACCACGCCTGCCGCAGCGCGGTGCTGGACTTCCTGTACCAGAAGCACAAACGGGAAGCGGCCTAGCCGGTAATAGTTTGTCCCGCCAAGCGCGTTGATACCGGGCCCTGTGCCCGGTTTTTTCATTGGCGTGTCTGGCTGCGCCGCCTCGGGGCAAGCAGGGTGGCATGCCGCAAACTGGTGCGGCCGTGCACCAGCCACAGGCCAGGTTGGCCGCAAAAGCGGCGGAAACGGACCTGCCAGGCTGGCACGGCAGTTGCTGTAGCAATAATACGCAAAGGTCTCTTGCGCCAATGGCGGCGCAGGAGCGGGACAAGGAAGTCCGCTGCCGTGGGGGTGCCCACGGTAGCGGGCTTTTTTTTTGGCCTGTGCCGCAGCAAAGCCGCGGTGGCGCAGCCGGCTGGAAAGGACGCAACAATGGACAAACCCAAACTGGTCATGGTGGGCAACGGCATGGCCGGCGTGCGCACGCTGGAAGAGCTGCTGCGGCTGGCGCCCGACGCCTACGACATCACCGTGTTCGGCGCCGAGCCGCACCCCAACTACAACCGCATCATGCTGTCGCCGGTGCTGACCGGCGAACAGACGCTGCCCGATATCGTGCTGAACGACCTGGACTGGTACGCCGGGCACGGCGTCACGCTGCACCTAGGCCAGCCGGTGGTGGCCATCGACCGTGCCCGCCGTGTGGTGCACGCCGCCGACGGCCACAGCGTGCCGTACGACCGGCTGCTGCTGGCTACCGGTTCCAGCCCGTTCATCCTGCCGGTGCCGGGCAAAGACCTGCCCGGCGTGGTGACCTTCCGCGATATTGCCGACGTGGAAACCATGATCGCCGCTGCGGCCAATCATCGCCACGCGGTGGTGATCGGCGGCGGCCTGCTGGGGCTGGAAGCCGCCAACGGCCTGCTGGCGCGCGGCATGCAGGTAACGGTAGTGCACCTGGGCGAATGGCTGCTGGAGCGGCAGCTGGACCGCACGGCGGCCAACTTGCTGCAACAAAGCCTGGAAGCCAAAGGCCTGCGCTTTTTGCTGCAAACGCAGACCGCAGCACTAGTGGCCGGCGCCGACGGCCGTGTGGCCGAGGTGCAGTTCCGCGACGGCAGCAGCGTGCCGGCCGAGCTGGTGGTGATGGCGGTGGGCATCCGCCCCAACTACGCACTGGCCGAAGCCAGCGGCCTGTACTGCGACCGTGGTGTGGTGGTGAACGACCACCTGCAAACCTTCGACCCGCGCATCTACGCGGTGGGCGAGTGCGTCAGCCACCGTGGCGTCAGCTACGGCCTGGTGGCGCCGCTGTTCGACATGGCCAAGGTGGCGGCCAACCATCTGGCGCGCTTCGGCATTGCCCGCTACGTACCGGCGGCCACCAGTACCAAGCTGAAGGTCACCGGCATGGACGTGTTTTCGGCCGGCGATTTCATGGGCGGCGACGGTTGCGAGGACATCACGCTGTCTGACCCGGTAGGCGGCATCTACAAGCGGCTGGTGGTGAAGGACGACAAGCTGGTCGGCGCCTGCCTGTTCGGCGACACCGCCGACGGCGCCTGGTACTTCCGCCTGATCCGCGAGCAGCAGCCGGTACACGCCATCCGCGAACAACTGATGCTGGGCGAGGGCGCGGTGGGCGACACCGGCCACCAGGGCCAGAACCGTGCCGCTGGCCTGCCGGACGACGCCGAAGTGTGCGGCTGCAACGGCGTGTGCAAAGGCACCATCGTCAAGGCCATCCAGGAAAAAGGCCTGTTTACCGTCGACGACGTGAAGAAGCACACCAAGGCGGCCAGCTCCTGCGGCTCGTGCAGCGGGCTGGTGGAGCAGATCCTGATCAGTTGCGTCGGCGGCGCCGCCGACGTGAAGCCCAAGTCGGAAAAGCCGGTCTGCGGCTGCAGCGACATCACCCACGGCCAGCTGCGGACCGCCATCCGCGAACAGCATCTGACCAGCCTGGCCGACACCTTCCGCGTACTGGGCTGGCGCAGCCCGGACGGCTGTGCCACGTGCCGCCCGGCGGTGAACTACTACCTGATTTCCAGCTGGCCCGGCGAGGCGCGCGACGACCCGCAGGCGCGTTTCATCAACGAGCGCGTGCACGCCAACATCCAGAAGGACGGCACCTACTCGGTGGTGCCGCGCATGTGGGGCGGCGTCACCAACCCGGCCGAATTACGGCGTATTGCCGACGTGGCCGACAAGTACGCCATTCCACTGGTGAAGGTGACCGGCGGCCAGCGCATCGACCTGCTGGGCGTGAAGAAGGAGGACCTGCCGGCGGTGTGGCGCGAGCTGGACATGCCGTCCGGCCACGCCTACGGCAAGAGCCTGCGCACGGTGAAAACCTGCGTCGGCAGCGAGTTCTGCCGCTTTGGCACCCAGGATTCCACCCAGATGGGCATCGACCTGGAAAAAGACCTGTTCGGCATGTGGAGCCCGGCCAAGGTGAAACTGGCGGTGTCCGGCTGCCCGCGCAACTGCGCCGAATCCGGCATCAAGGACGTGGGCATCATCGGCGTGGACTCCGGCTGGGAGCTGTACATCGGCGGCAACGGCGGCATCAAGACCGAGGTGGCCGAGTTCTTCTGCAAGGTGAAAACGCACGACCAGGTGATGCAGTACAGCGGTGCTTTCCTGCAGCTGTACCGCGAGGAAGCGTTCTACCTGGAGCGCACCGTGCACTTTTTGCAGCGGGTAGGCATGGACTACATCAAGCAGCGCGTGCTGGACGATGCGGTCAACCGCAGCGAGCTGTACGCGCGGCTGAAGTTTGCGCTGTCGTTCGAGCAAGACCCGTGGGCCGAACGCTACCAAGGCGGCGTGGCGCAGCACGAGTTTGCGCCGCTGACGGTGTAGAAAATCTGATGTCGCCACGGAAGCACACCGACAGCACGGAAAAAAGCACAGGCCTGTTGCTGCGCTAGGGGAAACGGCTGCCATGCCTGCCTCGTCACCATTGACATCAGTGGTGCCGTTTTCGTGTTCTTTCGTGTGTTTCCGTGGCCAAAAAAAGGAAAGCAAACATGAGCAACTGGAAAGCCGTCTGCCGCCTGGCAGACATCCCGCCGCAGGGCGCGCGGGTACTGAAACGGGCAGGGCAGGTCGATATCGCCGTGTTCCGCACCGTGGACGACCAGGCCTTTGCGCTGCTGGACCGCTGCCCGCACAAGGGCGGGCCGTTGTCGCAGGGCATCGTGTCCGGCCATCGCGTGGCCTGCCCGCTGCACAACTGGCACATCGATCTGGCCACTGGCCAGGCCTGCGCGCCGGACGAAGGCTGTAGCGGCCACATCCCGCTGAAGCTGGAAGACGGCACCGTCTATCTGGCGCTGGACTGAGCACGGCAAGGTTGGCCGCAAGGAGCGAGCATGAATGACACAAGCGCATCGGATGGCGACATCGCCACTGTCTGCTGTTACTGCGGTACCGGTTGTGGCGTGCGGGTAAGCCCGCAGCCGGATGGCAGTCTCCGGGTGGTGGGCGATGCGCAGCACCCGGCCAACTTCGGCCGCCTGTGCAGCAAGGGCCGTACGCTGGGGCAGAGCGTGGGCGTGGCCGGCAGCCGCCTGCTGCAGCCACAGCTGCGCACCGGCAAGGACGAAGCGCGCCAGCCGCTAAGCTGGGACAGCGCGCTGGACGCGGTCAGCAGCCGGCTCGCCACCACCCTTGCCGAGCATGGCCCGGACGCGGTGGGCTTTTACCTGTCCGGCCAGCTGCTGACCGAAGACTACTACCTGTTCAACAAGCTGGCGCGGGCGCTGGTGGGCACCAATAACGTCGATACCAACTCGCGGCTGTGCATGTCCAGTGCGGTCAGCGGTTATAAGCGCACGCTGGGCGCCGACGCGCCACCGGCTTGCTACGAAGACTTCGACCACGCCGGCTGCGTGTTCATCGCCGGCGCCAATATGGCGGTGGCGCACCCGGTGCTGTTCCGCCGGCTGGAGGCGGCGCGTGCGGCCAACCCGGCCATGAAAATCATCGTGGCCGACCCGCGCCGTACCGACACCGCCAGCCTGGCCGACCTGCACCTGCCGGTGTTGCCGGGCACCGACGTGGCGCTGTTCCACGCCATGCTCAACGTGATGATCTGGGAAGACCTGATAGACCGTGACTACATCGCGCAGCACACCGCGGGCTTTGCCGCGCTGCGGGCGCGCTTGCGTGAGTACACGCCGCGCGCCGCCAGCCAGCTGTGCGGCGTGCACGAAGACGACATCGTCACCGCCGCGCGCTGGTTTGCCGCCAGCCCGGCCACGCTGTCCTGCTACACCATGGGGCTGAACCAGTACAGCAACGGCAGCGACAAGAACGCGGCGCTGATCCACCTGCACCTGGCCACCGGCCACATCGGCCGCCCCGGCGCCGGGCCGTTTTCGCTGACCGGCCAGCCCAACGCCATGGGCGGGCGCGAGGTAGGCGCGCTGGCCACGCTGCTGCCAGGGCACCGCGACCCGGCCAGTGCTGCCGACCGTGCCGAGTTGGCCGCGTTGTGGGGTGTGCCGGCGCTGCCGGCCAACCCCGGTCTGCCGGCCGTGGCGCTGTTCGAGGCTGCCGCCGCCGGGCGTATCAAGGTGTTGTGGATCGCCTGCACCGACCCGGCGTTTTCGCTGCCGGACCAGGCGCTGGTGCGTGCCGCCTTGCAGAAAGTGGAGTGCGTCATCGTGCAGGAAGCGTTTGCCAGCAGCCACACCCTACCGTTTGCCGACATCGTGCTACCGGCCGCCACCTGGCCGGAAAAAGACGGCACCGTCACCAACAGCGAGCGCCGCATCAGCCGCGTGCGTGCCGCGCTGCCACCGGCGGGGCAGGCGCGCGAGGACTGGCGCATCGTGGCCGACGTGGCGCAGCGCCTGGCTGCCTGCATTGCCCCGGAGCGGGCGGGCTTGTTTAGGTTTGCCGACGTGGCCGCCGTGTTTGCCGAGCACGCTGCCACCACCGCCGGGCGTGACCTCGACTACAGCCGGCTGGACTACGCGCTGCTGGACCGGCTGGGGCCGCAGCAATGGCCGTTTGACGGCCAGCTTGGCCGCAGCAGGCTGTACGGCGATGGCGTCTACCCCACGCCCGATGGCCGCGCCCGCTTTGCCGACATCGGCTGGCAGCCGCCGGCCGACAAGGTGTCGGCGCACTTCCCGCTGCGCTTGACTACCGGCCGCCTGCGCGACCACTGGCACAGCATGAGCCGTACTGCACTGGTGCCGGGTCTGACCCGCCACCAAACGTTGCCGCAGCTGGCGATGCACCCGCGGGACATGGCCCGCCACGGTGTGCAGGCCGGCATGCTGGCCACGCTGCGCAACAAGCGCGGCAGCGCGGTACTGCCGGTGGTAGCCGACGAGGGCCTGCGCCCCGGCGTGGTATTCGTGCCGATGCATTGGGGCAGCGCCACGCTGGGCGGCCATGGCATCAATGCGCTGACCAGCCGCGCGGTGGACCCGCATTCGCAGCAGCCGGAGCTGAAGTTGGCCGCGGTCAGTGTGGCCCCGGCACGGCTGCCGTGGCGGGCTTCTTTGCAGCTATTGGGCGATGCGGCCAACTTGCGGCCGCGGCTGGACACGCTGCGCGCGGCGTTCCCTTACGCGGTGGCGGTGGCCATCAGCCTGGACGGCAAGCCCGGCCTGCAGCTGGAGCTGGCCGCGGCCGAGGCGCCGCCACCAGACGTATTGCAGCAGCTGGCCAGCGTGCTGCAGCCAGCCGGCGCCGTGCTGGCCGCGTTCGACGACCCGGCGCGCGGGGTGCTGCGCCGTGTGTGGCTGGCCGGGCGTACGCCGCTGGGCTATCTGCTGGCCGGCGACACGGCCACCGCCCCGGCCTTGGGGGCGTGGCTGGATGGCGGCGCCGCGCCGGCCAGCCTGGCGGCGCTGCTGCAGGGCAGGGCGGGCGGGCCGGCGCTGGCACGGGTGGTGTGCAGCTGCGAGGGCGTGCGTGAAGACGCCATCGTGGCCGGCGCGGCGCGCGGGCTGGACGTGGCCGGCCTGCAGCGCGAGCTGCGTTGCGGCACTGGCTGCGGCAGCTGCGTACCGGAGCTGAAGCGCTTGTGTCAGCGTGCGACGGTGTAAGTACCGGATATGGCTATTTGGTTATAAGAAAACGGTCTGGCAGAACTTTTGGCTTGATGTATCGTGCAAAGCGGCCCGCGCCCCGGGCCCGATGCAGAAAGGAAAGCAGCATGAGTGGCAAAGTATGGTTGATCGGCGCCGGCCCCGGCGATGCGGAATTGCTGACGCTGAAGGCGTTGCGCGTGCTGCAGGCCTGTGACGTCTGGCTGGTGGACGACCTGGTGGGGCGCGACATTCTGGATTTTGCCCGCCCCGGCACGCGTATTGTGCCGGTGGGCAAGCGCGGGGGCTGCAAGTCCACGCCGCAGGCCTTCATACTGCGGCTGATGGCGCGCTACGCCCGCCAAGGGCGGCAGGTGGCGCGGCTGAAAGGCGGCGACCCGTTCATCTTCGGCCGTGGCGGGGAGGAATGGGCATGGCTGGCCGAGCGCGGCGTGGCGGTAGAGGCCGTCAACGGTATTACCGCCGGTTTTGCCGCCGGTGCCGACCTGGGCCTGCCGCTGACCCACCGTGGTGTGGCGCGGGGCGTGGCGCTGGTCACCGCACACACGCAGGACGGCAGCCAGCCGGATTGGGTGGCCCTGGCGCACAGCCGGCTGACTGTGGTCTGTTACATGGGCATGGCCGGCTTGCCGCAGCTGGTGCCGCAGCTGCTGGCCGCCGGTTTTGCGGCCAACTTGCCGGTGGCGGTGGTGCACCGCGCCGGCTGCCGTGAGCAGCAGCACCTAGTCACCACACTGGCGCATCTGCAAGCCGACGTGGCCGCCAGCGGCCTGGCCAGCCCGGCGGTGATCATTCTGGGCGAGGTGGTGGCGCACGCGATGCAGCTGGCGTTGCCGGCTGCGGAGGCGGGTAGTGCGGTAGCGTGACGGCAGAGATGGGGCATTCAATTCATGATTGTTGGCCGCAGGTAACAGTGTTTACATAATTGGCAGGTAAATTGCCGGCTTGTGTTTGAAACCACTTCATCATCAACCGGAGTTTTACCGTGCTGAATAAAAAACTGCTTGCTGCTGCTGTTGCTTCTACCCTGATCGCCCCGTTTGCCCTGGCGGACGTTACCATCTACGGCACCATGAACGCTTCCGTGGAAAACGTGAAGGCTGATGGCGCCACCAATGCAGCCAACAACCTGGGTTCGGTTAACCGCCTGAGCTCCAACACCACCAAGCTGGGCTTCAAGGGTACTGACGATCTGGGCGACGGCATGAAGGCGCTGTGGCAGATCGAGCAAGAAGTCTCCATCGACGACGGCGGTACCCGCAAAGGCACTTTTGCCACCCGTAACAGCTTTGTTGGCGTGGAAGGCGGTTTTGGCCGCATCCTGCTGGGTAACAACGACACCGTTTACAAGTCGATCGCCAAGGCTGGCATGGTCAACACCATGGGTGACACCATCGCCGACGTATGCTCTGACAAAGCGGTGTTCTGCCGTGGCGACGCCCGTCTGCAGAACTCCATCCACTACTACACCAAGAACTACAGCGGCTTCCAGGGCGGCGCTTCCTACGGTTTTGACGAAGTCCGTACCACGGTTGGCGGTGCGCGCACCAACAAGGCGCGCTGGAGCCTGGCTGCCAGCTATACCGATGGTGGTCTGAGCGCCGGTTTCGGTTACGACGTTCAGCAGCAAAAGAACGCCGTTGCCGGTAACACCAATCTGGACCAGACCTTCATGAAGCTGTCGCTGGGTTACAAGTTTGGCGATACCAAACTGGGCCTGGGTTACGAGCACGAGAAGAACGAAAAATCCACCGGTGACCTGAAGCAGTCTGCCTGGGCTGTAGGCGCCGAGCAGAAATTCGGCAAAGTAGCCGTTGGCCTGATCTACGCCACCATGGGTGAGTCCAAGTCGGGCGCCAAGGATGGCGCCGACCAGCTGACCCTGGGCGCTACCTACGATCTGTCCAAGCGCACCCAGACTTACGCTTACTACACTCGCATCACCAACGAAGACGCCGCAACCCGTACCTTCGGCGGTGCCGGCCTGAGCGGTGTGGGCGCCGGCTCCAACCCGACCGGCCTGGGTATCGGTATGAAGGTAAACTTCTAAGCCAAACCTTGCCAATAAGGCAAGCCAGCCTTCGGGCTGGCTTTTTTATTGAGACTGGTTAGCAGGCAGGTTTGGTCCGGGTGATTGGGTGTTGATGGCAATCCTGTGGCTGGTTTTGGTTGTTATGGATAGTTTTATTGCACATTTTTGTATCTTTGCTGCCGTGGTCTGGCGCTGCGGCGCCAATGTGTTACTTTTATCGACGGATACCCCGTGTACTGCACCTTGCGCAGTGCCAGACGTTAGAGAGAGAAACCACAAGATCATGTTTGCACACGTTGAAGCCTATGCAGGCGACCCCATCCTCACCCTGGTGGAAACCTTCAACAAGGACAGCCGCAGCCCGAAAGTGAACCTGGGCATCGGCCTGTACTACGACGAGGAAGGCCGCATTCCGCTGCTGCCGTCGGTGCAGAAAGCCGAAGCGCGCCGCGTGGCCGAAGCCGGCCCGCGCAGCTACCAGCCGATGGAAGGTGCGGCCAACTACCGCACCGCCGTACAGCAGCTGCTGTGGGGTGCCGAGCACGAAGCTGTGCAGGCTGGCCGCATTGCCACCATCCAGACCATTGGCGGCTCCGGCGCGCTGAAAATCGGTGCCGATCTGCTGAAGCGCTACTTCCCGCAAGCGGAAGTCTGGGTGAGTGCCCCCACTTGGGATAACCACCGCGCCATGTTTGAAGGCGCCGGTTTCACCGTGCACGACTACCCGTACTACGACGCTGCCACGGGCGGTGTGAAGTTTGACGACATGATCGCCTGCTTCAACCAGCTGCCGGCCAAAACCATCGTGCTGCTGCACCCGTGCTGCCACAACCCTACCGGCGTGGATCTGGACAATGACCAGTGGCGCAAGGTGATTGAGGTAGTCAAAGTACGCGACCTGCTGCCGTTCATGGACATCGCCTACCAGGGCTTTGGCGATAGCCTGGACGACGACGCCTTTGCCATCCGCGCCATGACCGAAGCCGGCGTCAGCTTTGTGGTGAGCAACTCGTTCTCCAAAAACCTGTCGTTCTACGGCGAGCGCTGTGGCGGCCTGTCGGTGGTGTGCGGCACGGCCGAAGAAGCCGGCCGTGTACTGGGCCAGATGAAGGCCACCGTACGCCGCAACTATTCCAGCCCGCCGACGCACGGTGGCCAGGTGACTGCCATCGTGATGAACGACGCCGCGCTGCGTGCCGAATGGGAAGGCGAAGTGACCGAAATGCGCGTGCGCATCAAGGCTATGCGCCAGAAGCTGTACGAAGTGCTCACCGCCAAGGTGCCGGGGCGCGATTTCAGCTACTTCATCAAACAGCGCGGCATGTTCAGCTACACCGGCTTGAGCCCGGAGCAGGTAGACCGCCTGCGTGAAGAGTTTGCCGTGTACCTGGTGCGCTCCGGCCGCATGTGCGTGGCCGGCCTGAACAGCCGCAACGTCGAGTACGTGGCCGATGCGATGGCCGAGGTGCTGAAGGGCTGAGCCCGCCGTTAGCCTGGCCAAGGAACCCCGCCGCAGAGGCGGGGTTTTTTGTGTTTTTATTATTGCTATTTGCTATGCGATAGTAAATTTCCATTGCTTCCATTAAATCAATTCAATAGTCATGGCGGCCGCAGGCAACTATGCTGATCTCACCAAGTCAGACCGATACCCCAAGCAAGGAGAGACAGCATGAGCAACGAACAGAAATGCCCCTTCCACCGCGCCTCTGCCACCAAAGCCACCTTCGGCGCCCGCGCCAACCGTGACTGGTGGCCCAACCAGCTCAACCTGGGCATCCTGCATCAGCACGCGCCGGCGTCCAACCCGCTTGGCGACGATTTCGATTACGCCGAGGCCTTCCAGCAGCTGGACCTGGCCGCAGTGAAGAAGGACCTGTACGCGCTGATGACCACCTCGCAAGCGTGGTGGCCGGCCGACTGGGGCCACTACGGCGGCTTGTTCATCCGCATGGCCTGGCATAGTGCCGGCACCTACCGCACGGCAGACGGTCGCGGTGGTGGTGGCACCGGCAACCAGCGTTTTGCCCCGCTGAACAGCTGGCCCGATAACGGCAACCTGGACAAAGCCCGCCGCCTGCTGTGGCCGATCAAGCAAAAGTACGGCAACCAGCTGTCGTGGGCCGATTTGATGATTCTGGCCGGCAACTGTGCGCTGGAATCGATGGGCTTCAAGACCTTCGGCTTCGGCGGCGGCCGTGCCGACATCTGGCAGCCGGAAGAAGACATCTACTGGGGCAGCGAAAAAGCATGGCTGGCCACCAGCGACAAGGAAAACAGCCGCTACAGCGGTAACCGCGAGCTGGATAACCCGTTGGCCGCCGTGCAGATGGGCCTGATCTACGTTAACCCGGAAGGCCCGGACGGCAACCCCGACCCGGTAGCCAGTGGCCGCGACGTACGCGAAACCTTTGCCCGTATGGCGATGAACGACGAAGAAACCGTGGCGCTGGTGGCCGGCGGCCACACCTTCGGCAAGGCGCACGGTGCTGGCGACCCCAGCCTGGTGGGCCCGGAGCCGGAAGCCGCCCCGCTGGAAGCGATGGGCCTGGGCTGGATCAACCAGTTCGGCAGCGGCAAGGGCGTGCATACCACCACCAGCGGCATCGAAGGTGCGTGGAAACCCAACCCCACCACCTGGGATAACGGCTACTTCGACATGCTGTTCGGCTACGAGTGGGAGCTGACCAAGAGCCCGGCCGGTGCCCACCAGTGGGTTGCCAAGGACGTGAAGCCGGAGCACATGATTCCGGACGCGCACGACCCGAGCAAAAATCACCCGCCGATGATGACCACGGCCGACCTGAGCCTGCGCTTCGACCCGGTCTACGAGCCGATTTCGCGCCGCTTCCATCAGGACCCGCAAGCGTTTGCCGATGCCTTTGCCCGCGCCTGGTTCAAGCTGACGCACCGCGACATGGGCCCGAAAGCGCTGTACCTGGGGCCGGACGTGCCGGCAGAAGACCTGATCTGGCAAGACCCGATCCCGGCAGTAGACCACGTGCTGGTGGATGACGCCGACGTGGCCGCGCTGAAAGCCGAGGTGCTGGCCAGTGGCCTGAGTGTGGCCGAGCTGGTGGCTACCGCCTGGGCGTCGGCTTCTACCTTCCGCGGTTCCGACAAGCGCGGCGGTGCCAACGGTGCCCGCATCCGCCTGGCGCCGCAGAAAGACTGGGAGGTGAACCAGCCGGCACAACTGGCCCGCGTGCTGGCCGTGCTGGAAGGCATCCAGCAGCGCTTTAACGCGGCACAGCAGGGCGGCAAGAAAGTGTCGCTGGCCGACCTGATCGTGCTGGCCGGTGGTGCCGCCGTCGAGCAGGCTGCCGCTGCCGCCGGCCACGCGGTAACGGTACCGTTTGCTGCAGGCCGTATGGATGCGCTGGCCGAGCAGACCGACGTGGAATCGTTTGCCGTACTGGAGCCGCAGGCCGATGGCTTCCGCAACTACCAGCAGCAGGCGTTCCGCGTGCCGGCCGAGCAGTTGCTGGTAGACAAGGCCCAGCTGCTGAAGCTGAGTGCGCCGGAAATGACAGTACTGGTGGGCGGCCTGCGGGTACTGGGCGCCAACGCCGGTGGTGTGCAGGACGGCGTGTTCACCCAGCGCCCGGGTGTGCTGAGCAACGACTTCTTCGTCAACGTGCTGGACATCGGCACCGTATGGGCGCCGACGTCGGAAGAAGCCAGCCGCTTTGAAGGCCGCGACCGTGATACGGGCGCCGTGAAATGGACTGCCAGCCGCGTTGATCTGGTATTCGGCTCCAACTCGCAGCTGCGGGCGCTGGCCGAGGTGTACGCCCAGCAGGACGGTGAGGCCCGCTTCGTGCGCGACTTCGTCCGCGCCTGGAACAAGGTGATGACGCTGGACCGTTTCGACCTGAAGTAAGCGCTGCTACGCTGCCGCCTGTAGCAACAGGTGGCAGCATTGCCAACAGCAAGGCCCCGCCAGCGGCGGGGCCTTGTGCTTTGCCATGCGGCCAACCTTGGCGGTGATAGGCCAAGGTTGGCCGCCGCCGCGCTAGCTGCGGGTCAGCAGATACACCGCTACGGCGGCTAACACTGCCGGCACCGCAAACACCAGCAGCATGATGGGCAGCTCCTCGCGCAGCGTGTAGCCGGCGTGGCTGACGCCTACCCACATATTCACCAGCGCCAAGATTAGCCAGGCTGGCACAAAAGCTTTCGCCGCCAGCGCCATGGCGGCCGTACTGGCGCCCCATAACCAGCCAAACAGCACAAACAGGCCCAGCAGCCCGAAGCCGCCGGCGATGACCAGAATGACGTGCATGTTTTCTCCTTAATCACTTGTGCCGGCTGGCCAGCTGAACACCGACAGGTTGGCCGCAATGTCCTTGCCGGCGTAGGGCGGGAACACGTCTATTTCGGCGTCGCTGCGGCCCAGCAATATCCCCTTGCGGTTGGAGAGGGCTTCGAAACCAGCCTTGCCGTAGTACTTGCCCATACCGGAATAACCCACGCCGCCAAACGGCAGGCTGTCTATCCAGCAGTGCAGATTGGTCTGGTTGATGCAGCCGCCGCCAAACGACAACGTGCCCAGAAAGCTTTCTACGGTAGGGGCGTGCTCGCTGAACAAGTAGGCCGCCAGTGGTTTGGGTTTGCGCGCAATCTGCGCCAGCACGCTGTCCAGCTCGTCGTACACCAGTACCGGCAGCACCGGGCCGAAGATTTCCTGCTGCATGGCCGGGTCGTCCCAGCTGGCGGGTACAGCACCGTCGGCTCCACGTAGCGCGCCGCCACGTCGTAACGGCCGCCGTGCACCACCTTGTCTGGCTGGATGTAGCCAGCCACGCGTTCGGTGTCGTGTTCGGAGATCATGCGGGCGAAGTCCGGGCTGTGCTGCGGGTCGTTGCCGTACATGCGCACGATGGCGGCTTTCAGCTCCGGGATGAAGGCGTCGGCCACGCTGCGCTGCACGCACACATAGCCGGGCGCGATGCACCATTGGCCGGAGATGGCGTTGTGGCCCCAGGCAATGCGCTCCGCGGCGATGCGCAAATTGGCGGTTTCGTCCACGATGGTGGGGTTCTGGCCGCCCAGCTCCAGTATGACCGGCGTCAGGTGCTCGGCGGCGGCGCGCATCACCACCTTGCCGACGCTGGCGCTGCCGGTAAAGAAAATGAAGTCGAAGGGCAGGGCGAGCAGTGCGCCGATTTCCTCGCGCCCGCCGGTGACGATGCTGACCGCCTCCGGCGCAAAGTACTGCGCTATCAGCGTGGCCAGCAGTGCGGCGACAGTGGGTGTGGTGTTGGCCGGCTTCAGGATCACGGTATTGCCTGCTGCCAGCGCGGCGATGGCCGGGTCCAGCAGTAGCAGGATGGGTGCGTTGAACGGGCCGATCACCAGGCAGCTGCCATAGGGTTCCTTGTAGATCATGCCGCGGTGGCCGCTGGCTGCCAGCCCCGGCGGTATGGCTACCGGTTCGGGTGCCATCAGCGTGGCCAGGTGGGTGCGGTAGTAGTCGATTACCCCCAGCGGCACGCTGATTTCAAACTGTTGCTCGAATGGTGGCTTGTGAAAGTCCTGGTATAACGCATCGCACAGCGCTGCCTGGTTGTCTTGCAGCAGGCGGGTCATGCGGTCCAGTTGATCCAGCCGCCAGGCGGCGCTCTTGCTGCCGTCGCTGGCAAAAAAGGCTTGCTGGGTATCCAGCATAGGTTGGTACGGGTTCATGGCGGGCTCCAGAGTGGGCCCGGCCCTCGCGGGCCGGGGAGGTGCGTGCCGTGGGGCGGGGCTTACTTGGTGGTGTAGCCGCCATTGATCAGGATGGTCTGCCCGGTGACCCACCAGCCGTCGCTAACCAGGTGGCGGATGAACGGCACCACGTCGTGGATGTCGGTCAGCCCGGTTGGCGAAAACGGCGATAGCGCGGCGGCAGTCTTGTGGTACGCCACCGCCTCTTCGCCTTCTGCCGGGTAGAAGAACGGGGTGTCCATCGGGCCGGGGCCGACCGCCGTCACCGAAATACCACGGGCGCCAAACTCTTTGGCGGCGGCGCGGGTGAAGTGCTCTACCGGCGCCTTGGTGCCAGCGTACGAGGCATAGAACGGCGTGAAGGCGCCCAATAGTGAGGTGACGATGGTGCACACCTTACCGTTGTCGTTCAGCTGCTTGCCGGCTTCTTTCAGAAAGAAGAACGCCGACTTGGCGTTGACGGCACTCATCTCGTCGTACTCGGCCTCGCTGATGTCCACCAACGGCTTTTTCAGTACCTTGCCTACGGTATTGATGGCAATGTCGGGGCGGCCAACGGCGGCTACGGTGTCAGCAAACAGCTTTTCGATCGCTGCGGCGCTGGTCAGGTCGCCCTGCAGGGTGACGGCCTGGGCGCCGGCGGCACGTACCGCGCTGGCCGTGGCTTCGGCGTCGGCAGCGCTGGCGGGCGAGTTGTAATGGATGGCAACGGCCTTGGCACCGTGTGCAGCCAGGTCGCGGGCCAGCAGGCCGCCCAGGTTTTTGGCGCCGCCGGCGATCAGGACAACCTTGCCGTGAATACTGTGCAGATCTGACATGTGAAGCTCCTTGTGACGCTGTGGTGGGAGCTCTCAGTATCAATTGATTGCAATAGCACAATAAACAAGTAGTATCGGATTTGTTTATCCGCAAATCACAAACAATGGACCGTATTGATCAATTACGCGTGTTCTTGCGTATCAAGGAAAGTGGCAGTTTTGCCCTGGCGGCAGACCAATTGGGTATGCCGCGTGCTACGGTGTCGCAAGCGCTGCGCCAGTTGGAAGAACGGCTTGGGGTGCGTCTGTTTCATCGCACCACGCGCCAGGTAAGCCTCACCGCCGATGGCGAGGCGTTGGCCGAGCGGGCCGCCGCGCTGGTGGTGGACATGGCCGAGCTGGAGCAGCAGTTTCGCCCGCAGGATGAACTGGTCTCCGGTCGCTTGCGGGTGGACGTGCCCAGCCGCATTGCCCGGCGCTTGCTGGCGCCGGCACTACCGGGTTTTCTGGCGCGCTACCCGCAGTTGCAGGTGGAGCTGGGCAGCAGTGACCGCATGGTCGATCTGGTGCGCGAAGGCGTGGACTGCGCGCTGCGGGTGGGTGAGGTGCAGAACGATAGCCTGGTAGCGCGGCCGCTGGGCTATTTTGCGATGGTGAACTGCGCCAGCCCGGCCTACCTGGCCGAGCATGGCGTGCCGCACAGCGTGGCCGATCTGGCCGGGCAGGTGATGGTGGGTTATGTGTCGCGCAGCAGTGGCCGCCAGGCGCCGTGGTGCTGGCAGGAAGGGGATGTCGAACGCAGCATGCTGCTGTCGGTACGCGCCAGCGCCGATAACGCCGAGACCTATATCGCCTGCGCGCTGGCGGGGCTGGGGCTGATCCAGGTGCCGCGCTACGATGTGGCGCACCATCTGGCCAGCGGCGCCTTGCAGGAAGTGTTGCCGCAGGCGCGCCCGGCGCCGTTGCCGGTGCACCTGGTTTACCCGCACCGTCGTCAGTTGTCGCGCCGGGTGCAGCTGTTTCACGGCTGGGTGCAGTCGGTGCTACAGCAGCGTACCGACGCGATGCGGCCACCGGCACAGCCGTAGCGCTTGTTAACGCAGCAAGGCCCCGCTAATGGCGGGGCCTTGTGCTGTGCCATGCGGCCAGCCTTGGGGTGATACGCCAAGGTTGGCCGCAGCGCGGCGGCCGGTGTTATTGCACCACCGACTTCACTTTCCAGTCGTTGCCTTCCACTTGCGAGATGGTGACCGGCGCGTTTTTCAGGTTGCCGGCGGCGTCAAAGCTGAAGTCGGCAGTCGCGCCTTTGTAAGCGGTCTTGGCAATCAGCGGCAGGAACTTGGCCGGCTCGGTGCTGTTGGCGCGTTTCATCGCGTCGGCCACGATCATCACCCCGTCGTAGAACTGCGGCCCCAGCAGTACCACATCCTGCTTGAAGCGCGCCTTGTAGCGGCTTTCAAAGTCCTTGCCCGCCGGGCGGCTACCCAGTTCGCCACCAGCCACGGCCGAGTAGTGGCCCACGGCATCCGCGCCGGCCAGCTGGATGAAGGTGGGCGTATTCAGCATGTCGCCGCCCATCAGCCTGGCGTTGATGCCCAGGCGCTTCATCTGGCGCGCCATCGGGGCGGCCTGGGCGTCGGCGCCGCCGTAGAAGATCACGTCCGGGTTCTGCGCTTTCAGTGCCGTGAGGATGGCGGTGAAGTCGGTGGCCTTATCGTTGGTGTATTCACGCTTGAACGGTTTTTTGCCCATGCCGGCCAACGCTTTCACAAACTCGTCGGCAATGCCCTGGCCGTAGGCGGTGCGGTCGTCGATGACGGCAATGCGCTGCGCTTTCAGCTGCATCACTGCGTAGCGCCCCAGCGAGCCGCCGATCTGACTATCGCTGCCTACCAAGCGGAAGGTGGTTTTGTAGCCGCTAGTGGTGTAGGCCGGGTTGGTGGACACCGACAGCTGCGGGATGCCGGCGTCGGAATAAATGCGCGACGCGGGGATGGATACGCCGGAGTTGAAGTGGCCGATCACCGCCTTGACGCCAGCGTCTACCAGCCGCTGCGCCACCTGGGTGCCCACGCGCGGGTCGGCCTGGTCGTCTTCCGATACCAGCTCGAACTTCACCTTCTGGCCGGCCACGGTGATCGGCTTGGCATTGAGGTCGTCGATGGCCATGCGGGTGGCGTTTTCGTTGTCCTTGCCGTAATGCGCCTGCGGGCCGGACATCGGCGAGGCAAAGCCGATTTTCACCACGGTGTCGGCAAATGCCGGAGACGACATGGCCAGGACTGCGCCGGCTACCCATACCGCCAGTTGTTGCTGCTTCATGTGTTTACTCCATTTCTCGTTGCAAGGTCCAGGTTGGCCGCAGCGCGGCCCTGTTGCCCGGCGGCTGCCGGGCGGGTGTTGCCGGTAAGACGGCGGTGGCATTGCACGGGGTGTGCCTGCTGGCCGGCTAGCCGGTGTTTTTTTAAAAAATCATTTCAGAACAATGGTTTGTGGTTGTGTGTTGGCGCCGGGTCGATTCTGGCCTTGCACCAATTGCATACAAACGATTGTCAATGATCGATCATCTCGGTGCGCGTGCTCAGAAACGGTTCAGCCGGTACGGCGCCATGTCGATGCCGCAGGGTTGGCCGCCAATCTGCGCGGCCAGTAGGGCGCCGGTGGTGGCCGCCAGCGTCAGGCCCAGGTGGCCGTGGCCGGTGGCAAAGTACAGCCCGGCCACGTCCGGCGCCGGGCCGATCACCGGCACGGTGTCGGGTAGCGACGGCCGGTTGCCCATCCATACGCTCATGTCTTCGTGGCTGAAGTCGCCGACGATGCGCCGCGCCTTGTCCAGCAGGATGTGGGCGCGGCGCCAGTCCGGCGCGGCGTCGCGGTGGGCTAGCTCTACGGTGCCGGCCAAGCGCAGGCCGCCATTGGCCATCGGCAGGATCACAAAGCTTTCGCTGGCGCACTGGATAAAGTGCTGCAGGGCCACGCCGGCCTTGGGCAGCGTGACGTGGTAGCCGCGCTCGCTTTCCAGTGGCAGTCGGTAACGGCCCTGGCGGGCGAAGCGGTCGCTCCACACGCCACAGGCAATCACCACCGCATCGCCGTGCAGCGTGCCGTGGTGTGCGGTGTCCACGCCCTGGCATTGCCCGCCGCCATGCCGTACTTGCAGCACCTCGTCTTGCACAAAGCGGCCGCCGTCACGCATGAAGGCATCAAACAGGCCGCGGCTGAAGGTGTACGGGTCGTCCACGTGCGACCACGCCGGCACGTGCACCGCGTATTGCCATTCGTCTGCGATGCCGGGCGACGCGGCCAACAGCGCGGCGCGGTCCAGGGCTTGCCACGCTACGCCGTGCGCGGCTTTGGCTTGCCAGGCGGGCAGGGCGGCGTGGAACTCGGCCTCGCTGCGGTACAGCGTCAGGTTGCCGTGGCGGCGCCACAGGTGTTGCAGGCCGGCGTGTTCGATCAGTGGCGCGTAGTCGTCGTTGACGCGGTTCAGCAGCGCCGCCAGTGCGCGGGTGAGTTCGGCCACGCGCTGCGGGCGGCTGGCGGCGACAAAGCGCGCCAGCCACGGTGCCAGCGTGGGCAGGTAGCGCCAGCGCACCGCCAGCGGCCCCAGCGGGTCCAGCATCCAACCGGGCACCTTGCGTAGCACGCCAGGCTCGGCCAGCGGGATGACGTCGCTCACTGCAAGTGCACCAGCGTTGCCGTAGCTGGTTTCGCGCGCTGGTTCGCCACGGTCCAGCAGCGTGACGCGGTGGCCGGCCCGCTGCAGTTGCAGCGCGGTGGCAATGCCGACAATGCCGGCACCAGCCACGAGGATGTGTTGGGCGGGCTTGCTCATGTTCAGCCCACCACAAAGCCGTGTACGTACGGGTCGGCATCGTCCAGCAGGATGCGGTTGTAGCCGGTGGTGATGGCCCAGCCGGCAATGCCGGGGATGATGGCCGGGATGCCGGCTACCTCGGTGACGGCCTCGATGGTGCCGGTGAACTGGCTGCCGATCAGGCTTTCGTGTACCAGCACGTCGCCCGGCTGCATCAGGCCGCGGCCAAAGCGCTGCGCCAGCCGCGCCGAGGTGCCGGTGCCGCACGGCGAGCGGTCCAGCGCGGCGGCACCGTACAGCACCGCGTTGGCCGCGTGCGAGCCGGGCTGCTTCGGGGCGCCGGTCCACTGCACGTGGCGCACGCCGCGAATAGTGGGGTCCAGCGGGTGCACGATGTCGTAGTGGGCGTTGATGTAGTCGCGCAGTTCGTTGCCCATCGCCACCAGCTGGCCGGGGGTGTAATCGGCCATGTCGCGGTAGTTTTGCTGCGCTTCCACGATGGGGTAGAAGTTGCCGCCGTAGGCGATATCCACCTGCAGCCGGCCCAGCGCGGCGATTTCCACCTCAACATCGCGCAGCAGCAGGAAGGACGGCACGTTGGTCAGCTTCACCGATTGCACCTTGCGGCCAACCTGGGTGTATTCGGCCACCACCTTGCCGGCGGGGGTGTCCAGATTCAGCACGCCCGGCGTACGCGGCGTCACCAGCTGGTGTTCGATGGCCATGGTGACCACGCCGATGGTGCCGTGGCCGCACATCGGCAGGCAGCCGCTGGTTTCGATGTACAGCACGGCCACGTCGCAGTCGCCGCGGGTGGGCGGGTACAGGAAGGCGCCGGACATCTGGGCGTGGCCGCGTGGCTCGAACATCAGCCCGGTGCGCATCCAGTCGAAGCGGGCCAGGAAGTCCTGCCGCCGCTCGGCCTGGGTGTTGCCTGCCAGTGCCGGCGCGCCCTTGGTCACCAGCCGTACCGGGTTGCCACAGGTGTGGCCATCTATGCATTCAAACTCCGTCACTGCCATTGCCATGCTCCTTTGCTTGCGGTGGCTTCACTGTATGCAGTGGCAGTTTTGAATACAATATTGACGGTAATATTTGTCAAAATGCCACAGCGCTTATGCTGAGCTTTGTTAAGCGATTTCTGTATAAAATAGTAATAAAAACAATGTATTGCTGTGTTGTTGTAAAAAATCCCTGTTGCGGTGCGGTAGCGTCGCCTCTGTGAATAAACGCTATTTTGTATACAAAAACGCTTGTTTTTTGGATGCAAAACTCCCTAGCATGAAATGGACCCGCAGCCACTGCGCTGCACCCACACCCTGCAAGGAGCACCCTGATGGCACACCTCTGGACTGGCGTTTTTCCCGCCGTTACCACCAAATTCCACGCCGACGAAAGCCTGGACCTGGCTGCCACTACCAGCCATATCCAGTGGCAGCTGGATTGCGGCGCCGACGGCATCATCGTCTGCGGCTCGCTGGGCGAAGCGTCCACCCTCACCGCTGACGAAAAGATCAGCATCCTGAAAGCCGCCAAGGAAGTGGCCGGCAACAAGCCGGTACTGCTGACCGTGGCCGAAGACAGCACCCGCGCTGCTGCCGCGCTGGCGCAGGCCGCGCACGCCGCCGGTGCCGACGGCATCATGCTGCTGCCGGCCATGCGCTACGTGTCCGACGAACGCGAAACGCTGAACCACTACCAGCGCGTGGCCGACGCCAGCCCGCTGCCGATCATGATCTACAACAACCCGGTGGCTTACGGCGTCAACATCACCCCCGAGATGTACGCGCAGATGGCGGCCGAACCGAAGTTCGTAGCGATCAAGGAATCCAGCGGCGACATCCGCACGCTGACCAATGTGATCAACGCGGTGGGCGACCGCTTTGCCATCTTCAGCGGCGTGGACGACCTGGCGCTGGAAAGCCTGCTGATGGGTGCCGACGGCTGGGTGGCCGGCCTGGTGGTGGCGTTCCCGAAAGAAACGGTGGCCATCTACCGGCTAGCGCGCGCCGGCCGCGTGGCAGAAGCCCGCGCCATCTACCGCTGGTTCGCGCCGCTGCTGCACCTGGACGTGTCGATGAAGCTGGTACAAAACCTGAAGCTGGCCGAGGCCATGGTGGGGGTGGGCAGCGAGCACGTGCGCGCGCCGCGTCTGCCGCTGGCTGGTGCCGAGCGTGAGCGGGTGCAGGCCATCATCGCTGCCGGCATTGCCAGCCGCCCGGCGCTGCCGGCCCTGTAACCCCGTGCGGCCAACCTTATGGGCGCAGGTTGGCCGCAACGCTATGCCAAGGGCGCGCTGTCGCCCCGAGGAACCAAGCCATGTTTTGCAACCTGATCGACGGGCAATGGCGCGGCAGCGGCCACGCCATCGTCAACCGTAACCCTTCCGACCTGCACGACGTGGTGGGCGAGTTTGCCACGGCCAGTGCCGACGATATGCGCGACGCGGTAGCCGCAGCGCGGGCGGCGCTGCCGGGCTGGCGTGCCACCACGGTGCAGCAGCGTGCCGACATCCTGGACGCGGCCGGTAGCGAAATCCTGGCGCGCAAGCAGGAGCTGGGCACGCTGCTGGCGCGCGAAGAGGGCAAGACCCTGGCCGAGGCGGTGGGCGAGGTGGCCCGCGCCGGGCAGATCTTCAAGTTTTTTGCCGGCGAGGCGCTGCGTGGTCACGGCGAGTGGCTGGATTCGGTGCGCCCCGGCGTGGAAGTTACCGTCAGCCGCGAGCCGGTGGGTGTGGTGGGGCTGATTACGCCGTGGAATTTCCCCATTGCTATCCCCGCCTGGAAAGCCGCGCCTGCGCTGGCCTTCGGCAATGCCGTGGTGCTGAAGCCGGCCGAGCTGGTGCCGGCCAGTAGCTGGGCGTTGGCGGATATTTTGCAGCGCGCCGGCCTGCCGGACGGCGTGTTCAACCTGGTGATGGGCAGCGGCCGCGTGCTGGGCCCGGCCATGCTGGATGCTGGCATCGACGCGCTGAGCTTTACCGGTTCGCAAGCCACCGGCCAGGCGCTGGCCGCTGCCTGCGCCGCACGCGGCATCAAGCTGCAGCTGGAAATGGGCGGCAAGAACCCGCTGCTGGTGGCCGACGACGCCAGGCTGGAGCAAGCGGTGGAGTGCGCGATCAACGGCGCATTCTATTCCACCGGCCAGCGCTGTACTGCCAGCAGCCGGCTGATCGTCTGCGCCGGTATTTACGAGGCTTTCGTGGCGCGGTTGGCCGAGCGTACAGCGGCCTTGCGGGTGGGCAATGCGCTGGCGCCGGATACGCAAATCGGCCCGGTGGCCAGCGAGGCGCAACTGGCGGCCAACCTGCGCTATGTGGCGCAGGGGCAGGCCGAAGGCGCTAGCTTGCTGTGCGGCGGCGATGCCTTGCAGCTGGCCACGCCCGGCTACTACCAGCAGCCGGCGCTGTTTGCCGACTGCACGCCGCAGATGGCCATCAGCCGCGAAGAAATCTTCGGCCCGGTGGCGGCGGTATTGCGCGCCGACAGCTACGAGCACGCGTTGGCGCTGGCCAACGACACGCCGTACGGCCTGGCTGCTGGTATCTGCACCCAGTCGCTGGCGTTGGCCACCCATTTCCGCCGCCATGCCGAGGCCGGCATGGTAATGGTGAACCTGCCCACCGCCGGCGTGGATTACCACGTGCCGTTTGGCGGCCGCAAAGGCTCCAGCCTGGGGCCGCGCGAGCAGGGGCGCCACGCGGTGGAGTTTTACACCACGGTGAAAACCGCTTATCTCGGCCTGTAGGGTCGTTTCGCACCCCGCGAAACGCCCCTGGCTGGCGGTGCTGCCCCCGCGGCACCGCCGGCAGCAGGGTTTGCTCTGCCTTGTGCAGCCTGTCGCCCCCGCATGGGGGCGTTTTTTTTGCCGCTGTGTTAGGGTTGGCCATCTTCAACGGGTAATGCTTCATGAGTACACAGCAGGAAACAGGTAGCCAGAGCCTGGTGCAGGTGGCCACCGAGGCGATTCGCCAGCGCATTCTGGCGGGGGAATGGGCCGACGGCGGCCAACTGCGGCAAGAGGCGCTGTCGCGCCAGCTGGGCATGAGCCGGGTGCCGATCCGCGAGGCACTGCGCCAGCTGGAAGCCGAAGGGCTGGTCACCATCAACGAAAACCGTGGCGCCGTGGTGACGCAGCTGTCGCTGCCCGAGATCGTGGAACTGCTGCGCGTGCGCGTGCTGCTGGAGTGCGACGTGCTGCTGGAGGCGATTCCGCGCCAGACCAGCGCCGACCTGGCCGAAGCCGAAGCACTGCTGGGGCAGTTTGAAGTAGCACTGCGTAACAAGGACATCGGCGCCTGGGGCATTCTGAACGCGCAGTTTCACCTGGCGCTGTACCGCGCCGCCGGCCGAGGCCAGACGCTGGCCATCATCGAGCAGCTGCACAACCGCACCGACCGCTACACCCGCATGCAGATACTGCTGACCGGCTTCAGCGACCGCGCCCACCACGAGCACAGCCAGCTGCTGGCACTGTGCAAACAGAAAGACGCCATCAGCGCAGCGGCCTTCCTGCGCCAGCACATCCTGCACGCCGAAGAAGCACTGGAAGCGTGGTACCGCGCCCACGAAGCGGCGCCCAAACCACGGCGTGGCCGCAAGCCGGCTGCGTCGGCCACCTGAGGCCGGCGCTGCCATCGGCAGGGTCATGGTAACGGCAGTCCTGAGCTTCTGCGGGGTGGCTGCTGTACAGCGTGTTCTGTTTGTTGACCTAGTTGATAACTTCTATTTATTGAAACAGGCCGGTATCGTTTCTAGTATGGAAAATGATATCTACATGGCAGTGCTTCGGCACTGAAGCCGCATGCCTGTTTATGAAACCCTGAACGCGCTGAGTACGCCGGTGTGGATCGTGGCGCCACAAACCGAGGCCACACTGTTTGCCAACCAGGTAGCGCTGGCGCTGGCGGACGGGCTGTCGGTGGCCGAGCTGCGCAGCGGTGCGCTGTCGGCGCACCCGGAGCAAACGCTGGCAGCGTACACCCCGTCGGTGCTGGCGCGCGATCAGGTAGTGGAGGTGTGGACCTTCCGCCGCCATGGCCAGTGGCTGCCCATCCCGTGCCGGCTGACGCTGTTGCAGCTTGGCCAGCATGCCGGGGCCATCTTGGTGGAGGCGATGGTGCCCGGCGATGCCATGCTGCATGCGTGGCCGGCACGGCTGGGTACCGAGGCCCCAGGCGAAGAAGACGCCGAGGTGCGCCGCTTCTACGAAGCGCTGTTCCGTACCAATTCCGCCCCGATGTTGCTGATCGACCCCGTCGATGATGGCCGGATTGTCGATGCCAACGAAGCCGCCAGCCGCTTTTACGGCTATACGCGCGAAGAATTTGCCCGCAAGCACACCTGGGAAATCAATGCCGCCGGTCGCAGCATCCTGCCGGTGATGCAGGCCGTGGCGCGCTTGCCTGGCGGGCACCGGCCGCTGAATTTCGTGCACCGGCTGGCCGACGGCAGCCTGCGCAACGTGCAGACCTACGCCGGCCCCATCATGTTGGCCGGGCGCCGCATGATGTTGTGCGTGATCCACGACGTGACCGAACAGGAACGGCTGCGCCGCGACCTGGAGCAAGCCGCGCTGCGCGACCCGCTGACCGGCTTGTGGAACCGGCGTCACATGATGCAGCAGCTGGAGCAGGCGCTGGCTGGCAAGCGGGCGCAAGATACCGATTTTTGCCTGGTGCTGCTGGATGTCGACCACTTCAAGGAGGTAAACGACGGCTACGGCCACCTGACCGGCGACCAGGTGCTGGTGGCGCTGGCGCGGCTGCTGGCGTCCCGCCTGCGCGAAAGCGACACCCTGTGCCGCTGGGGCGGCGAGGAGTTCATGCTGTTGTTACCCGGCACCCAGCTGGATAACGCACTGCAGCTGGCCGACAGCCTGCGCCTGACCGTGGCCGGGGTGGAGGGCGGCGGCGCGCTGCCGGCCATTACGGTCAGTCAGGGCGTGGTGCAGTACCTGCCGGGTGAGAGCATGAACAGCCTGGTCAGCCGCGTGGATGGCGCCTTGTATCAGGCCAAGGCTGCCGGCCGCAATGTGGTGGTGGCCGGTTAGGCAGCAGGCCGTCCTCCGGGGCGCTCGCCATGCGGGGCACGGTGTTGCCAAGCCGTGCAGGCAGGGATCGCCTGGCTGCGTCCGGTTTTCGCACATTGCCGCCGCTTGACTAGCGCTGGCGCATCAGGAATGGCATCTGCAGGCCCTAAAAACGGTAGCGCAGCGCGGTATAGAACGACCGCGCCGGGCCAGGCAGGCCCACGCCCCAAGCCACGCCGTTCTTGCTCATGGTCATGCCCTGGCCGATGTAGACCCCGCCCAGCGGCTGTACGTAGTAGCGGTTGAACACGTTGTCCACCCCCACATCCACCGTGTAGTGCTTGCCCTGGTAACGGCTATGCAGGTTCAGCAGGCTGTAGCCCGGCGTATGCAGTTCGTTGCGTGCCGCCGAGGCGTGGGTTTTGGCGCTGACGGCCAGCCATTCCGCCCCGTGTTGCCAGCTACCTTGCTCGGCCGTCAGGCTGAGGCGGCTGTTGAGCGGCATGATGTTGTACAGGTCGCCGCCGGTACTCAGGTTTTTACCGCGTGTGTAGTTGACCACGGCGGCCAACTTCAACTGGCCAAGGGCGCTGTGCTCGGCCAGTCGATAGCTGCTGCTGAGGTCGGCACCGTACAGCTGGGCGCGCTGGTTGACGTACTGCAGCGTGACGAAACTGCTGGTGCTGGTGAGGTTGCTGCTGCCGCCGCACAGTGTGGTGCCGCAGCGCTGCGCGTCGATATAGTTTTCCACGTAGCTGTAGTAAGGCGTCAGCCGCAGTTGCCAGCGGGTGTTGGCCGCATCCTGCCAGCTGCCGCCCAGGCTGACGGTGTGGGCCACTTCCGGCTTGAGGTCGGGGTTGCCGACGTAGCCGTTACCGTCGCCGGCGGTGTTGTTCATGATGGCCGCCATGCCCATGCTGGCCCAGGTGTAGCGTTCGTACAGGTTGGGCGAGCGGGTCTTGCGGGCGTAGGCCAGCTCCCATTGCTGGCCGGCCTGCGGGGTATAGCGGGCGAGGGCGCTCAAATCCAGGTTATGGTCCTGGCGGCGGTGTTCGCGTGCATTGAAGGCAGCGGCGTCGGTGGCGTACGACGCCATGCTGTTATACCCCGCCACGTTGCCGGTGTCGGTGGTGACCTCGCTCAGGCGCGCACCCAGCACCGTCTGCCACGCCGTCTGCCAGTCGGCCTGCCATTCGGCAAACATATCCTGGCGCTTGCGGCTGCCATGGTGGATGTTCCAGAAGGTGTTGGGGCTCATCATGCCGCTACCGGTGCCTGCTGGCGGCCACCAGTCGTCCAGGCTGAATTGTTGCAGCTCGGCGCCCAGGTTCAGCTGATGTTGCCGGCTTAGCGCAAGGTTGGCCGCCACGCTGCCACCCTTGGTGTGGCTGGCGGTTTCCATCGGCATGCCGCTGTAGCTGCCATACACGTACTGGCGGTCGTCGCCGAACTGCATGCTGTGGCGCACGTATTGTGCGTACAGCCGGGCGTCCAGCGTGCCCCAGTCGTACTGCCCCTGGTAATGCAGGCGGCCCTGGTTGCCGTGGTTGCCTGTCATGTCCATGCGCTGGTTGGCATAGCCCTGGTACGGGCTGCGCTGGATGCCGGCTTCGGCTTCCAGCAGGTGATTGTCGTTTTGCCAGGCCAGGCCGATGCTGTGGTTCTCGCTACGGTAGGCGCTGGAGCCCACTTCGTCGCCTTCCAGCCAGCCACGGCCGCTGGCCGCATTGCCGGCGGCCTTGAAGTCGCGGGCGGCCTGGTAGTTGCCGGCGCGGGCAGTATCGCCACGGTAGCGCAGGCTGAGGTGATCGTTGGCCACGGTGGCGCTGGCGTCGATGGCGGCGGCGTGGCCGTTGCTGCGGTAGCTGGCGCCGATCTCGCCGCTGCGCAGCGTTTCACCGCTGGCGGCAAAGCGCGGTGCCGGCTGGCTGGCTTCGATGACGCCGCCGATATGGTCGCTCCCGGTGCTGACCGGGGCGGTAGCGCTGTGGACGACGAGCTTGCCCACCTTGCTGCTATCTAGGTAAGACAGCGGACTGTTCATGTGGTTGGGGCAGGCGGCAAGCAGCGCCATGCCGTCGGTCAGCACCAGCAGGCGATCGTCGGCCAAGCCGTGCAGCACGGGCAGGGCAGACAGGCCGCCGGCAGCGCGCAGGCTGATGCCGGGCAGGGTTTCCAGCAGGCGGGCGCTGTCGTTGCTGCGCGCTTGTTGGCTGGCGAGCGTGCTGGCGTCGGCTTGGACGGCACGGCTGGCGGTGCTGCTGCCGTGCACCACTACCTCTGGCAGGGTCTGGGTGTTGGCGGCGTGGGTGGCGAGGCTCATCAGCGCCAGGCTGATGGAGAGGGTCAGGCGATGGGGACGGGCGGGCATGATGTCGACCTGCGGTTATCAACGATTTCGCAAAGTCGAAAGTGTAATGACCCTGCCTGCAGCATGGGTGCGGCATAGTGTCGCAGCCGTGGCGGCGCTGAAAGCGAATTGACAGCTTGCGGCGCTACACTGGCGGCAGCTTCTCGGAAATTGTTGCTCCTTTAGATTGCTTGGCCCGTTTGCCGCGCCCGTCCCTTGCCGGACGGGTTTTTCTTTTGCTGCTTGCCACAAGCAAAACGCCCGGTCAGCAAGCTGGCCGGGCGTCGTAGCGGGGGGGACGGATTACTTGTTGCGGCCAACAATGGCGGCAGTGGCAATCAGCTCTTCCAGCAGCGCCAGCGAGCTGGCGCCACCCAGTGCAAACGGGTTCAGCTCCGGCTTTTCCGAGTAGCGCAGCAGCAGGCTGGGGTTGGCCTTGGCCAGGTTTACCTGCCCCATGGTCCAGCTGGCGAAACGGCGTTCGGTGATTTCTTCCAGCAGCAGCAGCTCCACATCGTGGTGACGCGGGTCTTTGGCAATGCTGTTGTACAGCGCGCTGACTTCGCTGCGGCTGCCTTCCAGCACCTGCATGAAGATGTCACCGCTGTAGCACAGGATGCCGGTAATGCCGCGCGACGGATTGTGGGTGTGGGATTGCGTCAGGATGCTTTCCAGCAGCGCGGCGGTATGCGGCTGGCTGCTGCGGCTGGCGTAGAGCAGGCGGACAAGCATGGTTGGCCTCAGGCTTTCTTGTTGGGCAACAGGGACAGGAACTCGCGGCGCAGGTCCGGGTTGGTCAGGAACACGCCCCGCATCACACTATTGATCATCTTGGAATCCATGTCCTTGACGCCGCGCCAGTGCATGCAGAAGTGGTCGGCTTCCATCACGATGGCCAGGCCGTCCGGGTTCATTTTTTCCATCAGCAGGTTGGCCAGCTGGATGACGGCTTCTTCCTGGATCTGCGGGCGGCTCATGGTCCATTCCGCCAGACGGGCGTACTTGGACAGGCCGATCAGGTTGCTGTGCTCGTTCGGCATCACGCCGATCCACAGGCGGCCGATGATGGGGCAGAAGTGGTGCGAGCAGGCGCTGCGCACGGTGATCGGGCCCACGATCATCAGCTCGTTCAGGCGTTCGGCGTTGGGGAACTCGGTCACCGCCGGTTGCGGCACGTAACGGCCCTTGAACACTTCGTTCAGGTACATTTTGGCCACGCGGCGCGCGGTGTCCTGCGTGTTGTGATCGCTGTCGGTATCGATGACCAGGCTGTCCAGCACGTCCTTCATGCGGGACTGTACCTCGTCCAGCAGCTCGTCCATCTCGCCGGGCTGGATGAACTCGGCAATGTTGTCGTTGGCATGGAAACGGCGTTTTGCGCCGCGAATGCGCTCGCGGATGCGCGCGGATACGGGTACGTACTGGGTGGCAGTGTGCTTCTGGCTCTCTTGGCTCACGCGGTTATGCTCCTCACCGTGCGGGTAGCACGCTTGGTTTCTATGGTGTCAAGCGCTTGGAAGATAGCCTTGCGGCGGGGGAAAGGCAACACTTTGCCCAGTAGGGGCATCGCCGGCGGCGACTCGCCCCTGCCGGATCAGCCAGTCTTGAACTGTGCCATCAGTGTGGCCAGGCGCTGGCTGGCCAGTGCCGTCTGCTCGGAGCACTGGCTGCCGTGGTCCAGTACCTGGCCGATGCTGGCAGCGGTTTCGGCAGCCTGCTGCATGCTTGCCGTACAGGCCTGGCTGGCCTGGGCCATGTCGGCAATGCCGGTCACCAGCCGTGCCAGCAGTTGCTGCGCGTCACCGCTATCGCTGGCGGCAGCCTCTGCCAGGCGCAGGCCTTCTTCCATTTCCTGCATGCCGTTGGCCATGCTGTTGACGGCGCCGTCGGTTTGCTGGCGGATGTCGACGATCATGCCGTCAATCTGCACCGTGGCGCTGGCGGTGCGCTCGGCCAGCTTGCGTACTTCGTCGGCCACCACGGCAAAGCCGCGCCCGGCCTCGCCGGCGCGGGCTGCCTCGATCGCTGCGTTCAGCGCCAGCAGGTTGGTCTGGTCGGCGATGTCGTGGATCACGCTGACGATCTGCCCGATCTGGCGGGCGCTGTCTTGCAGTTGTTGCAGTGTATGCGAAGAGGCGCCGACCGAGTCGCGGATGCCGCGGCTGCGCTCGCGCACCAGGCTTAGCTGGCGGCCGGCGTCTTGCGCCATGTCGGCCATGCGCTGGCGGATGCTGGCGGCGTCGTCGCTCGTGCGGCCAACCGTGTCCTGCTGGCGGGCCAGTTCGGCTTGCACGCTGTGCATTTGGGCCAGCACGGCCCGCACGCTGTGGTCGGTGTCCTGCTGGCTTTGCTGCAGCTGCAGGTTGGCCACGCCGATGTCGCGCGACGAGTGCAGTACCAGCCGCAGCGTGCACTCCAGGTTATCAATGAAGCTGTCTATCCAGCGCGATAGTGTGGACAGCTCGTCCGGCTGGCTGTCGTTGCGCTGCAGGCGTCGGGTGAGGTCGCCATCGCCTTCGGCCAGGCTGCGTACCGCCTGGATCAGCCCCATCACCCGTTGGGTGACGTGACGGGCGCCCAGCCAGTAAAAGCCGGCCACGCCCAGCCCTTGCAGTAGCCAGAACAGCAGTAGCGATACTGGCGCCGGCAGCCCACCGTACTGGCTGATGCCCCAGCCGGCCAGCCCGGCCGGGATGGCGGTCAACAGGTAGAGCCGGGTCAGGCGGTAGCCCAGTGGCCGGCTGCGATAAACCTCTTCCAGGTCGGCCTCGCACATCATGCCCCACAGGTCGGGCGAGCCGGGCAGGCGGAAGGTAATGCCGCTGCCGATCACCGGGATGTGCCGGTAGTCGGCGTAGCCGGGGTAGTGCACGAAAGTGTTGCTGCCGTGGCGGATGGTTTCGCGCACACCAGGGTGCAGCTGGCCGCTGGCAGGGTTGTTGAATACCAGTTCCAGCTCGGTGTGCTGTTGCACGCGCACGGTGCCGTAGGCGGTGTGCACGCCGTCTTTCAGGTTGTCGCCCAGGCTGAACGTCTTGTCCTCGAAGCGCGAGCGCGACAGCGCGGTACCGGGGGCGATGCCGGGGTCGAAGCCGGGCTTGGCCATGAACAGGTAGTTGTCGCCCGATTCGTGAAAGATATGCCCGGCTTCTCGCTGGATCAGGTCGCCCAGCACGTCGTTGGGCACGCGGCCGCACAGTGCGTGGCGGCCATCGCTGCCCAGCGGCAGGTAGAACATCAGCGTTACCGCGTCGTGAAAGCGCGAGCTGGACGGGCCGATGCTGGCGGTGAGCGGGTCGCGGTAGGGGCCGTGCAGGAAGCGGCTGCGCAGCCCGGCCTGCAGTGCGTCAGCAAAGTCGTGGCGGCGCGGTGTGCCGTGGGTGGAGGCCACCACCTGGCCGTCGGCTGCTACCACGAACAGCTCGGAAAAGTCGCCGGCCAGCTGCTTGCGCCGTTGCAGCAGCGCGGGGTCAAAGCGGCCTGCCGTGTCGAGCTGGCTGGCCAGTGCGGCCAGGTGTGCCCATTGCTCGTTGGCCCAGCGCAGCAGGATGTCGCGCCGGGTGGTGGCCAGGCTGGCGAATACCTGCTCCAGCGCCTCGTAACGGTGCCGGTTCAGCAGGCTGCTCCAGCGTAGTGCCAGTTTGCCATTACGCCCGCGCCACGGTAGCCAGCGCCGCTCATCGGGTGCAAGTGCCATGTCCTTGCTGGTTCTTATCATGCTATGTGTGCCCTGTTGTTGGTTTGTTTTTTGTCTGGCACAGCAAGAATCAAGCCAAATATCGATAAATACTTGGTTAAAATGGCGGGTGAGTGAGATGGATTGGTGTGGAATCGAAAAAAGTTGTTTCAGTTTCGATACTTGCTCGCCAGGGTGATGTGCGCTGGATGTCATGTCCAACCCGCCGCCCACGCGGCGCACCTGCCGCCGCGGCCATGAAAAAACGCACCACGGGGGTGCGTTTTGCCTTGAAATGGTGCGGCTTAGTGGTTGTGGAACACGATGTCGCAGTTCAGGTTGTTCTTTTGCATGCCGCGCTGATTGCTGAGGTTGAGGATCAGCGGGTTGCGCACGTTGGCGCGCAGCTGGGCGATCACCGGGTTGGCCTCTTCGGTATCCAGTTCGCGGTAGATGATCAGCAGCACGGCGGCGTCTTCCGGGCGGGTAAGACCCAGGCTGGCGACTTCCTCGTCGCTGAGGCTCACTTCGTAACGGATGCCCAGGCGGCTGGGGTCGGTCACGCTGAACAGCACGTCGGGGGTGTCCAGCGATTGCAGCCAGTACACGCGCGGGTTGGCACGGTCGGCGTCGTGGAACAGCTTGAAGCGGGTGCAGTGTTCGAACGCCGGCAGGCCGTGTTCGAAGGTAATTATGGTGTTTTCGTCGACCTCGACTTCGCCCAGCAGGCTGGAGTTGAACAGCATGGCATCCTCCTTGGTGTTGTGTACTTCCTCATTATGCACAAGGTATGGCCGCCGGCACTGACTTTTGTCAGCTTTGTGGCACCGTGCCGGCACGGTACAATGCCGCGCCATGAGTACGCCGATTTCCCTTTATCCCGCCATCGAGGCGGTGCTGATGTGCGATGACGTGGCTGCCAAACCGCAGCAGGCGCTGGCGTTATACGCCAGCTGGCAGGCAGGTGCCTGCGTGCGAAACGGTGGCGCCCTGTACCGCGTGCCGGCGCCGGGCCGCCCGGCAAAGCCGCCGCTGGTGGCGCCAGGCAAGGTGCCGCGCCGGGGCTTGGGCACGCCGGCCGGGCAGGCAGCCTTGCTGCACGCCATTGCCCATATCGAATTCAACGCCATCAACCTGGCGCTGGACGCGGCCTGGCGCTTTCGCGACATGCCGGACGCTTTTGTGGAGGATTGGCTGCGCATTGCTGCCGAAGAGGCCATGCACTTCGGCCTGCTGCAGCAAAGGTTGGCCGCATTGGGGCACACCTACGGCGATTTCCCGGCGCACAACGCGCTGTGGGAGATGGCGGTGGATACCGACCACGACGTGCTGACGCGCATGGCGCTGGTGCCGCGGGTGATGGAGGCGCGCGGGCTGGACGCCACGCCGCCGATCCAGCGCAAGCTGGCGCAAATCGGCGACCACGACTCGGTGGCGGTGCTGGACATCATCCTGCGCGACGAGATCGGCCACGTGCGGGTAGGCAACTACTGGTTCACCACCCTGTGCGATGCGCGCGGGCTGGACCCGCTGCCCACCTTCCGCCGCCTGCTGGCCGATTACCGCGTGGGCTTGCTGCGCGGCGAGATCAACCTGGACGCCCGCCTGGCGGCCGGCTTCAGCCAATTCGAACTGGACATGCTGGAAGACTTTGCCGTGACGCGGCAGCACCCCGGCGAAAGGACACCCGATGCAAAAACTGTTTGATACCCTGCGCCACAAGCGCCGTCTGGCGATGGCGGTGACCGTTGGCGGCACCTTGCTGTTTACCGTGGCCTCCGCCGTGCGCGCCGCGTCGCCAGATAGCTGGGAGGCCGCGCTGGCCTCGGTGCTGATGCTGGTTGGCATCGTCGGCCAGTTCATGGGACTGCTGGCGCTGATGAAAAAACCCCGTCGCTAAAAGGGTGTTGAAAAACAGGGGTTTAATGTCGCTTAACCGACCGTTTGCCGGCTTGACGCTATCGGGGGGCACGCGCATAATCGCGCCGCACAAAACCCTTATGACCGACAAGGCTCCTACCCGGAGCCTTTTGCTTTGTCTTGTATCCGGAGACACCCATGGATTACCAGGCATTCCTGCGCGAGCTGGAAACACACGCGCTGCCTGCCGCCGATTTCGATCACCGCGCGCACCTGCTGGCCGCGTGGGCCTACCGCAGCCGCTACCCGGCGCGCGAGGCCGCGGCCCGCTGTGCCCACACCCTGTCACGCTATGCCATGGCGCACGGCGCGGCAGAAAAATACCATCACACGCTGACCATGGCGCTGCTGGCCATCATGTACAGCCGGCTGGATGCGCAGCCGGGCCAGCAGGCGAGCTGGGACGATTTCCTGGCCGCCAACGCCGACCTGATGGCCGACAGCCGCGCCATCGTGGCACGCCATTATTCCGAACAAAGACTGCAGCATCATGACGCGCGGCGTGCCTTCGTGGCGCCCGACCTGGCGCCCCTGCCGATGTCCTGTCTGCTGCACTGACACCACGAGATTCCGATGAAAGCACCCGAACTGCTCCTGCCCGCCGGCACGCTGGACAAGATGCGCGCGGCCTACGACTTTGGCGCCGACGCGGTTTACGCCGGCCAGCCGCGCTACTCGCTGCGCGCCCGCAATAACGACTTCAAGCTGGAAGAGCTGCGCATCGGCATCGAAGAAGCGCACGCCCGCGGCAAAAAACTGTTTGTGGCCAGCAACATCCTGCCGCACAACAGCAAGATCAAGACTTACATGTCCGACATGGAGCCGGTGATCGAGATGAACCCGGACGCACTGATCATGGCCGACCCGGGCCTGATCATGATGGTGCGCGAACGTTGGCCGCACGTGCCCATCCACCTGTCGGTACAGGCCAACACCACCAACTACATGGGGGTGAAGTTCTGGCAGAAGATGGGCGTGGAGCGCATCATCCTGTCGCGCGAGCTGAGCCTGGACGAGATCGCCGAGATCCGCCAGGAATGCCCGGACATGGAGCTGGAAGTGTTCGTGCACGGCGCGCTGTGCATTGCCTACTCCGGCCGCTGCCTGCTGTCCGGTTACTTCAACCACCGCGACCCCAACCAGGGTACCTGTACCAACGCCTGCCGCTGGGACTACAAGGTGCACGACACCCAAGGCGACGACGCCGGTGACGTGAAGCCGCAGAAGATCGACTTCGACTTCGGCAAGGCGCTGGAAGAAGCCAACCAGAGCTTCTCGTCCTGCGGCAGCCAGCAACGCCACCCGCTGGCCGACAAGGTATACCTGATCGAAGAGGGCAACCGCCCCGGCGAAATGATGCCGATCATGGAAGACGAGCACGGCACCTACATCATGAACTCCAAAGACCTGCGCGCCATCGAGCAGGTGGAGAAGCTGGTGAAGATCGGCGTGGATTCGCTGAAGATCGAAGGCCGCACCAAGAGCCTGTACTACGTGGCGCGTACCGCACAGACCTACCGTCGCGCCATCGACGACGCCGTGGCCGGCCGCCCGTTCGACTTCAGCCTGCTGGCCGAGCTGGAAGGCCTGGCCAACCGTGGCTACACCCCGGGCTTCCTGGAACGCCACCAGACGCAGGAGTACCAGAACTACCTGACCGGCCACTCCATCGCCAAGCAGAGCCAGTACGTCGGCGATGTGCTGGAAGTGGACGCCGACGGCTGGGCGCTGATCGACGTGAAGAACCGCTTTGCCGTGGGCGACCGCGTGGAAATCATCCACCCCAGCGGCAACCGCACGGTGGAACTGACCGAAATGACCCGCAACGGCGAAGCCACCAGCGTGGCACCGGGCAACGGCGTGAAGGTGAAGATTCCGGGCATGGCCGGCATGGAAAAAGCGCTGCTGGCACGCCTGCTGTAAGCTGCCACCGCGTTTGTCGTATCGAAAGGCCGCCCGTTGAGGCGGCCTTTTGTCATAATGCATTTTTTTGCGCAGGAAGCAGGCATGAAGCATGGTATTGCCGCGGCACTGGCCGCCTTGACGTTGGCCGCGTGCGGTAGCAGCCAGCCCCCCGCGGGCAGCCCGCCGCACCACACCGCCGATGGCTACCAGAACCTGTACCCGTTCCATCAGCCGGGGCTGGGCGACATCCTGCGCTGGCGCTGGGAGGAATGGACCGGCCCCGAGGTGGTGCAGCGCCCCGAGCGCATACCGCGCGTGCAGCCGGATCTGGCGTGGCTGGCGGCCAACCGCAGCACGGCCAGCTATACCTGGCTGGGGCACGCCAGCGGCCTGCTGCAGCTGGGCGGCCAGAACGTGCTGATCGACCCGATTTTCTCCGAGCGCGTGTCGCCGGTGCAGTGGCTGGGGCCGCGCCGCTACCTGCCGGTGCCGGCCACGCTGGCGCAGCTGCCACGTATCGACGTGGTGCTGATCTCGCATAATCACTTCGACCATCTGGACCGTGACAGCATCGACGCCTTGCTGGCGCAGCCGGGCGGCCAGCCGCAGTTCGTGGTGCCGCTGGGTATCGATGCCTGGCTGCGCGACCGTGGCGCTACCCGCATCACCGCGCTGGACTGGTGGCAAAGCGCCGACCTTGGCGGCCTGCAGTACACCGCCACGCCGGCGCAGCACTGGAGCAAGCGCAGCCTGACCGATACCAACGAAACCCTGTGGGCCGGATGGGCGGTGAAAGGGCAGGGCAAGACGGTGTGGTACTCGGGCGATACCGGCTACCAGCAGGCGCTGTTTACCGACATCGGCCGCCGCCTGGGCAGCATCGACCTGGCGCTGTTGCCGGTGGGCGCCTACCTGCCGCGCTGGTTCATGGCGTCACAGCACGTGGACCCGCTGCAGTCGGTGCAGATGTTCCGCGACGTGAAGGCGCGGCAGGCGGTGGGTATTCACTGGGGCGTGTTCGCGCTGGCCAGCGAGGCGGTGGATGCGCCACTGGACGACCTGCCGGCGGCGCGGCGCCAGTTGGGCGTAAGCGAGCAGGCGTTCCGTCTGCTGCCCTTGGGCGGCACCTTGCGCCTGCCATAAAGTGCGTGCCGCTTGCGGCAAAGGTTGGCCGCAGGGCGCTTTGGTCGTAAAATTGCTGCATTGCATTCGTGCCGGGCGCTTTGTCGCCCGGCCTTTGATTTTATAAAGGCCCACCATGACTATCCAGCAACTGATCAGCGCCCGTGTCGCCGCTGCCCTGGCCGCCGCCGGCGCGCCCGATGCCCCCGCCGTCGTGCAACCTGCTTCCAAACCGGAGTTTGGCGACTACCAGGCCAACGGTGTGATGGGTGCCGCCAAGGCGCTGAAGACCAACCCGCGCGCGCTGGCCGAGCAGGTGATTGCCAAGCTGGACCTGGCCGGCATTGCCAGCAAGGTGGAAATCGCCGGCCCCGGCTTCATCAACATCCACCTCGACCCGGCCTTCATCGCCGGCCGCGTGGCCAACGCACTGGCCGACGACAGCCTGGGCATCGCCAAGGCCGACGCCCGTCGCGTGATGGTGGAGTACTCGTCGGTGAACCTGGCCAAGGAGATGCACATCGGCCACCTGCGTGGCGGCATCATCGGTGATGCACTGGTGCGCGTGAACAGCTTTATCGGTCACGACGTGATCCGCCAGAACCACGTGGGCGACTGGGGTACCCAGTTCGGCATGCTGGTGGCCTATATGGTGGAAACCCAGAAGGCGGGCGATGCGGCGGTTGAGCTGAAGGACCTGGACACCTTCTACAAGCAGTCCAAAAAGCGTTTTGACGAAGACGAAGCCTTTGCCGACCTGGCGCGCGATTACGTGGTGAAGCTGCAATCCGGCGACGACGAGGTGCTGGCGCTGTGGCAGCAGTTCGTCAAGCTGTCGCTGACCCACTGCAACGCCATCTACCAGAAGCTGGGCTTGCTGCTGAACGACGACGACGTGCGCGGCGAGAGCTTCTATAACGCCGACCTGCCGGTACTGGTGAACGAGCTGCGCGAGAAAGGCCTGCTTACCGAAGACCAGGGCGCGCAAGTGGTGTTCCTGGACGAGTTCAAGAACAAGGAAGGCGAGCCGGCAGCGTTTATCGTGCAAAAACAGGGCGGCGGTTACCTGTACGCCACCACCGACCTGGGTGCCATCCGCTTCCGTATCGGCACCTTGAAGCTGGACCGCGCGCTGTACGTGGTTGACTCGCGCCAGAGCCTGCACTTCCAGCAGCTGTTTACTACCGCCCGCAAGGCCGGCTGGCTGCCGGAGGGTGCCGACTTCGAGCACATCGGCCACGGCACCATCATGGGCCCGGATGGCAAGCCGCTGAAAACCCGCTCTGGCGAGAACATCAAGCTGGTCGAGCTGCTGGACGAAGCGATCGAGCGTGCCTACCAGCTGGTAAGCAGCAAGAACGCCGAGCTGCCGGAAGCCGAGCGCCGCAGCATTGCGCAGGCGGTGGGCATTGGCGCGCTGAAGTACGCCGACCTCAGCAAGAGCCGCAACACCGACTACATCTTCGACTGGGACGCGATGCTGAGCTTTGAAGGCAACACCGCGCCGTACCTGCAGTACGCCTACACCCGCGTGCAGAGCGTGCTGCGCAAGGCCGAAGACTTCGATCCGGCAGCCGCCATCGTGATTACCGAAGCGGCCGAGAAGCAGCTGGCGGTGGCGCTGACGCAGTTTGAAGACGTGGTGTACACCGTGGCCGAAGGCAGCCAGCCGCACCACCTGTGCGGCTACCTGTACAACGTGGCCACGCTGTTCTCGCGCTTCTACGAAGCCTGCCCGATCCTGAAGAGCGAGGGCGAGGTACGCCAGAGCCGTCTGCAGTTGGCCGCAGCCACCGCCAAGACGCTGAAGGCCGGTCTGGGCCTGCTGGGCATTGCCGTGCTGGAAACCATGTAACGCAGCCAGCCGCCCTTCGGGCACAACAAACCCGCCAGCAGGCGGGTTTTTTCATGGCGCAGCGCTGGGCGCGCTACTGGCCGTGGCCGCCTCGGCTGCCGGAGCGCTGGCCGCATCGGGCGGCAAGGGCGGCGTGGCATCCGGGTCTGGCTGGCCGGGCTGCAGCAAGTGGATACGCGTGACCGGCGCCTCCAGTGGCAGCCAGCGCTGGTGGATGTCGCGGTAGCTGCCGTCTTGCAGCATGCCTTGCAGCGCTTGCTGCCAGCGCGTCACGGTGTCGGCCGGGGTGCCCACCGAGAAGGTAAGGTAGAGCGGCAGGCTGCTGAGCGTGCGCACGCTGGCCACGCTGTTGGCCGGTTGCCCCAGGAAGCGCAGCTGTGCCGCTACGGTGGTATTGGCTTCCACCCAAAGCCGGGTGCGGTTGGCCAGCAGCAGGCGCAGGCCCTGCTCGCCGTCGCGGGTGGGGTAGGTTTTTAGCCCGGCGTCTTGCGCTGCGGCAGCAGCCATGCTGCCGGCCGTGGCGGTGGCGGGTTCGCGGTACAGCTGCGGGTCGGGCAGGGCGGCCAGTGCCCTGGCCTGGTTGGCTTGGGCATAAGCCTGCACGCTGGCCACCATGATGGGACCCAGCTGTACATAGCGGCGGCGGTGGTCGTCGGTGGCGCCCAGCGTGAACATCATGTGGTGCGGCTGGCTATCCATGATGGCCAGGGCGCTATCCCAGCTGTGCACTGCAATCGGCGCGATGTCGCCGGTGCGCTGCTGGATGGCCTCGACGATTTCCACGGCCATACCGGCCGGCCGGTCGATAGCATTCAGGAACACAAAGGGCGGCCACTCTTCGGCCAGGATGGTCAGCGGGGCGGCATGGCTGGTCTGGGCGAGCAGCAGGGCCGTCAAAATGGGCAATCGCGATAGCATGGCCGGCATGATAGCACTGCCCTGTCCGACAATCTTACTTCTGGATGCCCAGCCGTTCGACGGTGAGCGGCACTGGGTCTAGCGGAAACCAGTGCTGGTGGATGGCGGCAAAGCTGCCATCCTGCTTGATATCGCTGAGTGCCTTTTCCCAGCGCAGGATGGTGTCGCGCGGCACATTGGGTGAAAACGCCAGGTACAGGCTGAGCTTGTCCAGCGTGGCGACCCGCTCCACCGTGGCGGGTGGCAAGCCTTGTTCGCGCAACACATTGCCCACCACCACATTGCCTTCCGCCCACAGTTTTACCCGGCCTGCCACCAGCATGCGTGCCGAATGCGCCGGGTCGGTGGTAGGGAATACCTGGAAGCCGCGCGCCTTGGCCGTGGATTCGAAAATGCTGCCGCGGTACGCCGCCGTCTGCAGCTGCTGCATGGCGCCGGGCGGCAGTTTGCGGATGCTTTCGGCGTACTGCTTCAGCGCAAAAACATCGGTGCTGGAGATCAGGATCGGCCCCAGCAGCGTCATCAGTCGTTCACGTTCGGCGCTGCGGCCAACCGTGAACAGCATGACGTCCTTGTCGTTGATCAGGCTGTTGTAGGCGCGTGCCCACGGCTGCACCTGGATCGCGCTGTTGTCTTTCAGCCGGTCTTGCAGTAGGCGCACGACGGCAACCGCCATGCCGTCCGGCTGGCCTTTGTCGTTGGCAAAGCTGACGGGGGGCCAGTCCTCGGTGAGGATGGTCAGGGCATGGGCGGGCAGGGCGAAAGTGGCCAGTAGCAAGGTGGCAATCAGCGAGGCTTTCATGTGGCGTCCGGCTGCGGTGCGTTTTTTCACTATGGCACATTCTGATCTTTTAATGCCATTTATTGCCACAGTGTGGGCTTTGCAAGGTGCTCGCCATTACCCATGCTGATTTGTGCGGAATTAAATGACATGACGCTGGGGCGCCGCGCAGGGGTGGCCTGCGGGCTGGCATGTGCAGCGGCTGCCGGCCCGGGGGCGCGCGCGGCAGCCGCTGTCTGGCGGCGTTACGCCGACAACGGGCGTGTGGCGTGTTGCAGCCAAGCCAAGGCGTCGCCGCTCACCAGCGGGCTGACGCGGGCGAATACCTCGGCGTGGTAGGCGTTGAGCCAGGCCAGCTCGGCCGGGGTCAGCAAGCTGGGCACGATGCAGCGGCTGTCGATCGGGCACAGCGTCAGGGTTTCGAAACGCAGGAAATCACCGAACTCGCTGCTGCCGGCGTCCACGTTCAGCAGCAGGTTTTCGATGCGCACGCCCCAGCGGCCCGGGCGGTAGATGCCGGGTTCGTTGGAGGTGATCATGCCGGCTTCCATCGCCATATGCGGTTCGGGGATGGCGCGCGAGATGCTTTGCGGGCCTTCGTGCACGTTAAGGAAGTAACCCACGCCGTGGCCCACACCATGGCCGAAGTCGATGTTGGCTTGCCAGATCGGCGCGCGCGCCAGCGCGTCCAGCATCGGTGACAGCGTACCTTGCGGGAAGTGCGCCAGGCTCAGCTGGATCATGCCTTTCAGCACCAGGGTGAAATCGTGCTTCTGCGCGTCGCTGGGGGTGCCCACCGCCAGCACGCGGGTGATGTCGGTGGTGCCGCCGTGGTACTGGCCGCCGCTGTCGATCAGCAGCAGGCCGTCGCCGGCGATCTCGCTATGGCTGTCTTCGGTGGCGCGGTAGTGCGGCAGCGCGCCGTTGGCGTTGAAGCCGGCGATGGTGGCAAAGCTGGGGCAGACAAAGCCGGGGCGGCGGGCGCGGGCGGCAGTGATCTGTTCGTCGATGGTCAGTTCGGTGATGCGGCTGCGGCCAACGTTGGCCTCGAACCAGGCGAAGAACTCGGCCAGTGCGGCGCCGTCCTGCGCCATCGCTTCGCGCACGTGTGCCACTTCGTCGGCGGTCTTGCGCGATTTCTGCTGCGTGGACGGGTTGATCGCTTCTACCACTTGTACGCCATCGGCCACCGCCTGGCGCAGGCCCAGCGTGATGCGGCGCGGGTCCAGCAGCAGGCGGCTGCCGGCGGGCAGGGCAGCCAGTGCCGGCTTGGCAGCGTGGTAGTCGGCCACGGTGATGCCATCGGCGGCCAGCGTGGCGGCCAGCGTGGCGTCGATTTTGCCGGCGCCGACAAACAGCGTAGCGCCGTCGTGGCGCAGCAGCGCGTGCGAGATGAACACCGGGTTGTAGTTGACGTCGGCGCCGCGCAGGTTGAACAGCCAGGCGATGTCGTCCAGCGTGGAGAGGAAATGCGCGTCGGCGCCGTGTTGCTGCATGGCGGCGCGCACGGCGGCCAGCTTGGCCCGGCGCGGGGTGCTGGCAAACGGCGGCAAGTGTTCGTAGACGGCGGCCGCCGGCAGTGCCGGGCGCTCGGCCCAGATGGCAGCCAGCGGGTCGAGGTCGGTACGCAAGCGAGCGCCAGCCTTGTCCAGTGCGGCTTGTAGTGCGCGTGCGGCGGCCAGGCCCAGTACGTCGCCGTCCACCACCAGTACGTCGCCGCTAGCCAAGTTGGCCGCCAGCCATTCCAGGTGCAGCGGGCTGGCCACGGTCTGGATCTTCATCAGCTGGATCTCGCTGCCGGCCAGTTCGGTCTCGGCCTGTACCCAGTAGCGGCTATCGGCCCACAGGCCGGCAAAGCCCTGGGTCACGATCAGCGTGCCCACCGAGCCGTGAAAGCCGGACAGCCAGCGGCGGCCCTGCCAGTAGCCGGGCAGGTATTCGGACAAGTGCGGGTCGGACGACGGAATCAGACAGGCGGCAATGCCGTGTTGCTGCATGTGTTGGCGCAGGGCGGCCAGGCGGGCGGAAACAGGGGTGGCGGTCATGATGGTTCTCGCTGGAATATTGTATTCATTTTGCGGCGCGAGACAGGGGCTGGCAAGACGGCCAATCGGACAGGACGCAATGTTCTGTAAACAGGACGCTGCGGTAGTGCGTGTTCATGCCAAACGGCTTGCTGCGCGCCTTACCCCGGCGCAGCAACGAAAAAACCCCGCCGTAGCGGGGTTGGGCATGCCGGAGCGGGCCGGGTTTACGGACGCTCAACCGCCAGTGCCACACCCATGCCACCGCCGATGCACAGCGTGGCCAGGCCTTTTTTGGCGTCGCGGCGCTGCATTTCGTGCAGCAGGGTCACCAGTACGCGGCAACCGGAGGCGCCGATCGGGTGGCCCAGCGCAATGGCACCACCGTTAACGTTCACCTTGTCGGCGCCCCAGCCCAGTTCGCGGGCTACGCCCAGTGCCTGTGCGGCAAACGCTTCGTTGGCTTCCACCAGGTCCAGGTCTTCCACTTTCCAGCCGGCTTTGTCCAGCGCTTTGCGGGTGGCGGCAACCGGGCCGATGCCCATGATTTCCGGTTCGCAGCCGGTGAGGGCGTACGATTTGATCACGGCCAGCGGTTTCAGACCCAGCTGGTCGGCCTTGGTGGCGGTCATCAGCATCACGGCAGCGGCGCCGTCGTTGATGCCGGACGCGTTACCGGCGGTAACCGAGCCGTCTTTCTTGAACGCCGGGCGCAGTTTTGCCAGGCTGTCGGCCGAGGTGCCGGCCTTGATGTATTCGTCTTTGGCAAAGGCTACCGGGTCGCCTTTGCGCTGCGGCACCAGTACCGGCACGATTTCGGCGTCGAACTTGCCGGCAGCCTGGGCGGCTTCGGCACGGTTCTGCGAGGCCAGGGCCAGCGCGTCTTGCTCTTCGCGGCTGATGCCGTACTTGGCAGCCACGTTTTCGGCGGTAATGCCCATGTGGTACTGGTTGTACACGTCGGTCAGGCCGTCGGCCACCATGGTGTCTACCAGCTGGGTGTTGCCCATGCGGAAGCCGTCACGCGAGCCCGGCAGGATGTGCGGGGACAGCGACATGTTTTCCTGGCCGCCGGCAATCACGATCTCGGCGTCGCCGCTGGCGATGGCCTGGGCAGCCAGATGCACAGCACGCAGGCCGGAGCCGCATACCACGTTCAGGGTGGAGGCCGGGGTGGATACCGGCAGGCCGGCTTTGATGACTGCCTGGCGCGCCGGGTTCTGGCCAACGCCAGCGGTCAGTACCTGACCCAGAATCACTTCGCTTACGTCTTCCGGCTTCACGCCGGTTTGTGCCAGCAGGCCTTTAATCACGGTGGCGCCCAGTTCCGGGGCCGGGATCTTGGCGAGGGAGCCGCCGAAGCTGCCAACGGCGGTACGCAGTGCTGCAACGATAACGATGTCTTGCATGGTTTTCTCCAGGTTGTTCTGTTCTGTGCCAGATACGGGTGAAACCGCAATCTAGCACAGAAGTCTTTGCAGATTATTGCAGGGTGGCCAGCTGGGCCGGCATGGCTTTGGCTTGCACGTATTCGCCCGGGGCGTCGCACAGCGCCGGCAGTTCCTTGCTGCCAAACACCTTGGGTGCGGCAACCTTGTCACCGGACTGCGGTGCCAGCCAGGCGTCCCAGTCTTTCCACCAGCTGCCGGGGCGGCTTTCGGCGCCGTCCAGCCAGGCATCGGCACTGGCGACCAGATTGTCATTCACCCAGTAGTTGCGCTTGTCTTTGGTCACCGGGTTGATGGAGCCGGCAATGTGGCCGGAGGCGCCCAGCACGTAGCGGCGCGAGGCGGCACCGCTGAGGTATTGCACGCCGTCGTAGGCCGATTTCCACGGTACGATGTGGTCTTCGCGGGCGGCAAAGATGTACAGCGGGATGTCGATCTGCGACACGTCGATCTTCACGCCGCACAGCTCGATGCTGCCCGGCTTGGTCAGCGCGTTATTGATGTAGAACTCCTTCAGGAAGAAGGTGTGCATCGGCAGCGGCAGGTCGACGGCGTCGTTGTTCCAGTACAGCAGGTCGAACGGCGGCGGGGTCTTGCCCAGCAGGTAGTTGTTGACCACGTAGTTCCACACCAGGTCGTTGGCGCGCAGGCTGGCGAAGGTGCGGCCCAGTTCCTTGCCGCTGACGATGCCGCCACTGCCGGTGGCCAGCTTGGCTTCGCGGGCCTGGATCAGCTTGTCGTCGATGAAGACCTTGATCTCGCCCGGGTCGGTATGGTCTACCAGCGAGGTCATGAAGGTGGCGCTGTCGATGTAGTTCAGCTTGCGGTGCTTCATCACGCACAGCGCGGTGTTGAGGATGACGCCGCCAATGCAGAAGCCCAGCGCGTTCATCGACGGCTGTTTGGTGATCTTGCGTATCGCTTCGGCAGCGGCGATCACGCCTTCCTCGATGTAGTTGTCCCACTTGTAGTGCTTCATGTCCGGGGTGGCGGAGCGCCAGCTCACCAGGAACACGCGGTAACCCTGGGCCACGAAGTGGCGCACCATCGAGTTATCCTGCTGCAGGTCCATCAGGTAGTACTTGTTCACGCACGGCGGTACGATCAGCAGCGGCTTCTCGTAGACCTGCTCGGTGGTGGGGGTGTACTGGATCAGCTCGATCAGGTTGTTGCGGAACACCACCTTGCCCGGGGTGCAGGCAATGTTCTTGCCGATCTCGAACTTGCTCTCGTCGGACATGGAGATGTGACCCTTCTGCAGGTCTTCCACCATGTTCTTCATGCCTTCCACCAGGCTTTCGCCCTTGGTTTCCAGCGCACGCTTCACCACTTCCGGGTTGGTCAGCATGAAGTTGGTCGGGGCCATCGCGTCGATGTACTGGCGGGTGGCAAAAGCCAGGCGCTCTTTGTCTTCGCCTTCCAGCTGGGTTTTGTCTACCAGCTCGGTCATCCATTTGCTGGTCAGCAGATAGCTTTGCTTGAGGAAGCTGTAGAACGGATGGTCGTTCCATTCCGGTGCCGAAAAGCGGCGGTCGCCGGCGGCCGGCTGTGCCTGGGCGGCGGCGGGTTGGCCGAGGAAGTTCAGCCAGATGTTCATCTGTTGCTGGTACAGGTTGTTCTGCAGGGCGATGAACTGGTTGGCGTTTTCCATCATCTGGTTCCACGCGCCGGCCATCGGGTTGGCCGCATCTTGCGGCGACAGGCCGTTACCCAGCGAATTCACGAACTGCTGCATCCACTTCTGATTGGCTTCGGACAGGCTGGCAAAAAAGCTGTCCAGCGAAGTAGGGGTTTCCTGACTCATTGAGATCTCCTTCAAACGGGGGAAGACAAACAGGCCGTGCTGCCGTGCGCGACAGGATGATTGTTCTTGTTTTGGCGCAATCTGCTGAGTAAAGACTTTACCATTGCTTTATGACAAAACACAGCGAGGGCTTGTTGCACTGCGATAAACGCAGCCGCAACGGTTGCATCGGCAACAGCTGGGCGGGATCTGGCGGAGGATTATGACATGTTTATTGAATTGGCATGCGGTTTTCGTGCGTGCATGTCAGGCTGATGCCTGCCGCAGGGCAGGCCGGCGGCAGGCGTGGGGTGGGGGCTTAAACGATGAAATTGCGGACCTTGTTTTCCAGGTGGTCGGCCTTGTCTTCCAGCTGGTCGGCGTAGCTGTCCAGGTTGACCGCGCTGTCGGCGTTGCTTTCCGATAGCTGGGCAATCTGTTCCACGCGCCGCGCCATGTCGTTGCTGGCGGTGCGTTGTTCGGCCAGTGCGTCGGCAATTTCACTGGCCGACTGTGATACCTCGCGAATGGTGTGCTGGATGCGGGAAATGGCATCCTGGATTTCGGCGGTGAGCGCCTCGCCCTTGCTGACGCGGTTGACGCTTTGTTGCATGGCCAGGTTGGCCGCCTGTGCCGACTGGGTAATCTCGCGCACCATCTGGTCGATCTGGACGGTGGATTGTGCCGAGCGCTCGGCCAGTTTGCGCACTTCGTCGGCCACCACGGCAAAACCGCGGCCCAGGTCGCCGGCGCGCGCGGCTTCGATGGCTGCGTTCAGCGCCAGCAGGTTGGTCTGGTCGGCCACGTCACGGATCACGTCCAGCACGCTGACAATGGTCTGGCTCTGCTGCGCCAGGGCGGCCACTTGCTGTTCACTGTTGCGGATGGCCTGGCCGATGGCGTTGATCTCCTGCAGCGTGGCGTCGATGACGCGCGAGCTTTCGGTGGATACCGTGCCGGCCTGGCTGGCGCGCTGCTGGGCCACCTCGGCGCTATCGGCAATGTGGGTGATGCTGACGGCAAACTGCTCCACCGTGCTGGCAATCGACGAGGTGGCTTCGCTTTGCTGGCGCGAGCTGCCGCTAATGCTGTCGGAGGTCTGACCGATCTGCCGTGCCATCTGGTTGATATTGTCGCTGCTGTGGCGCACGTCCTGGATGATGGTGCCCATGCTGTCCAGCAAACCGTTGAGCTGGCTGGCGATGATGGCCAGCTCGTCCTTGCCGCGTACCGGAATGCGCAGGCTGAGGTCGTGCTTTTGCGTGATGGCCTGGCAGGTGTCGGCCAGTTCGCGCACGCTGCTGTTCAGCCGGCTGGCCAGGCGCCAGGCCATGATGCTGCCGATCAGCAGACTGACCAGCAGCGCGCCGCTGGCAAACAGCAGGCTGGCGTGCAGGTTCTGCTCGCTGCTTTGGTAGTTCTTTTCCGCCTCGGCCAGTTGCAGGTCGATCAGTTGGCTGATGTTGGCGCTAAGCGGGTCCACCGCCGGGTACAGTTTTTTCTCGGCCAGCGTGTGCAGCGCCTCTTTTTGCCCGGCCTGCATCAGCTGGCGGGCTTCGCGTGCTACCCCCAGCGCTTCGCCCAGCCTGGCCTTGGCTTGCTCTACCAGGCGTGCTTCTTCTTCGGTCAGCCGCGTGGCGGTGTAGGCGTCCCACTGGCGCTGGAATTCTTTTTCTGCGGTATTGATGGCGGCGACGCCGTCGCTACTGCTCAGTGTGCCGGCGTTGGTCTTGTGAATGGCATCCACCACATTGACGGCAAACATGTCCGCCACTACCTTCAGCTGCTTGAGCGGAATGACCCGGTCTTGATAGGTGGAAGCGAACGCGTCATTGCTTTTTTGCAGCAACACAAACAGGCTGCCGCACAGCATCATCATCAGTACCAGCAGGCTGCCGGCCAGCCAGAAAACCCGTGCCTTGATGCTCATGCTTACCTCCCAGTAATGTGCACACGCCCTATGCGGATATTTCTGGTTTTAGTGTATTTTTGAATTTGTTGCAGTTCTTTGAATCAATGCGCTTTGTTTTAATAAAGGTTTGTTTATGAATATCCGACTTCAGGGTGAGGATCATCGCGTCGGTACTATTTTCTGTATCGGCCGCAATTACGCCGACCATGCTGCCGAGCTGGGAAATGCCATGGAAGAAGAGCCGGTGGTGTTCCTGAAGCCCGCCGCGGCGTTGCAGGCAGAAGGCAAACCACTCGTCTTGCCGGCCTTTTCACAAGACGTGCATTTCGAGTGCGAGCTGCTGGTGCTGATCGGGCGCGACGCCGACAACGTTGGCGTGGCAGAGGCGCTGGATTACGTGGCCGGCTACGGTATCGGCCTCGACCTCACCGCCCGCGACGTACAGAGCGAGGTAAAAGCCAAAGGCTTGCCGTGGACCAAGGCCAAAGGCTTCCGTGGCGCTGCCTGCGTATCGGACTTTGTGCCGGCCAGCGCGCTGGACCCGTTGGCCGCACGCTTTACCCTGCACGTTAACGACGTGTTGCGTCAGCAGGGCGATACCACGCTGATGCGCTTTTCGGTGCCGTTCCTGGTGAGCTACCTGTCGCAGCTTTACGGCCTGCGCGCCGGAGATCTGATCTATACCGGCACGCCAGCCGGGGTGGGGCAGTTGCAGCCGGGTGACCGGCTAGCGCTGGACCTGGGTGTGGTGCAGGCACAGTGGCAGGTGGCAGCATGAGCAAGGCAAGGTTGGCCGCAGACGACGACAAGGTGCGGCTGGATAAATGGCTGTGGGCGGCGCGCTTCTTCAAAACCCGGCAGCTGGCGCACGAGGCGCTGGAGCTGGGCCGCGTGCTGGTGAATGGCGAACGGGTGAAGGCGTCCCGCGTGGCGCGCGAAGGCGAGTTGCTGCAGATCCGCATCGACCAGCTGGTCTACAACGTTACCATTCTGGCACTGGCCACCCAGCGCCGGCCAGCCGCCGAGGCACGTTTGCTGTACAGCGAAAGCGAGGCATCGGTTGCCGCCCGCGAACACCAGATCGGCTTGCAGAAGGCCGAGCACGCGAGCTTTCCGTACGGAGAGGGGCGGCCTACCAAAAAGGCGCGCCGCGATATCCTGCGCTTCAAGGACAGCTGGTAAGCTGCCGCTGGGCGGGCGACGCAACAAGCCTTGCGATCGCCCGTCTTGTGCAGCAGGAAACAGTCTGTTTGCCATCGGGGCGGGCATGCAGGTTTCATGGTGGCGGGCTTTTGCGCTATAGTATCGCCCCGGTGCGCTGCACCCGCTTCCCTGTGTTACACGCGATGTCTGCTTCTGCCCCTCTCGCTGCGCTGGCAGCGTTCTACTTCAGCTATTTTGCCTTCCAGGGTCTGTTCGGCCCGTTCTGGTCGCTGTATCTCGAGTCGCTGTCGTTCAATACCGTACAAATCTCCATCCTGATGGCGCTGTCCACGCTGGCGCGGATTGTGGCGCCGATGTTCTGGGGCTGGCTGGCCGACCGGCGCGGCAAGCGCCGCAGCATCATGCTGTGGACGTCGCTGGTGTCACTGGCCAGCTTCGTGATGGTGGCGCTGCAACACAGCTTCTGGGGCATGTTTACCTGGCTGGCAGTCAATCACTTCTTCTGGGCCGCCGCCCTGCCGCTGGGCGAGGCGTCCACCGCGCACCTCACGCGCAGCCAGCCCGGCCGCTATAGCCGGGTGCGGGTATGGGGCTCCATCGGCTTTGTCTGCTTTGCCGCCAGCGGCGGTTACTTGCTGAATCTGGTGACCATGGCCAACCTGCCGTGGCTGATCGTCGGCCTGCTGGGCTTGATCGTACTGGCCTGCTGGCGCGTGCCGGAAGTGGCCATCGAGCGCGCCAAGGCGCGACCGGAGCCGATCTGGGCTACCGTGCGCCAACCGCACGTGGTGGCGCTGTTTGCCTGCTGCTTCTTGCTGTCGTTTGCCATGGGCCCGTACTACAACTTCTACTCTATCGGTTTGAAGGAAGCGGGTTATAGCGCCAGCACCACCGGCTTGCTGTGGGCTACCGGCGTGATGGCCGAGATCGTGGTGTTCTGGCAGATGCCGCGCCTGATGGCGCGCTTCACGCTGGAACGCCTGATGCTGGCGTCGCTGCTGGTGTCGGCGCTGCGCTTTGCGCTGATGGCGACACTGCTGCCGGTTGGCGTGGTGGCCTTTGTGGCGCAGCTGGGCCATGCCTTTACCTTTGGTGTGCACCACGCCGCCGCCGTGGGGCTGATTCACCGCAACTTTGCCGAGCAGCACCAGGCGCGTGGCCAGGGCTTGTACACGGTGGCGTCGTTCGGTGTCGGTGGCAGTATCGGCGGCCTGTTGGGCGGCGTGCTGTGGCAGCACGGCGGCGTGGGGCTGACCTTTGGCGTATCGACTTTTGCCTTGCTGCTGGGGGTGGGCGTGTGCCTGAAGTGGTTGCGGCCAACCCCGGCTACGGTGCCGGTGGCATGAGGTCGCGTCTTAATCTGATTTTGCTAGGTGTGGCTGATGTGGCACGCAGTGCTGAATTTTACTCGGCACTAGGCTGGCAGCGTTCGCCACGAGGCTCGGCCGCGTTTGTGTTGTTTGACCTGGGCGGCGTGGCAGTGGCGTTGCAATCGCGCGAGGCGATGGCTTGCGATGCCGGTTACCCCGATGCGGCCGGTAATGGCTTTACCGGTATGGCGCTGGCCTACATTGCCCGGAATGCCGACGATGTTTACCGGGTGCTGGACAAAGCGGTTGCCCTGGGCGCTACGCTTGCCGTGCCGGCTCGGGCAACTGCATGGGGGCATAGCGGCTATTTTCGCGATCTGGATGGTCATCTGATCGAGGTGTTGTACGAAGATGGCTGGCAGTTTGATGCGCATGACAATCTGGTGCTGGACTGAGCAATGCACGCAACGCCACAACTGGCGCTGGCAGCTTATGAAGAAGCGCTGGCCAGCTACGACTGGGAACAGATTGCCCCGCTCATTCACCCGGATGCCTGCTTTTTGTTTTCCACCGGTAGTCACCATGGCAAAGAGGCTATCGGTGAGGCGATGCGTCGCGTTTTCTCGCGGATCCGCGATGAGCGGTATTGCATTAGCGCTTTGCATTGGGGGCATATCGGTGCGGATATTGCCTGTGCCAGCTACCGTTTCGATTGGCAGGGCGTGATTGATGGCGAGCTGGCCAGCGGTGCAGGGCGTGGTAGCTGTACCCTGCTGCGCGACGAGGTTCACGGCTGGCGCTTGCTGAGTGAGCATCTGGGCCCGTTGGCAGCATGAATTTGCGGTGCAGCGCTACAACAACATCACCAGCTTCAATTCGGGCGCGTGCGCCAGCCGTAGCGTCAGCTGCTGGTAGCTGAGTCGCCCTTGGCGCGCGTGGTTGAACACCCGCTCGCCGCCTTCTCTTCCCAATACATCCTGCTGCCGCCACAGTTCGTCGAAGGCGGCGCTGCTTTCCCGCAGCCCGGCAATCAGCGCGTTCGCCGCCTCGTGTTGCAGCACGCTGGTGTCGGCACGGAACTCGGCCACCATGCGTCGCGCCCGCGTCGGCCAGTCGTCTACCAGCTGCGCGGCCAACGGGTGGCAGAACATGAACTGCAGCAGGTTCTTGTCGCCAGGCTGGTCCAGCCAGCCGGCAAACAGTTCGCCGGCTTCGGCGTTCCACGCCGGTATCTGCCATAGCGCGTCCAGCACGTAAGCGGGCCGGCTGATGTGGGCGGTAGCGGCGGCCAGCATCTGTTCGGCTTCGGGGTTGGCCGCAGCGCTGCTGTGCTGCGGGTTTTTCTGCCCCGCCAGGTTGAACAGGTACTCGGTTTCGGCGCGCGACAGCTGCAGCGTGCTGGCCAGCGCCGCCAGCGTGACAGCCGATACCGACTGCGTGCGGCCTTGCTCTATCCACGTCAGCCAGGTAGGGCTGATGCCGCACAGCGCGGCCACCTCTTCGCGGCGCAGGCCTTTGGCGCGGCGGCGGCTGCCGGCGGGCAGGCCGGCTTGCTCCGGTTGCAGCCGCTCGCGGTGGCTGCGGATGAAGTCGCCCAGCGGGCTGGGCTGGCTGCTGCTGCGCATGGCAAGGTCTCGTGGCTGTTAGTGGTAGTACTAGTATAAATGCTTATCTTGTACTAGGAAAAAGCCTGCGTCATGATGGTGGCTAACGCAGGATTTGCGCCGGGGCAAAGCCGGGTGGCGCCGCAGGGCGCACGCTGGCCGGCAGGCAAATCCCTTGTTTCATCCTTACCTGAAGGCGCGACCATGACCGCACAAACCCTGTACGACAAGCTGTGGCACAGCCACGTGGTGCACGAAGAAGCCGACGGCACCGTTTTGCTCTACATCGACCGCCACCTGGTGCACGAAGTGACCAGTCCGCAGGCGTTTGAAGGCCTGAAGCTGGCCGGTCGCCCGCTGTGGCGCGTGGATTCGGTGGTGTCGACTGCCGACCACAACACCCCCACCAACGATTGGGACAAGGGCATCCAGGACCCGATTTCGCGCCAGCAGGTAGAAACGCTGGACGCCAACATCAAGGCCTTTGGCGCGCTGGCTTACTTCCCGTTCAAGGACAAAGGCCAGGGCATTGTGCACGTGATGGGGCCGGAACAGGGCGCAACCCTGCCGGGTATGACCGTGGTCTGTGGTGATAGCCATACCTCCACCCACGGCGCTTTTGGCGCGCTGGCGCACGGTATCGGCACCTCGGAAGTAGAACACGTGATGGCCACCCAGACGCTGGTGGCGAAGAAATCCAAAAACATGCTGGTGCGTGTGGACGGCAAGCTGCCGGCCGGCATTACCGGTAAAGACGTGGCGCTGGCGATTATCGGCAAGATCGGCACCGCCGGCGGTACCGGCTACGCCATCGAGTTTGGCGGCGAAGCCATTCGCGAGCTGTCGATGGAAGGCCGCATGAGCCTGTGCAATATGGCCATCGAAGCCGGCGCCCGTTCCGGTCTGGTGGCGGTGGACCAGAAAACCATCGATTACGTCAAAGGCCGCCCGTTTGCGCCGAAAGGCGAACAGTGGGACGCCGCTGTGGCGTACTGGAACACGCTGCATTCCGACGATGGCGCGCACTTCGACCAGATCGTCGTGCTGGACGCCGCCGACATCCAGCCGCAAGTAACCTGGGGTACCTCGCCGGAAATGGTGACCGACATCAACGGCCGCGTGCCGGACCCGGCGCAAGAAGCCGATCCGGTGAAGAAGGGTTCCATCGAGCGTGCACTGGCCTATATGGGCCTGCAAGCCGGCACCCCGATGAGCGAGATTCCGGTAGACATCGTGTTCATCGGCTCCTGTACCAACAGCCGTATCGAAGACTTGCGTGACGCTGCTGCCGTGGCGCGTGGCCGCCAGAAAGCGGCCAACGTCAAGCAGGTGCTGGTGGTGCCGGGTTCCGGCCTGGTGAAAGCACAGGCGGAACAAGAAGGCCTGGACAAAGTCTTTATCGAAGCAGGCTTTGAATGGCGCGAACCGGGCTGCTCGATGTGTCTGGCGATGAACGCCGACCGTCTGCAACCGGGTGAGCGTTGTGCCTCCACCTCCAACCGCAACTTTGAAGGTCGTCAGGGCCAGGGTGGCCGTACCCACCTGGTGAGCCCGGCCATGGCCGCGGCGGCTGCCGTCGCCGGCCGTTTTGTCGACTTCCGCGCACTGTAAGCAAAGGCAAACAATCATGACTATCCGACTTCTGGCACTGCTTTCCGTGGTATTGGTCATCACCGGCTGCAACACGGTTTCCGGTATCGGCAAGGACATCAAGAAGGCGGGTAGCGCCATTGAAAGGGCTGCACAATGAAAGCATTCACCACACTCAACGGCCTGGTCTGCCCGCTGGACCGCGCCAACGTCGACACCGACGCCATCATCCCCAAGCAATTCCTGAAATCGATCAAGCGTTCCGGCTTCGGCCCTAACCTGTTCGACGAATGGCGTTACCTGGACCACGGCGAGCCGGGTATGGACAACAGCCAGCGCCCGCTGAACCCGGACTTTGTACTGAACTTCCCGCGCTACGCCGGCGCCCAGGTGCTGCTGGCGCGCGAGAACTTCGGCTGTGGTTCCAGCCGCGAACACGCGCCGTGGGCGCTGGAAGACCAAGGCTTCCGCGTGATCATTGCGCCGAGCTTTGCCGATATTTTCTTCAATAACTGCTTCAAGAACGGCCTGCTGCCCATCGTGCAACCGGCCGAGGTGGTAGACCAGCTGTTCCGCGAATGCGAAGCTGCAGAAGGCTACACGCTGAATGTGGACCTGCCTTCGCAGACCATTACTACGCCGTCGGGCCTGACCTTTGCCTTTGACATCACCGAACACCGCAAGCACTGCCTGCTGGGCGGCCTGGATGAAATCGGCTTGACTTTGCAGCACGCTGACAAGATCAAGGCCTACGAAGCGCAACGCCGCCAATCGCAGCCTTGGCTGTTTGCCTGATACTCCCAAGGTTGGCCGCCTGCGGCCAACCTTCTGCCCCATAGCACAGGATAAAGATCATGAAAATTGCAGTTCTGCCGGGTGACGGCATCGGTCCGGAAATCATTGCCCAAGCCAAACGCGTACTGGACGTATTGCGCAGCGACGGCCTGCCGATCGAAATGGAAGAGGCACCGCTGGGCGGCGCCGGTTACGACGCCTACGGCGTACCGTACCCGGAATTCACCCAGAAGCTGTGCCGCGAGGCCGATGCCGTGCTGCTGGGCGCCGTTGGCGGCCCGCAGTACGACACCCTGGAGCGCCCACTGCGCCCGGAGCGTGGCCTGTTGGCCATCCGTAAAGACCTGAACCTGTTCGCCAACCTGCGTCCGGCCATCCTGTACCCGGAGCTGGCCAATGCCTCCACGCTGAAGCCGGAAGTGGTATCGGGCCTGGACATCATGATCGTGCGCGAGCTGACCGGTGATATCTACTTCGGCCAGCCGCGCGGCATCGCCGTCAACGAACTGGGCGAGCGCGAGGCGTACAACACCATGCGCTACAGCGAAGGCGAAATCCGCCGTATCGCCCACGTGGCGTTCGGTATTGCGATGAAGCGCAACAAGAAGCTGTGTTCGGTTGACAAGGCCAACGTGCTGGAAACCACCGAGTTCTGGAAAGAGATCATGATCGACGTGGCGCGCGAGTACCCGCAGGTGGAGCTGAGCCACATGTACGTGGACAACGCCGCCATGCAGCTGGTCCGCAACCCCAAGCAGTTCGACGTGATGGTGACCGGCAATATCTTTGGCGACATCCTGTCCGACGAAGCCTCCATGCTCACCGGCTCCATCGGCATGCTGCCGTCGGCGTCGCTGGATCAGAACAACAAGGGCCTGTACGAGCCGAGCCACGGTTCCGCGCCGGATATCGCCGGCAAGAATCTAGCCAACCCGCTGGCGACCATCCTGTCGGCGGCCATGATGCTGCGTTATACCTTCGGCCAGGAAGCCGCCGCCCAGCGCGTAGAAAATGCCGTGAAAACCGTGCTGGCCAAGGGCTACCGTACTGCTGACATCTTTGAAGCCGGCTGCGAGAAAGTCAGCTGCAGCGGCATGGGTGATGCCGTGGTTGCCGCCATGTAAATGACCGTTTTAATGCTGTTCAAATAAAAAAACGACACCCCATTGTGCGCGCTGCTGTTGCCCTGCACAATGGGGTCGATCACTAGATAAGCCTGCCTTCAAGCAGGGCGGGCAAACGGTTTCAAACACCCGACGACATTCAGGAGAAATTATCGTGCGAGTAGGTTTTGTAGGCTGGCGCGGCATGGTGGGTTCCGTGCTGATGCAGCGCATGCTGGAAGAGAACGATTTTGCCGTTATCAACGAGCCGGTGTTCTTCACCACCTCCAATGTGGGTGGTGCTGCGCCCAACGTTGGCCGCGAGGTGCCGCCGCTGAAAGACGCGCGCAATATCGACGAACTGAAAGCGATGGACGCCATCGTTACTTGCCAGGGTGGTGATTACACCGCCGAGGTATACGGCAAACTGCGCGCGGCCGGCTGGACCGGTTACTGGATTGACGCGGCTTCCAGTCTGCGCATGGAAGACAACGCCGTGATCGTGCTGGACCCGGTCAACCGCAACGTGATCGACGCGGCGCTGGCCAAGGGCGTAAAAGATTACATCGGCGGCAACTGTACCAACTCCATCATGCTGATGGGCATGGGTGGTTTGTTCCGTGAAGGTCTGGTGGAGTGGGTATCGTCGATGACGTACCAGGCGGCATCCGGTGGCGGTGCCAACCACATGCGCGAGCTGCTGAAGGGTATGGGCGTGGTGCACGCAGCCGTGGCCGACGAGCTGGCTACCCCGTCGTCCGCCATTCTGGACATCGACCGCAAAGTGGCAGCCTCCATCCGCGAAGACGTGCCGACCGAGTTCTTCGGTGCGCCGCTGGCTGGCGGTCTGATCCCGTGGATCGACAAGCAGCTGGATAATGGCCAGTCCAAGGAAGAGTGGAAAGGCCAGGCCGAAGTGAACAAGATTCTGGGTACCGACGCCACCATTCCGGTAGATGGCCTGTGCGTGCGCATCGGCGCCATGCGCTGTCACAGCCTGGCACTGACCGTGAAGCTGAAAAAAGACCTGCCGCTGGAAGAAATCGAAGCCATCATCAAGTCGGGCAACGACTGGGTGAAATGGGTACCGAACGACCGCGAAATCAGCGTAAAAGAGCTGACGCCGGCGGCCATTACCGGTGGCCTGCAAATCGGCGTTGGCCGTGTACGCAAGCTGAATATGGGTGGTGAGTACCTGTCCGCCTTCGTGATTGGCGACCAGCTGCTGTGGGGCGCTGCCGAGCCGCTGCGCCGCATGCTGCGCATCCTGATCGAGCGCTAAGCAAATTTGGCAGGGTTTCCTGCAACGAAAAGCACAGCCTGTCACTACGGTGGCAGGCTTTTTAATTTGTGCACGGCTTTATTTGTCAGGCCAGTGCGCTAAAATGACGTCAATTCTATTATCAAGGCAATCTTATATTGCCTGTGTCCGTTTGTTATCAAGGTATTTACATGTCTGAAACCATTCGTCTTGCTGTTGTCGGTGCTACCAATCTGATCGGGGAGGCCGTGCTGGATTTGCTGGCCGAGCGTCAATTGCCGATCGGCCGTGTATTTGCGCTGGATATTGCCGATAAGGAAGGCGAGACCGTTTCTTTTGGCAATCTGGAACTGGAAGTCGGCGCGGTAGGTGAATTCGATTTTGCCAATGTGTCGCTGGCCATTTTTGTCGGTGGTGCCGACATGACGCGCCAGTATGTGCCGGAAGCGCGCCAGGCCGGTTGCGCCATCATCGATTTCAGCAGTACCTACCGTCTGTCCGATGATGTGCCGCTGTTCGTGCCCGGTGTAAACGAGGCGGTGCTGGACGATTTGGGTGAAGGCCTGCTGGTGGCGGTGCCCAATTGCACCGTCAGCCCGCTGGCGCAAGCATTGGCCGCACTGAAGGCCAGTGGCCTGCAGCGTGTCAGCGTGGCGACGTATCAGTCGGTGTCTGGTTCGGGCCGTGCCGCACTGGAAGAACTGGCCAACCAGACCACTGCCTTGTTCGGTGCCCGTGATGTGGAGCTGGAAGTTTACCCGAAGCGTATTTCTTTCAACGTGCTGCCGCTGGTCGGTGCGGTTGATGAAGACGGTGTCAGCGAAGAAGAGCGTTCCATCGAGCACGAACTGCGCAAGGTGTTGGCACTGCCGGCGCTGGAAGTGGAAGCCAGCTGCGTGCGCGTGCCGGTTTTCTTCGGTCACGGCTGGGCGGTCAGCGTGAAGACCGGAGATGAACTGACCCCGGCCAAGGCGCGCGAGCTGTTCCAGGCCGCCGGCTTGCAGGTGGTGGACGATCCGGCGGGCGACATGCCGTACGTCACGCCGCTGGAATCGTCCGGTAATGAAGCGGTTTGGGTGAGCCGTGTGCGTCGCCAGGGACAGGTGCTGTCGTTCTGGCTGGCTGCCGACAACGCACGCACCGGTGCGGCCTTGCCTTGTGTGGCGGCGACGGTTGCGCTGATGAAGCGGGGCTATTTTGCCTGAGTCGATAAGTGCTAGTAGTATTGCTTACCGATAGAGCTATGTAGTTTGATTGATAACCCCGGGTTGGTCATGTCGAGACACTGAGGTGGTGCCACGACAGGCACGGGCGGCGGCCGGGACAAGAATATTTCACCGAAAGGTAGCGCGTTACGATGCGAGCCAAGAAAAAGATGAGCGCCTTGCTGGTGGCGTTGCTGTTTTCCACTGCGGCCTGGGGTGGCCTGGGCGGGATTGCCGTGCGTTCCAACCTGGGCGAGGTGCTGCGGGCGGATATCGATCTGACCGGTAGCGGCGAGGAAGAGTATGTGCGGGTCGGCCTGGCGCCGATGGATACCTTCCGTGACCTGCAAGTGGATTACAGCCCGGCGCTGACCAGCCTGCGCTTTGCCTTGGCCTATCGCTCTAACGGCAAGCCTTACATCCGGGTGCTGTCGGTACAGCCGGTAAGCGAGCCCTATCTGCGGTTTGTGGTAGAGGCACGTACGGCCAGTGGTCGTTCAATCCGCGAGTACACCATTCTGCTCGACCCGCTGGAGTACCCGAACAAAGCCGAAGCAATCGAGCGTTCGGCCAAAGCCAGTGCGGCGGTAGAACCGCCCCGGCTGAAACCGGCCACGCCGTCTTCGGTTCGTATGCCGCTGCCGGCCCCTGCCGAGCCGGTAACGCCTGACAGTATCGTGGTGAAGCGGGGGCAGACGCTGGCACAGGTTGGCCGCATTGTTCGTCCGGAAGGTGCCACCTTGCGGCAGGCCATGGCCGCTTTGGTGCTGGCCAATCCGGGCGCTTTCATCAATGGCGATCCGTCTACCTTGCGGGCGGGTACCCGCCTGAAGGTGCCTTCGGCCGCTGCCGCCAAGGCGCTGAAGCCCGCTCGAGTGGCACAGATTCTGGATGGCACAGCCCCGCCGTCTGCGCGCCCGGTGTCTCCCCCCCCGGCGCCAAGCGTTGCACCGATGCCGGCAGCGAAGCCTGCCCAGCCGGTATTGAAACTGGAACAGCCAGATCCCGCAGCCAATCTGGCCGCGCAAGATGCCCAATTGAAGGCTGCGCAACAAAAGATCGAAGAGCTGGAGCAGAAGCTGAAAGCGCTGCAAGCAGCGAAGCCGGCGGCCCCGGCAGCGGTGCCAGCCAGCGAACCTGCCGTTGCTGCATCTGAGCCGGTGCCGCTAGCACCAGCGTCGGCGCCGGTGGTGGCTTCTCATCCGGTGGTGACTGCTTCTGCACCGGTGCCCAAACCCTTGGTGGTGGCCAGCGAGCCGGTAGATGAGGGGCAGGGTCTGCTGGATCAGGTTATGGCTTATCTGCCCCTGATCGCAGGCGGGGTATCTGCAGTACTGCTGGGTGCGGCTGCCATTCTGTTCTTGCGCCGTCGTAAACGCGGCACCAAGGCCGCTACCGAAGCAGCGGGTGCCTCCATTCTCGGTGCCAGCACCATCGGTCGTGTGGCCGGAGTAGACGAGGCAGCCGGTAATACCTTCCTGGCGGACTTTACCCGCACCGGCATGAACGGTATGGATTCCGGTGAAGTAGACCCGGTGGCTGAAGCCGAAGTGTATCTGGCTTATGGTCGCGACCAGCAAGCCGAAGAAATCCTCAAGGATGCGTTGGCCAAGGATCCTACGCGCCACGAAGTACGGATGAAGCTGCTGGAAATCTACGCATCGCGCCAGGATAAAGCCGCTTTTGAAGGCCAGGCCCGTGAAATGCACGCTGCTTTTGACGGCAAGGGCACCATGTGGTCGCGTACGGCAGCGCTGGGCCTGTCGATCGACCCGGAGAATCCCTTGTACGCGGGGCAGGGTGAGGCCGCTCGTCCGGCCGCTGCTGCGGCCTCGGTGGCGGCAGCCGTGGCGATTGACCTTGATTCCGAGTTGATGGGGGATGTGGGTGAGCCATCGTCGCAGCCGGCCCCGATCGAGCCGGAAGTGCTGGATATCGGCGATGACGACCCGCTGCGTGCAGCCCTGTTCGGTGAAGAGGCGGCGGTAGCTGCCGAGCCAGACAATAGCCTGGATCTTGATAGCTTGCTGGCAGAGCCAGCCCCGGTGGCAGAGCCGGAGCCGGAGCAAGACGACAAGCACATGCTGGACTTCGACTTCAATCTGGATGCGCCAGCGCCGGCCGCCGCCGTTGAAGCCGCAGCACCGGCTGCTGTGGATGATGGTTTCGATTTTGACTTGTCATCGCTGGAAGAGCCTGCTGCAGCGCCTGCTGCTGAAACCGCGCCATCGCTGGATGGCATGAGTCTGTCTGATGACCCGCTATCTACCAAGCTGGATCTGGCACGGGTATATCTGGATATGGGTGACAAGGAAGGCGCGCGTGAAGTGCTGGAAGAGCTGTTGACCGAGGCGCAAGGGGCGCTGAAATCCGAGGCGGAGTCGTTGCTGGCATCGCTGTAACACTTGATGCAGATCGATTGCAATAGTTGATGTGCTTTCTTATTGCTGTTGCTTGCGCTTACTATGCCTGACTATCCGAAAAAACAGAAAAAAGGATCCGGGGTGACAATGCGGCCATTGGTGGCAAGTCTGGCGTTAGCCTTTGCGGTAGCGGCGCCGGCTGTGCATGCAGGTTTGGGGGGGATACGCCTGTTGGCGGGGCCGGGGGAGCCGTTTTATGCCGAAGTCGCGCTGGATTCGGAGCCTGGTCTGGAAAACCCGTTTGTGGCGCTGGCCTCGCGCGAGCGCTACGCGTCGCTGACACCGTACTCCGACAAAGCGGGTCAGCTGCAGATCCGTACTGTCGAAATTTCGCCGCAACAATACATGGTGCGCATTACCGGCCCGGCACTGGCTGCTGGTGAAGTGCTGAACTTTGCCTTGGAGCTGTCGTGGCCGTCCGGCAAGGCAGTGCGCGAGTATCGCATCAACGGTGGGTCGTCTGCGCCGGCGACCCCGGTCCCTAAGGATGATGCCAGTGCCGTGTTGTCCGAGCGTCATCCGCTGATTGACGAGCCGGGTGGGCTGGCCTTTGGCGAGGCACGTTTGTTGTCGGCCCTGGGTCTGCCACTGCGTGCGGAGATCGAGCTGCTGGGGGATTGGCCGGCCAATCTGGCGGCAGACAGTTTTCACTTGCTGAATACCAACGACGCGGCGCTGAAAGATGCGCAGATTCAGGTCCATCACCGCAAGGGCCGTCACTGGCTGAGCCTGCGCAGCGAGCGCGCGGTGGCGGAAAGCCGATTGCAATTTACGCTGTCTTCTTCGTTGAAGGGTGATGCGCTGCAGCGCGACTTTACCCTTCATGCCGCCAAGCGCGGCAGTTACCTGCCTCGTCCTGCTGCGCAGCCTGTGTTCAAGGGCAGTTATCAAGTGCAGCCGGGGGATACCTTGTCCGGCCTGGCCTACCGTTTTGCCGAGGGCAAGCCGGTGGCCAAGGTGGCTGGCGAAATTTACGCGGCCAACCCGCAGGCCTTTGCGCAAGGTGACCCTAACAAGCTGTTCGCCGGCGCTACATTGAAGGTGCCGGATCTTGCCGGCTCTGCGTCAGTCTCGCCTGCCAAGGCGGAGAGCAAACCCGTTGCGGCGGCTGACGTTGCCAAGCCTGTTGCGAAACCGGAAACCAAGCCGGAAACCAAACCCGCCGTTCAGCATGCCGCTTCCGAAGCGCAGGCGGCGGCGCCGCAAGCAGACGCTTCGGCCGCGCAGGCGGCTGCTGCAGAGCAAGAGAAGCTGGCGCAACTGAAAGCCGCCCAGCAGCGTCTGGCCTGGCTGGAGTCGGAAATCAACCGTTTGTCGGCTCAGGCTGCCAGCCAGCCACGCCTCAGCATTCCCCACCGTCCTGATGTGCCCGCGTCCGAAGCGCAGGACGAAGCTTTCCTGGACGAAAATCTCACCCAGTGGGTGTTGTACGGCGTAGGGGGCTTGTCGGTGGCCAGCTTGCTGGCCTGGTTGCTGGTGCGTCGCCGCGCTGCCAAAGCGAAGGTGCCGGCACCGTCGCAAAGCCGTTCCGGGATGGGGCCGGTCACCATCAGTGCCTCACTGGGGCCGGACGAGCAGCCGCTGGTGCAGCCGATTGTCGACGACATCAATTTGCAGTCCATTGACGTGCTGGCAGAGGCAGATGTGCTGATGGCGTACGGCCGCTTCGATGCCGCCGAGCAGCTGCTGCGCGAAAGCCTCAGCAACGAACCCGAGCGCGAAGATCTGCGCATGAAACTGCTGGACCTGATTGCGCGCAAAGGCAATAAGCAGGAGTTCGAGTCGGTAGCGTTGGACCTGCTGGCCGTATTCGGCCCGGAGAGCGCCCTGTGGAAGCGCGTGCTGCAGCTGGGCGGCAATCTCGATCCGGATAACCCGCTGTACCGGCCCAGCCCCGATCAGCCAGAGCGTTTTGCCATGGCCAGCCCGCCAGCAGTAGACCTGGGCGTGTTCTCGCCGGATGAGGCCGACAAGGTGCCGCTGGCGCAGCAGGTGGATAATGCCGAAGCAGCGCAGGATCTGGCCCGCTTGTACCGCGAAATGGGCGATACCGAAACGGCCGATGCCTTGTTGCGCGAGGCAGGCGTCAAGCAGTGAGTGCGCCGCGTTTTCACCCAGCAGCCAGCCTTGTGGTCTGGCTGTTTTTCATTGTGGCGCTGGCTATGCTGCCGTTGCCTGCCTTGCTGTGCCTAATGTTGGCCGCAGCGGGTTGGCCGCGCTTGCTGTGGCAGGCGGTGCAACGCATGCGCTGGCTGTTGCTGGCCATGGCCTTGCTGGCCGGCTGGTATGTGCCCGGCTTGCCATTGTGGCCGGCGCAAGCCTGGTCACCTAGCTGGCAGGGTTTGCAACTAGGTGCTGCCCAGGCGCTACGCCTGCTGTTGATGGCGCTAAGCCTGCGCCTGCTATGGCGGCATTACGGTAGCGGTGCCATGCTGGCCGCCGTGCTGCACCTGCTGCAGCCCTGGCGCGCTGCCGGCGTGCCGGTGCAGCGTGTTGCCGTGCGTCTGGTGTTGACGCTGCAGTACGCCGAAGCACTGCTGGCGACGCGGCCCAAGCCTTCGCTGGCCTGGCTGCAGCAGCAGTTGCTGGCGCAACAGGGGTCACAAACGCAGCCGGATCAGGTAGAGTTGGGTTTTTACCCTTGGCATAGCCGGGACAGTTGGCTGCTGCTTGTGGCAGCACTGGTTCTGGCCATCATCATGAAAGCAGTTCAATGAGAATCGCGCTCGGCCTGGAATACGACGGGCGCGCCTTTGCCGGCTGGCAGACCCAGCCGCATGGCAATACGGTACAGGACAAGCTCAACGCCGCGCTGAGCCAGATTGCGGGCCATCCGGTTGTGACGTTGGCCGCAGGGCGCACCGACGCCGGCGTGCACGCACTGATGCAGGTGGTGCATTTCGAGACGCAGGCGCAGCGCCAGCTTGGCGCTTGGGTGCGCGGCGTCAACGCCTTGTTGCCGGCGTCGGTGGCGGTGGTGTGGGCGCAAGAAGTCGGCGACGATTTCCATGCCCGTTTCTCGGCATTCTCCCGCTCCTATCGCTACTTTTTGCTGACCCATCCGGTGCGCCCGGCGCTCACCGCAGGGCGCGTGGGCTGGTACCACCAGCCGCTGGACGTGGCTGCCATGCGCGCAGCGGCGCAGGTATTGCTGGGGCAACATGATTTTTCCAGCTTCCGCGCGTCCGAATGCCAGGCCAAGTCGCCGCTGAAGCACCTGCAGCAGCTGGATATCGTGGAAGAACGTGGCTTGATCCGTTTCGATCTGACCGCTGACGCATTTCTGCACCATATGGTGCGCAATATCGTGGGTACCCTGCTGTACGTCGGCAAGGGCAGTCTGGACGTGGCCGGGGTGCAGGCACTGTTGGCCGCACGCGACCGCAGCAAGGCGCCGCCCACCTTCATGCCGGACGGCCTGTACCTGACCGGGGTGGGCTACCCGGCGCAGTTTGGTCTGCCAAGCGAGGCGCAGCCCGAGCGGCTGACGCTGTGGAGCTGACATGACGACACGAATCAAGGTATGCGGCTTTACCCGCCCCGACGACGCCGCTGCGGCGGCGGCGCTGGGGGTGGACGCCATCGGGCTGGTGTTTTATGCCCCCAGCCCGCGTTGCGTGACCATCGCCCAGGCGCAAGCCATCATCGCCGCGTTGCCGCCGTTCGTGACGGTGGTGGCGCTGTTCGTCAACCCGAGCGAGCAAGAAGTACAGCAAGTGCTGGCTGCCTGCGCCATCGACGTGCTGCAGTTTCATGGCGAAGAGTCGCCGGCGTTCTGCCGCAGTTTCCAGCGCCCGTACCTGAAAGCGGTGCGGGTACGTCCCGGCATGGACTTGTGCGCCTACGCGGCCAACTACCACGATGCCCGCGGCTTGCTGACCGATGCGTTTGTGGAAGGCGCGCACGGTGGTACCGGCGCGGTGTTCGACTGGACGCTGATTCCGCCGGTGCTGCCTTTGCCGCTGATACTGTCCGGGGGGCTGGATGCGGCCAACGTGGTCGACGCTGTGGCGCGGGTACGCCCGCCGGCGGTGGATGTATCCAGCGGCGTGGAAGCCGGCAAGGGCATCAAAGACCCGGCGCGGGTGGCGAGCTTTGTCGCTGCCGTGCGTCAGGGTGAGATTTCGATAGTGCAGGGCGCGGACCCTGCGCTTTAAAACAAAACCATCAGGAGCATGCCATGAGCAGTTATGACTTCCCCGATGCACGCGGCCGGTTTGGCGCGTATGGCGGTGTCTACGTAGCAGAAACATTGATGGCAGCATTGGACGAGCTGAATGCCGAGTACGCCCGCGCCAAGGCTGACCCGGCGTTCTGGCAAGAGTATCACCATGAGCTGAAGCACTTCGTGGGCCGCCCCAGCCCCATCTATCACGCCAAGCGCTGGTCGGAGCAACTGGGCGGTGCGCAGATCTACTTCAAGCGCGAAGACCTCAACCACACCGGTGCCCACAAGGTAAATAACACCATTGGCCAGGCGCTGCTGGCCCGCCGCATGGGCAAGAAACGCGTGATCGCCGAAACCGGTGCCGGTCAGCACGGCGTGGCATCGGCCACCGTGGCCGCCCGCTACGGTATGGAATGTGTGGTGTACATGGGCGCCGAAGACGTGAAGCGCCAGGCGCCGAACGTATTCCGTATGAAGCTGCTGGGTGCCACCGTGGTGCCGGTTGAAAGCGGTTCCAAAACCCTGAAAGACGCGCTGAACGAGGCAATGCGCGACTGGGTGACCAATATCGACAGCACTTTCTACATTCTGGGTACCGCCGCCGGCCCGCATCCGTACCCAATGTTGGTACGTGACTTCCAGCGCATCATCGGCATCGAGGCCAAAGAGCAGATGCAAGAGATGGTTGGCCGCCAGCCGGACATGGTGGTGGCGTGCGTAGGGGGTGGCTCCAACGCGATTGGTATTTTCCACCCCTACGTCGACGTGGACGGCGTGCGCCTGGTGGGCGTGGAAGCAGGGGGCGACGGTGTGGAAACCGGTCGCCACGCCGCGCCGCTGTCGGCCGGCAAGCCGGGCGTGCTGCACGGCTTCCGCAGCTACCTGATGCAGGATGAAGATGGCCAGATCATCGAGACCCATTCGGTGTCGGCCGGTCTGGACTATCCGGGTGTGGGCCCGGAGCACAGCCTGCTGAAAGACATCGGCCGCGCCGAATACGTTGCCATCAACGACGACGAAGCGCTGCGCGCCTTTGAAGACTGCTGTCACCTGGAAGGCATCATTCCGGCGCTGGAATCCAGCCACGCGCTGGCGCACGCGGCCAAGGTGGCACCCACCATGGGCAAGGACCAGATCATCCTGGTCAACCTGTCCGGCCGTGGCGACAAGGACATCAATACCGTTGCCGGCCTGATGGGCATCACGCTGTGATCGCGGCGCCGGTACTGGAAGCAGCCTATCTGCAAGTGAAGGCCGGGGCGGAAGCCGCGTTCGAGCAGGCGTTTGCCGCCGCTTCGCCGCTGATTGCCGCCATCGACGGTTATGCCGGCCATACCTTGCAGCGCTGCCTGGAAGTACCGGGGCGTTACCTGTTGCTGGTGCAGTGGCAAACGCTGGAAGCCCATACCGTGGGTTTCCGGCAGTCGCCGCAGTATCAGCAATGGCGCGCATTGCTGCACCATTTCTATGATCCGTTCCCGGTGGTGGAACACTTCACCACCGTGCTGAACTACCCATGCAAGGACCACACCGCATGAGCCGCGTAGCAGAAACCTTTGCCCGCCTGCAGGCTGCAGGCGAGAAAGCCCTGATTCCCTTCATTACCGCTGGCGACCCGAACCCGGCGCTGACGGTTGACCTGATGCACGGTCTGGTTGATGGTGGTGCCGACATCATCGAACTGGGCATTCCGTTTTCCGACCCGATGGCCGACGGCCCGGTGATTCAGCGTGCCAGCGAGCGCGCCCTGGCGCACAAGGTTGGCCTGCGCCACGTGCTGGCGATGGTGAAAACCTTCCGCCAACAGAACCAGCACACCCCGGTGGTGCTGATGGGTTACCTGAACCCGGTACACGTACTGGGCTACCAGGCCTTTGCCCAGGCCGCGGCTGAGGCCGGCGTCGACGGCGTGCTGACGGTAGATTGCCCGCCGGAAGAGGCGGAAGAGCTGACCGCCGCCCTGACCGCCGCCGGGCTGGACCCGGTATTCCTGGTGGCACCCACCACGCCGATCGATCGGGTACGTGAAATTGCCCGTCTGGCACGGGGTTACGTCTACTATGTGTCATTAAAAGGGGTGACCGGCGCAGGAAATCTGGACATTGACGACGTAGCGCGTAAAATTGCCGCCCTTAGAGAACACATTACTGTGCCGATCGGCGTCGGTTTCGGTATCCGCGACGCGGAAACCGCCCGCGCCATCTCCGTGGCAGCCGATGCCGTGGTGGTGGGTAGCCGTCTGGTGCAGGAAATCGAGGCGGCTACACCCGAAACTGCCAAAGAGCAGTTGACCCGTCTGGTGGCTACATTGAAAGCCGCTATCCGTTAGAACAACGCTGGACGACCCGTGCCAGCCAGCCTGCGGCCAACCTTGGGTGGCCGCAGCTTTTAGATTCAAGGAGTCAGCATGAGCTGGTTGAACAAACTCCTGCCGCCGAAAATCAAGCGCGATACGCGTGCGAGCAAATCGTCGGCGGTGCCGGAGGGGCTGTGGAGCAAGTGCCCGGCCTGCGAGGCGGTGCTGTACCACACCGACCTCCAAAGCAACCTGCAGGTCTGCCCGAAGTGTGATCATCATCACCCGATCAATGCGCGTGAACGTCTGGACATGTTGCTGGACGCCGAAGGCCGTCGTGAGATCGGTGCAGAAGTGAAGCCGGTAGACATCCTGAAATTCAAGGACAGCAAACGCTATCCGGATCGTCTGGACGCCGCGCAGTCCTCCACCGGCGAAGACGACGCCCTGGTGGTGATGCAAGGCAGCATCAATAACCAGCCTGCCGTAGTGGCCGCTTTCGAGTTCCGCTTTATCGGCGGTTCGATGGGCTCGGTGGTGGGCGAACGCTTCGTGCGCGGGGTGCAGGCGGCCGTTGAGGCGCGAGCACCGTTCATCTGTGTGGCGGCGTCTGGTGGCGCCCGCATGCAGGAAGGCCTGAACTCGCTGATGCAGATGGCCAAGACCTCGGCTGCGCTGCAGTTGTTGTCTGATCACCAGCTGCCGTTCATCTCTATACTCACCGACCCCACCATGGGCGGCGTGTCCGCTTCGTTCGCCTTCCTGGGCGACGTGGTGATCGGCGAGCCTGGTGCGCTGATCGGTTTTGCCGGCCCGCGCGTGATCGAGCAGACCGTACGCGAAACGCTGCCGGAGGGTTTCCAGCGCTCCGAGTTCCTGATGGAAAAAGGCGCCATCGACATGATTGTTGATCGTCGCGAGCTGAAGGAGCGGGTCGCAACCTTGCTGGCCATGCTGCAAAAGCTACCTGGCGCGGCAGCCTGAACTGGCTGATGTGGCACCATCCGACCCCTTTTGCCTAGCAGAAGGGGTTTTGTTTTTGGCGCCGGTGCCTTGCGATGCGCCGGTTTCGCCTTATGCTGGGTAATGGGCGCCACAGCCTGCGGTATGGGCAAATTTTATATAAATTTAATTTATAGAAAAACCAAGTGTATATTGGGTATTTGCTTGCATATTCATATCGAATGAGAACGGGGTGGCAATTTCATGGATAATGCATGCTTATGGCGTGTCCGCTTGTGCAGCGCTGTGCTGGCGAGCAGTGCACTGCTATCGCTGCCGGCATTCTCGGGCGACGTCAACCTGTTGGTGCAGGATGAGCAGGGGGCGCCGGTGCCCGACGCAGCTGTCTATTGGCTGCCGCAAACCGGCAAGGCGCCGCGAGGTGCCCCCGTTGGCAGCATTGCCCAGCAAGGCAAGGCCTTCATCCCCTATGTCAGCGTGTTGCAAGTGGGGACCGCCGTGTCCTTCCCCAATCGTGATACGGTTCGTCACCATGTGTACAGTTTCTCGCCAGCCAAAGTCTTTGACCTCAAACTGTACTCCGGTACGCCGGCGCAGCCGGTGGTGTTCGACAAGCCGGGGCTGGTGGTGTTGGGCTGCAATATCCACGACTGGATGCTGGCCTATGTGCTGATAGTGGATACGCCATGGTTTGATGTCAGTAATGAAAGTGGTGCCGCCCAGGTGAAAGGCCTACCCTCTGGTGACTACCGGCTGGTGGTGTGGCATCCGCGTATGAAAGAAGAAAGCATGCAGCAAATCAAGGTCGGCAGCGCGCCGGTGTCACAGCGTATCCGTATCCAGTTGAGCAAGCCCGACTTGCGCAAGCAGGGGGGTTAAGGTGCGTTTGCCGCAAACCCTACGCTTTCGCGTCACTATCCTGTTTACCAGTCTGCTGGCCGTGGTGCTGGCGGTGTCGTTTTTCATGGTCAGTGTGGCCAACCTCGACATTTTTGAAGAGCAGGCCGAGCAGGAGCTGGAAACCGGGCAGCGTGTTTTCAACCGGCTGCTGGAGCAGAACAGCAAGCTGCTGATCCAGGCTACGCAGGTGCTGGTGGGCGACTTTGCCTTCCGTGAAGCGTTGGCCACGGCCGATGGGCCTACCATGCTGTCGGCGTTGCAGAATCACGCCAACCGGCTGGGGGCAGAGTTGGTGTTACTCAGTGACCTGCAGGGGGCGGTGCCGGCCGATAACCTGGGGGTGGCGCGTGACGGGGTGTACCCGTTCCCCGATCTGATGGAGGCGGCTCGCAAAGACGGTGTCGCCAGTGCGATCAAGGTGGTGAAAGGCCAAGCTTACGAGCTGGTGGTGGTGCCGGTCAAGGCGCCGGTGGTGATTGGCTGGATTACGCTTGGGGTAAAGCTAACCGAAAAGGTGGCGCGAGATCTCAAGGAAATGTCAGATCTGGAAGTCACCTTCATGACCAAAGACCGTGCCGGTCGTTGGCGTAGTTTTGCCTCTACCTTGCCGCCTGAGCAGTTGAAGGACCTGCTGGCGCAGTCGCGGCATGAGAAGCGTCTGGAGCTGGCAGGCGCGCCGCACCAAACCCGTATGTTGTCGATTGCCAGCGGCAGTGGCCGGGACGACAAGGTGTATGCCGTGCTGCAGCGGCCATTGCAGGAAATTCTGGCGCCATTTTATGCCTTGCAGAACGCCTTGCTGGGTTTGGCGTTGGCTAGTTTGCTGCTTTGCGTGCTGGCTGGCTTCAAGGTGGCGGGTGTGGTCACCAAACCCTTGCAACGGCTGGTGTCGGTGGCCAAGAAGATTCGCGATGGCAGTTACGCCGAAATCGTCGAGCGGCCCGATACCAGCGAGTTGGCCGAGTTGGCCGATAGCCTGGATCATATGCAGGCCGCCATTGGCGAGCGCGAGCAGGAAATCCTGGCACTGGCTTATCGCGACACGCTGACCGGCCTGCTAAACCGCGCCGGTTTCCTCAGCGAGCTCGGGCGGCGCCTGGAGCAGTCGCAGCAAAGCCAGACCGTGATGCTGCTGGATCTGGATCGTTTCCAGCAACTCAACGATACCTTGGGTCACGCAGCGGGCGACCGTGTCATCATGCGCATCGGTTTCTGGCTGCATGCTGAAATCAGCCGTTTTGGTGGCGTGCTGGCACGGCTGGGGGGCGACGAGTTTGCTTTTGTGATAGACGGTACCGATTACCAGGAAGTGCTGCAGGCGGTGTTGCAGGGCTTCGAGCGCCAACTGGCGGTTGACGAGAAGAAGCTGGACGTGCGTGCCAGCATCGGCATTGCCTGCTACCCCGAACACGCCACCACGGCGCAGGATCTGTTGCGCGGGGCGGACGAGGCGATGTACGTCTCCAAACGCAAGAAGTGCACGGTATCGGTATACGACGCGGCAAAACGCCAGTTCCGCGAGGAGCACCTGTCGCTATTGGGTGATCTGAAAGAAGCGCTGAACCAAGAACAGCTGATGTTGTATTACCAGCCCAAAGTGGCGCTGGACGGTAGCGGCCACTGCGAGGCCGAGGCGCTGGTCCGCTGGGAACATCCGGTGCGCGGTTTTGTGCCGCCATTCGAGTTCATCCCGTTTGCCGAGCAAACCGGCTACATCCGCGAGATTACCCACTGGGTGATTGCCCGCGGTTGCATCGATGCGGCCGATCTGCTGGCGCAAGGCATGCCGGTACGCATCTCGGTCAACTTGTCCACGCGCGATCTGCTGGACCCGGCGCTGCCCGAGTTTGTCGATAACTGTCTCAAGATGGCTGGCTTGCCCAAGCAATACCTGTGTCTGGAGATTACCGAGAGCGGGGTGATGGAAGACCCCGACAAGGCGCTGGAAACGCTGCATGCCTTGCGTAATATGGGGATGGCGCTGGCGATTGACGACTATGGTACCGGCTACTCGTCGTTGGCTTACGTCAAGCAGTTGCCGGTATCCGAACTCAAGATCGACCGCGCCTTCGTCAAGGGCGTGGTCGAAAGCGAATCCGACGCGATGATCGTGCGCTCTACCACCGAGCTGGCGCACTCGCTGGGCTTCAAGGTGGTGGCGGAAGGCGTGGAGACGCTGGCCATCAGCGACAAGCTGCGTGAACTGGGCTGTGATTATGGCCAGGGTTATTACTACGCCAAGCCGCTGCCTTTGGCAGCATTCCAGCAGTGGCTGCGCAATTACCAGCAGGCGCCAGCATGAGGCCTTACTGAGTCGGGGGGTGCCTGAAAAATATGCGGCAGGGCCAAGTGGCTGATGCCGCATATTTTTTTTTGTCTTCTCACAGCTTTTCCACAGCTTTTTCCCGATTTGCTGTGGATATCTGTGTTTCAGGCGCCGCTGTCGAGGCTGGCGGGCGCGATCACGATGCCAGCGCGCAGGCCGATACTGACCTTGGGGTTGGGGAACAGGATGCGCTCCTGGCCGCCACGGGCGATGTAGCGGCTGTCGCCGTCTTCGGCGATCACCATGCCGTCCGGCAAGGCGGTGAAGTTCTCTACGTCATCGGCCAGGTGCAGGACGAACTCGCCGCTGAGCTTGATCAGGTCGTAGCTGGCACGGAACAGCTGCACCCGCTGCGGCTGGAACGGTGGCGTCGCCGGTTTGCGACCGCTGACCAGCAGCCGTAGCGCCTGGTCGATGCCGGTAAAGCGGGCCAGCTCGTTGTGGCCGAACGGGCGCGCCTTGCCCAGCTCCAGTGTGAACGCATCCGCCTGGCAGTGGTGACTGGTGAAGTAGCTGTAGGTGGCCGCCGGCTTGCTGTGCAGCAATACGGTGCCGATGTCCGCCTCTGCCAGCCACATCAGTTGCTCGCGGTTGTGCGCCCGCTCGTGCAGGTAGGGGTAGATGGCAAAGCGCTCGAAGACCGAGCCGCGGATGGCGGTATGCAGATCGTAATGGCGGCGCGGGCCATGTGCGTCGCCGAAGAAGCGTTGTGCGGCCAACTCCAGCTCGGCGGCACGCTGCGCCTCGGCCGCCTGGGGCTGGCTGGCGTGCTGGCCGTTAAACAGCCGGTTCATGTCGTAGTCGATAAAGCGTTTGCCGGCCCGCATTGCCGGAATGTTGCCCAGTACCACCAGCAGTCGGGTGGCTAGCGGTAGTTGGCCGCACAGGATGTCGTTGACGATGCCCGACAGCACTTCGATCGGAGCGGTTTCGTTGCCGTGTACGCCGGCAGACAGCAGTACGCTCTCGGCGTGCGTTGGCAGGGTTTGCGGTTGCAGCTGTAGCAGGCCTGGGCCCAGCCATTCGGCCTGGACGCCATGCTGCTGCCAGTGGGTGACGGTGGGGCTGAGGCCTTGCAGGGTTTGCTGCAGGAAATCGGTGGCTTGGAACGGGTTCATGATGGCTTCCTTGTAGACCAACCCATTCTAAACAAAGACCCGTGCCGCTTTGCGCTGGCGGCACGGGTCGTGAACGTTGATGGCGCAATGCTGAAAGTCAGCCCAGCCAGGCCGGCGCGCGTTTGTCCAGATAGGCGTTGATGCCTTCGTGGCCTTCGTCGCTCATGCGAACGGCCGTCACACGATCGATGCATAGCTGGATGGCGTCCTGGCTGCAGCCCAAGCGGTCTGCATCGTTGACCATGGCTTTGGCCGCAGCCATGGCCTGCGGGCCGTTCTGCAGCAGGTGACGCAGCGACATTTCCAGGCAGCCGTCCAGTTCGTCGGCCTCAACCACCTGATGTACCAGCCCCAGCCGCTTGGCCTTGCCGGCATTAAAGCGCTCGGCGGTGATGAAGTAGCGCCGCGTGGCGCGGGCGCCAATGGCGCGGACCACATAGGGGGTAATGCTGGACGGAATGCTGCCCAGCTTGACCTCCGAAAAGCCGAACAGGCTGTCGGTGCAGGAGATGGCAAGGTCGCAGCAGGCGACCAGGCCCACGCCGATGCCGAACGCCGAGCCATGGATCTTGGCAATGGTGGGCTTGGGCAGCGTGTCCAGCGTGTGCAGCAGGGTGGCCAGCAGGTCGGCTTGTTCCCGCAGCGTGGCTTCGCTGGCGGTGTTCATGCGTGCCAGCCACTGCATGTCGTGGCCGGTGGAGAAGTTCATGCCGCTGCCGGTCAGTACCACGGTACGGATGGCGGGGTCGCGGCCCAGTTCCTGCAGCTCGCGCGTCAGCCGCTGCGTCATGGTGTCGTCGATGGCGTTGTGCAGTTCCGGGCGGTGTAGCGACAGTGTGGCGATATTGCGGTTGTCGACGGAGAGCTGGATGCAATCCTGGGCCATGTCATGCCTCCTTCTGGGCGGGTGAGGGCTCGGCGAATTGGAAGATGTGCTGGCAGAACTGTTGCGCGGCTTCCAGGTGAATGGCATGCCCGGCGCCAGGCAACAAGCTCAGTGTAGCGCCGGGAATGCTTTCCTGCAGCAGCCTTGCTTGATACAGGGGCGTCAAGCGGTCTTCATCGCCGACGATGACATGCGTTGGCACGCGTAGCTCGCCCAGCCAGCTGCGGGCATCGTGCTGCATGACGCCGGCAATGATGCGTTCGATATCCTGCCACGACACCGCAGCTGCAATGCGTTTGAGGTCCGGTAACATGGCGCGACCGGCTTGCAGGAAACGGCTGGAAAACAGCCACGGCAAGCTGATGTCGAAGCGCAGGTCGGCGCCGCCGGCTTGCTCGGCTGCCGACCAACTGGCGGCAATCTCGGCATTGACAGTGTCGGACCACGCCAGTGTGGCAGCCAGCAGCAGGCGCTGCACCCGCTGCGGGTGACGACGGGTAAAGTGCTGCGCCACCATGCCGCCGTAGGACAAACCCACCAGATAGACACTGCCGATCCCCAGCTCGTCCAGCAGTGCGGCTGCGTCATCGGCTTGCTGCGGCAGCGGGTAGACCGCCTGCTCGGTGCGCTCGCTCAGGCCTTGGCCCTGGAAGTCCAGGCGGATGACGCGGAAGCGTTGTTCCAGCAAAGGGGTCATCAGCGTCCAGGCGGCTGTGCTCATGGTAAGGCCGTTGAAGAGCATCAGTGGCTGGCTGCCCTGACCGCTGATTTCGTAAAACACCTGACGTTGGCCGCGCTGCATGTAAGCCATGGTGGACTCCTCCGATGCGGTTGTTTTTTGCATTCTAGGCAATGAATGGCGATGCGATGGGGGCTTGCCGGCCGGGGCATCCTTTATTTGTCACAATAGCTGATTAAAGTGGTGGTGTTTCTGATAGTGGACTACCAGCATGAACGCCTGCTTTGACGATGTGACCCTGGCCCGCCCGTTGCCGGCCCCCAGCCGTTTGCTGCTGGAACGCATCATTCATGAGGGTTTGGTGCAGGTAGTGTTCCAGCCCATCATCTATCTGGCCAGCGGCGAGCTGGTGGGCTACGAGGCACTGGTGCGCGGCCCGTCGGACTCCATCCTGCACTCCCCGGTAGCGTTGTTTGCGCATGCGGCCGAGGCGGGTTTATCTGCGGTGCTTGACCAGGTCTGTATCGCCGCCGTGTTACGGGAATTCGGACGCCAGCAGTTGCCCGGTCAGCTTTTTATCAATGTCATGCCGGATACCTTGCTGTGCGATGACCTGTCGGTAGACAGTTTGCTGGGCATGCTGGCGGTCAGCGGGGTGGCGCCGTCGCGGGTTGTGCTGGAGCTGACCGAAACGCGCCCCAACGCCGGTTACCCGCTACTGCGTAAGGTGGTGGATGCTTTGCGTCGTGGCGGCGTACGCCTGGCACTGGACGACTTGGGCGAGGGGTATTCCAATCTGCGGCTGTGGAGCGAGCTGAGCCCAGAACTGGTCAAGCTCGACAAGTACTTCGTTCAAAATATTCACCAGGATCCGATAAAACTGCAGTTTGTCCGCTCGCTGGTCGATATGGCGCGCGCGGCAGGTTCTACCCTGGTCGCCGAGGGCGTGGAACTGGCCGAGGAGCTGGCCGTGCTGCGCGAGCTGGGCGTGCTGATGGGGCAGGGCTACCTGATGGCACGGCCCAATGCCCAGCCGTCGCGCCGTAGTAGTTACCCGTTGCCGGGCCATGCGCCGGCACGGGTTGGCCGCAAGCTGCCTCAAGCGCGCAGCCTGCTGCAGCAGGTAACCTCCTTGCCGGACACCGCCAGCTGCGAGCAGGCGTACCGGCTGTTTGCCGAGCAGCCAGATCGCTTTGCCATCCCGGTGGTGCGCCACGGGCGGCCAGTGGGCTTGCTGTCGCGCCACCATGTGCTGGAGTCGTTTGCCAAACCGTTTAACCGCGAGTTGCTGGCCAAAAAAGCCTGCATGGTATTGGCCGACGGCGCGCCGCTGGTGGTGCCCGCCGATATGGATGTGCAGACCCTGTCCAACCGGGTGGTGGCTGCCGACCGGCGTTACCTGCTGGATGGTTTCATCATCGAGGAAGATGGCCATTATCTCGGCATGGGAACCGGCCACGACCTGATGCGCGTCATCAGCGAGCAGCAGCTGCTGGCTGCCCGCTACGCCAATCCGCTCACCGGTTTGCCGGGTAATGTGCCGATCAGTGACGAGGTGGCACGCTTGCTGGACGACGGGCGTGAATTTGTGGTGGCTTACGTTGATCTGGACCACTTCAAACCCTTCAACGACCAGTACGGTTATGGTGCAGGCGACGACATGATCCGGCTGCTTGGCACCATTCTGGAAAACGCCGTAGACGCCTCGCGCGACTTCGTTGGCCATGTGGGCGGCGACGATTTCGTACTGTTGTTGCAAAGCTGCAACTGGCAGCAGCGCCTGCAACAAGTGTTGCAGCAGTTTGATCAGAGTGTGCTGGCGCTGTTTACCGAGGGGGATCGCCTGGCCGGGGGCTTCTGTGTGGCGGACCGTCTAGGGCAGGTGTGCTTTTTTCCGCTGACCAGTGTCTCCATCGGGGTATTGCATGTGCGCCCAGGTTTTTTCGCCTCGCATTATGCGGTGGCATCCGCCGCGACCCAGGCAAAAAAAATGGCGAAAAAACAGGATGGTAGCGCGATCTACGTCGAAAACGGCGGCCTTGCCGTCGCGCCGGCGCCACAGCCGGCGATTGTTTGATGTCTTAAACGCCAGCTACGTCTGGTATGTCATGCTGCACTGCTTGACCGTGTCCCGGGCTTTCGGGCGCGGTCTTTTGGCATTTTTGTGTTGCGATGCGTCATAAGTGCCTGATTCTTGCTGTCTTCCTCTGCTTTTGATGGACCTGTTGTCAATTTTATTAAACATCGGCTAATCTGGATTGGCACTGTAGCTGTGGCGCGCCAATCTGGTGCGTCTGTCCGGGGCCGGGCAAGCAGCGAGCGCCGGCTGACGGCATCGCAAACCGGCCGGACGATCGCTGCGCAGACATGGCTGCGGGGTGGCAGCGTTTAACCGGCCTGCATCGGGGCATGTCATCGGTTTGTCCATTGCCCTGCCGGGCATATTGCTTGCTGGGTTGGCCGCAGGGTAGGGTTAGGGCTGGCCGCCATAAGGCAGAAGTGAACATTACAGGGGGGCACGACAACCCCCGCGAGGAAAAATCATGGTGGAAACTGTCAAACAGACTGCTGGGTCCGCGAAGGACACGCCGTATCTGCGCATTGCCAATGTGGTGAAGAAGTTCGGTGACACCACGGCGGTAGATGGGGTGGATCTGGAAATCCGCAAGAACGAAATCTTTGCCCTGCTGGGCAGCTCGGGTTGCGGCAAGTCCACGTTGCTGCGCATGCTGGCCGGTATGGAGCGGCCAACCTCGGGCAAGATCATCCTGGACGGCGAAGACATCACCGCGCTGGCCCCGTACGATCGCCCGATCAACATGATGTTCCAGAGCTATGCGCTGTTCCCGCACATGAGTGTGGCGGATAACATCGCCTTCGGCCTGAAACAGGACAAGCTGCCCAAGGGCGAGATTGACGCCCGTGTGGCCGAAATGCTGGATCTGGTGCAGATGCGCAAGTACGCCACCCGCAAGCCGTACCAGCTGTCCGGCGGCCAGCAACAGCGCGTGGCGCTGGCGCGCAGCCTGGCCAAACGCCCCAAACTGTTGCTGCTGGATGAGCCGCTGGGCGCGCTGGACAAGAAACTGCGTCAGCAAACCCAGCTGGAGCTGGTGAATACGCTGGAGCAGGTGGGCGTAACCTGCATCATGGTGACCCACGACCAGGAGGAGGCCATGACCATGGCCACCCGCATCGGCATCATGAGCGAAGGCCAGTTGCTGCAGATCGGCAGCCCGGCTGAAATCTACGATTACCCGAACTGTCGCTTCACCGCCGAGTTCATCGGCGAGACCAATATGTTCGAAGGCCCGGTGGTGGTGGATGAGCCGGACAGCGTGGAGATCGAGTCGGCCGACCTGGGCGGGCGCATCCATATCGACCACGGCATTACCGGCCCCAAAGGCATGCAGGTATGGGCCAGTATCCGCCCGGAAGACGTCCATCTGAATGTGACTCCGCAGCCTGCAGGCCCCAACGTGGCCCGCGGCCAGGTGCACGACATCGCCTACCTGGGCAGTTTTTCGATTTATCACGTCAAGCTGGGCAGCGGCAAGATCGTGAAATCGATGGTGGCGGCCAACCACTGGCACGAGAACGGTATTACGCCACCCACCTGGGGCGATACTGTCTATGTGGGCTGGCGCCCTGACATGCCGGTTGTGCTGACCCGCTAAGGAGAAGCGTGATGAATCTCGCAAGATTGATGCGCAGACTGAAGCCGGGCAAAGGGGCGGTCATCGCCATCCCGTATTTCTGGTTGTTGCTGTTCTTCCTGGTGCCGTTCTTCATCGTCCTGAAGATCAGCTTTGCCGAGCAGGATCTGGCCATTCCGCCGTTTACCAGCCTGCTGCAGGTGGAAGACGGCGTGTTGCAGAGCCTGACACTGTACTTTGGCAACTTCCATTTCATCTTCACCGATGGCCTGTACGCCGCCACCTACCTGTCTTCATTGAAGGTGGCGTTCTTTACCACGGTCATGTGCCTGCTGATCGGCTACCCCATTGCCTACGCCATCGCGCGTGCCGACCCGGCGCGTCGTAATGTGCTGCTGATGCTGGTGATGCTGCCGTTCTGGACGTCTTTCCTGCTGCGTGTCTACGCCTGGATGGGCTTGCTGAACGAAACCGGCCTGATCAATAACTTCCTGTTGTCCATCGGGCTGATCAGCGAGCCGCTGCACTTGTTCCACAACGATTTCTCGCTGTACCTGGTCATGGTCTACGCCTATTTGCCGTTCATGATCCTGCCGCTGTTCTCGCACCTGGTGAAGATGGACATGCGCTTGCTGGAAGCGGCGGCCGACCTGGGGGCCGGGCCGATCAAGGCGTTCTTTACCATCACCTTGCCACTGTCCAAGAACGGCATCATCGCCGGTTCGATGATGGTGTTCATTCCGGCGGTAGGCGAGTTCGTGATTCCGGAACTGGTGGGCGGGACCGATACGCTGATGATCGGCAAGGTGCTGTGGAACGAGTTCTTCGATAACAACAACTGGCCGATGGCGTCGGCGGTGGCCATCATCATGGTACTGATGCTGATCGTGCCGATCGCGCTGCTGCACCGTTACGAGACGCGCGAGCTGGAGGGTAAAGGCAATGCATAACAAACTGTCGCCATTCCTCAAGGGCGTGCTGGTGGTGGGGTTCCTGTTCCTGTACATCCCCATCGTCAGCCTGATCGTGTACTCGTTCAACGACTCCAAGCTGGTGACGGTATGGGGCGGCTTCTCCACCAAGTGGTATGTCTCGCTGTTCAACAACGAGCAGATCATGTCGGCGGTGAAGCTCTCCATCCAGATCGCACTGGCCAGCGCCACGGCTGCCGTCATCCTGGGGACGATCGCCGGTTTCGTACTGGCGCGCTTCAAGCGCTTTCCCGGCAGTACGCTGTTTGCCGGCATGATGACGGCGCCGATGGTGATGCCCGAAGTCATTACCGGCCTGTCCATGCTGCTGCTGTTCATCTCGCTGCAGCAGTTGATCGGCGTGCCGACCGACCGCGGCTTCTTCACCATCTGGGTGGGCCATACCACGCTATGCATGGCCTACGTGGCGGTGGTGGTGCGTTCGCGCTTGCTGGAGATCGACAAGAGCCTGGAAGACGCAGCCATGGACCTGGGGGCACGCCCGCTGAAGATCTTCTTCGTGATCACTTTGCCGCTGGTGTCGCAGGCTATTGCCTCCGGTTTCCTGCTGTCGGTCACGCTGTCGCTGGATGATCTGGTCACCACCGCCTTCCTGTCCGGCCCGGGGTCCACCACGCTGCCGCAGGTGATCTTCTCCAAAGTGCGTCTGGGGCTGAACCCCGAGATCAACGCGCTGGCCAGTATTACTGTACTGGTAGTGGGGGTGGTGGTGCTGCTTGCCAACTACCTGATGCTGAATGCGCAGCGTAACCGCGACAAGGCGATCGCCGCTGCCATGCGCGATAGCGGCGCCAGCAGCTGATAGTGTTTGTTCCGGTCACGGCGGAGCCTGCGAAGGCTTCGCCGTTTTTCATGCCTGAAGTTCGATGTGATGTGAGGAAATCATGCTGACCTTTGCCCATCAAGCCCATGCGCCGTCGTATTACGCCGCCACGGCGCGGCTTTGGCAGCCGGGCCCCGCACTGCAAGGCGATGCCGACTGCGATGTGTGTGTAATCGGCGGCGGGCTCAGTGGCGTGTCCGCCGCGCTGAACCTGGCCGAGCAGGGCTTGCGCGTCATCTTGCTGGAGGGTGCGCAGATAGGCTTTGGCGCCTCGGGGCGCAATGGTGGCCAGGTGATTGCCGGCTACGCTGCCGAGATGGATACCTTCCGCCAGCAGCTGGGCGAGCAGGGCGCACGCCAGTTGTGGCAGATGTCGGTCGAGGCCATCGACATGATTGAGCAACGCGTAACGCAGCATGGTATTGCCTGTGACTGGACGCGCGGCTTCTGCAATGTGGCGGTGAAGCCTGCGCACCTGGCCGGCTTGCGCGAGTGGCAGCAGGAATTGGCCGATCGCTACCAGTACCCGTACTGCCAGCTGTGGGAGCGTGAACAGTTGGCCGCAGTGCTGGGCTCGGCGCGTTATCAGGGCGGGCTGTATGACCCGCTGTCCGGTCATCTGCACCCGCTTAACTACCTGCTGGGGCTGGCGCAGGCGGCGCGTGACGCCGGGGTGGCCATCTACGAAAACACGCCGGCGCTGGCGTTCCGTAGCGGCGAGGCGCCGCTGGTGCAGTGCGAGGGCGGCAAGGTGCGTTGCCGGCAGCTGGTGCTGGCCGGCAATGCCTATCTGGGCAAGCTGGCACCGGCGCTGAATCGGCGCATCATGCCAGTGGGCACTTACGTGATTGCCACCGAGCCGCTGGGCGAGGCGCGCGCCCGCAGCCTGATCGGCAACGGCATGGCAGTGTGCGATACCAATTTTGTACTCGACTACTACCGGCTGTCGGCCGACCATCGCCTGCTGTTTGGCGGCAAGGTCAGTTACTCCGGCCGCGAGCCACGCCAGCTGGCGCAGGCCATGCGTGCCGACATGCTGCGCGTGTTTCCGCAATTACACGACGTGCGCGTCGATTACGCTTGGGGCGGCTTCTGCGACATCACGCTGAACCGGGCACCAGACTTCGGCCGCCTGGCACCCAATATCTATTACGCCCAGGGTTTCTCTGGCCACGGCGTGGCCATCACCGGCCTGGCCGGCAAAGTGATTGCCGAAGCGATTGCCGGCGACGATAGCAGGCTGGCGCTGTTCGAGCGGCTGCAGCACCGGCCTTTCCCCGGCGGTGCCTTGCTGCGCACCCCGGCGCTGGTGCTGGGCATGGCCTGGTACCGGTTGCGCGACTTCCTGTAGTTGGCCGCGACGTGGCTGGCCCTTGTGCCAGCTGTGCCCGGCGGGTGTTCAAAATCATGGACGTTGGCAGGCATGCGGCCAACCTTTTGGCTGGCGCTGGATAGAGACAAAACAGTCATATGAACGCGCTATGCTGCCTTGCAGCAAGTGGCGGCTTGGGCTGGGGTGTTAATTAAAATGGACGGGCAAAAATACTGCTTGTCAAGCAGCGTGATGTTGCTAAAATCCGCGCTCGTTTTTGCGGCGCCTGCCGCACTCTGCGCGCTCCGACATCCCAGGCCCACATGAAGCTTTCCAGCCCGAAAGCCGCGCACTAAGGAGCAGTTTCCATTTATTGCATAACTAGGGAAATCCTTTCATGGCTTGGACTGTGGCGGATAGCCGTAGCCTGTATGGCATACGGCACTGGGGCGCTGGCTATTTCAATGTCGGCGAAAATGGCTGCGTAAAAGTACGCCCGAACGTACATCAGCAACGCGAAATCGACCTGTTCGAACTGGCGCACACGCTGGGCGAGCGCGGTCTGGACATGCCGCTGCTGGTGCGTTTCCCCGATATCCTGCAAGACCGTGTCACCCGCCTGTGCCACGCTTTCAATAACGCGATTGCCAGCCAGAACTACGGCAACCGCTACACCGCCATCTACCCGATCAAGGTGAACCAGCAAGAAGCGGTGGTGAAGAGCATCATCGCCACCCAGGACGTATCCATCGGCCTGGAAGCCGGCTCCAAGCCGGAGCTGATGGCCGTACTGGCGCTGGCGCCCAAGGGCTGCACCATCGTTTGCAATGGCTACAAAGACCGCGATTTCATCCGCCTGGCGCTGATGGGCCAGCGGCTGGGGCACGAAGTGTTCGTGGTGATCGAGAAAGAATCCGAAGTCGACCTGCTGATCCAGGAAAGCGCCAAGCTGGGCGTGAAGGCCAACCTGGGCCTGCGCGTGCGCCTGTCTTCGCTGGCCTCCAGCAAGTGGGCCGATACCGGTGGCGAGAAGGGCAAGTTCGGCCTGTCCGCCGCGCAGCTGATTTCTGCGGTAGACAAGCTGGTAGCAGCCGGCCACGGCGACAACGTACGCTTGATGCACTTCCACATGGGGTCGCAGATCGCCAACATCGCCGACTACCGCGCCGGTTTCCGCGAAGCCATCCGCTACTTTGGCGAACTGCGCGCGCTGGGCCTGCCGGTGGACCACGTGGACGTGGGCGGTGGCCTGGGCGTCGATTACGACGGCACCCACTCGCGTAACGCCAGCTCCATCAACTACGACATGGACGAGTACGCCAGCGTGATCGTGTCCATGCTGTCGGAGTTCTGCGACGAGAATGCCATTCCGCACCCGCGCATCCTGTCCGAATCCGGCCGCGCCATGACCGCGCACCACGCCGTGCTGCTGGTCAACGTGACCGACGTGGAGCGCCTGCCGGACACCATGCCTGCCATCGACGACCTGCCGGCCTTGTCGCGCCCGGTGCGCAAGCTGGTGGAGCTGATGAACCTGACCGATGCGGAGATGGTGACCGAAACCTACTACCGCGCCAGTCATCTGGTGTCCGAAGCGTCCGACATGTATGCCGAAGGCCGCCTGACGCTGAAAGAAAAAGCCGTGGCCGAGCAAGTGCACGCCGCGCTGTGCCGTCGTCTGCAAGCGCAGCTGACCGCCAGCCAGCGCAGCCAGCGCCAGGTGTACGACGAGCTGACCGACAAGCTGGCCGACAAGTACTTCTGCAACTTCTCGGTGTTCCAGAGCCTGCCGGATACCTGGGCCATCGACCAAGTGCTGCCGATCATGCCGATTCACCGCCTGGACGAGCAGCCGACCCGCCGTGCCGTACTGCAGGATCTGACCTGCGACTCCGACGGCAAGGTGAAGCAGTACGTCGACCAGCAGAGCATCGAAAACAGCATGCCGGTGCACGAAGTGAAGGCCGGTGACGAGTACCTGATCGCCGTCTTCATGGTAGGCGCGTATCAGGAGATTCTGGGCGACATGCACAACCTGTTCGGCGATACCGATTCGGTGAACGTCTACGTGCGTGATGGCGGCAAAGTCAGCTTCGAAGGCGTGGAAGAGCACGACACCATCGAAGACATGCTGCGCTATGTGCACCTGTCGCCGGAGGAAATCCTGAACCGCTACGAAGCCAAGGCGCGCGTGGCCGGCCTGACGCAAGAAGAGCGCTCCAGCTACTTCGCCGAGTTCTGCCGCGGCCTGAAGCAGTCCTCCTACCTCAGCGTGTAACACGCACAGGGTTGGCCGCATGCGGCCAACGCCGGTATCGTCACCCCCTGCGGTTTTGCCGTCGGGGGTGATTTCTTTCCTGCAAGCGCCACAAACAAAAAGCCACGCTGCGTGCAGCGTGGCTGGTCGGGGAGGGGAGTGCCGGCTCAAGCCTGCTTGAACAAGCGCACGCTTTCCCCCAGTTCGGCCATCAGGGTATCCAGCCGTTCGGTGGCCTGGGCAATGGTTTCCACTTCGCCACTCAGCGTACGGGTGGCCTCGCCTACGGCCGTGATATTGCTGGTGAAAGCGGCAAAGCCCTGATTTTGCGACTCTTCGGCCTGCGATACCTCGCGTAACAATTGGTTGAGGCGGTGCGTATCCTGAATGATGCCGGCCAGGCGCTGCTGGGCGTCAACGGTGTTTTCGCGGCCACTACGCATTTGTGCATTACCGTCGCGGATGGCGTCGATTGCCTGGTTGGTGCCATCGACGATCAGACGGATCTTCGATTCGATGTCCAGCGTGGCTTGTTGCGTACGCTCGGCCAGCTTGCGGACCTCGTCGGCCACGACGGCGAAGCCGCGGCCCATCTCGCCGGCGCGCGCTGCTTCGATGGCAGCGTTCAGCGCCAGCAGGTTGGTCTGGTCGGCGATGTCACGAATCAACTGTACGATGCCGCTGACTTCGGCGCTGCGTTGTCCCAGGTCTTCCATACGCTCGGCGGCGCGGGCGATCACTTCACCAGCCTGGTTCAGCTGGCTGACGGCTTTGTCCATCGCCAGACCACCACCGTTGGCCGCCTCGCCGGCGTGGCTTGCCATGCTGGTGGCGCTTTGTGACTGGCTGGCATTGTGCGAGGTAACGGCCGCCATCTCCTGCGCTGCGCCGACCATTTGCTCGGCGCGCTTGCGCTGCTCGCTCATGGTGCGGGCTATCATGTGGGTACTGCCAGTGATTTCACGGCTTTCGGTGCTGGCGGCGTGTAGCGAGCGGGTAACCTGCTCCATCATCTGCTTCATGGCAGCGGTGGCACGTTCGGCTTCCTCGCGGGCGGTTTCCAGCTTTTCAAAGGTGCGCGTCTTGGCGCGGTCATAAGCCAGCGCCAGTGTCAGTACCACCAGAGACAGACCGATCAGCGATTTGGCTTGCAGCTTGGGCAGCTCTTCGTGCGGGATGGGGGTGGGCGGGATGTCGCCGGCGGCGGACAGGGCCAGCATCAGCCCGATCATGGCAAAGGTAAACAGTGTCCACACAATGCCAGCATTGCGGCCGCCGACAAAAATGGCGGCAAATGGAATGCAGGCAAACCACATCACGCTGGTAGACATGATGCCGCCGTTAACGTACGCCATCCAGCTGACCATCGCGAACATGGTGAGGATGATGTACTGCGCCACGGTACGCAGCGCGCCGGTGAGTTTAAGCAGCAGCGGCCCCAGTAGCATCAGGACGCCGCCCAGCACGATGCCGTGGGCCATCGCGTCGTGGTGCAGCTTGTAGTAGGAAATGGCAAACAGCGGCGAGATCAGGCCGGCCAGCAAGCCGACGCTGACTACGGTGCGGGCACGGATCAGGTTGTCCGGTATCTGTCGTACCGGTTCGGGTATGAACCACTCGGTTATGGTGTGTAGCGACATGTTGCATCCTCGTTGTGTCGTGTTGGGCTGCGCCAACTTTAAAAAGTATAGTTATTTTTCAATGCTTTTCTGATGATGCTAAAACAGTTGTTTTAATTGAACAAGCGCCAGCTTGGTCGATGGTTTTCTATCGACAGTGTTTATGCTGTCGGGAATGAAAAAAGCCCGCAGCGGCGAAGCCGTGCGGGCTGGATGTCGATGGTTTAGCCTCAGTGCTGGTGCAGCTGTTCGGCCTGGATGGCGGTCAGGGCGATGGTGTAAACGATGTCGTCGACCAAAGCGCCACGCGATAAATCGTTTACCGGCTTGCGCAGGCCCTGCAGCATCGGCCCCACAGACACCACGTTGGCGGAACGTTGCACCGCCTTGTAGGTGGTGTTGCCGGTGTTCAGGTCCGGGAACACGAACACATTGGCGCGGCCGGCTACCGGGCTGTCCGGCGCTTTCTGGCGGCCAACCGATTCCACGCTGGCGGCGTCGTACTGCATCGGGCCGTCGATCAGCAGGCCGGGGCGTTTTTCACGGGCAATGCGCGTGGCTTCGCGCACTTTTTCCACGTCGTCGCCACTGCCGGAGCTGCCGGTGGAGTAGGAGATCATCGCCACGCGCGGCGGAATGCCGAACGCCGCCGCCGAATCGGCAGACTGGATGGCAATGTCGGCCAGCTCTTCGGCGCTCGGGTCCGGGTTGACGGCGCAGTCACCATATACCAGTACCTGGTCCGGCATCAGCATGAAAAACACGCTGGACACCAGTTTGGCGTCCGGTGCGGTCTTGATCAGCTGCAGGGCGGGGCGGATGGTGTTGGCGGTGGTGTGCACGGCGCCGGAGACCAGGCCGTCTACTTCGTCCAGCGCCAGCATCATGGTGCCCAGTACCACGTTGTCTTCCAGTTGCTGTTCGGCCATCGGCGCGTTCAGCCCCTTGTTCTTGCGCAGCTCGACCATCGGCGGCACGTAACGGGCGCGCACTTCGTTCGGGTCAACGATTTCCACGCTGTCGGGCAGCACCACGCCCTGGGCTTCGGCTACCTGCAGGATCTCGGCGCGTTCGCCGATCAGCACGCAATGGGCAATGCCTTTCTCGTGGCAGATGGCGGCAGCCTTGACCGTGCGCGGCTCGTTGCCTTCCGGCAGCACGATGCGCTTGGCGGCGTGACGCGCTTTTTCCATCAGCTGGAAGCGGAAGGCCGGCGGCGACAGGCGTTTTTCGCTGGTCTGGCCAATGCGCTGGCGCAGCTGGCCGGTTTGTACGCGCTCGGCCACGAAAGCCACCACGCGCTCCATGCGTTCCAGGTCATCTGCCGGTACCTGACGGTTCATGGCAGCGATCAGCGTGGTGGTGTCCAGCGTATTGGTTTCGATGGACAGTACCGGCAGGCCACTGGTAAATGCCTTGTGGCACAGCTGCTGGATGCGCTCGTCCGGCTCGGCGTCGCACGTGAGCAGCAGGCCGGCCAACGGTACGCCGTTCAGTGTGGCCATGGCGGTAGCCAGGATGATGTCTTCGCGGTCGCCCGGGGTAATCACCAGTGCACCCGGTTTCAGCAGGTGCACGATGTGCGGCACGCTGCGCGCCATCACCGAAATGCTGCGTACGCGGCGGCGCGTCAGCTGGCCGGCGTGCAGCAGCTTGGCTTTCAGGTAGTTGGCCACGTCCAGCGTGCGCGGCGCCATCAGGTCCGGCTCCAGCGGAATGCCGCCCAGGCACGGAATGCGGCGCTTCTGGATCAGCTGGCTGGATTCGGCGATCTCGCCGGCCAGGCGCTTGACGTCCTGTTCGGTGTCGATGCGGTTCAGGATATAACCGGCCACGGCATTGCTGCGGCTGCCAAAGGCCTGGATGGCGATCTCCAGTTTCTCTGCCAGTTCGTGGCTAGGCTGGGTGTTGGCCGCACCCACCAGAATCACGTCAGACTGCAGGGTGCTGGCCAGCTTGCTATTGATGTAGGTGGTGAATACGTGTTGCTGGTCTTGTACCAGGCCTTCCACGATCACCACGTCCACGCCTTGTGCCGCCTGCTGGTACAGGCTGACCACTTCTTCCATCAGCTGGTCGAGCTGGCCCTGGCTCAGCAGGTGCTCGGCACGCTCCATCGGCAGCGGTTCCGGCACGTTGAGGTGGCACAGCTCGCGCGCAAAGTGGCTGGAGCGTTCCGGCTCGTTCGGGTCCAGGCCCTGGGCGATCGGCTTGACGAAGCCGACCTTCAGGCCATCCTGCTCCAGCGCACGCACCAGGCCCAGCGACACCGAGGTCAGACCGGCATCAAAACCGGTCGGGGCAATCAGAAAAGTGTGCATGGTGGCTCCTTAGTTGCCCTGAGTCAGTGCAGCGGTATCCAGTGCGATCATCAGCTCTTCGTTGGTGTTGACCACGACGGCGGCTTTGCTGTCGGCGCGGCTGATGCGGCCTGCTTTGCCACGGAAAGCGGCTTCGTTAGCGGCGTCATCCAGCTGGAAGCCCAAGAAAGCCAGCTTGTTCAGCACGTTGGCGCGCACGAACGGCGAGTTTTCGCCAATGCCGCCGGTAAACAGCAGTACGTCGATACGGCCCAGTGCCACCACCATCGCGGCGATCTGTTTGGCCAGGCGGTAGCAGAACACTTCCATAGCAATAATGGCGCCAGGGTGACCGTTGGCCGCGGCCTCTTCCAGTTCGCGGCAGTCGCTGGACAGCTCGGACAGGCCCAGCAGGCCGGATTGCTTGTTCAGCAGCGCGGTTACGCCGTCTACGTCAGTGTTCAGCGCGCTGGCCAGGTAGCCGAACAGGCCGGGGTCGATATCGCCGGAGCGGGTGCCCATTACCAGGCCTTCCAGCGGGGTCAGCCCCATGCTGGTGTCGACAGACTGGCCGTTCAGGATGGCGGCAACCGAGGCGCCATTGCCCAGGTGGGCGCTGACGATGGCGCTGTTGTCCAGGCTGATGCCGGCCATCTGCGCGGCCTCTGCGGCCACAAAGCGGTGGCTGGTGCCGTGGAAGCCGTAACGGCGCACGCCGTGCTCGCGGTACAGCGCCATCGGTACGGCGTACAGATAGGCGTGTTGCGGCATGGTCTGGTGGAAGGCGGTGTCGAATACGGCCACTTGGGGCAGGCCCGGGAAGCAGGTTTGGGCGGTGCGGATGCCCAGCAGGTTGGCCGGGTTGTGCAGCGGCGCCAGGCGGGCGCAGTCTTCGATGGCCGCAATCACCTGGTCGTCAATCAGGGTGGAGGCGTGGAAGTTCTCGCCGCCGTGTACCACGCGGTGACCGATGGCAGTGACGGTGCCGGTCAGGGCGCGCTCGTCCAGGTAGGCCAGAATGGCCTTCATGGCGCCGGCGTGGTCGCCTTGCGCCAGCGACAGCTCTACCTTCTGGCCATCCTGCTTGAAGGTGATGCAGGCGTCGGCCAGGCCCAGTTTTTCTGCCAGACCGGTGAGGGTGGTGGCCTGGTTCTGGGTGTTGATCAGGGCGAATTTCAGCGAGGAGCTGCCGCAGTTGATGACGAGAGTGTGGGTAATCATGTGTTATCCGTTAGCAGTAAGACATCTTGGATGAGTCTGTGCTGGTGTTGCGTATTCTTTTTATAGCGTGCGCTTTCAGGGTTGCCGGCTTTCAGCCGTCACGCGCAAGGGGCGCATTATCCCCGTTTGTGATGCATTGCACCATAGGGGATGTGCCTGATGGGGTGCAAGTCAAGATTGTGGCGGGATTGTCTGACAAGATGATGAAAAATAAAGGCTTTTGTCATGAAAATTTTCATTAAGCCGGTATTGGCATTTTTCGGCTGCGTTTCTGTTGACTTGGAACAAAAGCCCCGGCAAAAAAGTGCTTGCCCCGGGGGGGGATTTAGCCCACAATCCCGCCCCTGAACGTTTCGGGGTGGTGTGCAAAGCCCCTGTTCTGCAAGTGTTTTTTAATAGCTCTCCGTAAACTCGTTAAGAGCGAGATTCGGCTGGTCTTATATCTTCTTCCACGGAGGTGTGGGAATAATGTCTGATCTGGCTTCGTCCCAGCTGCTTAAGGCTTCTGCAGCGCAGTTGCCCGTTTTTACCTACTTTGACCCGGCTTTTTACGAGCTGGAGCAAAAAATCCTGTTTGCCGATGCCCCGCAGTACTACGGCCACGAACTGATGGTGCCCAACGAGGGCGACTATCACACGCTGGACTGGATGGGCCACGGCAAGATGCTCAAGCATGTCAATGGCGACATCAAGCTCATCTCCAACGTATGCCGTCACCGCCAGGCGCTGATCTACCAAGGGCGTGGCAACGGTAACCATATCGTGTGCAACCTGCACGGCTGGACTTACGACGCGGAAGGCAAGCTGGTGGGTGCCCCGCATTTCCCGGAAACGCCGTGTCTGAACCTGAACCAGACCGAGCTCACCCGCTGGAACGGCCTGCTGTTCGACGCCAAGCGCCAGGTGCAGCGCGACCTCGAAAAACTGGGTGTTGCCAATCACATGACGTTTGAAGGCTTTGCCTATCACAAGTCGTTTACCACCGAGTACAACTTCAACTGGAAAACCTTTATCGAGGTGTACTCCGAGGATTATCACGTCGACCCGTTCCACCCGGGCTTGGGTAACTTCGTCAATTGCGCCGACCTGAAGTGGGAGTGGGGTGATCATTACCACGTGCAGACGGTGGGGGTGAAGAACCAGCTGGCCCGCTCCGGCAGCAAGGTGTACGGCAAGTGGCACGAAGAGGTGCTGAAGCGCTACGCCGACCAGCAGCCGGAATTCGGTGCCATCTGGCTGACGTACTACCCCAACATCATGGTGGAGTGGTACCCGCACGTGCTGGTGGTGAGCGTGGTGATCCCGCGCGGCCCGGAGAAGTGCACGGTGATTACCGAGTTCTACTACCCGGAAGACATCATCTGGTTCGAGCCCGACTTCATCGAGGCCGAGCAGGCCGCCTACTTCGAAACCGCGGTCGAGGACGACGAGATCTGCCAGCGCATGCACGAGGGCCGCAAGGCACTGTGGTTGCGCGGCGAGAGCGAGGTTGGCCCGTACCAGTCGCCTACCGAAGACGGCATGCAGCACTTCCACGAGTACTACCGCCGCCTGATGGGGGCAAATCTGGCTGGCTAAGACGCCGGCTTGTACGGCACAATGCGAAGGCGCGGATATCCGCGCCTTTTTTCTTGCCCATACGCCCTATGCAAGTTCGACGTCATTCCCGGTTGTTGGCTGTCCTGCTGTGCTTCCCCTTGTTTGTCCATGCTGCCCCTTATCGCCACGCCGGCCTTGGGGTGGCATTAGCGTTGCCCGATGGCTGGAAGGTACGCGCCGCCCCGGAGGGGGGTGTGCGGGTGCTGCCGCCGAAAATGGAAGACCGCGAACGCAGCGGCGTGGCCGTGCGCGTGTGGCGCGAACGCTTGCGCGGCGGCAGCACGGCGCTGGAGCGGCTGGCCAGCCGTTACCGCAAGGCCCAGGGGCCACGAGAGGCGGCTATCAGTACCCGGCTTGACCGCAAGGCAGGGCGGCTGGTGTTGGAGTACCGCGAAGGCGAGTACGTGCAGAACGGCTTGTGGATACTGCGCCAACATCTGCGGGTCATCCAGCAGGATGGCAAGCAGGCGGTGATGGCGGAGTGCGTGGCCAATGCGTCCGAATACCATCGCTATCGCCGTGCTTTTGCCGATTTGTGCCTGGGCATGAACGTTCGTCCGTCGCCGTCGAAGGGTTGACTATGGGTGCCTGGTTCTCGCGCCTGGGCTCGGCCTGGATGGTGGTGGCAGCAGCCAGCTTTGCCTGCATGAGCTGGCTGGCAGCACTGTGCAGCCAGCATATGGGAGCGGTAGAGATTTTGTTCTACCGCACCTTTGTCGGCTTGCTGATCTTGCTGCCGCCAGTGCTGCTGGGCCGGGAGCGGGTGCGTACCGTGCATTGGTCCGGCCACCTCAAGCGCAGCCTGGCTGGCTATCTGTCGATGGCCATGCTGTTCTACGCGCTGGCGCATTTGCCGCTGGCCACGGCGGTCACGCTCAATTACACCTCCTCGCTGTCGTTTGCTGTGTGCTGCGTGTTGCTGCGCGGTGACCGCCTGTCGCGGCCGGTCAAGCTGGCGCTGCTGCTGGGTTTTGCCGGCATTGTGCTGATCCTGCGGCCAACCTTCGACCAGGGGCAGTGGCTGCCCGGGCTGGTGGGCTTGCTGTCAGGTATTGGTGCCGGGTTGGCGCTGTACCACGTACGCGAGTTGGGCGAGCGGGGCGAGCGCCCCGGTGTGACGGTGTTCTGGCTGTATTTCCTGTCCACTGTCTGCGGTCTGGTCTGGGTGTTGCTGCATGGCGGTTTTACCCCGGTGGCCTTGCCGGAACTGGCCGTACTGGTGGCGATGGGTTTGCTGGGCTTGCTGGGGCAGTTGGCGATGACGCGGGCTTATAAAGAAGGCCGCAAATTCGTGGTGTCCAGCCTGGCGTACCTGACGGTGGTGTTTTCTGCCTTGCTGGGGGTGGTGGTGGGCGGTCAGTTGCTGGCTGCGCCTGCCGTGCTGGGTATGGCGATGATTATTGCGTGCGGCATGTTGGCCGCGAAGGGTTCGTAGTGGGCGGTGCGTGGTGGATGGTGCTGGCGGCAGCCAGCTTTGGCTTGATGGGGGTGTTCGTCAAACTGGCTTCGGCCACGCTGGGCACCGTGGAGTTGGTGTTCTGGCGTACCGCCTTTGCGGTGCTGGTGCTGGGGGCGGCGGCCCTGCTGCGGCGCCAGCGTTTTGCCACGCCCTTGCTGGGGCAGCACATCAAGCGCGGGCTGCTGGGTTATGTGTCGCTGCTGTGCTACTTCTACGCCATCAGCCATCTGCCGTTGGCCACGGCGGTGACGCTCAACTACACCTCGCCGCTGTTTCTGGCGCTGTTGTCGGTGCTGCTGCTACGCGAACGTTTGCCGCGTAGTGCCTGGCTGGCCATCGCACTGGGCTTTGCTGGCGTGGCCTTGCTGCTGAAGCCGACGCTGGCCGGCCTGGGCGTGCTGTCTGGCGTAACCGGCTTGTTGTCCGGTTTGCTGGCCGGCTGGTCCTACCTGCATGTACGCGAGCTGGGGCAAGCCGGCGAGCCGGAATGGCGCACCGTCTTCTTCTTTGCCTTCATTTCCACGCTGGGTGGCCTGCTGCTGATGCTGTTCCAGACCTGGCACCCGCTCACCGCGGCCAACCTGCCGTGGGTGCTGGGGTTGGGCGTCAGCGCCATGGTGGCGCAACTGGCGATGACGCGCGCTTACAAGGTTGGCCGCAAAATGCTGGTGGCCAACCTGTCTTACCTGACGGTGGCGTTCTCGGCGCTGTTCGGTGCGCTGCTATGGCAGCATTGGTTGGGCTGGCAAGAGCTGGCTGCCACAGGTTTGATCATTCTCAGCGGTATTCTGGCCGGTCGGCGCTAGAATGAAAGCGTAAACCAACAGGCATGGAGCCGCGCCCGCATGGGCTGGCGCAAGGGGGCAAGATGCCGCATAGCAAGGAGCAACAGCATGATTTCCATTCGCGAGCAGGATTACGGGCTGGACGTCGCCCTGTTTAACGAGTTCACCCTGGCGGATTTCAAGCTACTGGAAGCCGCGCTGCTGAAGCGTGCTGCAGAGCAGGGGCGCCCCGATGTGCTGCTGGATCTGTCCGGCATGAAAGATTTCACCCTCGACATGGCGCTGGAAGAAGTCCGCTTCATGCGCGCCCACGAAAACGACTTTGGCCGCTTTGCCATCGTGGCCGACGACGTATGGGTAAGCCTGGCCACCCACCTGTCCGGCTTGCTGACGCACGCCCGTGCTCAGCATTTCGAGACGGTAGAAGAAGCGCAAGCCTGGTTGCTGGCGCCGCAGCCGCTGTAAAGCTTGTCTGTCTGCACCGAAGGCAGCGTCATGCTGCCTTTTTTCATATTGCCATGGCCGGCAATCTTGATTTTCCCGCCTATGCCGTTACAGTAGCGGCTTCCGTTTTACCGACAACAACAAAAGCCCATGCTGAAAAGTATTGCCAGCCGCCTGGCGGCCGAACTCGCTGTGCGCGAAGCGCAGGTCACTGCCACCATCGACCTGATTGACGAAGGCGCTACCGTGCCTTTCATCGCCCGTTACCGCAAGGAAGTCACCGGCGGTCTGGACGACACCCAGCTGCGCCTGTTGGCCGAGCGTCTGGTTTACCTGCGCGAGTTGGACGACCGCCGCACTGCCATCCTCAAAAGCATTGCCGAGCAGGGCAAACTGACGCCGCAGCTGGAAGCCGCGCTGTACGCCAGCGACAACAAGACCCAGCTGGAAGACTTGTACCTGCCGTACAAACCCAAGCGCCGTACCAAGGCACAGATTGCGCGCGAAGCCGGGCTGGAGCCGCTGGCCGACAGCCTGCTGGCCGACCCGACGCAACTGCTGGAGCAGACTGCGGCGGCCTATGTCGACGCCGCCAAGGGGGTAGAAGACAGCAAGGCCGCGCTGGACGGTGCGCGCGCCATCCTGATCGAGCGCTTTGCCGAAGACGCCGAGCTGCTGGGCCAGCTGCGCGAGAAGCTGTGGAGCGAAGGCGAGCTGGCCGGCAGTGTGGTGCCGGGCAAAGAGCAGGAAGGCGCCAAGTTTGCTGATTACTTCAATCATCGCGAAGCCATCAAGACCACCCCGTCGCACCGTGCACTGGCGCTGCTGCGCGGCCGTAACGAAGGCATCCTCACGCTGGCGCTGAAGTATCAGCCGGACGACACGCCGATCACGCAGCGTTCCGACTACGAAGGCCTGATCGCCGCCCGCTTTGGCATTCGCGACGCCGGCCGCCCGGCCGACAAGTGGCTGCTGGACGGCGTACGCCTGTGCTGGCGCGCCAAGATTTTCCTGTCGCTGGAGCTGGAGCTGGTGTCGCGCATGAAAGACGCCGCCGACGCCGACTCCATCAAGGTGTTTGCGGCCAACCTGAAAGACCTGCTGCTGGCCGCCCCGGCCGGCGCGCGTGCCACCATCGGCCTGGACCCCGGCCTGCGCACCGGCGTCAAGGTGGCGGTGGTGGACAATACCGGCAAGCTGCTGGATACCACTACCATCTATCCGCACGAGCCGCGTCGCGACTGGGACCGTTCCATTGCTACGTTGGCCGCGTTGGCGCATCGCCATAAAGTAGAGCTGATCGCCATCGGTAACGGTACCGCCAGCCGCGAAACCGACAAGCTGGCGCAAGAGCTGATCAAGGCCTACCCGCAACTGGGCCTGACCAAGATCGTGGTCAGCGAGGCGGGTGCCTCGGTGTACTCGGCTTCCGAGCAGGCGGCCAAAGAATTCCCCGACCTCGACGTCAGCCTGCGCGGCGCCGTTTCCATCGCCCGCCGCCTGCAAGACCCGTTGGCCGAGCTGGTGAAGATCGACCCGAAATCCATCGGTGTCGGTCAGTACCAGCACGACGTGAACCAGAGCCAGCTGGCGCGTAGCCTGGACGCTGTGGTGGAGGATTGCGTGAACGCGGTAGGGGTGGACGTCAATATGGCGTCGGTGCCGTTGCTGACCCGCATCTCTGGCCTCAACAGCACGCTGGCGGCCAACATTGTCGCGCATCGCGATACCTACGGTGCCTTCCGTACGCGCCGTGATCTGCTGAAAGTCAGCCGTCTTGGAGAAAAAACCTTCGAGCAGGCCGCCGGCTTCCTGCGCATCAGCAACGGTGACAATCCGCTGGACGCGTCGTCGGTGCACCCGGAAGCCTACCCGGTGGTGGAAAAGATCGTGGCCAAGACCGGTCGTGCGGTGAAGCAGATCGTGGGCGACGCCACCTTCATCAAAGGCCTGCGCCCGGCCGACTTTACCGACGAGCGTTTCGGCTTGCCGACGGTGATGGACATCCTGAAAGAACTGGACAAGCCCGGCCGCGATCCGCGTCCGGAATTTAAAACCGCCACTTTCCAGGATGGTGTGGAGGATATCAAGGACCTGCAGCCGGGCATGATCCTGGAAGGCGTGGTGACCAACGTGGCCAACTTTGGCGCCTTTGTCGATATCGGTGTGCATCAGGACGGGCTGGTACATATCTCGGCACTGTCCAATAAATTCATCGATGACCCGCGCAAAGTGGTTAAGGCGGGCGATGTGGTGAAGGTCAAGGTGCTAGAGGTGGACGTGCCGCGCAAACGCATTGCCCTCACCATGCGTCTGGACGATGAGCCGGGCGCGGCGCGCAGCAGCGCAGCGCCGGCCAGGGGAAATGAGCAGCGCCGCGCGCCGGGGCGCCAGTCTGCGCCGGCCGACCTCGGCGGTGGCGCCATGGCGGCGGCCTTTGCCAAGCTGCGTAAAAACTAGTTTTAGCCGCAGAAGCCCGGCGCCAGTCGGGCTTTTTCATGTGGTGCTCAAAAGGTTGGCCGCTTGCGGCCAACCTTTTTGTTTTTCGCCACCTTTGCAAATCAGCCACTTAAGCAATTACTTGCACTTTTTTGCAGGCAAGGTGTTGACGGCCCAGGTCGGGGTGGGTATAGTTCGCCTCCTCAGCTGACGACGCAAACGAAACGAAGTCAGCACCGCTCTTTAAACAAACCA
>NZ_VMDW02000152.1 GCF_007644045.2 Vogesella urethralis
TTACTGGCGGAGAAATCCGGTAAATTAGCCTTGGACTCTAAAGCGTAGTGCTACTGAGATTGGGGGGACGTCGGGCAAAAAATGCGATTAGTAGAATCCAGCAAAATCAAGGCCACCACCGGGCTACTCAATATACAGATCCAACGTGGAGTAAGCCGCCAGCCGCTACCCGGCAAACGCAAGGCCACCTGCACGGGTGGCCTTGTTACTATCAGGCGTTGTCGGCCCAGATCAACCGCGCGATGGCGGAGGAATCCAGCTCGCCCTCGCCGCCGGCCACCAGTTCACCGATCAGCCCGGCAACGCGTTCGGCCTCGGGCAAACGAATCCCCAGCTCTTGCGCGGTTTGCAGCACGATACCCATGTCTTTCTGGTGCAACTTGGCCTTGAAACCGGGCGCGTAGTTGTCATCGATCATGCGCTGGCCGTGGACATCCAGCACCTTGCTGCCGGCAAAGCCGCCCAGCAGCGCCTGGCGTACCGGCGCCGGGTCCACGCCGCACGCGCGCGCCAGCTTCATCACTTCGGCGACGGCAGCAATGCCCACGCCGACGGCAATCTGGTTGCAAGCCTTGGCAACCTGGCCGGCGCCGCTGTCTCCGATATGGGTGATGGTTTTGCCCATCGCGGCCAATACCGGCTGCACCTTGGCCAGCGCGGCCGCATCGCCCCCCACCATGATGGTGAGCGTACCGTTGACGGCGCCAACTTCACCACCAGACACCGGGCAGTCCAGGAAGGTGATGCCACGCGCGGCAAGGTTGGCCGCAATGTCGCGGGCGCCGATCGGGGAAATGGTGCTCATGTCGATGCAGATCAGCCCGTCCCGGGCGGCGCTGGCCACGCCGTCCTCGCCCAACAGCAGCGCGGCGACATCCGCGGTATCGGACACATTGGTGATCAGCACGTCTACCTGGGCGGCCAACTCGGCCACGCTGGGCGCCCAGTGTGCCCCGGCGTCAATCAGGCTGGCCGCCGATTCCGGCCGGCGGGCCCAGACCGTCACATCAAAACCGGCACGCAACAGGTTGCTGACACACGGGCGTCCCATGATGCCCAGACCGATGTATCCCACTTTCATTGTTTGGCTCCATTGTTTGCCGAAACGGCAACGGGGGGGGGCCGGCGCATGGCCAGCCATTGTTCAAAGTCCAGTTTTTCGCCTTTGGCGTGCTGCTCGAGGAAATAGACAAAGGCCAGCACTTCGGCCACGGCTCGGTACAGCTCGGGCGGGATGTGGCTATCCAGATCAACCTGCATCAGCAGGTTGACCAACTCGGGGGAGTCGTGCACGAAAACGCCGGCGTCCTTGGCGTGTTCGATGATGCGCTCGGCCATCTGACCGTAGCCTTTGGCCACCACGGTCGGGGCATTGGCGCCTTCTTTGTACTTCAGCGCAACCGCAGAGCGCCGACCGTCAGCGCGGGCTGGTTTCATGTCTTACCTGCAGGCTGGCCAACGCCAGACCGGCTGCTTCCATGGCGCCAGCCAGTTGCTGACGATGTTGTTCGATCAGGGCTGCAGCTGCCGTGTTGTCGGTATCAAAGGTAAGTTGTACCTGGTTGCCAACCAGACGCAAACGGGCGGCCATACCGCCCAGCGCCGGCAGGCTCATGGCGAGACTGGTATGCCAGACGCGCATCTCTTGCTGACCGTTGCCCTCCCGCTCTCCGGCCTGCTCAGGCTGAATCTGCCACTGCACCAGTTGCCCTGGCCAGGCCTGGCCGGTGTACATGAACTGGCGTTGTTCCAGTGTATCGAGCTGACGTTGCACCAGATGGCCGGTTTCGGGCGTGACGGCACTCTTGCCAGCGCCGGCATCGGCGTTAGCCAGCGTGGTAGCCAGCCGTGCCTGAGGCTCCTGCTTCAGCTCGTCCAATGACAGACGGCCATCAACCCACGCTTTCTGGTGGGCCTCATAAAAAACGCCACTCTTTTCGACTGTGGCCTTGAGATGAGTTTCGTGCTCGGGAGCTGGCTGCGCCGGATCAGGCAACAAGGCAGCTTGGCTGGTCTGGGCACGCAATGCTGAAGGCATAGCGGCCAACCCTGCCGCCAAGCGATTGGCAATAACGTCGGCCAATGCCTTGCCTTCTGTTTGCAGTGTTGGCTGCATGGCGGTAGCGAGTGACGCCATGGTAGCGGCATTACCCTGCGAACCATTGCCGCTTGCCAGCAAACTGCTCAGATAGCGGGAAGCCGTGCTGAAGGATACTGCCGCGGACGAGTCACTGCTGCTAGCTTGCGGTAGGTTGACCTGGGTAAAGCTCAACAGCGGCTCGGTAGCACGCACACGCAGGAGCAGCGGGTCTGCACGCAGCGCCTGGCCATCGCCGGGCGCCTTCAGAATGAAGGCTGCGTTTTTGACCAGCACCGCAGCACTGCCGTCGGGCAAGCGCTCTGCTACCCTGGCCATCACCCATTCGCCACGCTGGAAGGCGGGTAGCTTTCCCTGTGGCTGAGTAAGCGTTTCCAGCTCTACACCCTCGTTGCCTGCGGCCAACTGCAGAGCTTGGGCGAGTGCTTGTGACTGTCGGGTAGTGGCAGTACCGGTAGGGGAAAGGGTGGCGTTGAGATCGTCGGCATCCAGCAACAAGAATGCCAGCGGCTGGGTGGTGGCGACGCTGAGCTTTAGTGCTTCGCCCTGAATTGTGGCCCCTTGCGGCACTGTGAGCACGAATGGCGCACCCTTGATCTGGGCAGCGATGCGGCCATCAGGTAAACGCTCGCTGATCTTGGCCAGTATGGTCTCGCCACTTTGCAACGCCGGCATACGTGCCGGGGTGCTGCTAGCCTCCAGCAACAAACGCCCTTGTTCACGCCCCAGTTTGAGTGCTTGTGCCGGGCTAAGCGGATTGCCGGCCAGCTCGGACGTACTGCTTTGCAGCCCTGGCAAACCCTGGGGAAGCGGAGAAATCATGCAGTAGGACTATTGCGATACAGAGAAAGAATCAACTCGGCTTCACTACGCGAAATACCGCAGCGTTCTGCCACTTCGACTGTCGAAAAACCGCGTTTGAAAAGCTCGATAGCTTGGTTGTAAGGGCTGGCCCCCTCACTGCTGGCCAAGGGCTGCTGGCGAACCGTAGGGCGCGTACTAGGGAGTGGACTGGTAGCAGGCGCCTGCTGGGCGACATCCTGCAAACTGCGCTGCAACACGCTGATCTGGCGTTGCAGATGGTCGAAGGTAGTGGCCTCCACACGGCGTTCGGACTCTATCATGTCGATACGCCGCCACAGCCAGAAAATGATGCCTGATTGCAGCACCACGATCAGAAACAACAGCCAATCGGTAGTATTCATTGCCAGCTCCGGAATCGGTCAGCGTCGGGCAGCAGTGAGCTTACCGGTAGGTACTGGAAAGTTTGTTCTGCTGGCGGGCGCTATGCAACAACTCGGAAAGCTCCTGATGGCGAGCGGCCACCAGCGCTTCCATCTGCTGATTACACTGCAGCGTCTCTTGTACTATGGCACGGCTTTGTTGCACAAATCAGGGCTTGCGCCTGTCCGGTAGAATGACCGCATGAGCAAGCCCCTCCCTCCCAAGT
>NZ_VMDW02000121.1 GCF_007644045.2 Vogesella urethralis
CGAGCTCATTGTGTCTCCAGACTAGGTGGCAGTTTCCTGCCAAATGTCTGTTTACACAAAATTCAGTACACGCCCATGACGTTCGCGGACTCTCGGCTACCGTCTGCAAACAGTATTGAGATGTGCGTATCTGGCAAATAGCTGGCCACAACAGGTTGCCAGCCCCAGCGGTGAGATGAAAGCCATGCGGAGAGTCGTTTGATCTGATGTGGACCAAGAGCATGGCGGGTCATTGGTTTGCCATCTTGCCAATAAGTCACATTAGCTTGAACGACTTCTGGCCGAGACTCGTAGCAACCTGCGCATAAAAGCATTGCGGATGCAATAAACAGGGCCAAGGTTGTGCGCATGCAAAGCCTAACGTTTAAATTCAACCCGTAGCCTGTAGCCCAGATAAGCCAACGGTGCATCCGGGGTTGATTGTCTTGGTGCTGTCACTTGGCCATCTGACAGGATGCGGCCAACCTTGGGTATCCGGCTGTTCCCCGAATGCGGCTGCGCCTTATCCGGGCTTGTATGTTCTGTCTGCGCTCTTATGAAGCAGCGGATAAGGGCGCCGAGGTGGAGGGACGATCCGGGCTATCTGCCGTGTCAGCGGACAGACTCCAGTAGAAATGTCCCCATTTCGTTTGCACCAGCGTCGATTAGGAATGCAGCGCGCGTGGCGGCCCTGTCAGTGATCGCCACGACGGCCAATAGATGCAAGCCCACGCCAACGCAAACGCCCCCTCGGCAGGTTCATTCTAGCCGCTGTGTTTGCCTGGAGCTGCCCCATGACTTCGCAAGCCTTCTCCATTGGTGTCGATATCAGTCTCGCCGAGTTGGTCATCGCCTACTTTGGCGATACCACCGCCCCGATCAAGCTCGCCAACAACGCTGCCGAGATCAAGCGCTGGCTCAAGCGTTTGCCACCTGACTGCACCATCGGCATGGAAGCCACGGGCATTCATCACCGGCTGCTGGCTGATCTGGCCTTTGCGGCAGGCCATACCGTCTTTGTGCTGAATCCGCGCGATGTGGCGCTCTACCTGAAGAGCCTGCGCAGCCGTGGCAAAACAGACGTACTCGATGCCCGCGGCATTGCCCGCTACACACACAACGAGACGGACAAGTGCCACGCCTACGTCCCGCTCACAATGCAGCAGCAAACGATCACCACGCTGATCCAGCGCCGTCATCAAGTCGTGAAGAGCCGTACCAGCTTACGCATGAGCTTTGCCGATACCTCACAGTGTGCCCAGGCGCTCGGCAAACTGATGCGTGCTTTTGAAGCCTTGATTGCCGAGATCGACAGCCAATTGAAGGCGCTGCTCGCCGCCGATGAGGGCCTGAATACCCGCTGCAAGAACCTGCGTTCCATTCAAGGGATTGGCCCCCTGATCAGTGCCGCATTAGCCATGCGCATGAGCCGGGTGCGCTATGCCAATAGCGATGCGCTGGTGGCCGCCGTGGGGCTGGATCCCAGACCGCGCGAGTCCGGTCAATACACCGGCACCCGCCACCTCTCCAAGCGGGGGAATCCTGAAGAGCGGCGCTTGCTGTATCTGGCCGCTGTCAGTGCGTGTCGCCACCCCATCTGGAAAACCATCCAGACCGCTTTATTGAAGAAGGGACTATCGTCTACCGCCGTTTATTGCATCATCGCGCGCAAGATCCTGCGCATCGCATTTGCTGTATGGAATTCGGGCGTCCCCTACGACCCTCGTTTGGTTGGAAGGGCTTGTGCCCCAACATAGAATCTACTGGCTACTGACCTCCGCAGCCCCCATCTCTCGAGGGTGCCGATGAGGGTGAAAGCGCAAAAAGCGCCGTACCCAACGACGTCCCCCCAATCTCAGTAGCACTACGCTTTAGAGTCCAAGGCTAATTTACCGGATTTCTCCGCCAGTAAT
>NZ_VMDW02000140.1 GCF_007644045.2 Vogesella urethralis
GCTTGCTCATGACACCTCCTTGTAGGGCCTAGTGTGAGGCTCACGAGGTATCTAGGAAAGTGAGGGCGATTCAGCTGTTTCCCAGCGTGATCAAGCAGCTGCAGATGTTGCACAAGCCCGCGCCGCACTGGCACGCCGTCAACTGGACCTGAAATTCACAACCGTAGATGCCCCGATTGCCGGCCGTATTGATCAGGCATTGGTGACGGAAGGAGCGCTGGTTGGCACATCCGACACCAGCCCCATGGCACGTATTCAGCAGATTGACAAAGTGTATGTTGATGTCCGGCGCCCTGCGGCTTCGCTGGAGGCTTTGCAACAGGCGCTGGAGAAGCACCGTGTGAATACCAGCAACGGTATGCCTGTCGCCATTTTGAGAAGCACCGGCGGCGCGTATGACGTGAGCGCAAAGGTGCTGTTTTCCGGGATCAATGTTGACTCTGGCACGGGCGATGTCCTCTTGCGCGTGCAAGTCGATAATCCGAAGCGCCAACTGCTACCTGGCATGTTTGTCCGGGCAAGGATTCCGCTGGCCAGTTACCCGGATGCATTGAGTGTGCCGCAACAAGCGGTAGTCAGGCCGGGGGGCAAAGCCCACGTCTGGACTATCAATAGCCAGCATGTGGCGCACCTTGCACCCGTTGAATTGGGCGAATTGGTCAGCCAGCGCTATCGCATCGTATCGGGTCTGAAACGAAGCCAGCGCATTGTCGTGGCGGGGATGGAGCGTCTGACCGAGGGTATACCGGTAACGCTAGGTAGCAAACAGACTGCTACTCAGCCGGCAGTACGCTAACCGGACGGAAGGATTTGATTCATGGCTAAGTTCTTTATTGATCGCCCGGTGTTTGCCTGGGTGATCGCATTTTTCATCATGCTCTCTGGCTTGATGGCTATTCCCAATCTGCCGATCGCGCGCTATCCCTCGGTAGCGCCGCCAAGCGTGACGATAACCGCCAGCTACCCTGGCGCGACGCCACAGGCAATGAACGATGGGGTGCTGAGTCTGATCGAGCGTGAAATATCCGGTGTAAAGAATCTTCTGTATTTCGAATCGACCACGGATACCTCGGGTTCTGCCTCTATTACCGTTACATTCAAGCCCGGTACGGATCCGGAGCTGGCACAAGTCGATGTGCAGAACAGGCTCAAATCGATCGAGTCCCGTTTACCACAAGCGGTTCGCCAGAATGGTCTGTCGGTAGAGTCTGCTTCATCCGGTTTTTTGATGATTATCGGGCTGCGCGCCGATACCGGCCAATTCAGTGAGGTGGAGCTGAGTGACTATATGGCGCGCAACATGGTGGAAGAGTTGCGTCGCATTGAGGGCGTTGGCCGCGTACAGCTATTTGGTGCGGAGCAAGCCATGCGCATCTGGGTAGATCCCGCCAAGCTGCTTGCATATGGTTTGACGATGGCTGATTTGTCCACGGCGATCAGCCAGCAAAATGCCCAGATATCCCCCGGCAGTATTGGCGCGGCGCCTGTGGTATCCGGTCAGCGGGTCACTGTCCCGCTGACAGTACAGGGCCAACTGAGCAGCCCTGCCGAGTTTGCCAGCATTGTCCTCAAGTCCAATGCAAATGGCTCGAAAGTCGTTTTGGGCGACGTGGGGCTTTGTTGCACAAATCAGGGCTTGCGCCTGTCCGGTAGAATGACCGCATGAGCAAGCCCCTCCCTCCCAAG
>NZ_VMDW02000023.1 GCF_007644045.2 Vogesella urethralis
ATTACTGGCGGAGAAATCCGGTAAATTAGCCTTGGACTCTAAAGCGTAGTGCTACTGAGATTGGGGGGACGTCGCCGGAAAAGTACGTCTGGTCTTGGTCATGAACACTGCTCCTTGGTGGCGATTATCCACCTTAAGTTAGTGTCCACGGGGAACGGGACAGACCACTAAGGCAAGTGCCCACCGTTCGCTGATCCGCTAGAACTACGCCAGTTAAGCAACAAATCTCTTCATGAGCACCCATCGCGCGTGGTCTTGCACCCCCGGCTATTTGGGAGATTGCATGCGCATGGCTTGCTTTTCTTGTGCGATCTTGACGAGATCAGCATCGAAATGGTGTGGGTGACGAATCACTACGGCCTCAAAGGTGTAATCCCCCAGTCCGAGTGCATGCTGCAACTCAAACCCCTCCCCAGCTGGCTTTCTCACGATAGCCGCGACAGCCTCGATCTCCCCGCGATGTTCGATGGATTTTCGGATGTGGCGGGCTTTGAGGTTTTTCTTGTTGGTAAAGAAGATAACTTCTTCCCGTGCATAGACTACCCGCCAGATGTCGCGGGATACGTCGGTCTCAAATGCATGTTGCCCAATCTTCAGCTCGATAGCATGCCGACGTGCTACTGGCACAAGGTCCGGCTGTTTGGCTTCGGCGTTCAGCATGAATTGCCTGCATTCCTCTGGCGTTTTCAGCCGTGTGATTCGATGTTGGTCTTCAAGACTTGGCATAGTGTGCAGCATGGTGATCTCTTATTACCAATTTATGGATACAGAGCTGGCGCCGCGGCGCTTGAGTTCTGCAATGATATTCTCGATCGAGACATCCGCAAGCAAAGTACCCTGTTGCGAGATGGAATCCTGCCGAGTCAGATGCGGCTTCAATGGGAGCTCATCCCCGCCTGAAGCCATTTCCGAGGCGGGAAACAGTACTGCGTTCAGTTTTCGCCATGTCTCCAGACTAGGCAGGGTCGCATTCGAGTTGTTCATGTCTTCGTAGCGTGCGGGCATGACTTCGTGGATACCGACCAAGTGAGCGAGCGCCCGCTTGCTCAAATTGCGACTTAGTCGCGCCTCTTTGAGTGCGACTCGAAAATCAGGGGCTGAAACAGGTGGAAGTTCAGTTCGCTGCGACATGTCAAATCAAACCTTTAAAGTTGGTTTCCGAAAAAAGTCAGTTCTTAGGTTCAGCAATATTGTTATAAAGGATTTCCCCTCAAACAAAATCAAGCAATACTTACTGTTCCATTGCCACAACACTAACTAACTCTATACTAACGCAAGTCAAAATCAACATCAACACATTGCCTGCACATCCGTGCAAAGCGTCCGAACATTGAATCGCCCTCACTTTCCTAGATACCTCGTGAGCCTCACACTAGGCCCTACAAGGAGGTGTCATGAGCAAGCC
>NZ_VMDW02000115.1 GCF_007644045.2 Vogesella urethralis
GGGGCTGTCCGAATTTTTGTGTAAACAGGGTTTAGGTTACGCCTGTGGAATACGTTCCTCGAATTGAATGGTAAAGCGGGTCAGCGCCGCCTTCCAATCCCGAATCGGCATGGTCCACTTCTGACTGATGTTCCTCAGCGCCAGGTAGAACAGTTTCAGCAACGCCTCATCACTCGGAAACGAGCCCCGATTCTTCGTCAGCTTTCGCAGGCTCATATTCACCGACTCGATGGCATTGGTGGTGTAGATCACTTTCCTGATCTCCGGCGGATAGTCAAAAAATGGCGTCAACCGAGCCCAGTTGCGTCGCCAGGACTGACCAATCGGCAGATACTCGTCATCCCACTTGGCCTCAAACTCGCCGAGCCGCTGCTCTGCTTCGTCGAGGGTTGCGGATTGGTAGATCCGCTTCAGGTCGGCTGCCACCTCCGGGCGCCGCTTCCACGACACGTAGTTCAGGCTGTGCCGCACCATGTGCACGATGCACAACTGCACGGCCGCTTGCGGGAAGACGGCCTCGATCGCTTCCGGGAAGCCCTTCAGGCCATCGACACAGGCGATAAAGATGTCCTGTACGCCCCGGTTACGCAGCTCGGTCACGACCTGAAGCCAGAACTTGGCGCCCTCCGTCTGGGCCAGCCACATCCCCAGTACCTCCTTCTCTCCAGCCAGGGTAACGCCGATGGCGAGATAGACGGCTTTCACGCGGACGGCTCCCTCACGCACCTTCACGTGAATGCAGTCGAGGTAGATGATCGGATAGACCGCATCGAGAGGACGAGCCTGCCAAGCTTTGACCTCTTCGCTGACGGCATCGGTGATGGAGGAGATCAGGCTGGGCGAGACCTCGGCGCCGTACATTTCTTCCAGATGGGCCTGAATTTCCCGCACCGTCATGCCCCGGGCGTAAAGCGAGATGACTTTGTCGTCGAATCCGGCCCAGCGGGTTTGGTGCTTGGGGATGAGTTGTGGCTCGAAGGTGCCTTGGCGGTCGCGTGGTACTTCGATGGGTAATTCACCGAACTCGCCCTTGAGGGTCTTGCGGCTCTTGCCGTTACGGGTATTGCCGGCGGGATTGCGCACTGGATCGTGTTTGCGGTGGCCGAGATGCGCCGCCATCTCGGCAACCAGCGCTTTCTCGACCAGCAGCTTGGTGAGCTGCTTGAGTAGGCCGTTCTCTCCGATGAGGTCTTCGGGCTTCTGGTAATCGGCCAGCAAGCTGTCCAGTAGTGCGTCAGGTACGTTGTGATTTTTCGAGCTCATTGTGTCTCCAGACTAGGTGGCAGTTTCCTGCCAAATGTCTGTTTACACAAAATTCAGTACACGCCC
>NZ_VMDW02000116.1 GCF_007644045.2 Vogesella urethralis
CGACGTTCACCCCATCTTGAGTAGCACGTAACTTTAGCGTCCAATCCACCATGACAAGGAGTTGGACATGAAGAAACGATTCACCGAAGAACAGATCATCGGCTTCCTGCGCGAAGCAGAAGCCGGCATGCCAGTAGCCGAGCTGTGCCGCAAGCATGCCTTCTCGGAAGCCAGCTACTACCTCTGGCGCAGCAAGTTTGGCGGCATGAATGTTTCGGAGGCCAAGCGTCTCAAAGAGCTGGAAACCGAAAATGCTCGGCTGAAAAAGCTCCTGGCCGAAACCATGCTCGAGAACGAGATCACCAAGGAAGCTCTCCGAAAGAAGTGGTGAGCGCACCGTCACGGCGGGAACTGGTGCGCTATCTGCTGGGCAAGGGGCTGAGTGAACGCCGCTCGTTGCGGGTGGCGGGCATGAGCCCCAGCGCCTTCCGCTACCAGCCGCAGCCAGACCGTAATGCCTCGCTCAAGGAAAAAATCATCACCCTGGCGCAGCGCCACCGGCGCTACGGGGCCAGCATGATTTACCTGAAACTGCGGCAGGAAGGCATACAGGTCAATCACAAGCGCGTGGATCGGCTCTATGCCGAGGCAGGTCTGCAAATTCGTCGGCGCAAGCGCAAGAAAGTGCCGGTGGCAGACCGTCATCCGCTGGCGCGACCGATGGCGGCCAACCAGGTTTGGTCGATGGACTTCGTGTTCGATCGGACAGCAGAGGGGCGTGTCATCAAGAGCTTGACTATCGTTGATGACGCTACGCACGAAGCGGTGGCCATTGTGCCGGAGCGGGCGATGAGCGGCATGCACCTGACGCGTGTCCTTGATCAGTTGGCGCAGACGCGCGGCTTGCCCAAAGCGATCAGGACGGATAACGGCAAGGAGTTCTGCAGCCGAGCGATGTTGGATTGGGCGCATGCTCGGGGTGTTCAGCTCTTCCTCATTGAGCCGGGCAAGCCGAATCAGAACGCTTACATCGAATCGTTCAACGGGCGCTTCCGGGACGAATGTCTGAACGAACACTGGTTCACCAGTCTGCGCCACGCTCAGATCGTGATCGAAGCCTGGCGAAGGGAATACAACAACGAAAGGCCCAAGAAAGCGCTGGGCGGTTTGACGCCAGCGGCCTACGCCAAATTACTGGCGGAGAAATCCGGTAAATTAGCCTTGGACTCTAAAGCGTAGTGCTACTGAGATTGGGGGGACGTCG
>NZ_VMDW02000040.1 GCF_007644045.2 Vogesella urethralis
CGACGTCCACCCCATCTTGAGTAGCGCGTGACTTTAGCGTCCAATCCACCATGACAAGGAGTTGGACATGAAGAAACGATTCACCGAAGAGCAGATCATCGGCTTCCTTCGTGAAGCAGAAGCCGGCATGCCCGTAGCCGAGCTGTGCCGCAAGCATGCCTTCTCGGAAGCCAGCTACTACCTCTGGCGCAGCAAGTTTGGTGGCATGAATGTCTCGGAGGCCAAGCGTCTCAAAGAGCTGGAAGCCGAGAACGCTCGGCTGAAGAAGCTCCTGGCCGAGACGATGCTCGAGAACGAGATCACCAAGGAAGCCCTCCGAAAGAAGTGGTGAGCGCACCGTCACGGCGGGAGCTGGTGCGCCACTTGATGGGCAAGGGGCTGAGTGAACGCCGCTCGTTGCGGGTGGCGGGCATGAGCCCCAGCGCCTTCCGCTACCAGCCGCAGCCAGACCGTAATGCCTCGCTCAAGGAAAAAATCATCACCCTGGCGCAGCGCCACCGGCGCTACGGTGCCAGCATGATTTACCTGAAACTGCGACAGGAAGGTATGCAGGTCAATCACAAGCGCGTGGACCGGCTCTATGCCGAGGCGGGTCTGCAAATTCGTCGGCGTAAGCGCAAGAAAGTGCCGGTGGCAGACCGTCATCCGCTGGTGCGGCCAATGGCGGCCAACCAGGTTTGGTCGATGGACTTCGTGTTCGACCGGACAGCAGAGGGGCGTGTCATCAAGAGCCTGACTATCGTTGATGACGCCACGCACGAAGCGGTGGCCATTGTGCCGGAACGGGCGATGAGTGGCGTGCACCTGACGCGCGTTCTCGACCAGTTGGCGCAGACGCGCGGCTTGCCCAAAGCGATCAGGACGGATAACGGCAAGGAGTTCTGCAGCCGTGCGATGCTCACCTGGGCGCACGCTCGGGGTGTTCAGCTGTTCCTCATTGAGCCGGGCAAGCCGAATCAGAACGCTTACATCGAATCGTTTAACGGGCGCTTCCGGGACGAATGCCTGAACGAACACTGGTTCACCAGTCTGCGCCATGCTCAGATCGTGATCGAAGCCTGGCGAAGGGAGTACAACAACGAAAGGCCCAAGAAAGCGCTGGGTGGTTTGACGCCAGCGGCCTACGCCAAATTACTGGCGGAGAAATCAGGTAAATTAGCCTTGGACTCTAAAGCGTAGTGCTACTGAGATTGGGGGGACGTCG
>NZ_VMDW02000139.1 GCF_007644045.2 Vogesella urethralis
GCTATCGCCGGTAGAGTACGAGAAGCAGTATTTCCAACAGCTCCGGAGTGTCTAGAGAAGCCGGGGCGATTCACCCGCTCTTGTCCGTGGCTGTCTAGAGTTTTCGCGCCGTCGTTCTGGGGGTGATAGAGAGGCGTTGAGGGCACTGCTCCGTAGTGAGAGGGTTCGTCTTCTTCTGCAATCAACCTATCTGAAGGATTTCAATCGCTTGCAGGAAATGACGGGGCATGCGCTTGACGATATGTCTCGCTACGCGTCGATTCATGTTGATGCTTCTGGCACGTCCATTCAGCTTCGGCGCACCTGCTGCGATGTACTGCTGGACACAGCAAAGCGAGGAGTGTCTTGTCTCGTCATCGGCGACCCGGGGGCAGGAAAGTCTGGCGCGCTCCAAATCGCCGCCCAAGAGCTACTCGACCAGGGCAGAGTTGTACTCCTGATCCAAGTCGATCAGCTTGTGGGCACCACGCTGGCAGATTTGCAGCGCGAGTTCTCGCTGTCCCAGCCATTGATCGACATTCTGACCGAGTGGCGGCCGAGCGAGAGCCCTATCCTAATGATCGATGCGCTTGACGCATCCCGGGGTACAGGTTCGGAGTCCGCCGTCCGAACCTTGATCAGCGAGGTCCGCAAGAGAGCGCCTCAGTGGGCCGTCATTGCGTCTATTCGCAAATTTGACCTGCGCTACGGCAGTCAATATCACCGCCTGTTCGAAGGGCGGCCCATCGATGATCGGTTTCAGGATCCTGAGTTTCTGCGGGTTTGCCATATCAATGTTCCTCAACTAGAACCGGATGAGATTCTCGAAGTTAGAACAAAGTGGCCGTCTTTGGATCGCATCGCACAGGCCAGCGAGTCGCAGTTCAACTCCCTACTGAGCAGCCCATTTAACCTCTTCCTGTTGGGGCGCATCCTCAAAGAAGATGCATCTATGGCGAACCTAGCCAAGACGCAGTTGGATCTCCTGGGGCAGTTCTGGAGCCAGCGTGTTGAGAGAGGTGCATTTGTCGCAGCCGAAGAGTCGACACAGGTAATGGATGTACTGCTCCGCAAGATGTTGCAAAGCAGGCGTTTGACTGCGTCGAATGGTGACGGCGACGTCCCCCCGGTATTGAGTAGCACGTGACTTTAGAGTCCAATCCACCATGACACGGAGATTGGACATGAAGA
>NZ_VMDW02000059.1 GCF_007644045.2 Vogesella urethralis
TTCTTCATGTCCAACTCCTTGTCATGGTGGATTGGACGCTAAAGTCACGCGCTACTCAAGATGGGGTGGACGTCGTTACTGCGTGAAGCTTCTAAAAAGTAGGACTTGATAGCTTGGTATTCGGACTCTTCGTCAGGGGTGATCTGGGTGAAAACGTGTCCAGGTGCGGCGGTGTCAAGTGAAGCGGTAAACGCTGCGCTAGGGTCCAGCTGATGAGCAACAGCGTTCGCAAGAGCATTCACAGCAGTAGAGTTTCTGAACGTGGTGAGGATGCTGTGCACTAGAGGTGTAGGAGCCTGGAACATGTCAGGAGTAGTGCCTGTTTGTTGCTCCAAAGAGGTTTTGAAGGTCTGGAAAAGATCAGGTTTAGCGCCACGGAATTGATAGATCGCTTGGCGGAAGTCGCCCACTGCGTAAAGAGTCTTAGCTAAGTAGGTCAGGAAAGCGTAGTTAAGGCTGTTGAGGTCTTGAGCTTCATCGACAAGAACATAATATTGCTTGGAATGCGAACGCAACTCTGGATGCTTGAGAAAATTCTGAAGGTACTGGTCTGCATCTGACTTGTCAGTCAGTTCAACAAAGTCTTTCAATTCAGCAAGCTTTGAGCGTGCGAAGCTGTGCATCGTGGAACACTTCACACCTCGGGCACCGGCTGCATTGAGACGGGCGGATAGGCTGCGCGAACTGTCTTTTGTAAAGCTGAAGACCAAGATGTTTGAATCGCCCCAGCTTCTCTAGACACTCTTGAGCCGTTGGAAATACTGCTTCTCGTACTCTACCGGTGACAGCC
>NZ_VMDW02000028.1 GCF_007644045.2 Vogesella urethralis
GGGCTGTCACCGGTAGAGTACGAGAAGCAGTATTTCCAACGGCTCAAGAGTGTCTAGAGAAGCTGGGGCGATTCAGCCCTTGTATTTGTCACCACCGTAAAAAAGTGTTTCCTTACTAGACTGCTCGTCGATTTTCAGAATGACCTTGGTTCCTTGAACGGCAATGACTTCACCAACACGTATGCTCATCAGACTAGGTCCTCTGCGTTATCGTATGCTGCAGCAGCTACCACAGGAGGTCGCACAGAGGCCGCCTCCTGCCAGACCATTACTTTTTCATTGAAGGCAGTAAAATCCATGTTCTCGCCTTCCAGAGCCAAACATTTGACGTTACGGTGGCCTTTGAACTTTTCCTCCATAGCCATGCGCCCAGAAAGGCTGTAACAGCAAATGAAGACTTGCAGCCCAGGATTCGATAGGGACCGCATGACGAGGTTGAGGATATGCTCGTCTGCGAAGGAAAAGCCGAAGGTGATGAGCACTGCATTGCGCTTTTCCAGCTCATAGCTGAGTAGGCGCAACATCTGATAGTAATGCTCCTCATACACCGTTTCATGGAACTTCCACTTAGTCGGGTTCACGACAGGCATGCGCTCATACTTTTCCCAGAATGCGTCCAGCACATCGTCGTGGATCTCAGTGTCTGGCAGTTGAGCAAGTTCAGCTTCAGGATTGTTCAGAGTTGTTGAGAATGGCCGACGTCCACCCCATCTTGAGTAGCGCGTGACTTTAGCGTCCAATCCACCATGACAAGGAGTTGGACATGAAGAA
>NZ_VMDW02000136.1 GCF_007644045.2 Vogesella urethralis
AATTACTGGCGGAGAAATCCGGTAAATTAGCCTTGGACTCTAAAGCGTAGTGCTACTGAGATTGGGGGGACGTCGACTTGTATAAAAAAGCCGCCAAGTTACAGGCGGCTTTTTATTTCAATGCCTTATGTATGTTTATTCATCATCGGCGTGTTTGCCACAAAAATGACATTCCTCCCCATACGCAGGATCAAAAGGGCCTGGCCCGGTGACAATTGGTGAGTCATTCTTGCCGTGTAACTCATTAAAGCACTCATCGCAGCAAGTCACAGTTGGGTACTGATCTGCTGTGCGATCAGCTGACATGTCGCCACAAATTTCGCATGACTTCATATCTTCTTTCCTTTTAGGTTGATTCAAGAAAACTAATGATAAAGCAATTTAATGCCCATGTGCTTTTGTTTGTATACTCTTGATCCATTTGGGTTAATGGTGTTCTTCATCGCTCACCCGTCACAAAATCCGCCCAGCGTTCCATTAGCCGCCTACGCTCGTCCAGGTACTGGGCGTGGTTGTAGGTGGCTTTCATTTTGTTTTCTTCTGCGTGTGCCAGCTGCATTTCAATCAGGTGTGACGGGTAGCCCTGGCCGTGTAGGTGGGTAGAGAAGGTGGCGCGCAGGCCGTGCGGGCTAGTGGGGGCTTCCAGGGCAATCATCACCTTGCGCAGCGTGGCTTCAGACATGGCTTCGCCAGGTGTGCGCTGGTTGGGGAAAACGTACTGGCTATCACCGCTCCAGTCGATGGCGGTTTGGATGAGCGCTACGGCCTGGTCGGGCAGGGGAACAGTGTGAGTGCGGCGCTTTTTCATCTTGGCCGCAGGAATGGTCCACAGTTTCTTGTCCAGATCGAGCTCGCTCTTTTCCATGCGCCGCAGTTCGTTGGTGCGTACGGCCAACAGCATCAGCAGTTGCAGTGCGATGCGGGTGGTGCCAGTGCCGCGATAGGTGAGGATCTTGCGCCATAGCGCTGGCGGGTCTTCGGCGGCCTGGTGGTGTTTGACGGGTGGTGCGACGATGGCGCGCTTGATGGAGGCTGTGGGGTCGATGTCGCAGCGCAGGGTAGCTACGCCGTAGCGGAATACTTGGCCGCACACGTGCCGAAAGCGCGAGGCGGTGTTGGCGATGCCGCGTGCTTCCAGCTGCTTCATGATATTGAGGATCACGATTGGCTTGATGCTGGCCAAGGGCAGGGGGCCGAACTTGGGGAAGCCGTATAGTTCAAGCAGGCGGATGGACTGGAATGCCGTGGTCTCTTTGCCTTGTAGCCGTACTTTTTCGTAGAACTCGCGAGCGACAGCTTCGAAGGTAGACAGGCCCTGCTCGATGACCTCCAGCTTTTCGGTTTGTCGTACCGTCACCGGGGAGCGGCCTTCGGCAATCAGCAGCTTGGCGTTGTCGCGCGCCTCGCGGGCGGCGGACAACGAAACCTGCGGGTACTGGCCAATGGCGTATAGTTTTTCCTTGCCGGCCAGGCGGTATTTCAGGCGCCAGAGTTTGGCGCCGTTCTTCTTCACCAGCAGGTACAATCCACCCATGTCGGCGAGCTTGTAATCCTTGTCTTCGGGCTTGGCGTTACGGACTTTGGCATCGGTGAGCGGCATGGCAATATCGCTAATGTTTTTGTAGTGAATCACGATAATAACGATTCGGTACCCCCAACGATACCCCCAATTTTTCTGGATGCCCCAAGATGTCTGTAGACGATACTGGAAATTTACTTGTTTAAAAACAGTGGTTTGTGAATTTTGCGTGGATGGTCGTAGACGTGGCTAGATCTACTTCACGCTTCATGAACTTTGACCAGATCAAAGACTACCAAGAGGTCGCCGAGTCGGTGAACGTGTAAGTGTGCTGATCGCGTACTGAGCGAGAAGTCCTGGAGGATGCAGTCCGTGCCGGTAACGGCATAGGCTGCATCCTCTTTCTTTTCAGAATTATGTGGTGGTGACTTGAGTGGTTCGGCAAGCGGAGCGGCAAAGCAATAACAGGCAAAATTGGTCGCAACTTGTATGCTGCACTAGCCACTTGCGTGATGGCCGGTCTGGTCAGGTCGGTACAGGCTGGACCCAAGCCTTGGCGGTTGTCGTGCCTAGGCTTGCGGCCTGCTGATGAGGTGCCGGGCAGAACGGACTGTAAGGTGTGGCCGGGGCCGACCTGCTACTCCAGCATCTTGTTATCGGTGAGTATTTATATACCTTGTTGTATGCGACGTAATATATTTGATAGATATTTGAATATATTCGTCGCTCCAGTGCGGCTCGCCACATCCGATCACTGGTAGCCGTTACAAGGTAAATGCGCTTATGCCTGCTTCGCCGCGTCACCGTTTCATCCGCCTGGTGGTATTGGCCTACTGCGTGTTGGCCGCACTGTGGATTCTGCTATCCGACAGCTTGCTGCTGCTGGTGGCAGACGCCGATAGCATGGTGGTGCTGTCTACCTACAAAGGGTTGGTGTTCGTACTGGGTACGGCGGCCTTGCTGTATTTTTCGCTGGGTGCCGTGCCGGCAGATAACCCGTCTCCGGCAGCTGGCTTGCTGGAAAGCTGGGCAGAGCGGCTGGCCAAACAAAGCATTCCACGCTGGCTGGCTTATCTGTTTGCCTTGGCGGTGAGCTTGGCCACACTCGGCTTGCGCGACCTGTTGCCGATCAGCGTCAGCCAGCAGCCTATGCTGATCCTGTTCATGCTGCCCATCCTGCTCAGCGCACTGCTGGGGGGAATGGGGCCCGGTCTGCTGGCAACCATCCTGACCGTGCTGGGCGTGGATGAGATGGCCAGCCCGGCTTTTCATACCGCGCAGGCAGACCCGGGTTTGCGTTTGCAATGGGGTTTCCTGCTGTTGTGCGGGGTTGCCATCAGCTTGTTCAGCGGCTGGTTACGCCGCTTGGCCAGTCGTAACGAACGGCACCGGCGTTTGCTGGATGCGGTAGTGTCGGGTACGTCTGATGCGGTGTTCGTCAAGGATCGCCAGGGGCGCTACCTGATGCTCAACGATGCGGCAGCGACCATTGTGGGCCGGCCTGCGGATGAGGTGCTGGGGCAAAACGACCATGCCCTGTTCGATAGCGATTCGGCCACCCGCTTGATGCAGGTGGACGAAGGCATTATGCGGTCCGGTGTACTGCATACGCATGAAGAGCACCTGCGGTTGCAAGATGGCACCGCACTGGTGTTTCTGGTGACCAAAGGCCCGGTGTTGTCTGCAGATGGCGAAGTGGTCGGCCTCTTCGGCATTTCGCGCGACATCAGCCAGCAAAAGCAGGACGAGCAGACCTTGCGCCTGCGCGAGCAGCAACTGGCGCGGGTGTTGGAAGGTTCGGATCAGGGTTACTGGGACTGGAATATCCAGACCGATGATTTTGAAATCAGCCATCGCTGGAAAACCATGCTGGGTTACGCTGCCGATGCGCAGGGCATCTCGCGCGAAGACTGGCTGGCGATGATCCATCCGCAAGACTTGCCGCAGGTCATCCAGGCCATGCAGGCACACCTGGCGGGCGAGACGCCCGCTTACGAAATGGAAATGCGGTGCCGTAGCCAGACAGGCAATTGGCGCTGGATTTTGTCTCGTGGCCGGGTGTTGTCGCGAGATGATGCGGGCCGGCCGCTGATCATGTCCGGCACCCATACCGACATCACCGAACGCAAGATTTACGCCCTGGCCCAACGCGAGGCGGCGGTCGTATTTGATAGCAGCTACGAAGGTATCATGGTGGTGTCGCCTGCTGGCGTCATCACCAAGGTGAATGCCGCGTTCACGCGTATTACCGGTTACCCGGAGGCCGAGGTGCTGGGGCAGTCTCCCAACTTGCTGTCGTCCGGGTTGCATGGGCCGGCTTTTTATCAGGCGCTGTGGATGCAGGTAAAGCAGCAGGACTTCTGGCGTGGCGAAATCTGGAACCGCCGTCGGGATGGCGAGCTGTACGCCGAGCTGCTGTCCATATCGGTGGTGCGCGACCAGCAAGGGAAAATCCAGCATTATGTCGGTATCTTCTCGGATATTACCCAGCTCAAGGCGCATGAGGCCGAGTTGGACCGCATTGCCAATTACGACCCGCTGACCAATATTCCCAACCGCCGCTTGCTGTCGGACCGGCTTGAGCAAGCGCTGCTTCATTGCCGCCGCCATGAAAAGTACTGTGCGGTATGCTTTCTTGATCTGGATGGTTTCAAGGCCATCAACGACCTGTATGGTCATGATGTGGGGGACCAGCTGCTGGTGGCGCTCACCGAGCGGCTGAAGTCGGTGCTGCGTGCCGACGACACGCTGGCGCGACTAGGCGGTGACGAGTTTGTCCTGCTGCTGTCCGATCTGAATGGTGCCGCCGAATGCATGCCGATACTGGACCGTTTGCTGGCCACGGTACGGCAGGAGTTCATGCTGGGGGATGTGGTTATCCGTACTAGTGCCAGTATCGGTATCAGCCTGTTTCCGCTGGATGATGCCGATGCCGATACCTTGCTGCGCCACGCAGACCAGGCCATGTACCAGGCCAAGGAATCCGGCAAGAACTGCTATCTGCTATTCGACCCCGAAAATGACCGCCGCGCCCAGCAGCACCGCAGCATGCTGGCCATGCTGGAAATGGCGCTGGCCTGTCAGCAGTTCGTGCTGTATTACCAGCCCAAGGTTGATTTGCGTGACGGCCGGCTGGTCGGGGTCGAGGCGCTGATCCGCTGGCAGCACCCGGAGCAGGGTTTGCTGGCGCCGGCGGCCTTTTTACCTGCACTACAGGGCAGCGAACTGGAAACGCACTTCGGGCGCTGGGTGCTGGACGCTGCGGTGGCACAACTGGCGCAATGGCAGTCGGAAGGCATGGCAATGTCTGTCAGTATCAACGTGGCGGCCCGCTACCTGCTGCACCCGGACTTTTTAGATCATATCCAGCAAGCCCTGACGCGTTACCCGGCAGTGTTGCCCGGCATGCTGGAGCTGGAGGTGCTGGAGTCGGCCGCCCTGGACGATCTGGCCCAGGCGCTGCAGGTGCTGCAACGGTGCAGTGCGCTGGGCGTGCACTTTGCGCTGGACGATTTCGGCACTGGTTACTCTTCGTTGACCTATCTGCGGCAGTTACCGGTAGACACCCTGAAGATCGACCAGAGTTTCGTGCGCGGCATGCTGGAAGACCGTGACGACCTGGGTATTGTCGCCAGTGTCATCCAGCTGGCGGGGGTGTTCCGGCGTCAGGTCATCGCCGAGGGCGTAGAGACGTTGGCGCACGGTGTGGCTCTGGGGCAGATGGGTTGCCATCTGGTACAGGGTTACGGTATCGCCCGGCCCATGCCGGCCGCCGAGATTCCCGGTTGGGCCGAGCAGTGGCAGCAGCAGGGCGTATGGCGGCAACTGGCTTCGTCCGAAATCTGAGCGCTTGCCGCGCGTCAGGCAAGCGGTACCAGCCGGGCGATGCTGTCTGCCACCAGCTGGCACAGGTAACGCAACGGTGCGTGCTGCTGCTGGCGGCGGTGCCACACCAGTTCGATATCGATGCCCAGGTCTGCCGGCAGTGCCACGGCGGCCAGCTCGCCGTGCTGGCGCAGCAGTGGCAGGTACAGGCCGGGCTGGATCGACAGCAACGGCGCTTGTTGCAGCGACTGGGCAATGGTGGCCAGGTTGGCCGCCAGCGCCACGATGCGCCGTTGCAGGCCATGCTGGGCAAACCAGTGGTCGACGATGCCGCTGGCGGTGCCGCGGTAGCTGCTGGCCAGCTGTGGCACCGCCGCCAGCGCGGCCAGTGCCGGCGCGGGCGGTAGGTTCACTTGCTGCGGCGAATACACGGCGCAGAAGCCGGTGTGGCCCGCGGCCTGGCGGTTATGCCAGGCCTGCAGCGACAAGGGCGCTGCCGTGACCACCAGGTCTACCTCGTCGCGGTCCAGCGCCTGCAGTTGCTGATCGATCTCCAGCAACTGGGCACGTAGTTGCAGCCCGGGGGCTTCTGCGCGCAAGCGGGCCAGCAGGGCGGGAAACAGCAGGGTTTCCAGCCCGTCGGGCATCGCCAGCCTCAGCACGCCTTGCATGTGCGCAGGCTCCTGGCTGTCTCCTTTATCCAGCAGTCGGCGGGCGTCCTGGAGCCAGCTGGCGACGGCGGGGGCCAGGGCCAGCGCACGTGGCGTGGCCTGCATGCGGTTGCCTTGGCGCACAAAGAGCGGGTCGTCCAGCAGGCGGCGCAGGCGGCCTAGTGCGTGGCTCATGGCCGGCTGGCCGATGTGCAGGCGCGCTGCCGCCCGGCTGACGTGCTGCTCCTGCATCATGGCGTCGAATACCACCAGCAGGTTGAGGTCCAGCCGCAGCAACTGGCTATGGTTATCGATGTGATGCATGAGTCTTATCTTATCAATCGATTTCATCGATTGCATTGCAAAATCGATAATACGGTTTTGTTTGATGGCCGCTACACCATGTCAACGCTGTTTCCCCGCCCGCTTACCCGCCACCATTTGCTGATCGTGTTGCTGCCCTTGCTAGACTACCTGCAGAACGTGATGGTGATGTTCGGGGCCGGGGCCATCCTGGCGGGCAGCCACGGCACACTGGACAACTTCGGCCAACTGGTTGCCGCTTGTGCGGTAGTCAGTTGCGCCATGATCGCCGCTCACCGCTGGTGCGTACAGCGGCTGGGCTACCGGCGCTTTTTGCAAGTGTCCTTGCTGTTGCTGGCGCTGGGCGCGCTGCTGTGCAGCCGGGCTGACGCCTTTGCCGGCGTGCTGCTTGGCCGTCTGTTGCAGGCGGCAGGGGGCGCGGCCTTGTTTACCGCCGCGCGGGTGCAGATCCAGCATTACCAGGGCCCGGCGCGCGGGCAAACCATCTTGCTGCTGCCGCTGGGCATCATGCTGGGCGCCGGTAGCGCCCCGCTGTTGGCGGCGGCCAGCCTGCACTGGCTGGGCTGGCGCGCGCTGTTCTGGCTGCCTTTGCCGCTGCTGGGGCTGACGCTGTGGCTGACGCGCAGTATGCCGGCGCACGAACCGGTGGCCGATGCCCAGCGCAGCCATGGCGCCGCCAGTGGCTTGTTGTGGTTGTTGCCGGGGGTGGCGTTGTGGCTGTTTGCGCTGGAGCAGGTGCGGCAGGTGCCACTGGCCGCCGGCGGCCTCAGCTGGCTGCTGGGCCTGGCCGGTTGCGGCTTGCTGCTGGGCCACGTCCGCCAGCAGTGGCGTCGCCAGCGCGGTTTGCTGCCGTACGCCCGCTTTGCCTCGGGCCATTATCTGTGGGGCATGGCCGCTTACGGTTGCGGTTATGTGCTGGCGGCCGGCATGGCGTACCTGCTGCCCTTGTACCTGCTGCACGGCCTGCAGCTGGATTTGCTGGATAGCGGCCTGTTGCTGGGGGGCAGTACCTTGCTGGCCATTCCGGGCGTGGTGCTGCATTTTGTGCTGATGCGACGTTGGCCGAAGCCGGTACGCTACGTGCAGCTGGCCATGCTGGCGCTGGTGTTGGCGTGTGCCCTGTTGGCCACGGCCAGCCGGCAAGACCTTGGCTGGCTGCTGCTGGCGTGCACGCTGTGCCACGCCGTGTTCATGCCGTTTTTGCTGGGCACGGCCGCCGGCACCACCTTCGCGCGGGTGGACGAGCAGGTGTTCAGCCAGGCCTACCAGGCCAAAAACATGCTGCGCGAGCTGGCGGGCGCCTTGGGGGTATCGTGGGCCGGCCTGGGCTTGCAAGCACTGGCCGGCCAGCCCGCCGCCCGATTGCCGGCGTTGCCCCAGGTTTTGCAGCAGGCGGTACCCTTGCTGCTGGCCGGGGTGGCGTTGGCCGCGCTGGTGTGTGGCGGGCTGCTGGTGTGGCAGCGTCGCCGGCTGGAGGCGCTGGCCTGAGCCGCCTCCACCAGCCGGATTAGGCCCTTCGGGGCTTACCGCAATGCCGCCGGGCTGCTATCTTGGCGGTTTTGTCACGTCGCCTGCGTCATTCCATGTCTACTTCCCGTTTGCACAGCCCGGTGCTGGGCCTGGCCGGCTGGTCCGGCAGTGGCAAGACCACGCTGCTGGAGCAGCTGCTGCCCAGGTTGGCCGCCGCCGGCTTGCGCGTGTCGGTGGTGAAGCACAGCCACCACGCCGTCGCGTTCGATACCCCGGGCAAGGATAGCTACCGCCATCGTGCTGCCGGTGCCGCGCAGGTCATGCTGCTGGGCGATTGCGGCGTGGCGGTCTACGAAGACCTGGCTGCCCCGTTGGACCTCTCTGCCCAGCTGGCGCGCTTGCAGCCGGCAGACCTGGTGATCCTGGAAGGGCAGAAGTGGTTAGCCGTGCCCAAGCTGGAAGTGCACCGCCCGGCGCTGGGCAAGGCCTTGCTGCAGCAGGACGACCCCGACATTCTGGCAGTCGCCACCGATGCCGCCCTGCCGGCGCTGGCGGTGCCGCAACTCGACCTCAACGATATCGATGCCATCGCCGCCTTTGTGCTGCGCTGGCGGGAGCAACAAGCATGAGCAGCATCCGCATCCTGTACTTTGGCCGTCTGAAAGACGCCGTCGGCCACGCCGACGAAACCCTGGACTGGGCCGGTGGCAGCACCAGCCAGCTGCTGGCGCAACTGCGCGGCCGTGGCGAGGCGTGGGCCGGCGCGCTGGCCGAGGGCCAGGTGTTCCGCCTGGTCGTCAACCAGCAGATCGTGCGCGGCGACGCCGACATCCCGGTCGGGGCCGAAGTCGGCATTCTGCCGCCGGTAACGGGGGGCTGACATGCATTGCGACATCACCATCCAGACCGCGCCGTTTGACCTGGGCGCCGAAGAGGCGGCGCTGCGTGCGCAAGCCGGCGACGCCGGCGCGCTGGTGGCGTTCCAGGGCATGGTGCGCGGCCACGACGCCGCCATCCCGCTGACGGCGCTGTTCCTGGAGCACTACCCGGGCGTGACCGAAGCCGAAATCCGCCGCATTGCCGAGGACGCCGCCGCACGTTGGCCGCTGACGGCGGTACGGGTCATTCACCGCGTGGGCAGCCTGGCGCCAGGCGAGGGCATCGTGCTAGTGCTGGTGGCGTCCGGCCACCGCGCGGCGGCGTTCGCCGGCGCGGCCTTCCTGATGGACTACCTGAAAACCGAAGCGCCGTTCTGGAAGCGCGAACACTTTGCCGACGGCAGCCAGCGCTGGGTGGACGCCAAGGCCAGCGACGGCGACGCCGCCGCGCGCTGGGCCTGAGCCACAGCTTGGGCACCACACCGTCGGTGTGACGCCCGAACGCTTCCCCTACCGCGAACCCTGCGCTGGCACCTGGCCGGCAACGCATGCGGCCAACCGTGCCGCAGCCTGGCGGCCTTGGCCTGTGCCAGCGTTGCCCGGTACCCCCGCGTCATCACGCCCGGGCCAGCCTGGCACTGCACCGTTTGCGCGCTGATCACCGCACATCATTGCCCAATGCCCTAATCCTTCCGGCGTAGGCCGCACGCCGTTCGCTGCGTTGCCGGCTAGGCCATCGGCAGGGGCGGGCTTCCTCCTCCGGCCAATACCCGTACAAGTTGACGGGGCATAGCATGCCCCTGACTCTTCCGTACAGGTAACGCACCATGTCTTCCCGCGCTTACAAGCAATACGCGGTGCTCGCCAGCAGCACCGTGGCCTTCACCGTCTGTTTCATGATCTGGATGATGTTTGCCGTGCTGGGCATTCCGATCAAGCAGCAGCTGGGCCTGAGTGAAACCCAGTTCGGCATTCTGGCCGCCACGCCGGTATTGTCCGGCTCGCTGATCCGTGTGCCGCTGGGCATCTGGACCGACCGTTTCGGCGGCCGCATCGTGCTGTTCGTGCTGATGCTGGCCTGCGTGGTGCCCATCTACGCCATGCAGTTTGCTACCCAGTACTGGCACTTCCTGGCCATCGGGCTGTTTGTCGGCTTGGCGGGCGGGTCGTTCTCGGTGGGTACCCCGTACGTGGCGCGCTGGTTCCGCAAGGATCAGCAAGGCATGGCGATGGGCGTGTTCGGTGCCGGCAATGCCGGTTCGTCGCTGACCAAGCTGGTGGCGCCCGGCATCATCGCGGCGGCCGGCTGGCAGATGGTGCCTACCGTGTACGCGGCCATCATGCTGGTGACGGCCATCCTGTTCTGGGTGTTCTCGCACCACGACCCGCAGCACCTGGTGTCCAGCAACGTCAGCCTGGGCCAGCAACTGGCACTGATGAAAAACCCGGCCGTGCTGCGTTACTGCCAGTACTACTCGGTGGTGTTCGGTGGCTACGTGGCGCTGGCGCTGTGGATGACCAAGTACTACGTGGCCGAGTACGGCTTTGACATCAAGCACGCGGCGTTTCTGGCGGCCTGCTTCTCGCTGCCGGGGGGCGTGCTGCGCGCGCTGGGCGGCTGGCTGTCCGACCGTTACGGCGCCTACAAGGTCACCTGGGGGGTGATGTGGGCGTGCTGGGTGGCGTTCTTCATCCTGTCCTACCCGCAAACCCACTTCATCATCCAGACCGTCAACGGCCCGCAGGGCTTTGATATCGGCCTGAATGCCACCTGGTTCACATTGCTGCTGTTTGGCGTGGGGGTGGCGATGGCCATCGGCAAGGCGTCGGTATTCAAGTTCATTGCCGACGAATTCCCCGACAACATCGGCGCCGTGTCCGGCGTGGTGGGCCTGGCCGGCGGCCTGGGCGGCTTCCTGCTGCCCATCCTGTTCGGTCTGCTGGTGGACCTGACCGGCGTGCGCTCCAGCTCGTTCATGCTGTTGTACGGCACTGTCTGCGTCAGCCTGGTGTGGATGCACTTCTCGTTCAAGCCGGTGGCGCTGGCAGCCGCCAAGCGCTAGCGCGCCTGTTTTCTCGGTCAACATACCGGGGCGGCAGGGGCCGCCCCGACAAGGGAGCGAATCATGTCTGAACACGTCCTTCATCGCTGGGAGCCGGAAAACCCGGCCTTCTGGCAACAACAAGGCAAGCCGGTGGCGCGCCGCAACCTGTGGCTGTCGATTCCGGCGCTGACGCTGGCCTTCATCATCTGGCAGGTGTGGAGCGTGGCGGTGCTGAACATGCCGAATATCGGCTTCAACTACACGCAAAACCAGCTGTTCTGGCTGGCCGCGCTGCCCGCGCTGTCCGGCGCCACGCTGCGCATTTTCTACAGCTTCATGGTGCCGATTTTCGGTGGCCGCAAGTGGACCGCCATCTCCACCGCCAGCCTGCTGATCCCCGCCATCGGCATCGGCTTTGCGGTGCAGGATACCTCCACCAGCTACGTCACCATGCTGATCCTGGCGCTGCTGTGCGGTTTTGGCGGCGGTAACTTCAGCTCGTCGATGTCCAATATCAGCTTCTTTTTTCCCAAGGCTGAAAAAGGTACCGCGCTGGGCCTGAACGCCGGCCTGGGCAACCTGGGCGTGTCGGTGGTGCAGTTCGTGGTGCCCATCGTCATCACCATGGGCCTGTTCGGCAGCTTTGGCGGCGAGCCGCAAACCTGGGTAAAAGGCGCGGCCAGCAAGCAGATGTGGCTGCAGAACGCCGGTTTCGTGTGGGTGCCGTTCATCGTGCTGTCCACGCTGGCAGCCTGGTTCGGCATGAATGACATTGCCTCGGCCAAGGCGTCGTTTGCCGATCAGGCGGTGATCTTCAAGCGCAAGCACAACTGGCTGATGTGCTGGCTGTACATCGGCACCTTCGGTTCCTTCATCGGTTTCTCGGCCGGCTTCCCGCTGCTGGTCAAAGGCCAGTTCCCCGATATTGACCCCACCAAATACGTGTTCTTCGGCCCGCTGGTGGGCGCGCTGGCCCGCCCGATCGGCGGCTGGCTGGCCGACAAGATCGGCGGCGCCCGCGTCACGCAGGCGGTGTTCGTGCTGATGATTGCGGCGGTGTTTGCCGTGATCGGCTTCCTGCCGCATGGCGGCCAGGGCGGCAACTTCCAGGGCTTCTTTGCCATGTTCCTGTGCCTGTTTGCGCTGACCGGCATCGGTAACGGCTCCACCTTCATGCAGGTGCCGGCCATCTTCCTGACGCTGCACAAGCGCATGGCAGGCCGCAGTGACGCAGCACAGAAACAAGCCGTGGCCGACGCCACCAAGGAAGCGGCGGCGGTGCTGGGCTTCTCCGGTGCCATCGGGGCCTACGGCGGTTTCTTCATCCCCAAAAGCTACGGCACGTCGATTGCGCTGACCGGTGGCGTGGAGGCCGCGCTGTACGCCTTCATCGCCTTCTACCTGACCTGCGTGCTGGTGAACTGGTGGTTCTACGCCCGCAAAGGTGCGGAGATTCCGTGCTGAGCTGAAACGTCTTCTCCAAGCGGTGCGACGCACTGCTTCGTCTTTGGCGCCCTCTGGGGCGCCTTTTTTCATGTGGCGCCACTACGCCGCACGGTGGAGGGCGCGGCGGCGGTGCGGTGCGCCACTACGCCTTTGGGAGTAGGGGCGGCTCCTCCCTCTGCCGCGCCGGTTTGCCACCAGTGGGGAATGGGACGCGCGCTGGCCGGCGCCTAAGCTTGGCAGCGTGAATCGGGGTATCCGCATACCGCTTGCGGCCAACCTAAGCAGGCCGCAGCGGCGGCAAACACACGGAGGCAAGATGAGCCACTTTCTCGACAGACTCAATTTCCTGGGCAAGGTGAAATCCACCTTTTCCGATGGCCACGGTGCGGTGGTACAAGAAGACCGCAAGTGGGAAGACGGTTACCGCCAGCGCTGGCAGCACGACAAGATCGTGCGTTCCACCCACGGCGTGAACTGCACCGGCTCCTGCAGCTGGAAGGTATACGTAAAGAACGGGCTGATTACCTGGGAAACCCAGCAGACCGACTACCCGCGCACGCGGCCGGACCTGCCCAACCACGAGCCGCGCGGCTGTCCGCGTGGCGCGTCCTACAGCTGGTATGTGTACTCGGCGCAGCGCGTGAAGTACCCGATGGTACGCGGCCGCCTGATGAAACTGTGGCGCGAGGCACGCCAGACCATGGGTGCCATCGAGGCCTGGCAGCACATCAGCCAGAACCCGGAAACCGCCAAGCAGTACAAGAGCAAGCGCGGCCAGGGCGGCTTTGTGCGTGCCAGCTGGCAGGAAGTGAACGAAATCATCGCCGCGGCCAACGCCTTCACCATCAAGAACTACGGCCCGGACCGGGTCATCGGCTTCTCGCCGATTCCGGCGATGTCGATGGTGAGCTACGCCGCCGGCAGCCGTTACCTTAGCCTGATCGGCGGCGTGCCGCTGTCGTTCTACGACTGGTACTGCGACTTGCCGCCGGCCAGCCCGCAGATCTGGGGCGAACAGACCGACGTGGCCGAATCGGCCGACTGGTACAACAGTAACTACCTGATGGTGTGGGGTTCCAACATCCCGATGACGCGCACCCCGGACGCCCACTTCTATACCGAAGTGCGCTACAAGGGCACCAAAACGGTGGCGGTGTCGTCCGACTTTGGCGAAATGGCCAAGTTCGGCGATATCTGGCTGGCGCCGAAGCAGGGCACCGACGCCGCCCTGGCCATGGCCATGGGCCACGTCATCTTCAAGGAATTCCACCTCGACCAGCCGTCCGAGTACTTTACCGGCTACATCCGCCAGTACACCGACATGCCGATGCTGGTGACGCTGAAAGCCCAGGATGGCCGCTACGTGCCGGACTACTTCCTGCGCGCGTCCAACCTGGTGGACAACCTGGGCCAGGACAACAACCCGGAATGGAAAACCCTGGTGCTGGACGAGCTCAGCGGCGAGCTGGTGGCGCCCAATGGCTCGGTAGGCTTCCGTTGGGGCCAGAGCGGCAAGTGGAACCTGGAAGAAAAAGACGGTGCCGGCAACAGCCGCGACATCAAGGCGCGCCTGTCGCTGATCGACCAGCGTGACGACGTGGTGGCCGTGGGCTTCCCGTACTTCGGCAGCGAGCACGACGAGCTGCTGGACCGCAACGTGCCGGTGAAGCGCATTCGCCTGGCCGACGGCAGCGACGCGCTGGTGGCCACCGTATTCGACCTGATGGCGGCCAACTACGGTATCGACCGCGGCCTGGGCGGCGGCAACGTGGCACGCGACTTCATGGACGACGTGCCGTACACCCCGGCCTGGCAGCAAAAGCACACCGGTGTGAAACCGGAGATGGTGATCCAGGTAGCGCGCGAATTTGCCCGCAACGCCGACGAGACGCATGGCCGCTCGATGGTGATTGTCGGCGCCGCGCTGAACCACTGGTATCACATGGACATGACCTACCGCGGCATCATCAACATGCTGATGATGTGCGGCTGTATCGGCCAGAGCGGCGGCGGCTGGTGCCACTACGTGGGCCAGGAAAAGCTGCGCCCGCAAACCGGCTGGGCACCGCTGGCCTTTGCCGCCGACTGGGTGCGCCCGTCGCGCCAGATGAACGGCACCAGCTTCTTCTACGCCCATACCAGCCAGTGGCGCCACGAAAAACTGGGGGTGGGCGAGATCCTGGCCCCGACCGCCGACGGCAAGATGGGCAATATGGCGCTGATTGACTACAACGCCAAGGCCGAGCGCATGGGCTGGCTGCCGTCTGCGCCGCAGCTCACCACCAACCCGCTGGACGTGGTGCGCGACGCCGAAGCCGCCGGGCAAGACCCGGTAGCCTACGCCGTGTCGCAGCTGAAATCCGGCCAACTGGACATGAGCTGTAACGACCCGGACAACCCGAAGAACTTCCCGCGCAATATGTTCGTGTGGCGTTCCAACATCCTGGGCAGCTCCGGCAAAGGCCACGAGTACTTCCTGAAATACCTGCTGGGCACCCAGAACGCGGTGATGAACGGCGAAGAAGGCTGCATCAAGCCCAGCGAGATCACCGTGCGCCCGGCGGCCGAGGGCAAGCTGGACCTGCTGGTGGTGCTGGACTTCCGCATGTCCACCACCTGCCTGTATGGCGATATCGTGCTGCCGACCGCCACCTGGTACGAGAAGGACGACCTCAACACCTCCGACATGCACCCGTTCATCCACCCGCTGTCGGAAGCGGTACAGCCCTTGTGGCAGGCGCGCAGCGACTGGGAAATCTACAAGGGTTTTGCCAAGGCGCTGTCGGAAGTGGGCGGCGACTACCTGGGTACCCGCAAGGACCTGGTGCTCACCCCGCTGATGCATGACACTCCGGAAGAGTTGGGCCAGCCGTTCGACCCGCGCGACTGGAAAAAAGGCGAGTGCGAGCCGGTACCGGGCAAAACCATGCCCAAGATGACGGTGGTGGAACGCGACTACCGCAAGATCTACGACAAGTTCACCGCCATCGGCCCCTTACTGGAAAAAGTGGGCAACGGCGGCAAGGGTATCGCCTGGAAAACCGCGCACGAAGTGGACGTGCTGCGCGGCCTGAACAAGACGGTGCAAGGCGGCGTAGCCGACGGCCAGCCGCGTCTGGACAGCGCCATCGACGCGGCCGAGATGATTCTGACCCTGGCCCCGGAAACCAACGGCCACGTGGCGGTAAAAGCCTGGGACGCGCTGTCCAAGGTAACCGGCCGTGACCACACCCACCTGGCCTTGCCGCGCGAACACGACAGCATCCGCTTCCGCGACGTACAGGCGCAGCCGCGCAAGATCATCAGCTCGCCGACCTGGTCCGGTCTGGAAAGTGAAGAGGTGAGCTACAACGCCGGCTACACCAACGTGCACGAGCTGATCCCGTGGCGCACGCTCACCGGCCGCCAGCAGTTCTACCAGGATCACCAGTGGATGCGCGCCTTTGGCGAAGGCCTGTGCGTGTACCGCCCGCACGTGGACCTGAAAACCACGGCCGCCATCCTGGGCAAGAAGCCCAATGGCAATAGCGAGATCGTGCTGAACTGGATTACGCCGCACCAGAAGTGGGGCATCCACAGTACCTACTCCGACAACCTGCGCATGCTCACCCTCAGCCGTGGCGGCCCGCACGTGTGGATCTCCGAGATCGACGCCAGGAAGGCCGGCATCGTGGACAACGACTGGATCGAGGTATTCAACGTCAACGGCACGCTCACCGCCCGCGCCGTGGTGTCGCAGCGCGTGCCCGAGGGCATGAGCCTGATGTACCACGCCCAGGAAAAAATCGTGAACGTGCCCGGCGCCGAAACCAGCGGCAAGCGCGGCGGCATCCACAACTCGGTGACACGTACCGTGACCAAGCCCACGCACATGATCGGCGGTTACGCACAGCTGGCCTGGGGCTTCAACTACTACGGCACCGTGGGCGCCAACCGTGACGAGTTCGTGGTGGTACGCAAGATGAAGAACGTGGACTGGATGGATCGCCCGCTGGCGGACTGATCTTTTTAACCACGAAACCCACGAAACAACACGGACAGTAGCCGTTGGTGCCTGTAGCGGGTTCGGCGGCAAACAAAGCTTTTCGTGTCTTTCGTGGGGTTCGTGGCAAGAAAAAAGGAGCATTACATGAAAATTCGTGCCCAAATCGGTATGGTGCTCAACCTCGACAAGTGCATCGGTTGCCATACCTGTTCGGTAACCTGCAAAAACGTGTGGACCAGCCGTGACGGTATTGAATACGCCTGGTTCAACAACGTGGAAACCAAGCCCGGCGTCGGCTACCCCAAGGACTGGGAAAACCAGGACAAGTGGCAGGGCGGCTGGGTGCGCAAGGCCAATGGCAAGCTGGAGCCGCGTCAGGGCGGCCGGCTGAAGATTCTGGCCAACATCTTTGCCAACCCCAACCTGCCGGCCATCGACGAGTACTACGAGCCGTTCACCTACGACTACGAGCACTTGCAGAACGCGCCGGAAATGATCACGCCGCCCACCGCGCGCCCGGTGTCGGTGCTGACCGGCAAGAAGATGGACAAGATCGAATGGGGCCCGAACTGGGAAGACGACCTGGGCGGCGAATTCAGCAAGCGCAGCAAGGACGCCTTGTTCGACGGCATCCAGAAAGAAATGTACTCGGCCTTCGAGAACACTTTCATGATGTACCTGCCGCGCCTGTGCGAGCACTGCCTGAACCCGGCCTGCGTGGCCAGCTGCCCGTCCGGCTCCATCTACAAGCGTGAAGACGACGGCATCGTGCTGATCGACCAGGACAAGTGCCGTGGTTGGCGCATGTGCGTGTCCGGCTGCCCGTACAAGAAGATTTACTACAACTGGACCACCGGCAAGGCCGAGAAGTGCATCTTCTGCTACCCGCGCATCGAGGCCGGCCAGCCTACGGTGTGCTCGGAAACCTGCGTTGGCCGCATCCGCTACCTGGGTGTGCTGCTGTACGACGCCGACAAGATCGAAGCTGCCGCCAGCGTGGAAGACCCGAAGAGCCTGTACGAGGCGCAACTGGGCGTGTTCCTGGACCCGCATTCCAGCACCGTGCAGGAAGAAGCCCGCAAGCAGGGCATTCCGGAAGCCTGGCTGATCGCCGCGCAGAAGTCGCCGGTATACAAGATGGCGATGGAGTGGAAAGTGGCGTTCCCGCTGCACCCGGAATACCGCACGTTGCCGATGGTGTGGTACATCCCGCCGCTGTCGCCGATCCAGAGCGCGATGGAAAACGGCCTGATCGGCGAAAACGGCATCATCCCCGACGTGAAAGACCTGCGCATCCCCATCCGTTACCTGGCCAACCTGTTGACCGCAGGCAAGGAAGAGCCGGTGGTGAAAGCGCTGGAAACCATGGTGGCCATGCGGCGCTACATGCGCGCCAAGAGCATCCGCAAGCAGGCCGACCCGGCCACGCTGAAGGGCACTCATCTGAAGCCGGCGCAAGTGGAAGAGATGTATCAGGTAATGGCGATTGCCAACTACGAAGACCGCTTCGTCATCCCGTCCAGCCACAAGGAAATGGTGGAAAACACCTTTGATGACAAGGCCAGCTGCGGTTTTACCTTTGGCAACGGCTGCTCTGGCGGCGTATCCGAGCCCAGCCTGTTCGGCAAGAAGAAGGCTTCGCCCATCGTGTTCCACGACATGCGTCGCGACCGTAAAGCCAACGCCGGAGGCCAGTCATGAGCCAGCCCATCGTGTACCGCGCCCTGGGCGCCTTACTGGTGTACCCCGAGGCCGAGTTGCAGGCCGCCATCCCGGAACTGGCGCGCACGCTGGCCAGCCAGCCGGACGTGCTGCGCGGCGTGCAGCCGCTGCTGGCCCAGCTGGCCGAGGGTGACCTGATCGAGCTGCAGCAGGCGTACGTGCAGCTGTTCGACCGCAACCCCAGCCACTCGCTGCACTTGTTCGAGCACATCCACGGTGAAGACCGCGCCCGTGGCCAGGCCATGGTGGACTTGATCGACGAGTACCGGCAGCACGGCTTCGAGCCGGTGGCCGACGAGCTGCCGGACTACGTGCCGCTGTTCCTGGAGTTCCTGTCGCTGTGCGACGCCGACGAAGCCGCACGCCTGCTGGGCGACGCCGTGCACGTGCTGGCGCACGTGGCCAAGAAGCTGGCCGACAGCGGCTCGGCCTACGCCGGCGTGCTGGACGCGCTGGTGTGGCTGTCGCCGGTGGCGCCCGAGCCGCTGACGGTGCCGCCAATCCGCGACATGGACGAGGCGCTGGAAACCTTCGGCCCCGGCGTCGACGGTGTGGAACCGCTGCTGAAGCCGGCCATGCCGGCGGTGGCCACGGTCAACTTCTACCCCAAGGGCCACGCTGCTACCCGTTAACCCCGCAGGCGGCCAACTGCCAAGGTTGGCCGCAGCAAGGAGAAAACAATGGACTATCTGCATCAATTCGTCTTCGGGATCTACCCCTACATCGCGCTGGCGATCTTCCTGCTGGGTAGCCTGGTGCGCTTCGAGCGCGAGCAGTACAGCTGGAAGAGCGAATCCAGCCAGCTGCTGCACCGTGGCAGCCTGCGCCTGGGCAACATCCTGTTCCACGTCGGCATCATCGGCCTGTTCTTCGGCCACGCCGTGGGCCTGCTGACCCCGGTTGCGGTATGGGACGCGCTGGGCGTGACCCACAGCTTCAAGCAAGCCTTTGCCATGACCGCCGGCGGCATCATGGGCAGCCTGTGCCTGATCGGCGTGCTGATCCTGCTGGGCCGTCGTCTGGGCAACGAGCGTCTGGCGGCCAACACCACCTGGCGTGACAAGCTGGTCCTGCTGTGGATTCTGGCCACGCTGGTCCTGGGCCTGTCCACCATCGCCGTGTCTGCCCAGCACATGGACGGTCACGAAATGGTGCTGCTGATGACCTGGGCGCAGCACGTGGTGACCTTCCGCGGTGATGCGGCCAGCTTCATCGCCGAAGCCTCGCCGGTGTTCAAGGCCCACCTGTTCATGGGCATGAGCCTGTTCGTGATCTTCCCGTTCACCCGCCTGGTGCACGTGTGGAGCGGCTTCGGTGCCGTGGGCTACCTGGGCCGCAGCTGGCAGCTGGTACGCCCGCGCCGCTAAACCCGCTGCCGGTTGCGCCCGGCATGCTGATAAAAGCCAAACCCTGTTTGCCCCGCAAGCAGGGTTTGTCTTGTCAACGGCCAGGCTGCGGAGGAAGCGCCGCCGCAGCCGGCATTGTTTTTGATGACTTCACCAGAAAGACCCTTATGCAAAGCGTGGATGCGACCCGCGATGCGCTGCTGGCCCGCGCCCGGGTGCCGGACCGCAGCGAAACCCTGCCCCTGCTGGATACCGCCGGCCGGGTACTGGCCCGACCCTTGCTGGCCGGCCTGAACGTGCCGCCGCACGACAACAGCGCGATGGACGGCTACGCCGTACGTCGCCACGAGCTGCAGCGCGGTGTGGCCTTGCCGGTCAGCCAGCGCCTGCCGGCCGGCGGCCAACCTTTGCCATTGCAGCCCGGCAGCGTGGCGCGCATTTTTACCGGTGCCATGTTGCCCGACGGTGCCGACGCCGTGGTGATGCAGGAGCACACCCGTACCTTGCCCGACGGCCGCGTGCTGTTCGACGCTGCCGTCACTGCCGGGCTGAATATCCGCCGTTGCGGCGAAGACATCGCCAGCGGTAGCACGGTGCTGGCCGGTGGCCTGCGCCTGCAGCCGGCACATCTGGGCTTGGCGGCATCCGTGGGCGTGGCCTCGCTGCCGGTCTACGCACCGTTGCGGGTGGCCGTGTTCTTTACCGGCGACGAGCTGCAAGAACCGGGCCGGCCGGCCTTGCCTGGCCACATCTATAACGCCAACCGCTACTGGCTGGTGCCGGCGCTGCAGGCACTGGGCTGCCAGGTGCTGGACCTGGGCATTGTGCCGGACCGGCTGGCCGACACACGGCAACTGCTGCGCGATGCCGGCCAGGCCGCCGATGTGGTGATGACCTGTGGCGGCGTATCGGTGGGGGAAGAAGACCATGTCAAGGCGGCGGTCTGCGCCGAAGGCGAGTTGCAGCAGTGGCGGCTCGCCATCAAGCCGGGCAAGCCGCTGGCCTTTGGGCGGGTAGGGCAGGCCGATTTTATCGGTTTGCCGGGTAACCCGGTGGCCGCCTGGGTCGGCTTTACCGTGCTGGTGCGCGACTTTCTGCGTGCCCGTCAGGGCGAGATGCTGGCGCCGTGGCAGCCGCAGTGCTGGTTGCCGGCCGATTTTCACTGGCCACGTCCCGACCCGCGACGCGAGGAGTTCCTGCGGGTGCGTGTGGTGGCCGACGGCGGCACCCACGTGCTGCACGCCTATCCGCAGCAGGGCTCTGGCGTGCTGTCGTCGTGCGCCTGGGCCGATGGCCTGGCCCGCTTGCAGCCCGGTCAGGCCGTGCTGCCGGGCACTTTGCTGCCGGTGTATGGCTGGCAGGTCAATGGCTGAATCAGCGCCGGATAGCGGGCTGGAAAAACTTATTTTGTCTCAAGGAAATGCCGGCTAGCACCCCGTAGCATGCTGCGCAGTTCAACCCTGTGGATTACAAGCATGCAAGACTCGACCGTTCACCTGTTTGACGCCCGTGGCGTCGCCAAGCGTTTCCGTCATGCCGCCATTTTCGGTGCGCTGGAACAACTGCATCGCGGCGAAGTGATGCGCTTCGTCAACGACCACGAACCGTTGCCGCTGCTGCAGCAGATTCGCCAGCGCTACCAGGACCAGGTACAGATCGTGGCCGTATCGCAGCAGCCGGGCGAAGTGGTATTCGACTTTTCGGTGTTCCCGGCGGGTGCCGACGATCAGGACGCACCGCCGCCGCCGGCTGGCAGTTGCGGCGGTGGTGGCGGCGGCTGCGGTTGCAGCGGGGGCTAAGCCATGCGGCCAACCCTGAATGCGCCACCCGCTAGCGGCGGGCGTGGCAGCCTTGGCCTGCACAGCGCCGCGCCGGCGGCGCCAGTGAGCGTGTGGGCCCGGCTGGACAGCGTGCCGCACCGGGCCTTCTTTCTGGCCGGCGTGCTGGCCGCGCTTAGCCAGGGCCTGTGGTGGGCGCTGGTTTGGCTGCTGGCACCGCAACAGGCCTACGCCGCGGTGCCGGTGCACGGGCTGATGACGCCGCTGGCGGTGTTTCCGCTGTTCATGCAGGGTTTTGTGTTTACCGCCGGCCCGCGCTGGTTGAATGTCGCCGATGGCACCCCCAAGCACGGCAATCTGCTGCAGGCTGCGCTGGCGCTGACGGGCATCTGGCTGGCGTTGGCCGGTTTCATGCAGGGTGGTGCCTGGCCGCTGCCCGGTTTGCTGCTGATGGCGGCGCAATGGGCGGGCAGCTGCTGGCGTTGGGCAAGCATTTGCCGTCGCAGCCAGGTGGCCGACCGCTTGCACGGCGTGGCAGTACTGCTGGCCATGCTGGGTGGGCTGGCTGCCATGTTGGCCGCGTGTGGCTGGGTGGCTAGCGCTAACGATGCCTGGTGGGGCGTAGCGCGGCACGGTCTGTTCTGGTGCTTTTTGCTACCGGTGTTCCTGACCGTCTCGCACCGCATGCTGCCGTTCTTTACCCAGGCGGCGCTGCCAGGTCATGCGCCGTGGCGGCCTGCGCGCTTGTTGCACGGCTGGCTGGCCGGCTGCGTATTGCTGGCGGCGGCCAACCTGGCGGGCTGGCAGCAACTTGAGGTGGTGCTGGCGCTGCTGATGGCGGCCAGCCTGGCGTACACCAGTGCCCGCTGGGGCCTGCGCGCCAGTTTGCAGAACCGGCTGCTGGCCATGCTGCACTTCAGCTTTGTGTGGCTGGTGCCGGCGTTGTTACTGCAAGCGGCGGCTGCGCTGGGCTGGCCGGTGGGCGCGGCACCGGTGCACGCGCTGGGGCTGGGCTTTGCCGGCACCATGCTGATGGCTTTTGTCACCCGTGTCAGCCTGGGGCACAGCGGCCGGCCGCTGCAAGCCGATAACGGTTTTGTGGCGCTGTACGTGGCGTTGCACGCCGTGGCGGTGTTGCGTGTTGGCCTGGCGCTGGTGGGGAGTCACGCTGGCTGGCTGGCGTTGACATCGCTGGCGTGGCTGGCGGTGTTGCTGGCCTGGGCACTACGCGTGATGCCGATGTACCTGCAGCCACGGCTGGACGGCAAGGCCGGCTGACGCCATGCGGCGTAACAGCACTCCAAGCCCCTGTTTGCATGGCAAGCAGGGGCTTTGTGCTTGGGGGCGGCTAGGGTTTGTCCAGACCGTGCTCTACGGCGTACACGGCGGCCTGCACGCGGCTGCTGATACCCAGCTTGCGCAGGATGTTCTGTACGTGCACTTTCACCGTGCTCTCGGCCAGGTCCAACGCGCGGGCGATTTCCTTGTTGCTGCTGCCAAGGGCGAGGTGGCTCAGCGTTTCGCGTTCACGCGGGGTCAGGCTGTCCAGTTCGCTGTGGCGCGGTGCGGCTGCCGGGGCACGCAAGCGTGCCACCAGTTTGGCGGTCATTTCCGGCGACAGCACGCTGTCGCCGTCCACGGCCCGGCGGATGCTGTCCAGCAGGAAGTCGGCGTTGATGTTCTTCAGCAGGTAGCCACGGGCGCCGGTTTTCATGCACTCGGCCAGGTCTTCGCCGTCTTCGGACACGGTCAGCATCAGTACGGCCAGGCCGGGCTGGCCCACCAGCATCTGCGCCAGCGCGTCGCGGCCGTTCATCACCGGCATGTCCAGGTCCAGCAGCACAATGTCGGGTTGCAGCTGGGCGGCTTTCTTGACGCCTTCCAGGCCGTCGGCGGCTTCGCCGATCACGTCCAGGTCGGTCTGGCGTTGCAGCAGGGCCTTCAGGCCGCTACGGAACAGGGTGTGGTCGTCAACCAGCAAAATACGGAGCGGGGTGTTCATACGGCTTGTCTTTCGGTTCGGGGCAGGGTGAGCGTGACAACGGTGCCACTGCCGGCCCGGGGGCTGATGTGGATGCTGGCGCGGATGCGGGCGGCGCGCTCTTGCATGATGGACAGCCCGACGTGGCGGGCCTTGCGCGCTTGTACCTGTGCGTCGTCAAAACCGCAGCCGTCGTCGGCGATCGTCATCACGAAATCGTCTTCGTTGCTGATGTTCACCTCCACCCGCTGCGCCTGGGCGTGCTTGCGCACATTCGACAGCGCCTCCTGCAGGATGAAGATCACCTGCAGTTGCTGGTCCGGTGTTAGCGGCAGGCCGTTGCCGCTGAGGCGGCTTTGCGTCAGCACCCGGGCCTGGGTCTCGAAACGCTGCAGCAGGGTATCCACCGCGGCGGGGAAGTCCTGCTTGCTGATACGGGTGCGGAAGTTCAGCAGCAGCTCGCGCACGTCTTCATAGCATTCCTGTACCCCGGCCTGGATGAAGGCCAGGTTTTCGCGTGCCTGCGGGTTCAGGTCGGCCGGCAGCGCGCTTTCCAGCATCTGCACCTGCAGGTTCAGGAACGACAGCGACTGCGCAATGCTGTCGTGCAGGCCCTGTGCCATCAGGTTGCGCTCTTCCGATACGGCAAACTGGCGGTCGCGGGCGGCCAAGCGCTGGTTCTCGATGGCCACGCCCAGGTGGTTGCCCAGCGTTTCGATCAGGTACTGCTGCGGCTGCGGCAGGCGGGTGGGGCGGCGGAAATACAAGGTAAAAATGCCCACGTTTTGCTGTTTGGCGCGGATGTGGAAGATGGCCACGCTGGCAAAACCGGCCTGCTGGCAGTGCTTTTCCATATCGCCGGGGCGGTTGCTGAACAGACGTACGATGGCTTGCGGCTGCGCGACCGCGTCGCCACAGTAACAGCCTTCGATATGCTGGCAGTCGTCTGCCTGTTGCAAGGGCTCGGGCAGGCCCACCTGGGCCACCGGCTCCAGCCGGCCGCGCTTGCTGTCCACCAGCCGGATGCTGCCGGCGTCGGCGCCGCTGAGCTGCATCAGCTGGCGGATGAAGCCTTCGGCCATGTCGGCCAGTTCGTGCGATTCGTGCAGGTAAGCGGTGACGCCATACAGTGCGGTGAGCTGACGGTTTTTCTCGTCCAGCGAGCGCGTCTTGTCGCGCACCTTGTCTTCCAGCGTGGTGTAGGCTTCTTGCAGGCGGCTGGCCATCTGGTTGAAGCCGTGCGAGATGTCGGCCAGTTCGTCGTTGCCCACCACCGGAATGCGCGTGGCCAGCTCGCCGTCGCGCAGTTTGACGATGCCTTCGCCCAGCGTGTTCAGCGGGCGGATGATCAGCAGGAACAGCAGATACATCATGGTGATGGCGCCGATGATGGCCATCGCCATCAGGGCCATCTGGAATAGCCGCAGCAGGGTGGTGTTGTTGGCGTTGTCTTCTTCCACCAGCCGTACCAGGCGGTCGATCTTCTCCACAAAGCCGCTGATGTCCAGCACCGGCATGGTGGGGCCGGACAGTTGGCCGCGCCGCGCCTGCTCCAGCATCGGCATGATCTGGTCTTGCCATTGCTGCAGGATCAGCGCGGCCTGTTGCCGTACGGCAGCGTTGTCGGGCAGGAACAGCGGCCGCGCCGGGTCGCCGCGCTGCAGGCGCGCCATGGTGTCGGCAAACAGCTGCTCTTCGCGGGCGATGGTGGTGGCGTCGGCGCCTTCACTGACCATCAGCGCCACGCGGTAGCTGCGCATGCGCAGGCTGCCGGCGTCGTTGATGGCGGCGGCACCGCCTTCCAGCTTCCACGACAGCACCAGCGTATAGCCGATGGAGGTCATGGCCAGCAGCAGCCAGACGATGGTGAGGCCCAGCAGCTTGCCGGACAGGCTGCGCATGGCCTCGGGGGTGGAAAAATGCATGGCGAACACGGGCGGCTAGGGTGATGGTTCACCTTAATGCGCTTTGCCGGGTGGGGCAATCCGCCAAAAGGAGGAGGCGCCCGCGCCGCTGCCCGCCGGCCAGGCTTAGCCGTCCTGCTGTGCCAGCGGGCAGACCAGCGGCACGAAGCGGTGGCTGTCGGCGTCCAGCCCCCACAGCGCGCCTTCGTGCATGTCGAAATACCAGCCGTCCAGCAGCAGTTGCCCCGCCTTCACGCGGTCGGCCAGCCACGGGTAGCCCAACAGGTTGTTCAGCGACACCAGAATGGCCGCCTGTTCGCACTGGCGTGCCTGCACCGCCGCGCTGGCGCCGGCGTGGTGGCGGTAGGTCAGTTCGCGCGCCGGCTCGGCAATGGCCAGCCAGCGGGTGAGGGCGCTGTCTGCCGGGGTACTGCGCCGCAGCAGGGCCTGGATGCCGCCGCAGCCGGAATGGCCCATCACGATGATGCGGCCAACGTTGAGGTTCAGCACGGCAAACTCCAGCGCCGCCGCCACGCTGGCATGTTCGTTGTGCGGGCTGTACGGCGGCACCAGGTTGGCCACATTGCGGATGACGAACATCTCGCCCGGCTGGCTGCCCATCAGCGCCGGCGGATGCACGCGCGAATCGCAACAGGCAATGACCAGCGTTACCGGGTGCTGGCCCTGGCACAGGCTGGCGTATACCGGGTTGTCGGCGGAAAAGTACTGTTGCTGGAAGCGGCGAAAGCCCTGCAGCAGCGGGTCGTCCAGTGCCATGCTCAGCCCCCGGTCATCGACATGAAGCGCACCACGCGGGTGGGGGCTTCGTTGAAGGTGTGCTGTTGCGGCTTTAGTTCGATGGCGGCGCGGATGGCGGCCTCCAGCTCGGCGTCGCTACAGCCGGCGCGCAGCAGCGGGCGCAGCTCGAAACGCTCTTCCTGCCCCAGGCACAGGTACAGCGTGCCGTCCACCGACAGCCGTACGCGGTTGCAGCTGGCACAGAAATGCTGCGACAGCGGCGTGATCAGCCCCAGCGTGAACTGGCCGTCGGCGCTTTCCCAGTAGCGGGCCGGGCCGCCGCCCAGCGTCTTGCACGTTGGCCGCAGGCCGAAGCGCTGCTGCAGGCGCGCCAGCACCGGTTGCAGGTCCACGCCGTGTGTTTGCTGGCCGGTACTGCCCATCGGCATGGCCTCGATCAGGCGCAGGATCAGGCCGTTGTCGATGCAATAGGCCACCATCGGCTCGATGTCGGCTTCGTTGACGCCGGCCAGTGGCACCATATTGATCTTGATGCTGGCAAAGCCAGCGTCGCGGGCGGCTTGCAGCCCGTCCAGCACCTGCTGCAGGCAGTGGCTGCCGGTAATGCCGTGCACGCAGTCGTCACGCAGCGAATCCAGGCTCACGTTCAGCCGGCGCACACCGGCGGCGTGCAAGGCTTCCGCCTGGCTCGCCAGCTGGGTGCCGTTGGTGGTCAGCGACAGGTCGTCTACGCCGGGCAGCGCGGCCAGCCTGGCGGCCAGCTGTGGCAGGTGGCGGCGCAGTAGCGGCTCGCCGCCGGTAAGGCGGTAGCGGCGTGTGCCCAGGCGGGCAAATACCGTCACCACGCGTTCGATTTCGTCGAAGGTCAGCCAGTTGGCCGGCTCCTCGAAACCCTTGAAACCTTTAGGCAGGCAGTAGGTGCAGCGCAGGTCGCAGCGGTCGGTCACCGAAATGCGCAGGTAGTCCACGCTGCGCCCGAAACGGTCGCTCAGCATGACGGGTCCTTTCAAATGCCTACAGGAAACGCAGCGGCTGGCCGGCGCGATTGAACGCCAGGTAGCGCGCCACGTCGCCGCCGGTCTGGATGGTCTGGATCATGCGCTTGAGCGGGCCGTCGGCGGCGGCGCTGCTGCTGTCGTCGATGGCGGCCACGAACACCACTTCCCAGCGCGGGTCCAGTGCGTCGGCGTCGTGCTGCAGGCGGTCGAAATCGGCCAGCTCGGCGGGGGTCTTGTCCACGCACAGTACCGGTTGCAGGATGCCGCCTTCGCCGGCGGCAAAGCGTTCGGCTTCGGCGGGCTGGTGGTCGTCGTGCAGGCGGCGCTGGCAGAAGGCAAACAGCAGGCGCTGCGGCGCGGCTTGCTGGCGGGCGGCCTGCAGCAGGCCGTTGAAGTCGTGGATGGCAGTCATGTCGGCTTCCTCGGGAGGTTTGCCGGCAGTGTAGGCGGCGGTCACGCGTTTGCCGATACGCTGTCGGCAGGGGTGGGCTACGCCGAAAGAGGTAGCCGCTGGCCGGAAGCTTGATCCGTATCATTCAGCCGGCAACGGGCGGCGGCGATACTGCGCCATCGTCACTTACCGGGGAACCCCGCCATGTTTGCTGCCCGTATATTGCCTGTTTGCCCGAGCCAGGAGGTGTGCCATGACGCCCCGTGACCTGCGCGGCCTGACGCCGCCGCAACCGCTGGAAATCATCCTGGCCGAGGTGGACGCTGCTGCGCCCCGGCAGCAATTGTGTTACGTGCTGCCGCACTTTCCGGCCCCGCTGCTGCCGTTGCTGACGCAACAGGGGGTAGCGGTAGACAGCCAGATGCTGCCCGACTTCAGTGGCGTGCAGCTGACGCTGACTTTGCCGGGCTAGCCCTGGCCGGCGGTTCAGGCCGGCTGTGCGGCAAGCTCGCGCCGCAGTGCCGGCGCCAGCAGCGGGTAGAGCCGTACCACCTCGCCGATCAGCAACAGCGCCGGCGGTGCGATCTGCTGGCGTTGTACGGTATCGGCCAGGCCGGCCAGCGTGGTGCAGCACACCCGTTGCTGCGGTGTGGTGGCGTTTTCCACCACCGCCACCGGCGTACCCGGCAGCCGGCCGTGTTCCATCAGGCTGCCGGCAATGGCGGCAGCCTCGCCCAGCCCCATGTACACCACCACCGTTTCGCTGCAGTCGGTACGGTGGGTCCAGTCCAGTGCCAGCTCGCCTTCGCGGCGGTGGCCGGTGACCAGCGTCACCCCCTGCGCACAGTCGCGATGGGTCAGCGGAATGCCGCAGCTGGCGGCGGCGCCCAGTGCCGCGCTGATGCCCGGTACCACTTCACAGCGTATGCCTTCGGCGGCCAGTGCCGTCAGTTCCTCTCCGCCGCGGCCGAACAAGAGCGGGTCGCCGCCTTTCAGCCGCACCACGCGCCGGCCCTGGCGCGCATGGCTCACCATCAGTTCGTGGATGGCCGCCTGCGGCAGCGTATGGCGGCTGGCGCGCTTGCCGACGCAGACCAGCTCGGCCTGGCGGTTGGCCAGCGCCAGGATGTCGGGGCTGACCAGCAAGTCGTACAGCACCACGTCGGCTTCGGCCAGGCGCCGCAGCGCCTTCAGGGTCAGCAGGTCCGGGTCGCCGGGGCCGGCGCCCACCAGACTGACGTCGCCGGCCGTAAGCGGGGAAGCATGGGAAAACGGTTGCGCGGTGTTCATGGCAGCTCCTGTGATATGCAGGCTGCCAGTGTAGGAAGGGCAGCGCCCGGAAATCGTTGATTCGAATCAATGCTATCCGGATACCCCGAAACGTACAGTCCGCCCTGAATGCCGGGGTTCCGGTACACATGATGGGAGGCTGCGATGAGCACCAGTTTTACCAAGTCAACCGCACGAAACATCTTCTACGGAGGGGCGGTGTTTTTCTTCCTGCTGTTTGTCGCACTGACGTTCGACACCGTGAAGGCCCTGCCCAAGCGCGACAACCGCGCCAACCTGACCGAGCAGGTAGCGCGCGGCAAGAAGCTGTGGGAGGTGAACAACTGTATCGGCTGCCACACCTTGCTGGGCGAGGGCGCCTACTTTGCGCCGGAGCTGGGCAACGTCTACCAGCGCCGCGGGCCGGAGTTCATCAAGGCCTGGATCAAGGCGCAGCCCACCGGGGCGCCGGGCCGGCGCCAGATGCCCAATTTCCACCTGAGCGACGCCCAGATCGACGACCTGGTGGCGTTCCTGAAGTACAGCAGCCAGATCAACACCAATAACTGGCCGCCGAATATCGAAGGCTAGACGGACCAACCGTGCCAGCCGGTGCGGCCAACGTATCCAGCCCTTTACCTTAACGGGAGAAACACATGACATCCCTTGCTTCGGCAGCAGGCCGGCAAGCCACGCCGTCTGCGGCCAACGTCCAGCTCAAGTACCGCTCGCAGGCGGTGGCCAAGCCGTATTTCACGGCCGCCATCGGCCTGTTTGTCGGCCAGATCATTTTTGGCCTGGTGATGGGCCTGCAGTACGTGATCGGCGACTTTCTGTTTCCGGCCATTCCGTTCAACGTGGCGCGCATGGTGCACACCAACCTGCTGATCGTGTGGTTGCTTTTCGGCTTCATGGGTGCCGGTTATTACCTGATTCCGGAAGAATCGGAACGCGAACTGCACAGTCCCAAACTGGCCATCGCCACGTTCTGGGTATTCCTGGTGGCGGGCGCGCTGACCATCGTCGGTTATCTGGCGGTACCGTATGCCACGCTGGCGCAGATGACGGGCAACGATCTGCTGCCCACCATGGGGCGGGAGTTCCTGGAGCAGCCCACCATTACCAAGATCGGCATCGTGCTGGTGGCGCTGTCTTTCCTGTTCAACCTCAGCATGACGGTACTGAAAGGCCGCAAGACCAGTATCAGCATGGTGATGATGCTGGGGCTGTGGGGGCTGGCGATTTTCTTCCTGTTCTCGTTCTACAACCCGCATAACCTGGTGCTGGACAAGTACTTCTGGTGGTGGGTGGTGCACCTGTGGGTGGAAGGCGTGTGGGAGCTGATCATGGGCGCCATGCTGGCCTTCGTGCTGGTGAAAGTGACCGGCGTGGACCGTGAAGTGATCGAAAAATGGCTGTACGTGATCATCGCCATGACGCTGATTACCGGCATCATCGGTACCGGCCACCACTATTTCTGGATCGGTACGCCGGCTTACTGGCAGGTGTGGGGCTCGGCGTTCTCGGCACTGGAGCCGATTCCGTTCTTCATGATGACCCTGTTTGCCTTCAACATGGTAAACAAGCGTCGCCGCGAGCACCCCAACAAGGCCGCCGTACTGTGGGCGCTGGGTACCGGCGTGATGTCCTTCCTGGGGGCGGGCGTGTGGGGCTTCCTGCACACGCTGGCGCCGGTGAACTACCTGACCCACGGCACGCAGATTACGGCCAGCCATGGCCACATGGCTTTCTACGGTGCCTACGCCATGGTGGTGATGACCATGATTTCCTACGCCATGCCGCTGATGCGCGGCCGCGAAGCCAACAGCAACCGCGCCCAGGTGGTGGAAATGTGGTCGTTCTGGCTGATGACTATCGCCATGGTGTTCATCACGCTGTTCCTCACCGCCGCCGGCATCCTGCAAGTGTGGATGCAGCGCATGGGCGATACCCCGCTGTCGTTCATGGCCACCCAGGACAAACTGGCGTTCTTCTACTGGCTGCGTGAAGGGGCCGGCGTTGTGTTCTTCATTGGCCTGCTGCTGTACATCATCAGCTTCTTCGTCGGCAAGGACGAAGCCCGCTAAGCCGGGTAGCCGTGGTGCCGCGTCTGGCTTGCAGGCCGGGGCGGCACGGTGCGCGAGTGCGCAATCCGGCCCGCAGGCAGCGTCGGGCGCCAAATAAAGGGGGTGCGGAGGCGCACCCTTTTTCTGTTTTGCCGCCACGGCTTGCGGCCGGGTGCAGCCTTTGTCTTCCTCATCCCGCGCTGTCCGCGCACGGCATGCGTCCGCCAGCGCGCCCCTTTTGTGGAGGTGATATGTCCCACGCCATACCGGTCATACCGCGCCGGGTGCCCGGCGACCTGGCCATGTGGTTTTTCATTCTGGCGGAGCTGGCCGTGTTCGGCCTGCTGTTTGCCGCCTGCGCTTACGCCCGCTGGCAGCAGCCACTACTGTTTGCCCGCCAGCAGGCCGGGCTGCCGCTGGGGTGGGCGCTGGCCAATACCGCCTTGCTGCTCAGCGGCAGCGCCGCCGTGTTCAATGCCTGCCGTGCCTACGCAGCCGGGCGGGGGCATGCCGGGCGACGCTGGCTGCTGGCCTGCCTGCTGTGCGGCAGCGGCTTCGTGCTGCTGAAAGGCCACGAGCTGGGGGCGCTGTTTGCTGCCGGCATCAACTTGTCTAGTAACAGCTTCTGGATGTTCTACCTGTCGCTGGCGGGCTTTCATTACCTGCACGTGCTGCTGGGCATGGTGATCGTCGCGGCGGTGTGGTGGCGTGCCGGGCAGGGTGCCTACGCGGCCAACCATGACGGCGTGGAAACCGCCGCCGCTTACTGGCACATGGTGGACCTGGTGTGGCTGGTGCTGTTCGCCCTGCTGTACACCGCCCGCTAGGGGCGGGCGGCGTTTTCTTATTGCGCATCAAGGCAGCGCCGGCAGGGCACAGGTAGGCTGCCGCCATGACATCCCCCCACCTTCACCGCATTTACTGGCGCCTGTGGCTGGCCTTGCTGCTGCTCACCGCCGCGCTGGCACGGCTGGCCGATACGCTGGCCCCAGGCCCGCTGTTGCTGACACTGGCGCTAGGCGGCGCCTGGCTGAAGGGCGCGCTGGTGGCCGAGCACTACATGGGCCTGCGCCGCGCGCCGCTCTGGCTGCGTGCAGCCGTGCACGGCTGGCTGCTGCTGGTGTGTGGCGGGATCCTGCTGACCTTCCTGCCGGAGTTGCCATGAACGCGCCCCACCGAGCCGCCGCTGCGGCACCGCTGCCTTTCTACCAACCGCTGGCCGACGAATGCGAGGTGTTCGAAGCGGCCTGGCGCCAGCAACTGCCCTTGCTGATCAAGGGCCCCACCGGCTGCGGCAAAACCCGCTTCGTGGCGCACATGGCCGCCCGGCTGGGTCTGCCGCTGTTTACCGTGTCCTGCCACGATGACCTGTCGGCGGCCGACCTGGTAGGCCGCCACCTGATTGCCGCCGGCGATACCCAGTGGTGCGACGGCCCGCTTACCCGTGCCGTTCGCGCTGGCGGCATCTGCTACCTGGACGAAGTGGTAGAAGCGCGCAAGGACACCACCGTGGTGCTGCACCCGCTCACCGACGACCGCCGCATCCTGCCCATCGAACGTACCGGCGAACAGTTGGCCGCACCGCCCGGTTTCATGCTGGTGGTGTCGTACAACCCCGGCTACCAGCACGTGTTGAAAACGCTGAAGCCCTCCACCCGGCAGCGCTTCGTGGCGCTGGCGTTCGACTTCCCGCCGCCGGCGGTAGAGCTGACCGTGCTGCGCGAAGAGGGCGGCGCCGACGAAGCGCTGGCGCGCCGGCTGGTGGCGCTGGCCGCCCAGTTGCGTCGCTTGGGCGGTTATCACCTGGACGAAGCGGTCAGTACCCGCCTGCTGGTGTACGCCGCCAAACTCGTCGCCAGTGGCATGGCCGCCCGTACCGCCTGCCGCGTGGCGCTGGTGGAGCCGTTATCGGACGAGCCGGATACGCTGGCCGCGCTGATGGCGGTGGTGGATACCCAGTTCGGAGCCTGAGATGGAAGACCTTGTCGGCAGCTGGTGGGACCGGCTGGTACGCCGTGCCGCCTACCCGGGCTACCCGCAGGCGGCGGTGCTGCTGGATGACGTGGCACCGCAGGCGCTGCTGTTCTTTCGCGCCATGGGGGGCGACCCCGGGCTGGCGGTGCGCAGCGCGGTGGGCACCGCCCACGGCGCGCGCCGGCGCTGGCTGGCCCGTCTGGCCGGCACCGACACCCACGTCGAACTGGCCTGGCGTGACGGCCAGGCGCTGTACCTGCCCGAGCGCATCGACCTGTACCCGGATGCCGAACTCAACCGCGGTCTGTACTTCTGGCTGATGGCGCTGGCGGCCCAGCCGCCGGGGCAAGGTGACTGGCTGCAGCGTAACGGCGAGGCTGCTGCGCGCTGCCTGGCGGCCATGCCGGGGCTGGCCAGCCTGTACCAGCGGCTGGTAGCCGCCTTGCTGCCGCTGCGCAACTGGCCGGCTGCGGCGCCGGCCTTGGCTGCCGAGCAGGCCATCCGCCACGCCTTGCTGCAGCCGGGCACAGCAACCGCTTTGCCCGCCGGCAGCCCGCCACCGCAGCCGGTGCCGCTGTGGCTGCACCCGTCGCCCCCGTCTGCCGCTGCGGCCAACCAGGACGATGGCCAGCAGCCGGAGCAGGGCGATGGGTGCAGCCGCGACGGCAAGGCCCGGCGCCGTTACCGTGCCCGCCGCGACAACCCCGACGACCGCAAGAACGGCATGCTGTTGCAGTTTCGCGCCGAAAGCATCTTTACCTGGGACGACTACGTGCGCGTCAACCGTCACCAGGACGAGGATGAACCCGACGACGGCGCCGCCGCCGAAGACATGGACTGTCTCACCGTCAGCCGCGACGGCAAGACCCGCGCCAGCCGGCTGAAGTTTGACCTCGACCTGCCGGCCGCCGCCTACGATGACACGCCGCTGGGCGACGGTTTGCTGCTGCCGGAATGGGACTACCGCCGCGAGCGGCTGGTGGCCGAGCACTGCCGCTTGCAGCCGATGCTGCCGCGTGACGCCAGCCCGGCACCGTTGCCGGACAAACTGCAGGCGGCTGCCCGGCGTTTGCGGCGGCAATTCCAGGCCTTGTCACCCGAGCGCAGCCGCAAAAGCGGCGAAGCCAGCGGGCCGGACCTGGACCTGGACCGCATCATCCGCTTCCTGGCCGAGCAACGCAGCGGTGTGGCCGTGGCCGAACCGCCGTTGTACCAGGCGTGGCCGCCCGCCGGGCGCAGCATGGCCTGCCTGCTGCTGGCCGACCTGTCGCTGTCTACCGAAAGCTGGCTGGGCGAGGCCGGGCAGGTGATTCATGTCATCCGCGACAGCCTGCTGCTGTTTGCCGAAGCACTGGCGGCCTGCGGCGACGCCTTCGGCCTGTACGGCTTTTCGTCACTGCGGCGCAGCGAGGTGCGCTACCTGCTGCTGAAAGACTTTGGCGAGCCCTACGACGATGCCGCACGCGGGCGCATTCTGGCCATTCGCCCGGGTTACTACACCCGCATGGGCGCCGCCATCCGCCAGTCCACCACCATCCTGTTGCAGCAGCCGGCCCAGCGCCGCTTGCTGCTGATCGTGTCCGACGGCAAACCCAACGACCTGGACCACTACGAAGGCCGCTACGGCGTGGAAGACACCCGCCAGGCGGTGCTGGAAGCACGCCGCGCCGGGCTGATTCCGTTTTGTGTCACCGTCGACCGCGAGGCCGGCGATTACTTGCCGCACCTGTTCGGCAAACGCGGTTACAGCGTGGTGCACGACGCTCGCCGCCTGCCCCAGGTGCTGACCAGCCTGTACGCCAGCCTGACTGCCTGAAACCCGTGTACCGGAGTGTGCCATGCGCCGCAAATTCCCCATTCATCCCGCCCATCCCGAACGCCTGTGCTGGGGCTGCGACAAGTATTGTGCGGCCAACGACCTGCAATGCGGCAACGGCTGCGGCCGTACCCAGCACCCGGCCGAGCTGCTGGGTGACGACTGGTTCCTGCACGGCGACTGGGGCTTCAGCACCGAAGAGCTGGCGCGGTTTACCGGTCTGGAAAGCGTTGATTCGAATCAATGATGATGTGCTGAGGCGGGGCGGATGATGCACGCATGAATTCCCTCATAGCGTGATGGAGAGCATCATGACAAGCTTCAGGACCCGCACCCTGTTACAGGGTATCTTGCTGGCCGGCCTGCCGTTGGCCGCCTCGCTGGCGTACGCCGACGCCGTGACCAAGGCGGTCACCCCGGCCGAAACCGCCTACCAGGCCGGTGGCTCGCCACTGGCCGGCGAGGAAATGCACCAGAACCTCAACCCCAAAGCGCCGCCGATGACCAAGGCGGAGTTCACCCGCGCCCGCCAGATCTATTTCGAACGCTGCGCCGGCTGTCACGGCGTGCTGCGCAAGGGGGCCACCGGCAAGCCGCTGACGCCCGACATCACCCTGGGCAAGGGCACCGACTACCTGAAGATCTTCATCGCCTACGGCAGCCCGGCCGGCATGCCCAACTGGCAGACCTCCGGCGAGATGAGCGAGCAGGACGTGGACCTGATGGCGCGCTACATCCAGCAGGAGCCGCCGACGCCGCCCGAGTTTTCGCTGGCCGACATCGAGAAGTCGCGCAAGGTCTACCTGCCGGTTGACAAGCGCCCGACACGCAAGATGAACAACTACAACCTCGACAACCTGTTCTCGGTGACGCTGCGCGACAGCGGCGAGGTGGCGCTGATCGACGGCGACAGCAAGCAGATCATCAACATCGTCAAGACCGGCTACGCGGTACACATCTCGCGGCTGTCCAAGTCCGGCCGCTACCTGTACGTGATCGGCCGCGACGCGCGCCTCAACCTGATCGACCTGTGGCTGCCCAAACCGGACAACGTGGCCGAGGTGAAAGTGGGGCTGGAAGCGCGCTCGGTGGAAACCTCCAAGTACAAGGGCTTCGAAGACAAGATCGCCGTGGCCGGCACCTACTGGCCGCCGCAATTCGTGATCATGGACGGCGACACGTTGCAGCCGCGCAAGATCGTGTCCACCCGTGGCATGACGGTGGACAACGAGTACCACCCCGAGCCGCGCGTGGCGTCCATCGTGGCCAGCCACTACCGCCCCGAGTTCGTGGTCAACGCCAAGGAAACCGGCAAGATCATGATGGTGGATTACAGCGACCTGACCAACCTGAAAACCACCACCATCGATTCGGCCAAGTTCCTGCACGACGGTGGTTTCGACAGCAGCGGCCGCTATTTCCTGGTGGCGGCTAACGCCTCCAACAAGATTGCGGTGGTGGATACCAAGACCGACAAGCTGGCGGCCTTGGTAGACGTGGGCAAGATTCCGCACCCGGGGCGCGGGGCCAACTTCGTGCATCCCAAGTACGGCCCGGTATGGAGCACCTCGCACCTGGGCAGCGACGACGTGACGCTGATCGGCACCGACCCGGTGAAACACCCGCAGTACGCGTGGAAGGCCGTTGCCACCTTCAAAGGGCAGGGCGGCGGTTCGCTGTTCATCAAGACGCACCCGAAATCCAGCAACCTGTGGGTGGATACCCCGCTTAACCCCGACGCCAAGGTCAGCCAGAGCGTGGCGGTGTACGACATCCGCCAGCTGGACAAGCCGCCGCAAGTGATCGACATCGCCGCGTGTGCCGGCCTGGACGATGACGGTGCCAAGCGCGTGGTGCAGCCGGAGTACAACAAGGCCGGTGACGAAGTGTGGTTCTCGGTGTGGAGCGCCAAGAACAAGCAGTCGGCCATCGTGGTGGTCAACGACAAGACCCGCCAGTGCAAGGCCGTCATCAAGGACAAGCGCCTGATTACGCCGACCGGCAAGTTCAACGTGTTCAACACCCAGCACGACGTTTACTGATCCAACCATCACGGCGGGCTGCGGCCCGCCCAGGGAGCCAATATGAAAACCCCTCTGCTTACCGCCATGCTGCTGTCTGCCGGCCTGCTGCTGGCCACCTCCGCCCAGGCCTCGCCGGAACTGGCCAAGAAGTACAACTGCCTGGCCTGCCACAGCGTAGACAAGAAAGTCGTCGGCCCGTCGTTCAAGGATATCGCCAGCAAGTACAAGGGCCAGAACGTGCAGGCCAAGCTGGAAGAGAAAGTGAAGAAGGGCGGCGCCGGCAGCTTCGGCCCGGTGCCGATGTCACCCAACCCGCAAGTGCCGGACGCCGACCTGAAGGTGTTGGTGAAGTGGGTGCTGTCGCAGTAAGCCCCCCGCGCCGCCAACCGGTACTGGTATGGCGGCGTGGCGGCCAACCTTGCGCGGGCCGGCCCGGCCCGCGTTAGCCGGAGTTTTGTCATGACGATGCCACCGTACAAACCGGGTGGCCTGATTGGCCTCATCCTGATGCTGCTGGCCTGTGCGCTGCTATTTGCCAGCGAGGCGGTGCCGGCATCCCCCGTCCCGCCGCCGGAGGCGGCCCGACGCCAGGCACTGCTGCACCTGCTGCGCGAAGACTGCGGCGCCTGCCACGGCCTGACGCGACAGGGCGGGCTGGGCAGCCCGCTCACCGCCGCCGCGCTGGCGGGCAAGCCGGCCGATAGCCTGGTGGCCACCATTCTCGACGGTCGCCCCGGTACCGCCATGCCGCCGTGGCGGCCCTTCATCAGCGAGCAGGAAGCCCGCTGGCTGGTTGAACTCTTGCAACAGGACCCCCCGCGATGACGCTGCGATTCTTGCTGATCCCCCTGTTGGCCGCCGCTGTGCTGGCCGGCTGTGCCACCCCCACGCTACGCGGCAGCGGCGACCTGGGGGTGGTGATCGAACGTGCCGCCGGCAGCCTGCAGGTGGTGCAGCAACAGCCGCCAGCCAGCCTGGCGCGCGTCAGCGGCCTGGGCGACCTGTCGCACGCGTCGCTGGTGTATAGCCGTGATGCCCGCTATGTCTACGTGTTTGCCCGCGACGGCGGCCTGTCCAAAGTGGACCTGCTCACCGGCACCTTGCAGGCCCGTGTGATGCAGGCCGGCAACAGCATTGGCGGGGCCATTTCCAGCGATGGCCGCATCGTGGCGGCACAGAACTACAGCCCCGGCGGGGTGAAGCTGTTCGACGCCGACACACTGGCGCTGCTGGCGGACATCCCGGCGCAGGATGCTGCCGGGCAGCCGTCGCGCGTAGTGGGCCTGGCTGACCTGCCGGGCAACCGCTTTGCCTTTGCGCTGTTTGACGCCGGCGAAATCTGGCTGCTGGATGCGGCCAACCCGCGTCAGCCGGCCATTACCCGTTACCGCGGCATCGGGCGGCAGCCTTACGACGGCCTGGCCAGTAGCGATGGCCGCTACTACATCGCCGGCCTGTTCGGCGAGGACGGCCTGGCCTTGCTGGACACCTGGCATCCCGACGCCGGTGTACGCCGCATCCTGCCGGGGTACGGTCAGGGCGAGGCCAGGTTGCCGGTGTACAAGATGCCGCACCTGCGCGGCTGGAGCCTGGCCGGCGACTATGCGTTCTTCCCCGCCATCGGCCAGTCGCAGGTGCTGGTGGCCGACAGCCGCAGCTGGCAGCCGGTGGCCAAGGTGGCGGTATACGGCCAGCCGGTGTTCGTGATGGCCGAGCCGGGCGGGCGCCGCGTGTGGGTGAACTTTGCTTTTCCGCACAATGACACCGTGCAGGTGATCGACGTCCCCAGCATGCAGGTGGTGCACACGCTGAAGCCGGGGCGCGCCATCCTGCACATGGAGTTCACCGCTCGTGGCGACGCGGTGTGGTTGTCCAGCCGCGACGACGACAAGGTGGTGGTCATCGATACCCGTACGCTGGCCGTGCGTGCCGTACTGCCGGCGGCCAACCCGTCTGGGATCTTCTTCAGCTGGCGCGCCGGCCGCATGGGGATGTGACATGCTGCAGCCGCACGACCCGCTATTGCAGTTGCTGGACCGCTACCAGCGCGACTTCCCCTTGCTGGCGGCGCCGTTTGCGCTGCTGGCCGACGAATGCGGCCTCAGCGAAGCCCAACTGCTGTTGCGCCTGCGTCTGGTGCAGCAGCAAGGCCTGCTGGCCCGGCTGGGGGCCGTGTTTGCCCCCAATACCGTGGGCGCCAGTACGCTGGCCGCGCTGGCGGTGCCGCCGGCGCAGCTGGACGCGGTGGCCGCGCTGGTCAGCGCCCAGCCCGAGGTCAACCACAACTACGCGCGCGATCACCATTACAACCTGTGGTTCGTGCTGGCTGCCGATAGCCGCCCGGCGCTGGACGCTGCGCTGGCACGCATCGCCAGCGTGACCGGCCTGACGCCGCTGGACCTGCCGCTGCAGCGCGAGTACCACATCGACCTGGGTTTTGCGCTGGGCCGCCACGGCCCGCCGCGGCGTGCGCGCTTGCCGGCAGCGCAGCGCGTGCCGCAGCTGGCGGCAAGCGACCAGCGCCTGCTGGCGGCACTGGGGCCGGGCTTGCCGCTGCAGCCGCAGCCGTTTCTGGCCCTGGCCGCTGCCAGCGGGCTGTCCGAACTGCATGTGCGCCAGCGCCTGCAGCAGTGGCTGGACGACGGCGTGATCCGCCGTTTCGGCTTTGTGCTGCGCCACCGCGAACTGGGCTACCACGCCAACGCCATGTGCGTATGGCAAGTGCCTGCCGCGCAACGCGACGCCATCGGCACGCAACTGGCCGCCGATGCTGCCGTCACCCTGTGCTACGCCCGCCCACCGCAGGGGGCGCACTGGCCGTACAACCTGTTCTGCATGGTGCACGCCCGCAGTAGCGACGAGGCGGCGGCACACTACCGGCGGCTGAACGCCGATTACGGCTTGCACGCCATGCCGTCGGCCATGCTGCTGTCTACCCGTCGTTATACCCAGCGCGGTGCGCGCTACCAGCAAGGGCTGCTGACCCCATGACTTCTCCATTGGCACTGGACGCGCTGGACGCGGCCATCATCGCCGGCTTGCAGGGCGGCTTTCCGTTGCAGGATGCCCCGTACGAGGTAGCCGGCCAGCGCTGGGGCCTCAGCGGCAGCCAACTGCAACAACGCCTGGCCGCACTGTTGCAACGCGGGGTGCTGACCCGTTTCGGCCCCTTGTACCAGATAGAACGCATGGGCGGCTGCTTCCTGCTGGCGGCGCTGGCGGTGCCCGAAGCGCGCTACGACGCGGTGGCGGCGCAGGTCAACGCCCTGCCGGCGGTGGCGCACAACTACCGGCGCGAGCACGCGTTGAATATGTGGTTCGTGTTGGCTACCACCAGTCAGGCGGACCTGGCCGAGGCGATGGCCCGCATCCAGGCCGACACCGGCTTGCCGGTGTATGGCTTTCCCAAGCTGCGCGAGTACTACGTGGGCATGCAGTTGCTGCCCGGCGGCGACAGCGCGGTAGGGCGGCAGGCGGCCACCGTTACCGACACGCCACCGCCGGTGCTGGACGACGCCGACTGGCGGCTGATTCGCGCCACCCAGGCCGGCTTGCCGCTGCTGGACGCGCCGTGGGCAGCGCTGGAGGCCGGCTGCCAGCTGGCGCCGGGCGAGGCCTGCCGGCGGCTGGCAGCCTTGCTGGCGGGCGGGGTGATCCGCCGTATCGGCGTGGTGCCCAACCACTACGCGCTGGGCTATGGCGCCAACGGCATGGCGGTGTTCGATGTGGACGACGCGGCGGTGGACGCACTGGGCACACTGCTGGGGGCGCAGCCGGAGGTCAGCCATTGTTACCGCCGCGCGCGGCAGCTGCCGTCCTGGCGCTACAACCTGTTTGCCATGTGCCACGGCGCCAGCCACGCGCAGGTGACGGCCACGGTAAACCGGCTGCGCTGCTTGTTGGGCGCGGCCTGTGGCGACCATCAGGTGCTGTTTTCGAGCCGTATCCTCAAGAAGACCGGCTTGCGGGTGTAGGGTAGGTGCCCGGCCTGGCCGCACGGCTGGGCACCGGTCCGGAAAGGCTTGATAGCCATCAAGGAGCCGGCACCCCGCCAGGCAGAGCATGAGGCCATTGTCATCCGCGGAGCCTGCCATGCTGCGCCTCAGCCATTACCTGCATACTTTGTTGCATCCCGCCCCCTTGCCGCCGGCGCGCCGCCCGGCCGGCCCGGTGGTGATCTGGAACCTGCTGCGCCGTTGCAACCTTACCTGCCAGCACTGCTACGCCACCAGCGCCGACCGCGACTTTGCCGGCGAGCTGTCGCTGGACGAGCTGTACGCGGTAATGGACGACCTGAAAGCCTGTGGCGTGTCGGTGCTGATTCTCAGCGGTGGCGAACCGCTGCTGCACCCGGCCATTCACCAGCTGGGGCAGCGCGCCAAGGCGATGGGCTTCTACGTGGGCTTGTCCAGCAACGGTACGCTGGTGGACGCGGCCAACGTTGGCCGCATTGCCGAAACGGGCTACGACTACGTTGGCGTCAGCCTGGATGGCATTGGCGCCACCCACGACCACTTCCGGCGGCTGGCAGGGGCTTACGACCGCTCACTAGCGGCTATCCGCCTGCTGCGCGATGCTGGCATGAAGGTGGGTGTGCGCTACACCATGACCGAAGGCAATGCCCACGACCTGCCGGCGTTGCTGCAGCTGGTGGCCGACGAAGGCATCGACAAGTTCTACTTTTCGCACCTCAATTACGCCGGCCGTGGCAACAAGCACCGCGACGGCGACGCGCGCCACCAGCGTACCCGCTGGGCGCTGGACTTGCTGATCGACGCCGCGCTGGGCCACGTGCGCGCCGGGCGGCAAAAGGATTTCGTTACCGGCAACAACGACGCCGATGCCGTCTACCTGCTGCAGTGGGCGCGCCGGCACTATCCGCTACAAGCGGATGCATTGGCGGCCCGCCTGCAGCAATGGGGCGGTAACGCCAGCGGCGTAGGGGTGGCCAATATCGATAACCTGGGCAATGTGCACCCGGACACCATGTGGTGGAAAGTGTCGCTGGGCAATGTGCGGCAGCGGCCGTTTTCGGCCATCTGGGCCGACGCGGCCAACCCCTTGCTGGCCGGGCTGCGGCAACGGCCGCGGCCGGTGGCGGGGCGCTGCGGGGCGTGCCGGCACCTGGCCATCTGCAACGGCAATACCCGCATCCGCGCCTGGGAGCTGAGCGGCGATTTCTGGCAGGCCGACCCCGGCTGCTACCTGCACGATGCCGAAATCGGCGTGCCCGACGGCGCCTACCCGCTGCCAGCGCTGTCGCCGTGGCAACGGCCGCTCACGCTGCAACGCGAGGTGCAATCATGAGCGCCCGCCACCTTGCCGCCACGCTAGCCTGGCTGCTGGCTGCGCCACTGTGGGCAGCCAGCCCGGCCACGCCTGCCACGGGCGCCCGCGCCGCTGCGCTGTACGACCAGCATTGCCAGGCCTGCCACGGTGCCGACCGGCTGGGCGGCATGGGCCCGGCGCTGCTGCTGCAAAGCCTGGAGCGGCTGAAGCCGGGCGAGGTCCTGGCCATACTGCGCGATGGGCGGGCCGCTACCCAGATGCCGGCGTTTGCTGGCCGTATCGACGACGCCGAACTGGCGCAGCTGGCCGCCTGGCTGGCTACTGCCCCGGCCCAGCCGCCGCAGTGGACGGCCGCCGACATGGCCGCGTCCCGCGTGCAGTACGTGGCAGAAGCCAGCCTGCCCGCCAGCGCGCAGCTGCCGGCCGGGGTAGACCCGCATAACCTGTTTGTGGTGGTGGAGGCGGGCGATCACCATGTGTCGGTGGTGGACGGCGACCACTTCACGCGGCTGGCACGCTTCCAGAGCCGCTTTGCCCTGCACGGCGGGCCCAAGTTTTCGCCCGACGGCCGCTTTGTCTACTTCGCCAGCCGCGACGGCTGGGTCAGCCAGTACGACCTGTACAGCCAGCGCATGGTGGCCGAAATCCGCGTCGGCCTGAATACGCGCAACCTGGCGGTATCGGCCGACGGGCGCTGGGTGCTGGCCGGCAATACGCTGCCGGAAACGCTGGTGCTGCTGGACGCACACGGCCTGACGCCGCGCCAGACCTGGCCGGTAAGCGACCGCCACGGCCGGCTGTCACGGGTGTCGGCGGTGTACGATGCCGCGCCGCGGCAGAGCTTTATCGTGGCGCTGAAAGACAGCGCCGAATTATGGGAGATCAGCTACAACCCGCAGGCGGCGCCGGTCTACCCCGGTATGGTGCACGACTACCGCATGGGCGAGGGTGTGGCGCTGCCGGGTTTCCTGCAGCCGCGTGTCACCGCGCTGGACATGGTGCTGGACGACTTCTTTTTCGACCCGGCTTACCGCCACGTGATGGCGGCGTCGCGCGAGGGCCGCGCCGAGGTCATCCAGCTGGATACCGGCGTGAAAGTGGCCGACCTGGTGCTGGACGGCATGCCGCACCTGGGTTCGGGCATTACCTTCGAGCGCGACGGCCAGCGCCTGATGGCCACGCCCAACCTGAAAGGCGGCAAGGTAACGGTGATCGACATGTACCGTTGGCAGCTGGTGAGCCAGATTGCCACACCGGGGCCGGGTTTTTTTCTGCGCAGCCACGAAAATTCGCCCTACGCCTGGGTGGACGCCATGATGTCGCCGCGCAAGGACACGCTGGGCATCATCGACAAGCGCACCTTGCAGCTGGTGAAAACCCTGAGCGTGCGCCCCGGCAAGACCAACGCCCACGTCGAGTTCACCCGCGATGGCCGCTACGTTCTGCTGAGCATCATGGAAAGCCCGGGCGAGCTGGTGGTGCTGGACGCCGGCACCCTGGCCGAGGTGGCCAGCCTGCCGATGAACAAGCCGATCGGCAAATACAACGTTTACAACAAGATCAACCGCTCGGACGGCACCAGCCATTAGCGTAGCGGCCAAGGTGCCGTCTGTTGGCCGCCTCGGGGCTGCGGCGTGCTCCGGCTTTTCGGTCTAGGTCTTCTGGCCGATGCCGCGATGGTGGCCGCCTGCGCTAGGCTGCCGCTTTGTCTTGTGGGGGCCACATCATGAGCCAGATCGACGTCGGTGCCTTCCTGCAGCACCAGCCGCTGTTCCAGCAATTGTCGCCGGCGCAGCGCGCCGCACTGGTGCCGGGCACCCGCGAGGTGCGCGGCCAGAAGGGGCAGGTGATTTTCCAGAAGGGCGACCCTTGCGACGGCATGTACGTGGTGGTGTTCGGCAAGGTCAAGCTGGCGCTGACGGCGCAGAACGGCCAGGAAAAGGTGATGGAAATCCTGCACCCCGGGCAGAGCTTTGCCGAGGCAGTGATGTTCCTGAACCGGCCGTGCCCGGTGATGGCGCAGTTCCTGGAAGACGGCCTGCTGCTGCACGTCAGTGCCGACGTCATCATGGGTGCGTTGGCCACCGACCCCGGTTTTGCCCGCCGCATGCTGGCCGGCTTGTCGCTGCGCTTGCACAGCATGGTGCGCGACGTGGAACGCTACTCGGTGGAAAGCTCGCGCCAGCGCGTGGCCAGCTATCTGCTGCAGCAGGCGCCGGCGCAGGCCGACGGCACCGTGGTACACCTGCCGGTCAACAAGAACCTGATCGCTTCCCGCCTCAATCTCACCCCGGAAACCTTCTCGCGCATGCTGCACCAGCTGGCAGACGAAGGCCTGATCGACGTGCAGGGCCGCGACATCGTGTTGTGCGATGTGGCCGGCCTGCAGCAGGACGGCCACGCCTGAGCAGGGGCCGGCGCTAGCCGCCCCGCAGGCTGAAGTTGTCAAAGCGGGCGGCGGTGTCGGCCAGCAGCGCCGCGCCGGGCCAGCCGGGTGGCGCAGGCTGCCAGTGGGCCGTCGCCTCCGGCGGCGGCCGCAGCAGCTGCCAGTGGTAATGCCGTACGCCACGGCCGGCCAGCCACGCCGCCATGCGTTGCAAGGTGCGCGGCGTGTGCCACTGCGGGTGGATGCTGCTGCGGCATTCAAACGCCACGCCGCTGGCTTGCAGTAGCGACAGGCTGTGCTGCACGCGCTGGCCGCTGCCGGCCACGCCGGTCAGCGCCGCGTAGTGCGGCGGCAGTGTCTTGATATCCAGCCCTACCCAGTCCAGCAGCGGCAAGACGGCGGCCAACCTTGGCGGGTGGCTGCCGCCGGTGTGCAGGCCGGTGGCAAAGCCCATAGACCGTACCGCAGCCAGCAACTGCGGCAGGGCCGGCTCCTGCAGCGGTTCGCCGCCGGAAAACACCACCCCGTCCAGCAGGCCGCGCCGCTGCGAGAGCCAAGCCAGAAAGCGCGGCCAGTCGGCGCTGCCGGCTTGCCGCGTCAGCAGGTGCGGGTTGTGGCAATAGCCGCAGCGCCACGGGCAGCCGGCCAGAAACACCACCGCACACAGCCGCCCCGGCCAATCGCAGGCCGAAAACGGCTGCCAGCCGCCCAGCCGCGCGCTAGCGGCGTCCGGGTTCGTCGAAGTGGCGGCGTTCATCGAATTCGCCTTGTTTGCCGGTATTGAACGAGGCTACCGGGCGGTGGTAGCCCATCACGCGGGTCCAGATTTCGCAGCGGGTGCGTTCGCTGTCGTCCAGTTGCGGGCGGGGGGTGTCGGGGATAGGCTGGGTCATGCGATGGCTCCTTCAGGGTTGGCCGCAGCGGCGGTCTGGCGCGCCAGCAGCTCGGCGTCGCAGCGCGGGCAGAATTCGTGGCGGCCGGACAGATAGCCGTGTTGCGGGCAGATGGAAAACGTGGGGGTGATGGTGATGTAGGGCAGGCGGAAGTTTTCCAGCGCCCGCCGCACCAGCTGGCGGCAGGCGTCGGCGCTGGACACCGCCTCGGTCATGTACAGGTGCAGCACGGTGCCGCCGGTATAGCGCGATTGCAGCGCCTCCTGGTGCGCCAGCGCGGCAAACGGGTCGTCGGTGTGGCCTACCGGCAGCTGGCTGGAGTTGGTGTAGTACGGCTTGTCGGCGCTGCCGGCCTGCAATATGCCGGGGTAGCGCTTGCGGTCTTCGCGGGCAAAGCGGTAGGTGGTGCCTTCGGCCGGCGTGGCTTCCAGGTTGTACAGGTGGCCGGTGTCGTGCTGGATGGCCACGATGCGCTGGCGGATATGGTCCAGGTAGCGGCAGGCAAAGGCATGGCCGCTGTCGCTGCTGATGTCGTCTTGCCCGGCGCTGAAGTTGCGGATCATCTCGTTGATGCCGTTTACCCCCAGCGTGGAGAAGTGGTTGCGCAGGCTGCCCAGGTAATGCTTGGTGTACGGGTACAGCCCGGCGTCGATGTGCTGTTGCACCACGCGGCGGCGCGCTTCCAGCACCTGGCTGCCCAGCGCCAGCAGGCGGTCGGTGGCGGCCAGCAGCGCGGCTTCGTCGCCGGCGTGCAGGTAACCCAGCCGCGCGCAGTTGACGGTCACCACACCCACCGACCCGGTTTGCTCGGCGCTGCCGAACAGGCCGTTACCACGCTTGGCCAGCTCGCGCAGGTCCAGCTGCAGGCGGCAGCACATGCTGCGCACCATGTGCGGCTGCAGGTCGGAGTTCACGAAGTTCTGGAAGTAGGGCAGGCCGTACTTGGCGGTCATGGCAAACAGCTGCTCGGTGTTGGGGCCGTACCAGTCGAAATCGCGGGTGATGTTGTAGGTGGGGATGGGGAAGGTAAACGCGCGGCCACGGGCGTCGCCGGCCAGCATCACCTCGATGAAGGCGCGGTTGATCATGGCCATCTCGGCGGCGCAGTCGCCGTAGCGGAACGGCATGTCCTCGCCGCCGATCACCGGAATCTGCTCGCGCAGGTCGTCGGGGCAGACCCAGTCGAAGGTGAGGTTGGTGAACGGTGTTTGCGTGCCCCAGCGGCTGGGGACGTTCAGGTTGTACACCAGCTCCTGCAGGCACTGCCGCACCTGCGGGTAGCCCAGCCCGTCCTTGCGGATGAACGGTGCCAGGTAGGTGTCGAACGAGCTGAACGCCTGCGCGCCGGCCCACTCGTTCTGCAGCGTGCCCAGAAAGTTGACGATCTGGCCGCAGGCGCTGGACAGGTGGCGCGGCGGTGCCGATTCCACCTTGCCGCCCACGCCGGAAAACCCCAGCTGCAGCAGCGTGCGCAGCGACCAGCCGGCGCAGTAGCCGGACAGCATGTCCAGGTCGTGGATGTGCAGGTCGCCGTGGCGGTGGGCCTGGGCGGCGTCGGCGCTGAACACGGCGTTCAGCCAGTATTCGGCGCTGAGCTTGCCCGCCATGTTGAGGATCATGCCGCCCAGGCTGTAGCCCTGGTTGGCGTTGGCCTGTACCCGCCAGTCGGCGCGGCTCAGGTATTCCCGCACGGTGCTCACGGCGTCCACGTGGCCGGCGGCGAGGGGTGTTGAATGCATTTTGCATACCTCCTGAAGCGATGGCGAAACAATATCTAGTTGTTTTTCGTGTGTATATCTCAAGATATTGTTTTCTTGATCGCCATCAAGCCACGGTGTACCGCCCCGGGTGGCGGCCGGAAAGCCTTGATCTGGGGCAAGGCCGTGGCGGGCCGCTGCCGCGTAAGGTCGCCCGGTCTTGAACGGAGGGTTACACCATGCAGCTACCAGAGCTGGTCTGTCCGGCCGGCAACCTGCCCGCCCTGAAGGCCGCCGTCGATCACGGTGCCGACTGCGTCTACCTGGGCTTGAACAACGACACCAACGCCCGCCATTTCGCCGGGCTCAACTTTGACGCCGCCAGCGCCCGCGAAGGCCTGCGCTACGCCCGCCAGCGCGGGGTAAAGGTGCTGCTGGCCATCAATACCTTTGCCCAGGCCGGCGAAGAAGCCCGCTGGCGCGCGGCGGTGGACGAGGCGGCAGCGCTGGCGGTGGACGCGGTGATCCTGGCCGATTTCGGCCTGCTCGATTACGCCAGCCAGCGCCACCCGCAGCTGCGCCTGCATCTGTCGGTGCAAGGCTCGGCCAGCAATTACGAAGCCATCAACCTTGCGCAGCGCATGTTCGGCGTGCAGCGCGCGGTGCTGCCGCGCGTGCTCAGCCTGGAGCAGGTGGCGCAGGTGATGGCCGGTACCACGGTGGAAATCGAGGTGTTCGGCTTTGGCAGCCTGTGCGTGATGGCCGAAGGGCGTTGCCACCTGTCCAGCTACGCTACCGGCGAGTCGCCCAATACCCACGGCGTGTGCTCGCCGGCCCGCCACGTACGCTGGCTGCCGCACGCCCGCGGCACAGAGGCACGGCTGAACGGGGTGCTGATCGACGATTTTGCCCACGACGAGCCGCGTGGCTACCCCACGCTGTGCAAGGGGCGCTTTCACGTGGGCGACAGCCTGGGCTACGCGCTGGAAGAGCCCACCAGCCTTAATGTGCTGCCCTTGCTGCCAAGGCTGATCGACATGGGCGTGGCGGCCATCAAGGTAGAAGGGCGGCAACGCAGCCCGGCCTACGTGGCGCAGGTAACGCGCACGCTGCGCCAGGCGCTGGACGAGGCGCACCGGCCCGGCTGGCAGCCGCCAGCCGCGCTGATGCAGCAACTGGGCCGGGTTTCCGAAGGACAACAAGTGACACTGGGGGCGTACAGCAGACCATGGAAGTAAGCCGACATACCGCATTACCACTACAGCTGGCCATCGGCCCCGTGCTGTATTTCTGGCCGCGCGACGAGGTGATGCGCTTTTATGCCGACGTGGCCGACTGGCCGGTGGACCGCGTCTATCTGGGCGAAGTGGTGTGCTCGCGCCGCCAGCAGCTGCGGGTGGACGACTGGCTGGGCCTGGCCGCCGACCTGCAGGCCGCCGGCAAGCAGGCGGTGCTGTCCAGCCAGGGCTTGCTGGAGAGCGAGTCCGACCTCAAGCGCCTGCGCCGGCTGCTGGATGGTGCCGGCGTTCTGGTGGAAGCCAACGATACCGGCGCCGTCGGCCTGCTGCAGCAACGCGGGCTGCCGTTTGTGGCCGGCCCGCACCTCAACATTTACAACGCCGCCACGCTGGCGCTGTACCAGCGTTGGGGGGCGCAGCGCTGGGTGCCGCCACTGGAAATGCCGGCGCAGCGGGTGCAGGCCATTGCCGGCACCTTGCCGCAGCTGGATACCGAAGTGTTTGCCTGGGGGCGGATGCCGCTGGCGTTCTCGTCGCGTTGTTTTACCGCCCGCCACGCAGGGCTGAACAAGGACAGCTGCGAATTCCGTTGCCTGGCGCACCCTGATGGCATGCCGCTGCGCACCCGCGAGCAGCAGGGCTTTTTGCAGATCAACGGTACCCAGACGCAGTCGGCCGCCTGCCACAGCCTGCTGGACGAGCTGCACACCTTGCCGGCGCTGGGGGTGACGGCCATCCGCCTCAGCCCGCACAGCCAGCACTTTGGCGCGGTAGTGCAATGGGCCGCCGCCCGTCTGCGCGGCGAGCCGGCCGGCGAAGCACTGGTTGGCCTGGCGCCGGCCCCATTGGTCAACGGGTTCTGGCATGGCCAGCCCGGCATGCAACAGTACGGAGCACACCATGACTGCCATTGACCCCCGCCTGGGCAAGTTGGCCGCCCGCCTGCTGCGGGCCTGCCCCGATACCGCCGCCAGCCAGGTGCTGGCGCGGGCACTGAACCTGATGGGCTGGCGCGGCCTGATTCCGCTGGCCGACCCCATGCTGCAGCAGCGCACTTTCCTGATCGGGGTGCGCGACGCCGGGCTGGCGCTGTCATTGCGCCACGACGGCCGGGCTTTTCGCGCCTGCGCAGCGGTGGCGGCGCCGGATTTCTTCCTGCACGCCGACTTGGCCGACCACCTGGCGCTGCTGCGGCGGCAGGAAGACCCGGACACGCTGTTTTTCCAGCGCCGCATCGATATCGGTGGCGATACCGAGCTGGGCTTGTGGGTGAAAAACGTGCTGGACAGCGTGGACTGGCAAGCCCAGCTGGCCAGCTTGCTGCCACCGGGCTTGCGTCCGGCTCAGGGGCGCGGCTGATCCGCCTGGTCTGCCCACGGCTGGCTGGCGCGTTGCAGGCGATCGCGCACCGCGTCCCAGGCGCTGTCGGCCGGCGGCTGCAGCACCAGAATGCGGGCGCAGCCGCTGCGGTCGGCCTCGTGCAGCGCGTCGTACAGCTGGCTGGCGTAGCCGTCGGCATCGGCCGGCAGGCAGCGTTGCCAGCCGGCGCTGGCCAGCGGCGTGCCGTGGTGGATGACGGCGCACTGCGGCAGCACTGCGGCCAACCCTGCCAGCGCGCTGGCGCTGACGCTAAAGCACGGCGTGCGCGGTGCGTAGTGCGAGGCCAGGGCGCCGGGCACACGCGGCGCGTCCGGCGCCAGGCGGCGGGCGACCTGTAGCAGCGGCGCCAGCTGCTCGGCGCTGATGCTGCCGGGGCGCAGGATGGTGGGCTGCGCGCCGGACAGGTCGAGAATGGTGGATTCAATACCCAGCGTGCTCGGCCCGCCGTCTACCACGGCGGCGATGTGGCCCTGCATGTGCTGCTGCACGTGCGCGGCGCTGGTGGGGCTGATCTGGCCGAACGGGTTGGCCGACGGCGCCACGATGGCGCGGCCCAACCGGCCCAGGATGCCCTGCAGCGCCGGGTGCGACGACCAGCGCACGGCCACCGTGCTTTGGCCGCCGTTCACCAGCGGCGATACGCCGGGGGCGGCCTTCAGCACCAGCGTCAGCGGGCCGGGCCAGAAGCGTTCGGCCAGCGTGTACGCCAGCGGCGGAATGTCGCTCGCCCAGCGGGTGAGGTGGTCCAGCTGCGGCAAGTGCACGATCAGCGGGTGGTCGGCCGGGCGGCCCTTGGCGCTGAAAATGCCGCGCACGGCGTCGGGCTGGTCGGCCACGGCGGCCAGGCCGTACACGGTTTCGGTAGGAATGGCCACCTGCAAGCCGGCAGCCAGCAGCTGGGCTGCGGTGTCGAGGTCGGCGGCGGAATCGGTCAGGTATTGCATGGTTTGCTACTCAAGGGTTGCATAAATTGCACTGTGCCGGCGACGCCGGCTCGGTGCAGGGTTGCTGATGGTGATGGCCGCAGCAGGGGCAGGCCCACTGCCAGGCGCGTGGCCGGGTTGTTGGCGCGCCGCAGTCGGCGCACGCGGCACCCGCTAGCGGGCGAGCGGCGTGCCAGCCGGGGGCGTGGCATTGCGGGCAGTGGCTGGCTAGGCGGCTGGCCAGGGCCTCGGCGCAGCGGCCGATCAGCGCCATGCGGCCCGGGTTGCGGTGCGCGCGCAGGTCGGTTTCCAGCCGCGCCGGGCTGGCCAGGTTGGCCGCATCCAGCGCCTGCTGCAGCGTGGCGGCATCGGCGTCTTTCAGCCAGCCGGCGTCGCCCGGCAGTTGCAGCATCACGCCGGTAGCGGGGTGGCCGGCCTGCTGCAGGGCGGGTGCCAGCGCGGCGGCGTCGGCCAGCGCCCAGCGCCGGTACCACGGCGCCGGTCCGTCGGCCCAGGCTTCGATGGCGTAGCCGCGTTCGGCGTCCCAGCACACGATCAGCTCGCGCCCCCACGGCAGGCTGCCCAGCCACGGGTCGGCACCGGCGCTGCCTTCGCTGCCCAGGCCGTAGCGGCTGCCGCCCAGCTGGCAGGCCAGCTGCGCCTTGTACAGCGCGGCGTCGCGCTGGCTGCCGTGGCGCGGGATGTCGCGGCTGAAGGTGCCCAGGCTGTCGGTGTCGAAACCGTCGTACACCGTCACCTGCCAGCCGATGGCCGCCAGCGCCGGGGCGATGACAGCGGCCTTGCCGTGGCGGGTGAGCAGGGTGGCGCGTTCAGTCATGTTGCCACCCGTCGCCGTGCTTGCGCTGCAGCCGGCCATCGTGCACGGCGTACAGGTGCAGCCAGCCGCCGGCCACCAGGCGGGCCAGCTGCGGCTGCCGCGCCAGCACGCCATCGATATGCCCGGCCGGCGCGGCAATGCAGGCCGCCAGCCGTAGCGCCTGGTGCCGCCAGCGGGTGCCGTCGTGTACCGATTGCTGCGACAGGCCGATACGCAGATCGCCGCTATTGCCCTCGAACACGCCGATACGGCCGCCCACCACGTTATGCAGCACCTTGTTGCCGCTGCCGAAGCGCAGCGGGTCGGCCACCGCGGCGAAGTACTGCATGTTGATCCAGTGCGCCACCACCAGCGGCCCGGCCAGGATGCCGGCCAGCGTGTCGCCGTCGGGGTCTTGCTGCCAGTGGTATTCCTGCAGGAAGGCGCGGCCGCCCAGGTCCAGCTGCCGGGTGAGGGCGCGCGGTGCGGCGATGAAGAAGGCGTTGTTGGCCAGCCCCCATTCCGGCCGCGTTTCGGCCCAGTGGTGGCCGCGCTCGCGCAGTAGCGGCAGCGGGTCGTGCGCGGGTATGGCTTCGCCTTGCTGGCGGGCGCGTTCGCGGCGGGCGCTGCCACCGGCGGCGGCTAGCAGTGGGGCCAGCGCGCTGGCGCGTTCGGCCAGCAGCGGTGCCGGGTCGGCCAGCGGCAGCAGCTGCAGCTCGTCGCTGTGCGTCAGGTGCAGCGCCGGCAGGAACACCGTCAGCGGCGGGATGGCGTAGCCGTGTGCGGCCAACTGCTGGCGGACGTCGTCACGGTTCAGCCAGCCGGCCAGCAGCAGCACGTGCAGGTGGCCACCGTGGCCGCCGCAGGCACCGCATTGCAGGCTGGACGCGTGCGGGTTGTTGCTGCTGTGGCTGGCGTGGCCCACCAGCAGCACGGTGTCGGGCAGCGGCGTGCCCAGCCCCATCGCCGGCAGCAGGCGCAACAGTTGCTGGCAGACGGTGTCGAGGTCGGGCGCGGCGGCCAGGCGGGCGGCGTCGGCGTCGCGCGCCAGCCACGGGTCCAGCTGGCTCAGGCGGGCGGCGGCGCGGCGCGGCCAACTCTTGCGCAGCAGCTTGCCCAGCTTGGCCAGGCCGGTGCTTTCCACCAGCGTGAACGACGACAGCGGCGCGCGTTCGAAATGCTGCCAGCTGTCCAGCCGTGCCGGCGCGGCCGGCAAGGTGGCGTCCCATTGCGGCGCCAGCAAGCCGGGCAGGCGGGCCTGGCCGGCAGCATCGCCACCGTGGATGGCCAGCGGCAGGCCGAAGAAGCCGGCAAAGCCGCTGCTGCTGCAGCCGGGTAGCTGTTGCTCCAGCGCGCGGCGCATGGCCTCGGAACGCACGTCGATACAGAACACGGCGTGCACGCGGCCGGGCTTGGCCGCCGGCGCGGTGGCCGGCTGGCGGCTGGCAGTGGCCAACTGTTGCAGCAGCGGGCGATGGGTGGCGTGCTCGGCGGCGCGTTGCCAGATCAGCCCGGCCGGCAGCGTGGCCGGCGCGGCAAAGGCGCTGTCCCACTGTTGTTGCCAGCGCTGCCATACGGTGCCGGCGTGACGCTGGCCGTCGTCCAGCAGGCACTCCCACGCCAGCTGGATGGCCAGCAGCCCGTGCAGGCTGCGCTCGTCGCCGCCTTGCAGTTGCTGTTGCCAGCCCAGGTAGCGGCACCATGCGGCCCAGCCGCCGTTGCGCAGCAGCAGCGCGTGCAGCCAGTCGGCCAGCCAGGTGCTGCCCGGTTGCAGCTGTGCCAGCGCCAGCGCCACCATGCTGTCGGCGTTGGCCGGCAGCGCGCCGATGTCGCGGCGGATGCGGGTGGCCAGGGCGTTATCCGGCGTGGGCACCGGCTGCAGCGCCATGTCGTCGCGCCACGCCTGGTACAGGCAGCGCTGGCGGTCCGGCTGCCATTCGGCCTGGTGGCGGTCGAACCAGGCGGCGCAAAACTGGCTTACCTGCTGCACGATGACGCTGCGCCAGTCCTGCAGGCCGTGGTGGCCGGCGCCGTCGCCGCGCAGCGCGCTTTGCAGGGGCAGCGGGGCGGCGGCGGGCGCATCGTGCTGGCTGGCCAGCCACGCGCTGGCGCTGGCGGCGACACCGTAGTCGTCCAGTGCGGCTTGCAGGTGGGCCAGCGTGAGCTCGCCCTGTTGCAGCTGGCTGCGGTAATGCGCCAGCGGCATGTGCAGCGGGCTGGCGGCCAACTGCTGCAGCAGGCCGGCTGCGTCGGCAAAGGAACGCTGCTGCAGCCCCCAGTACGGCGAGCTGGCCAACTGGCTGTCCAGCGGCCAGGCCGGGGCGATGCGGCCCAGCGCGTCGTGGAGGGCCTCGGCCTGCACCAGTGTGGCGTGGCCTGGCGGGAAGCGGTCAGTCATGGCGTGCTCCTGCGGGGGTAAGGTAGTGGGCCAGCGCCTGGCTGCGGCGCGTCCACCATTCATCAAGATACAAACCGCCGAAGGCCAGCGCGTACAGACGGCGCGACAGCGGGTGGTGCGGTTGCCACTGCAGCCAGCCTTGCAGCAGGTACAGCGCGGCAAACGCGGCGGCCAGCAGCCATTGCAGCCACACGAAGGCGTGCGCGGCGTCGCCTTGCAGGCCGGCAAACACGGTGTGCAGCAACAGATAGAGCTGGCACAGCAGCAGCGCGGCACCGGCGCCGGCCAGGCTGCCGAATAGCGGCGCCAGCCCCAGGCCGATGATGGCGGTCAGCAGCAGCGGCGGTGCCGGTACCTCGCCCGCCAGCGTGTGCCACAGCGCAATGCTGGCCAGCAGCGCGGCCACGCCGGCGGCGCCTTGCAGCAGGTGGCGCCACGGCGCGCGCGGCTCTGCCATGGCCGGGTGCTGGATGCTGTGCCGCACCTGGTTGCCGGAGCTCAGAAAGGCGTGCGCCTTGTAGACCGAGTGCGCGGCCAGGTGCAGCAGCGCCAGCGAGTACAGGCCCAGGCCGCACTCCAGCACCATGAAGCCCATCTGCGCGCAGGTGGACCACGCCAGCCGCAGCTTGATGCTGATGCGCGTCAGCATCACCCAGCTGGCCAGCGCGGCGGTGAGCGCACCCCAGACCGTCAGCAGCATGGCTGCCGCCGGCACCGCTTGCCACAGGTCGGCCAGCTTGATCAGCACCACGCCGGACAGGTTCACCACACCGGCGTGCAGGAAGGCCGACACCGGCGTTGGCGCCTCCATCACCTGCGTCAGCCAGCCGTGGAACGGCAGCAGTGCGGTCTTGATCACCACGCCCAGCACCACCAGCAAGGCCGCCGCGCCGCGCACCAGGTTGGCCGCACCGTGTAGCGCGGTGCCGGCGTCGGCCAGCAGCAGCGAACCGGTGCTGGCCACCATCAGCAGCGCGGCCAGCAGCAGCGTGCCTTCTGCCAGCCGGCTGGCCAGCGCCTCGCGCCGCGCCGCCAGCAGCGCCTGCGGCCGGTCGGGGTAGTAGGTAAGCAGCGTGTGCAGCGCGCGGCTGGTGATCGCCCAGCCGGCCAGCAGCGTCAGCCAGTCGTGGCTGGCCACCACCAGCGTGGCGCCGGCCAGCAGCCAGCCGGCGGCGCGCAGAAAGCGCATCTGGCCGGGCTCGCCCTGCAGGTAGCGGCGGGCAAAGCGCAGCACCACCCAGGCCAGCAGCTGGATCAGCAACTGGAACAGCGGCGCGGCCACGCTATCGCCGTACAGCAGCAGGCCCAGCGCCAGCGCGCTGCCGGCCCAGCCGCAGGCGGTGGCCAGCTGCCAGCGCCGGGTGTCGGCCAGCGGTAGCAGCGCCGGCAGCAGCCACAGCACGGCCAGCAGATGATGTGAAACAAGCAGTGCAGACATGGAAAACGTCCCGAAAATCGATAGCCCGCACTGTGCACGCAAAAAAGCGTTCGGTAAAATACATTAAAACGCTGTAATTGTTCGGTTAAACAGAATGATAAATCGACTCAACTTTCATCACCTGTACTACTTCTGGTCGGTGGCCAGCGAAGGCCATCTGACGCGCGCCGCCGAGCGCCTGCATATCTCGCAGTCGGCGCTGTCGTCGCAGATCCGCCAGCTGGAAGCGCAGCTGGGCACGCCGCTGTTTCTGCGCGAGGGGCGCAAGCTGCTGCTAACCGACATGGGCGTGAAGGTGATGCGCTACGCCGAGGCCATCTTTTCGCTGGGCAACGAGCTGCTGGCCGCCACCCACGACGGCGACGGCTGGCGCGGCAGCACGCTGCGCATTGGCAGCGTGTCCACGCTGTCGCGCAACTTCCTGGAAAACTTCCTGCAGCCGGTGCTGGCCAGCCGCGAGGTAAAGCTGGTACTGGAAGCCGGTGATCTGGACAGCCTGCTGGCGCGGCTGGGCAGCTACGAGCTGGACGTGGTGCTGAGCAACCGCCCGGTGATTGCCGACGACAAGCACCCGTGGCGCTGCCGCACGCTAGACCGGCAGGCGGTGTTTCTGGTGGGCCCGCCGCGCGACGGCGACACGGCGCCGGATCTGGCGGCCACGCTGTCGCAGCAGCCGCTGATCGTGCCTAGCGCCAAGAGCGAGATCCGCGTGCGTTTCGATCTGATGTGCGAGCAGCTGGGCATCCAGCCGCGCATTCACGCCGAGGTGGACGACATGGCCATGCTGCGGCTACTGGCGCGCGATTCCGGCTCGCTGGCGGTGCTGCCGGCCATCGTGGTGAAAGACGAGCTGGACCGCGGCGTGCTGCAGCTGTACGCCGCGGTGCCGGGGGTGGAGGAAACCTTCTACGCCATTACCGTGCGCAAGCGCTTCGAGACGCGGCGCCTGCAGGCACTGTTCGACCGCTTTGCCGCAGCAGGGCAGGGCTGAGGCAGCCTGTACAAGCCACAAGGCCCCGGCCCGCACTATGCGGGCCGGGGCCTTGTAACGTGGGCTCGGTACTAGCCCTGCAGCGCGCTACGCAGCCGCGCCGGGTGGTAGCTGAGCGTCATCAGTAACAGCAGCAGTACGGTGCCGGCCAGCATCTGCCACGATAGCGCGTAGCTGGCGGTGAGATCGCGCAGCCAGCCGGCGGCAAACGGCGCCACCGCCGCCAGCAGGTAGCCCACGCCCTGCACGAAGGCGGTGAGGTCGCCGGCGGTGTGCGGGTCGTCGGCGTGCTGCAGGGTAAGGATCATGGTCAGCGGGAACAGGCCGCCAATGCCGGCGCCCAGCAGCGCCACAAACAGCAGGCTGTGCTGGCCCGGCAGCCAGGCCAGGCCGGCCAAACCCAGCAGGTTGGCCGCAAGCGTAGCCAGCAGCCACGGGCGGGCGTCGCTGTGGCGGGCAGCCAGCAACGGCAGCAGCAGGCCGGTGGCCACCTCGAACGCGGTCATGTAGCTCAGCATCAGGCCGGCTTGTTGGCTGCTGTAGCCGAGGAACACAAAGAACGGCGCCAGCCACGCCAGCGTGCACACGTACACGCCGGTGCCGATGCCGAAGTACAGCGCCAGCGACCAGGCACGGCGGCGGCCGAACATGCGGCCGATATGGCTGGGCACGGCGGCGTGCTGCTGGCAGTCGGCCGGCGCGCGCCATTGCCACAGCAGCGCGGCCAGCACCGCCGGCAGCGCCCACAGCGCCATCGCCTGGCTCCAGCCCAGCGCGCTGCCCAACCAGGGTGTGCTGGCAGCGGCCAGCGTGGCGCCGCCCATGATGGAGGTAACGTACAGGCCCATCATCAGCGACACATGGCGGCCGCCGTGCTGCTTGATCAGCGCCGGCACCAGCGCCTGCACGATGGCAATGCCCAGGCCGGCCAGTGCGGCCGACAGCATCAGGCTGGTGGTGTCCGGCAGCAGGCGCAGCAGGCAGGCGGCGCCAATCAGCAGCACGCCGCTGAGAATGCCGCCCTTGCTGCCCAGCCAGCGGCGGAACAGCGGCAGGGCAAAGGCGCACAGGCCGATCATGGCCACGGGCAGGGTGGTGAGCAGGGCGGCGCCGCCAAAGCTGAGGCCGGTGGCCGCGCGCAGCGGCTCCAGTAGCGGGCCGGTGGCGGCCAGGATGGGGCGCAGGTTCAACCCGCATAGCAGGATGAGCAGGGTAAGCAGGCGTGTCTGGGATGGCATGGGTGTTCCTCCATCGGCAGCACGCGCCGTCAGGCCGCGCGCAGCCTGACGGTATCTATCAAGCAAAAGCGGGTTAGCGGTTTTCCAGCGCGGTCAGCCAGCGTTGCAGCAGGGCGGCCAGCGCTTGCCGTTCGTCGGCGGGCAGGTGCGCCAGCAGGTCGAGCTGGGCGTCGGTATGCGGGGTCAGCGCGGCGTCTACCTTGGCGAGGCCCGCCGGCGACAGGCGGATCATCACGCCGCGGCGGTCGGCGTCGTCCGGCAGGCGCTCCACCAGGCCGGCGTTTTCCAGCTTGTCGATGCGCTTGCTGATGCCGCCGCTGGTCAGCAACAGCGATTGCGACAGCTGGGTGGGGCTCAGCGTGTACGGCGCGCCCTGGCGGCGCAGCGTCACCAGTACGTCAAACTCGCCGTACTTCAGCTGGTGTTGCGCCAGCACGCTGTCGCGTACCTGCTCGAAATAGCCCATCAGGCGCGCAATGCGCCCCAGCACCGCCAATGGGGTGGTGTCGAGCGAGGGTTGGGTCACTTGCCATTCGGCAATGATGCGGTCGATCTGGTCCATGGCGCGTAGTGTAGGCAAAACTTCCGCAGAAGTCACTTCCGGGGAAGTTATTTTTCGTCGCGCCGCGCTGCCGTTCGTCGCCGGCAAGCCCCGTTCATCCGGCGCGGCAACCGTTCGTCGCAGGCGGCTACTGCTGGCCAGGCAAAGGGCTACGCTGGCAGCATTCCTGTCACCGGAGCGCATCATGTCAGCCATCGAAGTTGTCGACCTCAGCCGCCATTACCGGCTGGGTAGCGTGGAAGTCCCCGCGCTGCGCGGCGTCAGCCTGCGTATTGCGGCCAACGCCTTTACCGTCCTCAGCGGCCCGTCGGGCAGCGGCAAGTCCACCTTGCTCAATCTGTTGGGCGGGCTGGACCGCCCCGACAGCGGCCACGTCGTTGTGGCCGGCCAGCGCCTGGATACGCTGGACGACAACCGCCTCAGCGATTTTCGCGCCCGCCACATCGGCTTTGTGTTCCAGCATTTCAACTTGCTGCCGGTGCTGACCGCGCGCGAAAACGTGGAATACCCGCTGCTGCTGGCCGGTGTGGCCGCCAGCGAGCGCCGCCGCCTTGCCGCCGAGCTGCTGGACGCGGTAGGCCTGGCCGAGCGTGCGGCCAACCTGCCGGGCCAGCTGTCCGGCGGCCAGCGCCAGCGGGTGGCCATTGCCCGCGCGCTGGCCTTGCGCCCGGCGCTGGTGCTAGCCGACGAGCCCACGGCAAACCTGGACAGCCACACCGGCGCCGCCATCATCGCGCTGATGCGCGACATGCAGCGCCAGTACCAGACCTGCTTTGTGTTCTCGTCGCACGACGCCCAACTGCTGGCAGCCGCCGACCACGCCGTGCTGCTGCGCGACGGCCAGCTGCAGGCGCCTGCCGCCGTGAAGGAGGCCGCATGAACACGCTACAGTTGGCCGCACGCAACCTGGTGCGCAACCGCCGCCGCACGCTCACCACCTTGCTGGCGATGATCGTCGGCGTGGTGGCGGTGCTGATCTTTGGCGGCTACGACCGCAACATCCGCCTGGGCCTGGAAACCGACTTCGTCCGCGCTAGCGGGCATTTGCAGATCCAGCATCGCGATTACTTCCTGTTCGGCAGTGGCAACCCGGCTGCCTACGGCATTCGTGACTACACCCGGTTGATGCACACCCTGCAGGCCGACCCGCAACTGGCGCCGCTGCTGCAAGTGGTAACGCCGGTGCTGGACCTGGGCGGCATTGCCGGCAACTTTGCCGCCGGCGTGTCGCGCACCGTGTACGGCCGAGGCGTGGACGTGGCCGGGCAAAACCGGCTGAAACAATGGAACGATTACCGCATGGTGGGCCTGCCGCAACGCAGCGTGGCGCTGACCGGCACCGCCCCCAACGCCGCAGTGGTGGGCACCGGTGTGGCACGCGTGCTGCAGCTGTGCGGCCCCTTGCAGGTGCAGGACTGCCCGCAGCCGCTGCCGGTGCCGCAGCAGGGCAAGGCCATGCCGGCCGACCTGGCGGCCTTGCCGGTTGCCGCGCCGGCGGCCAACCTTGGCCGCGTGCAGATCGAGCTGCTGGCGGCGCGTGCCAGTGGTGCGCCCAATGTGGCCAGCCTGCAGGTGGTGAAAGCCGAACAGCAGGGCGTGAAGGCGCTGGACGACATCAGCGTGCAGCTGCACCTGACGCAGGCGCAGCAACTGGTGTACGGCCAGGGCGCGCCGCAGGTCAGCGCCATCGTGCTGCAGCTGCGGCACAGCAGCGACATGCCGGCGGTGCGGGCCCGCCTGGCACAGCTGCTGCAAGGCGGCAGCCAGCCGCTGGTGGTGCAGGACTTTGCCACCCTTAACCCGCAGTACGGCCAGATCACCGGTATGTTTGCCGCCATTCTCGGTTTTGTGGCGGTGCTGATCGGCGCCATCGTGCTGTTTACCGTGGGCAACACTATGAGCATGGCGGTGGTGGAACGCACGGTGGAAATCGGCACCCTGCGCGCGCTGGGCCTGCGTCAGGCCGGCATCCGCCGCCTGTTTGTCAGCGAAGGCTTGTTGCTGGGGGTGAGCGGCGCGCTGCTGGGCAGCCTGCTGGCGCTGGGCCTGGCCTGGCTGATCAACCACAGCGGCCTTACCTGGCTGCCGCCGGGCAATAGCGAGCGCATTCCGCTGCTGGTACGCGTGGCCGGCGAATACGGCATGCTGCTGGCCACTGCCGTCGGCCTGATCGTGTTGTCGGTGCTGTCGGCCTGGTGGCCGGCCCGCCGCGCCGCCCGTCTGGATATCGTGGAGGCCCTGCGTCATGCGTAAGCTCCTGTTTACCCTGTGGTTGGCCGCAGGGCTTGCCCAGGCCGCGCCGGACGCGCAGCAACTGCTGGCCGCCAGCGACGCCATCCGCAACCCCGGGCAGTCGTTTTCGCTGGACAACACGCTGATCGAGTACCGCAACGGCCGCGAACAAGGCCAGACCCAGCTGCAGATCTACGCCCGCCCGGCTAGCGACAGCGGCCAGTACCGCAACCTGATCCGCTTTCTGGCGCCGTTGCGCGACGCCGGTAAGCTGATGCTGAAAAACGGCAACGAACTATGGTTTTACGACCCGGCCAGCAAGGCCAGCGTGCGCATCTCGCCGCAGCAGCGCCTGCTGGGGCAGGCTGCCAATGGCGACGTGATGACGGTCAACCTGGCACGCGACTACCGCGCCCGGCTGGACGGCGAGGAGGCGATCCAGGACGGCGAGCGCCAGACCCGTGCCAGCTACCGGCTGGCGCTGCAGGCCAGCCACGACGACGTGACCTACCCGCGCATCACGCTGTGGGTGGACGCGGCCAACAGCCGGCCGATCAAGGGCCAGTTCTACAGTGATAGCGGCCGCCTGCTGAAAACCGCCTTCTACCGCCGCTACCAGCTGCAGCTGGGCGTGCAGCGGCCATCGGAGACGGTAATCATCGATGGCCTCGACCCCGGCTGGATTACCGTGATGCGCATCGGCAACCTGGTGGCACGCGACATCCCGGAAACCTGGCTGCAGCGCGACTACCTGCCGCGCTTCCGTGCGGAGTAGACCATGCCGCGCTTGCACCTTTGCCTGCTGTTGGCCGCCATGCCGCTGCCGGCGCTGGCCGATACCAGCGCCGAATTGGACGCGCTGACGCTGGCCGACGCCGCCGTCAGCCAGCCGCAAAGCGATAGCCCGCTGCACGGCCAGTTGCAGCTGTCGCGCTGGCAGGGCAGCCAGTGGCAGGGCTTTGCCAGCGTGCGGCTGGACAGCGTGCTGCAGCCCGGCTGGCGCGCGGTGCTGGCCGACCGGGTCGATTTCCGGCCGCAGGCCGGCGGGCCGGCGCAGGTGAACTCGCTGCAGGAGGCCTACCTCAGCTGGCAGCCGTCGCCCGCGCAGGCGCTGGATGTGGGCCGCATCAACCCGCGTGGCGGCGTGGCGCTGGGCTTCAACCCGCTGGATGTGTGGCGCGATAGCGGCCTGCGTGCCGCCGTCAGCGCCGACCCGGCCAGCGCCCGCGACAACCGGCTGGGGGTGGTGATGCTGCGCGCCCAGCAGCTGTACGACGGTGGCAGTGTCGGCGTGTTGCTGGCGCCGGCGCTGGTCAGCGCGGCCAACCCGGCACCGTGGTCGCCGGACTGGGGTAGCAGCAACCGCCGCGAGCGCTGGCAGCTGCAAGCCAGCATGGCCGGCAGCGGCAGCCTGCGCACGCAATGGCTGCTGGCCGGCGGCGCCGGCGAGGCATTGCAGCCCGGCGTGGCGGCCAGCCTGCTGCTGGGCGACGCCACCACCGTGTACGGCGAGGCCAGCGCCAGCCGGCGGCACGATCTGGCCGCTGGCGGCCCGCGCCGCTGGCGGGCGCTGGGCGTGCTGGGGCTGGGCTACACTGCCGCCACGCGGCTGACGCTGCACGCCGAGTGGCACTACAACGGTCAGGCGCTGGCCACAGCCGATTGGGCGGCGTTGCAGGGGCAGGCCTACGGCCGTTACCGCCAGGCGGCGCAGCAGGCGGCGCTGGCACCCACGCGGCAGCAGTGGTTCCTGCACGCCGAGTGGCAGGATTTTGTGCGCCCGGGGCTGGTCGCCACCGCCATGCTGCGGCATGATCGCGTTGATGACAGCCGGTTTTTTAGCACCGGCTTGCGCTGGCAGGGCGACCGGCTGGCGCTGGGCGTCAACGCCGAGCGCGGCCTGGGCCGGCTGGGTAGCCACTACGGCGGCCAGGCCTTGCGCTGGCAGCTTTTCAGCAACTTCTACTATTGAGAACCGGGCGATGAGCCGACCCCATGTGCGCGTGGATTTGCGCCGCGAGCTGCCTTTCCTGCTGCTGGTCAACGGCGTCATCGCCACGCTGGTGACCTTGCTGGCGGAAGGCGAGCATTTCGGCTTCAACCTGCTGGTGTCCAACTGCATCGGCTTTCTGATGTGGGGCAGCACTTCGCTGCTGTGCTACGCGCTGAAGGTGGAGCGGGTGGCCTTCTGGCACGTGCTGGCCTGCATGCCGCTGGCGGTGGTGCTGGGTTTTACGCTGGCCAGCAGCCTGTGGCCAGGCGTGGTGCCAGAGCGCATCGCCGGCACCGCCGACCTGGCGCTGCAGCTGCGCAAGTTCGCGATGATGGCGCTGGTCACTATCTCGGCCGCCAGCCTGTTTTATTACCGCTACAACCACCAGCGCAACCTGACGTTGCTGGCCGACGCCGGCCGCCGCCAGGCCGAGCTGCAGCAGGCCGAAACCGCCGCCCGGCTGGCGCTGCTGCAAGCGCAGATCGAGCCGCATTTTCTGTTCAACACGCTGGCCACGCTGCGCAGCCTGATCGGCAGCGACCCGGCGCGGGCAACGCAGGCGCTGGACCTGCTTAACGACTACCTGCGCGCCAGCCTTAGCCGCACCCGCCGCCGCGAGGTGACGCTGGCCGACGAGCTGGCGCTGGTCACGCCGTTGCTGGCGCTGGCACAGCTGCGTATGGGCGTGGCACGCTTGCAGTACCGCATCGACGTGGCCGAGTGCTGGCTGGGGCTGCCGATGCCGCCGCTGCTGCTGCAGCCGCTGGTGGAAAACGCGCTGCAGCACGGGCTGGAGCCAGCGGTGGCCGGCGGCAGCCTGCTGATCGAAGCCATCGCGCAACCCGGCCGCCTGTGCCTGCGCGTCAGCGACAGCGGGCTGGGGCTGGCGGATGGCCACGGCAGCAGCGGGGTAGGGCTGGCCAACGTGCGCCAGCGCCTGCACGCGCTGTACGGCGAGCGCGCCGCCTTGTCATTGTATGCACGGCAGCCGCACGGTGTGGTGGCCGAGCTGAGCCTGCCGCTGGAGGAACCCCACGCATGACCCGCATCCTGATCGCCGACGACGAAGCACTGCAGGCCGCCAGCCTGGCGCAACGCTTGCAGGCACTGTGGCCCGACAGCAGTGTGCTGCCCTTGGTACACAACGGTATCGACGCGGTAGCGGCGCTGGCGCGCGAGCAGCCGGACATTGCCTTCCTGGATATCCGCATGCCGGGGCTGACCGGGCTGCAGGTGGCCGCAGCGGCGGCGCGCTGCCGCGTGGTGTTCGTCACCGCCTACGACGAGTATGCGCTGGCAGCGTTTGACGCCAGTGCCGTCGACTACCTGCTGAAGCCGGTTAGCGATGCGCGGCTGGCGCAGTGCGTCAGCCGGCTGCAGCGCGACACCCGCCCGGCGCCCGACCTGGCCGCCGTGCTGGCGCAGTTGGCCGCGCCGGCCGCCCGCGCGTGGCTGCAATGGCTGCACGCGGGGCTGGGCGACACCACGCGGCTGATTGCGGTGGACGAGGTGCTGTACTTTCAAGCCAGCGACAAGTACACCGAGATCGTCACCGCGCACGAACGCCACCTGATCCGGCTGCCGCTGAAAGAGCTGCTGGCGCAACTGGACCCGCAGCGCTTTGCGCAGATTCACCGCAGTTACATCGTCAGCCTGCCGCAGGTTGGCCGCATCGAACGCGACCTGCTGGGCCGGCAACAGGTGATCCTGAAAGACGGCCGCAGCCTGCCGTTATCGCGCAGCCACGCGGCGCAGTTTCGCCAGATGTAGCCTGTCAGCCTTGCCCCACAGCCCGGCACGGGAAACCTGCCGGGCTGTCTGCTTTTATGCCGCTGGCGAAGGCCGGGAACCGTTGGTCGCCTTGGTGGGTCTTTGGTCGCATAATGCCTTTTTTGTAAACCGATTCATATAGGATTGATAGCGGTTTTCTTGACTATCAACCAGCAAGGAGCACACATGAAACAGGGGATGGCAGGCGTAGGCCTGATGTTGGCCGCGATGGCGGTACAGGCGGGTGACTGGCAAGCCGGCATCGGCGCCGGGGTCGGCAGCACCCTTTACCGCGGCGAAAACAGCAGGGCCGTGGCCATACCGCTGCTGGGTTACCAGGGCGAGCAGTTTTACGTGCAGGGCCCGGAGCTGGGCTGGAAGCAGCCGCTGGGCAGCAAGCTGACAGCCACCGCCAAGGCGCAGTGGGAATTTGACGAGTTCGACCCCAAGGATAACGACATCGCCGCGCTGCGCCAGCTGGACAAGCGCAAGCAAGGGGCGCTGGTGGGCGGCGAGCTGAGCTGGGCGCTGGACCCGCGCACCACGCTGTCGCTGGACGCCATGCACGACGCCGGTAACCGTCATAAGGCTACACTGACCACCGTGGCGGTAGAGAACGTGCTGCCGTTCAGCACGCAGCAAGACGCCTTCGTGGTGTCGGCCGCAGCCACCTATCTGCCCAAGGCCTACCAGCAGTACTACACCGGCGTGAGCGCCAGCGAAGCGGCACGTAGCGGCCTGCCGGCTTACCAGGCCGACTCGGCCACCCGCTACCAGCTGGGCGCTAGCTGGCGCCACGCCTTCAACCGCCATCTGGCGGTACTGACCCGCGTGTCGGTCAGCCACTTGCCGGCGTCGCTGAAGTGGGACGCTACCGCCCGTAGCGGTAGCCCGTTGGTTGAGCGTAACGTCACCGTTACCGGTACGCTGGGCATCCACTACCGCTTCTGAGCTGGCGGCAGCGCAAAGCCCCTGTCTGCACACGCAGGCAGGGGCTTTTTATGTGCTGGTGGCACGCCGAGAGCGGCCGCTCAGGCCTCGCCCAGCCAGTGCGCCGGCAGCGCGCCGGCCCAGCCAAGTTCGCCCAGCAGGCGGGCAAAGTCGCCGCTGAGCGGTGCGGTCAGCGTCAGCGGTTGGCCGCTGTGCGGGTGGGTGATCTGCAGTTCGGCGGCGTGCAGCAGCATGCGGCCAACCTGGTATTGGGTCTGGAAGAAGCGGTTGTGCACGCCTTTGCCGTGGGTAGCGTCGCCGATGATGGGGTGGGCAATGTGCTTCAGGTGGCGGCGCAGCTGGTGGCGGCGGCCGGTTTCCGGTTGCAGCTGTACCAGTGCGTAGCGGCTTTGCGGGTAGCGGTCCACGGCAAACGGCAGCGTGCAGCGCGCCAGCGTGCGGTAGCGGGTGAACGCCGGTTGCGCGTTGAGTTGGGCGTTGTCGTGCACGTATTCGCGCTCGTCCGGCTGGCGGGTAATCGGGTGGTCGATGTCGCCGCTGTCGGCCGGGTGGCCGCGTACCACCGCCAGGTAGGTCTTGGCCGGGGCGCGGCTGGCAAAGGCGTCGTTCAGCAGGCGTGCGGTGGCGCTATCCAGCGCAAACAGCAGCACGCCGCTGGTGCCACGGTCCAGCCGGTGTACCGGAAACACCTGCTGGCCGATCTGGTCGCGCAGCAGCTGTACCGCAAAGCGCGTCTCGCGGCGGTCGATTTCGCTGCGGTGCACCAGCAGGCCGCTGGGTTTGTCGATGGCAATCAGGTGCGCGTCGCGGTACAGGATGGTCAGCATGAAGGTTGGCCGCAAAAGGGAAGGCGCGCAGTGTAACAGTGCATGCTCGCGCTGGCGATGCCACACCTTGGCGCCAGAAAATGCCAGCGCGCAGCCCATTACGGGGCGGCTGTGGCAAATGTTGGCCGCTGGCTTGGGCACACGGCTTGCTGGCGGTTAGCATGACATCACGATGACAACAGGCGCCGCCGCCCCGTGGCGCCATCTCGACGAGGATCACCCATGCTACCGTTGCGTACCATCACCCTGTCCTTGCTGCTGGCCGCCTGCGCCAGCGCCCCTGGTCACTTCACCTACAGCCCGCTGCCGCAGCAGCCGGAAGCCGCCAGCGGCTACCAGGAAAAAACCGGCTGGGCCACGCGCCAGTACGCGGTGGCTGCGGCCAACCCGCTGGCGACCGACGCCGGACGCCAGGTGCTGGCCGCCGGCGGCAGTGCCATCGACGCCGCGGTGGCGGTGCAGATGGTACTGGGGCTGGTAGAGCCGCAAAGCAGCGGCATCGGCGGCGGTGCCTTCCTGCTGTATTTTGACGGCAAGGCAGTCAGTGCCTACGACGGCCGCGAAACCGCGCCGGCGGCGGTGGACGACAAACTGTTCATCGGCGCCGACGGCAAACCGATGGCGTTCAACGACGCCGTAGTAGGTGGCCGCTCGGTGGGCGTACCCGGTGCGGTGGCGATGCTGGAAATGGCGCACCGCGAGCAGGGCAAGCTGCCGTGGGCCGAGTTGTTCGCGCCGGCCATCCGCCTGGCGGAGCAAGGCTTTGCCGTCAGCCCGCGGCTGTACACGCTGTTGAAATCCGACCCGTTCCTGAAGCAGGACCCGGTCGCCGCCGCGTACTTTTACCAGCCGGACGGCCAGCCGTGGCCGGTGGGGCACATCCTGAAAAACCAGCCCTACGCCGACGTGCTGAAAGCCATTGCCCGCCAGGGTAACCGCGCCTTGCAGCAAGGCAGTATTGCGCAAGCCATCGTGGCCAAGGTGCAGGGCCATGCGGCCAACCCCGGCAAGCTGACGCTGGCCGACCTGGCGGCCTATCAGCCCAAAAAGCGCGACGCGCTGTGCAGCGATTACCGCGCCGCCAGCCGCGACTACCGCCTGTGTGGCTTTCCGCCGCCCAGCAGCGGCATGATCGCGGTGGGGCAGATTCTGGGCATCCTGGCCAACACCCCGGCCGCCAGCCTGCCGCTGGCGCAGGGCGCAGACGGCAAGCCGTTGCCGTCACCGCAATGGCTGCACCTGTACACCGAGGCCTCGCGCCTGGCTTTTGCCGACCGCGCCAAGTACGTGGGCGACCCCGATTTCGTGTCGCCACCGGGCGGCAGCTGGCACACCATGCTGGCCCCGGCCTACCTGGCCAGCCGCGCCAAACTGATCACCGACAACAGCATGAAAACCGCGCAACCCGGCCAGCCCGGCGCGCTGAGCACTGCATTGGGCGTGGCGGCGGCGCAACCGGAGTACGGCACCAGCCACATCAGCATCATCGATCGCGACGGCCACGCGCTGAGCATGACCACCACCATCGAAGCGCAGTTTGGCGCGCGCCAGATGGTGAACCCCGGCGGCAAGGGGACGGGTGGTTTCCTGCTCAACAACGAGCTGACCGACTTCAACTTTGCCCCCAACGACAGCAGTGGCCTGCCCACCGCCAACCGCGTGGAGCCGGGCAAGCGCCCGCGCAGCTCGATGAGCCCGACGCTGGTGTTCGACAAGGCCAGCGGCCAGGTGTTGATCAGCGGCGGCAGCCCCGGCGGCGCGCTGATCATCCACTACACCGCCAAAACCCTGTACGGCATGCTCAACTGGGGCATGAACGCGCAGCAGGCGATCAACCTGCCCAACTTCGGCGCCACCGGCGCGCCCACCATGCTGGAAGAAAAGCGCTTTCCGGCCAGTACCGTGGACTGGCTGAAAGCTCATCAGCACGAAGTGCGTGAAACCGAGATGACCAGCGGCCTGCAGGCCATCGGCCGTACGGCTGATGGCTTCTTCGGCGGCGCCGACCCGCGCCGCGAAGGCGTGGTGATGGGCGAGTAAGCGTTTGCCCGTGCACTAAAACAAAAGCGGCCAAGCTGTTGTCAGCTTGGCCGCTTCGCTTTGCTGCGCCTGTGCGAGGCTTATTTCACCACGGTCTTGCCGAAGTCCACGCGGCCGAACGGGCTGACGTTGTAGCCGCTGATGTTGGCGCTGGTGAGCGCGGCGGCGGTGGGGTGGGCCAGCGGTACCCACAGCGCCTGCTCCTTGATGATCTGCTGGGCGCGGGCGTAGTTGGCCGCGCGCAGTTTCGGGCTGGCGTCGCGGCGGGCGTCGGTAATCAGCTTGTCCAGCGTGGGGTCGCAGAAGCGGGCGAAGTTGGTGCCGCTCTGAACCGCGGCGCAACTGAATTGCGGGGTAAGGAAGTTGTCGGCGTCGCCGTTGTCACCAGCCCAGCCCATGAACAGCACGTCGTGCTCGCCGGCCTTGGCGCGCTTGATCAGCTCGCCCCATTCGATGACCTTGATTTCGGCCTTGACGCCGATCTTGGCCAGGTCGGCCTGCAGTACTTCGGCGCCGGCTTTCGGGTTGGGGTTCAGCGTGCTGCCGGTGGGGCGAATCCAGATGGTGGTGTCAAAGCCGTTGGGCAGGCCGGCGTCGGCCAGCAGTTTCTTGGCGCGGGCCAGGTCTTGCGGGTAGTCCTTGATGGCTTTGTTGTAGCCAAAAGTGGACGGCGGGAACGGGTTGACGGCGGCGGTGGCGCTGCCGGCAAACACCACTTTCAGGTAGTTGGCCTTGTCGAAGGCCAGGTTGACGGCCTGGCGCACGCGTTTGTCGTCAAACGGCTTGTGCTGGCTGTTCAGCGCGATGAAGGCGGTGGAGAACATCGGCACGGTCAGTACCTTGATGCGGGCGTCGCCCGCAGCGTCGCTGATGTCCTGCGGTTTGGGGCTAAGGGCAATCTGGCATTCGCCGGCTTTCACTTTCTGGGCGCGTACCGCGCTGTCCGGGGTGATGGCGTAGATCAGGCGCTCGGCGGCCGGTTTGCCGCCAAAGTAGGCCGGGTTGGCCGCGTAGCGCACCGCGCTGTCCTTGGCCGAGCTCTGGAATACGAACGGGCCGGTGCCCACCGGCTGCGCGTTCAGCTGCTCGAAGTTGCCGGCCTTGGCCAGCTGGTCGGCGTATTCGGCCGAGTAGATGCTGGCAAAGCCCATAGTCAGCAGTGGCACCAGCGTGGCGTCGGGCTGGTTGAGGTCGAAGCGCACGGTGCGGGCGTCTACTTTCACTACCGCCTTGATCAGCTTGTCCAGCTGGAACGATTTGGCGTGCGGGTAGCCATTGGGGGCGCTTTTGTACCACGGGTGGGCGGGGTCGATCATGCGCTGGAAGCTGAATACCACGTCGTCGGCGTTGAGGGCGCGGCTGGGGCTGAACCAGGCGGTTTTGTGGAAGGCTACCTTGTCACGCAGCGTGAAGGTGACCGACAGGCCGTCCGGCGCCACTTTCCAGGCACTGGCCAGGCTGGGGACCACCTTGCCCTGGCGCGCGTCGTAGTCCACCAGGCGGTTGAACAGCACGTCGGCGCTGGCGTTGGTGGTGCTCAGCGAGTTGTAGCGCACCACGTCGAAGCCTTCCGGGCTGGCTTCGGTGCAGACGGTCAGCGGTTTGGCGAGGGCCGGCAGCGACAGGGCCAGCAGGGCGGCGAGGGCGGTAAGGCGTGCGGTCATGACGAGTCCTTGTAATGAGCGGCGGGGCAGCGTGCCCACCGGGCAATGATGGGCCACAGCATACCGCCAGCATGCGCTGCCGTGCCAAGCATTATTTGCGATAAGCATTTTCCATATCGATGCAAGCTGTGGTGCGCGGGCGACGGCCGGCAGCGGCGAGCTTTTGCCGGAGGGGGCCAAGCTGGCGCCTGGTCTTAGCCGTAGCGTTGCAGCAGTGGCGTGGCAGCACGGTGCAGCAGGGTGGCCAGCGTGGACAGTGCCAGCCGGTGACGGCCGTGCAGGTGGTGGGCAAATACGGCGCTGTATTCCAGCTGTGCTTGGCCGCCGCGGCGCCGTTTGAAGTCGCCGGCGCCGCTGCTGTAATGCAGCTGCAGGCCTGCGTCGCGGGCCAGGCGCAGTTGCAGCGCCATCAGCTGGCGGTACAGGCCCAGGCTGGCCGGCAGCCGGGTGTCGTAGCCCAGCAGCGGGCTGCTGGCCCAGCCGTAGCGCTGATACAGGCCCAGGCAGCCGACGATGCGGCCGTCCAGCGTCAGCGCGTACAGGTCGATGAAGCGCTGTTGCAGGCACAGGCGGAAGAACGCCAGCGTGAAGTCGGGGTTCAGCGGCGAGTGTTTTTCCAGGAACAGCAGCCGGTAGCATTGCTGCAGCGCAGGCAGGTCGGCCTCGCGCAGCTGGGCCGGGCCCAGCACGGTCAGGCCGCTGCCATCCAGCAGTTTCTGGTCTTGCCGCACATTGGGCAGCTGCCATACCGCCGCGTCGCCCGGCTGGCACAGGTAGACCTGGCGCGCCGGCAGCAGCTGCCAGCCTTGCGCCTGCAGCAGCGCGGGCAGGCCGGGGTTGGCCGCTTCGCACACATTGCGCAGCAGCAGCGGCGCGTCTGGCTGGCGCGCCAGCAGGGTGTCGGTGAGCAGCGTCAGTTCGTTGTCCGACCACTGCGGGTGCAGGTTGGTGGCGATCAGCCAGTTGTTGACGTGCCAGGCGCTGTCCAGCCGTGCCGCGCTGATCAGGCCGCCCAGCGGTCCGCCGGCCGCGCTGGCCAGCCAGCGGCTGGTGTGGCCGTGGCGGGCGGCTTCGCGGCGCGGGTAGTGCAGCCAGGCGGCGCGCGGGCTGGCCACGTAGCTGTCTTCCGGGCGTAGCGCGCTCAGGCGGGTAACCGGGATGGCCGGGGTGCCGGCGTCGCTACAGCAAACGGTGCAGCGGGCGTTGGCTACCCAGTGCTGGCCGCCAAACTGGCGCGCCTGCGCCAGCCACTGGGCGTGGCCATCCAGCTGCAGCGGGTTTTCCAGGCGGCTCATGTGCGTTTGGTGTACACGTGCACGCCACCGTAGATGGCGGCGCGGTCGCGCTGGTGCAGCTGGCGGTTGTAGGCGGGGTCGGTGTGCCAGCAGGCCAGCAGTTGCGGTGCCAGGCGGCCTTCCAGCGGCGAGCGGCTGCCGCCGGTGCGGAACACCACGCGCGCGCCCGGCGCGGCGGTGCGGGTGATGTGGCGCCATAGCGCGTTCAGCTGGGCGTCGTCCATCCAGTCTTGCGCGTCCAGCAGCGCGTAGGCGTCCAGGCTTTGCGGTGCGCGCTCGTCCAGGAAGTCGGTCAGCGACTGGTGATGCAGATGCAGTGCGGCCAACTGCTGGCGGATGGCGGTGTAGTGGGCTTGCTGCAGGTAGCGTGGCAGTGCGCGCTGGTTGCTGGTGTCGTAACGGCGGGCGAAGGCTTGCTGGGCGTAGGGGTTTTCGTCCAGCGGGAAGTCGCAGGCCAGGCGGCGCATGCGCGCTTCGAACAGCGCCGGCAGGTTGCCACCGGCGTCGCTACGCAGCGCGGCAAACTGCGCCGGCGGGATACCCATGCTGTACAGCACGCTTTCGCGGTGACACAGGAAGCGCAGCAGCGGGTGGCGGAATACCGGCGCCAAGTGGCGCTCGAATAGCTGTTTTTGCTCGTCCAGCGTGCCGGCTTCGGCCAGGCGGGCCAGGTTGCCGCCCAGCAGGCGTGCCAGCGTATGGCTGACGCCGATGAAGCGGCCCAGCAGGCCGTGGCGGTAGGCGTGGCAGGTAAACAGCGCGTAGCGCGGCGTGCCCCACAGGTTGCGTTGCTCCCAGTACTGGCGGGCGCTTACCGGCAGCGCGGCGGCCAGATAGCGGCGGTAGCGGTGGGCGTTCTGGCGCTGGTTGGCGTCGCCCAGAAAATCTAGCAGCGTGGCGTAGTCCGGCAGCTCGGCAAAGGCGGCTTTTTTCAGTGCCAGCATGGCCAGGTGGGCGTCGTTCAGGTCCACGGCGTGCACTTCGGCCGGTTGGCAGCTGAGGTAGGCCAAGGCGTTGCAACCGCCAGAAGCAATGGTGAGCACGCGCTTGCCCGGCTGCAGCTGCAGTGCGGCGATGTCCACATCCGGGTCTTCCCAGATCTGCGCGTAGACCAGCTGGCTGAACCAGCGGGCAAACAGCCGGTCGCCAATGGCTTTCAGACCGGTGGTGGTGCTGTTGTTGACCGCTTGCTTGACGAGGGTGGCAGTGCTCATGGAAGCCTCCTGTTACCGGTTTTTACCGAATACTGATGGCTGTGCATGGCACCCGTATGACAATGCTGTTGCGCTGCCATGACGCAGGGGGCTTGACACGTGTGTTACAACATAACATGTTTACTGTTACGTTATAACGCTGGAGTTCGCCATGACCGCCAAGCAAGACCCCCGCCTGCCCGTTACCGTGTTGTCCGGCTTTCTGGGTGCCGGCAAGACCACGCTGCTGAACCACATCCTGAACAACCGCGAAGGCCGCCGTGTTGCAGTGATCGTCAACGACATGTCCGAGGTGAACATCGACGCACGGCTGGTGCGCGAGGGCGGGGCGGCGCTGAGCCGCGCCGAAGAAAAGCTGGTGGAAATGAGCAATGGCTGCATCTGCTGCACATTGCGTGAAGACTTGCTGGTGGAAATCCGCAAGCTGGCCGCCGCCGGCCGTTTCGATTACCTGCCGATCGAGTCCACCGGCATTGCCGAGCCACTGCCGGTGGCGGAAACCTTCACCTTCCGTGACGATGATGGCCACAGCCTGTCCGATATCGCCCGGCTGGACACCATGGTGACCGTGGTGGACGGCTTTAACTTCCTGCGCGACTACAGCTCGCAAGACTTCCTGCACCAGCGCGGCGAGGCGGCCGGCGACGAAGACGAGCGCACGGTGGTGGACCTGCTGATCGAGCAGGTGGAGTTCTGCGACGTGATTGTGCTGAACAAGACCGACCTGATGTCGGCCGACGACATCCTGCGCCTGGAAGCCATCCTGGCCACCCTCAACCCGCGCGCGCGCATCGTCAAAAGCCACTTTGGCCGCGTGCCGCTGCACACGGTGCTGGACACCGGCCTGTTCGATTTCGATGCCGCCGCCGATGCGCCGGGCTGGCTGCAGGAACTGCGCGGCGAACACGTGCCGGAAACCGAAGAGTACGGCATTACCAGCTTTGTCTACCGCGCGCGCAAGCCCTTTCACCCGCAGCGCTTTTACCAGTGGGTGCAGCAGGGCTGGCCGGGTGTGGTGCGCTCCAAGGGTTATTTCTGGCTGGCCACGCGGCCGATGCTGGTGGGTAGCTGGTCGCAGGCCGGCGCCATGTCGCGTCACGGCCTGGGCGGTTTGTGGTGGGACGCGGTAGACCGCGAAGACTGGCCGCAGGACGACGAAAGCCGTGCCATCATCGCCAGCCGCTGGGCCGAGCCGTGGGGCGACCGCCAGCAGGAGCTGGTGCTGATCGGCATGGGCATGGACCAGGCTGCCCTCACAGCGGCATTTGATGCCTGCCTGCTCACCGACGCCGAGCTGGCCGCCGGCCCGGCCGCGTGGGCGGCGTTGCCGGACCCGTTCCCGCACTGGGGCGAAGCTGAAGAAGAACACGTCGAGGTACAGCCGGCATGACGGGCGACATCCTGATCCGTAACGCACAGCTGGTGAACGAGGGCGGTGTCAGCGAAGGCGACGTGCTGGTGCGCCACGGCCGTATCGAGCGCATTGCCGGCGCCATCGACGCCGACGCCACCCGCCACATCGACGCCGCTGGCGACTGGCTGCTGCCGGGCATGCTCGACGACCAGGTGCACTTTCGCGAGCCGGGGCTCACCCACAAAGGCTGCATTGCCACCGAATCGCGCGCGGCGCTGGCCGGCGGCATTACCAGCTTCATGGACATGCCGAACACCACGCCCACCACCACCACGCTGGACGCGCTGGCGCACAAGGAATGGTTGGCCGCACAGCACAGCGCGGCCAACTACGGCTTCCACTTCGGCGCCGCCAGCGACAACCTGGACCTGGTGGCCGCGCTGCCGCCGGAGCGGGTAGCCGGCGTCAAGGTATTCATGGGCGCCAGTACCGGCAATATGTTGCTGGACGAACCGGTGTTGCTGGAGCGCCTGTTTGCCAGCGTGCCCACCGTGCTGCTGGCGCACTGCGAACACACCCCCACGGTGGAAGCCGACAGCGCCCGGCTGCAGGCGCAATACGGCGACGCGGCTACCGCGGCGCTGCACCCGCAGGCCCGTAGCGCCGAGGCCTGCTGGCGCAGCAGCAGCCTGGCCGTGGGCCTGGCGCGGCAGTTTGGCACCCGCCTGCACGTATTGCACCTCACCACCGCCCGCGAGCTGGCACTGTTCGACGCCGGGCCGCTGGCCGGCAAACGCATTACCGCCGAAGCCTGCGTCCACCACCTGCTGTTTGACGAGGCCGATTACGCCACGCTGGGCAACCGCCTGAAGTGCAACCCGTCGGTGAAAAGCGCCGCCGACCGCGCCGCCTTGTTGCAAGCCTTGCAGGATGGCCGCCTCGACGTCATCGGCACCGACCACGCGCCGCACACCACCGAAGAAAAGGCGCGCCCGTACTGGCAGGCACCCAGTGGTTTGCCGCTGGTGCAGCACGCGTTGCCAGCATTGATGGCGCTGGTGGATGACGGCGTGTTGACGCTCCCGCAGCTGGTACAGAAAACCAGCCACAACGTGGCCGAGCTGTTCGCCATCCGTGAGCGCGGTTACCTGCGCGAAGGTTACTGGGCCGACCTGGCCTTGCTGGCACGCGGTGCCGGCCCGGTACTGCCGGTGATGTCGCGCTGCGGCTGGTCGCCGTTCGAGCAGCGCCCGTTGCGTCATCACGTGCGCGCCACTGTGGTGTCCGGCCAACTGGGCTGGTACCAGGGGCAGGTGTTGCCGGGCGTGCAGGGCAGGGCCTTGCAATACCAGCGCAGCGGAGGCGGGCGATGAACGACGTGGTGGTGTGCAATGATCTGGCCGGCTTGCCAGCCATCCTGCAGCCATCGGTGCAGCTGCTGCACTGGCAGCGCCCGTTGCCGCCGGCCATCGCGCCCTATCTGGCCGGCCTGGCCGCCGACGGCCGGCTGCGGCTAGGGCTGCGCGGCCAACTGCAGCCAGGTGAGCAGCCAGACCTGAGTGCCTGGCCCGCCGCGCCGGGGCGGGACGCTGCCGCCGCCGATCTGGCGCTACTGGCCGACCTGTTCGGCACGCTGCTGGGCTGCCCGCAAGTGGGCTGGCGTATCGAGGTGCTGCAGCAGGCGATGTGCCCGCGCTTTCATGTGGATCGCACCGGCATCCGCCTGGTGTGCACCTGGCAGGGGGCCGGCACCGAATGGCTGGCCGAAGCCGACGCCGACCGCCGCTATCTGGGCGCCGCCAGTGGCGGGTTGCCGGATGTGGCAAGCGGGCTGATGCGTAGTCAGCAAGTTGGCCGCAGCGGGGCCGGTGAGGTGCTGTTGTTGAAGGGCAGCTTGTGGCAGGGCAATGCCGGACGCGGTGCCATCCACCGCTCGCCAGCGGTAGACGGCGATGTACCGAGGGTGATGTTGGCGCTGGATGCGCTGTGGGAGCAGGGCGGGTAATCACCCACGTGATTGCATTTGCCTATGGCATGCCGGTTACAGACGGTTACGATTTGCTTGATCTGGATCAGGTTTGGCGGATGTACATGGCTCGGGCTTATTGCTACGATAAAAAGAATTAATCTCATTTGACGTTCTTCGCATCGATCGCAAGGAGCACGCTTTGTCCCACTCTGCTACCCCGCTGCACCTGTTGCCCAAGGGCACCCGTGCCACCATCGTTGACATTGCCAGCCACAGCCACTTTGGCGAGCTGGACGCGCAGGTGACGTTGCGCCTGAAAGAGCTGGGCTTCCTGCCCGGCGCCGTGCTGCAGGTGATCGGCTTTGGCCTGTTTGGCGCCGACCCGGTTGCCGTACGCATCAACGGTACCAAGTTCGGCCTGCGCCGCAGCGAAGCCGCCAAGATCATTACCTCCGTCCATCCTGCCTGATTCCGTCATGTCCCAATCCCTTTTGCGTTTTGCCCTGGTGGGTAACCCCAACTGCGGCAAGACCGCGCTATTCAATAGCCTGACCGGCGCCCGCGCCAAAGTGGCCAACTACGCCGGCGTCACCGTCGAAAAACGGCTGGGCCCACTGGCCGGCCTGGGCCGTCCGGCCGAGCTGATCGACTTGCCCGGTACCTACAGCCTGTATGTGGCCTCGCCCGACGAGCAGGTGGCGCGTCGCGTCATCCTGGGCGAAATGGCCGGTGAAGCCGCCCCCGACGCGCTGGTAGCGGTAGTGGACGCCACCAATATCAAGCTGGGCCTGCGCCTGGTGCTGGAGCTGCAGGCGCTGGGCTTGCCGATGATCCTGGCGCTGAACCTGGCTGATGCGGCGCGCAGCCGTGGCATTACCATCGACACCGCCATGCTGTCGCAACAGCTGGGCATGCCGGTGGTGGAAACCGTCGCCGTGCGCAAGAACGGTGTCGCCGACCTGCAAGCCGCGCTGGCCGAGTGTGCGGCCAACGCCGGCAGCCGCAGCGGCCGCCTGGCCTTGCCGGAACGCGCCGAGGCGGTGGAAGACCTGTACGCCCGGATCGACCAACTGCTGGCCGCCAGCGTGTCGGCGCCGTCGCAAGCGCCGGCCTGGCAAGACAAACTGGACGCACTGGTGATGCACCCGGTGCTGGGCCTGCTGCTACTGGCCACCATCCTGCTGCTGATGTTCCAGGCGGTATTTGCCTGGGCAGCGCCGGTGATGGACGGCATTGATGCCGCCATGGCCTGGCTGGGCGAAACCGCCGGCGCGCTGCTGCCGGCCGGCATCCTGCACGATTTTGTGGTGGATGGCCTGATCGCCGGCGTCGGCGGCGTGCTGGTGTTCCTGCCGCAGATCATCATCCTGTTTGCTTTCATCCTGGCGCTGGAAGACTCCGGCTATCTGCCGCGTGCGGCCTTCTTGCTGGACCGTCTGATGCGCGGCGTGGGCCTGTCCGGCCGTTCGTTCATCCCCATGCTGTCCAGCTTTGCCTGCGCGGTACCCGGCATCATGTCCACGCGCAGCATTGCCGACCCGAAAGAACGGCTGGTCACCATCCTCACTGCACCGCTGATGACGTGCTCGGCGCGGCTGCCGGTGTACGCGGTGGTGATTGGGGCTTTTGTGCCGCAGCAAAGCGTGTGGGGCGTGTTCAACCTGCAGGGCCTGACGCTGTTTGCCTTGTACATCGCCGGTATCGCCAGCGCGGCGCTGGTGGCCTGGGTGATGCGCCGTCGCGAGGCGGCCAGCCAGAGCTTTCCGCTGCTGCTGGAGCTGCCCAACTACCGCTGGCCCAATGCTTATCATTTTGTGCTGGGGCTGAAAGAGCGGGCGTGGATTTTCCTGCGCCGCGTAGGCACCATCATCCTGGCCTTGTCCATCGTGCTGTGGTTTCTGGCCACCTTTCCGCATGCCCCGGCTAACGCCACGCTGCCGGCCATCGAATACAGCTTTGCCGGCATGTTGGGCAAGACCATGCAGCCGCTGTTCGAGCCGCTGGGTTTCAACTGGCAGATGTGCATTGCGCTGATTCCGGCCATGGCCGCGCGCGAGGTGGCGGTGAGCGCGCTGGCCACCGTGTACGCGGTTGGCGGGGAAGACGCGCTGGGTAGCGCGCTGGCACACGACTGGGCATTGCCGGTGGCCTTGGCCTACCTGGCCTGGTTTGTATACGCCCCGCAGTGCCTGGCCACCATTGCGGTGGTACGCCGCGAAACCAACTCGCTGCGCGCTACCGTCATCTTCACCGCTTACCTGTTTGCGCTGGCGTACTTCGCCGCGCTACTGGTGCGCCATATCGCGGCCCTGTGGGCCTGAAGCAAGGAGACGAACATGAATGAAGGCATGCAAGGGGCCATTGTCGGCCTGATGGTGGCGGGCGCTGCGCTGTACCTGTTGCGCAAGTACTTGCCGCGTCGTCGCAAGCCAGCGCCGGGCGAGGCCAAGCAGGCTGGCAGTTGCGGTAGCTGCGGCAGCTGCAAAGGGGGCGGCTGCCACTAAGCGGTGCCTGCATCTTGCCAACCACAACCCTGCCCGATGGCAGGGTTGTTCATTTGCAGCGCGCCATTCTTGAGCCGCGGTCGTGCCTGATATAGGCTCAAACATATCGATACCTATGGCTGACAATAATGAAAAAAACCTTGCTGGCGGGCTGCGTTGCTGCCTGCCTATGGCCGCTGATGCCGGCCACGGCAGCCAATATCCGCGCGTACACCGAGGCGCTGCCGCCGCTGAATTTTGCGCAGGATGGCCGCGTTACCGGCTTTGCCAGTGACTTGCTGCGCGAGATGGCCGCCGAGGCTGGCCACAGTGTGCAGCTGGAGGTGATGCCGTGGATACGCGCCTACCGCACCGTCAAGCAGCAGCCAGGCAGCGCGCTGTACAGCATCGTGCGCAACCCGGAGCGTGAGGCGTTGTTCAAGTGGGTAGGGCCGATCGCGCCGCGCCGGATAATGGTGTACGCGCAGGCCAGCCGGCCCGACGTAGTCATCCGTCAGCAGCAAGACCTGCTGCGCTATCGGCTAGGGGTGTTGGCCGAGTCCGGCGCCGCCAGCCAACTGCTGCAACTGGGCGTGCCGGCCACGCAGCTGGAGTACGGGCAGAGTGACGAGGTCAACCTGAAGAAGTTGCTGCTCGGGCGCGCAGATGGCGTGGTGATGCTGGACTGGGCCATGCGCTGGCAGCAAAAACTGCAGCAGGTGGACGCCACCCGCATCCGCCCGGTATGGACGCTGGACCAGCGCTACCAGTACTGGTTTGCCTTTAATAAAGACACCGACCCCGCCCTGTTGCGCAGCCTGCAGCAGGCGCTGGACCGGCTGCGTGCCGACGGCCGGCTGGCAGCCTTGCGCAAGCGTTACGGCGCCTGATCCCACGGCGCGCCGGCAAAGCGCGCCAGCAAGAAATCCAGCAGCGCCCGTACCGCCGGCGACAGGTGCCGGCGCGACGCATACAGCGCATAGATGGTCATTTGCGGTACCGCCCATGCCGGCAGCACCGCTTGCAGTTGGCCGCTGGCCAGCAGCGGTGCCGCCAGATAAGTGGGTTGCAGCGCAATGCCGCCACCGGCCAGCGCCGCGTGCAGCAGCACGGTCGCCTCATTGGCGGTAAAGCGGGTGGGCACGCTGACGCTTTGCCATTCGCCATCGCGGCCAAAGCGCCAGGTACTGCGGCCAAAGTTGGCGTAGCCCAGGCAGCGGTGGCGGGCCAGGTCTGCTGGCTGTTGCGGCCAACCTTGCGCCGCCAGGTAGGCCGGGCTGGCCACCAGGACCGATTGGCAGCTGGCCAGCGGGCGGGCAATCAGCGCCGGGTCCGGCTCGCTGCTGATGCGGATGGCCAGGTCGATGCGCGCCTCCACCAGGTTCAGCGCCGCGTCGCCCACGTTCAGGTCGATCTTCAGCTGCGGGTGCAGGGCCAGAAAGTCGCTGATGGCCGCCGCCAGGTGCGCGTGGCCGAACGACATGCTGCTGGTCAGCCGCAGTTGGCCGCGCAGCGTGCCGTCCGGCGGTGCCACCTCGTCTTCGGTTTCTTCGGCCAGTGCCAGCATCTGCAGGCAGCGGCGCAGCGCCTGCTCGCCGGCGTCGGTCAGCGTGACGCGGCGGGTGGTACGCTGCAGCAGGCGGGCGCCCAGCCATTGCTCCATCTCGGCCACGTAGCGCGTCACCATCGCACGCGACATGCCCAGCCGCTCGGCGCTGGCGGTAAAGCTGCCGCTGGCGGCGACGTCGGCAAACACCTGCATGGCGGTCAGTCTGTCCATTATCTGCTCGATTTGTGCAACAAATATGCGCAGATTAACGCGTTTATCTGCGCGCTTGGTGAAATTATAGTGACGTCCATACCAGATGCACCACGCGGCAGCGTTTGCCGCCCCACTGAAAGGACTGACCATGATTCGCCAAACCCTGCTCGCTGCCTCTTTTGCCCTGGCCTTCGGCGCCGCTCACGCTGCCGAGCCGCTGAACCTGAAGGTGTACAACGCTGACGGCAACAGCTTCCACGCCAACGCTGTAGTGGTGAGCGGCAAGAGCGAGGCGGTGGTGATCGACACCGGCTTTACCCGCGCCGACGCCTACCGCATTGCGGCCAACGTGCTGGATAGCGGCAAAACGCTGAAAACCATCTTCATCAGCAACGCCGACCCGGACTACTACTTTGGCGCCGAAGTGCTGAAGCAGCTCTTCCCGCAGGCCGAGGTGGTGACCACCGCCGCCGTGCGCGAAAAGATCAGCGCCAAACTGGCCGGCAAGGTAGCGTTCTGGGGCCCGAAAATGGGCGCTAACGCACCGGTGAACCCCATCCTGCCGGCAGCGCTGACCACTAACAAGCTGACCGTAGACGGCGAAAGCATCGACATCCGCGGTACCAGCGGCGTACTGGCGCATCGCCCTTACGTGTGGATTCCGTCCATCCGCGCCATTGCCGGCAACGTAGCCGTATTCGGCAAGCTGCACGTGTGGACCGCCGACACCCAGCAAGCGGGCGAACGCCAAGCCTGGATTGCCCAGCTGGACGAAATGAAGGCGCTGAAACCGGCGCTTGTGGTACCGGGCCACATGCTGCCGGGCACCGCGCTGGATGCGTCGGCTATCGATTACACTCGCCAGTACCTGCTGCGCTTCGATAACGAAGCGGCCAAGGCCAAGACCGGCGCCGAGCTGATCGACGCGATGAAACGTGCCTACCCGGAAGCGGGCCTGGGCATTGCGCTGGATATCGGCGCCAAAGTGAACAAAGGTGAAATGAAATGGTAAGCGCCACCCTGCATTACTACTACGACCCGCTGTGCGGCTGGTGCTACGGCGCCGCACCGCTCACCGCCGCGGCGGCCGCCATCCCCGGTCTGCGCGTGGCACTGCACGCCGGGGCGATGATGAGCGGTGCCAATCGCCAGCCGGTCAGCCCGCAGCTGCGCAATTACGTGCTGCCGCACGACCAGCGCATCCATGCGCTGTCGGGCCAGCCGTTCGGGGACGCCTACTTCAACGGCCTGCTGCTGGATACCAGCGCGGTGTTCGACAGCACGCCGCCGACGCTGGCGATTCTGGCCGCCGAGGCGCTGGCCGGCCGTGGCCTGGCCATGCTGCACCGCATTCAGCACGCGCATTACGCCGAAGGCCGCCGCATTGCCGATAGCGACGTGCTGCAGCTGCTTGCTGCCGACATGGGGCTGGACGTGGTGGCGTTTGCTGCCGAATACCAGCGCCAGGCTGGCGAGTTCGACGCCCACGTTGGCCGCAGCCATCGTGACATGGCGGCCAACGGTTTGCGCGGCTTCCCGTCCTTGCTGCTGGAACTGAACGGCAAGCTGCAAAAGCTGGACATCTCGCCGTGGCTGGGCCAGCCCTCCGCCTTTGCCGGCCACCTGCAGGCCCTGCTGCAAGGCGCTGCCGGCAGCGACGCGGCAGACGGCGCGTTCTGCACGCCGCAAGGCTGCCAGTAGCCCTGTCGCCATCGCAGCTGTCTGTGATGGCGACTCGTACAAACACCCCCTGCATGCCGCGCACGCAGGGGGTGTTTGCATGGGATGGGCTGCCCGTGCTGCTTGCCAGCTGGCGGGCTGCCCGTGCACGTCAGTCCACGATTTCCAGGTGCACGTCGATATTGCCGCGGGTGGCGTTGGAGTAGGGGCAGACCTGGTGGGCGTCGTGTACCAGCTGGGTCAGTACCGCTTTGTCCATGCCCGGCGCGCTGATGCGCAGCGTGGCTTCAATGCCGAAACCGGCCGGGATCGGGCCGATGCCGACGCTGGCGTCAATGCTCAGACTGGCCGGCAGCGCGATCTTCTGGCGTGCGGCCACAAACTTCATCGCGCCGATAAAGCACGCCGAGTAGCCGGCGGCAAACAGCTGTTCCGGGTTGGTACCGGTGCCGCCAGCGCCACCCAGCGCTTTGGGCGTGCTCAGTGCCACGTCGAGCGCGCCGTCGTCGCTGTGGCTGCGGCCGTCGCGGCCGCCGGTGGTGTGGGCGTGGGCAGTGTACAGAATGGTTTCCAGCATGATTTTTCCTTTAACTTACTATTAAATAGCGTGCTATGTATTTGCCGGCAAAAAAGGCAGCCAATACTGCCTGTGGTGCCGTGCCAGCTTGCCGGTAGCGGCTGGCACGCAGAACTCAAAGATCGCCTGTGGCTTGCGACAGTTGGCCGCGCAGCGCTTCCAGGCTGGCTTTCAGCTGCTTCAGCTCGTCCAGGCTGCAGCCGGCGGCGCAAAACACCGCCGGCGGGATGGCCTCGGCTTGCTGGCGCAGGCTGCGGCCGGCGTCGGTCAGGCGGATGATCACCTGGCGTTCGTCGCTGGCGCTGCGCTGGCGGCTGATCAGCTCGCCGGCTTCCAGCCGCTTCAACAGCGGTGTCAGCGTGGCGGAATCCAGAAACAGCCGCTGGCCGATGTCGGACACCGTCAGCGCATCGCCTTCCCACAGCACCATCATCACCAGGTACTGCGGGTAGGTCAGCCCCAGCGGGGTGAGTACGCTGCGGTACAGTTTGTTCATGGCCAGGCTGGTGGAGTACAGCGCAAAACAGAGCTGTTGATCCAGCAGCAGCGGTGACGGGGTGCGGGTATCCATGTGCTGCATATTATATAGCGTGCTATTTGTTTGCAAGCTATTTTGCGCTCAATGTAAAAATAAAGCCCGACTTCGGTCGGGCTGGGGCGCGTGCAGACAGGGCAGGTTCAGTTGGCCGGTGCCGGGGCAGGGCGGTTGGTGATGTTGCCGGCTGCGTAGGTCTCGGCCAGATAGTTAGCCGACGAGACGATGATGTCACGCGCAACCATGTCCAGTGCAAGGCTCTTGGAAATCGACCAGCCACCGCCCACACCACCACCCACGGCGGCAAAGCCCCAGCTGGATTTGTCACTATTGGCGGAGAATGAACGCGCTTCGTTAATTTCCAGCGTTTGCGGGTTCATCGAGGTCAGGTCCAGCTGCATGGAAGCCTTTTCGGTGTTCTTGGAAATCAGCCCTAGCAGCGGAATGAAGCCGCCACCCAAAGCGCCGCCTTCTTTGGAAAGCTCCAGTGCGGTGATCTGGCCGGCAATCATCAGGTCGATTTTTGGCGGTGCTACGGTCTGACCGGTAGCGGCCAGCATCTCGCGCATTTTCTTGAACTGGTCCAGATCAACCAGCTTGAAGCAGCCCGTTTCGCGGATGGCGTTGGTCAGCATGGAGCGCATGCCGTTGCCGATGCCCTGAACGCCGCCGTTACCAGCGATCAAGCCAGCCAGGGCGGCCATGCCACCACCGGGGCCGCCCTGGGCTTGGCAACTGGCGGCAGTGCATTCCAGCGTGTTGATAGCAACGGTTTTGCCAGTAGAGGTTTGGCATTTCACCACCGGGATGGCCATCTGTTCTACTTTGGTGTCAGCCAGTACCGCGCTGCTGGCGAGGGTAAGGGCTGCAATGGAGAGGGAGCGAGTGATTTTATGCATTTGCTAGCAATCATTGTGGTTTATTCCTATCGATTTTAAAACATGTGGCATTGATATGTCATTTATTAATGATGTTTGCTTGCAAGTGCCCGCCGTGAGTTGCCATGAGTGCGACAACGCGGTGTTGCGGGTATCGGTAGGGTAAGGGCCGGTGGCAGTGGGTAAAGGCTGGCATGGTACAAGCGGCGACAGCGCGGCTTGGCGCGTGAGTGACCAAGTGGTACCCGTCCCCAATCGCCGGCCGCTTGCCACGCTCAATCCAGCTTGCCGGTTGCCCGCAGATGCGAGGCATAGACATTGTCTGCCGTCAGCGCGCTGCCGCAGGCCAGGGCGGCCAGCCAGTCGTCGGTGGCGGCCACGGCGGCAAAGCCGGTGTGCATGACGGTGCAGTACACGCGGTGGATTTCCTCGGCACTGGCGCTGCCGGCGGCATTACTGTACGGCAGCGACCCGCTGGCGTCGTGCAGCAGTTCTACCCGGTAGCCGTCGTGGCTGGCGTGGAGGATGGTGCTGGCGTCGCAGTTGTGGGTCATGTAGCCGCAGATGGTCAGTGTGTCGATGCCGCGTTCGCGCAGCCAGGCGTCCAGCCCGGTGCCGGTAAAGCAGCTGGCGTACTGTTTATCCAGCAGCAGCTGGTGCGGGCGGGCGGCCACCTCCGGGTGCAGGGCCGCGCCGTGGCTGCCGGCGGCAAAGATCGGGCTGCCGGCTGGCGCAATGTGGCGTACCACGACCACCGGCACGCCAGCCAGGTTGGCCGCATCCATGGCCTGCAGGATGCGCGGCAGCGTTTGCTCGCGCGGCGGGTAGCTGATGGGCAGCTGGCCGTCGAAGTATTCGTTCTGTACGTCGATCACGATCAGGGCGCGGTTCGGGGTGCTCATGGCGGTTTCCTTGTCGGGTTGGTGTGGCACACAGTGTGCCGCGCCGGCGTCGCCGCCGTGAGTGGCCCGAATGCCAATATACGTTAAGATCAGGCCAATCAAGACTCAGGCGGGGGCGTTATGCGACAGGTAGCGGTGGTGGCATTTGACGGCATCAGCCCGTTTCATCTGGCGGTGCCGTGCGCGGTGTTTGGCGAACGCCACGGCGCGGCGCTAGGTTACCGTTTGCAGGTGTGCAGCTGGGAAGACGGGCCGCTGGCCAGCAGCGCCGGCTTCCAGTTGCACGGCCTGGCCGGCCTGGCCGAGTTGGCGCGGGCCGACGTGGTGATCGTGCCCAGTTGGCGCAATGTGGACGAGTTGGCCGCGCCAGCGCTGCTGCAGGCGCTGCGCGACGCCCACGCCCGTGGCGCGGTGGTGATGGGCTTGTGTCTGGGCGCCTACGTGCTGGCGCAGGCCGGCTTGCTGGATGGCATGACGGCTACCACGCACTGGGCGTTTGCCGACGATTTTGCGGTGCGTTTCCCGGCGCTGACGGTGGCGCCGGACAGTCTGTACCTGGATGACGGCCAGGTGCTGACCTCGGCCGGTACTGCTGCGGCCATCGACTGCTGCCTGCACTTGTTGCGGCGGCAGTGCGGCGCGGCGGCGGCAGGGCAGGTGGCGCGCTATCTGGTGACGCCGCCGCATCGCCAGGGCGGCCAGGCGCAGTACATTGCGCAACCGTTGCCAGCCAACACCCGCGACGATCGCCTGAGTGGCCTGCTGGACGAGGTGCGCGCCAGCCTGGCTGCGCCGCATACGCTGGATAGCCTGGCAGCGCGCGTGCTGATGAGCCGGCGCACTTTTACCCGCCATTTTCGCCAGCTAACCGGCAGTACGGTGCAGCAATGGCTGCTGGCCGAGCGGCTGGCGCGGGTGCAGCAGTTGCTGGAAACCACAGTGCTGCCGGTAGAGGCCATTGCGCAGCAGGCCGGTTTTGGCAGTGCACCGTCGTTGCGGCTGCACTTTCGCCGTCGCTTCGGCGTTGCGCCCGGCGACTGGCGGCGCAGCTTTGCCGGCTAGGGGCCTGTTTACGGCTGGGCCCGGCACACCTCTTCCTGGCCTTGCCATTCCCACACCACGGTGGCTTCGCCGTGGTGCTCCCACAGCCAGCTGTTGCGGCCGGCGTAGCGGGCGCCGCTGGCCGCCGGCTGTTGGTACATCAGCTCGCTGCGGTCGCCGCGCTCGGCAATCAGCGTGGCCGGTTCGGTGGCGTAGAAGCGCACCTGCATGTCGTTGGCCGCATTGGCGCCGCACTGGTAGCGAACCTGCGCCAGCGGGGCGAGCAGCTGGTAGCGTGCCTGCAGCTCGGCCATGCGCAGTGTGTAGCTGTCGCGTACACAGGTGGCCAGATCACCCGCTTTCCAACAGTCGTTGCGGCCCTTCACCCAGCCGCGCTGTTCGGCTTTCAGCGTGGACTGTTGCGGCTGGCCGGCCTTGGCCAGGGCTGCGCGGTAGACCGCTGCCAGCTGGCGGTCAAGGCTGGCCAGCGCCGGCGTGCGGCATACCAGGCGTTCGGCGCTGCTGGCGGCGTGCTGGCAGGAAAAGGACGGGCCTTGCGCCGCAGCCATTGGCGGCAGGCAAAGCAGCGCGGTCGTGAGCAGTTTGTTCATGATGGTTTTGCCGGATGGGTGATTTATGGTCTGTTTATGCCAAAAGTTGGCGTTTTATTTCCAAAAAGATATTTAACTTTTCTTCATGCCTGTGTTCTTATAGAAATTGATGATTTTATGGCGTGTCATGTTGCCGTCCGTTGCGGGCAGGCCAGACATGCCGGTGAAGGAAACAGGCATGAACGCAGCCAAGCGTATCAAGAAAATGTTGGATGAAAACGGCCAGTGCAAGCAACTGGCGGTGTTGAAAGAGTTGGCCCTGGCGCTGGAACTGAAACTGCCATTCGACCTGACCGTGCTGGCACAGCTGGACGGCGCGCATTTCCAGCTGGCGCAGCACCTGCTGGCCGACTGGCACGGCGAGCAGCATATCGACGCCCGCGGCCGCCTTATCGAACGCCTGCTGGCAGAAAACCCGGCGCTGATGCGGCCACCGGCAGCACGGCGTGCCGTGCGGGGTGCTGCGGTCAAGGCCAGTCAGCCGGTAGTGTAGGGGCTAGGGCCTGTTAACACTATTTCTTGCTGCGGCGCAGGCTATAGCGTTTACAGGCCCTAATCCAGATAGTCGTGCATGCGCTGCTGGTATAGCCGCTCGCGCTGCGCGCCTACCTGGCGCCACAGGCAGGCCGCCACCGCCGGGTTACGGGCGGCGTAGCTGCGCGAAAAAATCAGGTAATAGGGTTTGGATACCACCGGCGGCTGCAATTTCACCAGGTTCAGGTTGTCGTGGCGGGCCAGGTAGCTGTCGCCCAGCGGTTCGTGGGTGGCGTAGGCATCGATGCGGCCAGCCTGCAGTTTCAGAAAGTTCTGCTCCACGCTGCTGACCGGCTCGGCCGGTATGCCCAGCCGCGCCAGGTCGAGGTTGATCGACCAGCCGAGGTTGGTGCCCACCTTGCGGTTCAAGCCCTGCAGCGTGGTGCCGTCCCACTGCAGGCGGTGTCCGGCGCGGGCGTACAGAACATAGCTGAGCGTGGCCAGCCGCTGTGCCTCGGCCGGTTTGCCGTTTTGCAGCGGGTAGGCCGCGTAGGCGGCCCGCTCGGCGGTGTAAGACAGCAGGCCGGCGCCATCCAGATCGCCGTTTTCCAGCTCCTTCAGCATGCGCGTACCCGGCAGCAGCTTGATGCGCAACGCCACGTCGCAGTTGGCCGCCGCCAGTTGCAACAGTTCCACGGCTACCCCGGGCAGGGTGGCGGGCAGGGTGGCCTCGCCCAGCTTGTACGGGGGCGTTGCCTGGTCGCCCAGGCCCAGCAGCAAAGGGGTGGCCGCGTGGCAGGCCAGGCTGCACAGGCAGGCAACAGTCAGAATGGCTCTCACAGATGGGCTCCGCTAAAGCGCTTTACCATAAGACAATACTATGACAGTCATGTGGCAGTCACTTACCGGCCGGTATTAGCGGTTGGCCGCGAGGGCGGCGCCAGCCTGCGGCGGCAGGCGGCGGAACTGCAGCGCCGACAGCATGGCCAGCCCGCCCATGATGGCGAACGACCACGAAAAATCGCTCAACTGCAGCGTGGCGTGCCCTTGTAGCGCCGATACGCCCTGCAACGCAAAGGCGGCCAGCGTTACGCCCAGGCCGGACGCCAGTTGCTGGCCCATGCTGGACAGCGTGGACGCTTGGCTCATGTCTTGCTGGCGCACGTCGGCAAACGCCAGCGCATTCAGGCTGGTGAACTGTAGCGAACGCAGGCAGCCGCCCAGCAGGAAGGTGGCCAGCATCAACCAGCGCGGGCTGTCGGCGTCGAACAGGCCATAGCCGGCAAACGACAGCCCGCACAGCACGCTGTTGACGATGATGATGTTGCGAAAGCTGAAGCGCCGCAGCACCCGTGGCATCAGCGTTTTCATGAAGATGGCACCGACGGCGGTGCTGCAGGTCAGCAAGCCGGACTCGAACGGCGTCATGCCCAGCCCCAGCTGCAGCATCAGCGGCAACAGGAACGGCGTGGCGCCCATGCCGGCGCGAAACAGAAAGCCCCCCAGCAGGCTGGCGTGCAAGGTGGGAATGCGTAGCAGGCCCAGGCGCAGCAGCGGGTGCGGGTGGCGCCGCTGGTGGCGCGGGTACAGCGCCAGCAATAGCAGCCCGCTAAGCGCCAAGCTGCTGGACCACGCCACCGACAGCATGTGCTTGCCCTCGGTGGCCAGCCCCAGCATGGCCAGCGACAGCCCCAGGCCGGTGAGCACAAAGCCGGTCTTGTCCAGTGGCGGGTTGGCCGCTTCGCGCAGGTTGGCAATGTGGCGGCCAGCCAGTACCAGCCCCAGCGCGGCAATCGGCAGGTTGATCAGGAAGATCCAGCGCCAGTGGAAGTAGGTGCTGATGAAACCGCCCAGCAGTGGCCCCAGTACCGGCCCCACCAGTGCCGGGATGGTGACGTAGCCCATCGCCCGCACCAGCTCTTCCTTGGGTGTGCTGCGCAGGATCACCAGCCGGCCGACCGGCACCATCATCGCCCCGCCCATGCCTTGCACGAAGCGCGCCGCCACAAACCCCGCCAGGCTGCTGCTGAATGCGCACAGTAGCGAGCCCAGGGCAAACACGGCGATGGCCACACGGAACACGCGGCGGGTGCCGTAGCGGTCGGCCATCCAGCCGCTGACCGGAATGAATACCGCCAGACTCACCAGATACGACGTCAGCGCCAGCTTCAGCGCAATCGGGTCCACGCCCAGGTCCTGCGCGATGGCGGGCAGCGAGGTGGAAATCACCGTGGCGTCCAGGTTTTCCATGAACAGCGCGGTGGCGATGATCAGCGGTGTCAGCAGATGGCGCGGCAGGTCGGGCAGCATGGCAGTGGCAAAACGCAGAGGCAGACCGGCACTGTAGCAGATCGTGTCGGCCCGTGTGGCGGGCTGGGGCGGAACATTCTGTTCCTGCGGCCAACCCGGCCACACGCGTTGCCGCGCTTACAGCATCATGCCACCGGAGACCTCGATGCGCTGCGCGTTTACCCAGCGGCTGCCGTCGGACAGCAAGGCGGCGATGGCACCACCGATATCGTCGGCCTCGCCGACACGCCCCAGCGCGGTCTGGCTGGCCACAAACCGGTTCAGCTCCGGGTTGTCACGCACGCTGCCGTTGCCAAAGTCGGTGGCAATGGCGCCGGGGGCCACCGTATTGACGGCAATGCCGCGTGCGCCCAGCTCTTTGGCCAGATAGCGTGTCATCACCTCGATGCCGCCTTTCATCATGGCGTAAGCGGCAAAGCCGGGCAGGGCAAAGCGGGCCAGGCCGCTGGACAGGTTGACGATGCGCCCGCCGTCAGCCAGTAGTGGCAGCAGTGTCTGGGTCAGGAAAAACGGCCCTTTCAGGTGGATCTGCATCAGTTGGTCGAACTGCGCTTCGCTGGTGTCGGCAAACGCGGCATGGATGCCGATGCCGGCATTGTTGACCAGATAATCAAACTGCGTACGGCCGAACTGCTGTGGCAGCACCTCGGCTATACGGGCGGCAAAGGCGGCAAAATCCTGGCTGCGGCCAACGTCCAGCGGCAGCGCCACGGCCCGGGTGCCGCAGGCCTGGATGGCGGCCACTACTTCGTCAGCGGCGCTACGGTTTTGCTGATAGGTCAGGATGATGTCGCAACCCTGGGCCGCCAGCGCCAGGGCGGTGTGTTTGCCAAGGCCACGGCTACCGCCGGTGATGAGGGCAATCTTGCGCATGTGAAGCTCCATGTGTGGGTGGGACAGCGCGCTGCTGTCATGCGCTGCAGTCTATTGGTACGGCAATTTCAGATAAATGATGCATTATCGATTAGACTGTCCGGATTGGACGGATAGTGAGGCGGGCATGGAGCAACTGGATTGTATGCGGGTGTTTTTACGGGTGGCCGAACTGGGCAGCTTTGCGCGCGCGGCCGAGAGCCTGGGCCTGCCGCGTACCACGGTGTCGGAGGCGGTGCAGCGGCTGGAGGCCCGGCTTGGCACGCGGCTGCTGCAGCGGACCACGCGCCGGGTGCAGCTCACCCAGGATGGCGTGCTGTACAGCGAACGCTGTCGTGACCTGCTGGCCGATTTCGACGAACTGGGCAGCCTGTTCCAGGGCAGCGAGGCCGCACTGACAGGCCGGCTGCGGGTCGATATGTCCAGCGGCATTGCCCGCCACATGGTGCTGCCGCAGTTGCCGGCGTTTCTGGCGGCGCACCCCGGTATTGTGCTGGAACTGTCCAGCACCGACCGGCGGGTGGATCTGGTGCGCGAAGGTTTTGATTGCGTCGTGCGGGTGGGCACGGTGGGGGACGACAGTCTGGTGTGCCGACCACTGGGTTGCCTGCCGCAGGCCAATTGCGCCAGCCCGGCTTATTTGCAGCAATATGGTTGGCCGCAGCAGCTGGCCGATCTGGCCAGCCATCGCCTGGTGCATTACGTGCCGCAACTGGGTGGCCGGCCAGCGGGCTTTGAATACTGCGGTGCCGATGGCCAGCGTTGCCTGCAGCCAGTGGCGGGGCAGTTGCACGTGAATAGTGCCGATGCCTACCTGGCGGCGTGCCTGGCTGGCATCGGCATCATCCAGGTGCCGCGTTCGGCAGTGACCGGCCTGCTGGCTGATGGCAGCTTGTGCGAGGTGTTGCCGCAGTGGCCGGCGCCGCCGATGGCGGTGAACCTGCTGTACCCCACGCGCCGCCATCAGCCGCCGCGGGTGCAGCGCTTCATGCAATGGCTGGATAGCGTCATCCGGCCGCAGCTGTTGACGCTAGACCCGGGTAACGGCGCCGGCCAGATGTGACAACGCCCTGCGGGCATCGGCCGGCAGGGCGTGGCGGGGACGGGTTGGCCGCGCTTACAGCGCTTCCAGCGCTAGCAGCTCTTCCACCGTCTGGCGGCGGCGGATCAGACGGTCGCTGTCGCCGTCTACCAGCACTTCGGCGATCAGCGGGCGGCTGTTGTAGTTGCTGGACATCGATGCGCCGTAGGCGCCGGTGTCGTGGAAGACCAGCAGGTCGCCCACGTTGGCCGCCGGCAGGCTGCGCGGCAGCACCACGCCGCCGTCGCCCTGGGTGAATACGTCGCCCGATTCGCACAGCGGGCCGGCTACCACGCTGGGTTTCTCGTCACGCAGCACGCCATCTTGCGGTACCACGGTGATGTGGTGGTAGCTGCCGTACATCGACGGGCGCATCAGCTCGTTGAAGCCGGCGTCCACCAGCACGAAGTGGTTGCGGCCAACGTCCTTGGTGGCGCGTACTTCGGCCAGCAGGTTGCCCGATTCGGCCACCAGGTAGCGACCTGGCTCGATTTCCAGTGCCAGCGGGTGGCCCAGCAGCGCGGCGGCCTGGTGACGGGCGGTGTCCCACAGGCCAAAGTAATGCGCGGTATCGACGCTGGCGTCGCCGTCGCGATAGGGGATGGACAGGCCGCCGCCGGCAGAGACGGCGTGCAGGTCGTGGCCGGCGTCTTTCACCAGCCGTACCAGGTTCACCATGGCGCCGCACACTTCTTGCAGGTGGCCGTAATCGACGCCGGAGCCGATGTGCATGTGCAGGCCCACCAGCTGCAGGCCGTGTTGGCGGATGACGGCCAGCGCCGCCGGCAGGTCTCTATGCCAGATGCCGTGCTTGCTGTGTTCGCCGCCGGTGTTGGTCTTGTTGCTGTGGCCGTGGCCAAAGCCGGGGTTGATGCGCAGCCACACGCGGTGGCCGGGGTGGGCGGCACCCAGCTGGTGCAGCATGTCGATGGAGCCGGCGTTCACTGGGATGTTGTGCTCCACCACCAGCGCCAGCGTGTCGCGGTCGATCAGGTCGGCAGTAAACACAATGCCGGATGGCTCGCCCTGGGCGTCGTAGCCGGCGGCCAGCGCGCGCAGGATTTCGCCACGCGACACCGCGTCCACTTTCACGCCCTGTTCGCGCATCAGGCGCAGGATGTGGGTGTTGCTGCAGGCCTTCTGCGCAAAGCGGATGGTATCGAAGGCGGCCAGCTCGGCAATGCGCTGGCGGATGGTGGCGGCGTCGTACGTCCACAGCGGGGTGCCGTAGCGGGCGGCCAGGCCGGCCAGGCGGGAAGTGTCGGGTGTTTGCATCGCTTTGTCCTGTTATATGAGCCGTCGTGCTGCGTGTTGCCCTGCATCATGCCCGCTGCCATCCATTCGGTAAAATGCTATTATTTTTGCAATCCATTCATTTTTGATATGAGGCAGGCGTGGAGATCAGTCACCGCCACATCGAAGTGTTTCGCGCCATCATGCTCAGCGGCAGCGTTACCGGCGCCGCCACGCTGTTGCGCACCTCGCAGCCCACCGTCAGCCGCGAGCTGGCGCGGCTGGAGCAGCTGCTGGGCTACGCGCTGTTCCTGCGTGACAAGGGGCGCTTGCAAGCCACGGCGCGCGCGCTGGCGCTGTACGACGAGGTGCAGCGCGCCTACGTCGGCCTGCAGCGGGTAAGCGACACTGCGGCCAACCTGGCGCGGCTGGACCAGGCGCAGCTGGCGCTGGTGTGCCTGCCGGCGTTTGCCCACGCCTTGCTGCCGGCGGTGTGCCGCCGTTTGCACGCGGAGGCAGGGCAAGCGCGGGTGGCGATTACGCCGCAGGAATCGCCGTTGCTGGAAGAGTGGCTCAGCGCGCAGCGCTTCGACCTGGGCCTGACCGAGCACAGCGAGGCACCGCCCGGTACCCGCCTGCAAGCGGTGCTGGAGGCCGACGAACTGTGCGTGCTGCCCGAGGGTCATCCCTTATTGGCGCATGCGGTGCTGACGCCGCAGCATTTTGCCGGCCAGCCCTTTGTCAGCCTGTCGCCGGACGACCGCTACCGCCGCCTGCTGGACGCGGTGTTCGCGCAGGCCGGCGTCAGCCGCCAGCTGCTGTGGGAAACGCACAGCGCGGTGTCGGTGTGTGCGCTGGTGCGCGAAGGGCTGGGCGTGGCCATCGTCAACCCGCTTACCGCGCTGGCGATGGCCGGCCACGGCTTGCAGCTGCGCCGTTTTGCCGTGTCGGTGCCGTACCGCGTCAGCCTGGTGCAGCCGCTGTATCGCCCGGCGTCGCCGCTGAGCACCACTTTTATCGATATGCTGCAGCAGGAAGCCGCCAGCCTGCAGCAAAGCTTGGCCGCGCTGTAGCCGCTGCAGCCGGGCGGGCCGTACCAAAGCAGCGCGTGAGCCCGCCGCCAGGTGCTTAAGCAGACCAGCCCGGTTCGCGCGGCAAACAGGCTTTGTCTTCAATCTCAGGCTGGCCGCTCTGCCGCGGCCAACCCTTACCATGCGGCGGCTGTGTGCTGCCAGCGGGAGACCCCATGCGCAAGATCGTCATTGCCCCCGATTCGTTCAAGGAAACCCTCAGCGCCCGCCAGGTGGCCGACATCATCGCTGCCGCGCTGGCACCGCATCTGCCACATGCCGAGCTGCACACCGTGCCGGTGGCCGACGGCGGCGAAGGCACGCTGGACGCGCTGTTGGCCGCTACCGCCGGCCGCTATCACTATCTGGACGTACGCGGCCCGCTGGGCGCGCCGGTGCGGGCGGCGTGGGGCATGCTGGGCGACGGCGAAACGGCAGTGGTGGAGATGGCCGCCGCCAGCGGCATTGCGCTGGTGCCGCGTGAACAGCGCGACCCACTACGCGCCTGCAGCTACGGCACCGGCCAGCTTGTCCGCGCCGCGCTGGACCACGGCGCACGGCGGCTGATTCTTGCCATCGGCGGTTCCGCCACCAACGACGGCGGCGCCGGCATGTTGGCCGCGCTGGGGGCGAGGCTGCTCGATGCCGCCGGCCAGCCGCTGCCGCCAGGCGGTGCGGCGCTGGCGAAGCTGGCCATGCTGGACCTGGCCGGGCTGGACGCGCGGCTGGCGCAATGCCGCATCGACATTGCCTGTGACGTGCGCAACCCCTTGCTGGGCGAGCACGGCGCCAGCGCGGTATTCGGCCCGCAAAAGGGCGCCACGCCGGCCATGGTGGCGCAGCTGGACGCCGCGCTGGCGCATTACGCGGCCATGCTGCACGCAGTTACTGGCTGCGATGCGGCCAACTTGCCGGGTAGCGGCGCCGCCGGCGGCATGGGCGCGGCCGCGCTGGCGGTGCTGGGCGGGCGCATGCAGGCCGGCATCGAACTGGTGCTGGACGCGGCAGGGTTGGCCGCCGCCGTGCAGGGCGCCGACCTGGTGATTACCGGCGAAGGCCGGCTGGACGGGCAGAGTGCTTTTGGCAAGACACCAGTGGGCGTGGCCACGCTGGCGGCGCGCTACGGCGTACCTACCATTGCCATTGGTGGCAGTCTGGGGGACGGCGTAGAAACGCTGCAGCAGCACCACATCCGCGCCGTGTTTGCCTGCGTGGACCGCATTACCACGCTGGAGGCGGCGCTGGGCAACGCTGCGGCCAACCTGTCACGCGTGGCCGGCAATGTGGGCGCGCTGCTGGCGCTGCGGGGCAAGCCCTAGCCACTGGCCGGGCGGGCAGGGTGTTGCTGATGGCATTGCGGCGGGCGCTGGCAATTGTCATAGTAATGTATCGAAACACTACGGATGCCCGCCATGTTCCGCCCCCTGCAAAAGCAAGCCATGACCCTGCTGGGCAAGCTCAAGTATTTCAGCAAGCCGCCCATCATCGTGTACGACCCCAGCAGCTACAAGGTAAAAGGCGCCGACGTGCGCGAGCTGCTGGGCGTACTGCAGCCCGGTGACATCCTGCTGCGCGCCTACGACGGCTACCTCGACAGCTGGTTCATCCGCAGCAGCCGCCCGCTGGACAAGGGCGCCCGCCGCCGTGGTGTGTTTACCCACGCCGCGCTGTACGTTGGCCGCCTGGGCCCGCAAGACCGCGACCGCGCCGCCGCCGACATCAGCGGCTACGCTTGGGACCAGGACCGCGCCATCCCCGCCGCCGAGCTGCCGGCGCACCGCGAGGCCATGCGGGAACGCTTTTTCGATAGCGTGCTGAAGCCCGACCAGGCCGGAAACTGGCCCGATAACGCGATGGTGATCCATGCCATGGCCGAAGGCGTGCAGATGGAAGACATCCTCAGCTTCTGCCGTTGCGACTACCTGCAGGTACTGCGCCTGCCGGCGCAGTTTCAGGGCGTACCGCACGCCGAGCTGCCGCCGGTGTTCCTCCTGCAAGCCGATAGCGAAGAGGCCCGGCTGGCCGGCAGCCTGCTGGCCGACCAGTGCCTGCAGCGCGAAGACGCCACCCGGCTGGCCTGCGCCGCTGCACTGGGCAAGCTGGGCGCCGAGTACGACTTTGCCTGCAACGACGTCAAGGCGTTCCAGAGCTTTAGCTGCGCCGAGCTGGTGTTTTATTGCTATCGGGCGGTAGGGCAGTGGCTGGACATGCGCCCGCGCCTGCACGGCTTTCTGGGCCTGTGGCCGCGCCGGGTCACGGTGACGCCGGACGACTTTACCGAGACGCGGCTGGAAACCGTGTGGCAAAGCCGGTCGCTGCGCGCCCAGGCGTGCCCGTCAGAAGAGCTTGTCCGCCAGCACTCGCTACGGCATCTGGCCGAGGTGTTCGGCGTACCCGAGACATCGCTGTCGCTGGCTGTCCGCTTCGATGAGTTGGCGGCGGATCCGGTTTCGGACTTCAAGCGAAACCAATACGACATCGTTGACGACGACATCAGGGATGTCGCAGATAAGCGGATTCTCAAAGAGATGGCGCAGGGGAAGCTGGTTATCCAGACTGTCGGCGACTATTGCGATCACATGGTCCGTTGCAGCCGCATCCATCCCGAAGAAGTCTCCTTCGTTCTTCGGCTACCCCGGTAGGTTGAACAATAAGAGGTAGCAGGCAAGCAGCGTGGGCCAAGGCGGGCAAGTTGTGCCCACCGCCTTGTCGGGATGAATGGGCGGGTACGCTGCGCTCAAGCCTGTTTTTATTGTTTTGTGTTTGAATCAACCAAATGCACACCTGCCAAGGTGAATATTTTACGTTAGGCAAACTGCACGCATATGAAGCCTCGAGATCTTTTGCTAAAAAATTTAGAGCCTAGGGTTATTCCATTTTTCAATAGCCGTGGCTTTCGGTTTTCGAGAGGAAAGCTTGAGTTCAATCGAACCGTAGGGTCCATCAAGCAGACCGTAACAATTGCTTTGAGCAAGTGGAATAAGGAAGATGATTGCACTTTCTGGACTATGTGGGGTAGTACATCCAAAGACTATGCGAAATGGTACGAAGCGCAGTGGGGTGTTCCCCCAACGAACAACGCTTTAGGTGGTGCTTCTGATTGGAACATCGCTGAATGGACGCGCGGGCCAGATAAGCACTTCCAGCTTTCGGGCAAGCCAGAAGATGCGGCTGAAATGAGCGAGTTTTTGGCGTGTGTAGAGAGGGCAGGGTTGCCATACCTGGATAGAATTTCGTCTTGGGTTGGTGCGGCCGAAGAACTGGTGGCTCAAAAATGGATGTTTGATCGAGCAGCAGATTTTCTGCTCATCGCAGGCGAGCACGCCAGAGCCAAAGAGGTTCTACTTGAAGGCATTCGTACCTTTACAGTCGATCTTCGCCACGACAGCTCGAACGAATTGCCGCTTATTGAACAACGCCTTCAAAGGTATTTTGGTGATGCTATTGCCTAGCTTGGCCGCAAGTAGAGTGGGCCAAGGCCGATAGGCCGTGCCCACGACATGAAATGAAACCCAACGTTTTTCACGCATTCAAGGAGCCTGGTATGGTTTGCACCGATGATGCTCCATAAAAGTTTGGCTTCGCTGCGCTCAATCCAACCTACAGGCTGTTTCACAAAGTATAGGATGGTTTTTCTGGTATTTTAAGGGTGAGATTGACATGGATGCTGAATTTTTTATTGTTGCTTTTATTGGTGTAATCTCACTATTGTCCGCGTTTCCTGTCATTTCGGAAATTCGCAACTGTCATCCTGATTATTATAAGGATATGGATGGGTGGGGTTTTTGGAACAATCACGGTAGAGGGTCGTGGTTGTTTTTGAAATTTATCCTATTTCATAGGGGTAGGATTCAAGATCCGGTTGCATATTTGTGTTGTTATATTTATTTGTTTGGAGTTTTTGCAGGTGTTGTGTTTGGGGTGTGGGTATTTTTGAATGTAATTGGGTTCTTCCGTTAGTTGCATGGCGCGGCAGTTTGGGTTGGGTGGAATAAAGTCCAACGTTTGCCGCATTTCCAGGGAAATGGCACGGGTTGCTGCGAGGCTGCTCGGTAAGCGTTGGGCTTCGCTGCGCTCAACCCAACCTACGGGCCCAACCCAAGCTGCGTGTCGAGTGCGGCCTAATCGTTGCATTGAGGAAACCAGCCTTGGCAAGTCGGGCCCGGTTACTCTTGTCAAACGTTTGGGGCCATAGGGCTAACACACTATGTCAAATCTCAAGATCTCGGAAATCAAGGCATTCGTCCCGTCGAAGGACTTTGCGCTTTCCAAACAGTTCTACCAGGACCTTGGTTTTACGATAGCGTCCGAGGGGGGTGGTGTGGCTTATTTTCACTTCGGTGGTGTGAGCTTTTTACTGCAGGATTTCTGTGCGGAATCGTTCGCTGAAAACTTCATGATGCACATCCTGGTAGAAGATGTGGGAGCCTGGTGGCAGCAGGTCCACGAAAGTGGTGTCCTTGAAAAGTACGGGGTCAAGGTTACCGAGCTGGAAAACCAGCCTTGGCGCATGCGTGATTTCTGTCTTTACGACCCATCCGGTGTTCTTTGGCGGATTGGCCAGAATATCGATTGAATCGGTACGACAGCAAGTAGGGGGGGCTAAGGCTGACAGGCCGTGCCCACCACATTATCGAGATGAATGGGTGGGCACGCTGCTCTCAACCCAGCCTACGAATTGTGTTAAACGCACGAATAAGCCAGCTATACCCCTGCCAAGGTGCCATTTTCATGTGAGGGCCGCCATGCCATTCCCGCTATTTGATCAATTTCCCGAGTCACTTGAAACCGACAGGTTGCTTGTCCGTGTTGCGCGCCCCGGCGATGGGCAGATGTTCAATGCAGCAATCGTGGCATCCTGTGAACAGCTGAAACAATGGCTGGGCTGGGTTGACCCGCCGCCGTCGTTGCGTGAGTCGGAGGCTTCCTGCTGCCGGGCTTACGCCCGCTTTCTGCTAAACGAAGACCTGATGGTTTTCTTCATTGACAAAGCATCAGGCGAGCTGGTGGGCGGCAGTGGCTTGCACAACCCCGACTGGGCGCTGCGCCAGTTTGAGGTGGGCTATTGGGGGTGCAGCAGCTTTCTCGGCAAGGGTTTCATCACGGAAGGGGTGGCGGCCCTGACGGAGTACGCGCTGCAACAACTGGGCGCCAGCCGCGTTTTCCTTACCACCGACGAACTGAACCGGGCAAGTTGGCGCCTGGCCGAGCGGGCCGGGTTTCAACTGGAAGGTACCTTGCGTCTTGATCGACTTAACATTCAGGGCCAGCTGCGGAATACCCGTGTTTATTCCCGCGTGGGGGGCAGGGCTGAGTGACATGAAGCCCAACCCAAACTATGGGTGATTTCGCGCCAACGGGCAGTGATCGGACGCTACCGCGAAGCCCGCCAAGCAGGGTGGTCTGCGGCCAACATGGGGCGCCTGTGCCGCCGCAGGGCGGCTGCCGGTTTACAGCATGGCCGAACCGTCTACGTCGCCGTCCACGCCGGCCAACGGGCCCAGCAGCTGTTGTTGCTGGTAGTGGCGGCACCAGCTCAGGAAGTCGTCGATCGGCATCGGCTTGCTGAAGTAGTAGCCCTGGCCCAGGTCGCAACCCAGCAGCCACAGCTGCTGCATGGTTTCCTGGTCTTCTATGCCTTCGGCTACCACCATCAGGCCCAAGTGGTGCGCCAGGTCGATGGTGGATTCCACAATCGCCATATTGCCGCGGTCGTCCACCACGTTGCGGATGAAGCGCTGGTCGATTTTCAGTTCCTGCACCGGCAGCAGTTTCAGGTAACCCAGCGACGAAAAGCCGGTGCCGTAGTCGTCAATGGCCAGCCGTACGCCCAGCGCCACGATATCGTGCAGGATGGCCAGGCCTTTTTCCGGCGCGTCCAGCATCAGGCTTTCGGTAACTTCCAGCCGCAGCAGCGACGGGTTGAGACCCGTTTCCTGCAACAGCTGGCGCAGCATGGGCAGCAGCTCGGGGTCGAACAGGCTGCGTACCGACAGGTTGACCGATACCGCCACGCCGGGGTAATCCGCCTGCCACAGCGCGCACTGGCGCATGGCTTCGCGGATGGTCCAGCGTGTCAGCGGCTTGATCAGGCCCGAGCTTTCGGCGATGGGGATGAACTCCAGCGGCGAGATGAAGCCTTCTTCCGGGTCAAACCAGCGCGCCAGGGCTTCGGCCGCCACCAGCTTGCCGCTGCGGATGTTGATCAGCGGCTGGAAGTGTTGTGTCAGCTGGTTCTGCGCCATGGCGTCGCGCAGGCGGCCAAAGCGGTAGTGGTAGCGCACAAAGGCTTCGTCCTGGCTGGGATCGTACATGGTGGCGGTGTCGCCGCGCTGCACCGCCTGCAGCATGCACTGCTCGGCCTTGTGCAGCAGCACGTCGGCCTGGTCGCCGTGCTGCGGGTAGACGGCAATGCCGGCGGTGTAGTCGATGTGGACCGGAAAGCCGCGGATTTCGTAATCCAGGTTGTAGCGGCCCAGCTGTTGCGCGGTCTTGTCCAGGTCGTAGTCGGGCTTGCGCATGTGGTAGATCACCAGCAGCTCTTCGCGTGCAATGCGCGCCAGCACGCCGTGTTGGCCCACCAGTTGTTGCAGCGAGGCGGAGATGGCTTGCATCAGCTCGTTGGTGGCGTCGTTACCGATGATGTTGCTGATTTCCGGCAGCCGCGACAGCCGCATGGCAATCACCAGCAGCCCGCCGCGGCGCGCGCGCGCCTGGCGGATTTCTTCTTCCAGTAGCGGGATGATGCGGGTGCGGTTGGGCAATTTGGTCACCGGGTCGTGCAGCGCCAGAAACTGCAGTTGGTCGAGGTAGTGCTGCGCGGTGGCGGTGTTGGCCAGCACGCCTTCGTGCAGTTTTTCCTGGAAGCGGCTGCGCAGCAGGTTGAAGCAGGCGGCGATCACCGACACGAACAGCAGCGACGACAGGTAATGCGGAATCTGCACCGGGTCGTACGGGTAGGCAAAAGCCTGGCCGCGCAGCGCCAGCAGCAGGGTGCCCACCAGTAGCAGGAACAGGCCGTTCCATAGCCATCCCACACGCTGGCCCTTGATGAAGAAGGCCATGAACGGGAAGGTATAGGCCCAGAACAGGCCGGTGCCGCCGACGCCGCCGATAATGACCAGGGCACCGAAAACAATGATGCCGCACACCATCAGCAGGTTTTCTGCCCGCGGGATGTGCTGCCCGCGCTTGGCCAGGCGGATGGCGGGTAGTAGCAGCAGCAGCGCGCACAGCCCTTCGATGGCGCCCAGCACCGGGAACGGCGCCAGGATGGCATTGAACAGCGCGAACAGGATGGCGACCACAAAGCCGATGGGGGCAATGGTGAGCACGTTTTCCCGGCGCTCCTGGTCGCCAAGGATTTCTTTCGCGCCGTGCCCCAGCAGGGCGGGCAGAAAGCGGCGCATGCGCGGTGGCGCTTGGTCAGGGGTGCTGGGCATGGTGTCTGGTGGCAACGCTATGGCAGGGTTGGCATCGATGAACCGATTTTCGCATGCCAATGTCTCTTCGTGTGCTTTATAGACAAAACGTCATTGCAACACATCTTTTCTATAGCGATTATCATTGGTATCGCCATCCTCGGTTGTGTATCTCCCTAGCCTGCGTTAGCTGCTGCCTGCGCCGAATCATGAAGGAATGACCATGCCACGCCTGTTGCTGGCGCTGTTGTTAAGTGTTGTGCTGACGCCGCTGTGGGCGATGTCGGTGGTGTTCATCAACCCCGGCTACGCCAACGAGGTGTACTGGTATACCGCCAGCCGTGCCATGCAGGCGGCCGCGGAAGACCTGGATGTGCAGCTGCGTATCGAATACTGCGACCGCAACTACCGGCAGGCGATGGACCATATCCAGGCGCTGGTGGCCCTGCCGCAGGGGCAGCGCCCCGATTACGTCATCCTCAGCAACGAGTTCGCCGCTGCCGGCGAAATGGTGGCCTTGCTGGAGCAGGCGGGCATCCGCAGCTTCCTGGCCTTTAGCGGCAAGGGCGTCGGTGCGGCAGCGGTAGACCTGGGCCGGCCACGGCAGAAATACCGCACCTGGCTGGGGTCGCTCGAGCCGCGTGCGGCCGACGCCGGTTACCTCACTGGCCAGGCGTTGATCGCCCGTGCCCGTGCTGCTGGCGTGCCGCGCATTGCCGGCAAGATGCCCTTGCTGGTAATCGGCGGCGATCGTAGTACGCCAACGTCGGTATTGCGCTTGCAGGGGCTGTACCGTGCGGTGCGCGAAGCCGGTGACGTGGTGGTGGCGCAGGAGGTGATGGCAGCCTGGAGCCGCGAGCGTGCCGCCAAACAGGCCAGCTGGCTGTACCGCCGTCACCCGCAGGCGCGGATGGTGTGGGCCGGTAGCGACCAGATGGCGATGGGCGCGATGGACGTGTGGCGCCAGCGTGGCGGCCAACCTGGCAAGGACGCGTTCTTCAGTGGCGTCAACACCTCGCCCGAGGCCTTGCAGCGGCTGACCGACGGGCAACTGACCACGCTGGCCGGTGGCCATTTCATTACCGGTGCCTGGGCACTGGTGATGCTGTACGACTACGACCGCGGCCGCGATTTTGCCAGCGAGGGGCTGGAGCAGGAACGGCCGTTGTTTACCCGTTTCGATGCCGCGCTGGCGCGACGCTACCTGCAGCGCTACAGCGACGCCGACTTCAGCAGTATCGACTTTACCCGCCACAGCAAGGCACTGAACCAGGCGTTGCGCCGCTACGACTTCAGCTTGCTGCCGCTGCTGCCGGAAGCGGCCGCTGCGGGCGTGTCGCTGAAATGACACGCCATCCACTGTTGCATCTCGTCCACAAATAGCCGCACTTTCAGCGCGTTGCGCCGCGACGCCGGGTACACCGCGTACACGTGGTCGCGGCCAAAACTCTCGCCCGAGAACTGGTAATCGGCCAGCACCTGCACCAGCCGGCCTGCACGCACATGGTGCAGCGCACTCCAGCGCGGGCAGGGCAGGATGCCCTGGCCGGCACAGGCCGCGTCCAGCAGCAGGTCGAAGTTGTCTGAACGCAGCCGCCCTTGCGGCTCGATGCGGACGCTGTGGCCGTCGCGGGCAAAGAACCACGCCGGGTTCAGCATCGGGTGGCGGTACACCAGGCACGGGTGCTGTGGCAGGTCGTGCGGCGAGTGTAGCGCCGGCGCCTGCGCCAGGTAGGACGGCGCCGCACACAGCATGACCCGGTTGTCGCCCACCACGCGGGCAATCTGGCCCGGCAGGTCGTGGTGGCCAAGGCGCAGCGCCAGGTCGAGGTTTTCTGCTACCAGGTCCATGTAGCGGTCGGCCAGCTGCAGCTCCAGCACCACTTCCGGGTAGCGCTGCATGAAGGCCGGGCAAAAGCCCGACAGCACGGCGCGGCCAAACGACAGCGGCGCGGTAATGCGCAGCACGCCGCGCGGCTCGCCGTCCAGCTCGTGCAGGCGCTGGCTGACGCGCCCCAGCTGTAGCATGGCCTCGCTGGCGGTTTCCAGATAGATGCGGCCGGCTTCGGTCAGCGCTACCTGGCGTGTGCTGCGCGTCAGCAAGCGCACGCCCAGCGATGCCTCCAGCGCGTTCACCGCCTTGGTCATCGCCGACGGGCTTTTGCCCAGTTTCAGTGCAGCGCGTGACAGGCTGCCGGTTTCCGCTATGGCGATAAACGCCTGTATGGCCTGGAAGGTATCCATCAGTTTTTCCATTCGGGAAAAAAAGAACTGCACGGCGCACGCTTTATCCGGCGCCGGCCTTGTGGCCATGATGTTGACACAGCCCACGCACATTGCGAACCACAACGGGAGGAGTGTCATGAAAACAAAGCTTTGCAGCCTCACTGTCAGCCTGATGGCCTGCTGTCTGGCGCCGGCGGCGCTGGCCGCCGGCACGCTGAACATCTACAACTGGGGCGAGTACTTTGCCCCGGACACTATTGCCAGATTCGAAAAAGAAACCGGCATCAAGGTACGGCTGGACGTGTACGACAGCAACGAGGTGCTGCAGACCAAACTGCTGGCCGGCAATAGCGGCTACGACCTGGTGTTTCCGTCCAACGACTTCCTGACCCGGCAGATCCAGAGCGGGGTGTACCAGAAGCTGGACAAGCGCAAGCTGCCCAACCTGAAAAACCTGGACCCGGCCTTTGTGCCCAAGGTGGATAGTGTGGACCCCGGCATGCAGTACAGCGTGCCGTATATGTGGGGCACCACCGCCATCGGCTACAACGTGGACAAAGTGAAAAAAGCCCTGGGCGGCCAGCTGCCGGCCAATACGTATGATCTGCTGTTCAAGCCCGAGGTGCTGGCCAAGCTGCAAGCTTGCAATGTGGCCTACAACGACGCTGGCAGCGTGATGCTGCCGATGGCCATGCGCTATCTGGGGCTGGACCCGAACAGCACCAGCGCCAAGGACTACGACGCCGCCTACGCGGTGCTGGCCAAGGCCCGCCCGTACGTGAAGCGGCTGATCGCCACCCCGGTAATGAATGACCTGGCCAACGGCGAGGTGTGCGTCAGCACCGGTTACTCGGGTGCCGTGCTGGTGGCCAAGCTGCGCGCCAAGCAGAACAAAAACGGCCAGAACATCGCCTACACCATTCCGCAACAGGGCGCGCCGATGTGGTTCGACAGCATGGTGATCCCCAAGGACGCCAAGAACGTCGACAACGCCCACCTGTTCATCAATTACCTGCTGCGCCCGGACGTGATCGCCAGCATCAGCAACGCGGTGATGTACCCCAGCCCCAACGCGCAGGCGGCCAAGCTGATGAGCCAGGACCTGACCGGCGACCCGATGATCTACCCCGACGCCGCCCGCATGAAAACCTTCTGGGTGCAGCGCCCGCTGGAGCCTGCCGTGCAGCGCATCCAGACCCGGCTGTGGCAGAAGTTCAAGACCGGCCGCTAGGAGCAGACCATGACCACCACCGGTTTTCTCTACGACACGCTGTTTTTGCAACATAACGCCGGCCGCCAGACCTACCACGGTGCCGATGGCGCTGCCGACGCCGGCCCCGAGTTCGACTGCCCCGAGCGGCTGGCCTACACCAAGGCGCTGCTGGACGCCACCGGCATGACGGCGCGGCTGCAGCCGCTGACCTACCAGCCGGCCGATGACGCCACGCTGCTGCGGGTGCACACCCCGGCCTACCTGGCGCAACTGGCGGCCAACTGTGCCGCTGCGGATGGCGATGGGGTAGTGCTGGGCCCCGATGCGCGTGGCGGCCCGGCTACCGAGCGCATTGCCCGTGCTGCGGCCGGGGCGGCCTGCGCCGCCGTGGACGCGGTACTGCAAGGCCAGGTTGGCCGCGCCTACGCGCTGATCCGCCCGTCCGGCCACCACGCCGGGCCCGACTACGCCATGGGCTATTGCTACTACAACAACGTGGCGGTGGCGGCGCGCCACGCCCAGGCCCGTTACGGCCTGCAGCGCATCGCCATCATCGACTGGGACGTGCACCACGGTAACGGCACCCAGCACGTGTTCGAGGCCGACCCGCAGGTGCTGTTCTGCTCGCTGCACGAGGAAGGCAACTACCCGCTGGAAGGCGGCAGCGCGGCGGACCAAGGGCAGGGCGACGCTGCCGGCTACACGCTGAACATCCCGCTGCCGGCCGGCAGTGGCTACGCCGCCTACGCGCTGGCGTTCGAGCAGGTGTTGCTGCCGGTGCTGCAGCGCTTCCGCCCCGAGCTGATTCTGGTATCGGCCGGGCAGGACGCCAACGCCTACGACCCGCTGGGCCGCATGCGCCTTACCCGCCCCGGCTACCGCGCGCTGGCGGCCAGCCTCACCGCTGCGGCGGGTGAGCTGTGCCAAGGCCGCATCGTGATGCTGCAGGAAGGCGGCTACAGCCTGCCGTACCTGCCGATTGCCACCCTCGGCGTGATCGAGGGGTTAAGCGGCCAACAGGTGGATTTTGACGACCCGCACTGGGTGCCGGACCGGCCGCTAACCAGCGGCGAAGCCGCCGCCGTGGCGCGTGCCCGCGACGCCCAGCGCCAGTACTGGGCACTGCAAGGAGAACAAGATGCGTAACGTGACCGTGGCCACCACCCAGATGGCCTGCAGCTGGGACCGTGCGGCCAACCTGGACCGCGCCGAAGCCCTGGTGCGCGCTGCGGCGGCGCAAGGGGCGCAGGTGATCCTGCTGCAAGAGCTGTTTGAAACGCCGTACTTCTGCATCGATCAGCGCCACCACCACAACGCATTGGCGGCGCCGTTCGACGGCCACCCGTGGCTGGGGCGCTTTGCCGCGCTGGCGCGCGAATTGCAGGTAGTGCTGCCGGTGAGCTTTTTCGAGCAGGCGGGCAATACCCAGTTCAACAGCCTGGCCATGATCGACGCCGACGGCTGCGTGCTGGGCCACTACCGCAAGATGCACATACCGGACGGGCCGGGTTACAGCGAGAAGTTCTACTTTGCGCCCGGCGACCTGGGCTTCAAGGTGTGGGACACCCGCTACGGCCGGCTGGGCGTCGGCATCTGCTGGGACCAGTGGTTCCCCGAAACCGCGCGCAGCATGGCGCTGATGGGTGCCGAGCTGCTGCTGTTCCCTACCGCCATCGGCAGCGAACCGCACGACCCGGCCATCCAGTCGCTGCGCCACTGGCAGAACACGCAGCGCGGCCACGCCGCGGCCAACGTGATGCCGCTACTGGCCAGTAACCGCGTCGGCACCGAGCATGGCGAAGCCGGTACGCATATCACCTTCTACGGTGGCTCGTTCATCGCCGGCGAAGACGGCGAGCTGCGCGCCGAGGCCGGCAGCGAGGATGGCACCATCCTCACCGCCACCTTCGACCTGGACGCGCTGGCGGCCAAGCGCCGTGCCTGGGGCGTGTTCCGCGACCGCCGCGTCGAGCACTACGGCGCGCTGTTGCAGTACGCTGTTTGACCTCGCTACCCCGGCCCCGTGTTGCCTGTTTGGCTGGCGGCGCGGGGCGGGCGGTTTCATGCCGCCGGCTGGCAGGCAGTAGCCGCGGCGGCCGGCTGGCGCTGGCGGTGTGCCAGCCACACAAAGCCGGCGCCCAGCAGCGACAGCGCCATCATCACCACCAGCAGCGCGTCCGGCGGCCAGCGCAGCAGCACCATGCCGGCCAGCACCGGGCTGATGGCGCCACCGGCCTGGGCCAGGTTTTGCGCGCCGTAGTAGCTGCCGCGCAGGTGTTCCGGCGCGATGGCGTCGATGTACAGGTACTCGGCCGGCACCAGCAGGATCTCGCCCAGCGTGAACACCACCATCCAGCCCGCCCACACCCACAGGCTGTCGCTGAGCGCACAGCCGGCCAGCCCGGCTGCCAGCAGCAGCGACGACGCCATGATCCAGCGCAGCAGCGTGTGCGGCCGCAGCAGCTTGCCCAGCGGGTACTGCAGCAGCACCACGGTCAGAGAGTTGGTGGTAATCAGCACCGACATCCAGCGCAGCACCTCGGCGTCGCTATGCGTTTGCAGCAGGTACAGTGCCAGGTAGTCGGAAAAGCGCGCCTGCACCACGCAGGCCAGCAGGCTGCCGATGGTGAACAGGATCAGCGTACGGTCGCGGCGCAGCAGCTGCAGCGTGGCGGCAAAGTCCGGCGCCGGTGCGGTGGAGGCGGCGGCCAACCTGCCGGTGGGCAAGCCGCGCAGTAGCGGCAGGCAGGCCAGCACCAGCGCTGCCGCCAGCCAGAACGCCAGTGCCGGGCGGGTGGCGGCCACCAGGCTGGCCAGCAGCGGCCCGGTGGCGTAGCCCACATTGGCCAGCGTGTAGCGCAGCGAAAAAGCGCGGCTGCGCTCGGCCGGCGGCAGCAGCGCCGCCAGCAATGCCTTCAGCGTAATGCCGAACAGCACCAGCGCGCTTTCGGTGAGCAGCAGCGCGCCGGCGGCGGCGAGTGGCTGGCGGCAGAACGGCAGCAGCGCAAAGCCTGCCGCCATTAGCAACAGTGCCGATAGCAGCAGTCGGCGCGGCGCCAGCCGGTCGACCAGATAGCCGGCGTACAGGCTGCCCAGCGTGGCCAGCAACAGCACGCCGCCCAGCAGCAGGCCGATGTCGCGCGGGCCCAGCGCCAGTTGGCGGCCCAGGGTGAGAACCAGCAGCGGCGACACCAGCGCACGCGCCACCGACAGGCCAAAGCTGCACGCCAGCAGGCGGCGCACGGTTGCGGGAAAAGCCATGATGCAGCTCCTTGTGGATGATGGCGTCAGTGTGCAAGCAAAAGGTGAAGTCAAAAACGGAAGCTTGCCGCATAATTTGCTTCCCCTTTTTGCGAGTACCTCCGCCATGCGCCTGCACGAGCAATACCGGCTGCTGCAACAGCACTACGGAGAACAGCCGGTCAGCCCCGGCGTGGCCGAGCTGGCGGCGCTGCTGGCGTGTAGCCCGCGCAATGTGCGGCTGCAGCTGGCCAAGATGCAGCAGCAGGGCTGGCTGGCGTGGCAGCCGGGGCGCGGCCGCGGGCACCGCTCGGTATTGCAGTGCCTGCAACCGCCACAAGACCTGCAATGGCAGCGCACCCACCGCCTGCTGCAGCGCGGCGAGCTGGAGCAGGCCTTTGCCAGCCTGCCCGCCGACGGGCGTAGCCAACTGATGGCGCAGCTGCCGGCCTACCTGGGCGCCAGCGCCAACCGCCGCCAGCTGCGCATTCCCATTCACCGCCCGTTGGCTACGCTGGACCCGTTGCACGTTACCAGCCGGCTGGAAGCGCACCTGGTCCGCCAGGTGTTCGACCGCCTGTGCAGCTTCGATATCGCCACCCAAACGCTGCAGCCGGCGCTGGCGCACAGCTGGCAGGCCGACGCCAGCGCCAGGCAATGGCGCTTCTGGCTGCGGCCCGGCGTGCAGTTTCACGACGGCAGCCCGCTGGACGCCTGGGCGGTGGCGGCCAGCGTGCAGCGCCTGCACGAGCAGGCCGGGCCGTGGATGCAGCAGTACCGCGGCCTGCGCGCCATTCGCGTGCACGACCCGCTGTCGCTGAGTTTCGAGCTGGCCGACACCGACTGGCTGTGGCCGCAGCGGCTGATTACCGCCAACGCGTCCATCGTGCCGGTGCGCCGTGGCGACGATTTTGCACAGCTGCCGGTAGGCAGCGGCCCGTTTCGCGTTGCCCGCCACAGCGCGCAGCGGCTGAGCCTGGAGGCCAACCTGCGTTACTACCGCGAGCGCCCCTTGCTGGACGGCATCGACCTCTGGGTGCTGGCGGCGCCGGCCGGTGCCGACTTTCACCTGCGGCTGGACCAGCCGGTTAGCGGCCGCAGCCAGCCGCTGCAGTCGGCGTGTACCTATCTGCTGGCCAACACGCGGCGGCCGTGGTGCCGCGACGACGCCCGCCGCCGCGCCTTGCTGCACTGGCTGTCGCAGCCGCCGCTGGTGACGGCAGACGACCCCTTGCGTGAGCCGGCCAGCGGCTTGCTGCCGGACTGGCAGCAGCCCGGCGTACAGCCGGCCGCGGCGCCGCTGCCGGCAGGCCAGGTGTTGACGCTGGTGACCTACGAGCTGGCCAGCTTCCAGCCGCTGGCGCAGGCCATTGCCGACAGGTTGGCCGCCGCCGGCGTAGGCTTGCGCATCCGCACGCTGGACTACCCGCGCTACGAGCGTTTTGAAGACTGGTGGCACGACACCGACCTGGTGCTGAGCAGCGAGGTGCTGCACGACGACCGCGACTACAGCTGTTACGAGTGGCTGGGCGGCAACCCGCTGCTGCGGGCGGCGCTGGGCGAGGGTGGAGCGGCGCGGATGGCGGCGGCGCTGCAGGCGGTGCAGGCCACGCCGGCGCGCGAGGCGCGCATGCTGGCCTACCAGCGCATTGCCGACTGGCTGGTGGCCGAAGGCTGGCTGTTGCCGCTATCGCACGAGCGGCAAGGCGTGGCAGCCAGCCCCCGGGTGGGCGGGCTGGCGCTGGGGCTGAACGGCTGGATGGATTTTGCCAGCCTGTGGCTGCGCGACGACGGCTGAGTCACCCGCCGCTTGCGGCCAACCCTGCGCTGGCAAGGTTGGCCGCAGCGCCCCTTATTTCACGCGGTACACCTGGCCGCTGTGCGCGCCTTCCACGCTCTTGCTGAACGCCAGCGCGGCACGGGCGGCCGGTACCGGCTCGAAGCCGCGGAAGAACGGCGCGTACACCGGCATGGATTCCACCAGCACGCCGGGGCTGACCACATTGATGCGCAGGCCACGTGGTAGCTCGATGGCGGCGGCGCGAGCAAAGCCTTCCAGTGCCGCGTTCACCATGCTGGCACCGCTACCGGCCACGATCGGCTCATCGGCCAGCACGCCGCCGGTGAGGGTAAAGCTGCCACCGTCGTTCAGGCGGCGCTGGCCGGCCAGCACCAGGTTCACCTGGCCCATCAGCTTGTCGTCCAGGCCCACGCGGTAGTGCTCGGGGCGGAAGTCGGCCAGCGGGGCAAAGTGCACGTTGCCGGCGGCGCTGACCACTGCGTCCAGCGGGCCGGCGGCGTCGTATAGCGCTTCCACGCTGGCCATGTCGGCCAGGTTCACGCGCAGCGTGCCGCTGTTGCGGCCGGCGGTGATGATTTCATGGCGTTGGCCCAGCTCGGCGGCGACGGCTTGGCCCAGGGTGCCGTGGGCACCGATCAGCAAGATACGCATGGCGTGTTTCCTTGTGCTTGTTTACCTATCGCCATGTTATCTTGCCAGCTTGGCGCGATAATCCGGGTAAAAGTGGAATGACTGTCAACCTGAAGAAAACAATCGACCTGATCAGCGAAGCGCAGCAGCTACAGTGGGCAATGGCGTTTACCGCCGTGGTGGAAGAGGGCAGCTTTACCGCCGCCGCGCAGCGCATGGGGGTGAGCAAGGCGCTGCTGAGCCGCCAGGTGCGGCAGCTGGAGCAGGCGCTGGACGCGCAGCTGCTGTACCGCACCACGCGCCGTTTGCTGCTGACCGACGCCGGCGAGCTGTACCTCGGCCATTGCCGCGACTGGCTGCTGCGCGTGCAGTCGGCGCGCCAGGCGCTGGCCGAGCTGCGCGAGCAGGTGGCCGGCCGGCTGCGGCTGACGGTACCCACCAGCTTTGGCGGCGTGTTCATGGCACAGGCGATGCTGGCCTTGCGCCAGCAGTACCCGGCGCTGGAGGTGGAGCTGGACCTGTCGGCGCGGCCGCACGACCTGGAAGCGGAAGGTTTCGATCTGGCCATCCGTAGCAATATCAGCCCGCCGGAGCGGCTGGTGGCGCGGCCGCTGGCCGAGGTGGCGGACTGGCTGGTGGCGGCGCCGGCTTATCTTGCCGGTAAGGCGTTGCCGCAAGTGCCGGCCGACCTGGCTGCCCACGTCTGCCTGTGCAACAGCCATTTCAGCCACGGCCGGCAATGGGCGTTTCATCGCGACGGCGAGCTGGCCAGCGTGGCGGTGAGCGCACCGCTCGTGGCCAACGACTACAACCTGCTGCGCAATTTTGCCCTGCAAGGCGCCGGCATTGCGCGCTTGCCCAGTTACCTGGTGGCGCCGGACGTGGCCGCCGGGCGGCTGCAGCGGCTGCTGCCGCAGTGGCACGGCCGTGGCCAGAGCCTGTACCTGGTTTACCCGCAGCGCCTGCCGCAACCGGCGCGGATACGGGCACTGGTGGCTTTCCTGCAGCAATGGTTTGCCGCGCCGGCGCAGGCTGCGCTGCTGGGGCAGGCCTGACGCGGCCGGCCAAAGACACGGCGGCCAACCTTAGCGCATGAAGCAGGCGTCTTCGTCGCCCCTGGCCGCGTAGCCTGCCTGCAGATTGGAAAAATCCATGTCACCAAAGCTGTCGGTGAGGAAATCCAGCAGGCTGCGTACCGATGGCAGCATGCCCTGGCGCGAGGGAAAAAGCGCAAACACCACGGCTTCTTGCGGCTGCCAGTCATCCAGTACCGGCACCAGCAAGCCTTGCTGCAAGTCCTTGAAGCACACCAGTAACGGCAGCTGGGCAATGCCGCCGTGCTCCAGCGCGCAGCGGCGGATGGTGATGACGTCGTCGGTAACCAATCGCGGTTGATGGCGGAGGGTGGCACCTTGTCCTGCCGGCCCTTGAAGCTGCCACTGGTAGCTGCTGGCCTGTGCCCCCCAGTGCAGGCTCGGCAAACCGGCCAGATCATCGATGCCGCCGGGGCGGCCATGGCTGGCCAGCAAGCCTGGGCTGGCTACCAGCACCTGCGGGCTGCGCGACAGCCGCTTCATCACCAGGCTGCTGTCTTCAAAGGGTGGAGTTTTTACCAGCAGGGCGATATCCAGCCCTTCCCGCGTCACGTCTACCTCGCGGTTGGTGCTGTCGATCTGTACTTTTACCAGCGGGTAGCGCGCCATGTAGCGCGAGATCATGCCGGCCACCACAAAATTGAGCAGGGCGGTGGGGCAGCTTATCCGTATCGTGCCTTGCGGTTCGATGTGCTGCCGGGCGATGGCGGCCTGTGCAGCTTCGCTGGCCTGTATTACCTGCTGGCAATGGCCGTAGAACGCATGGCCGGCGTCGGTGAGGGCAAAGTGGCGCGGGCTGCGGTTGATCAGGCGGGCGGACAGGTGGGTTTCCAGCTGGCGGATGCTGCGGCTGAGGCGCGAAGTGGGTACCCCGGTAGCGCGGCTGGCAGCGTTATAGCCGCCGTGGTCAACGACTTGCACAAAGTAGAACAGCGCATTCAGGTCCAGCATGGTGTGGGTACGGTGGGAGTCGAATCAAGGCTTTACGCTACCGCATCCGGCCCCTGCTTGTCAGTGCCGACACCTGTTGCACCGGTGAAACGCTACATTGCAATTTTTAACTATTATTGCAAGCAGTGTGCGGTGTAGCTTATTTATGCCGCCGGGCAACGGCGCCGTGCTGCTGGCCGACCGCTGCTTGCCTGAATGGGCGGCAAGGTGCAGATCAATCCAACATGAAGGGCCTGACATGACAACCGCAGTCCAAGAACTGAGTAAGGCACCCACCCCCGATCGTGCCGAGGAAAATGCCTTTTTCCCCTCGCCGTACTCGCTAAGCCTGTACACCGCCCCCAAGACCGACTTTGACGGTACCGTCTATCCGCAGCCTTACACCGGCAAAAAGTGGAAAGTGCTGATGGTGGCCACCGATGAGCGCTATGTGCTGATGCAGAACGGTACTATGTTTTCCACCGGCAACCACCCGGTAGAAACCCTGCTGCCGATGTATCACCTCGACAGCGCCGGTTTCGATATTGAAGTGACCACGCTGTCCGGCAACCCGGTGAAGTTTGAAATGTGGGCCATGCCGGCAGAAGACGAAACGGTGAAAGCCACTTACCAGAAATACCGCGACCAGTTCAAACAGCCACGCAAGCTGGCGGATGCCATGGCTGAAAACCTGCACGACGATTCGCCGTATATCGCGGTGTTCGTGCCGGGCGGTCACGGCTCGCTGGTGGGCATTCCTGACAGCCTGGAAGTGAAAGCACTGCTGCAGTGGGCGATGGCCAAAGACAAGCACGTGATCACCCTGTGCCATGGCCCAGCCTGCATGCTGGCGCCGGCGCTGGGCGAAAGCGCCGACAACTATATCTACAAAGGCTACAAGATCTGCGTGTTCCCCGACGCGCTGGACCAGGGCGCCAATGTGGACATCGGCTACATGCCCGGCCAGCTGCGCTGGCCGCTGGCCGCGCGTCTGGCCGAGTTGGGTGTGGAAGTGTTGAACGAAGGCATTAGCGGCCAGTGTTACCAGGACCGCAAGCTGATTACCGGCGATAGCCCGCTGGCGGCCAATAACTTGGGCAAACTGGCGGCGCAGGCGCTGCTGGCCGAGGTGGCAAAAGCCTGAACCCTGCTGCCCTGAACGATGCGGCCAACCTTGTCATGCAAGGTTGGCCGCATCGCATTTCAGATAAATCAAATTAGAAAGTGTCGCCCGGTACGCGGACCCAGCCTTCCATCAGGATGCGGGCGCTACGGCTCATGATGGCCTTGGTGACCTTCCACTGGCCGTTTTCCTGCACTGCTTCTGCGCCCACGCGCAGCGTGCCGGACGGGTGGCCAAAGCGCACTGCCTCGCGTGCGCCGCCGCCGGCGGCCTGGTTCACCAGCGTGCCGGGGATGGCCGCTGCGGTACCGATGGCCACCGCGCAGGTGCCCATCATCGCGTGGTGCAGCTTGCCCATCGACAGCGCCCGCACCAGCAGGTCCACATCGCCGGCGGCAATGGCCTTGCCGCTGGACGCGGTGTAGTCCTGCGGTGGTGCCACGAAGGCGATTTTCGGCGTGTGCTGGCGGGTGGCGGCTTCTTCCGCTGTCTTGATCAGCCCCATGCGTAGCGCGCCGGCCACTCGGATGGCTTCGAAGCGTTGCAGCGCGGCGGCGTCGCTGTTGATGTGCTCGCGCAGCTCGGTGCCGCTATAGCCGATGTCGGCAGCGTTGACGAACACGGTGGGGATGCCGGCGCTGATTAGGGTGGCGGGCAGGGTGCCGATGCCGGGCACGTCCAGCGCATCTACCAGGTTGCCGGTGGGGAACATGGCGCCGTCGTCGCCATCGTCGGACGGCTCGAGGAACTCCAGCACGATCTCGGCGGCCGGGAAGGTGACGCCATCCAGCTCGAAATCGCCCGTCTCCTGCACCTGGCCTTGGCTTACCGGCACGTGGGCGATGATGGTCTTGCCGATGTTGGCTTGCCAGATGCGTACGGTGCAGACGCCGTCTTGCGGCACGCGCTCGGGCGCCACCAGGCCGGCGTGAATGGCAAAGGCGCCGGCGGCGGTGGACAGGTTGCCGCAGTTGCCGCTCCAGTCCACAAACGGTTTGTCGATGGACACCTGGCCGTACAGATAGTCCACGTCGTGGCCGGGCACGCTGCTTTTGCTCAGGATCACGCACTTGCTGGTGCTGGAGGTGGCGCCGCCCATGCCGTCGATGTGGGCGCTGTAGGGGTCGGGGCTGCCGATGACGCGCAGGAACAGCGCATCGCGCGCCGCGCCGGGCTGCTGGCAAGCGGCGGGCAGGTCTTGCAGGCGGAAAAACACGCCCTTGCTGGTGCCGCCACGGATATAAGTGGCGGGAATGCGGATCTGGGCCGGGTGAGGCATAGCCACTCCTGTTGTCTTGATCATCATGATGGCGGCCAACCCGGTGGCCGGGTTGGCCGCAGCCAGCATCAGGCCGCGCCGGCCAGGAAGTCCTGCGCAAAGCGTTGCAGCACGCCGCCGGCCTGGTAGACGCGTACCTCGGCAGCGGTATCGAGGCGGCAGGTTACCGCTACCTCTACGCAGCTACCGTCGCGGCGGTGTACCACCAGCGTCAGGTCGCCACGCGGCGCCAGTTCGCCCTGGATGTCGTAGGTTTCGGTGCCGTCCAAGCCCAGCGTCAGCCGCGTGGTGCCGGGTTTGAACTCCACTGGCAACACGCCCATGCCGATCAGGTTGGTGCGGTGGATGCGCTCGAAGCCTTCGGCCACGATCACTTCCACCCCCGCCAGGCGCACGCCCTTGGCCGCCCAGTCGCGCGAGCTGCCCTGACCGTAGTCGGCGCCGGCCACGATGATCAGCGGCTGTTTGCGTGCCATATAGGTTTCGATGGCTTCCCACATGCGCATGACCTTGCCTTCCGGCTCGACACGGGCCAGCGGACCCTTCTTCACCTGGCCGTCCACCACCGCCATTTCATTCACCAGCTGCGGGTTGGCAAAGGTGGCGCGCATGGCGGTGAGGTGGTCGCCGCGGTGGGTGGCGTAGCTGTTGAAGTCCTCTTCCGGCAGACCCATCTTGGCCAGGTATTCGCCGGCGGCAGAGCTGGCCAGGATGGCGTTGGACGGCGACAGGTGGTCGGTGGTGATGTTGTCCGGCAGCACCGCCAGCGGGCGCATGCCTTTCAGCGTGCGCGGGTTGGCCGCCAGCGCGCCCATGCCTTCGGTGTCCCAGTACGGCGGGCGGCGGATGTAGGTGGACATCGAGCGCCACTGGTACAGCGGGCTGTCGGCCTGCTGCGCTTCGCCCAGGTCGAACATCGGGATGTACACCTGCTTGAACTGCTCCGGCTTCACGCTGGCGGCCACGATGGCGTCGATCTCTTCGTCCGACGGCCACAGGTCTTGCAGGCGGATCTCGCGGCCGTCTACCACGGCCAGCACGTCCTGCTCGATGTCGAAGCGCACGGTGCCGGCCAGCGCGTAGGCCACCACCAGCGGCGGCGACGCCAGGAAGGCTTGCTTGGCGTAGGGGTGGATGCGGCCGTCGAAGTTGCGGTTGCCGGACAGTACGGCGGTGGCGTACAGGTCGCGGTCGATAATCTCTTGTTGGATGGCCGGGTCCAGCGCGCCGGACATGCCGTTACAGGTGGTGCAGGCGTAGGCGACGATGCCGAAGCCCAGCTGTTCCAGCTCCGGCAGCAGGCCGGCTTCTTCCAGGTACAGCTTGGCGACTTTGGAGCCCGGCGCAAACGAGGTTTTTACCCACGGCTTGCGGGCCAGGCCCAGTGCGTTGGCTTTCTTGGCCAGCAGGCCGGCGGCCACCACGTTGCGCGGGTTGCTGGTGTTGGTGCAGCTGGTGATGGCGGCAATGATCACCGCGCCGTCCGGCAGTTGGCCGCGGGCTTCTTCGTCGCGGGCCGCGGCCAGCTTGGCGGCGTCGGCAATGCCGCGCTCGGCCAGTGCCGACGTAGGCAGGCGTTTGTGCGGGTTGGACGGGCCGGCCATATTGCGCACCACGCTGGACAGGTCGAAGCGCAACACGCGCGGGTATTGCGCGGTTTTCAGGTCGTCGGCCCACAGCCCGGTGTGGCGGGCGTAGTTTTCCACCAGTGCTACCTGTTCCGGCTCGCGACCGGTGAGCTTCAGGTAGGCGATGGTTTGTGCGTCGATGTAGAACATTGCGGCGGTGGCGCCGTACTCCGGGCACATATTGGAGATGGTGGCGCGGTCGCCGATGGACAGGCTGTCGGCGCCTTCACCGAAGAACTCCACCCAGGCACCCACCACGCGCTCTTTGCGCAGGAATTCGGTGAGCGCCAGCACGATGTCGGTGGCGGTAATGCCGGGCTGGCGCTGGCCGGTGAGCTCTACGCCGACGATGTCGGGCAGGCGCATCATTGACGGGTGGCCCAGCATCACGGTTTCGGCTTCCAGGCCGCCGACGCCGATGGCGATCACACCCAGCGCATCCACGTGCGGGGTGTGGCTGTCGGTACCGACGCAGGTGTCGGGGAAGGCCACGCCGTCACGCAGCTGGATCACCGGCGACATTTTTTCCAGGTTGATCTGGTGCATGATGCCGTTGCCGGCCGGGATCACGTCCACGTTCTTGAACGCGGTGCGCGTCCAGTTGATGAAGTGGAAGCGGTCTTCGTTGCGGCGCTCTTCGATGGCGCGGTTTTTCTCGAATGCTTGCGGGTCGAAGCCGCCGCATTCCACCGCCAGCGAGTGGTCGACGATGAGCTGGGTGGGGACCACCGGGTTCACCTTGGACGGGTCGCCGCCCTGGTCGGCGATGGCGTCGCGCAGGCCGGCCAGGTCCACCAGCGCGGTCTGGCCCAGGATGTCGTGGCACACCACGCGCGCCGGGTACCAGGGGAAGTCCAGGTCCTGGCGGCGTTCGATCAGTTGCGTCAGCGCGTCGGTCAGCAGCGCCGGTTCGCAGCGGCGTACCAGCTGCTCGGCGAGTACGCGGGAAACATAGGGCAGGGTGGCGTAGGCGCCGGGGGCGATGGCGTCCACGGCAGCGCGGGTGTCGAAGTAGTCGGCCGGGCTGCCGGGCAGCGGTTTGCGGTATTGGCTATTCATGGCTTGGGCACGAGGGTGTGGTGCCTGCCTGGCGGCCAACGTTGGCCGCAGGCGGGCGTGTTATTCGGCAAAAAGGCCACGCTGCGGGCAGCGTGGCCGGGTGCTTAGCGCTGGGCCAGCGGCACGAAGGGCTGGTCTTCCGGCCCGGTGTAGTTGGCCGACGGGCGGATGATCTTGCCGTCGATGCGCTGTTCGATCACGTGGGCACTCCAGCCGCTGGTGCGGGCAATAACAAACAGCGGGGTGAACATGGCGGTGGGCACGCCCATCATGTGGTAGCTGACCGCGCTGAACCAGTCCAGGTTGGGGAACATCTTCTTGATGTCCCACATCACCGATTCCAGGCGCTCGGCAATGTCGTACATCTTGGTGTCGCCGGCGGCTTTGGACAGCTCGTGCGCCACTTCCTTGATCACTTTGTTGCGCGGGTCGCTGATGGTGTACACCGGGTGGCCAAAGCCGATCACTACTTCCTTGCGCTCGACGCGGGCGCGGATGTCGGCCTCGGCTTCGTCCGGGCTGTCGTAGCGTTTCTGGACTTCAAAGGCCACCTCGTTGGCGCCGCCGTGTTTCGGGCCGCGCAGTGCGCCGATGGCGCCGGTAATGGCGCTGTGCATGTCGGAGCCGGTGCCGGCGATGACACGGGCGGTGAAGGTGGAGGCGTTGAATTCGTGCTCGGCGTACAGGTTGAGCGAGGTGTGCATGGCGCGTACCCATTGCTCGGACGGTTTCTGGCCGTGCAGCAGGTGCAGGAAGTGGCCGCCGATGCTGTCGTCGTCGGTTTCCACCTCGATGCGCTTGCCGTTGTGGCTGAAGTGGTACCAGTACAGCAGCATCGAGCCCAGGCTGGCCATCAGGCGGTCGGCAATGTCACGGGCGCCGGCGATGTTGTGGTCGTCTTTTTCCGGCAGCGCGCAGCCCAGGGCCGATACGCCGCTGCGCATCACGTCCATCGGGTGGGCGTTGGCCGGCAGGGCTTCCAGTACCGCTTTCACGGCGGCGGGCAGGCCGCGCAGGCTCTTCAGTTTTTTCTTGTAGCCAGCCAGCTCGGCCGGGTTGGGCAGCTTGCCGTGTACCAGCAGGTAGGCCACTTCTTCGAATTCACAGTGGGCGGCCAGGTCCAGGATGTCGTAGCCGCGGTAGTGCAGGTCGTTGCCGCTGCGGCCAACGGTGCACAGCGCGGTGTTGCCGGCAGCTACGCCGGACAGGGCGACGGATTTTTTCGGTTTGCCAGTCAGGACGACTTCACTCATGCCACTTCTCCTTGGTGGGCCTGCCGCATCGGGGGCAGGCCTTGTGTCATTGCGGCGGGGCCGCGATCGTGAACCGGGTGCAGGGCTGGCCAGGCTCTCTGTGTTATGTGTGGCGTGCGGCCAACCCTGCGAAACGTGACTTACTTGTTCTTGCCTTCGGCAAACAGCGCGTCCAGCTTCTGCTCGTAGTCGTGGTAGCCGAGGTGGTCGTACAGTTCCATGCGGGTCTGCATGGTATCCACCACGTTTTTCTGGCTGCCGTCGCGGCGGATGGCACCGTACACGTTCAGCGCGGCCTGGCTCATGGCGCGGAAGGCGGACAGCGGGTACAGCACCAGGCCCACACCGTTGGCGCCCAGCTCTTCGGTGGTGTACAGCGGGGTGGCGCCAAATTCGGTGATGTTGGCCAGAATCGGCACTTTCACGGCCTCGGCAAATTGCTTGTACATGGCGAGGTCGGTGATGGCTTCCGGGAAGATCATGTCGGCACCGGCTTCCACGCAGGCCACGGCGCGTTCGATGGCGGCGTCCAGGCCTTCCACCGCCAGCGCGTCGGTGCGAGCCATGATCACCATGCCATGCTGGCGGGCATCCACCGCCGCCTTGACGCGGTCAACCATTTCTTCCTGGCTGACGATGGCTTTGTTCGGGCGGTGGCCGCAGCGTTTCTGTTGCACCTGGTCTTCGATGTGCACGGCAGCGGCGCCGGCTTTTTCCAGGCTGCGTACGGCGCGGGCGATATTGAAGGCGCCGCCCCAGCCGGTATCGATGTCCACCAGCAGCGGCAGGCTGGAGGCGTCGGTAATGCGGCGCACGTCGATCAGCACGTCTTCCAGGGTGGTGATGCCGAGATCGGGAATGCCGCAGGAGCAGGCGGCCACGCCGCCGCCGGACAGGTACAGCGCCTTGAAGCCGCTATGCTCGGCCAGGCGGGCAGCGTAGGCGTTGACGGCGCCCACTACCTGCAGGGGTTTTTCTTGCGCGACCGCGTCGCGGAAACGTTGACCGGGTGTGGACATCGGGTTCTCCTGCTCTTGTTCTGGGGGATGTGAGGGGCATTCTAGCAAGTGCTTGGTTTCTTGGTAAACGATTTTTTGTCGAACAATCGCAAGTTGGCCGCAAGGTGTGGCGATCCGGTTTGTCACATCTTGAAACAATGCTTTGTGGACGCATCTGCTATACAGCCTGCCATCTGCGCAGGCCTGTTTGCGTCTGGGTGAACTTATTCTGCAGGCTCCCGGTCATAGCTGTGACCTGCAGCGGCGCAAGCCGGCACCTACAACACCAAGCAGGGCGAATCAGGGAGAAAATGTTAACGATGAGTGATCGAGAACTCGATCAGCAGCTGGTCGAGCGTGCGCAACGCGGTGAAAAGCGCGCGTTTGATTTGCTGGTATCGAAGTATCAGCGGCGATTGTCGCGCCTGTTGTCGCGCTTCATACGTGACTCGGCCGATATCGAAGACGTGACGCAGGAGGCGTTTGTCAAAGCCTATCGCGCACTGCCTTCGTTTCGGGGCGAGAGTGCGTTTTATACCTGGCTGTACCGTATTGGCATCAATACGGCAAAAAATTTCCTGACTTCTGCCGGCCGGCGGCCGGTGGTGAGTGCGGAGTTCGAGGATGAGGATGGCGAGAGTCTGGATATGGCAAGCCAGATTCCCGATCACCACACGCCCGAAGCCGAAATGATGAATCAGCAGATTCTCGCGGCCGTGAATGCGGCGGTGGAGCGTTTGCCCGAAGAGTTGCGTACGGCGATTACCCTTCGCGAGATGGAAGGGTTGAGCTACGAGGAAATTGCCAGCGTAATGAATTGCCCGATAGGCACGGTGCGTTCGCGGATCTTCCGTGCGCGCGAAGCGATCGCGACCGAGTTGCGTCCTTTGCTGGATACAGCCAAGAACAAAAGATGGTGAGCAGATGATGAAAGAAACCCTATCTTCCCTGATGGATGGCGAACTGGGCGACAAGGACGCCGCCCGCGCCCTGCAATTGCTGGAAGGCGACGACGAGCTGAAAGCGGCCTGGCAGGAATATCACCTGATCGGTGATGCACTGCGCGGCAATGCTGCCCTGCACGTCGACGTACGACAGCCGGTATCGCTTGCGCTGCAGGCGGAACCCACCGTGCTGGCGCCACGCAATCTGGTGCAAAAGCGCAGCCGCCCGGTGGCGCGCTTCGCGCTGGCTGCCTCGGTAGCGATGGCGGGTGTGGTGGGCTGGTACGGCTGGCAAGGCCAGCGTGCGACCGACCCGGCGCTGATGGCTCAGGCCGTACCCACCCCCAGCGCCCAGGTGCAAGTGGTGAATGCGGCCAACCAGTCTTACCTGGATGCGCATCAGGACATGAGCGCAGGAGATGGCCTGGCGCGTGCCAGCCTTGTGCAACCGGCAGCGAAAGGCCTGCATTGATGCGTGTAACAGCAGCCTGTGTCATGCTGGCCCTGCCGTTGGCCGCCGTGGCGGACGACGACTGGGCCTTGCTGGAAAAAGCCGCCCAGGCCGCGGCCAACCAACCGCTTACCGCCACCTATCTGCATCAGCTCGGTAGTGAGCTTGAGACCTTCCGCGTGCAGCGCATGCAGGATGGTGGCGTGGTGCGTGAGCGGCGCGAATCCCTCGATGGCATGCCGCGCGAGATCGTGCGTGTCGGCAACGAACTGACCTGCTACGCGCCGGATGCCAAGTCGCTGAACGCGGCCAAGCTCAGTGCCATCAAGCTGTTTCCGGCCGTACTGCCCGAAGATACCGACAACCTGAGCCAGGGTTACACCGTAGTGCGCGGCGGCAGTGACCGTGTTGCGCAGCGCGACTGCCAATGGCTGGCGCTGAAGCCCAAGGATGGTGCCAACCGCTACACGCAGCGTTTCTGCATCGAGCCGCAAACAGCGTTGCCGCTGAAGGTGGTGACCTCTACCGCCAAAGGCGAGGTGGTGGAGCAGTTTGCCTTTACCGAGCTGCAGCTGGCTGCTCCCAAGGACAAGTCGGCGCTAAAGCCGCGCTACAAGCAAAGCCTGGTACTGGGCAAAGTCGGTGGCGTACAAGCTGGCATGCAGCCCATGCATGACATCAAAGGCTTGCCGGCCGGTTTCCGCATGGTGCGCTTCGTTAACCGGGCGCTGCCTGGGCATGACAAGGCGGTGCAGCACTACGTGTTCTCCGATGGTTTTGCCAAGGTGTCCCTGTTTGTTGAAACCGCCAGCAGCGAGGGCGTGAGCCAGACTTCGGCTACCGCGCCCAACGGCATTGGTGTGGCGTCGCGCCAAAGCGGTGAGCAGCTGCTGACCGTGGTGGGTGACCTGCCCGAAACCGGCTTGCAGGCCATACTCAAAGGCGTTCGCCTGAGCCCGCGCTGAGCATGATCGAAACAGAAGCCAGCGTACTGTCCGTGGAGCACGGCCATGCCTGGGTGGCGCCGAAGCCGCATTCTCCTTGTGGCCAGTGCGACCCGGTGCACGGCTGTCGCTCCTTGCAGCTGGCGCGCATGTTTGCCCTGCGCGAACCGCGTTTTCGCGTGCTGGACCCGCTGGGCGTGCAGCCGGGCGATAAGGTACTGATTGCCGTGCCGGAAAAAAGCCTGCTGCACAGTGCCACGTTGTTGTACCTGCTGCCGGTGCTGGCCTTGATGCTGGGCGCCGGCCTGGCTTCCCCTTGGGGTGAGCCCGCTGCTGTTGCCGGCGGGGTGTCCGCCCTGCTGATTGCTTTCGGTTTGGTGCGCCTGATGGGGCGCAGGCTGGCGGGCGATGTCCGCTTCCAGCCGCATATTGCCCGCCGTGTTGATGTCACCGTTTCCATGGAGTTTGTCAGAACATGCCGATCAAGAAGCTGATTGTCTCGTCCATGATGGTAGCTGGCCTGCTGGCCGGTTCTGCCCCCTTGATGGCCGCCCCGCAGCTGGCGCTGCCCGATTTTACCCAGCTGGTGGAAGACCAGGGGCGGGCGGTGGTGAACATCCGTACCGTACAGACCGTGCGCGAAGTGGTGCGTGAAGTGCCGCAGGGCATGGAAAACGATCCCTTTGCCGAATTTTTCCGCCGCTTTGCCCCGCCGCAACTGCGTGAGTACCAAGCCGGCGGCATGGGCTCCGGTTTCATCCTGTCGTCCGATGGTTACGTGCTGACTAATGCCCACGTCATTGCCGATGCCGACGAGATGATCGTGACGCTGAACGACAAGCGTGAATTCAAGGCCAAGGTAATAGGCTCTGACGCGCGTACCGACGTGGCGCTGATCAAGATCGACGCCACCGGCCTGCCGGCTGTCAAGCTGGGCAAGGCCGAGCAGCTGAAAGTGGGCGAGTGGGTGCTGGCCATCGGCTCGCCGTTCGGCTTCGAGAATACTGTCACCTCCGGCATCGTGTCGGCCAAGGGTCGTCATCTGCCGGATGAGTCTTACGTGCCGTTCATCCAGACCGACGCCGCCGTTAACCCAGGCAACTCCGGCGGCCCGCTGTTCAACCTGAAGGGTGAGGTGGTCGGCATCAATTCGCAGATTTACAGCCGTTCCGGCGGCTTCATGGGTATTTCTTTTGCCATTCCGGTGGACGTGGCGCTGGATGTGGCCGAGCAGCTGAAAAAGCACGGCAAGGTCAGCCGTAGCCGCATTGGCGTATCGATCCAGGATGTGAGCAAAGAGTTGGCCGCATCGTTCGGCCTGCCGGCTGCCAAAGGCTCGCTGATTACTTCGGTGGACAAGGACGGCCCGGCTGGCAAGGCGGGCATCCGCGCCGGTGATGTGGTGCAGCAGGTGGCAGGGCAGGAGGTGGTGAGCAGCGAGGACTTGCCGCGTTTGCTGGGGAATGTACGCCCGGGTAGCCGCATCGAGTTGACCGTATGGCGCAACCGCGCAGCCGTGAAAGTGAACCTGGTTACCGCCGAAATGCAGGACGAAGACCCGCGTACGGCCGAGCGCGCCTACAAGGGCAAGCAAGGCGAGCAGGAAGAAGTGGGCACCAGTACCGGCCTGGCGCTGCAGGCAGTACAGCCTGCCGTGCTGCAGAAACTGGGCGTGCGTTTCGGCCTGGCGGTGCGCAGCGCGCGCGGCCCGGCGATGAAGGCAGGCCTGCAGCAGGGTGACATCATTGTTGGCGTGGCCGGCGAAGAGCTGCAGAATGCCCGCCAGCTGGTGCAGGCCATCCAGGCGGTGAAGCCGGGCGACGTGCTGGCCCTGCGCGTACTGCGCGATGGTGCGCCATTGTTCATTGCCCTGAAACCCGAGAAGAACACGCCTTGAAAACCCTGACGCTTTATTTTCGCGACTACTGCAGCCTGTGCCACCAGATGCTGGCGCAGCTGCAGCCGTTGCGCCAGCAGTACGGTTTCGACATCCAGGTGGTGGATGTCGATGCCGACCCCGAGCTGGAAGCCCGCTACAACGAACTGGTGCCGGTGCTGATGGACGGGGATACGCAAATCTGCCACTGGCACCTCGACGAGGCCAAGTTGGCCGCAACACTGGCTGCACATAGCGGCGAAATCGGCTAAAATCCGCGCCAGTGTTGAATACGCAAGGGCACGCTCCGGTGCCCTTAATTTTTGCTGGATTCCGATGAAACATATCCGAAATTTTTCGATCATTGCCCACATTGACCACGGCAAGTCGACCCTGGCAGACCGCTTTATCCAGTTTTGTGGCGGTCTGGAACTGCGTGAAATGAGCGCGCAGGTGCTCGATTCGATGGATATCGAAAAAGAGCGTGGCATTACCATCAAGGCGCAAACCGCGGCCTTGCAATACAAGGCGCGCGACGGCCAGATTTACAACCTGAATCTGATCGACACCCCCGGCCATGTAGACTTCTCTTACGAAGTGTCGCGCTCGCTGTCCGCCTGCGAAGGCGCGCTGCTGGTAGTGGACGCGTCCCAGGGCGTGGAAGCACAAACCGTGGCCAACTGCTACACCGCCATCGAGCTGGGCGTGGAAGTGGTGCCGGTACTGAACAAGATCGACCTGCCGGCCGCCGATCCCGAGCGCGTCAGCCAGGAGATCGAAGACATCATCGGTATCGAAGCCATCGACGCCGTGCGTGCTTCGGCCAAGTCCGGCATCGGTATCGAGGACATCCTCGAAACCGTGGTCAACAAGATTCCGCCGCCGGAAGGCAACCCGGACGCGCCGCTGAAAGCGCTGATCATCGACTCCTGGTTCGACAACTACGTCGGCGTGGTGATGCTGGTGCGCGTCATCGACGGTCAGCTGAAGCCGAAAGACAAGATCAAGTTCATGGCCACCCAGGCCGAACACTTGTGCGAACAGGTGGGGGTATTCACACCGAAGTCGGTACAGCGCAGCGAGCTGAACGCCGGCGAAGTGGGTTTCGTCATTGCCGGTATCAAAGAACTGAAATCGGCCAAAGTGGGCGACACCATTACCTTGGCCGCCAAACCGGCTACCGACGCGCTGCCGGGCTTCAAGGAAGTACAGTCGCAGGTATTTGCCGGCCTGTACCCGGTGGAAAGCCACGACTACGAAGCGCTGCGTGATGCACTGGAAAAACTGCAGCTGAACGACGCCTCGCTGAAGTTCGAGCCGGAAGTATCCCAAGCGCTCGGCTTCGGCTTCCGCTGTGGCTTCCTGGGCCTGTTGCACCTGGAAATCGTGCAGGAGCGTCTGGAACGCGAGTTCGACATGGACCTGATCACCACCGCACCGACGGTGAACTACGAAGTGGTGATGAAAGACGGCACCGTCGAAGTGGTGTCCAACCCGTCGCGCATGCCGGAAGGCGGCAAGTACGAAGAGCTGCGCGAGCCCATCATCACCGCCACCATCCTGGTACCGCAGGACTACGTCGGCTCGGTGATGACGCTGTGCAACAACAAGCGCGGCGTACAGCGCAATATGCAGTACATGGGCCGTCAGGTGATGCTGACCTACGATCTGCCGATGAACGAAGTGGTGATGGATTTCTTCGACAAGCTGAAGTCCACCAGCCGTGGCTACGCCTCGCTGGACTACGAGTTCAAGGAATTCCAGAGCGCCGACCTGGTGAAACTGGACGTGCTGGTCAACAGCGAGAAAGTGGATGCACTGAGCCTGATCGTGCACCGCGCCTCCAGCGTGTACCGTGGCCGCGAGCTGGTGTCCAAGATGCGTGAGCTGATCCCGCGCCAGATGTTCGACATCGCGGTGCAGGCCGCCATCGGTGGCCACATCATCGCCCGCGAAACCGTGAAAGCGCTGCGCAAGAACGTGCTGGCCAAGTGTTACGGCGGCGATATCACGCGTAAGAAAAAGCTGCTGGAAAAACAGAAAGCCGGTAAGAAGCGCATGAAGCAGGTGGGCAACGTGGAGATTCCGCAAGAAGCCTTCCTGGCCATTCTGCAAGTCGGGGACAAATAATGGGTTCGAATCTGGTGTGGTTGTGGTCGGTACTGGCCATTGTTGGCGTGCTGCTGATCCTGTTTTCCCCGAAGCAAGCCGGCGTCAAGTCGTCGGCAGTGGAGTGGGGCTACCTGGGTCTGCTGGGCGGCTGCTTCGGTCTGCTGTCGGGTTACATGACCTTCTCGGCGGTAATGCTGATCATCGTGCTGGTTACCGGGGCCATCTGGGCGCTGGACAAGTTCATGCTGGCCCGCCGCCGTGCCGCCGACGCGGACGTACCGCACTACATCGACTTCCCGCGCGGGTTTTTCCCGATCATCGCGGTGGTGTTTCTGCTGCGCTCCTTTGTGGCCGAACCATTCCAGATTCCGTCCAGCTCCATGCGTCCTGGCCTGATCGTCGGCGACTTCATCCTGGTCAACAAGTTTGCCTACGGCATCCGCTTGCCGGTTGCCAACAACGTTCTGGTGCCGGTAGGCCAGGTGCAGCACGGTGACGTGGTGGTGTTCAACTACCCGGAAGACGAGAAGATCAACTTCATCAAGCGTGTGGTGGGTCTGCCGGGTGACGTGATTACCTACAAGGGCAAGCAGCTGTCGATCAACGGCAAGCCGGTCGAGCACGTCAGCGAAGGCGAGCACCAGTACCTGGAAAAAGGCCTGATGATGATTCAGGCCCAGCAGTACCGTGAAAGCATCGAAGGCAAAACCTTCCGTACCCTGGTGATGCCGGATGCCCCGTCCTACATGCCGCAGGGCGTGCGCCAGTTTGCTGGCCGCGAAAATTGCGAATACGTGGAAGACGGCTTCAGCTGCAAGGTGCCGGAAGGCCGCTATTTCATGATGGGCGACAACCGCGACAACAGCGAAGACAGCCGCTACTGGGGTTTTGTCGAAGACCGTTTGCTGGTGGGCAAGGCCTTCCTGATCTGGATGAACTTTGGCGAACTGGGCCGCATCGGCACCCGTATCGAATAACAAGGAGTCTGGCATGCGTAGTCAGCGCGGTTTTTCCCTGCTGGTGGTGATGGCACTGGCTATCGTGGCCGCCACCGTGGTATTGCTGTTCCTCAAGATCGTGCCGGTGTATTCCGAGTACTATGCGGTCAAGGAAACGCTGGATGCGCTAGCCAAGGAAACCGGCAAGTCCGAGTACGAGCTGCGCCGCAATTTCAATGGCCGCGCCGTGGTGCAGGACATCGTGTCGGTGAAAGCCGACGATCTGGTGATCGTCTCCAGCCCCAGCGTGCTGGGCGTCGGCGTTCGCTACAGCCGCGAGGTGCCGCTGAAGAAGGGCATCAAGCTGGTTTTTGACTTCGAATACCAGGCAGGTACCCCTGTCCTGAAAGACACACAATAACACCGTGAGCAACCAAGACACCCGTTTCCGGCGCCTGTCCCAGGCGCTGGATTATTTTTTTCGGCAACCCGAGCTGCTGCGCCAGGCACTGACGCACCGCAGCTTTGGCACGCCCAATAATGAACGTTTCGAGTTCATCGGCGATAGCATCCTTAACTACACCGTAGCGCGCATGCTGTTCGACCGTTTTCCCAAACTCAGCGAGGGCGAGCTGTCGCGCTTGCGTGCCAACCTGGTCAACCAGAACACGCTGGCCGAGCTGGCCACCGAGCTGAAGCTGGGCGATTACCTGTACCTGGGCGAAGGCGAGCTGAAAAGCGGCGGTTACAACCGGCCGTCCATTCTGGCCGACGCGCTGGAAGCCACCTTTGCCGCCATCAGCTTCGACGCCGACTTCATGGCCGCCGAGCAGGTGGTACGCCGCCTGTACACCGAGCGCGTGGCGGCGATTGACCCCACCAAGCACGCCAAGGACGCCAAGACGCGGCTGCAGGAAGCGTTGCAGGCACGCCGTTACACGCTGCCGCGCTACAGCATCCTGTCGCAAAGCGGCGAGGCGCACGAGCAGAGCTTCCGCGTGCAGTGCGACCTGGCCGAGCTCGACATCATTACCACCGGCGAGGGCAACAGCCGTCGCGGTGCCGAGCAGCAGGCCGCCGACGCGGCACTGTTGCTGCTTGAACAACGTTTTGCCGCTGGCAAGAAATAAACCATGAACGACATCAACCATCGCTGCGGCTTTGTGGCCATCGTCGGGCGCCCCAACGTGGGCAAGTCCACCCTGATGAACCACCTCATCGGCCAGAAGATCAGCATCACCTCCAAAAAAGCACAAACCACGCGCCACCGTGTTAACGGCATCCATACCGAGCCGGGCGCGCAGTTCGTGTTTGTCGATACCCCGGGTTTCCAGACCTTCCACAAAGGCGCGCTGAACGAAACGCTGAACAAGAGCGTGAAAGACACGCTGGGCAGCGTGGACTGCGTTCTGTTCGTGCTGGAAGCGATGCGCTTTACCGGCGCTGACCGCGAAGTGATGGCGCTGCTGCCGAAGAACACGCCGGTACTGCTGGTGGTGAACAAGCTGGACAAGGCCAAAGACCGCCTGCTGCTGTCCGCATTTATCGAAGAAGTGCGCGCCGAGTTCGACTTTGCCGGTGTGGAAGTGGTCAGCGCCAAGCACAGCCAGCGTCTGGCCGAGCTGCTGGACCAGGTACGCCCGCATCTGCCCGAGTCGGTGCCGCTGTACCCGGAAGACATGGTGACCGACAAGACCCAGCATTTCCTGGCTGGCGAGATCGTGCGCGAAAAACTGTTCCGCTACCTGGGCGAAGAGCTGCCGTACGAAATGAACGTGGAGGTGGAGTCGTTCCAGGTGGAAGGCAGCATGTTCCGCATCTACGTGGCCGTGCTGGTAGACAAGGAAGGGCAGAAGCCCATCGTCATCGGTCGCGGTGGCGAGAAACTGAAGAAAATCTCCACCGAAGCCCGCCTCGACATGGAGCAGCTGTTCGACTGCAAAGTGTTCCTGGAAGTGTGGGTGAAAGTGAAATCCGGCTGGGCCGACGACGTGCGCTTCCTGCGCGATTTCGGTCTGGAATAACCCCGCAGAGGTTGGCCGCATGCTTGCCCGTACCCCCGCGCCGCCCTATTGGGCCGTGATTTTCAGCAATCAGCGTACCGCTGCCGATGGCGAAGGCTATGGCGTGACCGCCGAGCAGATGGTGGCGCTGGCCGCCGAACAGCCCGGTTTTCTGGGCGCCGAAAGCGCCCGCGGCAGCGACGGCTTCGGCATCACCGTGTCGTACTGGCAAAGCGAGGCCGACATCGCCGCCTGGCGTGCCCACGCCGGACACCGGGTGGCGATTGCTGCCGGTTTCGACCGCTGGTACGCCTGCTTTGCTACCCGCGTGGCCTACGTTGGCCGCGACCACCTGTGGGACAAGCCCGCCAGCGATGCGCCAGGTCAAGGTTGATCGTCAGCCGGCCTACGTGCTGCACACCCAGCCGTACCGCGAAACCAGCCTGCTGGTGGAAGTGCTCAGCCGCGACCACGGCCGTTTCACGCTGGTAGCGCGCGGGGCGCGCCGCCCGCGTTCCGACCTGCGCGGCCAACTGCTGCCGTTCCAGCCGCTGCAGCTGGCCTGGTTCGGCAAGGGCGAGCTGCGCACGCTGCACACGGTAGACTGGCGCGGCGGCGTGCCGCAGTTTGCCGGCCAGCGCCTGGTGTGCGGTTTTTACCTCAATGAATTGCTGCTGCGCCTGTCGCCGCGCGACGACCCGTCCCCCGAGCTGTTCCAGCTGTACGACCGCACCGTGCGCGGCATGGCGCGCAGCGACAGCCTGCCCGACGTGTTGCGCCGCTTCGAGCTGAACCTGTTGACGGTACTGGGCTATACGCCGCCGTGCAGCGAGGACGCCGCCGGGCAGCCGCTGCAGCCGGATGCCTATTACCTGTGCCGCTTTGGCGAGCTGCCGCAGCGCGTGGCCGTGCCCGATGCCGGCCCGCGCCAGCTGGTGGTGGCAGGCGCCAGCCTGCAGGCCCTGGCCGTTGCCGACTTTTCCCTGCCGCATAGCCGCCGCGACGTACGCGGCCTGCTGCGCTTGTATCTGGATGAATTGCTGGGGCCGGAACCGCTGGCCACCCGCGAACTGTTAACCACGCTCTACGCGCTGCAAGAAGACAGCGCTCCCAGCCGGAGACCATCATGATTCTGCTAGGCGTCAATATCGACCACGTTGCCACCCTGCGCCAGGCGCGTGGCACCCGTTTCCCCAGCCCGATCGAAGCGGCCCTGGTGGCCGAATCCAGCGGTGCCGACCTGATCACCCTGCATCTGCGCGAAGACCGTCGCCACATCCAGGACCACGACGTGGACGCCATGCGCGCCACCATCAAGACCCGCATGAACCTGGAAATGGCACTCACCGACGAAATGCTGGCCAACGCGTTGCGCGTGAAGCCGGAAGACGTGTGCCTGGTGCCGGAAAAGCGCGAGGAAGTCACCACCGAAGGCGGCCTCGACGTCATCCGCTACTTTGACGAAGTGCGCGAGTTTACCCGCCAGCTGACCGACGCCGGCATTCGTGTGTCGATCTTCATCGACCCGGACGTCAAGCAGATCCAGGCGGCCTGGGACGCCGGCGCCCGCGTGATCGAGCTACACACCGGCGCCTACGCCCACGCCGACTTCCAGCACGACGCGCAGCAGGCCGAGCTGGCGCGCATCCGCGAAGCCGCCGTGTTTGGCGACCACCTGGGCATGGTGGTGAATGCTGGCCACGGCCTGAACTACCATAACGTGAAGCCGATCGCCGCCATTCCCGAAATCGCCGAGCTGAACATCGGCCACGCGCTGGTCAGCCACGCGCTGATGGTGGGCTTTGCCGCTGCCGTGCGCGAAATGAAGGCCCTGATGATCGAAGGCCGTCAGGGGCTGTAATGATTTACGGCATCGGCACCGACATGGCGCGCATCGCGCGCTTTCAGGCCATGCTGGACCGCTGGGGCCTGCGTGCCGGCCGCCGCTTGCTGGCGCCGGTAGAGCAGGACGAGTTGGCCGCAGCGGCCAACCCGGCGCGGCTGCTGGCCAAGCGCTTTGCCGCCAAAGAGGCGCTGGCCAAGGCGCTGGGCACCGGCGTGCGCGAGCCGGTGCTGCTGACCGCCATCGCCGTCAGCCACGACGCGCTGGGCAAGCCGATGTTTGCCTTTGACGATGCGCTGCATGCGTTTCTGCGCGAGCGCGGCATTAGCCGCGTGCATTTGTCGATTACCGACGAGGCCGAGCACGCACTGGCTTTTGTGGTGTGTGAAACCGGCCTTGCGGCCAACCTGTGAATGGCACCATGACTCAACTTTCTCTGCCGCGCGGCCCGGTGATGGCCGACGTTGCCGGCTTTCGCCTCAGCGACGACGAAAAACAACGCCTGTGTCACCCGCTGGTGGGCGGCGTTATCCTGTTCCGCCGCAATTTCGACAGCGTGGAGCAGCTGAAGGCGCTGACCGCCGAGATCCGCGCGCTGCGCCAGCCCGAGCTGCTGATTGCCGTCGACCACGAAGGTGGCCGCGTGCAGCGCTTCCTGGCTGGCTTTACCCGCCTGCCGCCGATGCGGGTGCTGGGCGAGCTGTGGGACGCGCAAGGCCAGGCGGTGACCGAAGCGGCAGCCGAGGAAACCGGCTACGTATTAGCCGCCGAGCTGCGTGCCTGCGGTGTGGACCTCAGCTTTACCCCGGTGCTGGACCTGGACTGGCAGCACTGCGCCGTGATCGGCAACCGCAGCTTCCACGGCGACCCGGCGGTGGTGATTGCGCTGGCCAGCGCGCTGCAGCGCGGCCTGAATCGGGGTGGCATGGGCAGCTGCGGCAAGCACTTCCCTGGTCACGGTTTTGTCGATGGCGACACCCATGTCGCTATGCCGCAAGACCCGCGCAGCCTGGACGATATCCGCGCTGCCGACCTGAAACCGTTTGCCGCCCTGGCCGCCAGCGGCATGAAGGCGGTGATGCCGGCGCACGTGATCTACCCGCAAGTGGACGACACCTCGGCCGGTTTCTCGCGCATCTGGCTGCAGGACATCCTGCGCGGCGAACTGGGTTTTGACGGCACCATCTTCAGCGATGACCTGACCATGGAAGGTGCCGCCGGCGCCGGCGATATCGTGGCCCGTGCCGGGCGCGCGTTTGCAGCCGGTTGCGATATGGCCCTGGTGTGCAATCGCCCCGAGCTGGTAGACGACTTGCTGGCCAGGTTGGCCGCACCGGCGCAGCCGCAGCTGGCGCAGCGCTTGCAGGCGATGGCCGGGCAGGGTACGCCGGCCGAATGGGCAGGACGGGTAGCGGGTAGCGACTTTGCCGCTATTGCCGCCCGCGTCGGCGCGCTGGCCGTGCCGCCGCAGCAACTGGCCGCCGCGCCGCAGGTGGGCGAGGCGCATTAAGCGCGCTACCTGTCCGTTACCGGCTGCTGCCCGCTTCCTGCGATCAGCACATGAAAAACCCCCGCTGCACAGGCGGGGGTTTTTCGTAGGTGGTAGGGTGTTCGCGGGTCAAAACAGCTCGATATCGCCATCGTTGCTGCTGCCGGCGTTCAGTTGCAGCTCGCTGGCGCGGGCGCGGGTACGGCGCTGGTCGTTCCACGGTTTGTCGTGCATGTGCAGGCGGCCCAGCGAGGTGCGCAGCTTTTCGCCTAGGTTGCGCAGGTCGTCGGGCGACACCGCGTGGATGCGGCTGCAGTCCAGCGCGTCCTGGTTCAGCTGGATCAGGATGTCGCCGGACGATTTGGAATCGTGCACCGCCTGCCCCTGCTGCGCTACGGCATCGCCGATTTCGCTGGCCGAGGCATTGATGTCGCCGATGGCGCGGGTGATGTTGTCCAGCTTGTCGCGCGAGGTGTCGGCGTGGGTGGCGGCAAAGCCGGCGCGTTCCAGCGAGACGCTCATGGCACCCACCACCTTGTCGGTACCGCGCTGGATGTCGCTCATGATGTTCTGCACCTGCTGGGTGGCTTCCTGGGTGCGGTGCGCCAGCTTGCGCACCTCGTCGGCCACCACGGCAAAGCCGCGGCCGCTTTCGCCGGCGCGGGCGGCTTCGATGGCAGCGTTCAGTGCCAGCAGGTTGGTCTGGTCGGCAATGTCTTTGATCGAGGCCAGAATGCCGCCAATGCTGCCGGAGGCGGTGGACAGCGCCCGTACGTCGCGGGTGGCTTCTTCCAGCAGGTTGGCCACCTCGGTCACGCCATTGATCACGATCAGCGTGGCGTCGCGGCTTTCATTCATGTCGTGGCCGGCTTGCTGCGCCGCAGCAGTTATTTGTTCCAGATCCACGCGCAGACGCTCGGCCTGTTCTATCATGCGCGAGATGGCACCGATCAGCACTTGGCCGTGACTGGCTTGCAGCAGGTTTTTTTGCAGGATGGCGCTGTAGGTGTCGGTCAGCTCCTGCGACATCGGAATCAGCCGCGCACTGGAGCCCAGTACCTGGGTGAAGATGTCGTCCAGCTCTTCCAGCAAGGCATTGAAGTGCTGGCTGCAGCCTTCCCAGTCGGCGCTGGTGGCCAGGTCCAGCCGCTTGCTGAAGTTGATCGGCTCTTCGCGCAGCGAAGCCAGGTGCTGGCGGAAGGCGCGGGCCGGGCGGATGAAGTGCTTGTGGATACGCCAGGTGAGCACGCCCAGCACGGCGGCGCCGGTCAGCAAGCCGCATAGCAGGCTGCCAAGACTGCCGTCCGGCAGCAGCAGCGACAGCAAGGGCAGCAACAGCAGCGGGGCAAAGGCGGGGGCAATCAGTCGGATCAGCGTGGCTCTCATGGTAGTCCCGTGGCGACAGCAGCGGGCACAAGCAGTATTCGCGCTGCTTATGCCCTGCAGGGTTGGCTTATTGGTGGCGAGTATACCCTTGTCGGGTTAGGGTTATGAACAGTATTGATCAGGTATTTTGAATATGTCCCAGTTGTTCGCGCGTCTGTTCAGCGGACGCAGCAGCCGTTTTAGCAGCGAAGAGGTAGCGGCTGCCACCGAAACCTTGCTTGACGAGGTGGAGCCGCGGCTGAAGCTGCTACCCACCGGGCGGCGCCAGTTGCGAAAAGGGGTGCGTAGCGTGCTGGAACGCATCGATGATATCGGTGCATTGTTACCGCCAACGCTGGACCTGAGCCCGGCCGGCTACAGCAGCGACCGGCGCGTTGGTTTGTTGTTTTCGTCGCCACAGGCCTTGTGCGACGGCTTGCGCCTGAGCCCGGCCTTGCAAGACTACCTGGCCAGCCCGCGCAGTAGCGAGCAGATGCAGCTGATGCTGGTGATGCAGGCGAGCGAGGACACGCGCCTGGGCAGCCAGCTACTGCCAGACGGCAGCGTACGCCACGATGTACCGCAGAAAGTACTGAGCTTTGCCCGCCATCGCATCCTCGCCGCCAGTGGCGAGCGCCGCGAGCTGGTGCAGCACTGCCGGCAGCAGGCGTACCAGGCGCTGTGCCGTGGCCTGGCGGCCAACCTGTCCGATGCCGAAGCCCAGCGGCGCATGCTGGACGTAGAGCGCAAGGCGCTGCAGTTGCAACTGGGTAAGCGCACCAATGTGTTGAACGCCGAGGCGTTGAACCTGCACGGCAGCATGAATCACGAGCAGATGGCGGCACGCTTGGCCGAGGTGGAGCAGCAACTGCAAAACCTGCAGGTGGTGGCCAGCCTGGAAGGCAAGCTGGGCTTGTTGCGCAAGGTGGTGGAAGCGCCGGAACAGGTGGTGCAGGCCAGCGTGCAAACCGCCTGGGTAGACCGTATGGGGGTGATGCTGAACCCCGACGAAGGCGGCCAGCAGCTGGACTACGCCGACGTGGCGCTAGGCTATCTGCAAAAGCGGCGCCGGGTGGTGTTTGCCGCCAGCCTTAGCCGCCAGGACTGGCGCGAGTGGCAGGCGCGCTGGCCGGCAACAGAGTAGGCCAGCGCTGCGTCAGGCGGTGCCACGGGCCACAATCAGCGGAATCTGCATCTCGGCGGCGGCCAGGCCGCCGTGATTGCCCAACAAGGCCGGGCGTTTCTCGTCGCCCACCGTCTGCAAGATTCCCCAGTCTTCCTTCATCAGTAGCAGGAAGTCACCACAGCGTGCGGCCAACTGCGGGTGCGCTGGTGACGGGCCGAACCAGCCCGCCGCCAGCACCTTGGCCGCCGGCAAACACCAGGCGGCATGTCCCAGCGTGGTCGTCACGGCGTGGCGGAATGCCTGCTGCAGGCCGGGCTGCACATGGCAAAACGCTGCGCGCGGTTCGCCGCTGAGCGGCTGGCGCAGCATGGCGGCCAATTCCGGAAAATCATTGATGAACAGCATGCGCGGCGGCGGGATATCGGCCTGGCCGTGGTCGGCGGTGATCAGCACACGGCAGCTGGCTGGTAGCGTGGTAGCCAGCTCGGTGCAGTGCTGTTGCAGCCGGGTCAGCAGCATTTGCGCGCGCGGGTGGCGCGTGCCCTTGTTGTGCATCAGCGAATCCAGATCAGGGATGTAGGCGTACACCAGTTTGCGCCCGGGCTGGCGGGCCAGCTGCTGCAGGCTGGCAAACAGCTGCGCGTAGTCGCGCCACGGCCGGTGTTCGGCGTGGCCGCCGTGATGGCGGCTGTAGGCCGAGTCGGCGATGTATTCGGGCTGTAGCACGTAATGCTGGCGCTGACCGCCTTGCAGCGCCGACGGCCGGCTGTACAGCGCACTGGCCAGCGCGGCGTCGTCCAGCGCCTGTGCGTCGTCTGCTTGCCAGTGGTAGCGCAGCGGCAGCGGCGTGGCGATACCGCCGGCTTCGGGTGCCGATACGTGCCAGCCCAGCAGGCTGTGCTGGCTGGGCGGCAGGCCGGTGAGCAGCGTGGTAATGGCGGCGGTGGTGGTGCTGGGGAACACCGAGTGCAAGGTAGCCACTTGCTGTTGCTGCAGCCAGCCGCCCGCTACCAGGCTGTCCAGCTGCGCGCAGCCCATGCCGTCGATCAGCAGCAGGATCACCGTCTCGTCTTGCTCCAGCCCGTCCAGCGCCGGGTGCTGCAGCGGCGGGCAGGCGGTGCTGCCGTGCAGGCGGGCGGCCAGGTTGGCCAGGCTGTGCTGGTAGTCGGGTAGCGTGCAGTGGCGCAGCAGGTCGGCGGGCAGGGCGGCTTCTGTCATGGCGGGCGGGCAGTTATAGTGTGGTTTTGACGTAGTGGCAGTAGCAACCAACATCATGACAGATTTGCGTGTGAGCTGTACCGAGTGCGGCGCCTGTTGTTCGGCGTTCCGCGTGTCCTTTCATCGTAGCGAGTTGGCCGCAGAAGGCCGCCCGGGTGTGCCTGCCGACATGGCGGTGCACGAAGTAGGCAATACCTGGCGCATGGCCGGCACGGACGATAGCGCCGCCAACGGCCAGCCGCCGCGCTGCGTGGCGCTGTGCGGCACGGTGGGCGAGTCGGTCAGCTGCAGCATCTACGCGCAGCGGCCGTCGCCCTGTCGCGAATTCGGCGCGCTGGCCAGCGTCGGCATCTACGAGGCGGCCTGTAACCGTGCCCGCGCCCGCCATGGTCTGCCACGGTTGAAGGTAGACGACAGCTGGTGAGCCGCGCAGGCAGGGTGCAGCTGGTTTTCGATCAGCATTTATCAAGATTGGCACGCTGCTGCGTAGTGCCACTATCATGAAGCAGCCGGCTGCGCGATCAGGCTGGCCCTTGGCGTGGTGGTTAGCCGAGTGATTGTTATCCGACCCCTCCTGAAGCGCACCGCATGAACCTGTACTCAAGCACGGCATGGCAACAGCGGGTCTGGTCCTGGCTGCAAATGGGCGTAGATCCGGCGCTGAGCGGCGCCGTTCGCAGGCGGCAATACGTCACCAATGCCGTCCCGGTACTGGTGCTGACGATGGTGCTGTTCTACAGCCTGCTGTTTGCCTGGCTGGGCAATGCGGCACTGGCAACCCTCAGCCTGAAGATGACGGCCATCCCGCTGCTGGGCATCGTCTGGTTCTACTGGCTGCAGCGTCGCGGCCACCCGCCGCACTACTGGAAAGCCTGCCTGATCTGCCAGGCCACCGTGCTGGCCGGCATCCTGGGTGGGCAGGGCACGCAAATCGGTGGTCACCATTACTTCCTGTTCTTTTTTCTGACTACGCCACTGGTGGTGCCTACCCACGACAAGCGCGGCATGGCTATCGTGTGCCTGATCTGCATTGGCTGGTTTTGCCTGTTTGAATGGTTCACCTGGCCATCCAGTGCTGCGGTGCAGGCGCTGGGGCCAGCCACCATCAAGCTGCTGTACCTGAATGTGTTGCTGTCCGGCACCCTTGTCCTGTTTATCGCCCTGCTGGCTGGTGACTATTTTTCCGAGGCACTGGAGCGCCGCATCCAGCAAATGGCCAGCAGCGACGAGCTGACCGGCCTGGCGAACCGCCGCGTGTTCTACCAGACGCTGACGCAATGGCAAACCGTCAGTGGGCCGTTGCAGCGGCCATTCTGCGTGGCGCTGCTGGACATCGACCACTTCAAACACATCAACGACACCTATGGTCACGAAGCCGGCGACCAGGTGCTGCGCAGCTTGGCCGTGCGCTTGCAGCAGGGGGTGGGGCCCGCCGATCTGGTGTGCCGTATTGGCGGCGAAGAGTTCGCCATCCTGCTGGCCGACTGTACGCTGACGCAGGCGTACGCGGCATGCGACACATTGCGACAAAGTATTGCCGCTACGCCGCTAGCGGCGGGTGATGTCGGGCTGACCGTTACCGTTAGCCTGGGGCTGGGGCAGTGGCAAGCCTTGCAGCGCGAGGCGGATTTTCTCGCCGGTATCGATCGCGCGTTGTACGCCGCCAAGCATGCGGGGCGCAATACGGTGCGGGTGCACCCCGCGCCGCCTAGCCCTGAACCGGCATAGCGCGTTTCTGCGGGTCGCGCGTAGGATGGGTGAAGGTGCTGGCGCCGTCACCCATCGCTTAGGCGAAAGCTAAGGGTGATGGGTTGCGCTGCGCTCCACCCATCCTACGTGTTGGCAAGGGTTGGCCGCCTGGCTGCGGTAATATAAGGCAGGCAGGACAAGCGCGTAGGATGGGTGAAGGCGCTGGCGCCGTAACCCATCGCGTCGGCGAAAGCTAAGGGTGATGGGTTGCGCTGCGTTCCACCCATCCTACGTGCTGGCAAGGGTTGGCCGCCTGGCAGCGGTAATAAGAGGCCGGCAGGACAAGCGCGTAGGATGGGTGAAGGCGCTGGCGCCGTAACCCATCGCTTAGGCGAAAGCTAAGGGTGATGTATTGCGCTGCCCTCAACCCATCCTACGTGCTGGCAAGGGTTGGCCGCCGGGCAGGGCAATAAGAGGCCGGCAGGACAAGCGCGTAGGATGGGTGAAGGCGCAGGCGCCGTCACCGATCGCTTAGGCGAAAGCTAAGGGTGATGGGTTGCGCTGCGCTCCACCCATCCTACGTGTTGGCAAGGGTTGGCTGCCTGGCAGGGCAATAAGAGGCAGGCAGACCAACATGCAGCGCGTAGGATGGGTGAGGGCGCTGGCGCCGAAACCCATCGCTTAGGCGAAAGCTATGGGTGATGGGTTGCGCTGCGCTCCACCCATCCTGCGTGTTGGCAAGGGTTGGCCGCCGAGCAGACCAATAAGAGGCAGGCAGGACAGCATGCAGCGCGTGGCAGGCGGCAAAAACAAACCCCAGCCAAGGCTGGGGTTTTGCGTGGTAGCGAGGGCCGGGCTCAGCTATACGCCAGGCTCAGGTGGTTGTCCCACTTTACCGGGAAGCGCTGGCTGCGGCGCGGGTCGATCTGCAGCGTACGGCTGTCTATCCACACGATCTCGCCCAGCTCGTTGCTGGTCACGAAGTGGCGCTGGTCGCGGCTGAGCGCGATGCCGGCCGGCTTGGTCAGCGCCACGTGCCCCAGGTAGCGACCGCTGCCGTCCCAGAACACCACGGCGTCGCCCTTGGTGGCCGTGCAGGCAATGCGGTCGGCACCGGCCGCCACGCTGGCGGCGTAGCCGTTGCTGGCCAGCGCCAGGGCGTCGGGCGCGTCCAGCAGGCGCAGGCCTTGCTCGGCGTTCCAGATCGCTACCAGCGGCGCAGCACCGTCGCCTTCGTACTGCAGGGCTACCGCGAAATCATGCTGGTTGATGCGGGCCAGATGGCGCAGCGACAGCCGCTTGTCGTCCAGCGTGTAGCTGGCGATGCTGCGGCCCTGGACCGAGTCTACGATATCGATCTGCGGCTTCATGTTGTTGCGGTTCAGCTTGATGCGGCCGCTTTCCGGCAGCGTCAGGATGCCGCCGTTGGCTACCAGGATGGTGCCGTCGTCCAGCGCCTTCAGCTCGTGCGGGCCGATGCCGCCGCTGGGCATCTCGCGCAGCGGCAGCAGCGTGTGCGGGTCGCGCACGGTGAGCAGGCCGCTGCCGCTGTCGATATCGTTGTCGGTGGTGTACAGCTGGCCGTGCGCCAGGATGCCGTGGCCGAAGCCGTGGCGGTTGTCCGGGTAGTCGTACCAGGCCAGCTGCTGGCCGCTGCGCCAGTTGAAGCGGGCAATCTGGTAGCCGGGGCGGCGGGCAAATACCAGGCATTCGCCCGGGCGCGCCGGGTCCAGTTCCAGATGATGGCCGCGCTCGGGCAGCGTCAGTAGGTCGCTGGCGCCGGCTAGGCCGGCGCGGTGCTGGTTGCGGCCAACGTCGCAGGCCGAGATGATGGCCGGCTGTGCGGCGTCGCCGGCCAGGCTGCGCAGCGGTAGCGCGGCCAGGGTGAGGGCGCCGGCCTGCAGCAGCTGGCGGCGGGTAAGCTTAGTCGCCATCGGATTCATTGAAACTCAGCGTGATGTCCAGGGTGTGGGCCAGCGGGCCTTCGATCTGTGCCAGCAGTTTTTCCAGCGCCTGTACGGCCGGTTTTTCGCGGCCGCTGTTGCCGACGCGGGCCAGGTTGTCCGGCAGCTTGTCCAGCGCGGGGGCCACGGCGCGGGTAGCGTCGGCCAGCGCTTTGGCCTGCGCCGGCTGGCCTTTGGCTGCCAACAGCGCGGCAATGCCGCTCTGGCCATCGGGGCCGGTAAGCACGGCTTGCAGCAGCGCAAATTGTGCTTTCACCAGTGCCTTGCCGTCGCCGCTACGCTGCGCGGTGACCAGCTCCGGCTTTTGCTGCGGCAGGCGCGACAGTTCCTTGTGCATCTCGTTGACGCCGGCCAGCGTCAGGTTCACCACTTCTTCCAGCGCTTGCGCCGGCTTGGCGTACAGTGCGCCGTCCTGGCCGCTGCGGCCAACGTTGGCCGCAAAATCCTGCCAGTTTTTCAGTAGCGTCGGGGTGTGGTCGGCGATTTCCTGGCCGGTGCGCTGCAGCCATTGGCAGCGGTTGGGGTCGGTCAGCGGCTTTTGCTGCTCGAACAGCAGGTATTCGATGGCGGTGAAGCCTTTGGCGGCGGCGCCGGCCTCGTCGTAGCTCTCCTGGCTGCGGCCCAGGTTGTCGCTGACCGCTTGCTCCACCAGCGCTACGCGGGTGGGCTTGAAGGCGATCACGCGCTGGCTGCGCAGTTCGGCGCTGGGGCCCCAGTTCAACGGCGCCACGGCCATCCAGCTGCGGTAGCCTTGGCGCCATTGCTCGCGCGCGGCGGTGAGGCTGGTGGCGTCCTGGCGTTGGCACAGCTGCTGCAGGCTGGCCGCTAGCTGCCGGCTTTGCGTATCCAGGGTGGCGTAACGTGGCAGCAGGGTTTGTGCGGTGAGGGTGTCGAGAAAGGTCTGTTCCGGGCTGGCAGCAAACGCCAGCGGGGTGGCCAGCAGCAGGCTGGCAAGCAGGTGGCGGGACATGGTTTTCCTTGTCAGGTGGGTGCACCCGGCCGCCAGGGCCAGGTGCGTACAGCGTTACAGCGAGTTCAGGAAGCGCAGCACGGCGTCGCGGTCGGCCTTGCTTAGTCGGGCAAAGCGCCGTTTGGCGGTATCCGCTTCGCCGCCGTGCCACATGATGGCTTCGGTGAGGTTGCGGGCGCGGCCGTCGTGCAGGTACTGGGTGTGGCCGTTCACGTCCTGGAACAGGCCGATGCCCCACAGCGGCGGGGTTTTCCATTCGCGGCCATTAGCCAGGCCGTCCGGGCGGTTGTCTGCCAGCCCCGGGCCCATGTCGTGCAGCAGCAGGTCGGTGTAGGGGCTGATCTTCTGGTTCGACACTTCCGGCAGACCGGCCAGTTTGCCGGTGGTGTAGCTTGGCGTGTGGCAGGCGGTGCACTCGATTTGGTCAAACAGCAGTTTGCCGCGGCGTACCTCGAAGGTGTCGGCGTCACGCTGGGCCGGTACGGCCAGCGTCTGGGTATAGAAGATGACGTCGTTCAGCTTGCTGGTCGGAATCTCCGGCTTGCCGCCGTTCGGTGCCTTCAGGCAGTCGCGCTGGGCCGGCATGCATTCTTCCTTCGGAAACTTGGCCGAGGTGATGCCGATATCGCCGAGGAAAGCGCCAGCGCTCTGGTGTGCGACGGTGGCGACGTTGGCCTTCCAGCCGTAGCGGCCAAGCTTGTTCTTGCCGGCGTAGGCGTCGTACACGTAGTTGGGGCGGCCGCTGACGCCATCGTTATCGGCAGCCTGCGCCTTGGCGTTGGCCAGGATGTCCTGTTCGCGGATGGCTTCTAGCAGGCCCAGGCCGATTACCTGGTTGGCAATGCGCGGCGACACTTGTACTTGCGGGTGCATGGCGCCGTAGCCCAGATCGGTGAAGTGGTAGCTGGGTTGGCGCAGGCTGTAGCTTTCGCCGTCGGTGAAGCTGCCCGGCTGTTCGGTGTAGCTAATCGCCACCTTGCCTTCCGGCTTCACGCCGGGGATGGCGTCGTTGTTGAACTGGCCGCCGTAGGTGGGTTCGGGTAGTGTGCTGCCGTTCTTGCCGGGTATGGACAGACGGAACAGCAGCGCCATCGGCTGCTCGGCCTGCAGGCCGTTTTCAAACGCTGGCGTGGCGCCCCGGCCGTCCAGCGCGTGGCAGGCACCGCAGGAGCGGGCGATGAAGTGCGGGCCCAGGCCGTCGCGGGCAGTGGTGGACGACGGCGCTTCTACCCAGGCTTTCTTGAAGAAAGAGTTACCGACAAAGAAGCGGGTCTGGCGGTCGCTGGCCATGTTGGCCGCGGGCAGTGAGAAGGCGTTGCGGCCAACTTCGTACACGGTGGTGTTGCCGCCCAGTTTTTCGTCGCCTTCCTGGTATGGGGCGATCTCCGGTGCGTTGGTAAAGCCCAGCGTGCCCAGTACCGCAGCAGTGCCACCCAGCGTGGCTGCAATGGATAAGTATCTGTTTTGCATGTAGTGGTTTCCGATGCAATGCAAATACCCGCCTGCGGGTGCAGGCGGGCTGGTGGGTGGTGGTGAGCGGTGTGGTTTAGCCGTTGACGTTCAGTTTCTTGATGCCCAGTGCCTTGGCGGCTTCTACCAGGCTGCCAGCCTGCTTTTTCAGTGCGGCGATGGTGGCTTGCACGCGGCTGCGGCCTTCTTTCTTGACGATTTCCTGGTCGAACGGCGCCTGGATGCCTTCGGCTGCCTTCAGCGTGGCTTCCATATCGGCGGTCACGCGTTCGGCGGCCTTGGCGTTGCTGGCGGCCACCAGGTCACGCAGGCTGGCACCTTTTACCACGCTGCCATCCACACGCTTGTACTCGCCCAGCCACACGTTCTGGATACCCTTGGCGTTGGTGATGATGTCGCGGTGGGTATTGTCGGAGAAGCAGCTGTGTTCGTCTTCCTGGTTGCGGCTGTCCAGCGCCACTTCCATGCGTTCACCGGCCAGTTCGGCACGCGACAGCACGCCGATGCCGACCATGATCTGGCGGATGGCGTCCGGGTTCTTGGCGAACTTGGCGCGGTAGTTGTTGGCACCGGCTTGCCATTGTTTGGTGACGGTGCTGAGGTCGTCGATCAGCAGCTCGGCGGCCACTTGCAGGTACTGGCGGCGACGGTCGGCGTTGGGGGCCTTGCCATCCACAAAGTCGGTGTAGCTGCGTTTGCCCGGGCCGGCGACGTCGAAGTCCTGGCCCCACAGCAGAAACTCGATGGCGTGCCAGCCGGTAGATACGTTCTCTTCACCGCCGCGCTCGTTCAGCGACGACAGCTTTTCTTTGGTAATGGCCACCTTGCGGTTGTTGATGATGCCGGCGTTCGGCTTGCCTTTCACGTAGTCGATGTAGGCTTCATCCAGCGGCCAGGCGTTGATCTGGCCTTCCGGGCCTTTGGCGTCGTCAATCGGGCCGCCGTAGAAGCGGAATGCTTCGGTCTGGCCGTACGGCTCGCGCGCGGCCAGCCAGGCTTTGCGGGCCTTGTTCAGCGTGTCTTCGGACGGTGCTGCCACGAAGGCGTCGATGGCGGTTTTCAGTTCACGCGCGCCTTGCAGCGAGTCCTCGTAGCTGGCAAGAACGATCTGGCTGTAGGTTTCCACTACGCTGGCGCGGCTGACGTCGGCGGCGAAGGAAGCGGGGGCCAGCAGGGCAGTACCGATGGCGAGGGCGAGCAGGGTGTGGCGCATGACGTGTGTCTCTGTCTGGTTTATGAAAAGTAGTGCTGATGATAAGTATTATCATTTGATGCGTCAATGCGTGTGCCATGCGCGTATTTTCATGGAGTGGCGGCTTTTTCTGCTGGCGGGTGCTGGGTGAAGCGTGGTCTTCGTGGTATCCTTGCGCCCCTTTTTTGCGCAGTAACGCTGTACACCATCAATGCGAGACCCTTGCGATCACTACACCATAGACCTGATCGGCGGCACGCGGGCGAAGCCCGGGCGCAAGCCGCTGGGCGAACGCGCCATGACGCCGGCCGAGCGCAAGCGCCGCAGCCGCGAGCTGCGCCGCAATCGCCTGCAGGAGCTGTCGGTGACGGTGGAGCTGTCGCGCGACGCGCAAAAGGCATTGGATAAAATGATCGAATGGTGGGGCGTCAGCAAAAAGGAGGCGATCAATCGCGCCATGCTGATTGCCTGTCAGTCGCAAACCGGCCGTACCGGCACGCTGTTCGAGTTTGATGCCGACTTCCTGTTGCCGGCGGCAGCGCCGGCGCCCAAGCGTAGCCGCAAGAAAGCGGCACCGGATAAGGCCTGATGATCGGCGCTGGCCGCAACCGTATGGAAAAACCCTGCTTGCTTCGTCAGCAGGGTTTTTTATTGGGCGGACGGTGGCGGGCAGCATCAAGGGTTGGCCGCCATCGCTGCTTTTGCTGTTTTGCCGCTCAGGTTTTGCCAGGTGGTGTCAGCCCTAACAGCTGCATGGCGTCGTGACGGGCGTCGTCTTCGCTGTGCAGGTAGCGGCGCGTGGTCTGGATGCTGCGGTGGCGCAGGTTTTGGCTCACCATCAGCAGGCTGAGCCCGGCGTCCAGCTGGTGGCTGGCTGCGGTGTGGCGCAGCCAGTGGGTGCTGGCTTGCTGCAGAGTGCTGCGCAGCGGTTCTTCGGCGCGTTCGGCAGCACGTTGCATCACTTCCTTCACGATCAGGTACAGCGCTTTGTCGCTGATGCCTTGTTGCATGGCCTGGCTGCCAGCCAGCTTGCCAATCAGCGGTGTGGTCTCGCCCGGCGTGGGTAGCGCCGGCAGGCCCAGGTGCTGGCGGTAGCGTTGCAGCGCCGCCAGTAGCGCGTCGCTAACCGGGATGTCGGCTAGCCCCGTTTTGCCATTCACCCGCCACCACCAGCGGCCACGCTTTTCGAAAATATCTCCCATCACCGCCTGGCTGGCTTCGCTGCGCCGGGCGCCGCTCATATATAGCAAGCTGAACACCCACAGTGCGCGTTCGCGCTGGGCGATGGCGCGGGCGCTGTCGTCCGGCAGCTGTGCCAGGGTGTCGCACACGTGCGTCCAGGCGTCGCGTTCCAGAAAACGTTCCAGTGCTGGCTGGCTGCGCTCACGTGGCGGCTTGTGCAGGCGGAACGGGTTGCCGGCCAGGTGGCCGGCGTGGTTCAGATAGCTGTACAGGCCGCCGAGGATGGTAAAGGCGTGCTGGATGCTGGCTTCGGACAGCGGGCCGTTGAACGGTCGCCATTGCGCATGGCTGCGCGGTAGTGGCGGGCCTATCCATTGTGCGGCGGGGTGGGGTTGCGCCAGAAAACGGCGATAGTCGTGCACGTCGCCACGTTTGATGCTGGCCAGCGTTTGGCCGCGACTGGCCAGCCAGAGCAGAAAGCGTTCGGCTTCTTTGCGGTAGCTGCGCAGGGTGGCGGGGCGCTGGGCGTACTCGGCCAGCCAGGCCAGTACGGCTTCGCTATCACTATTTGCCTGGATCAGGCTGTTTTGCGGGGTAGTGGCAGGAAAATGCATGGCCATTCCGGGATGTAAACTTCCGATAAGTATAATTATCGGAAAAATATTTGGCAAAGTGTAAAATAAAACATGTAATACGTAATAAAATTAAGTATCGATGGCGTGGTACAATGCGGCCAACGTTGAAGGAGGTGTGATGGATATTTATGCGCGCATTCGGCAGGTGGCATTCGAGCTGGTGTCGGAGGGGGAGTGGCCCACCGTGGTGGAAGTGCGGGCGCGGCTGGGTACCGGCTCCAATACCACTATCAACAACACGCTGAAGCAGTGGAGGCAGGAGTTTCTGGCCCGCAATGCGGCGGCGGTAAAGCGGCCGGACTGGCCGCCGGCGCTGGCCGATGCCTTTGGCCAGCTGTGGCAAAAGGCCTGCGAAGTGGCGGAAGGCAACCTGGCCACGCTGCGCGAAGAGGTAGAGCAGAAACTACAGCAAGTGGTGGCCGAGCTGGCCGCTGCGCAGCGTGAGCTGGATGATCGCGCTGCGCAGCTGGTGTCGCTGTCTGGCGAGTTGGCGCAGCAGCGTGAACGTGGTGATGCATTGCAACAGCAACTGGCCGAGGCCAATAGCCGCCGTCAGGTGCTGGAAGACAGCCTGGCCGGGCTGACTGCCTCGCTGGACGATGCGCGGGCGCAGACCTTGCTGGTGCAAAAAGACGCCGACGAGCGGGTGGCGGCGCTGGAGCAGCGCCAGGAGGAGCGCCTGCAGCAGGCGGCTGCCGAGGCGGCACAGCGCGAGGCGCTGGCTTACGAGCGCTTTGAAGGCATGCGCGTGCGCTTGTACGAGCAGGTGGAGGCGGAGCGGGCGCAGATGAAGCAGCAGGCTACGCAGCAGGCTGCGCAATTGACGTCTTTGTCTGCGCAGCTGGACGAGGTGCGACGCCTACGCCAGCAGCAAGAGGCCGATACGGCGCGCGAGTTGGGCAAGGCGGCGGCACAGCAGGAGTTGGCCGCTAGCAGGTTGGCCGAGCTGGAAGCCCGTTGTGACAGCCTGCGGCAACAGGACGAGGCGCGCCAGGCGCAGATGCTGGGTCTGGCCGCGCAAGCTTCGTCTGCGCAGACCGAACTACAGATTCTGCGCGAGCAGCGTTTGCCGCAATGGCAGCAGCTGGTGCTACTTAATCGCGACAAGTTGGCCGCCATGCCGGAGCAGGAAGCGGCCAAGCTGGTGGCGGGCTGGTTGGGCTTGTCAGTCGAATAAGCGGGCAAAGCGCTGGCAGATCTGCTCCAGCGCAGCGCGGTCGCTGTCGTCAAACGACGCCAGCTCGATCGAGTCCACGTCCAGTACGGCGCGCACCTGGCCGTGGCTGTCCAGCAGCGGCACCACGATTTCGGAGCGCGACAGCGACGAGCAGGCAATGTGGCCGGGGAAGGCGTCGACGTCCGGCACCACCAGCGTTTGCGCCTGTTGCCAGGCGCTGCCACACACGCCTTTGCCTTTGCGGATACGGGTGCAGGCAATCGGGCCCTGGAACGGGCCGAGCACCAGCTCGTCCTGTTTGACCAGGTAAAAGCCGGTCCACAGCCAGCCGAAGCTGTGATGGATGGCGGCGGCCACATTGGCCATGGCGGCAATCAGGTCGGTTTCGGTGTCGATCAGGGCAAACGCCTGCGGTAGCAGCGTGTCGTAGCGTTCGGCCTTGGTCTGGCCGGCAATGATCAGGTTCTCTGCCATGTGGCGGGTCCTTGTCTTGATGCGGGGTGGGGCGGCAGCATAGCAAAAAAGCCGGCGGCTGTGCCGCTGCACGCGGCAGCGCATGCCATGAAAAAAGCCGGGGCAGGGCCTCCGGCTTTGCTTGGCGACGCGTCGCGCTTACATCATGTGCTGACCGCCGTTGATGGCCAGGTCGGCGCCGGTGATGAAGCCGGCCAGGTCGGAAGCCAGGTAGTTCACCAGGCCGGCGATTTCTTCCGGCTGACCCAGGCGGCCTACCGGGATCTGGGCAATGATCTTGTTACGCACGTCTTCCGGTACCGCCATCACCATGTCGGTGCCGATGTAGCCCGGGCTGATGGTGTTGACGGTCACACCTTTGCGCGCCACTTCCTGTGCCAGGGCCATGGTGAAGCCGTGCATGCCGGCCTTGGCGGCGGAGTAGTTGGTTTGGCCGAACTGGCCTTTCTGGCCGTTGATCGACGAGATGTTGATGATGCGGCCAAAGCCACGCTCGGTCATGCCGTCGACAACCGGTTTGCACACGTTGAACAGCGAATCGAGGTTGGTGCTGATCACGGCGTCCCAGTCGGTTTTGCCCAGCTTGCGGAAGCTGCTGTCGCGGGTGATGCCGGCGTTGTTCACCACGATATCGATAGGGCCGATCTCGGCCTGGATCTTGGCAACGGCAGCCTGGCAGGCGTCGAAGTCGGTCACGTCGCATTGCACGGCGTGTACGTCGAAGCCCAGGCCTTTCATGTCGGCGGTCCAGGCTTGCTCTTTGCCCGGGCGGCTGTAGGTGGTGACCACGGTATGGCCGGACTGTGCCAGTGCCTTGCAAATAGCGGTGCCGATACCGCCCATACCCCCGGTTACCAGTGCAATTCGTTTGGTCATGGTGCTGACTCCTTATCTGTATGTAATGTGGATAAACACATTACCGGTGAAATTTTTCTTCTGGGTGACAGATTAGAGTCAGCGTCATGAAATGTAAATGCCGTTTTCCCTTATAGATATTATTTAATTTGCATTGATTGCCTGCGTCACCAGTTTCTGCAGCAGCTCAAGGCGGGCTGGGGCGATGTGACCATCGTCGCACGCTTGCTTGATGGCGCACGACGGTTCCATGCGGTGCGTGCAGTTGTGGAAGCGGCACTGGCCGATATAGGGGCGTACTTCGGGAAACAAGGCTGGCAAGGCCGTAGCAGCAATGTGACCGACGCCGAACTCCTGCAGGCCGGGCGAGTCGATCAGATGGCTGTCGCCGTCCAGGTGGTACAGCGCGGCGTGGGTAGTGGTGTGCTTGCCGGAGTCCAGCGCGACCGAAATGTCGCCAACGCGGGCAGCGGCTTCGGGTAGCAGCGCATTGGTAAGCGTGGACTTGCCCATGCCGGATTGTCCAATAAATACGCTGGTGTGCCCTTGCAACAGCTGGCGCAGGCTGCTGACGTCCTCGCGCGCGCTGACTACGTGCAGACGGTAGCCCAGGGCTTCGTAAGGGCGCAGCTTGTCCAGCCAGGCGGCGGTTTCCGGCAAGTCGCTCTTGTTGATCAGGATCACCGGCTCGATATCGGCGGCCTCGGCGGCCAGCAGGCAGCGGTTGAGCAGCTCTTCGCTGGGGCTGGGTACGGCGGCAGTGACGAACAGGATGCGGGTAACGTTGGCCGCAATCAGCTTGGTACGCCACTCGTCCTGGCGATACAGCAGGCTGTGGCGCTCGTCTACCTGTTCGATAACGGCTTGTTCGTCGTTGATGATGCTTAGGGTAACAAAGTCGCCGCAGGCAAAATCCACACGCTTGCCGCGGCTGGTGCAGTCATAAGTACGGCCGCCGGTTTCAACGATGAAGCGGCGACCGTAACTACGGATGATCTGGCCTTGCTGCTTCATGCGACGGGCAGCAGGGCTTCTGCTTTGGCGGCACAGATGAAGTCGTTCAGCGTCAGGCCGCCGGCGTCATGGGTGCTGAAGCGCACGACGGCACGGTTGTAGTGCACCGACATGTCGGGGTGGTGGTCTTCGGCGTGGGCAATCCACGCCATGGCGTTCACGAACGCCATGGTCTTGTAGTAGTCGGCAAACATGAAGGTCTTGACCAGTTCGATGCCTTCCACGTGCCAGCCCGGCAGGTGCGACAGCAGTTCGGTGACGGTTTGGGCGCTCAGCGGGTGCGCGCCGTGTTGCGCTTCGCAGCGCATCTCAAGCAGGTTCATGGTGGTTTCCTTGCAAACGGGCAATACGGAGGCTCGCAGGCGGGTGCGAGTCGTAAAACGCGGAGTGTAGCGGGTCTGGTGTCAATGTGCTTGCGTTGTCGCGATAAAGCAGCGTCAGGGCGGCGATCAAGTCGGCCGCCGAGCTGTGGCGGCAGGCGTAGGCGTCGGCCTGGAACTCGTGCCGCCGCGACAGCAGGCTGCCCAGCGGTGTCAGCCAGAACGTCATGACCGGCGCACACAGCATGAACAGCATCAGGCTGGCGCCGCTATTGCCGGCTGGCGTATGCAGGCCGGCCAGAAAGCCCGGGTGCTGGTGCAGGCTGCCGAACAGCCACAGGAACAGCAGCGAGCCGGCAAAGCTCAGTGCGATGCGGCTGCGGATGTGGCCGTGGTGAAAATGCCCCAGTTCATGTGCCAGTACCGCTTCGATCTGGCTGTGGTCCAGCCTATCCAGCAGGGTATCGAAGAAGACGATGCGCTTGTTGTTGCCCAGGCCGGTAAAGTAAGCGTTACCGTGGCTGGAGCGGCGTGAACCATCCATCACGAACAGGCCGTTGCTGGTAAAGCCACAGCGTTGTAGCAAGGCCTGGATGCGGTCTTGCAAGGCGGCATCGGATAGCGGGGTGAAGCGGTTGAAGCGCGGCGCGATCAGCGTGGGGTAGGCCCAGCTCAGTGCCAGTGCAAAGGCGCACCAGAGCAACCAGCTCCATAGCCAGAAGTGGCTGCCGCCGTGGTCGATCAGCCACAGTACCTCCAGCAGTAACGGTGCGCCCAGTAAGACGCCCAGCAGCAGCGATTTCAGCTGGTCACTGATGAACAAGCCGACGGAAACATGGCTGAAGCCAAAGCGGCGCTCTATGACGAAAGTGCCATACAGCTGCAGCGGCAGGCTGGCGATGCTGCTGGCCAGCAAGCACAGTGCAATGGTCAGCATGCCGCCAAGCTGAGGCTGAGCGGTGAGGCTGGCGGCAAGGTTGGCCGCAGCAGCGATGCCGCCGCCGAAGGTTAGCGCCAGTAGGAGCGCGCTGTCCAGCCACAGGCTGGCCATGCGTAGCCGGGTGCGGGCACTGCTGTAGTCGGCGGCTTTCTGGTGCTCGTCCAGCGTGATGCTGTTGCGGAAGGCGGCCGGTACCGCATGGCGGTGGCGGGCGATGCTGCGCAGCTGGCGCCATTGCAACCAGCACTGGGTGAAGAGGCTGCCGGCAGTGGCCAGTAGCACGGCCCAGGAAAATGCATTCATCAAGCGGGTTTGCCCTGTATGGGGTAAATGTCAGAAAATGACGGTCTTTTGAAAGACAGAACATTATGCCGCAAGATCAGAATCACCTCATCTGGCTGGACATGGAAATGACCGGCCTCAACCCAGACACCGACCGCATCATCGAAGTGGCGATGATCATCACCGACAGCCAGCTCAATGTGGTGGCCGAGTCGCCGGTGATCGCCGTGCATCAGCCCGACAGCGTGCTGGATGCCATGGACGACTGGAACAAGAATACCCACGGCAAGTCCGGCCTGATCGCCCGCGTCAAGGCCTCAACGGTGGGCGAGGCCGAGGCCGAAGCGCAACTACTGGCCTTTCTGGAACAGTATGTGCCGGCACGCAAGTCGCCGATGTGCGGCAACACCATCTGTCAGGACCGCCGCTTCATGGCGCGCTGGATGCCGAAGCTGGAAGAACACTTCCACTACCGCAACCTGGATGTGTCCACGCTGAAAGAACTGTGCCGCCGTTGGCGCCCGGAAATCGCCAAGGGCGTGGTCAAGAAGGGCAAGCACGAAGCGCTGGCCGATATTCTGGAATCCATCGAAGAGCTGCGTTATTACCGCGAACACTTTCTCAAAGTCTGATCCTACCGCATGTCTACCGACCGTATCTTCATCAACGAACACCCGGTGTGGGCGCGCCTGCACCAGCACCAGCGTGCCACTCGGCACGTGCATATGAAAGAGCTGTTTGCCCAGGATGAGCAGCGTTTTGACCGCTATTCGCTGCAGCTGGACGGCCTGTTGCTGGATTATTCCAAGAACCGGCTGACCGAGCGCACGCTGGAGTTGCTGGTGGAGCTGGCGGATGCGGCTGATCTACGCGGCTGGATGGCGCGCATGCGTCGCGGCGAGCGCATCAATATCAGCGAGAAGCGCGCCGTATTGCACACTGCGCTGCGGCTGCCGGCCACGGCCAGCCTGGTGGTAGACGGCGTCGATGTGGTGCCGCAAGTGCAGCAAGTGCTGCAGCGTGCCTATCAGTTTGTCCGTCGCGTGCGTAGCGGCGAATGGTTGGGCCACACTGGCCAGCGCATTCGTCAGGTGGTGAATATCGGTATTGGCGGCTCCGACCTCGGGCCGCTGATGGTGGCCGAGGCGCTGAAGCCGTACGCCGACCCCGGCATGCGTTTCGACTACGTATCGAACGTGGATGGCCAGCATCTGGCACAGGTACTGGCCACGTGTGACCCGGCGCAGACGTTGTTCATTGTGGCGTCGAAGTCGTTTGCCACGCCGGAAACGCTGCTGAACGCGCAGGCGGCGCGGCGCTGGTTCTTGCAGTCGGCTACCGAGGCGGACATCGCCCGCCATTTTGTGGCGGTGTCCACCAACGAACCGGCGGTGCGGGCATTCGGTATCGATCCGGCCAATATGTTCGGCTTCTGGGACTGGGTGGGCGGCCGCTATTCGGTATGGTCGGCCATCGGCCTGCCGGTGATGTTGCAGATCGGCCCCGAGCATTTTGCCGACTTCCTGGCGGGCGGCGCGCGCATGGACCAGCACTTTTTCGAGACGCCGCTGCTGCGCAATATACCGGTGCTGCTGGGCCTGATCGGCATCTGGTACAACACCTTTTACGGTGCCCATACCCACGCCATCATGCCGTACGACCACGGTCTGCGCCGGCTGCCGGCGCATATCCAGCAGATGGATATGGAATCCAACGGTAAGCGGGTTGGCCGCTATGGCGAACGGCTGGATTTCGACACGGGTCCGGTGATCTGGGGGGAAGAGGGTGTCAACAGCCAGCATGCCTTCTTCCAGCTGCTGCATCAGGGCACCCGTCTGGTGCCGTGTGACTTCATCGTGGCGATGAATACCCATTACCCGCTGGGCGATCAGCACCGGGTGCTGGTGGCCAACTGCCTGGCGCAAACCGAGGCCCTGATGCGCGGCAAGACCGAGGCCGAGGTGCTGCAGGAGTTGGCGCATCTGTCGGGCGATGAGCTGGATATCCTGCTGCCGCAAAAGCTGTTCCCGGGCAACCAGCCCAGCAATACTATCGCGCTGGATAAGGTGACGCCCTACAACCTCGGCATGCTGCTGGCGATGTACGAGCACAAGGTGTTTGTGCAGGGGGTGATATGGGGGGTGAACTCGTTCGACCAGTGGGGGGTGGAGTACGGCAAGCAGCTTGCCAGCCGTTTGCTGGACGAACTGCACGGCAACCAGGCAGGCCGGCACGATGCGTCTACCCGGGGTCTGATGCAACATTTCATGGCGACGTATCATGCAGAATGAGCAACAGTTGGCCGCAAGGCTGGGGCAGCTGCTGTTGGCGCACGGGCAGCGTGTGACGGCAGCTGAGTCCTGCACTGGCGGCGGAGTGGCCTCGGCCATCACCGCCATTGCCGGCAGTTCGGCCTGGTTTGACCTGTCGGTGGTGACTTATAGCAACGAGGCAAAGCAGCGCCTGCTTGGGGTGTCGCCGGCACTGTTGCAGGTGCATGGCGCAGTCAGTGAGCCGGTGGCCGCCGCCATGGCCGAAGGCGCGCGCGCGCTGGCGGCGTCGGACTGGGCGCTGTCGGTTACCGGCATTGCCGGGCCGGGCGGTGCCACGCCGGGCAAGCCGGTGGGCATGGTGTGCTTCGGGCTGGCGCGGGCAGGTAGTGTGCAGACTACAGTGTGTTACTTTGATGGCGATCGCGACGCGGTACGCCGGCAGGCGGTTTGCCACGTGCTGGCTTGGTTGTGCGACTGTCTTTCCGGGCAGTAAGCCGCCAGCTAGCGCTTTCTTATGTCTTTTGGTTTTGTTGATATTGCTGTTTATGCAAAATATTGGCTGTGATCTTGGCGCGCTCTGCGTATAATCACGCCCCTGCTTGTAAAACAGGGCGGGAGTATTGGTAGTTCAGCCACTACATTCCCGCCTTTATTGTGTTGATCGTGTAGGGCGGCGTTTTTGCCGCTACTATGGATTGGCCACTTAAACAGACACGACGTTGGGAGAAACATCTCATGACCAAGAAGAGCCTTGCCGTTGCCGCTGCAGCCCTGTTTGCCGCTTCCTCCAGCTTTGCCTTTACCCCGGCCGTGGTTTACGACCAGGCCGGCAAGTTTGACAAGAGCTTCAACGAAGCTGCCTACACCGGCGCCGAGCGCTTCAAGAAAGCCACTGGTGTAGCGTACCGCGAAGCCCAGATCGCCAATGAAGCCCAGAAAGAACAGGTGCTGCGTAACCTGGCCCGCAAGAATGTGGATCTGGTCATCGCCGTGGGTTTCTCCTTCACCCAGGCCGTACAGACCGTGGCTGCCGAGTTCCCGAAAGTGAAATTCGCCATCGTGGATGACGTGGCCAAGGGCGACAACGTGCAGTCCGTGCTGTTCAAGGAACAGGAAGGCTCTTACCTGGTCGGCATGGCTGCCACCCTGGCGTCGAAGAGCAAGAAAGTCGGCTTCATCGGTGGCATGGACGTGCCGCTGATTCGTGCCTTCGGTTGTGGTTACGCCCAAGGTGCCAAGGCCGCCGACCCGAAAGTGGAAGTGGTCTCCAATATGACCGGCACCACCCCGCAAGCCTTCAATGACCCGGCCCGCGGTGGCGAGCTGGCTCGCAGCCAGTTTGACCGTGGTGTAGACGTGGTCTTCCACGCTGCTGGCGGTACTGGCATGGGCGTGCTGCAGGCTGCCAAAGACAAGGCCAAGCTGGGCATCGGTGTCGACTCCAACCAGAACCACCTGTTCCCGGGCTTCGTGCTGACCTCCATGCTGAAACGCGTGGATAACGCTGTATACCAGCTGATGCTGGACGGCCAGAAAGGCTCCTGGAAGCCGGGCGTAGTAACCATGGGTCTGAAAGAAGGCGGTGTGGATTGGGCGCTGGATGCGAACAACCGCAAACTGATCTCCAAAGACATGGAAACCAAGATCAGTCAGGCCAAGAAAGACATCATCGCCGGCAAGATCAAGGTGGTGGACTACCGCGCTGCCAACAGCTGCCCGGTAAAATAAGGCTGTAAGCGTCTGATTATTCAGACGTTGCGTGCGGCAAGCAGTTCATTCTGCTTGCCGCACTTTATTGTGCCTGCCGCAGCGGTATAGTAGGCATGCCGACGTGTTGAGGGCATGCGTTGCGGTGATGGCGTGATTCTCCGTGCCGGAGAGTCGGTTTGCCGGAAGGGTTGACCTGAGCCGGCGCAGGGGGAGAAGGCGGCAAGCGTGCCGTCTTCGGCGATTTCAAACGGTTTCATGCCGCCTGGTGCTGCGTTGCGATGCGACGTGCGGCGGGCGGCTGAAGCGGCATTTTTAACCGAGAGCGAATACATCATGGCCGAATTAGCCATCGAGCTCATTGGCGTCAATAAACACTTCGGTGAAGTGCACGCCAATAAGAACATTACTTTCGGCGTGCGCAAGGGTACGGTCCACGGCATCATCGGCGAGAACGGGGCAGGCAAGTCCACGCTGATGAGCATCATTTACGGCTATTACCAAGCGGACTCCGGCACCATCAAGATTAACGGCAAAGCGGAGCGCATCCGTTCCTCGCAGGCCGCCATCGGCCTGGGGATCGGCATGGTGCACCAGCACTTCATGCTGGTAGATCCGTTTACCGTGCTGGAAAACATCGTGCTGGGTGCCGAGGCCGGCATCAAGCTGGACAGCAGCCTGACCGCTGCCCGCGCGCACCTGGAAAAACTGAATCGCGACTACGGCCTGCAAGTCGACCCGGACGCGGTAGTGGGTGAGCTAGGGGTGGGCACCCAGCAGCGTGTCGAAATCCTGAAAACGCTGTATCGCGGTGCTGACGTGCTGATCCTGGACGAGCCGACTGCCGTCTTGACACCGCAGGAAGCCGACGACCTGTTCCGCATCCTGCGTCTGCTGCGCGAGCAGGGCAAAACTGTGATCCTGATCACCCACAAGCTGCGCGAAGTGATGGACATCACCGACGACGTTACCGTGATGCGCGGTGGCGAGATCGTGGGCCAGGTGCGTACTGCGGATGTGACCAAGGAAGACCTGGCCGACCTGATGGTTGGCCGCAAGGTGAACCTGCAGCTGGACAAGGCTCCGCCCAAGCTGGGCGACACCGTGCTGTCGGTGTCCGGCCTCAACCTGGTGGACGAACGCGGCGTGGCCCTGCTGAAGGATATCGGCTTTGAACTGCGTGCCGGCGAGATCGTCGGCATTGCCGGCGTGTCTGGTAACGGCCAGTCCGAACTGCTGGAAGTGCTGTCCGGCATGCGTGAAGCGACGTCCGGCTCGGTACGCTTCAAGGGGCAAGAGCTCACCACGCTGAAAAGCGCCGAGCCCAAAGCGGCGGTGTACCGCAAGCTGGGTATTGCCCACATTCCGGAAGACCGTTCGCGCGAAGGCATGGTGAAGGATTTCATGACCTTCGAAAACGCCATTCTCGGCTACCACAACGACAAGAGCATTGCCGGCCGCTTCCTGTTCAAGCGCCAGGCCATCATCGAGCGTTGCCGTCGTTTCATTGAAGAGTTCGACGTGCGCCCGGCGCTGACGCATCGCCGTATCGGCCTGTTCTCGGGCGGTAACCAGCAGAAGGTGATCCTGGCCCGTGAAATCCAGGCCAATCCGGACCTGCTGCTGATCGGCCAGCCCACGCGTGGTGTGGACATTGGCGCCATCGAGTTCATTCACAAGCGGCTGATGCAGCTGCGGGATGAAGGCAAGGCGCTGCTGCTGGTGTCGGTGGAGCTGGACGAGATCATGGCATTGAGCGACCGCATCATCGTGATGAATGCGGGCGCCATTTCTGGCGAGTTGCCGGCGGCTGAGGCCACGGCTACGTCGCTGGGTTTGTTGATGGGGGGACATAAATGAGTCAGCCAGCCAATATGCCGCGCTGGGCCAGCCTGTGGCTGATGCCGCTGCTGAACCTGTTTGCGGCACTGTTCGTATCGGGCCTGGTGATTGCGCTGATCGGCGAAGACCCGATCGAGTGCCTGAAACTGATGATAAACGGGGCGTTCGGTTACCCGGAAGGTATCGGCTACACGCTGTTCTACACCACCAGCTTCATTTTTACCGGTCTGGCGGTAGCGGCAGCGTTTCATGCCGGCCTGTTCAATATTGGTGGTGAAGGTCAGATGTACCTGGCCGGCCTGGGGGTTACCCTGGTGTGCCTGCAGTTTGATTACCTGCCGGCGTACGTGGTGATTCCGCTGGCCATGTTGGCCGCCATCGTGTTCGGTGGTGCCTGGGCGTTGGTGCCGGGCTACTTGCAAGCGAAGCGTGGCAGCCACATCGTGGTGACCACCATCATGTTCAACTTCATCGCCAGCGCGCTGATGACCTGGCTGCTGGTGGACAAGCTGCGGATGGAAGACTCGCAAACGCCGGCAACCCGCGAGTTTGCCCAGCAAGCCTGGGTGCCGATGCTGCACGAGTTGTTTGCCCCGCTGGGCTTTGAGTTGCCGAATACCCCGCTGAACGCCAGCTTCTTCCTGGCGCTGATCGCGCTGGTGCTGTTCTACCTGGTGGTGTGGCATAGCCCGAAAGGCTTTGTTACCCGTACCGTGGGCCTGAACGAGAAAGCTGCCCGCTACGCCGGCATTCCGGTAGACAAGGTGATCATCGCCGTGATGTGCGTGTCTGGCGCGCTGGCGGGCCTGGCGGCCATCAACGAGCTGCTGGGTTCCACCCACCGCATGAACATGGGCTTCACCAACGGTATCGGCTTTGTCGGTATCGCGGTGGCGCTGATGGGGCGTAACCATCCGGTGGGCATTCTGCTGTCGGCCTTGCTGTTCGGTGCACTGACCCAGGGTGGCCTCGACCTGTCGTTCGAGAAGCCGGCCATCACGCGCGAGATGATCATCTTTACCCAGGGTCTGATCATCCTGTTCTGCGGCGCGCTGGAAAACCTGTTCCAGACCCCGCTGTCGGCTGCGTTCAAGCGCATCATGAGCAATAAGTAAGGAGCACGCCATGGACATGATTTTCAGTGTGCTGGATGCCACCCTGCGCGTGAGTACCCCGCTGGTACTGGCGGCGCTGGCTGGCCTGTTTTCGGAGCGCTCCGGCGTAGTTGACCTGGCGCTGGAAGGCAAGATGTTGGCCGCCGCGTTTGCGGCTGCCTGTGTGGCTTACCTGGCGCAGTCGCCGTGGGCCGGTCTGGCTGCCGGCATGGCAGCCGGCGTGATGGTGGCGCTGCTACACGGCGTGGTTTCCATTACCTATAACGGTAACCAGCTGATTTCCGGCGTGGCCATCAACATGATGGTCTCCGGCGTAACGCCGGTGCTGGCGCTGGCCTGGTTCCAGCAAGGTGGCCGTACTCCGACGTTGTCGGATGAGGCGCGTTTCACGGCGGTGGATTTGCCGTTTGCCGATACCATCGCGCATAGCCCGGTACTGAAGACCTTCTTCGGTCACAATATCCTGGTCTACATCGCGCTGGCCGTGATCTTCGTGGTGAGCTGGGTGGTGTACAAGAGCCGTTTCGGCCTGCGCCTGCGTGCGGTGGGTGAAAACCCGCATGCGGCAGATGCGGCCGGTATCAGCGTGAAGGGCGTGCGTTTCATCGCCCAGGCCATCGGCGGCTCGCTGTGCGGTATTGCCGGTGCCTACCTGGTGCTGGCGCAGACCGGTGCCTTTATCCAGGACATGACCGCCGGTAAAGGCTACCTGGCGCTGGCGGCGTTGATCTTTGGCAAGTGGCGGCCGTGGACTGCGGTGCTGGGTTGCCTGATCTTTGCCTTTACCGACGCCATCCAGATCCGTTTGCAGGGTACCGAGTTGCCGCTGGTGGGCAGTATTCCCGATGCCTTCATTCAGGCGCTGCCGTACGTGCTGACCGTGGTGCTGCTGGCCGGCTTCATGGGCAAGGCCGTGGCCCCGAAAGCGATCGGCGTGCCGTTCGTGAAATCGCGTTAAGTTGGCCGCAGGCCGCGAATGCAAAACCCCTGCCGTATGGCAGGGGTTTTTCTTTGTGGCGGGGTGGCAATGGCGACATCGCCTTACTGCTTGTCTTTGTCGTCGAGTTTGGCGCGCGGGTGGGCGGTGTCGTACACCTTGGCCAGGTGCTGGAAGTCCAGGCTGGTGTAGATCTGGGTAGTGGCCAGGTTGGCGTGGCCCAGTAGCTCTTGCACCGCCCGCAGGTCGCCGGACGATTGCAGCATGTGGCTGGCAAACGAGTGGCGCAGCATGTGCGGGTGCACGTGCTGTTCGCTGCCGCTATGCAGTGCCCAGCGGCCCAGGCGGCGCGCCAGCTGCCGGCTGCTGATGCGGGTGCCTTTTTGCGACACGAACAGCGCGGCTTCACCTTCCGCCGCCTGGCGTAGTGGTAGCCAGCGCCGCAGCGCTTCGATGGCTTGGCGGCCAACCGGCAATATGCGCTCGCGGTTACCCTTGCCGTGTACTTTCAGCAGCGCTTCTTGCAGGTCGATATCGGCCACGTTCAGCGAGACGGTTTCCGAGAGCCGCAGGCCGGACGAGTACATCAGCTCGAAGATGGCCGCGTCGCGTAGCTCGTGCGCGTCTTCGGCGGGGGCGTCCAGCAGCTGCATGGCGCTATCCACGCTCAGGGTCTTGGGCAGGCGCTGGCCGGCGCGGGGGGCGCGCACGCCGGCGCACGGGTTAGCTTGCAGCCATTCGCGGCGGATCATCCATTCGAACAGGCTGCGCCAGGTGGACAGCATGCGCGCCAGCGTGCGCGGCGACAGCCCTTCGCGGCGCAGTACGCCCAGTGCGCGCTGGATGGCAGGGCCGTCGGTGTCTTGCGGCGGAGTGCTGCCCAGCAGGCCGGCCAGCCGGGTGAGGTCGCGACGGTAGGCGATGCGGGTGTGCTCGCTGCGTGCGGCCAACCTGAGCTGGTCGTCGTAGGCGTCGATCAGGGCTTGCCAGTGCGCGTCCATCAGCCGCGACGCATCCGGGCCATCTGCATCAGGCGCTCGAACAGGTGGACGTCCTGCTCGTTCTTCAGCAGCGCGCCGGCCAGCGGCGGCGGGCTGTTGCTGTCGCGCTGCTGGCGCAGCTGTGCTTCGCTGATGCTTTCGCTGTCCAGCAGCTTCAGCCAGTCCAGTAGCTCCGAGGTGGTGGGCTTTTTCTTCAGGCCGTTCAGCTCGCGGATGCCGATGAACACCTCCAGCGCTTCGCTGACCAGCTGCTGGCGCAGGTCCGGGTAGTGGACGCGCACGATGGCTTCCAGTGTGTCGTGGTCCGGGAAGCGGATGTAATGGAAGAAGCAGCGGCGCAGGAAGGCGTCCGGCAGCTCTTTTTCGTTATTGGACGTAATGATGATGATGGGGCGATGGCGGGCGCGCACGAATTCCTGGGTTTCGTGCACGAAGAACTCCATCTGGTCCAGCTCGCGCAGCAGGTCGTTCGGGAATTCGATATCGGCCTTGTCGATCTCGTCGATCAGCAAAATGGCCTGCTCGTCGCTGCAGAAGGCCTGCCACAGCTTGCCCTGGCGGATGTAGTTGCGGATGTCGTGGACTTTTTCGTCACCCAGCTGTGAGTCGCGCAAGCGCGAGACAGCGTCGTACTCGTACAGGCCGTGTTGTGCCTTGGTGGTGGATTTGATCGGCCACACGATCAGCTGTTTGTCCAGAGCACGGGCGATCTCTTCGGCCAGCATGGTCTTGCCGGTGCCGGGCTCGCCTTTTACCAGCAGCGGGCGTTGCAGCGTGATGGCGGCGTTGACGGCCATCATCAGGTCGTCGGTGGCGATGTAATGGTCGGTGCCGTTGAAGCGGGTAGTCATGGTTTAGCCTGTGTTGTTTTTGTGCGCAGAAAAGCAAACAGCCGCCTGGCGGCGGCTGCGGTGCGGGCTGGGCCTTAGCTGCGGGCCAGTTCGGCCTGCAGGTCGTCCAGCGTGATGTGCCAGTAGTGCATCATGTGACGCAGCAGCAGCATTTCCGGATCACTGATTGTATTGTCCGATTTGCAAATGTCCAGCGCCAGCGCGCAGCAGATGATGCGCTTGCTGCGTTCGGTGACACCGTCCAGGATGATGTTGGTGCGCTCGGAGGCCAGCAGGTGGATGGTGCCGTCTTCTTCGGCTTCGTCGGATATGTCGTCACAGTATTCCACCAGCACGCGGATGAAGTCTTTGCGGCTGAGGTTCAGCAGTTCGTAGACATGCAGGTTTTCCAGGGTTTCGATTTCGCGCGGGTCCATGTTGCCGTCGGTAATCATGAACATGGCAAGAATGCGGGCGAGGGCTTCCGGGCTGTTTGGCGCGTATTTTTTCATGGCGCGTCTCCTTGTGTTGCTGCGCTGGCCCTGTGCAGAAAGGCAGCAGGCGCGGCAGCGATTTTTCGTTGCTGGTAGTCAAAAAACACCACGCCGGTCTTGATGCGCAGTACTTCCTGTCCGGTATTGCCGCTGTGAGCGGTGTAAACGATGTCGAAACCGTATTTGTTGTGGTCGGCAAGGCCTAGCGACAGGGTTAGGCTGTCGCCGTGAAACACTTCTGCCCGGTAGATTACCGCAGCGTCGCTAACGATAATACCGAAGCCTTCGATATTTAGCTCGGAGTAATCCAGCGATTTCAACCAGCGTACGCGTGCTTCGTGGGCCAGACGCAACGCGGCGTCATTCCCCATATGTTGGCCGTAGTTGATGTCCGCGATGGTGATGTCTACGCTGGTACGGAACAGCACCGTTGGGGGGAGGTCTATCGTCAGGCGTGCCATGCTTTTTCCTTATTCCATTGATGTAATAGTGCGCCTGTGCTTAATCTTTATCAATGCCGCTGCGCTGCGGGCGGCTAGACTGGGCAGTAGACACAGGCAGAACAGGAGGGCGTATGTATCAGCGTATCTATGTACCGGTGGATGATAGTGCGACGTCGGCGCTGGCCTTGGCCGAGGCGTGCAAGCTGGCAAAAGAGGTCGGTGCAACCCTGCGACTGGCCCATGTGGTGGATCTGGCTCAGTTTGGCTGGGGCGGTGCCGAATTTCTGGATGCGGCCGAGTTACAGGGCTCGATCAAGCAGGCGGGCGAGCAGGTGCTGTCGGCCAATGTAGCCAAAGTGGAAGCTGCTGGCGTGGTGGCGGAGGCGAAAATACTGGAAAGCTGGGGTGACCGCATCGCCAGTGTGATCGTTGAGGATGCCAATGACTGGGGGGCTGACCTGATGGTGATGGGCACGCACGGTTTGGGCGGCTTGATGCACCTGCTGATGGGGAGCGTGGCGGAGGGGGTGCTGAAGCAGGCGGATGTGCCGGTGCTACTGCTGCGCAACCCGGGTGACGACTGACGCATGCTGTGCATGAGGTCTGGCTACTGCCGGGTAGCGACGAACGACAAAGCCTGCTTGCTATGCCAGCAGGCTTTGTTTTGCCAGCAGTGAGGCTGCGGATGCCATGACTTGCCTGTCAAACCGTCTTGGTTTGGTGCCGTTCAATGGTGGCAGGCATGAAAAAACCCGGCGCGAGGCCGGGTTTTGCCAGTGCAGTTCAGGCTCAGGCTTCGGCGGTTTCGCCGCTACCTTCAGTCTGGGCATCCAGACGGGCGCGTACAGCCTTGCGCAGGCTCTTGTACAGGTCCGGGTGGGTTTCCTTCAGGTATTCAACGATTTCGAAGTCTTCGCGACGCACTTTGGACAGGTCGATTTGCTCGATGTGAACCAGACGCAGCAGTTCGCGTACCGGTTTCGGCATGTTGCGGCCGCTTTCGTAGCGGCTGCCGCCGGATTGGGTAACACCGATGCGGCTCCAGAATTCCTGCTGGTTCAGGCCCAGTTTGCGGCGGATTTCACGCGGATTCGGGATTTTATCAAACAGTTTCATAGCTTTCCTCGCTTCTGTTCAGTTCGGGATGCCGGCGTATGCCGGGTGACGGTTTCAAGTTTCAAACATTGGAACAAGGTCATAGCCCGGTTCCTTTATGTACTGCTTATGATAGCAGGATTTTCAAGCAGTCAAAAGATAAATGCCGGCTGAATTGTCAATAGATTTTGATCAACGTATTTAGTTCGATCAGAATTTATGAAGCAAGGATGTTTGAAGCGAGGAGGGGGAGGGGTGGCGAGCCTGAACCCCGGCACTTGCACTGAATAGTTGTGGCTGCTTCCTTCCGGACCTGACCAGGTTCACTACCGTACAATGCGGGGGGGCCCGCCATAGAGAAAGCGAATAATACAGGCAGACGTGCCGAATGCCAAGCCCGTTTTGCCGATTTTATGCAGTTGCAACCGCAAATCGATGGTTTGCATGCCTGCAGCAATTGGGTATGCTGCGTTCAGACCACCCCAATAGGAACGATGCGCCATGACCACCCAGTCTGCTACCGAAGCCATCCTGTCCCGTCTGCTGTCCTTTGATACCACCAGCCGTGCGTCCAATCTGGTCCTGATCGAATGGGTGCAAGGCTACCTGGCCGGGTACGGTGTGGCCAGTACGCTCACATTTAATGATGAAGGCAGCAAGGCCAATCTGTATGCCCAGCTGGGAGACCCGGCGCTGCCGGCGGTGGTGCTATCCGGGCACACCGACGTGGTGCCGGTAGATGGCCAGCAGTGGCAGTTTCCGCCATTTGACATGACGCTGCACGACGAGCGCGTGTATGGCCGTGGCAGCGCCGACATGAAGGGCTTCATCGCCTGCGTGCTGGCAGCGGTACCGCGTTGGTTGCAGTTGGCCGCACAGCAGCCGATGGCGCGCAGTATCGGCATTGCGCTGTCGTACGACGAAGAGGTGGGCTGCCTGGGTGTGGGGCGCCTGATCGATGATCTGCTGGCGCGGCAGTTGCCGGTAGCGGGTTGCATCATCGGGGAGCCGACCATGATGCGCCCGGTCATCGCCCATAAGGGCATTGCCCACTACCGTGTGCGCTTGCGAGGCCGCGCCGCGCACTCGTCGCTGACGCCACAAGGCGTCAATGCCATCGAATATGCGGCCAAGCTGATTACCCATATCCGCAAGCTGGCCGATACCGAGCAGTCGTTCGGCGCTCGCCACCCTTTATATGATGTGCCGTTCGCTACCTTGCAGACCGGGCTGATCTCTGGCGGCAATGCGGCCAACATCGTGCCCAAGGATTGCGAGTTCGTGTTCGAGATGCGCTGGCTGCCGGGCGATCGCCACGAGCGTTTTGTCGAGTCGGTGAAAGATTACGCGGCGGTGCTGCTGGCCGAAATGCAGCAAGTGGCGCCGGAAGCCGCGATCAGCTTCGAGCCGCTGGTGAACTGTCCGCCGTTCGAATACACGCGCGATAGTGAAATCACCCGCCACGTCGAGGCCTTGTGCCCCGGTTGCAGCCACGATGCGGTGGCTTACACCACCGAAGCGGGGCGCTTTCACGAGGCCGGCATCCCGTGCGTGGTGTGCGGCCCAGGCTCGATCGAGCAGGCACACCGCCCCGATGAATTCGTGGCCAGATCGCAGCTTGCTGCCTGCGATGCGTGGCTGGATCAGCTGTTTCAGCGCCTGATTCGGGCGTAATTTGCGCTAAAACCCTTTACCTGCAAGGGATCCGGCTTCAAAATCTCGCCTCCCGATAAGGGGCAGAGTACCCGTCAAGGCCACAAGCCATGGCGGGTTTGTTTATTGGTTTTGACGCTGGACCAAAACATGAATAAAGAAACAAGATCCGCAGCCGTGACCACTGCGGGCGCAAGCAGGGATGCCTTCACCAGCAGTTTCGGGGTGTTGGCCGCAACACTGGGCTCGGCGGTAGGCCTGGGCAATATCTGGAAGTTTCCGTATGTGACCGGTGCCAACGGTGGTGCCAGTTTTCTGGTGGTGTACGTGCTGGCTACCCTGCTGGTGGGCCTGCCGGTGATGATTGCCGAGATCATGCTGGGGCGCAAGGCCAAGGCCGACGCAGTCACCACGCTGCGTACCCTGGCACCGGCCGGCCAGCCGTGGTGGCTGATCGGCGCTTTTGGCGTGATTGCTGCCTTCCTGATCATGTCGTTCTATTCCGAGGTGGCGGCGTGGGTGTTTGCCTACGTGTTCAAGGCGCTGCGCGGCGATATTCTATCCAGCGACCCGGCGGTAACTTCGGCCGCTTTTGGCGCGCTGATCAGCGACCCGGTGCAGTCGCTGCTGTGGCAATGGCTGGTGCTGCTGTTGATCGGCGGCATCCTGCTGCTGGGGGTGGCCAAGGGTATCGAGGCGGTCACCAAGAAGCTGATGCCTATTCTTTTCCTGCTGTTGCTGATCATTTGCGCCCGTAGCCTGATGCTGCCGGGGGCGGCAGACGGCCTGGCGTTTCTGTTTACGCCGGACTGGAGCAAGATCAGCGGCGAGGTGGTGCTGGTGGCCATGGGCCTGGCCTTCTTCAAGCTGTCCATCGGTATGGGCACGATGATGACCTACGGCAGTTACTTCCGTGACGATCAGAACATTCCCACGACAACCTTGCGCGTGATGAGTGCTGACCTGTTCGTGTCGATGCTGGCTGGCATCGCCATCTTCCCTGCGGTGTTCAGTTTCGGCTTCAAGCCGGAAGCTGGCCCGTCGCTGTTGTTCATCACCATTCCTGCCGTGTTTGCCAGCATGCCGATGGGCCACCTGTTCATGGTGCTGTTCTTTGTGCTGGCCGCGGTGGCGGCGACTGGCGCCATGCTGTCGATTCTGGAGGTGCCGGTGTCGGTGATGGCGGGCCGTCTGGGCATGTCGCGCAAGAAAGCCACGCTGATCAACCTGCTGTTGCTGGCGCTGATCGGTGCCACCTGCGCGCTGTCCAACAGTGTACTGGCCGATGTGAAGCCGTTCGGCATGACCTTCTTCGACCTGTTCGACTTTATCTCGTCCTACATCCTGATGCCGCTGGGCGGGATTTTCATCTGCCTGTTTGTGGCCTGGGTATGGGGTAAGGACAACATGGCTGCCGCACTCAGCAATGAAGGCTTGCTGTCCAACCACTTGGTGGTGGCGGGTCTGAACGTGTTGCTGAAGTTTGTGACGCCGCTGCTGATCCTGCTGGTGATGCTCAAAGGGCTGGGCGTGCTGTAAGTGCCTGGCAAGGTTGGCCGCAGCCTGCGGCCAACCTTGCTTGCCACGCCGGCTTGTCTTTACAGGCCGGCGCGGCAAGCAACCAACAGGGTAAGGAGTTCACATGGGGATTGTGCGAGTGGTGGCGCAAGGGGCAGCGCAGGAAGATCGCCCCAATCCGCAACGCCTGGTGGAGGGCAATCCGCTGCGCCATACTTGGTCGGCGTACGAAACCAGTAACGAGCAGTGCGCGGCAGGCATCTGGGCATGCGAGCCCGGCGCCTGGCGTATTGCCTTTGCCGCCGACAAGCACGAGTTTTTCGCCATCATCAGCGGCCATGTGCGGCTGACTGACGAGCACGGTCACGCCGAGACGTTCGGCCCTGGCGAAGCGGCGGTCATTCCGGCCGGTTTTCGCGGCGAGTTTCGCGTGCTGGAGGCTGTAAGAAAATACTATGTGATCGTCAGCGGCATCGCCCCTTGATGCTCTGGCTAAGGTTGGCCGTGTTCCGGGTTGTAGCGGTCCGGATCAACTGGTGGCGGCTCAAAGCCGTTGATGTCGCGCGCCGGGCGATTGAGCTGTAGCAATATCAAGCCGTTGAAGGCGCCGAAAACCCAGGCAAACAGGAAGAATACCGAGTAGGCGCTCAGCTCGTCATGGAACAGCTGCTTGCCGTGCAAAGCCAGTTCGTAAGGGTCGAATACCGAAAAGAAGCTGGCGGTGGCAAGCAGGGCGGTGATGAACGACGGCCACAATACCAGGATCAGTCTGCGCATGGTGATTTCCTTGGTGAGAGGGGTGTTGTCACTATAGGCCATTTGTCATGTGCCGGCACAATGCCTGCTACGGCTGTGCAGCCCGTGATGCGGGCCTGGTGTCGACCGTGATGGCCGCTCCATATAAAACAAAAAAAGCCGCGCAGAGCGCGGCTTTTGTCGTCACAAGGCTTATTACTTGACCTTGTTGGCGTACATGAAGTTTTCCATCTTGTTCTCGGCCAGGTTGAACCAGCCGTGCTGCAAGGTGCGGAATTTCTTCCATTCGGTGTAGATCTTCTTGAAGTCCGGGTTGGTGGTGGCTTCTTTCTCGTACAACTCGAAGGCGGCTTTTTGCGCGGCTTTCAGGATGTCGGCCGGGTACTGGTGCAGTTTGGTGCCTTTTTGCAGCAAGCTGACCAGCGCTACCGGGTTCTTGGCGTCGTACTCGGCCTGCATGCTGATGTTGGCTTCGGCAGCAGCAGCTTCGAAAGCGGCTTTGTAGTCGGCCGGCAGCTTGTCCCATTCCTTCTTGGAAACATAGAACGACAGGTTCGGGCCCGGTTCCCAGAAGCCCGGGTAGTAGTAATGCTTGGCTACTTTGTAGAAGCCCAGCTTTTCGTCATCGTACGGGCCTACCCACTCGGTAGCGTCGATGGTGCCTTTTTCCAGTGCCGGGTAGATGTCACCGCCAGCCAGCGTTTGCGGCACGGCGCCTAGGGCGGCCATGATCTCGCCGCCAAAACCCGGGATGCGCATCTTCAGGCCTTTCAGGTCGGCCAGCGATTTCACTTCCTTGCGGAACCAGCCGCCCATCTGGGTGCCGGTGTTACCGCCCGGGAAGTTCACCACGTTGTACTTGGCAAACAGTTCGCGCATCAGCGCCATGCCACCACCAAAGTACAGCCAGGCATTCTGCTGGCGCGAGGTCAGGCCGAACGGCAGGGAGGTGTCGAAAGCAAAAGCCTTGTTCTTGCCGACGTAGTAGTAGCTGGCGGTATGGCCGCACTCTACGGTGCCGTTTTGTACTGCGTCCAGTACCTGGGTGCCCGGCACGATTTCACCGCCCGGAAAGCAGCGGATCTGGAATTTGCCGCCGGTCAGGTCGCTGACGCGCTTGGCCAGCTGCTCGGCAGCGCCGTAAATGGTATCCAGGCTTTTCGGAAAGCTGGATGCCAGGCGCCAGCGTACGGTCGGGCCGTCGGCAGCGATAGCCGGGGCGGCAACAGCGGCGGCAGCTACGCCGGCAGCGCCGGCTTTCTTCAGGAACGAGCGTCTTTCCACAGTGATCTCCTTTGTGTTGTCTTGTGTTACTGCGCTGTGATCAGGCTTTGTTGGTGTGTGCCTGAAATCTATCTATATGCCGGATGTCATGTCCAGCGTCTTGTGATCTGCGGTGGCGGAAACAGGCTTTCCGCCACCGCGGTGTTGCTTATTGGCCGGTCAGCTCCTTCAGCAGGTCGTCCGACTGGTTGGCCGCAGGCGCTGACGCGTCGGCCGCCGAGGCATCCGCTGCCGGAATTTCGGCCGGCAGTTCGGCGGATGGCGTGGCGTTCATCTGCTGCATGATGGCCGCAGCGTCATCGGCGTTGGTTTTCACTTCCTCGTGCAGCGAACCGGTCACCAGTTTGGGGAAGGCAATCAGCAGGCCCACCATCACGATCTGGATCAGTACGTACGGTACCGCTCCCCAGTAGATCTGGGTGCTCTTCACTTCTTTCGGTGCCACGCTACGCAGGTAGAACAGGGCAAAGCCGAACGGCGGGTGCATGAAGGAGGTTTGCATGTTCACGCCCAGGATTACGCCAAACCAGATCAGGTTGATGTCCAGGCTTTGTGCCACCGGTGCCAGCAGCGGTACCAGGATGAAGGCGATCTCGAAGAAGTCGAGGAAGAACGCCAGCAGGAACACCATGATGTTGACGACGATCAGGAAGCCGGTAGCGCCGCCAGGCAGGCTGGTTAGCAGGTGTTCTACCCACTGGTCGCCGTTGACACCCAGGAAGGCAATGCGGAACACGCGGGCACCGATCAGGATGAACACCACGAAAGTGGACAGCTTGACGGTGGAGTCCATCGCCTGTTGCAGCAGCTTCATGTCCAGCCGCTTGTTCATCAGCGCCAGGATGATGGCGCCCACCGCGCCCATGGCGCCGCCTTCGGTCGGGGTGGCAATCCCCAGGAAGATGGTGCCCAGCACCAGGAAGATCAGCAGCAGCGGCGGAATCATCACCAGCACCACGCGCTTGGCCAGTTGCAGGCCGCGCAGGGTGCGGGCTTCCGGCGGCAGTGCCGGCGCCCACTGTGGTTTGAACAGGGTTACCAGGAAGATGAAGATGGCGTAGAACAGGCACAGCAGCAGGCCGGGGGCCATGGCGCCGGCGTACATATCGCCTACCGAGGTACCCAGCTGGTCGGCTAGTACAATCAGTACCAGCGACGGCGGAATGATCTGCGCCAGGGTGCCGGAGGCGGCAATCACACCGGTGGCGATACGGGTATCGTAGCCATAACGCAGCATGATGGGCAGCGAGATGAGGCCCATCGAGATCACCGACGCGGCCACCACGCCGGTAGTGGCGGCCAACAGGGCGCCGACAAAGATCACCGCGTAAGCCAGACCGCCACGTACCGAACCAAACAGCTGGCCAATGGTATCCAGCATGTCTTCGGCCATGCCGGAGCGTTCCAGAATCAGGCCCATGAAGGTGAAGAACGGTATCGCCAGCAGCGTATCGTTACGCATGATGTCGTATACCTGGTTTGGCAGTGCCTGCAGCAGCTCGGGGCGCAGCAGTTCAAAGTGAATGCCGATCCAGCTGAACAACAAACCCACTGCGCCCAGCGCAAAGGCTACCGGGTAGCCGATCAGCAAGAATGCGATCAGCGAGCAGAACATGATGGGAGCAAGCATTTCGAGGCTCATACCGGCTCCTTGTGCACGTCAGTGTTTTTCTCGGACGGGTCGGCAATCAGACCCTGCAGGAAGGCAATGCGCTTGATGACCTCGGACAGGCCTTGCGCCAGTAGCAGCGTGAAACCCACCGGAATCAGCAGGAACACCGGCCAGCGGATCAGGCCGCCGGCGTCGGACGACATCTCGCCGGTGGTCCAGGCGTTCATGAACATCGGCCAGCCGTACATGATGATGATCACGCATACCGGCGACAGGAACAGCAGGGTGCCGACAATATCGATGATGGCTTGCCCGCGTTTGGACAATTTGCTGGCCAGCAGGTCGATGCGGATGTGCTCGTTCTTTTGCAGCGTATAGGCTGCGGCCAACAGGAACACGGCCGAGAACAGGTACCACTGGATTTCAAGGAAGGCGTTGGAGCTGACGTCAAAAGCCTTGCGGACGACAGCGTTGCCGGCGCTGATGAGCACGACGACGAGCACGAGCCATGACGCAGCCCGGCCCACGCGTGCGTTGATCGCGTCGATCAGACGCGACAAGGCAAGCAGTGAATGCACTGGTTTTCTCCTGTGTAGTGTTTGCAGCTGGTGCTGCTTTTTGGCTGGCCTTCTGTTGAGGCCGTTGCCGGTAACCGGTTGCTGCTATCAAAGCACAGGCCATCAGCCTTGCAAAGTACAGATGGATAGGGGATTACCCTTGGTTGGCGGGCTGGCGTCGTTTTAGCCGCAGGCGCAAGCTGTCGTCACCGGTGCTGATGGCGGCAATATCGAACCGGTTCAGTACCTTGCCTGCCAGCGGCAGTGTATGCAGCCACTGTTGCAATGCGGTGATGTCACGCCAGTAAACGGTGAGGTGTTGCGAAGAAATACTCACCCACGGCAGGTCGGCAAGCAGGCGTTGCAGCAGGTTGGCCGCGATCTGGCTGTTGCCTGCCAGGCTGGCCAGTTTGGCCAGCGCATGGCCGCGCAGGCCGGCTTGTGCCGGGTCGCCTTTGATCTGGTAATGCAGGTGTAGTGCGCCATCCGGGCCGCCGGCGGCGGGCTGGCAGTGCAGTTGCAGGATGGTGTGGGCGGGGTGGTGCAGTGTCAGCCAGAACACCGCGCCGTGCTCGTCCAGCAGCAGGTCGTCGATACTCAGGCGTTCATTGTTCAGCCATTGCTGCAGTTTGCGCAGTACCAGCTTGCCCGGCAGTGACACGCCGTCCCGGTGCAGGCGGGGGCGATTTTCTTGCCAGGCTTGCCAGCGCTGCTGCCACATGGCTTAGTCAAACAAGGTGCGCGCGCCCTCGTAGCGGGCGGCGAAGTAGCTGTTGTCGAGGCGGTCGACGCGGATCACGCTGTTGCTGTGCGGGGCGTGCACGAACTTGCCATCGCCGATATAGATGCCCATGTGCGAGAACGGCCTCCCCAGCGTATTGAAGAACACCAGGTCGCCGACGCGCAGCTGGCTGTTGCTGATCGGCCGCGCCAGGCCGGCAATTTGCGCCGCATTATGTGGCAGCTTCACCCGTGCAGCATTCTGATAGATGTAGGCCACCATGCCGCTGCAATCCAGGCCGGCTTCCGGGTTGCTGCCACCGAATTTGTAGTCGATGTCCAGCAGGCTCAGCGTATACATCAGGATCTCGCGGCCAACCCCGTCGGCTTGCAGGCTGCCCAGGCTGGTGCCGGGGCGGGTGGCGGGCTTGCCGGGCTTTTTTGCCGGCGGGGGCGTGCTGGCACAGCCGGCCAGCAGGCAGGCCAGTAGCGCCAGCGTCACGCCACGCTGGCGGGTGAGTCGGCTCAGCAAGCTGCCGCGCATCATCCTTGCTTGGCCTCCAGCGTTTCCCAGCGTTCCAGTTTTTCCAGCAGCAGCATTTCGATCTCCTCGAAGCGGGCCTGCCAGTTGCGCGCCTCCAGCGGGGTGTCACGGTAGGCGTTCGGGTCCAGCAGCTTGTCGTTCAGAAGCGCCTGTTCGGCTTCCAGTTCGGCAATTTCCTGCGGCAGGCGTTCCAGCTCGCGCTTTTCATTGAAACCCAATTTCTGGGTACGCGCACTGCGGTCGCGTTCCGGTTTGGCTTCCACGTTGGCCGCCGCTTCCTTGCGCGGCGCGTACTCGGCCTTCATCGCGGCCATGCGGGCGCGGGTGTCCACCCAGTCCTGATAGCCGCCCGGGTATTCTTCCAGCCGGCCGTCGCCCTCAAAGGCAATCACCTGCGTCACCACGTTGTCGAGGAAGGCGCGGTCGTGGCTGACCAGGAACACGGTGCCGGTGTATTGCTCGATCAACTCTTCCAGCAGCTCCAGCGTGTCGATGTCGAGGTCGTTGGTGGGTTCGTCCAGCACCAGCACGTTGGCCGGGCGGGTGAACAGCCGCGCCAGCAGCAGGCGGTTGCGTTCGCCGCCGGACAGCGAGCGAACCGGGCTGCGCGCGCGCTGCGGCGAGAACAGAAAGTCCTCCAGATAGCTCATCACGTGCTTCTTCTGGCCGGCGATTTCGACGAAGTCGTTACCCTGGCTGATGATGTCGGCTACGCTGGTTTCTTCGTCCAGCTGGGTGCGGAACTGGTCGAAGTAGGCCACTTCCAGCTTGCTGCCGCGCTTGATGCTGCCGCTGTCGGCTTCCAGCTCGCCCAGGATCAGTTTCAGCAATGTGGTTTTGCCGGCGCCGTTGGGGCCGATCAGGCCGATCTTGTCGCCGCGCAGGATACGGCTGGTGAAGTCCTTGATCAGGTTGCGGCCGTCAAAGCCTTTGCTGACGTGTTCCAGCTCGGCCACCAGCTTGCCGGAGCGCTCGCCGGCGTCAAGCTGGAAGTTCACCTGGCCCACGCGTTCGCGGCGGGCGGCGCGCTGGCGGCGGATTTCTTCCAGCCGGCGCACGCGGCCTTCGTTGCGGGTGCGGCGCGCCTCGATGCCCTTGCGGATCCACACTTCTTCCTGGGCGTGGAATTTGTCGAAAATGCGGTTCTGTTCTTCTTCGATGGCCAGTTCTTCGGCTTTGCGTACCTGGTAGGCGCTGAAGCTGCCCGGGTAGCTGCGCAGGATGCCGCGATCCAGCTCGATGATGCGGGTGGCGACGTTGTCGAGGAAGCGACGGTCGTGAGTGATCAGCAGCACGCTGCCGCCGAAGTTCTTGATCAGCCCTTCCAGCCACTCGATGGCGCTCATGTCCAGGTGGTTGGTGGGTTCGTCCAGCAGCAGCACGTCGGGGCGGGCAGCCAGCGCCCGCGCCAGGGCCACGCGTTTTTTCCAGCCGCCGGACAGCGCGCTGACCTGGGTGTCGGCATCCAGCCCCAGGTGCGACAGCGTGGTACTGATCAGCGCGTCGAACTGCCAGCCGTCGCGCGCTTCCAGCGCGTGCTGGATGTCGGTCATGCGTACCAGCACGGCCTCATGGTTGGCCGCAGGGTCGGCCAGCTGCTGCGTCAGGTGGTGGTAATCGGTGAGCAGGGCTTTCAGCTCGCCCAGACCTTCGGCTACCGCTTCGAACACGCTGTGGCCTTCCTCGAAGGTGGGCTCTTGCGGTACGTAGGCTACCTTGATGTCGCCTTGCTGGATGACTCGGCCGTCGTCCAGTTTGACGGTGCCGGCGATGGCTTTCAGCAACGAGGATTTGCCGGCGCCGTTGCGGCCGATCAGGCCGACGACTTCGCCGCCTTCGAGGGCGAAATGCACTTTGTCGAGCAGGGCGTGGTGGCCAAAGGCGAGGCAGGCGTTATCTACGGTAATCAGGGCCATGATGGGGAGTGACGGGCTTTCTTATTGCAATGCGGCCGATTGTAGCATGAGCGCGTGTTTGCCCTTCGCCTGCCGGCCGGTGGCTGCTACAATGCGCGCCAATTGAAAGCCCGCCTGTTCCGGCGGGTATCGCGAAAGGATGTGCCATGTACTTTGTTGACCGCTCTGTAGCCGTAATCAAACCGAAAGCCCCGTTTCTGGCGTGGCTGAACGGGGTGCCGGACAACGACATGATCGAACTGACGCTGGATGCGCTGCGTGCTGACAGCACCGTCATCCTGCTGCCGGAGTTCGACGAGCCGGAAGAGGCCGTGGCACACGTGGATGAAATCTTCGACCAGCTGTTCCGCCTGGAGCTGGCGTCCTGGTACGAGGACGAGTCGCTGTGGCCGCAGGACCGCTCGCTGAAAACGTTCTGGGAGTGGTTTGACGTGGAGATCCACTCCACGCTGCTGGACACGGTTGACGCCGACATCATGAACAGCCCGGTCGACCCGGTTTAAGTTGCTGTCGCCGTGCACGCTGTTCATGTGCCGCCGTTTGCGGCGACGCTGGGCTTTAGCCGGCTGGCCTGCGCCGGCTTGCTGCTGATGTGGCTGTGCCTGTTGTTGGCGTGCAGCCAACTGGATACCCAGTCGCAGTGGGTGGTGTTGGCCAGTACTGTACTGGCGTCGCTGGCCTGCCTGCGCCGCAGCGGCATGTGGCCGCGCCAGCCGGGCAGGGTGGCCGTAGATGGCCGCGGTGCCTGCCAGATCAACCTGCAGCGGGTGGCGCTGCACCGCAGTAGCGTGGCCTTGCCCTGGGTGGTGTGGCTGCATGGCCGTACCGGCGACGGTCGCCGTCTGGGCTTGCTGGTGTGGCGCGATGCCGTGCCGGCGGAAACCCACCGCGCTTTGCGTGTCTATGTGCAGTGGTGCCGCGCCGCCGCTACCCAGCAAGCAGAAGAAGAATCGTTATGAGCCATACCGCTATCCCTACCGCCGCCAGCAGCCTGCAGGACTGGCTGCACTATCAGGAAAACCTGCACATCAGCACCATCGATATGGGGCTGGCCCGCGTATCAGCCGTGCGCGACGCCATGGCGTTGCGGCCAACCTTCCCGGTCATCATTGTGGGTGGCACCAACGGCAAGGGCTCAGTCTGCGCCATGCTGTCCACCATGTTGCACCGCGCCGGCTTCAAGGTGGGTACCTATACCTCGCCGCACATCCTGCGTTACAACGAGCGCATTGCCATCGACACGCAGCCGGTGGGCGACCAGCGTATCGTGGACAGCTTTGCTGCCATCCAGGCGGCACGCGGCGATATTTCGCTTAGCTATTTCGAGTTCGGCACGCTGGCGGCCGTGCATGCCTTTGTGGAAGAGGGCGTCGATGTGGCGGTGCTGGAAGTGGGGCTGGGCGGGCGACTGGATGCCGTCAATATTTTCGAGCCGGCGGTGTCGGTGGTAGTGAGCGTCGATCTGGATCACCAGGCCTACCTGGGCGATACCCGCGAACAAGTGGGCTTCGAAAAAGCCGGCATTTTCCGCGCTGGCGTACCGGCCGTATGTGCCGACCCGAACCCGCCGCACACCTTGCTGGACGTGGCGGCGCAACTGGGCGCACCGCTGCACCTGGTTGGCCGCGACTTTGGCGTGACGCGCATGGATAACCAGTGGTCGTTCCACATGGGCGAGTCGCACAAGCACGCGCTGCCGATTCCGGCACTGCGCGGCGAATACCAGCTGGTGAATGCCGCCACCGCGCTGGCAGTGCTGGAGCTGCTGAAGCCCGTACTACCGGTGAGCCTGGGGGCGGTCAAGCGCGGCCTGCTGGAGGTGGAATGGCCAGGGCGTTTCCAGGTGCTGCCCGGTCGCCCGGTGACGGTGCTGGATGTGGGGCATAACCCGCACGCCGCCCGTGCACTGGCCGACAGTCTGAAGCGTATGGCGTTTGCCAGTCAGCGCATTGCCGTATTTTCGATGTTGTCCGACAAGGATATGGCCGCGGTGGTATCGCTGCTGAAGGACGAGTTCGACGTCTGGCTGGTGGGCGGGCTAGACATGCCGCGTGGCCGTACGGCCGATGCGATTGCCACCGAGCTGGAAACCATGGGCATTCGCGGGGTGCATCGTTACGAAACGGTACCTTTGGCCTGGGATGCCGCCTTATCGATGGCCGGCGAGAATGATAGAATTGTTGTATTTGGCTCGTTCCACACCGTTGCCGAGGTGATGGAACAGCGACTCCACCGCGCATAAGGAACCCTGATGGCCCTGTCCACTCACGACGAACTGCTGTTGCTGCGCAAGCGTGCGCGCCGCCGCCTGGTGGGCGCCATCGTGATGGTGAGCTTGTCGACTGCCGTGCTGTGGAATGTGGTGGATGCCCTGCCGGAGCAGGCGATGAAGCCGGAGGCGGTGGATATCACCGGATTGCAGATGGCATCGCAGCCGGCTGCCGCGCCGGTGGTGGCGTCTGCGCCCGTGGCAGCGTCGCAGCCGGTGACCGACCTGCTGGCTACCTTGCCGCCGGAAGAGCCGGAGCCGGCTTCGGTCCCTGCTGTCACTGCGCCGGCACCGGCCCCGAGCGCCCCGCTTGTGGTGCCCAAGCCCGCGCCGGTGGCGCCAGTGGCCCCGGCGGTTGCCAATCCGGAACCGAAGCCAGAACCCAAGCCTGTCCCTAAGCCCGAACCCAAACCTGAGCCAAAGCCGGCCATCAAACCGGAAAGCAAGCCCGCGCCCAAGCCGGAGCCCAAGCCGCCCGTCAAGGAAAACAAGCCGCGCGAAGAGAAGAAAGCCGCAGACCCGATGGCCATTCTGGAAGGGCGTGAAGCGCATACCGAACCTGCCAAACCGGCCAAAGAGCGCGCCGAAGCCGAGGCCAAGCCGGCAGAGGGGGGCAAGAAATTCAGCATCCAGCTAGCGGCGCTGTCCGACCCGCAAAAGGTAGATGCCCTGCGTAGCAAGTTGGCCGCAAGCGGGGTAACCGCTCGCTTCAGTAAGGTGCAAACCAGCAAAGGCGAGGTGACGCGAGTACGCGTAGGGCCGTTCAAATCGCGTGAAGAGGCCGATGCCGCCATGCGGCGCTTGAGCAAGGCCGGCGTGACCGGCATCGTGGTGGGGGCGGAATGACCTGGCTGGATTACCTGATCCTGGCCCTGATCGCCGGCTCCATCGCCTTGTCACTGTTCCGCGGCTTGGCGGCCGAAGTGCTATCGCTGTTTTCCTGGCTGATTGCGTTCTGGGCGGCGCGCAGCCTATCGCCGATGCTGTCCGAGTTCGTGCCGCTGCCCGGTGATGGTTTACGGCTGGTGGTGGCTTTCTTGCTGCTGCTGGTGGGTGTCTGGTTGTTGTCCGGTGTATTGCGTGCCTCGCTCACCGTAATGCTGGATGCTGTCGGCCTGGGCGGCATCAACCGTTTTTTTGGTGCCATATTCGGTTTGGTGCGCGGCATGTTGCTGGTGACGGTGGTGATGATTGTCGGCGGCCTGAGCAATCTGCCGCAATCCGCCGCCTGGCAGAATGCTTTGCTGGTGGCGCCGTTCCAGGCGGTGGCGGTAGCGTCCAAGCCGTGGTTGCCGGATGCGCTGGCGCAGAAAATGGATTTTTCATAGCTTTGCAATAGAGGGGTGATGATGCGTCGGCATCATCACCCCTTGTTTTTACTCGTGTAGTCTGGGGATTAACTATGTGTGGAATTCTTGGGGTGGTAGGTCAGACACCCGTAAACCAGCTGTTGTATGACGGTCTGCAACTGTTGCAGCACCGCGGTCAGGACGCAGCCGGGATTGTTACGGCAAACGGCAAGACCTTTCACATGCACAAAGGCAGCGGTCTGGTGCGCGACGTGTTCCGTACCCGCAATATGCGTTCGCTGCAAGGCAACGCCGGCATCGGCCATGTGCGCTACCCCACCGCCGGCTCGGCGTCCAACCTGGCCGAGGCGCAGCCGTTTTACGTGAATTCGCCGTTCGGCATCGTGCTGGCTCACAACGGCAACCTCACCAACACCGACGAACTGAAGTCGGACATGTTCCGTAACGACCTGCGCCACATCAACACCAATTCCGATTCGGAAGTGTTGCTGAACGTGTTCGCCCACGAGATTGCTGCGCGCGTCGAAAACGCCACGCTGACGCCGGAAGCAGTATTCGGTGCGGTGGAGGCGGTGCACCGTCGCGTGAAGGGCGCTTACGCCGTGGTGGCGATGATCGCCGGTTATGGCCTGGTGGCTTTCCGCGACCCGCATGGTATCCGTCCGCTGGTGATGGGTAGCAACGTGGTAGAGGGTCGCTCCGAATACATGTTTGCGTCCGAATCGGTAGCGCTGGATTGCTCCGGCTTTGCCGTGCTGCGCGACGTACTGCCGGGCGAATGTGTTTACGTCAGCTTCGAGGGCGACATGCACGCCCGCGTGTGTGCCGAACATACCCAGCTGGCGCCGTGCCTGTTCGAGTACGTGTACTTCGCCCGTCCGGATTCCGTTATCGACGGCGTGTCGGTTTACCAGTCGCGCCTGAACATGGGCGAGATGCTGGCCGAGAAAATCCGCCGCGAGTACCCGGGCATCGAAATCGATGTGGTGATTCCGATTCCGGATTCCAGCCGCCAGAGCGCGCTGCAGCTGGCCAACGCGCTGGGTCTGCCGTACCGCGAAGGCTTCATCAAGAACCGCTACATCGGCCGTACCTTCATCATGCCGGGCCAGGCGGTACGCAAGAAGTCGGTGCGCCAGAAGCTGAATCCGGTGCCGCTGGAGTTTGCCGGCCGTAACGTGTTGCTGGTGGATGACTCCATCGTACGCGGTACCACGTCCAAGGAAATCGTGCAGATGGCACGCGATTCCGGCGCCAAGCAGGTGTTCTTTGCCTCCGCTGCGCCAGCGGTACGCTTCCCCAACGTATACGGCATCGACATGCCGACCCGTGCCGAGCTGCTGGCTACCGGCCGTGACAATGCGCAGATTGCCGCCGAGATCGGTGCCGACGCCGTCATTTACCAGGACCTGTCGGCGCTGGAGCAAGCGGTGCACAGCATCAATCGCGAGCTGAACGTGTTTGAGGCGTCGTGCTTCAGCGGCTGCTACATCACCGGTGACATCAACGAGGCTTACCTCGATGCCATCGAGGCCGCACGTGGCAAGGGTAAGGCGGCAAGCAAGGAAGCCAAGGATGGTGAGGATGCTGGCAGCCAGATGGTGGATCTGAACCTGAACGTGGCTGAACAAAACCTGATGTAATGTGCTTATAACGACAAGGGTTGGCCGCTGCGGCCAACCCTTGTTATTGTGTGGCTTTGTATCCAATTGCCCCGAGAGCAATCATGCCCAGTGACGATACCTGTCAGTTGCACCCCGAAACCCTGGCCATTCGTGCCGGCCGTGAAACCAGCGAATACCGCGAGCACAGCCAGAGCCTGCATCTGACTTCCAGCTTTACCTTCGATAGCGCCGCCCAGGCTGCCGCCATGTTCCTTGGCGAAATCGACGGTTATACCTATTCCCGTTTTACCAATCCTACTGTTTCTGCCTTCCAGCAGCGCCTGGCCGCCATGGAAGGCGCCGAGCGTGCCGTGGCCACGTCTACCGGCATGGCTGCCATCCAGGCCACCATGCTGACGCTGCTGAAAGCTGGCGACCATATCGTGTCGTCGCGCAGCCTGTTTGGCTCCACCATCAACCTGTTCAATGGTGTATTGGGCAAGTTTGGCGTGGAAACCAGCTATGTGGATGCGGCCAACCTGGACGCTTGGCGTGCGGCAGTCAAACCGAATACCAAGGTGTTTTTCCTGGAAACGCCGTCCAACCCGCTGACCGATCTGGCTGATATTGCTGCCGTGGCGGCCATTGCCCACGAGGCGGGCGCTTTACTGGTGGTGGACAACTGCTTCTGCTCGCCGGCGTTGCAGCAACCGATCAAGCTGGGTGCCGACCTGGTGGTGCATTCGGCCACCAAGTACCTGGACGGCCACGGCCGCGTGATGGGTGGTGCCGTAGTGGGCAGCGACAAGCTGGTGGAGCAGGTCTACCTGCACGTTCGCACTGCGGGCCCGTCGCTGGCGCCGTTCAACGCCTGGGTGTTGCTGTCCGGCCTGGAAACGCTGTATCTGCGCATGGAAAAGCACTCGGCCAATGCCCTGGAGTTGGCCAAGTGGCTGCAACAGCAACCGGCGGTGGAAAAAGTGTTCTATCCCGGCTTGCCGGATCATCCGCACTACGCGCTGGCACAGCGCCAGCAAAAGAGCGGTGGCCCGGTGCTGTCGTTCCAGGTCAAGGGCGGGCGCGAGGCAGCCTGGAAGGTGGTAGATGCTATCCAGCTGATATCGCGTACCGCCAACCTTGGCGACGTGAAAACCACGCTGACGCACCCGGCTTCCACTACGCATGCACGCATTACGCCGGAGGCGCGGGCACAGGCCGGCATTACCGAAGGTTTGCTGCGCGTTGCTGTGGGGCTGGAACACGTTGAGGACTTAAAGGCCGACTTGTTGCGAGGCCTGTAAAAGAAACAATTGTTTCAATTGTACGGCAGTCTACAATTAGGACTGCCGTTTTTAATGGGAAAAACTTAAAGGTGTGGACATGGCGTTCTTGACATGCGTCAAATTTAAACGTAAGTTTCAAACGCTTGTTCTAAAGTCATGATGAGCAAGGCGACGCAATTACTTACCCCGATCAAGGTGCAAGAAAACATGGAAGTGAACAAGCCCGATACCGCTACGAGGATTCTGGACGTCGCAGAACGTCTGTTCGTCGAGCACGGCTTCGAGGCTACCTCGCTTCGCATGATCACCCAGCAGGCCGAAGTGAACCTGGCTGCGGTGAATTACCACTTTGGCTCCAAGGATGCGCTGTTCGAATCCGTATTCATGCGCCGTATCGGCCCCTTTGTGGCGGCCTGTCTGGCGGAGCTGGATGCACTCGAACAAACCGGACAAACGCTGACGGCAGAACAGCTGGTGACGAGCTTCATTCGTCCCTGCCTGGCCCTGTCAAAAGACCCTGCGAGGGGCGGGGCGCTGTTTGTGCGGCTGATGTCACGTACGCTGGTGGAAAACCACCGTCTGCTGCGTGAAGCGCTGAATCAGCAGTACAGCGTGTTTGTTGTGCGCTACACCAGTGCATTCCAGCGCGCGTTACCGCAGTTTGGAGCCGAAGATATTGCATGGCGCATGCATTTCGCTTTCAGCGTAATGTTCAATGCCTTTGCAGGTAATGATGTGCTGAGGATTTTTGTCCGTAGCCAGGTGGTTACCGCCCGGGACCCGGACATGGTCGTCAAGCACTTGGTACCTTTTGTCGTGGCAGGGTTGACGGCGCCCATCTGATTGACTTTTCACAGGGTCAACACGAGGGTTAACCATAATGACATCTGCCGTTATTCTCGTCCTGCTGGTGGGCGCGCTGGCTTACTTCCGCGCACCCATCCTTGCTTGGACTATCGCCGTTGCAGGCTGGCTGGCCAGCCTGCAGTTCGTCTGGGGCTGCCAGGTACCTGTTGCCGTATGGGCCGTTTTCGGCGTCATCGCTGCTGTACTCAACCTTACCCCGCTGCGCCGTGCCGTGTTCACCGGCCCGGTGTTCACCATCTTCAAGAAAATCACTCCGGCCATGTCGCAGACCGAACAGGAAGCGATCAATGCCGGCACCGTATGGTGGGACCGTGACCTGTTCTCCGGCAAGCCGGACTGGAACCGTCTGCTGTCCTTCCCGGACCCGAAACTGACTGCCGAAGAGCAGGCCTTCCTGGATGGCCCGACCGAAGCGCTGTGCAAGATGATCGACGACTGGAAGATCACGCACGAGCTGAAGGATCTGCCGCCGGAAGTGTGGCAGTTCATCAAAGACCAGGGCTTCCTGGGCATGATCGTCAAGAAAAAGTATGGCGGTCTGGAATTCTCCAACTACGCGCATGCCAAGGTGGTGACCAAGATCGCTACCCGTGGCGGTACCGCGGCTGTATCGGTGATGGTGCCGAACTCGCTCGGCCCGGGCGAGCTGCTGCAGCACTACGGTACCGAAGCGCAGAAAGACTACTACCTGCCGCGTCTGGCCAAGGGTGTGGACGTGCCGTGCTTTGCGCTGACCAGCCCGTACGCCGGCTCTGACGCAGGTGCCATTCCGGATTTCGGCGTGGTCTGCCGTGGGAGCTACACCGACCCGCGCAGCGGCCAGCATCACGAAAACGTACTGGGTATCCGCGTGAGCTGGGAAAAACGCTGGATTACGCTGGCACCCGTGGCCACCGTACTGGGTCTGGCGTTCAAGATGTACGACCCGGATCACCTGCTGGGTGACAAGGAAGATATCGGTATTACCTGCGCGCTGGTGCCGACCGAGCACGAAGGCGTGTGCATTGGTCGCCGTCACTTCCCGGGTGGTGCTGCGTTCATGAACGGCCCGACCTGGGGCAAGGACGTGTTCATTCCGCTGGAGTGGATCATCGGTGGCCGCGAGTACGCCGGTCAGGGTTGGCGCATGCTGGTAGAGTGCTTGTCGGTTGGCCGCTGCATCTCGCTGCCGGCCATGTCGGTTGCTTCCGGCAAGGTGGCGTCCTACACCACCGGCGCTTACGCTCGCATCCGTGACCAGTTTGGTCTGTCCATTGGCAAGTTCGAAGGGGTGGACGAAGCCATGGCGCGTATCGGTGGCTTCACTTACCAGATGGAAGCTGCGCAGGATCTGGCACTGACCGCGCTGGATATCGGCGAGAAGCCGTCGGTACTGTCTGCCGTACTGAAGTACCACAATACCGAACGCATGCGTAAGGCGCTGAATGATGCGATGGACGTGCATGGCGGCAAGGCCGTGGTGCTTGGCCCGCGCAACTACTTGGCGCGTGCTTACCAGGCCATTCCGATCGCGATTACCGTAGAGGGTGCCAACATCCTGACCCGCTCGATGATCATCTACGGGCAGGGTGCGATCCGCTGCCATCCGTTCGTGCTGCGCGAAATGAAGGCGGCCATGGCTAATGACGGTGTCGAGTTCGATAAAGCCATCACCGGCCATATCAACTTCGTGATCAGTAACGTGTTCCGCTCGCTGTGGATGGGTCTGACCGGTGCCAAGTTTGTCGGCAGCCCGAAGGGCGGCGAGGTGGCGGCCTACTACAAACAGCTGACCCGCTTCTCCAGTGCATTCGCGCTGCTGTCGGACATGGCCATGTTCAGCCTGGGCGGCTCGCTGAAGTTCCGCGAAAAGCTGTCTGCCCGTCTGGGTGACATGCTGTCCAATCTGTACATCGCCACGGCTTGCCTGAAGCGCTTCGAGCGTGATGGCGCGCCGAAAGAAGACCTGGCGGTGCTGAAGTGGGCGCTGGATACCGCGTTGTACGACCTGCAGCAGGCAATGGACGGCTTCCTGGCCAACCTGCCTAGCCGTATGTTGGCTGCAGTGCTGCGCAAGGTGATCTTCCCGTGGGGCCTGACCCTGAAACCGGCCAGCGACCGCACTGGTACCCAGGTGGCACGCAGCCTGATGGAGCTGGGTCCGACCCGCAGCCGTCTGACCAAGGGCATGTTTGTACCAGCCGACGAGACCGATCCGGTAGGCGTGCTGGAACCGGCGCTGAAGGCGATGCTGGAAACCGAACCGGTAGAGCAGAAGCTGCGCAAGCTGGCACGCGATGGCAAGTTCAAGACCATCACCGCCCGCGAGCGTCTGGCCGAAGCGCTGCAAGGTGGCGTGATCAGCCAGCAGGAATTCGACGCAGTAACGCGCGCTCGCAAATTGAAGCGTGATGTAATCATGGTGGACGACTTCGACATGAAGATGGAGCACCACGATGACAAACTGCTGCAGCGCCTGATTTTCTGATGCACTAAGCTTGGAGTAGGTGGGTTCGCCCACCTCTCTGCTGATGTTGCTCTGCAAGCAGAGCAACACCGGGAGGGAAGCATGGAAGACACACTCAACAATAATGCACGGCAGCCCATACTGCGCTTGCGTGCAGAGCCGCGGGCTACCAATGCGCACGGCCGGGTGCAGGCGGGCTGGTTGCTGCACCAGATCGACCTGGCTGGTGCTACGTTTGCCGAACGCAAGGCCAAGGGTGCGGTCACCACGGTGGCGGTGAATGCCTTCCAGTTTGCCCACCCCATTCACGTGGGGGACGTAGTGTCGATTTATGCCGACTGTCTGCGTCTGGGGCAGAAGTCGGTGACTGTCAAAATCACGGTGGAAGCCGAGCGGATGAGCGGTGAAATGCTCACCATCACGGAGCTGGTTTCAACGTATGTGGCCATCGATGCAGAAGGGCGCTCGCGCTTGATCTGAGCGCTGTGGGTTTCATGACAAGTGTCAAACGGCTGTTTGGAACGAATGCTCGAAAAAGCTGGAAAACCTTGTCTACTCTGGTAGTATCAATGTTAGGCCGACGCTACAGTACGGTCACAACAGCATGACAAACAATGCACAGAGGGAATGACACATGAAACTGAAACACCTCAGCCTGTCCGTGATGATGATGGGTGCCTCCGCTGCCGTAATGGCATCCGGCTACCATTTCGGTACCCAGTCGGTGAGTGCACAGTCCACCGCCAACGCCAGTGCGGCCGAAGCTGCTGATGCTTCTACCATTTTCTACAACGCCGCCGGTATGACCAAGCTGGAAGGCACCAATTTCTCCGGCGCCGTTAACCTGGTAATGCCGAGCGTCAAGTACAGCAACGCCAGTGCTACCTACCCGACTGCGGCGCTGACTGCTACCAATTCGACAGTGCAAGGTGTGCGTAGCGGTACTATCACCGATGACCTGATCGCTGTACCTCACCTGTATGCTACCCACAAGCTGAATGACAAAGTTACTGTCGGTGTGGGCATTTATGTGCCGTTCGCTTCTTCTACCGAATACGAGCGTAATTCGGTGCTGCGTTACAACCTGAACGCTACTTCGCTGAAAACCATCGATATCAACCCGACTGTCGCCTTCAAACTGAACGAGCAGCACTCGGTGGCGGTGGGGGTGATCGCTCAGCATGCTGAGGCCAGCCTGCGCCAGTATGCCAACTTCGGTTATGCCCTGGCGGGTGGTAATGCCGCACTGCCAGGCTCTGTGGCAGGTAATGGCGCCGCTGATGGTTTTGCCGATGTGAATGGCGACGACTGGGGTTTTGGCTACAACCTGGCGTGGATGTGGGATATCAACGACTCAGCTCGCCTGGGTGTGAACTATCGTTCGAAGATTGAACATACGCTGAAGGGCACTGCCAAATGGGCCAAGCCGGCTGCTGGCTATACCGCCTTGAATGCAGCGGGCTTCAAGGATAGCGAAGATGCCTCTGTCGCGATCGATACTCCGGAATCGTTGTCCGTGCATGGCATGTACAAACTGAACCCCAAAGTTAACTTGTTCGGTGATGTTACATGGACCAAGCACTCGCGCTTTGATCGCGCTCGCCTGATCTATGGCAATGCCAAGACAGGCCAAGGTGATACGACATACCTGTTCCCGGCATGGGAAGATTCCTACAAGGTGTCGCTGGGTGGTTCCTACCAGTACTCTGATGCTCTGCAACTGCGTGCCGGTGTTGCCTACGACAAGTCGCCGGTTCCCGATGACAACCACCGCTTGGCCACCATGCCGGATAATGACCGCACATGGCTGTCGTTGGGTGGCAAATACAATCTGAACAAGGCCTCGTCCATCGATTTCGCCTACTCTTACATCTTTATCAAGGATGCCAAGGCGAATGTGGATGGTACCTGCTCGTTCCAGGGTGTTAGCCAGTGCGTATCCAGCCAGACCAAGGGTACTGCTGATTACAAATCGTCTGCCCAGATCGTTGGTGTGCAGTACAACCACCGCTTCTAATGCTTGATTCTGCGGCCAACCTGCGGGTTGGCCGCAATAGACACGGCGGTTGCCGTGTTTTTTTGGAAAGATGCTGAATTTTGGTTCAGATACTCTAAAAACAGATCTTTCTTCAGACTGCTTACCCGGAATCTATAATCCGTGAAGCGTTTAACCATGTTTGTTCGTTAAGACAACCGAGGAAACCATGTCTCAGACCAAATTCATCGTACGCAAGGTAGCCGTTCTGGGCGCCGGCGTGATGGGGGCGCAGATCGCCGCTCATCTGGTTAATGCCAAGGTGCCAACCGTTCTGTTCGACCTTCCGGCCAAGGAAGGCAACAAGAGCGCCATCGCACTGAAAGCCATCGAAGGCCTGAAAAAGCTGAAGCCGTCCCCGCTGTCCAATAAGGATGCCGTCAACTTCATTCAGCCTGCCAACTACGAAGATCACCTGCACCTGCTGAAGGATTGCGACCTGGTTATCGAGGCGATTGCCGAGCGCATGGACTGGAAAGCCGACCTGTACGCCAAAGTCGGTCCGCATCTGGGCGAGAACACCATTTTTGCGACCAATACATCCGGTTTGTCGATCAATCAGCTAGCCGAGTCGCTGCCGGCCGAATTGAAACCGCGTTTCTGCGGCGTGCACTTCTTCAACCCGCCGCGCTACATGCACCTGGTCGAGATCATTCCGTGCGTGGGCTCGGATGCCGCTATCCTGGATAACCTGGAGCGCTTCCTGGTGTCCACGCTGGGCAAGGGTGTGATCCGTGCCAAAGACACGCCGAACTTTGTTGCCAACCGCATCGGCGTGTTCTCGATGCTGGCGACTATCGCCAATGCCGAGAAGTACGGCATTCGTTTCGATATCGTCGACGACCTGACCGGCCCGCGCCTGGGTCGTCCGAAGTCGGCCACGTTCCGCACTGCCGATGTGGTAGGCCTGGATACCTTCTCCCACGTGGTGAAAACCATGCAGGACACGCTGCCGAACGACCCGTGGCACGCGCTGTTCCAGTCGCCGCAGTGGCTGCAGAAGCTGATCGCCGATGGTGCTTTGGGTGCCAAGACCAAGCGTGGCATCTACAAAAAAGAAGGCAAACTGATGTTTGTCATCGACCCGGCCACTGGCGAATATGTCGGCTCCGGTCAGAAGGGCGACGATGGCGTCAAGGAAATCCTGAAGATCGCCAACCCGGCAGAAAAATTCAAGAAACTGCGCGAGAGCGAGCACCCGCAGGCACAGTTCCTCTGGGCCTGCTTCCGCGATGTCTTCCACTACATCGCCTTCCACCTCGGCGATATCGCCAACTGCGCTCGTGACGTCGACTTCGCCATCCGTTGGGGCTTTGGCTGGTCGGTGGGTCCGTTTGAAACCTGGCAGTCTGCTGGCTGGAAGCAAGTAGCCGAGTGGGTCGATGCCGACATCAAGGCGGGCAAATCGCTGGCTGCGGCCAACCTGCCGGCCTGGGCGCTGGAAGCGGATCGCGCCGGTGTTCACTTTGTCGATGGCTCCTTCGACGCCGCTGCTGGCAAGCTGGTGGGCCGTTCCACGCTGGATGTGTACGCGCGCCAACTGGCACCGGCCAAGGTGCTGGGTGAGGCGGCTGGCCTGCTGGGTGAAACCGTTTACGAAAACGACGGCGTGCGTGCCTTCACTACCGGTGACGACGTACTGGTGGTGTCGTTCAAGTCTAAGGCGCATGCCATTGGCCCGGATGTGATCGACGGCGTACACGCGGCGCTGGATATCGCCGAAGCCCGCTTCAAAGGCCTGGTGATCTGGCAAACCGAAGAGCCGTTCTCGGTGGGTGCCGACCTGCAGTCCATGCTGCCGGCGTTCATGATGGGTGACTGGGACGCTATCGACACCATGGTGCGTCGCTTCCAGGAAACCTCGATGCGCTTGCGTTACAGCCAGATTCCGACCGTTGCTGCAACGCAGGGTTACGTGTTTGGTGGCGGCTGCGAGTTTGCCATGCATTGCGACAAAGTCGTTGCTGCACTGGAATCGTATGTTGGCCTGGTAGAGGTAGGCGTTGGCCTGCTGCCGGGTGGTGGCGGTTGCAAAGAGTTTGCGCTGCGTGCTGCCCGTGAAGCCAAAGGCGACGTTCTGGCTGCACTGAAAGACTACTTCATGGCCATTGCCACCGCCAAAGTGGCTACCAGCGCGCATGAAGCCCAGGAAATCGGCTTCTTCCGTGCTACCGACAACGTGGTGTTCAACGCTTACGAGCTGCTGCACGTTGCCAAGCAACAGGCACTGTCGATGTACGAAGCGGGTTACCGTCCGCCGATGGCAGGTGGCAAGTTCCCGGTGGCGGGTCGTTCCGGCGCCGCTTCCATCAAAGGTCAGCTGGTCAACATGCTGGAAGGTCACTTCATCAGCCAGCACGACTTCACCATCGCCGGCCTGATCGCCGACGTGATGAGTGGTGGCGATGTCGAGCAAGGCACGCTGGTGAACGAGCAATGGATTCTCGATCTGGAACGCAAGGCCTTCATGACCCTGCTGAAATCCAGTAAAACCCAGGATCGCATTGCCAACATGCTCACCACCGGCAAGCCGCTGCGTAACTAAATCTAGCCAGAATACAGACTGGTCGGCGGCTGAGGGGCCAAGCCGGCCAGTTCTAAGGAGATTGAAAAAATGGTCAAACAAGTACAGGAAGCTTACATCGTCGCCGCCACCCGTACCCCGGTGGGCAAGGCACCGCGTGGCATGATGCGCCACGTGCGCCCCGACGACATGCTGGCTCATGTGATCAGCGGTGCGCTGGCGCAGGTGCCGACGCTCGACCCGAACCTGATTTCCGATTGCGTGGTGGGTTGTGCCTTCCCGGAAGCCGAGCAGGGTCTGAACATGGCACGTATCGGCGTGCTGCTGGCAGGTCTGCCCAATACCGTTGGTGGTATCACCATCAACCGTTACTGCTCGTCCGGCATTAACGCCGTGCAGATTGCGGCCGACCGTATCCGCATGGGCGAGGCCGATGTGGTGATCGCGGCAGGTTCCGAATCGATGTCCATGGTGCCGATGATGGGCAACAAGGTATCGCTGAACCCCGAAGTGTTTGCCAAAGACGAGAACTACGCCATTGCTTACGGTATGGGTCTGACCGCCGAAAAAGTGGCGCAGCAGTGGGGCATTTCCCGCGAAGATCAGGATGCATTCGCGGTGGAATCGCACCGTCGTGCACTGGCGGCCATCGATGGCGGCAAGTTCAAGAACGAAATCACTCCGCTGGAAGTGACTTACCGTACACCGAACCTGGAAACCGGCGAAGTGATCAGCAAGACCCGCGTGCTGGATACCGACGAAGGCCCGCGCCGCGAAACCACGCTGGAAGGCCTGGCCAAGCTGAAAACCGTGTTCGATGCCAAGGGTAGCGTGACTGCCGGTAACTCGTCGCAGATGTCCGATGGTGCGGGTGCGGTGATTCTGGTATCCGAGCGTGTGCTGAAAGAGCTGAACCTGACCCCGCTGGCGCGTTACGTTACTTTCTCGGTGAAAGGTGTGCCGCCGGAAATCATGGGTATTGGCCCGAAAGAAGCCATTCCGGCTGCGCTGAAGCAGGCCGGTCTGTCGCAGGGCGACCTGAAATGGATCGAGCTGAACGAGGCGTTTGCCGCCCAGGCACTGGCCGTAGCGCGTGATCTGGAGCTGGATATGTCCCGCGTTAACCCGCACGGTGGCGCCATTGCGCTGGGCCACCCGCTGGGCGCGACCGGGGCCATCCGTACTGCCACGCTGATTCATGGCATGCGCGATGCCGGTATTCAGGGCCACGGCATGGTGACCATGTGTATCGGTACCGGTATGGGTGCTGCCGGCATTATCGAGGTGCTGTAAAGCATTGCGGCCATCCTCTTGGTTGGCCGCACTATCCTGAAAAGGCCGACGCAATGTCGGCCTTTTTTATTGCCGCTAATCCTCACGGTGATAGGCAGGATCTGGATCGTAGCGCAGTCAAGCACAAGACAATGGTGGTGACGACGTCCCCCCAATCTCAGTAGCACTACGCTTTAGAGTCCAAGGCTAATTTACCGGATTTCTCCGCCAGTAATT
>NZ_VMDW02000110.1 GCF_007644045.2 Vogesella urethralis
GGCGATGTTGCCGGAGTTGCTCGTGCCGCTGCCGGTGTTACCGGCGGCGTCGTTGACGCCGGCCAGGTTGACGCTGAGCGCGTTGGTCGCAACGGTGACGCCGCTGTTCGGCGTCAGCGTGGCGGTCCAGGTGGTGCCGCCGTCGCTGCTGGCCAGGTTGCTCAGCGTGCCGTTCGGCACCGTCACATCTGCCGCAGTGAAACCCGTCACCGCCTCGCTAAAGGTGAAGGTGACGGTGGCGGTGTCGCCCACTTGCAGCGCGCTGTCGCTGACGGTGACGCTGTTCAACGTTGGCCGCGCGGTGTCGATGGCGAGGTTGCCGGAGCTGCTCGTGCCGCTGCCGGTGTTGCCGGCGGCGTCGTTGACGCCGGCCAGGTTGACGCTCAGCGCGTTGGTCGCAGCAGTGACGCCGCTGTTCGGCGTCAGCGTGGCGGTCCAGGTGATGCCGCCGTCGCTGCTGGCCAGGTTGCTCAGCGTGCCGTTCGGCACCGTCACGTCGGCGGCGGTGAAGCCGCTGACCGCTTCGCTGAAGGTGAAGGTGACGGTGGCGGTGTCGCCCACTTGCAGCGCGGTGTCGCTGACGGTGACGCTGTTCAACGTTGGCCGCGCGGTGTCGATGGCGATGTTGCCGGAGTTGCTCGTGCCGCTGCCGGCGTTACCGGCGGCGTCGTTGACGCCGGCCAGATTGACGCTCAGCGCGTTGCTGGCGGCAGTGACGCCGCTGTTCGGCGTC
>NZ_VMDW02000013.1 GCF_007644045.2 Vogesella urethralis
AATGCCCGGGGCGTCGGTGGTAGCCCGTCTGCGAACGCAGACCCTCCTGCTTCATCAGTCGTGCCACGCGATGTTTACCGCAACGCTCTCCCTGTGCCTGCAGGTCGTCATAGACCTTGCGGTAGCCATAGACACCGCCACTCTCTAGCCAGGCCTGCTTGATTTGCCCCAGTAAGCGCTGGTCTTCGCGCGCACGAGGTGAATGCGGAGAGGCTTTCCAGGCGTAGTAGCCACTGGGATGCACAGCCATGGCACGACACAGACGTCGAACAGGAAACTGCTGCTCATGAGTCCGGATGAAGGCATACCTTACCCGGACTCCTTGGCAAAGTATGCGGCGGCCTTTTTTAGGATGTCGCGCTCCTCGGTCACCCGCTTCAGCTCAGCCTTGAGACGCCGTATTTCGGCTTGCTGTTCGGTGGATGCGGCAGGAATGGCACGCTTGGGGTCGTAGCGCTTCAGCCATTGATACAGGCTGTGCGCCGACACACCGAGGCGACTGGCGACTTCGGCAACCGGATAACCACGCTCGGTTACCTGCTTGACAGCTTCAATCTTGAACTCTTCAGGAAAACGCGGCTTGCTCATGACACCTCCTTGTAGGGCCTAGTGTGAGGCTCACGAGGTATCTAGGAAAGTGAGGGCGATTCA
>NZ_VMDW02000131.1 GCF_007644045.2 Vogesella urethralis
ACTTGGGAGGGAGGGGCTTGCTCATGCGGTCATTCTACCGGACAGGCGCAAGCCCTGATTTGTGCAACAAAGCCCGTCAGCAATACGCTGCTGGTGATGCGGCCTTACCAGATCGCCGCCACGGAGCGCATTCTGTGGAAGATCAAGAGCAGCCATCAGGCCAAAAACTGGAGCAACACGGAAAGCGGCGGCTTCATCTGGCACACCACCGGCAGCGGCAAGACACTGACCAGCTTCAAGGCTGCGCGCCTGGCCACCGAGCTGGACTTCATCGATAAGGTGTTCTTCGTGGTGGACCGGAAGGATCTGGACTACCAGACCATGAAGGAATACCAACGGTTCTCGCCGGACAGCGTGAATGGCTCGGACAGCACGGCAGGCCTGAAGCGAAATCTGGAGAAGGACGACAACAAGATCGTTGTCACCACCATTCAGAAGCTCAACAACCTGATGAAAAGCGAAGCGGACTTGCCCATCTACGGCAAGCAGGTGGTGTTCATTTTCGACGAGTGCCACCGCAGCCAGTTTGGTGAGGCCCAGAAGAACCTG
>NZ_VMDW02000003.1 GCF_007644045.2 Vogesella urethralis
CAAGCCCCTCCCTCCCAAGTACCAAACTATCAACTGGCAGGCCTACAACCAGTCCCTCAAGCAGCGAGGGCAGCTTCTTCTCTGGCTCGACAAAGACATGGACTGGCTGGCTCCTGCCACCGGTAGACGCGGACGGCAGCCCACTTTCTCCGATGCTGCCATCCAGTTCTGTCTCACCATCAAATGCCTCTTTGGCCTGGCGCTACGGCAAGCCACAGGCATGGTCGAAAGCATGTTGCGCCTGGCTGGATTTGACTGGGCCGTTCCCGACTTCAGTACGCTTTCCCGCCGGCAGAAAGACCTGCAGGTCCGCATCCCGGTACAGAAAAAGCAAGGTTGTCTGCATCTCTTGGTGGATAGCACCGGTATCAAGATGATGGGTGAAGGCGAGTGGAAGGTGAAAAAGCATGGTGCCGACTACCGCCGCCAATGGCGCAAACTGCATCTGGGCATAGATGCGCAAACGCTGGAAATCCGGGCAATGGAAGTG
>NZ_VMDW02000074.1 GCF_007644045.2 Vogesella urethralis
GAATAAGCCTGCATCAGGCCATGGAAGCGCAGATTCTTGTCGACAAACAATGTATTGAGCGTGGGGGCATCAAAACCGGTCAGGAACATGCCCACCACGATCAGCAGGTCGATCTCCTTGGCCTTCACCTGTTTGGCCAGATCGCGGTAGTAGTTCTGGAAGCCGTTGCTATCCACGCTGAAATTAGTCTTGAACAGCGCGTTGTAGTCGGCGATGGCCGCGCTCAGGAACTCCTTGGCGCTGCTGTTCATGGCGGACACGTCAAAGCTCTCGTCCTGAATGTCGCCAATCGCGTCCTGCTCTTCGTTGGCCGCAAACGAGAAGATGGTCGCTACGCGCAAAGGCTTGTCACTGGTCTTTTGCAGCTCGCGGAAGCACTCGTAATACAGCTTGGCGGCATCCACGCTGCTGACGGCAAACATGGCATTGAAGCCCTTGTTGCCCGCATGCAGGCGGTGGGTCTTCTG
>NZ_VMDW02000109.1 GCF_007644045.2 Vogesella urethralis
TTCATGTCCAACTCCTTGTCATGGTGGATTGGACGCTAAAGTTACGTGCTACTCAAGATGGGGTGAACGTCGCCAGCTTGCTGCCTTGGGGCATGCTGCGGTTTGTGTGGTGGATGGCCTGCGGCTCTGGCTGCCGGTGCGGCTGGCAAACTGGTTGGGGTCACTACAGTTCGAAATGCAACGGGTTTCCGATCAGGAAGTGCGCCTGGTCAATATGTCGGCTTGACGGTGAGCAAGTTCACGCTGGGTAGCCAGGGCATCGGTGCTGATCTGTGGCTGTGAGATGGCAAACATCGGTGATCAAAATGTAGGATATGCAGTATGACAATCCATGAGGTATCGCCTGTGTTCAATCCGATCTTGAGCTTTGATATGCAGACATTACAACGTCTGAATCGCCCCGGCTTCTCTAGACACTCCGGAGCTGTTGGAAATACTGCTTCTCGTACTCTACCGGCGATAGCCC
>NZ_VMDW02000127.1 GCF_007644045.2 Vogesella urethralis
TGGCGTTAAACTGGGACGGAGAATATTTTGCCAAGACACAACACCAGAAGGCGTAAGCGCCTTCTGGTTCACTGTTTGGATGATTTAACTTAGTAGTGCTGATGGAGCCACTTTATGCCTTGCTCCGAATGTATATATCTAATGTAAGTGGTTTTGCTGTTTTAGCTGTGATTTTTTGTAGGGTATAATAATATCTAGAAAATAAGAACTATCAGGTACTCTACTGACAGATATCCACTACCAAGTACCTATTCCCAACTAGCCATTCCTAAGTCTTCAGTCTCAAGTATCCATCCATAACCTGCAGAGTGATATCAATCATCACCCCGACGTCCCCCCAATCTCAGTAGCACTACGCTTTAGAGTCCAAGGCTAATTTACCGGATTTCTCCGCCAGTAA
>NZ_VMDW02000124.1 GCF_007644045.2 Vogesella urethralis
CCTGAACCAGCGGCCACCGTGCCGCTGGTGTTGCTGTAAATGTGATATTTCCATCTCCACTCTCGTTTTTGATAAAAGGTTTATATTTCATTTTGTAGCGTTTTTATTGCCCGTAAGTTGGGCAAAATGTGCGCCACGCTATCGAGTGTACCTGTTATTGTGTGTTAGAATTATCACATTCTCATCGGCGGTATAGTATCGATTATGCTTAAGAGGGGACTAACGATAATTGCTGCGGTATTGAGTGCTAATTTGTGATTTTAATCACGTTACAGTAATGCAAATTAGTAAGTAGTTTTCATTAACTGTGATGAATGTCGAAGTGTAACGACGAGCGAATGTTACAATAGTAACAGACTCGCAA
>NZ_VMDW02000100.1 GCF_007644045.2 Vogesella urethralis
CTCCCTTAAGACAAAGCCCAGCTCAAACGAGCTGGGCTTTGTGCATTGGAGCGGCGAAAGCCGCGATGTCGTACCAACCAACGTGTGCGATGTCGACGTCGACCGACGTCCCCCCGATGTTCCCCTTGCGGCCAACCTTGGTCACCTCGCGACCCACCCCATGCCGGCCTGCGGCCGGCCCCCGGATGCGCCTGCGGCTTATGCCGGGCTACATGAATTGGCGTCGCTTCTGCGCTTTCTGATGCCTGCTGATAAGCGTTGGCCACCTTGCCATCCCGTATTGCCCTGCCGACGTCCCCCCAATCTCAGTAGCACTACGCTTTAGAGTCCAAGGCTAATTTACCTGATTTCTCCGCCAGTAAT
>NZ_VMDW02000104.1 GCF_007644045.2 Vogesella urethralis
GGACGAGAAGGGTAGGAGATTACCCGGGAAGAGATGTTAATCTTTTCATCAAACCGGCGTGATTAATAACGGGCAACAGAATCAGAGCGGCCCGGGGTTTTGAGAGCAATACTTCTGTAAAGGCCACGGCTGTGGATGCGCTGTTATGAATGTATTTGTAAAATTTATCACGATCCAGAGTCGCCTTGAAAAAAAAAGCCCAGCGACAGGCTGGGGTGTAATTACACGCATAAAGGGATATGCCATTTTCAACACAATATGCGAATCTTAATTTATGGAATAACTGCGGGTGAGCTACCCGCTTCCATAAAGATTGCAGGGGAAACTATACTGTATTTAATGACCAGGAATCCATCCGTATC
>NZ_VMDW02000118.1 GCF_007644045.2 Vogesella urethralis
TACTTGGGAGGGAGGGGCTTGCTCATGCGGTCATTCTACCGGACAGGCGCAAGCCCTGATTTGTGCAACAAAGCCTATTGCGGGCAATGATCAAGTGCGGCGTATTTGCCTTGAGTGTGGCGAAGTCAAACGGTAACCGTGGCACGGCGAACAATATTCAGAGTGCGTGGCAGCCGGGACGCGGTAGACGTTGGGCTTCATTTCATTCAGCCCAACCTACGGTCCTGAAATATGTCAAATGGGCAATTTAACATATTGCCGTACATCAATGGCCGCTTTGTGGGTAGTGGCTATCAATCAAAAAAGACTAGAGTTTTCTTTTCTTTTTTGATTAGTCTATTTTTTTGGTTTTTTTGGTTCAAAAGACTCAATAGAGAAGTAGTCTTCGGCTGAATGTACTTTCACATTTTTCAGCCAAGGCCGCTTCTCTTCCTCGGAAAGTGTTGAGTCCACAATTTTAATAATTGCTCTTTTCTCCCAAAGGTCAGCTCTTGGGTAATATTGTCTTATTTCTATAACATCCGTTCTTGTCGTATTGCCAGATAAGGCATCTAATACAGCACGGCCTATGTATGACCCAGAGTTTCTCTTAAGACTTCGGAATGGGTTCATCAATGCGGGTGTGTTTGAAAATCCTTTTGTTCCCAATAGTTTTACTATGGAGATGAGTAGGTACTCGGGGTGATTTTCTCCTTCTGATAAGTTTTGTGAGAAGTAATCTTTTATGGATTCCTTTATTGAGCTGGGTATTAGGTTTTCTTTTTTTATTAGTATGTCAATAAGCAATGGAGTGAATTGAGGGAATTTTTCAATTAGCGATTTGTATATGGATAATTTATTGTATTCGCCGCTGGCGACAACGATCTTTAAGAATCTTTTCACATCATCCGGTTGTAAAATTTGGTTGTTGGAAATTTTTTCTTCCAACTCGGTTGTTGGTGCTTCTTTTAGTTCGAGAATTTCCCGCTTTGATAATTCCCTAAATTTGGTTGGTATTGTGCCCGAATATCCTACGATGATTCTACCTTGTTTTAACTGACTGGCAGCCTCTCTGGCTTCGTTTGATATAGTGCTGGCGGGTTTGGATTTTTTCGAAACATCTTCTATAACAGTTTTTGATGGATTTATAGTCAATCCTTCTAGGTATAGTCTTTCAACTAAAATAGTTAACCAGGAATGAGCAGTCTTGGCATCTGGTGCAAAAAGGCGGTAATCATCTACAAATCTGCAGAATTGAACTTTCAATGATCGTAGATAGTCGTCTACAGATATTAAAGATGCCTCGGCAAGTATTCTGCTAGCATTGCCACCAATTGGCAGGCTGTAAGAGTCACGATTGGCCCAGAATAACAAAAGTTCGTTGGTTAGCTTTACTTGTTTTTGTTCGATTGGCAAGCTAAGTAAGGTAGATTCGAGGCGGTGTAAATTGAGTCTGTCGTAAAAATTAGAAATGTCACATTTTACTAATACTTTTACCGTCCTGCTTTTTTGTTTTTCGGCAACGTGCGCTTGAAAAGATGTGTAGTTGAATTTTGCATCGAATAGATAGCCGTCCTTTGGTTTGAATCTGTAAGAGAATACGACCTTTTTGCTTTTTTCTATTCGAGATTTTTTAATTGCGTCAGCGTAGAGGAGTACTAAGGCCAGATACGTGATGGTATCCATTGGTTGAATTAGTGCGGCACGTCGAAAATTGTATGCATCTTTTTTTGGAAAAAGAATGTGACTTATTGGGTGTACTTTTAATCCGGAAAGGGAGTTTGAGTTTATTCGATTTTTTACTTGGTCGCTTATGGATTGGCGGAAGTGCTGATTTTTTAATAGAGAAACTTCAAATGGTGTGGGGAATATGTCTGTTAGGCCTTCTTTTAATATGTTATCTATTGCTAGCTCTATAGCTTTTTCGATGTTCATAATTAGGCTCTAATTAAGTGAGATGATAGAACTTATTTCAGCTCTTAGCTCGCAGCCCGGATAAGCCAACGGCGCATCCTGGGATGGGGGTAAAACATGGCCGGTTTACACGGGCGCTGGCTGGCAACCCCGGATGCGGCTGTGCCTTATCCGGACTACGAGTTTGCCCACCAAGGTTGGCCGCGCTACGGTGTACGCCAGGGCCGTAGGTTGGGCTGAGCTTGCGAAGCCCAACGTTTACCGCGCAAGCAATATTGCCAAGTCGTATGGTTGTAAATCACGTGGACGGCGTTGGGCTTCACTTCGTTCAGCGCCAACCTACCCAAGACTGGCTGGCTCAGTAGCCTGTAGGGTGGGCTAAGGCCGTTAGGCCGTGCCCATCACATCTCCGTCGCGAGATGCTTGCTGGTGGGCACGCTACGCTTAGCCCACCCTACGCGGTGCGCCAGCGCGGCAGGCGTTGCAGCGCGTCCAGCAGCGGCTGGCTGCTGGCGGCCAGGCGGTTCAGGCTGTTGTCACGCAGTTTCGATAAATTTACCCCATTCGCATGATCCATGCCAGCCCATTGCAGCAGGGCGCCGCCGGCTTGCGGGTGGTCGAACAGGCCGTGCAGGTAGCTGCCCATCACCGCGCCGTCGGGGCTGACGGCGCCGTCCACGCTGCCGTCGTTCAGCTGGAATACCGGCCGTTCGCAGTCCGGCCCGTGGCTGACGCCCATGTGGATTTCGTAGCCGCTTACCGCCGCGTCGGCGTTCACAAAGCGGCCTTCGCGTCGTGTCAGCGTTTTGTCGGCGGCCAGCGTGGTGTCGATGTCGAGATAGCCCAGGCCGGCGCTGCTGCCGGGGGCGCCTTCCACGCCCAGCGGGTCGTGGATATGGCGGCCCAGCATCTGGTAGCCGCCGCAAATGCCCAGCACGCGGCCGCCGTAGCGCAGGTGGCGTTGCAGGTATTGCGGCCAACCTTGTGCCTGCAGGAAGGCGAGGTCGGCGCGGGTGTTCTTGCTGCCGGGCAGGATCACCAGGTCGGCCGGCGGCTTGGGCGTGTCGGGGCCGACAAAGTGCAGGTTCACACCGGGGTGGGCGCGTAGCGCGTCGAAGTCGGTATGGTTGCTGATGCGCGGCAGCACCGGCACCACGATGTTGAAGTCGCCGCGCTGTTGCTGGCTTTGCACCGCGTCTTCGGCGTCCAGCATCAGGCCGTGCAGCATGGGCAGTACCGCCAGCACCGGCTTGCCGGTTTTGGCTTCCAGCCAGTCCAGCCCGTCTTGCAGCAGGCTGATGTCGCCGCGGAACTTGTTGATCACAAAGCCCACCACGCGGGCGCGTTCGCTATCGCTGAGGCAATCCAGCGTGCCCACCAGGTGGGCAAACACACCGCCCTTGTCGATATCGGCTACCAGGATCACCGGGCAGTCTACTGCCTCGGCAAAGCCCATATTGGCGATGTCGCGGTCGCGCAGGTTGATCTCGGCCGGGCTGCCGGCGCCTTCCACCATCACCACGTCGTACTGCGCCTGCAGCCGCTGGTAGGACTGCAGCACGGCGGCCATAGCGGTGGTTTTGTACTGGTGGTAATCGCGCGCGTTCATGTCGGCGCGCACCTTGCCGTGGATGATGACCTGGGCGCCGGTGTCGCTGCTGGGTTTGAGCAGCACCGGGTTCATGTCGGTATGCGGCGCCACGCGGGCGGCGATGGCCTGCAAGGCCTGGGCGCGGCCGATCTCGCCGCCGTTTTCGGTTACGGCGCTGTTCAGCGCCATGTTTTGCGGTTTGAACGGGGCGACGCGGTAGCCGGCGTCGGCCAGCAGGCGGCACAGCGCGGCCACCACCGTGCTTTTGCCGGCGTCCGAGGTGCAGCCTTGCACCATCAGCGTGGGGAAGGGCCAGGGTTGGGCGGGCATGGGTCTCTCTCTGTTTGGCCACTGACGCACACCGAAGGCACGGAAAACAGCGTAAAAGCCTGCTGCGGATGCCGGCGCCGGTAGCGGGGGCGCAGGGTTGGTTGGCGGATGTTGCACGCTCAGCGCGGCCATGCTGTCGTCGGGTGACACGGCATGGCCAGGTACGGTAGCACCAGCCAAACCCGCATGGGGTGAGGCTATCCGGGCCGGGCTTGGTCTGTGCTTTTCGTGTGCTTCCGTGGCTGAGAATGCCTTTAAAGAACGCTTAGCCGGCGCGGTCTTCGTGCCATTGGCGGATCAGCGCCTGCAGCTGCGGCAGGCCGCGGGTGATCAGCGTGGGGCCGGGCGCCAGGATGTCGGCAGACTTGATCTCGATGATATGGCCGCGCTCGGCGTTGCGCACCGCCGGTACATCCTGCCAGCCGTCGCGCTCGGCCACGGTTTCCGGGCGGAAGCGCTTGCCGCACCAGCTGCCTACCATCAGGTCCGGCTGGCGGTCTATCACGGTTTGCGGGTCGGCCACGATGCGCTCCTTGGCGCGGGCGTGGCCGGCCAGCTCGGCAAAGGCGTCACGGCCGCCGGCCAGCGCAATCAGCTCGCCCACCCAGCCGATGCCGCTGATGATGGGGTCGTGCCATTCCTCGAAGTACACCAGTGGCCGTGGCAGGCCGGCGGCGTCGCGGGCGGCGGCTTCCAGGCGGGCGGCGCTGATCTGGCCTTCCAGCTGTTCGCACAGCAGCTCGGCGGCGTGCAGGCGGCCGGTAAGGCTGCCCAGCACCCGCACCATGCGCAGCACGCCGTCTACGCTGTGGTGGTTGAAGTGCAGGATGTCCACGCCGGCTTCGGCCACTTCTTTCAGCATGTCGCTTTGCAGGCTGGAATAACCCACCACCAGGTCGGGTTCTACCGCCAGGATTTTTTCCAGCTTGCCGCTGGAAAAGCCGCTGATCTTGGGCTTTTGCTGGCGCGCCTCGGGCGGGTAGACGGTAAAGCCGGAAATGCCGGCCACCAGCTCTTCGGCGCCCAGCAGGTACAGGGTTTCCACGGCCTCGGTACACAGGCAGGCAATGCGGCGGTAATGCGGTGTGGTATGAATCATGGGCTCACTTTCGCGTACACCGCCCGTGCCGCGTCCAGGCTGCGGCACACGGCGCGGGTGCCTTCCAGAAAGCGCGGGGTGGGGCGGTTGAGGATGTCACTGTCGATCTGGTACTGCTGCTTGTACTGCACGGCGGCAATGGCGTTGATGCCGGCCCAGCGCGCCTGCAGGTCGTCCTGTTTCTTCATGCCGGCGGCCAGCATCACCTGCGGGTTGGCCGCAATCACGGCTTCCTCGCTCACTACCGGCGCCGGTATTGGCAGCTGGGCAAAAATGTTCTGGCCGCCGCACAGCTCGATGGCGTCGTTGACGATGTGCTGGCCGCTCAGCGTGTACAGCGGCTTGTGCCACACCTGGTAGAACACGCGCAGCTTGGGCTTGCCGGCGTACTGGCGGCGCAGCGCGGCCAACTCGCTGTCGAAGCGGCGGGCGCTTTGCTCGGCCACGGCACTGCTGCCCAGCAGCGTGCCCAGCTTGCGCAGGCTGGCGGGGATGTCGGCCAGGTGTTTGGGTTCGCTGTAATACATGGGAATGCCGAGTGCCCGTAGCTGCGCCAGCTGTTTTTCGGCCGGGCCGTGCAGCCACACGATCAGCAGGTCGGGCTTGGCGGCCAGCACGCGTTCGATATCGATGCCGCGAAAACTGCCCACCCGTGGCAGCGCCTGCGCGGCGGCCGGGTAGTTGCTGTTGGCGTCGGCGGCAATCAGCCGGCTGCCGCCGCCGGCGGCGTAGATCAGCTCGGTGACGTGCGGCGCCAGGCTGATCACGCGTTTGGCCGGCGCGGGCAGCGTCAGCGTTTGGCCCTGGTCGTCGGTGACGGTAATGGGCGCGGCGCTGGCGGAGGTGGCAGATAGCGCCAGCGTGCAGGCCAGGGCGAGGGCGATGGGTTTCATAAAGTGTCCGGTGCAAAGCATGCCAGCGAGGCGGCCAGGCGCTGCCAGTGCGCCTCGCTGGCGGGCAGCCCCAGGCGGAAGCGGGGCTGCGGGTCGGTAAACAGGCGGCACCAGATGTGGTGCTGCGCCAGGTGTTGTTGCAAAGCGTCGGCGTGCGGGTAGGCGCCACCGGCAAACAGCAGGCAGCCGTCGGCCGGCAGGCCGTGTGCCTGCAGCAGCGCCGTCAGGCGGGCGTGGCCGGCGGCCAACTGCTGCTGTGCTTCCGCCTGCCAGGCGCGGTCGGCCAGCGCGGCGGTAGCGATGCGCGCCACCGGGGCGGGGATGGTCCACGGCCCCAGCTCGTCGTCCAGCGCCTGCAGGATGTCGCCAGCGGCGGCGACAAAGCCCAGTCGCAAGCCGGCCAGGCCAAAGAACTTGCCGGGGCTGCGCAGCACCACCAGGCCGGGCTGCGTGGCGGCGTGCGCTGTTACCGACTGCGCGGGCGTCACGTCGGCAAACGCTTCGTCCACCACCAGCCAGCCGCCGCGCGCGGCTTGCGCCGCCGCCATCGCCAGTACGGCCTGTTGCGGCCAACGTTGGCCGCTGGGGTTGTCCGGGTTGCACACAATCAGCACGTCCACCTTGCCGGCCTGCGCGGCCAGTTCGGCGTGCGGGTAGCGGGCTACCTGGTGTCCGGCACGCGCCCAGCGCCAGCCGTGTTCGGCGTAGCTGGGGTGGGCTACCGCCACGCTGCCGGGGACGCGCAGCCGTGGCAGCGCCTGGATGGCGGCCTGGCTGCCGGCTACCGGCAGCAGCTTGGCCGCACCGTAGTAGGCGCAGGCGGCAGCGTGCAGCGCGGCGTCCGGCTGCGGTAGCGTGTACCACAGCGCCGGCTCGGTGGCCGGGGCCGGGTAGGGCTGCGGGTTCAGCGCGGCGGACAGGTCCAGCCATTGCTCGGGCGTGCCGCCAAAGCGGGCGACGGCCTGCAGCAGGTTGCCGCCGTGGACGGGGCGCAGGGTGCTGCTCATGGGACGGGCCTTTCCATGCGGGCGTTGGCGAAGGTTTGCCCGCGCAGCAAAACGCTTTGCCGTTGCGTTACCGCAAAACCGTGGCGGCCAAACAGTGCCTCGGCGCCGAGGCTGACGTTGGCGTACAGTCGGGGCAGCGGCGTGCTGGCGGCCTGCGTCAGCACGTGCTGTAGCAAACGGCTGCCGACGCCGTGTCCGGCAAACTGCGGGTGGACGAAGCACAGGTCGATCAGGCCGTCCGGGTGCAGATCGATGAAGCCGGCGAGGGTGTCGCCGACACAGGCCACCCACGGCGGGTTGGTCGCCAGCCGTTGCTGCCAGGCCGCCGCGTCGTATTGCTCGGGCGCCCAGGCAGCACACTGCGCCGCACTGTAATGCCGGCTGCCCAGTTGGTGCACGGCAGCGTGCAATAGCGCGCGCAGGGCGGAAAATTCGTGTGCGTGCGCCACACGCAAGGTGAGCGCGGTACTCATAACGGCAACGCCAGCAGCAGCCACAGCACGATGGCGCGGTCCATCAATTGCGCGGCGCGGCGGATGTCGCCGGCGCGCGGGGCCGGGCCTGCGCCCAGCGCGGGCCGCGCTTCCAGCTGGCCGTGGTAGACGGCGGCGCCGCCCAGTTGCACGCCCAGCGCACCGGCACCGGCGGCCATCACCGGACCGGCGTTGGGGCTGTCCCACTGCGGCGCTTGCTGGCGCCAGCACGCCAGCGCCAGCCGAGTGTTGCCGGCTATGGCGTAGGCCAGTGCGGTCAGGCGCGACGGCACGTAGCCCAGCACGTCGTCGGCGCGGGCGGCGGTTTTGCCAAAGCGCTCGAAGCGCTGGTTGCGGTAGCCCCACATCGCGTCCAGCGTGTTGGCCAGGCGGTAGGCCAGCGCCGCCGGTGCGCCACCCACGGCGAACCAGAACAGCGCGCCGAACACGGCGTCGTGGCCGTTTTCCAGCAGCGACTCGGTGGCGGCGCGGGTAATGGCGCTGTCGTCGGCCTGGCTGAGGTCGCGGCTGACAATGCGTGCGGTCAGCGCCCGCGCCTCGGCTAGCTTGCCTTGCAGCAGCGCGTTGGCGATGGGGCGGGTGTGCTCGATCAGGCTCTGGCGGCCCAGCGTGAAGTACAGCACCGCCACGCTGAGGATGCTGGCGGCCAGCGCGGGCAGCTGCGCCAGCCACCAGGCTAGCAGTAGCGGCAGCGGCAGCACCAGCAGCACCCAGGCCAGGGAGCCACGCAGCAGGCGGCTGCGGCCGGCGTTCAGCCGTTTTTCCAGCCAGTTGGCCGCGCGGCCAAAGCCCACCAGCGGGTGGTAGCGCGCCGGCTCGCCCAGTACGCGGTCGGCTAGCAGGCCGGCGGCCAGCAGCAGGCTGGTACCTAGCATGCGGCCTCCGGCAGGAACAGCGCGGCAGCGGCGGCCGGCTGGCTGGCAAAGTAGGCGTGGAAGTAGCTGGCCTGTACGCTGCCGTGGCGGTACACCGCCTCGCCCGGGCTGCCGCCGGCCTTGCGCTGGCAGGTGGCAGCGGCGGGCAGCGGGGTGTAGAACTGCGAGTAATGGAAGGTGTGGCCGCGCAGCTCGCCGGCCGGGTGCGGCCAACCCTGGCTGCCCAGCCCGGCCAGTTTGGCGGTCATGCGCACGCTACCGGGCAGCACGCCGGCCATGCGGTGTGCTTGGCCCTGGCCATCGTGCAGCTGTTTGGTCAGCGCCATCATGCCGCCGCATTCGGCCCATACCGGTTTACCGGCGGCGGCAAAGGCCTGCACGCTGGCCAGCCAGCGGGTGTTGGCCGCCAGCGTGGCACCGTGCAGCTCGGGGTAGCCGCCCGGCAGCCACAGCGCGTCGGCGTCGGCCGGAATGGCTTCGTCGGCCAGCGGCGAAAAAGTAGCGATGCGCGCGCCCATGCCTTGCAGCGTGCGCAGGTTGGCCGCATAGACAAAGGCAAACGCGGCGTCGTGCGCCACGGCGATGGTTTTGCCGGCCAGCAGTGGCGGCAGGCAGGCCGGTGGCGCGGCCTCGGGCGCAAAGTCGGGCAGCGCGGCCAGCACGGCGTGGTCCAGTTGCAGCGCGTCGGCCAGTGCGTCCAGCCGCGCCGCCAGGTCGGGCAGGTCGCTGGGCAGGTGCAGGCCGAGGTGGCGCTCCGGCAGCGATTCGGCCTGGCGCGGCAGGCAGCCCACCACTGGCAAATCGGGCGTGCCGCAGGCGCGGATCATGTCGGCGTGGCCGTTACTGGCGACGCGGTTGGCCAGCAGGCCGGCCCACGGTAGCTGGCCGTGGTCGCGCAGGCCGCGGGCAATGGCTAGCGCGGTGCCCACCATGGCGCTGCAGTCCAGCACCGCCAGTACCGGCACGCCAAACAGCTTGGCCAGGTCGGCGCTGGACGGCTGGCCGTCGTACAGGCCCATCACGCCTTCGATCAGCACGTAGTCCACCTCGGCGGCGGCTTGCGCCAGCAGGCTGCGGCACTGTGCTTCGGTGCACATCCACAGGTCCAGCACGTCTACGGTGCTACCGCTGGCGGCGGCCAGCAGCAGCGGGTCGATGAAGTCCGGCCCGGTCTTGAACACGCGCACGCGGTAGCCGTCGCGCACCAGGCGGCGCGCCAGCGCGGCGGTGACGGTGGTCTTGCCCTGGCCGGAGGCGATGGCGGATAGCAAAAGGGCTTTGCAGCTCATGGGGTTTTCTTTGTAAGGCGTATCAGGGAAAAAACTTCATTTGCCACGGAATGCACAGAAGGCACGGACTAAAGACGGTTGTCGTCGAAGCCCGGCCTGCTGGTAGGCACTGGTATTCGGTATCGCCCGTGGCGAATCCATTCTTTTTGGCCACCGAATCCACGGAAAACACGTCAAACGCCGCGTTGGTTGGCAGCTGGCGGGTTAGTGGCCGCTGGCTTTTTTCTGTGTTTTCCGTGTATTCCGTGGCGAAAAATGCCGTGGCGGCAATCTGGCAGCCGGAGCCTACCACTCCACACCGGGCTGCGCGGCGATGCCGGCGGCAAAGGCGTGCTTCACCAGCGTCATGTCGGTGACGGTATCGGCGGCTTCCACCACCGCGTCCGGTACGCCACGGCCGGTCACGATCACGTGCTGGTGCAGCGGGCGCGCCAGGATGTCGTCCAGCACCTGGTCCACGTCCAGGTATTTGTATTTCAGCGCGATGTTCAGCTCGTCCAGCAGCACCAGGCCGATAGCCGGGTCTTGCAGCATCTCGCGCGCCTTGGCCCAGGCTTCGGCGGCGCGGGCCATGTCGCGGTCGCGGTCTTGCGTGTTCCAGGTGTAGCCCTCGCCCATGGCGTGGAACTGCACCTGCTCGGGGAAGCGGCGCAGGAAGCGTTCCTCGCCGGTTTCCATCGCGCCCTTGATGAACTGCACCACGCCAACCTGCATGTCGTGGCCCAGCGCGCGCATCACCATGCCCAGGCCGCTGGAGCTTTTGCCTTTGCCGTTGCCGGCGTTGACGATGAACACGCCACGGTGTTCGTCGGCGGCGGCAATGCGGGCGTCCATGATTGCTTTTTTGCGCGCCATGCGGGCGTTATGGCGCTCGCTGCGGCCTTGGTCGTCGGTGTGGCTCATGTGGGGTGTCCGGGTAAAAAGCAGGGGTGGCCTGCGTGGGTGATACGGGTAAGCGGGTAGCCCAGCACGTCGCCCAGCGCGTGGGCGTCCAGCTGGGCAATCGGGTAGCGGGCGGCGTTGCCGGCGCCATCCAGCAACAAGGCATGGCTGGCGACGGCGGGGGAAAATTGCAGGTCGTGGCTGACCAGCAGCACGGCTTTGCCGTCGGCCTGCCAGCGGCGGATCTGCGTTTGCAGCGCGGCCTGGTGGGCCAGGTCCAGCGCGTTGGTGGGTTCGTCCAGCAGCAGTAGCGGGCTGTCTTGCATCATCACGCTGGCCAGGGCCACGCGCTGGCGTTCGCCGCCGGACAGCGCCTGTAGCGGGCGGTGGGCGAGGCGTGCCAGGTCGAAGGCGTCCAGCGCCGCGGCCAGCCGGGCCGGGATGCGGCCGTCGTCCGGCCACGGAAAGCGGGCGGCGGCGACGGCGTCAGCCACCGCGTAGTCGAACGCGTCGTGGCTGGCTTGCGGCAGCAGCGCCAGGCGCTGGGCACGCAGGCGCGGTGCGGTGGTGGTCAAAGGTTGGCCGCACAGCGTGATATGGCCCGCTGCCGGCGCGCGTAGCCCGGCCAGCGTGGCCAGCAGCGTGCTTTTGCCGCAGCCGTTGCGGCCGGCGATCCACCACACTTCGCCGGCGTGTACTTGCCAGTCCAGTTGATGCAGCAGGTGGCGCTGACCTTGCAGAATGCCCAGGTTGTCGGTGTGCAGCATCATGCCAGCCTCCGGCGCGCGCGCGACAGCTGCCAGAACAGCACCGGCACGCCCAGCAGCGCGGTGAGAATGCCCACCGGCAGCTGCATCGGCGCCACGACGGTGCGCGCCAGCATATCGGCCAGCACCAGCAGCGTGGCGCCGGTGAGGATGCTGGCGGGCAGCAGGTGGCGCAGGTGTGGCCCGCACACCAGGCGGCAGGCGTGCGGCACCATCAGGCCAACGAAACCGATGCTGCCGCCCTGGCTGACAGCGGTGGCGGTGAGCGTGGCCGACAGCAGCAACAGCAAGCGGCGCAGGCCGGCCAGCGGCACGCCCAGCGTGGCGGCGTGGTCACCGTGCAGCGCCAGCAGGTTGATGGCGGGCGCCTGCCACCAGGCCAGCAGCATGGCTGGCAGCAGCACCAGCCACGGCCACGGCCGCAGCGGCGTGCCGGACAAGTCCCCCACCAGCCAGAACACCATGCCGCGCAGCTGGTTGTCCTGCGCGATGGTCAGCAACAGCGAGATCACCGCGCCGCAGGCGGTAGACAGCAGCGCGCCGGTCAGCAGCAACAACACGGTGCCGCTGCTGCGGCCAAAGTCGCGCCGCGCCAGCCAGAACAGCACGCCGGACAGCCCCAGCGCGCCGACAACGGCAGCGAGGTCTACCTGCCACACCGCCAGCCCCAGCCACAGCGCGGTGAGCGCACCCACCGAGGCGCCGCCGGACACGCCCATCACGTAGGGGTCGGCCAGCGGGTTGCGCAGTAGCGATTGCATCAGCAGGCCGGCCAGTGCCAGCGCGGCGCCGGTAATCCAGGCGGTGAGGGCGCGCTCCAGCCGCAGCTGCAGCAGGGTGCCGGACAGCGCATCGCCGTGGCCCAGCAGCGCCTGCCACAGCTGGCCGGCACTCAGCGACACGCTGCCGCTGGCACAGGCCAGCAGCACCACGCCGGCACTGATGGCGGCCAACAGCGGCAATAACAAGGCAGGGGGCAGCACCGCGCGGCTGGCCGGTGATGCAACGGTAACGGACATAAGGAAAGCCGGATGGCGGCGAAGGGCAGGCGGGCAGAAGGCTGGCCGCATGCCGCCCTCCGCAGCATGGTTGTTCGGTGCGGCCAACGGGGTGGCCGCGCACAGCTTGCCGTGGCCGGTATCCGGGCTGGTTTCGCCGCAGGCCCGCCTTCCCGTACCGGCTGGTACAGTGGCGCAGGGGCCGGGCAGCTGCGCGGGGCAGCCTGAAAGAAACACACCGTTGCGGGGGCAGCACAGCTGACGCTGTTTCCCGTTTAACCCGCCGGCTATCACCGGCAGGCACCAAGGCAGGCAGCGATTTTAGCAGAAGGCCTGCCGGCTGCCGGGTTTGTTTATATTGCTGTGAGAAATAAAAAAACAATAAAACAGTATTTTTGGAAATAAAGCACGCCTGCTATGGTGACGGCATGACATTGCGGAGCCTCACCATGGCGCACGATCTTTCCGGTTTCGACTTCATCATCCAGCCGGGCTGGAACAACTCCGGCCCCGAGCACTGGCAGAGCCACTGGCAGCAGCTGCTGGGTGCGCAACGCGTGGCCAACCACGAGTGGCACTCGCCGCAGCTGGACGACTGGCTGGCCGCGCTGGACGCAGCGGTCAACGCCGCCCGCCAGCCGGTGGTGGTGATCGCGCACAGCCTGGGCTGCGCCACCGTGGCGCACTATGCGGCACGCTACGGCAACAAGCTGGCCGGCGCGCTGCTGGTAGCCCCGGCCGACGTGGAGCGCGCCAGCGCCCCGGCCCAGCTGCAACCGTTTGCGCCGCTGCCGCAGGCGGCGCTGCCGTTTGCCGCCCGTGTGGTGGCCAGCGACAGCGACCCGTTCAGCCTGCCGCTGCGTAGCGCGCGCATGGCGGCGCTGTGGCAGGCGCCGCTGGTTTGGCTGCGCGGTGCCGGCCATATCAATGTGGCGTCCGGCCATACACAGTGGGAAGACGGCCTGGCCGAGCTGGCCGCCTTGCTGGCCGACATCCGCGCCACGCAGCAGGCGGCACGCAGCGCCTGAGCGCGGCGATTTGCCGCCTGCGGCATAGTGTCGCACCGCCTTGTGGCGGCTGCGGCCAACCTTAACAATGCCGGCCTTCCCTTATTGAAAGTACGACGATGGCCGTCATTGCCGACAAGAAAACCCCCCGTTACTACACGGTGGCCTGGCGCTGGCATTTCTATGCCGGCCTGCTGGTGGCGCCGTTCATGATCATGCTGGCCATCACCGGCATGGTGTACCTGTTCAAGCCGCAGCTGGACCAACTGATGTACGGCAGCTTGCTGACGGTACCGGCCGCCAGCACCCCGGCGCACCCGGCCGACCACCTGGTGGCGGCGGTGAAGGCGCAGTACCCGGGCGCCAGCGTGCTGCGTTATCAGCCCCCGGCCGCAGCCGACGCCAGCGCCAAGGTGATTATCAAAACCGCCGAGGCCAAGCTCGGTGTGTACGTCGATCCATATCAGGGCACCGTGCTGGGCGCGCTGGACGAGAACAACAACCTGCAAGCCATCATGCTGAAACTGCACGGCGAGCTGTTGATCGGCAAACAGGGCGACTTGCTGGTGGAGCTGGCCACCAGCTGGGCGCTGGTGCTGCTGGTGTCCGGTCTGTACCTGTGGTGGCCGCGCGGGCGCGGCAAGCTGGCGGTATTCTGGCCGCGCTTCAGCGCCGGCGGCCGCGCCTTCTGGCGTGACATCCACGCCGTTACCGGTTTCTGGAGCGCCATCTTCCTGCTGTTCATGCTGCTGTCCGGCCTGACCTGGACCGGCTACTGGGGCGAGAAGTTTGCCGCGGTGTGGAGCCAGTTCCCGGCGCAGATGTGGGACGACGTGCCCAAGTCCGACAAAAAGGCCATCAGCCTGAACAGCACCGCCGAAAAAATCGTGCCGTGGGCGGTAGAGCCCAGCCCGCTGCCCAAATCCACCGACCCGCACGCCGCGCACAAAGGCGCCGCACCGCAAGCGGCTACGCCGCAGATTGCGCTGCAGCAGGTGGTGGACACCGCCAACGCCCGTGGCGTGGTGCCCGGCTATAACATCGCGCTGCCGGACGGCGACGAAGGCGTGTTTACCGTGTCGGTATTCCCCGACGACCCGCGCAACGAGGCCACGCTGCACATCGACCAGTACAGCGGCAAGGTGCTGGCCGACATCCGCTTCAAGGACTACGCGCTGGTACCCAAGGTGGTCGAGTTCGGCGTGGTGATCCACGAGGGCAAATTCTTTGGCCTCGCCAACCAGCTGCTGATGGCGGCCATCTGCCTGCTGGTGCTGCTGGGCAGCGTCAGCGGCATCATCATGTGGTGGCAGCGCAAGCCGGCCGGCCGCCTGGGCGCGCCCACCGACGCGCCGGACACGCCGCTGTGGAAAGGCGCGCTGCTGATCATGCTGGCGCTGGGGCTGGCCTTCCCGCTGGTAGGTGCCTCGTTTGTCGCCATCCTGGTGCTGGACTGGCTGCTGCTGCGCCGCCTGCCGGCGCTGGCCTTCCTGCGCTAAGCCTGCCACACCGCCCGAACGGGCTGGCGGCCAACCCCCTCGCCATTGTCGGCAGGGGGGTTTGTTTTACTTGGCCTGATCGTAAGCCATAGTCGAGGGGCTGGCCGCCAGCTAAGATGCAGGCTGGTTTTTTTCGAGGCTTCGCCATGCACCTGCTGGCTTTTGTCGATCACGTCGAGAGCGACATCATCACCCCGGCGCTGGACCGCCGTTTCGGCATTCATCAGGTCAGCCTGCTGTGCCCGCGCAGCGCGCTGGGCCTGGCCACCGACATCGCCGGCGTCTGCCGCAGCCAGCACCTGGCGGTGACGGTGGTGACGCTGCCGCCCGACAGCCAGCCGCTGGCCTTGCGCCAGCAGTTGGCCGCACTGGCGCAGGGCGCGGTGGCGTTCAATATCAGCGCCGCGTCGCCGGTGCAGGCCGCCCTGGCCTACGACCTGGCGCGCGAGCGCCACTTGCCGCTGATGAGCGTGGAAGCGAAAACCGACCGCCTGATCTGGCTGCTGGGCGGCGAGCACACCCGCGTGCACAGCGGTAGCGACATTGCCGACGGCCTGACGCTGGAAGCGTACTTTGCGCTGTACGGCAGCCGCATCGAGCACGTGCATTACCGGCTGAGCCAGCGTCATGCCCGGCTGGAAGCGCTGGCTGCGGGCCTGGCCGAACTGGCGGTGGCGCGGCCGCAGGCGCTGTCGCTGCTGAACCGGCTGTGCAACGAGCTGGACGCGCGCCAGTTCAGCCGCCGGCCGTTGCCGCGTGGCGAGCGGGCACTGCGGGCGTGGCTGGATGGCTGCGGCCTGGTCAGCTTCGACCCGCTGGGCCATATGCGCTGCCAGGACGCGTCGGCGCGCTTTTTTCTGGGCGGCGGCTGGCTGGAAGTGTGGCTGCTGGCCGAGGTGGCCAGCCTGCTGCCGGCGTTGCCGATCAGCGACGCGGCGGTGGGGGTGAAGATCAACCACGACGACGTGGCCAACGAATACGACGTGGCGGTGCTGTGTAACAACCGCCTGTTCCTGGTGGAGTGCAAGACCACGGCGCCTACCTCGCTGCACCATCGTGGCGTCGGCCTCGACAACCTGTTCAAACTGGACAGCGCTGCCAGCCTGGGTGGCCTGCACGCCCGCGCCATGCTGGCCACGCTGTACCCGCCCACCGACAGCGAAATCGCCCGCGCCGAGGCGCAGGGCATTGCATTGCTGTACGGCAGCATGCTGTTGCAAGCACGGCAGACTGTGCGCCAGTGGCTACAATCTTGATGCTGTGGGGGTTTTTTGCCCTAACTTGATTGATGCTGTTATAAAAACTAACGATTGTTTCGCTATCATCAGGTAAATAATGAACGCCGGTTCCGCCTGATGGAAGATTCTTGCCCGTCCGATTCACACTTCAACGTCCAGCGTCGCCGTTGCCTGATGGCCGTGGCAGCTGCCATCGCCGCGACGCTTGCTGGCGGTTGCGTCCCCCAGGAACCCTTGCTGCGTATCGGTAGCAATGGTTGGCCCGGGTATCTGTTCCTGTCCTGGGCTGTCGACAGTGGCGTGTTGCCGCAGCAGCAGGTGCGCCTATTGCGCATCAGTTCGTCCACGCAAGCCATCCGCGCCCTTAGTGCCGGCATGCTCGATGGCGCCTGCCTGACGCTGGACGAGGTGGTGACGGCACTATCGGAGGGTATACCGCTGAAAGTGATTGCCGTGCTGGATGTCTCGCACGGTGCCGACGTTGTGCTGGGGCGGGGTGGCATCACCAGTCTGGCGCAACTGGCAGGCAAGCGGGTGGGGGTGGAAGGCAGTGCGGTGGGTGCAGTCATGCTCGATGCCTTGCTGCAGAAGGCCGGCTTGCGCCGCGAACAGGTACAGCTGGTACCGTTGCTGCTGGACGAACACGAGGCCGCGTTCGATGCCGGCGAGGTTGACGCGCTGGTTACCATGGAGCCGCAAGCCAGCCGGCTGCGCGCCCGTGGTGCCCGCCAGCTGTTCAGCAGTGCCGAGATTCCCGGCCGCATTGTCGATGTGCTGGCCGTGCGTGAGGATGTGCTGTCCCGTTCGCGTCACGGTTTGCAGCAACTGGTGGATAGCCACTTTGCCATGCTGCAGCGCTATGGAGCCCAACCCGCTGAAGGGCGCGACTACATGGCAGCCCAGCTGGGCGTGCCGCATGCCGAACTGGCCCCCATCTTTGCCGGCATGCAATTGCCGGACCGCGAACAAAACCGGCAATGGCTGGCAGGCCGCCTGGACCAGGAGGCGCGCAGCCTGACCGATGTGATGTACCGTGCCGGCTTGCTGCTGCGCCCGGTCAAGCAGGGCCAACTGGCCGTGCCCGATTTTGTGCGGGAGGGCTGACATGCGTTACTCGCTACGAACGCTGTTGCCGTTGACGGTCACCCTGTTTCTGTTGCTGACCATGCTCGGCGCCTACGGTGTGGCCGAACAGGGCCGGCAGCAGCAGGCCATGCGTGACGTCAGCCTTACCGCACAGAAAGACGCCTACCACCTGTTGCAGGAGCTGACCCGCGCTACGCCCGGCCAGATCAGCGATACCATCATGCTGCTGGCAACCGATGCCCGCATGGTGCGTTTGGCGGTGGCCAACCAGCGCGGGCAGATCGCCTACGCCAGCGACCCGCGCTTGCTTGGTCGTGCGCTGGCCAGCCTGGACGATGTGCCCGCCGGTTTGCTGGCCCAGGCCAGCCAGCACAGCCTGGCCGTATTGCAGCCAGACCCGGACGCCTTGCTGTTCCATCTGGCGGTGTCGGTGCCCGATGACGGGGCCACTGGTTTGCGCGGTAGCCCGCGCGGCATGCTGCTGCTGAAGTACGATCTGTCGGCACAGATGGCGATGGAGCGCAGCAAGCTGCGCGGCAGCTTTGTGTTGCCCGGCCTGATGCTGGTGGCCTTGCTGCTGGTGTTGTACCTGCTGATCTGGCTGTACGTGGCCAAGCCACTGGCCAACCTGCAAGCCGCCGCGCTGCAGCTGGCGCGCGACGGCCATGCGCCACAGTTGCCGGTGCAGGGCCTGCGCGAAACCCGCGCCGTATGCGAAGCGTTCAACACCATGCAACAGCAGTTGCAGCAGATGCTGGCCGAACTGGCCGAGCGCGAGCGGCGCGCCACCCGTTTGGCGATGGAGCAGGAGGCCTTGCTGCAGGCCAGCCCCGATTTGCTGTTCGAACTGAGCGCCGATGGCCGATACCTGCAAGTGTGGTCGCATACTGCCAGCGACAAGCTGGTGTCGCCGCGCGACATGCTGTTGGGCAAGTACGTGCACGAGGTGATGCCGGCCGAGCAGGCAGCGGTAGTGGCCCAGGTGCTGCTGGAGGCGTTGCGCGATGGCGAATCGTTCGGGCGCCAGATCATGCTGACCTTGCCCGGCGGCGTGCACTGGTTCGAACTGTCGGCAGCGCGCAAGCTGTCGCCCGGCGGCAACGAAAGCTGCATCATCGTGTCGCGCGACATTACCCAGCGCCGGCGTGACGAAGAAGCGCTGGCCTTGTGGGCCAGGGTGATGGCGGCGGCGCATAACGGCATCCTGATTACCGACGGCCATCAGCGCATCATCGAGGTGAATGCAGCGTTTACCCGTATCACCGGCTACACGCTGGACGATGTGCGCGGCCAACGTCCCAGCGTATTGTCTTCCGGCCGCCACGACGCGGCTTTTTACCAGCGTATCTGGCAAGAAATCGAAGCCAACGGCCACTGGCAGGGCGAAATCTGGAACCGGCGCAAAGATGGCGTGATTTTCCCGGAGTGGCAGTCCATCTCCTGCGTGCGTGGCGACGACGGCCAGATCAGCCACTACATCAGCGTGTTCAGCGATATCAGCAGCCAGAAGGAGTCGGAAGAGTACATCCGCCGCCTGGCGTACTACGACAACCTGACCGGCCTGGCCAACCGTGCCTTGCTGGGCGACCACGCCGCGCAAGCACTGACCATGCTGCGTGCCCACGGCACTACGCTGGCACTGATGTTCATCGACCTGGACCGTTTCAAGAACATCAACGATACGCTGGGCCACAGTGTGGGTGACTTGCTGCTGCAGCAGGTTGGCCGCAGGCTGGCCGGCCTGGTGCGCGAGCGCGATACGCTGTCACGGCTGGGTGGCGACGAGTTCATCGTGCTGCTGCCGGAAACCGGCGAAGCCGAAGCCGCGCACTGGGCCGAGCAGGTGGTGGCCGAGTTGTCGCGCCCGTATCAGATTGCCGGCTACGACATGGTGGTGACGCCATCCATCGGCATTGCCATGGCGCCCACCGACGGTGACACGCTGGAAGTGCTGCTACGCAGTGCCGACGCCGCCATGTACCGCGCCAAGGACGAAGGCCGCAACGGGTTCCGCTTCTTTGCCAGCCACATGCAGCAGCGCACGGTCAACCGTTTGCGACTGGAGGCCGACTTGCGCAACGCCATCAGCCAGGGCGAGCTGCTGCTGCACTACCAGCCGCAATGCACGCTGGACGGGCAGCTGGTGGGCGTGGAAGCGTTGGTGCGCTGGCAGCACCCGGCGCTGGGCATGATTGCGCCGGGCGAGTTCATTCCGCTGGCCGAAGAAAGCGGCCTGGTGGTGCCGCTGGGCAGCTGGGTAATGCACGAGGCCATCCGCCAGCTGGCGGCCTGGCGCGAGGCCGGCGTGGCGGTACCGCAGGTGGCGGTCAACCTGTCGGCGCTGCAATTCCGCCAGCCGCAGCTGGTGCAGCAGGTGCAGGATTGCCTGCAACAGGCCGGCGTGCCGGCCGCGTGCCTGGAGCTGGAGCTGACCGAAAGCGTGGTGCTGAACGACCCGGACGAGGCGCTGGCACTGATGGAGCGCTTGCACGCGCTGGGCGTGCGCTTGTCGATCGACGACTTCGGCACCGGCTATTCGTCGCTGAACTACCTGCGCCGCTTCCCCATCGACCGCCTGAAGATCGACCGCAGCTTCATCCTCGATCTGGACAACGACCCGCGCGGCGCCGCCATCGTGGAGGCCATCGTCAGCCTGTCGCGCTCGCTGGGCTTTGTCACTATTGCCGAAGGGGTGGAAACCGCCCACCAGTTGGCGCAGCTGCGCCGGCTGCATTGCGACGAGGTGCAGGGTTACTACTATGCCCGCCCGATGTCGGCGCCACAGTTGGCCGCATGGCTGCAGCAGCGCACCGGCGAGGGCGTGCAGCCTGCCTGAGCCGTCTGGCGCGGTGCGGCCGTGAAAAGGCCGCCCACTGGCAAGTGGGCGGCTTTTTTGTGACCAAAGTGCGATCAGGCGTCCAGGCCGTCTTGTACCAGCTGGGCGGCGCGCACCACGGCGCGGGCCTTGTTCTGGGTTTCTTCCCATTCCGACTGCGGTACCGAATCGGCCACCACGCCGGCGCCGGACTGCACGTACAGCACCTCGTTCTTGATGACGGCGGTGCGGATGGCAATGGCCAGGTCCATGTCGCCGGTAAAGCCCAGGTAGCCGACGGCGCCACCGTACACGCCGCGCTTGGTGGGCTCGAACTCGTCGATGATTTCCATGGCGCGCACTTTCGGGGCGCCGGACAGCGTGCCGGCCGGGAAGGTGGCTTTCAGGATATCGATATTGGAGACGTCCGGCTTCACCGTACCTTCCACGCTGGACACGATGTGCATTACGTGCGAGTAGCGTTCGATCACCATATTGTCGGTGATCTTCACGCTGCCGGTATCGGCCACGCGGCCAACGTCGTTGCGGCCCAGGTCCATCAGCATCACATGTTCGGCGATTTCTTTCGGGTCGGCCAGCAGGTCTTCCGCCAGTGCCTGGTCTTCTTCGCGCGTTTTGCCGCGCGGGCGGGTGCCGGCGATGGGGCGTACGGTGACGGTGTCGTTCTCGCGGCGTACCAGGATCTCCGGCGAGGCGCCTACCACGTGGAAGTCGTCGAAGTGGTAGAAGAACATGTACGGCGACGGGTTCAGGCTGCGCAGCGCACGGTACAGCGACAGCGGCGAGTCGGTAAACGGCATGCTCATGCGCTGGGCCAGCACCACCTGCATGATGTCGCCGTCCAGGATGTAGTGCTTGGCGTTGGCCACGTCACGTTTGAACGCCTCTTCACCGTACTCGCTTTGCGCGGTGGTCTGCGCCGACGGCAGCGACAGCGGGATGGCCACGTTGTCGCGCAGGCGGGCGCGCAGCTGCGCCAAGCGGGCGTTGGCCTTGGGCAGCGCGTTCGGCACCGCCGGGTCGGCGTAGACCACCAGGTACAGCTTGCCGGACAGGTTGTCCACCACCGCCAGCTCTTCGGACAGCATCAGCAGGATGTCGGGGGTGCCCACCGGGTCGGGCTTTTGCGTGGCGGCCAGGCGGCGCTCCACGTAGCGCACGGTGTCGTAGCCGAAGTAGCCCACCAGGCCGCCGGTAAAACGCGGTAAGCCGGCGATAGGCGGGGTGTTGAAGCGCTGGCTGAACTCTTCGATGAAGGTAAGCGGGTTGCCCTCGTAGCGTTCGATCACCTTGTCGCCGTATTCCACCTGCACGCTGTGGCCTTGCACGCGCAGGCGGGTGGTGGCCGGCAGGCCGATGAAGGAGTAGCGGCCGGAGCGCTCGCCGCCTACTACCGATTCCAGCAGGTAGGAGTAGGGCTGGTTGGCCAGCTTCAGGTACACCGACAGCGGGGTGTCCAGGTCGGCGAACAGTTCGAGGGTAACGGGAATGCGGTTGTAGCCGGCCTGGGCCAGCTCGTTGAAGGCTTGCGGTGTCATGCTAGTGTCCAATGGTGTCAGTGCGGTCTTGAGGGAGGCGGCGAGGGGAGGACTAGCGTTGCCATCGCCAGCTGGCACGATTGGGCAGGAATTTCATGATGTAAGCAGGCTATCGGTTGGTTGGGTATGCAGGGCTATTGTGTCGCAAAAGCCGGCCGCCGTACAGGCGGCGCGGCAGTGCAGCATTACATGCGCACGTTGGCGTGCGGGTCGCCCGATTTTTTCAGCAGCGCAAACAGCTCGACCAGGCTATCCACGGTGAGGTCGGCGCCCAGCGTGGCCGCATCGCGGTAACCGTAGCTGACGGCCACCGCCAGCGCGCCGGCCTTGTTGGCGCACAGGATGTCGTTTTCCGAGTCGCCAACCATGATCATCTCTTGTGGCTTGACGTTCAGTACCGCCGCAGCGTGCAGCAGTGGCAGCGCCGACGGCTTTTTCTCCGGCAGGCTGTCGCCGCCCAGAATCATGCTGAAGGCGCTGTCGATGCCCAGCTCGGCCAGCAGCGGCACGGCCAGACGGTGCGATTTGTTGGTGATCACCACCAGCGGTAGCTCCAGGCTGCGCAGCAGGTTCAGCGCCTCGGCCACACCGGGGTACATGCGGGTGTGTACGGTCAGGTGGGCGTGGTAATGCTGGATGAACAGCGTGAAGCCCTTGGCCCACAGTGCCTCGTCGGCCTGGCCGTCCTTGTCGTCGGTCAGTGCGCGGTGCACCAGGCTGGCGACGCCGTCGCCGACGTGGCTTTTGATGCGCTCGGCGTCCAGCTGCGGCAGGTCCAGCGCCTGGCGCATGGCGTTGGCGCTGGCGGCCAGGTCGGCAATGGAGTCCACCAGGGTGCCGTCCAGGTCGAAGGCGATGGCTTTGATGTGTTTGAGGTTCATGGTTGTCGCGTAAGGCAGAGAGGCCAGCCATTGTACAGGATGGCACCCGGCCTTGTGCCGCCGGGCGGGCTTGTCTATCATCCCCGCTTTCTTTTGTCATGCGGCTGCGCGCGCAGCCGGCCCGGAGATGCCCATGTTTACCCCCCGCCGTCTTGCCTTGTCCGTCATGCTCGCCGTTGCCCTCACCGGCTGCGCCACCGCGCCGCTGGACGGCAAGAGCGCCGACGCTGCGGCCATCTACACGCTGCAACACAACGCGATGGACAGCCGTTACAACTTCAGCGGCGATGTGCGTGTAGCCGAGCTGCAAGTGCCGGACGAGCTGGGCCGCCTGGCCGGCAAGGAGCTGGTGGGCGAGGTGGCGAAGTCGTTTAGCATGCAGGTAAGCGGCGCCATGGACCTGCCGGCCAACCGCATCGAGCTGGTTCCAACGTTGCGCTTTGCCCGCCCCAACCTGGAAAGCTGGGTGCGGGTGCCGATGCTGTTCGACATTGCGTCACTCACCGCCTGGGTAGACGCCTCGGCCGTGGATCTGGCCTTTCCGCAACTGAAGGGCAAGCTGATCAAGGTGAGCGCCCCGCAAGACAAAGTGGCCGACCTGCCGGTACGCGCCATCCTGCGCGACATGCCGCTGATCATTGGCGAGGCTTACGCTGCGGTGGAAAAGAAAGCCTTCACCTTCCAGCCGCTGAGCGAGCAAGACCGCCAGCTGGGCGCTAGCTACCGCATTCGCCTGGCGCTGGACCCGGCGGCCGATGCCGCGCTCAGCCGCGACATGGCGGGCGGCATACTGGAGCGGGTGCAGCGTTACAGCCAGAACGACAAAGTGAAAAAATTTGCGGCCGACATGCTGGCTGACGTGGAAAGCAGCCGCGAAGCGCTGCAATCCGACAGCCAGACCGACCTGTTGATCAGCCGTCAGGCGCAGCTGTTGGGCATGCAGGAACAGCGCACGCTGACGCTGCCCAAGGTGCCGGGGCTGCGCATCGTGGTGAAGTCGCAGCTGGCGATGAGCAACCATGGCCAGCCGGTGTTCACCCTGCGCCCGGATGCGGCCAACGAGCTGACGCCGGAGCAGCTGAAGGCGCCGGACTGGTTCACCCTGTTCGGCCGCGGTAGCGCGCAGGCCGATGACGAGGCTGCCGACGCCGTGACTGAACCGCCAGCCGACGCAGCCGCCGAGGCGGTGCCGGCAGTGCCAGCCCAGCCGGCTGCCAAGGCGAAAAAGCCGGCCAAGCCGCCGCTGAAAAAACCGCGTCAATAAGCGCAGCATCCAGCAAAAAGCCGCCCGATCAGGGCGGCTTTTTTACGTGCTGGTGGCCGGGTTTACAGCTGGCGGATGTCTACCACCGGCTGGCTGCCGAACGCCGGGCTGGCCAGGTAGCGGCAGATGGCCGCGGCGCAGTCGGTGGGCTGCGTCAGCTGGCCGTCGGCCTTCAGCGCCGTGAAGCGCGGCAGGTTGGGGAAGTGTGCCGGGTCGGCGGCGCGGATCTCGCCCTGCATGCCGGTATCCACCACGCCGGGGTACAGCGACACCGCCAGCACCGGGTTGGCCGCCGTTTGTTGCTCCACCGCCAGCGTGCGGGTGAAGTGGTCCAGCCCGGCTTTGCTGGCGCAGTACACCGCCCAGCCCGGGTAAGGGTTGGCCGCAGCGCCGGACGAAATATTCAGCACGCGGCGCGGGCCGGCAAAGCCGGCGCTGTGCGCCACAAAAGCGTTGCACAGCACGACGGGGGCGGTGAGGTTCAGCGCCAGCGCCTGCTCCGCCGAGCCATCGGCAAAGCTGCCGACGCTGGCGATGGGCTGCACGGTGCCAGCGTTGTTGATCAGCGTCAGGCTGGTACAGCCGGCCAACTGGGCCAGCGCGCGCTCGGCCAGCAGCGGTAGCAGCTGGCTGTCGGCCAGGTCGGCGTCGATAGTGGCCAGTTGAGGGTGCGCCGGCAGCGGGCTGCAGTCACGCGCGATCGCCACCACGCGGCCACCGTCGGCCAGCAGCTGCGCTACCAGCGCGGCGCCTAGCCCGCGCGAGGCGCCGGTGACCAGATAGCCGTTCACGCGCGGCCAACCTTGGCCAGCTCGGCGCGCATGGCATCGATGGTGGCCTTGTAGTCCGGCGTGTTGTAGATGGCGCTGCCGGCGACGAAGGTGTCGGCACCGGCGGCGGCGATCTCGGCGATGTTGTCGATCTTCACGCCGCCGTCCACTTCCAGCCAGATCTCGCCGCCGTGCTTGGCGGTGTATTCGTCAATGCGCAGGCGCGCGGCGCGCACTTTTTCCAGCGCGTGCGGGATGAACTTCTGGCCGCCAAAGCCGGGGTTCACCGACATGATCAGCACCATGTCGATCTTGTTCATCACGTGGTCCAGGTAGCTCAGCGGGGTGGCCGGGTTGAACACCAGGCCGGCTTTGCAGCCGGCTTCCTTGATCAGGCCCAGTGTACGGTCGATGTGCTCGGAGCCTTCCGGGTGGAAGGTGATGATGTCGGCACCGGCCTTGGCAAAGGCGGCAGCCAGCGCGTCTACCGGTTTCACCATCAGGTGCACGTCGATCGGCGCTCTGCTGTGCGGGCGGATGGCTTCGCAGAACATCGGGCCCATGGTGAGGTTGGGTACGTAGTGATTGTCCATCACGTCGAAGTGGATGATGTCGGCGCCAGCGGCGATGACATTGCGCACTTCCTCGCCCAGACGGGCAAAGTCGGCGGACAGGATGGACGGTGCAATACGGTATTGGCTCATGGCGGTGTACGGTGGCAAGGCTGGGAAAGGCGGCATTGTAAGCCATCGCGGCGCGGGGGGCGATGGCTTACAATGCGAGCTTGGATTGTCATCCGCCGCCGTGTCATCGGCGCGCCAGACTGCGTTGTTACCGGGAGTTGCCGTGAGCCAGACCTACCACATTACCGTGAGTGCCGAAGCCTTCTACCAGGAAGCCGAATCCAGCGTAGCCGAAGATCGCTACGCTTTTGCCTACCGCATTACCATCCGCAATACCGGCAGTGCGCCGGCCAGGCTGCTGTCGCGGCACTGGATCATTACCGACGCCACCGGCCGGGTGCAGGAAGTGCGCGGCATGGGCGTAATCGGCGAGCACCCGCACCTGCAGCCGGGCGAGAGCTATAGCTACACCAGCGGTGCCATGCTGAATACCCCGTACGGCAGCATGAAGGGCAGCTACCGCATGGAGGCCGACGACGGCCACGCCTTTGACGCCGATATCCCCGAATTCCACCTGCTGGCGCCGCGCGTACTGCACTGAACCAGCCTGACCGAAAGCCTGCATGCGTCCTTATGTTTCCGGCAGTACCCCGCCCCCGGCCGATCGCAACGATCTGAAAACCCTGAAAACGCTGCTGCCTTACTTGTGGCGCTTCAAGCACCGCGTGCTGCTGGCGCTGAGCTGCCTGATTGCGGCTAAGGTGGCGGGGGTGACCACGCCCTTATACCTGAAAGACATCGTCGACCAGCTGTCGCTGCCGGCTACCGCGGCGATGGTGCCGTTGCTGGCGCTTGCCGGCTACGGCCTGGCGCGCTTGCTGTCCAGCGTGCTGGGCGAGCTGCGCGACGCGATCTTTGCCCGTGTGGTGCAGGGCGCGGTGCGCAACGTGGCGCGCGAGGTGTTTTCGCACCTGTTCCGCCTCAGCCTGCGCTTTCACCTGGAGCGCCAAACCGGCGGCATGAGCCGCGATATTGAACGCGGCACCAAGGGTATCGGCTTCTTGCTGAACTTCACCGTGTTCAACATCCTGCCGACGCTGATCGAGATCGCGCTGGTGGTGGGCATTCTGCTCAGCCGCTACGACGCCTGGTTCGCCATTGTGACCTTCGGCACCATTGCGCTCTACATTGCCTTTACCCTGACGGTGACGGAGTGGCGCACCGTGTTCCGCCGCAGCATGAACGAGCTGGATTCGCGCGCCAACAGCAAGGCCATCGACGCGCTGATCAACTACGAAACGGTCAAGTACTTCGGTAACGAGCGCTTCGAAACGCAGCGTTACGACGGCAACCTAGCGTCGTGGGAGCAATCGGCGATCAAGAACCAGGTATCGCTGTCGATGCTGAACGCCGGGCAGGGCGCCATCATTGCGGCCGGCGTCACGCTGATCATGTGGTTGGCCGCACGCGGCGTGACGCGCGGCGAAATGACGGTGGGCGACGTGGTGCTGGTGGCTACCTTCATTACCCAGCTGTGGTCGCCGCTGCACTTTCTGGGCTTTGTCTACCGCGAGATCCGTCACGCGCTGGCCGACATGGAGCGCATGTTCACCTTGCTGAATGTGGGGGCCGAGGTGGCGGATAGCGCCGGTGCGGTGGCGCTGGACGCGCGCCAGGTGAGCATTGCTTTCGAACAGGTGGCGTTTGGCTACGACGCCAAGCGGCAGATATTGCACGACGTCAGCTTCGAGATTCCGGCCGGCCATACCGTAGCGGTGGTCGGCGCCAGCGGCGCCGGCAAGTCCACGCTGTCGCGCTTGCTGTTCCGTTTCTATGACGCCAGCGCCGGGCGCATCACCTTCAATGGCTACGACATCCGCCAGCTAAGCCAGGACAGCCTGCGCGCCCATATCGGCATCGTGCCGCAGGATACGGTGCTGTTCAACGACAGCATCTACTACAACATCGCCTACGGCCGGCCCGACGCCAGTCGCGAGGAAGTGATCGAGGCGGCGCGTTCGGCGCATATCCACGACTTCGTGATGGGCTTACCGGACGGCTACGACACCACGGTGGGCGAGCGTGGCCTGAAGCTGTCCGGCGGTGAAAAGCAGCGGGTGGCGATTGCGCGTACCATCCTGAAAAACCCGCCGGTGCTGGTGTTCGACGAGGCTACCAGCGCGCTGGATTCGCGGACCGAAAAAGCCATCCAGGCTGAGCTGCTGAGCATTGCGGCCAACCGTACCACGCTGATCATCGCGCACCGCTTGTCCACCATTGCCGAGGCGGACTGCATCCTGGTGATGGACGCCGGCCGTATCATCGAACGTGGCACCCATCGCGAGCTGTTGGCCGCTGGCGGCCGCTATGCCGAGATGTGGCGTCTGCAGCAGGAGGGTGAGGTGCTGGAAGCGTAGGGCAGGCAGCTCTGACGTGGCGGCTGCGTGTAAATAAAGCCTGCTTGCCTTGCAAGCAGGCTTTGTCTTGCGTGCGGCGCTGGCGTCGCGTGTGGCTGTGGCACAGCCTGAATGACAAAAGCCCCGCACGTGTGTGCGGGGCTTTTGCGTATTTGGTGCCGGAGAAAGGAGTCGAACCCTCGACCTTCTGATTACAAGTCAGCTGCTCTACCAACTGAGCTACACCGGCGAAGGAGGCGAATTATGCCGTCACTTTTTTGCTTTGGCAACGCTGCGCGGCGGTTTTTTTACCGCCTTGGGCTTTTTGGCCGCTTTTTTGCGTTGGGCAACGTTCTGGCTGATGTTTTTGCGTTTGACGTTCTGGCGTGAAATCTGGCGCGCTTTACCTTGGCGGATAGCCGGCCGTTTCAGTGCCGTTGCTTTTTTACTACGAGCAATCTGCCGCGCTTTCACTTGGCCGCGCTTGCCGGTTACTTGCCGTTGCGCGCTGCGCTTGGCGGAGGGTTTGCTGGCGGCCTGCTGGCGACGTGCTTCGCGTGCCGGTTTGCTGGCGCGCGGCTTGCTTGCTTTGCGTGCCTGCTGGCTGGCCTTGTGCTTGCTGCGCTTGGCTGTGGCGGCTGCCCTGGGGGCCGGCTCCGCGGCCTTGTCGGCACTGCTGGCAGGGCTGACCGGTGGCAGATTCAGTGGTTTTGCCTTGGGCGGGCGTGCCGCCGGTGCCAACTGGAAATCGCCCGGCAGGGGTGCGTCTTCGCCTTCGGCGGCGGCTGGCGTGGCAGAAAGTGCCAGGCTAAGCGCCACGATGGACGCAATGGTGCGGGTAAATTGCATGTGAATGATTCTGCTGGTTTGGCCTCGGGGTTTTTCGCATTGTGGCCCCTGAACGAGGTTGCTATATTAGCACGCAGCCCGTTCCCACAAGGAAAAGGGTTCAGCGCCGAAAATCAAGGAGATTAGGGATGAAACAAACGAGAAGAACATTGCTGGCGGGTATGCTGTTGTCTGCTTTTGCACTGGTTGGCTGCGGCCAGAAAGCCCCGGAAGCGGCGGCTGAATCCTCTGCGCCCAAAGCCGAGGCATCCGCAGCGGGGGGTGAGGGCAAGGAATACGTCGTTGGTACTGACGCCAGCTACGCGCCGTTCGAATTCCAAACCGACAAGGGCGATATCGTCGGTTTCGATATCGAGGTGCTGAGCGCGGTAGCGGCCAAGGGCGGTTTCAAGGTGAAGTTCGTCAACACGCCGTGGGAAGGCATGTTCGCCACCGTGGAGCAGGGTGACCGCGATATTCTGGCGTCGGCCATTACCATTACCGACGAGCGCAAGCAAAGCATGGACTTTTCCGATCCGTACTTCGAGGCGCGCCAGCTGATTGCGGTAGCCAAGGGTGTGTCCGACGTGAAGTCGTTCCAGGATCTGAAAAACAAGAAAGTGGCCGTGCAGACCGGCACTACCGGCGACGAAGTGGTGCAGAAACTGCTGGGCAAGACCAACCCCAATATCAAGCGCTTCGAGAACATGCCTTTGGCACTCAAAGAGCTGGAAACCGGTGGTGTGGATGCGGCAGTGGGTGACAACGGTGTGGTCATCAACTACGTGAAGAACAACCCGCAACACGGTATGACCACCGTGGAAGACACCAAGAGCTTCGCCCCCGAGTACTACGGCTTTGTCGTGAAAAAAGGCAATGCCGAACTGCAAGGCAAGGTGAATGCCGGCCTGAAAGCCATCAAGGCTGACGGCACGTACGACCAGATTTTCAATAAATACTTCGGCGCCAAATAACAACAAGATCAGCGGCGGGTCTGCGGGCAGATCCGCCGCTTTCTATTTTAAAGCCGGGAGCAGAGCATGGATTTCCGTTGGGGCATGATTGCCGAATACGCACCCTTGTTTGTCGAGGGTGCCAAGATGACCGTGGGGATTACCCTGGTAGCTGTAGTGCTGGGGACGCTGATCGGTCTGTTCATGGGGATGGCGCGTCTGGCTGAGGCCAAGCACGGCGCGGCCAAGTATGTGTTGAAGTTTGGCGTGCGCTGGCCGTCAGCGGCCTATGTGGCCTTCTTTCGCGGCACGCCGCTGTTCGTGCAGATCCTGCTGGTGCACTTCGCGCTGATGCCGATGCTGATCCACCCAGTGGACGGCATGCTGATCGATGGCGACTTGGCGCGTGACCTGCGCCAGAACTACGGGGCCTTCCTGTCGGGCCTGCTGGCGCTGACGCTGAACGCAGGGGCCTACATTACCGAAATCTTCCGCGCCGGTATCCAGTCCATCGACAAGGGCCAGATGGAAGCCGCGCGCTCGCTGGGCCTGAGCTACGGCCAGACCATGAAGTTCGTCATCGTGCCGCAGGCGTTCCGCCGCATGCTGCCGCCGCTGGGTAACGAGGCCATCATGCTGCTGAAAGACAGCTCGCTGGTGTCGGCCATCGGCTTGGCCGAGCTGGCGTACGCGGCGCGCACCGTGGCCGGTGTGTACTCGCGTTACTGGGAACCGTATCTGACTATTTCCTTCATCTACCTGGCACTGACCATGCTGATGGCGTGGGGGATTTCGCGTCTGGAGAAAAAGCTGCACATCGGCACGCGTTAAATGTGAGGGTGCAGCACCGAAAAAGGCCGGCTTTGCCGGCTTTTTTCATGGGCGGGTCGCATTGCACAGGGGCATGCCGGACATGGCTTTGTGGTAGAATGGGGCATAATTTTTGTCTCTGATACGGATTTCCATGACCGACCAGCTTTTTGCCAAGGAAACGCTTCCCATCAGCCTCGAAGAGGAGATGCGTCGTTCTTATCTCGATTACGCCATGAGCGTGATCGTCGGCCGTGCCCTGCCGGACGTGCGCGACGGCCTCAAGCCGGTACATCGCCGCGTGCTGTTTGCCATGCACGAACTGTCGAACGACTGGAACCGGGCCTACAAGAAGTCGGCGCGTATCGTGGGTGACGTGATTGGTAAATACCACCCGCACGGCGATAGCGCGGTGTACGACACCATCGTGCGCATGGCGCAGGATTTCAGCCTGCGCTACCCGCTGGTGGATGGTCAGGGTAACTTCGGTTCGGTCGATGGCGACAACGCCGCCGCCATGCGTTACACCGAGATCCGCATGGCGCGCATTGCGCACGAACTGCTGGCCGATATCGACAAGGAAACCGTCGACTTCGGCCCCAACTACGACGGCTCCGAGCACGAACCGCTGATCCTGCCGGCACGCATTCCGAACCTGCTGATCAATGGCAGCTCGGGTATTGCGGTGGGCATGGCCACCAATATTCCGCCGCACAACATCAGCGAAGTCATCGACGGCTGCCTGGCCCTGCTGGCCAACAGCGACATGACCATCGACGAGCTGATCGACATCATTCCGGCGCCGGACTTCCCCACCGCCGGCATCATCTACGGTACCGCCGGCATCAAAGAGGCGTACCGTACCGGCCGTGGCCGCGCCATCATGCGCGCCCGCGTGCACTTCGAAGACATCGGCAAGGGCGACCGCCAGGCCATCATCGTGGACGAGATCCCGTACCAGGTGAACAAGGCCCGCCTGCTGGAGCGCATCAGCGAGCTGGTACGCGACAAGCTGATCGAAGGCATTTCCGACCTGCGCGACGAGTCGGACAAGTCCGGCATGCGCGTGGTGATCGAGCTCAAGCGTGGCGAAATGCCGGAGGTGGTGCTGAACCACCTGTACAAGCTGACCCAGCTGCAAGACAGCTTCGGTATCAACATGGTGGCGCTGGTCGACGGCCAGCCGCGCCTGCTGAACCTGAAGCAGATCATCGAAGAATTCCTGCGTCACCGCCGCGAAGTGGTGACCCGTCGCACCATCTACGAACTGCGCAAGGCGCGCGAACGCGGCCATATCCTGGAAGGCCTGGCCGTGGCGCTGTCCAACGTGGACGAGATCATTGCGCTGATCAAGGCCTCCGAAGCGCCCCCGCAAGCAAAAGCTGCGCTGATGGGCCGCGCCTGGCGCTCCGAGCTGGTGGAAAGCATGCTGGCGCGCGTGGACCAGACCCAGGCGCGCCCGGACGGGCTGGCGGCCAACTATGGTCTGCACCCCGACGGCTACTTCCTGTCCGAAACCCAGGCCCAGGCCATTCTGGACCTGCGCCTGCAGCGCCTGACCGGCCTGGAGCAGGACAAGATCGTCGGCGAGTACCGCGACATCATGGAAATCATCCTCGACCTGATCGACATCCTGGCGCGCCCGGAACGCATCAACCAGATCATCCACGACGAGTTGGCCGCCATCCGCCTGCAATACGGCGACAAGCGCCGCTCCGAGATCGAGCCGTTCGGTGGCGATATCAACATCGAAGACCTGATCACGCCGCAGGAAATGGTGGTCACCCTGTCGCACAGCGGCTACCTGAAAGCGCAGCCGGTAGGCGACTACCAGGCGCAGCGCCGTGGCGGCCGTGGCAAGCAAGCCGCCGCCACCAAGGACGACGATTTCATCAACACGCTGTTCGTGGCCAACACCCACGACTACGTGCTGTGCTTCTCCAGCTTTGGCCGTTGCTACTGGATCAAGGTATACGACATGCCGCAGGGCGGCCGTACCAGCCGTGGCAAGCCGGTTGTCAACGTGCTGCCGCTGCAGGACGGCGAGAAGATCAGCGCCATGCTGCCGGTGAAAGCCTTTACCGGTAACGAGCCGGAGCTGGACGACGACTCCGAGGTTAGCGACAAGGTCAAAGGCCCGTTCGTGTTCATGTGTACCGGCAACGGCACCGTGAAGAAAACCCCGCTGGAGGCCTTCAGCCGCCCGCGTACCGCCGGCATCATCGCGGTGAAACTGGACGAAGGCGACACCCTGGTAGGCGTCGCGCTGACCAGCGGCAGCGACCAGGTCATGCTGTTCAGCAATGCCGGCAAGGCGGTGCGCTTTGACGAAACCAATGTGCGCCCGATGGGCCGTACCGCCGGTGGCGTACGCGGCATGGCGCTGGCAGAAGGCCAGCAGGTGATTTCGCTGCTGGTGGCCAACAGCGACGAGCAGCAAGTGCTGACCGCCAGCGACGGCGGCTACGGCAAACGTACCCGTGTCGGCGAATTCCGCCAGACCAGCCGTGGCACCCAGGGCGTGATCGCCATGGATCTCACCGACAAGACCGGCCTGAACCTGGTATCCGCCAGCCTGGTGGAAGACAGCGACGACGTGATGCTGATCACCACCGGCGGCGTGCTGATCCGTACCAAGGTCGACCAGATCCGCGAAACCGGCCGTTCGGCCCAGGGCGTGCGCCTGATCAACCTGGACGAAGGCGAGCAGCTGGTATGCCTGGTGAAAGTGGCCGAGAGCGAAGACAGCGCCGAAGCCGAAGCAGGTGAGGTGACCGACGTTGCCGTGGACGCTGGCGCCGCCGAAGCCGGCGAGGGCGCAGCCGAATGAGTCACGCCGACGCGGCCAACCCTGAAGTGCTGAAGGCAATGGGCGAGCTGTTTGTCAGCTTGCCGCATTGCCGCACGCTGGGTTTTGAATACCTGGGTACCGTTGGCCGCAAGCCGACGCTGCGGGTGGCGTGGCGGGAAGACCTGGTGGGCAACCCGGCTACCGGCGTGGTGCACGGCGGGGTGATCACCTCCATCGTCGACACCACCAGCGCGGTATCGGTGGCGGCCAATATGCAGGACTACGAAACCATCGCCACGCTGGACCTGCGTATCGACTACCTGAAAGCCGCCACCCCGGGGAAGGCCATCTACTGCACCGCGGAGTGCTACCGCATGGCCAGCCAGATCGCTTTTACCCGTGCCGTGTGCTATCACGAGTCACCGGACGACCCGATCGCCCACGGTGTGGCCACCTTCATGCGCGACTCCAACCCCAAACCGATGCTGCAGGTGGAGGACAAGCCGTGAGCGACTTCATGGAAACCTTCAACCGCCTGCGCGACGAAAAGCGGTTTACCGAGGTGATCGCCGCCGTGCCGTACGCCCGCCTGATGGGCGTGGAATGTGGCGAGGACGCGGCGGGCGAGTTGCTGTTTTCGCTGCCGTTCTACGAGCGCAACGTGGGTAACACCACCTTGCCGGCGCTGCACGGTGGCTTGATCGGCGGCTTTCTGGAAAACGCCGCGCTGTTGCACCTGATGTGGAACCGCGAGTCGCTGGAAGCCCCGAAGATTGTCGATTTCTCGCTGGACTACCTGCGCTCGGGCAAGGCCCAGACGTTGTACGCCCAGTGCGAGATCACCAAGCAGGGCAAGCGCGTGGCGCACGTCCTGATCGAGGCGTGGCAGGAAGACCGCAAGAAACCGGTAGCGGTGGCGCGGGCGCACTTCCTGCTCAGCACCGGCAGCTAAACACACCAAGCCACGCTGCCAGCGTGGCTTTTTGACGACTAGAGACAAAGAGACAGAGGTCTGACATGGCAAAGGTGTACAACTTTTCGGCCGGCCCCGCCGTTCTGCCCCACGAAGTACTGGCCACGGCGCAAGCCGAGCTGCTGGACTGGCACGGCTCCGGCATGTCGGTGATGGAAATGAGCCACCGCGGCAAGGAATTCATGGAAATCATCCACGACGCCGAGCAGGACCTGCGCGAGCTGCTGCAGATTCCGGCCGGCTACAAGGTGTTGTTCATGCAGGGTGGGGCGTCGCAGCAGTTTTCGATGGTGCCGCTGAACCTGGCGCCGGCAGATGGCGTGATCGACGTGCTGGATACCGGCCACTGGTCGCGCCTGGCGGTGAAAGAAGCCAAACGCTATACCGGCGTTAACGTGGTAGCCAGCAGTGCCGACAGCAACTACGCCACCGTGCCGGCGGTGGAGAGCTGGCAGTGCCGCGCCGACGCCGCGTACTTCCACTACACCTCCAACGAAACCATCGGCGGCCTGCAGTACAGCGCCATCCCCGATACCGGCAGCGTGCCGCTGGTGTGCGACATGTCGTCCGACTTCCTGTCGCGCGAGATCGACGTGTCGAAGTTCGGCCTGATCTACGCCGGCGCGCAGAAGAACATCGGCCCGTCCGGCCTGACCGTGGTGATCGTGCGCGAAGACCTGCTGGGCCGCGCCCAGCCGCAAACGCCCACCATGCTGAACTACCAGGTGCACGCCGACGCCGACTCCATGTACAACACGCCGGCCACCTACCCGATCTACATCGCGGGCCTGGTGTTCAAATGGCTGAAGACCCAGGGCGGCATCAAGGGCATGGCGGCGCGTAACGAAGAGAAGGCCGGCCTGCTGTACCACGCCATCGATAGCAGCAACGGCTTCTACTACAGCCATATCGACGCGCCGTACCGCTCCAAGATGAACGTGGTGTTCCGCCTGAAAGACGAGGCGCTGGAAGACCTGTTCCTGTCCGAAGCCAAGAAAAACGGCCTGGTGCAGCTGAAAGGCCATCGCTCTGTCGGTGGCATGCGCGCGTCCATCTACAACGCCATGCCGATCGAAGGCGTGAAGGCGCTGGTGCATTTCATGCTGGATTTTGCCCGTCAGCACGGTTGATCACCGCCAGGTTGGCCGCATCGCGGTCAACTGCGTGTCAAAGCCCCTTTCAGACGGAAGGGGCTTTTTGTTGCCCGCTGTTCGCGTGGCTGACAAGTCTGTTTGCCGTGACCGGCTGGCAAGCGGGCACCATTCCGGCGCATGATGCCGGTTCTACCCGTGGAGAATGCCGATGCGTAACCTGTCCCCGCTCACCCTGTTGTTGCTGGCTGCCGGCGCCATCGTGTCGCTCAGCATGGGCATTCGCCATGGTTTCGGTTTTTTCCTACCGCCGATGACGCAGGCCTTTGGCTGGAGCCGCGAGACCTTTGCACTGGCGCTGGGCCTGCAAAACCTGGTGTGGGGTGCCACGCAGCCGTTTGCCGGCGCCTTTGCCGACCGCCACGGGCCGGGCAGGGTGCTGCTGGCCGGCGGGGCGCTGTACGCGCTGGGCTTGCTGCTGATGACGGTGTCCAGCACCGGCTGGCTGTTGTCCGGCTCGGCCGGTTTGCTGCTGGGGCTGGCATTGTCGTGTACCACCTATAGCGTAGTGTTCTGCGTCATCGTGCGCGCGGTGCCGGACGCGCAGCGCTCCGGCGCGATGGGCATTACCGCGGCGGCGGGGTCGTTCGGCCAGTTCATGATGGTGCCGATCGAGCGCGGCCTGATCGATAGCCTGGGCTGGCTGCCGGCCTTGCTCATCCTGGCCGCCATGGCCACGCTGCTGTTGCCGTTGGCCGCGCCGATGGCGCGCGCCTACCGCGAGGCGCCGCCGGTGCCGGCCGCCACGGGCAGCATCTGGCAGGGTATGGTCGGTGCCTTTGGCCAGGCCTGGCAGCAGCGCTCGTTCCGCCTGCTGATGGCCGGTTATTTCGTGTGCGGTTTTCAGGTGGTGTTCATCGGTGTGCACTTGCCCGCCTACCTGCGCGATCACGGTCTGGCCGGCGGCGTGGCCAGCATGGCGCTGGCGCTGATCGGGCTGTTCAATATCGGCGGTACCTATACTGCCGGCAAGCTGGGTGGCCGCTACGCCAAACCTTACCTGCTGGCCGGTATCTACTTTGCCCGCACCGTGGTGATCGGCTTGTTCCTGCTATTGCCGCTGTCGTCGCTGTCGGTGGCGCTGTTTGCTGCCGCCATCGGCTTTCTGTGGCTGTCCACGGTGCCGCTGACCAACGGCGTCATCGTCAGCCTGTTTGGCGTGCGTAACCTCGGCATGCTGTCGGGCGCGGTGTTTTTCTCGCACCAGGTCGGCAGTTTTCTGGGGGTGTGGCTGGGCGGGCTGATCTACGACCACACCGGCAGCTACGACATCGTATGGGGCATGGCCATGGTGCTGGGCGTGCTGGCCGCTGCGGCCAACCTGCCGGTGAAGGAAGTGCCGGTGGCGGTGCAGGGGGCCAAGGCGTGAAGTGGCTGCTGGCAGCGGCCTTGCTGCTGGCGCTGGCGGCCGGCCTGTGGGCTTACAGCCGGCCGGACTTTATTGTGGGCCTGGGCAATACCATCGCCGGCTGCTTCTAGCAGGGCGGCCGGGTTGGCCGCATGGCATCGCTGCCGTACACTGTGCACGACAAAAGCATGGCGCAAGGAGGCCAGCATGCTGACACAAACCCATTTGCAACAATTGCAGCTGTTGTGGCAACAGGGCGAGCAGTTTGACGCCAGCCACAGCGAGCGGCGCGAAAAGCGCCTCAACATCACGCCGGATACCGGCAAGTTCCTGTATCAGCTGTCGCGCAGCCGTCGCGCCCGCACCGTGCTGGAAATCGGCACCAGCAACGGGTTTTCTACCGTGTGGCTGGCGCTGGCGGCCAAGGCGCACAAGGGCAGGGTGTTCACCATTGATGTCTCGGCGCACAAAACGGCGCTGGCGCACGCCACGCTGGAGGCGTTTGGCGTCAGCGATATGGTGGATGCCCGCACCGGCGACGCGTTTTCCCTGCTGGCCGACGCCGACGACGAGTCGGTGGATATGCTGTTCCTGGACGCCGATCGCGCAAGATATGCAGGCTATTGGCCGGAAATCACGCGCATCATGGCGCCGGGTGGGCTGGTGGTGATGGATAATGCCGTGTCGCATGCTGCCGAGTGTGCCGATTTTATTGCTGCGGTGCTTGCGACGCATGGCTATCTCGCGGAAACTTACCCTATCGGAAAAGGCCAATTTGTCATCCTGAAAGACCTCTGAATCGTGTCAGACGACCTCCTCAAGCAGCATCGTGACGCCATCGACCAGATCGACGTCGACATCCTCCATCTTCTTAACCAGCGCGCCCAGCACGCTCGCGATATCGGCGAGATCAAGGGCGGCGGCATCATCTACCGGCCGGAACGCGAAGCGCAGGTGCTGCGCCGCATCAAGGCACTGAACCCCGGCCCGCTGCCGGGCGAGTCGGTGGCGCGGCTGTTCCGCGAGATCATGTCCGAATGCCTGGCGCTGGAAAAGCCGCTGTCCATTGCCTATCTGGGCCCGGAAGGCAGCTTTACCCAGCTGGCAACGCTGAAGCACTTTGGCCACGCCGCGCGAACCGTGGCGTGCAGTTCGATCGACGAGGCATTCCGGCTGGTGGAATCGCGCGCGCTGGATTACGTGGTAGCGCCGGTGGAAAACTCCACCGAAGGCGCGGTAGGCCGCACGCTGGACCTGATGGTGAGCACGCCGCTGAAAATCTGCGGCGAGGTGGTACTGCGCATTCATCACCACTTGCTGCGCAATACGCCGTCGCTGGACGGCATCCGCCGCGTGTACGCCCACGCGCAGGCGCTGGCGCAATGTCACGAATGGCTGAACAAGAACCTGCCGGCCAATGTGGAGCGCATTTCGGTGGCCAGCAACGCCGAAGCCGCCAGGTTGGCCGCAGAAGACGCCGACTGCGCCGCCATTGCCGGCCAGGCTGCAGCCGAACGCTACAACCTGACCAAGCTGGCCGAGAACATCGAAGACGAGCCGAACAACACCACGCGTTTCCTGGTGCTGGGCCATCAGGAAGTGGGCCCCACGGCGCAGGACAAAACCTCCATCATCGTGTCTGCCCCTAACCGCCCCGGCGCCGTGCATTCGCTGCTGGAACCGCTGGCGGCCAACGGTGTCTCGATGACCAAGCTGGAGTCGCGGCCGTCGCGTGCGGGGCTGTGGGACTACGTGTTCTTCATCGACATGGAAGGTCACCACAGCAGCGACAATATTGCGCAGGCCTTGCGCGAACTGGGTGAACGCACCTCCTTCGTGAAGGTGCTGGGCGCCTACCCGCAAGCCGTACTGTAACGAATCGGCGGCCGCCAGCCGGCGGCTGCCAGAAAGACCCTCATGAGCATCCAATCCGTTTGCCTGTTTTGCGGCTCCAATAGCGGCGTGCGCCTGGCTTACAAGCTGGCCGCGCAAGAGCTGGGCCGTACCCTGGCCGCCCGCGCCATTACCCTGGTGTACGGTGGCGGCAATATCGGCCTGATGGGCGAGGCCGCCGACGCCGCGCTGGCCGCCGGCGGCCGTGTCATCGGCGTGATTCCGGGCTTCCTGAAAGAGAAAGAAGTGGCCCACCAAGGCCTATCCGAGCTGCACGTCACGCGTACCATGCACGAGCGCAAGGCGCTGATGGAAGACCTGTCCGGCGGCTTCATCGCCTTGCCTGGCGGCTTTGGTACCTACGACGAGCTGTTCGAGATGCTGACCTGGGCGCAGCTGTCGGTGCACAGCAAGCCGATCGGCCTCTTGAATGTGGACGGTTTCTTCGACCCGCTGCTGGCGATGGTGAAACACGGCGTCAACGAAGGCTTCGTGCGCCCGAGCCACCTCGACCTGTTTGTGGTGGCCGATAACCTGCCGGACCTGCTGGACGCGATGAACCACTACCGTGGTGCGCCGGAAGGCAAGTGGCTGTCGCATGACAACATCTAGCCGGAGCGCGGCATGATCATCGTGATGGCGGCGCAGGCCAGCCCTGCCCATATCGATGCCGTGGTGGCCAAGATCCGCGCCGCCGGCCTCAGCGAGCACCTGTCGCGCGGTACCGAGCGCACCATCATCGGTGCCGTGGGCGACGAGCGCGTGCTGTCGGCCGACATGTTCGAAACCATGCCCGGTGTCGAGCGTGCCATGCGGGTGCTGAAAGACTACCGCATGGTGTCGCGCGAGGTACGGCCCGACAACACCGTGGTGTCGGTGCGCGGCGTACAGATTGGTGGCGCGGCCATCCAGCTGATCGCCGGCCCCAGCGCCATCGAAAGCGAGGCGCACATGCTGGCGTTGGCCGCGCGCCTGCAGCAAAGCGGCATCCGCCTGCTGCGTGGCGGTGCCTATAAGCCGCGCACCAGCCCCTACGCCTTCCAGGGCGTGGGTGAGGCCGGCCTCGGTTACCTGCGCGACGCGGCGCGCCGTTACGGCATGCCGATGGTGAGCGAGCTGCTGGATATCCGCCTGCTGGATACCTTCCTTGAGCACGACGTGGACGTGATCCAGATCGGCCCGCGCAATATGCAGAACGTGGAGTTGCTGAAAGAGGTTGGCCGCATCAACAAGCCGGTGCTGTTGCATCGTGGCGTGGCGTCCACCCTCAGCGAGTGGCTGATGGCAGCCGAGTACATCGCTATCGGCGGTAACCACAACATCGTGTTTTGCGAGCGCGGCGTGCGCAGTTTCGACACCGCCAGTCGCCACGCGTTGGACATCAGCGCTATCCCGCTGCTGAAGCGCGAAACCCACTTGCCGGTGCTGGTAGACCCCAGTCACGCCGGTGGTCGCGCCAGCCTGGTGGCACCGCTGGCCTGCGCGGCGATTGCGGCGGGTGCCGATGGCCTGCTGCTGGAAGTACACGACGCGCCACAGCACGCGCTGTGCGATGCCGAACAGGCGATCACGCCCGACGCACTGGATGAACTGCTGGCGACATTGCGGCCACTGGCGGCCGCAGTGGGACGCACGCTGTAGCAACAAGGGAGACCCGGCATGAGCGATACCGCCCGCGTGGCACTGGCCCAACTGCAGGATTACCGTTTTGAAAACCACTTCGACGGCGGCCACGTGCTGATCACCGACGAGCCGGCGCCGCTGGGTAGCGATACCGGCCCGTCGCCGTCGCAACTGCTGGTGGGGGCGGTGGCCAACTGCCTCAGCGCCAGCCTGCTGTTTGCCGCCCGCAAGTTTCACATCGTGCTGGAACCGCTGGCGTGTGAGGCCAGCGCCACTATCGGGCGTAACGAGCGTAACCGTATGCGCGTGACCGGCATCAGCGTGACGCTGCGCTGCGGCAGCTCGCCGGCCGGCCACCCGCAGCTTGCGCGCCTGCTCGACAGCTTCGAGGATTTCTGCACCGTTACCCAGAGCGTGGCGGCGGCCATTCCGGTGTCGCTGACGGTGCTGGACGCGGACGGCAGTGTGCTCAAAAGCAGCTGATTGTAGCCGAGCCCAAAACAAAACCCGCCGGTTGGCTAATGCCAGTCAGTTAGGCGAATGTGCTTGGTTTCAAGTAGCAGGACGTGAGTGAAGCGCCCCATCCCGTTGGCGCGAGCCGGTCAAAATGGTGCGCCCCAGGGTTGTCCTGAGCGAATCGAAGATTCGCACGCGCAAGACGCCGATTTGTTTGAGCCCCGAGCCGTTAGCGAGGGGCGAGTTCGGCGGCGCCTGGGGCGTGCCATTTTGGACGGGGTTTCGAGCAGCCCCGGGTTGCGGGGGAATGAAAAGGGGGCGGCAATCCGCCCCCTTTCCCGTTTGCCGGGCGGAACCGGCATGTAAACATTGTCCGCATAGCGGACACACTAGCGCATTTCAACGCAACAAACCCCTAATAAAATAAACGCCAGTCAGCGTTAACTGACTGGCATTCCGTCCGCAGGCGGGTTTTGTGTTGTCTGTTGCCGGCGGGCTTACAGGTGGCGCAGCAGCAGCGGTACGCTCAGCTCGGCCATCCAGCCCAGCAGCAGCGGTGCGGCCAGCGTGGCCACCAGTACCGCTAGCCAGCTGAAGCCGCCCTGGCGGCGCGACAGCCACAGGCAGGCGCGGTAGATCAGGTAGGCACCTGCCGCTACCAGTGGCGGCAGCATGGCGTAGGCTTGCGCCGGGCGGCCGGACAGCAGCGGCGTCAGCAACAGTACGCCGGCGTGCAGGCACAGCTGCGATAGCACATAGACGCGCAATAGCGGCGGTATGCCGTCCAGCGACAGGCCGTTGCGGCCAACCTTCAGCGTGGCCAGCGCTAGCAGCAGCGCGCCGGTGCCGACCCAGGCGTAGGGGTAGAGCAGGGGCAGCCAGACCGGCACCATCGGCAGCGTGGGCAGTGCCAGGCGGCAGACGATGCCGACCATCAGGAAGGCCAAGGCAAACGCCAGCGCGGCGGTGAGGTTGTCGCTGGCGATCAGCCGCCACAGCGCGTGCAGGGTGTACAGCACCAGCGGCAGTAGTAACAAGGCACTGGAAAAGGCAGGATTCATGCTTTGAGTACGCGCAGCATGGCCAGCGAAATCAGCTCGCCCATTTGCGCCAGGTAGTGAGTTTGCATGTCGAAGCTAAAGCGCTGGGCGTCGTCGCTGGCGATTACCACGATGCCGAACGGCTCGGTGCCTTCGCGCAGCGCCAGCTGGGCGAACGATTGCAGCACCGGCACCGCCGGGAACCAGCTGATGATCTCGTCGTTGGCGTAGGGGCCGCAGTAGGGGGCAGACAGGTTGCCGGCCAGCAGGCGGACATCCTGGCGGGCGTTGTACAGCTGGGTATCGCTGGCCGCGTCGTGCCACAGCCGTACCGCCACGCGGTTGAGGCCGAAGTGCTCGGCAAACACCTGCAGGATGGCGGCGTGCACATCGCTTAGCGTGGCGGCCTTCATCAAGGCCAGGCTCAGCTTGTGGGTGCGCGCCAGGGTCTGGTCGTTCTGCTCGCCGTGGCGTACCAGCTGTGCCAGGCGTGCTTCCAGCTGGCGGTTGCGGTCCTTCAGGTCCAGCAGCTGGCGGTCGGCAAACGATACCACGCGCTCTTGCACCGGCTTCAGGCCGTAGCGTTGGGCGTGTTCGGACAGGAAGTCCGGATGGCTATCCAGATACGCCAGTACGTCATCAGCTTCCACTACGCAGCTCCTCTTGCATGGGGTTGGATAAAGCATGCGCCTGCTACGGGGCAGGCGCCTTGAACAAACGCAAGCCTGATGCCGCTGACGTGCCGGGCACGCGCAGCCGCTCAGACCTCGATTTCGCCGTTGAACACGGTAACGGCCGGGCCGGTCATGCGTACCGGCTGGCCATCGCCTTGCCATTCGATGTGCAGGTCGCCACCGCGGGTGTGGACGGTAACCTTGCTGTCCAGCAGGCCGCGACGGATACCGGCTACTACAGCGGCGCAGGCGCCGGTGCCGCAGGCCAGGGTTTCGCCGGCACCGCGCTCGTACACGCGCAGCCGCACTTCGCGGCGGCTGACAATCTGCAGGAAGCCGGCGTTCACGCGTTCCGGAAAGCGGCTGTGCTGCTCGATCAGCGGGCCTTGCTGCGCCACCGGCGCGGTGTCCACGTTGCTGACTACTTGCACCGCGTGCGGGTTCCCCATCGATACCACGCTGATGTCGATGGAATCGTTGCCTACTTGCAGCGGGTGGGTGATGGCATCGCCCTCTGCGATGAATGGAATGTCCAGCGGGGCAAAGCGCGGCGCGCCCATGTCGACGGTGATCAGGCCGCCTTCGCCCAGCTCCGGTACGATGACACCGCGCGCGGTTTCCACGCGGATGGCGCGCTTGTTGGTGAGGCGTTGTTCGGTGACGAACTTGACGAAGCAGCGCGCACCATTGCCGCACTGCTCCACTTCGCTGCCGTCGTTGTTGAAGATGCGGTAGCGGAAGTCGTTTTCCTGCGACTGCGGGGCCTCTACCAGCAGCAGCTGGTCGAAGCCGACGCCCAGATGGCGGTCGCCCAGCTGGCGCAGGCGTTCTGCGCTGAGGGTAACGGTTTGTCTGACGCCATCGATGACTACGAAGTCATTGCCCAGGCCGTGCATCTTGCTGAACTTGAGTTTCATTGAATTTACCGCGTGTTCTGGGGCCGTTTCGGCCTCCATCATAACGTATTCGGCATGGCTGTCCATGTGCATGCGGGGCTGCATTGACACCTTACTGACCAGTAAGTAGAGTCGCGGCATGAAGCCTGAAACCGACGCGCGCACCGATACGCGCAAGAAGATCCTGGACCTGGCCGAGGTGCTGATGCTCTCGCGCGGGTTCAATGCCTTTAGCTATCAGCACATTAGCGGCGAGCTGGGCGTGCGTAACGCCGCCATCCATTACCACTTTCCCAAGAAAACCGACCTGGGCGTGGCTCTGATCGAGCGCTACCGGCGCCGCTTTGCCCGCTACGTGGAAGCGCAAGCCGGCCTGTCGCCTGTGGTACAGCTGGCACGCTATTTCGAACTCACCGACAACTATTACGACAAGCAGCAGATTTGCCCCAGCGGCATCCTGTCTGCCGAGCTGCACACGCTGCCGCCGGAGATGCAGCAGTGCACCGCGCAGTTTGTGGAAGAAATGCGCGCCTGGGCGGTGGACATCGTGCGCCGTGGCCAGCAAGCCGGCGCCATGCAGTTTGCCGGTACGCCGGAAGGCATGGGCACCATCGTATTTGCCGCCATGCAGGGCAGCCTGCAGCTGGCACGGCTGGACGGTGGCGCGCTGGACGAAGTGAAGCAGCAGATTCGTCTGCTGCTGGGGATCACCGCATCCTGACCCGGCAGGGGGGCTGCTTGCGGCCAACCTTGCCAATCAACCATAAGGCTGCCCAAGCAGCCAGCAACGACACGAGAAGGGCAATTCATGACCACACCGAAAAACAGCATGTGCCGCATGGTGGACAAGACCGCCAGCCTGCCGACCGGCCTGCGCTCCTGGGTAATTACCCGCATGTTCGGCAAGTTCGTCCCGTTCCTGGGTACGGCCGGCCTGGTGTTCGAGGAAGTCAGCCGCGAACGCATGGTGGTCAGCGTCAAGAACCGCAAGAAGGTGCAGAACCACATCAAGGGCCTGCACGCCGCCGCCATGGCGCTGCTGGCCGAAACCGCCACCGGTTTCGTAGTGGGCATGAACGTGCCGGACGACAAGCTGATGCTGCTCAAGTCGATGAAGGTCAGCTACTACAAGCGGGCGCAGGGCAATATGCGCGCGGTAGCCACGCTGCCGGCAGCGCAGGTGCAACGCATGCTCACCGAAGACAAGGGCGACGTGCTGGTGGACGTGGTAGTGACCGACGAATCGGGCGAATCGCCGATCGTGTGCGAAATGGTCTGGGCCTGGGTGCCCAAGAAGCGCTAGGAGGCAGCGATGAGCAGCTATACCACCCTGCAATTGACGCTGCACGGCGCCGTGGCGCACGTGGCGCTGAACCGCCCGGACAAGGCCAACTCGCTCAATGAGGCGATGTGGCAGGAACTGCAGCAAGCCATGGAATGGTGCGACGCCGAGCCCGGCGTACGCGCCGTGGTGCTGTCCGGCAACGGCAAGCATTTCTGTGCCGGCATCGACCTGTCGATGCTGATGAACATGCAAAAGGCTATCGAGGAAGACTGTGAAGCCCGCAAGCGCGACAAGCTGCGCCGCATCATCCTGGGCCTGCAAGCCAACGTGAACAGCCTGGAACTGTGCCGCAAGCCGGTGATTGCCGCCATCCACGGCGCCTGTGTCGGCGGTGCGCTGGACATCGTACTGGCCGCCGACATCCGTCTGGCGGCCGAAAACGCGCTGTTCAGCGTGCGCGAAGTGGACGTCGGCATGGTGGCCGACGTGGGGACGCTGCAGCGGCTGGGCCGCGTGGTGGGCGAGGGCAATGCGCGCGAGATGGCGCTGACCGCCCGCGACGTGAAAGCCGCCGAAGCCGAGCGCATGCATCTGGTGAACCGCGTGCTGCCGGATGCCGACGCAGTACTGACCGAGGCGCTGGCGTTGGCCGCCGCCATCGCCGCCAAGTCGCCGCTGGCGGTGCAGGGTACCAAGGAAGTGCTGAACTACAGCCGCGACCATAGCGTGGCTGACGGCCTGCAGCATGTGGCCAACTGGAACGCGGCCATGCTGATGTCGGAAGATATCCAGCTGGCGGTGATGGCGGCCGTGACCGGCGAAAAGCCACAGTATCGCGACCGCGAGTGAGACCCTGCCGGCACGGTTAGTACCGCATGCGGTACGGCAGCCCGCGTCGTGGCGGCACACCAACCGGGCACCTCGCAGTGCCGCAAACAAGCGCTGCTTGCCTGGCAAGCAGCGCTTGTCATTCATGCATGACTTATTAGCCGTGCAAGCTGGCGCTTGTTGTACCCGTTGTCGTTACCCCGCTTGGCGCGCCGCAGGGGCTGGGCTAAAGTGGCGGCTGCTTTCATCCTGACGGAATCCCGTACGTGCTAGCCATCCTTTCCATCAGCGTGGGCGCCGCGCTGGGCGCCATCCTGCGCTGGTTGTTGTCGGTGTCGCTGAACCTGCTGTTCCCGGCCCTGCCGCCCGGTACACTGGTGGCCAACCTGCTGGGCGCCTACCTGATCGGCGTGGCGCTGGCGGTGTTTGCGGCCAACCCGCAGCTGGCGCCCGAATGGCGCTTGCTGGTGGTAACCGGCTTTCTGGGTGGGCTGACCACCTTTTCCACTTTCTCCGCCGAGGCAGTGGCCTTGCTGCAGCAAGGCCGCTGGGCCTGGAGCCTGGCGCACATGGCCAGCCATCTGGCCGGCTCCCTGTTGATGACGGCGCTGGGGCTGGCCAGTGTTGGCCTGTGGCGCCAATGGTGGCGTTAAGCGAGCCACCCGGCGGCAGTGCGCGGATAGGAGGCTAAGCGATGGCCGTGATTGCCCCGCAGCAAAACCTGGACCGGCTGCACTGGCTGTTCGTCGCCACGCTGCTGCTGTTTGCCGTGTTTACCTGTCTGTTCGGCCTGTCGCTGTATACCGAGTGGCGGCTGGACCGCGCCCACGAGCGCCGCTACCAGTCCTATCTGCTGGCCGACGAACTACGCCAGTCTTCCGACGACCTCACCCGCATGGCGCGTAGCTACATCGCCAGCGGCAACCCCAAGTATCTGGCTTACTACGACGAAATTCTCGCCATTCGGGATGGCCGCATCGCGCGACCCTTGCATTACAACCGCATCTACTGGGACCTGGTGTTTCCGCGGCAGCAGCGGCCGCAGCAGCGTGGCGAGCCAGCCAGCCTGCTGGGCTTGATGCAGCGCGGCGGTTTTTCGGCGCTGGAGCTGGCCCGTCTGACCGAGGCCAAGCAGCAATCGGACCGGCTGACGCTGCGCGAGCGCGAGGCCATGGCGATGCTGGCGCGGGCCGACAGCCTGCCGTCGCGTGAGGCGGCAGCGCTACGCGAGGCGGCCAGGCTGATGCTGAATGACGAAGCCTACTTTCTGGCCAAGGCCCGCATCATGCGCCCGATCGACGAGGTCTACGGCCTGATTGAGCAACGCACCGCCTTCGAAGTCACCCAAGCTGCGCAACAGGCCGCTTTGGTGCGGCTGGCGTTCATGCTGGTGGCGCTGGGCTTGTGCCTGCTGCTGTTGCGCATGCGGCGCTACAGCCGCGAGGTGCTGGGCTGCAATTTGCGCCAGCTATACGGCTATATCGTGCAGCTGGGCCGCGAGCCGCCGCCCCGGATACCGGCCCGCAGCGGCAGTGACGATACCGTGCTGGCATGGCTGGTGCGCACTGATGCCAGGCTACGGCAGCTGGCGGCAGCGCAGACCCGGGTTCAGCAGCAGCTGGTGCGCCAGGCGCTGACCGATACGCTGACCGGCCTCGGCAACCGGCGTGCGCTGCAACAGCAGCTTGCCGACTGGCTGGCGTTGCCGCCGCCGGCCGCCTGGGGGCTGGCGTATCTGGATCTGGACGGCTTCAAGCCGGTGAACGACCAGCACGGCCACGCGGTCGGCGATGCCCTGCTGCAGGCGCTAGCGCAAACGCTGGGTCGCTTGTCGCCGCCGCCGTTATGCGTGGCCCGGGTAGGTGGCGACGAGTTCGTGTTGTTGCTGGAAGGGGGGGCTGCGGTGTTGCAGACCGACATGCAGCGCCTGGTGGCCGACATTGCCCAGCCGGTAGAAGTGGCCGGGTGCCGCTTGCAGGTATCGGTCAGCCTGGGTTTGCTCACCTTCGCGGCCGGCCCGGTGCCTGGGGTGGATGCGGTCTTGCAGCAGGCGGATGGCCTGATGTACCGCGCCAAGCAGCAAGGCAAGAACCGGGTGTGTTGGCAGCAATGGCAGCAAGCTTTGTAGTTTTCTTACTTGAAACTTACATCAAAATTACAGGCTCGTTGGGTCTTTGTCCGTTTTCTGACGATGGCTGCCGTGCTAGGTGTCTGTTTTAAAAGGGAATGTTATTGGCATGCCGGTAGGGGCGGGCGCGCAGCGCTGAAAACAGTCGAGTACAACGCCGCTTGAACTTAGACTGCGCATCCTTCGCACACTACCGGAGCCGGTACACCATGCACGCGCCTGAACAGACGCAATACGGCAAGCCGCTTGCCGTCCTGACTACCCTGTTTTTCATGTGGGGCCTGATTACCTCGCTGAACGACATCCTGATCCCGCACCTGAAGGGCGTGTTTGCCCTGAGTTACGTGCAGGCCGCACTGATCCAATTCAGCTTCTTTACCGCCTACTTCGTGGTATCGCTGCCGGCTGGCCGCCTGGTGCACGCGCTGGGTTACCAGCGCGGTATCGTGACCGGCCTGGGCATTGCCGGCATCGGCTGTCTGCTGTTCTACCCGGCGGCGGCCATGCTGTCCTACCCGGCGTTCCTGGCCGCGCTGTTTGTGTTGGCTTCCGGCATTACCATCCTGCAAGTGGCGGCCAACCCCTACGTGACCCGCCTGGGGCCGGTCAAAACCGCCTCCAGCCGCCTTAACCTTACCCAGGCCTTCAACTCGTTGGGCACCACCGTGGCGCCGCTGCTGGGCGCAATGCTGATCCTGGCCGGTACCCAGCACGTTACCGGTGGCAATGCTGCCGACAAGGCGCTGGCCGAGGCCGCCTCGGTACAAGGCCCGTACCTGATGCTGGCTGCCGTGCTGTTCATCATCGCGGCGGTGTTTGCCACGCTGCGGCTGCCGGTTATCGACGACCAGGCAGTCAGCCAGCAACAGGCCGACGGCAGCGTCTGGCAGCACCGCCACCTGGTACTGGGGGCGCTGGGCATTTTTGTGTATGTCGGGGGTGAGGTCGGTATCGGCAGCTTCCTGGTCAGCCTGATGGAGCAGCCGGACGTGGGCGGCCTTAGCCAGGCCGAAGCCGGCAAGCTGCTGGCCTTGTACTGGGGCGGGGCCATGGTTGGCCGCTTTTTCGGTAGCGCCATCATGCGCCATGTGGCGGCCAACAAGGTGCTGGCCTTCAATGCGCTGCTGTCGGTGCTGCTGATTGCCGTTGCCATGCTGCTGGGGGGCAAGCTGGCGATGTGGACCTTGCTGGCAGTGGGCTTGTGTAACTCCATCATGTTCCCCACCATCTTCTCGCTGGCGCTGACCGGGCTGGGCCGCCTTACGGGGGCCGGTTCGGGCGTACTGTGCATGGCGATTGTCGGCGGTGCCTTGCTGCCCCTGCTGCAAGCTGCGGTGGCCGATCATGTCAGCCTGCTGGCTTCGTTCGGCATTCCGCTGCTGTGTTACCTGTTCATCTTCTACTACGGTGTCGCAGGTTACCGGCCACGCCAAGCCTGACCTGGCGCCCGCCCTGTGGCGGGCATGCCAGACCATCAAGCCTCGCCTGAAGGCGTCAGACGGGCGACAACCCCCTGTTTGCTTTGCAAACAGGGGGTTGTCTTGTAAGCAGCACAGCTTGCAGGCTTATGGTGTGATGGGGCGCCACCGGTTAACCCCCGTGGCTGTGCTTTGTAAGCAGTGTTGAAGGTTCTGGTTGGTGGCTTTGCTGTTTTTTATAGAGAACTCTGTGTTCTGGAGGAGTGCGGTCACTTTCTGCCGTGTATCAAGGTGGCTGTGCCGGGTTTGATGCTATTTATTTATCATCATTAGCCCATTGCATGGTGCCGCTACGTTAGCGGCATCGACAGGAGCCCGTCATGTTGTCCAGACTCAACCTCGGTATCAAGCTACTGCTACTGATCATTCCGCTGGCGGTCATGTCCTTGCTACTGGCGGGCGGCCTGGCCTGGCAGCGCTACCAGCTGCTGCAAGACATGCAGTCCACCCGCCAACTGGTGGCACTGGCTGGCGGCGCTTCAGCCCTGGTAGATACGCTGCAGGCCGAGCGCGGGCAGACCAATGGCTATCTGGGCGGGCAGGGTGCGCTGCCGGATACGCTGAAAACGGCGCGTAGCAACACCGACAGCGCGATGCAGGCTTTGCAACAACAGCAGGCAGATCTGGCCGCTAGCCCGCTGGCAGGCCGTGCCGGTGATATCGCCAGCGCGGTGCAGGGCTTGCTGGGGCAGCGCGGGGCCATCGACAGCCGCAGCCTGCCGGCACCGCAAGTGTTCGCCGACTATACCCGTCAGATCGAAGCGCTGCTGGCGTTGGTGGGGGAAACCGCCAAAGCCACGAATCTGGCTGACATCACCCTGTACGGTGTGGCGCTGAGCAACCTGCAATGCGTCAAGGAGTTTGCCGGCCGCGAGCGCGGCTTTGTCAACGGCGTGCTGGCCGGTGGCAGCTTTACCCAGGCCACGCTGAGCCAGGCCATCGGGCTGCAGGCGCAGCAGCGAGCCTGTCAGCAACAGTTGTATGGCTTGTCGCAAAGTGACGTACAAGCCCTGGTCGAGCCACGTCTGCAGTCCACCCAGCACCAGGCGGTACAGCACTTGCGTGAGCAGATCTATGGCGCGCCTGTCGGGTCCCCACTGACGCTGGCGCCCGCCGAGTGGTTCAAGGTGACCTCGGCGCGGATTGGCGAGCTCAAACTGGCCGAAGAGGCAGTGCTGGTCGCCTTGCACCAGCGCATCGAACAGCAGCTGGCCGCTGCTCGCCAGCAACTGTGGCTGACCGTGCTGGCCGTGGCGGGCTTGACCCTGTTGATGACGCTGGGCGGTTTGGCGGTTTACCGCAGCATCCGGCAGCCGGTGCTGAAGCTGGAGCGCATGCTCAGCAGCATGAGTGACAATCTGGACCTGGCGGTGCGGGCCGATCTGCAAGGCAGCGACGAGATTGCGCGCATGGGTCAGGCGCTGGACAAACTGGTTGCGGCGTTCGGCAATACCCTGCGCGTGGTCAAGGCCAATGCCCACCAGTTGCAGCAGGCAGCAGGCAGCCTGCTGCACATCTCGGCGCGCGCCGCCGACGCGGCGGAGTCGCAGAGCAGCGCGTCGACCGAGATCGCCGCCGCCGTCGAGCAGATGTCGGCCGGCATGGCCGCAGTCAGCGGTAATACCCACGACAGCTTGCAGGTGGCCCGTCAGATGCAGCAAGACGTTGGCCGCGGCCGGCAGCGCATGCTGGCCACCACCCAAGCCATGCACGACACCTCGGCCACGGTAGACGAGGCCGGGCGCATGATTACCGCGCTGGCGGACAAGTCGCAAAACATTCGCCGCATCATCACCGCTATCCGCGAGATTGCCGACCAGACCAATCTGCTGGCGCTGAATGCCGCCATCGAAGCAGCCCGTGCTGGCGAGACCGGCCGTGGTTTTGCTGTGGTGGCCGATGAGGTGCGCAAGCTGGCCGAACGCACCAGCAAGGAAACGGTGGAGATTGCCCAACTGGTAGAGGCCATTACCGGCGATACCAGCCAGGCCGCCAGCAGCATGGCCGCTGCGCGGGCTCAGATGGACAAAGGCCTGGGGCTGGTAGCCGACACCCTGAGCGAACTCGACCTGATGAACGAAGAAGCCGGCCAGACTGCGGCCAAGAGCCAGAACACGGCCACGGCCATGCAGGAGCAGAGTGCGGCCAGCACCGAGGTGGCCGTCAATATCAGCCGCATTGCCGCGCTAGCGGAAGACAACGCCAGCATCGTACAGGAGGCAGCCGAGCTGGCCGATCAGTTGAACAATACCGCCAGTACCCTGGTGCAGCAGGTAGACCGCTTCCGTCATACCTCGCAGGCGGCGGGGTTGAGCTGAGCCCGCGTCAAACCGGTGTGGCTGGGCTGGCCAGGCAGTAGCGGTGTTTGCCCTGCCGCTTGGCCTGGTACATGGCCTGATCGGCCAGCGTCAGTAACTGCGCCGGCTGGTGGCCGTGCTGCGGGTGCAGCGCAATGCCGATCGACACCCCGACGCGCACGCTGACGCCCTGATGGCTGATCGGTTCCGCCAGCGCCGTCATGATGCGCTCGGCTACCGTGCTGACCGCCTCGGGGTGGTCGGTCTGCTGCAGCACGATGACGAACTCGTCGCCGCCCAGCCGCGCCACGGTATCGGCCGCACGCAGCAAGCGTTGCAGCCGTCGCGCCACGGTTTGCAGTACCCAGTCGCCCATCTCGTGGCCGAACTCGTCGTTCACCGCCTTGAAACCATCCAGATCCATGAACAACACTGCAATGCGTTGCGGCTGCCGCGCCGACAGCGCGAGCCAGTGTTGCAGCCGCTCCATCATCAGGCGGCGGTTGGCCACGCCGGTCAGGCCGTCGTGCAGCGCCTGGTGGCGGATTTCCGCCTCGCGTTGCAGGCGCTGGCTGATGTCGCTGAACACCGCCACGTAACGCAAGCCGTGGGGTGCGCTGTCGCCGATACGGCTAAGCGACAACGATACCGGACAATCGCTGCCATCCTGGCGCCGGCACCACACGTCGCCGCGCCAGTCGGTTTGCGCCAGCAAGGCGGGCCAGGGCAGCGTGTCGCCGGCGTCGTCGTGCAGAAAATGCGGCAGCAAGCCGCTGACGCTGGCCGCGTCATGGCCGCTCAGGCGGCTGAAGGCCGGGTTGGCCGACAGCAGCCTGGCGTCGGCATCCAGCACCAGGATGGCTTCGGATACCGCGCCGAATACCCCGGCGCTGAGCTGGATGGCAGCGTCGGCCTCCTTGATGCGGGTGACGTTGGTGGTGACGGCATAAAAGCCGTCGATGCCGCCGCTGTCGTTGTGGTCGGGCACGTACTGCGTCAGCGTATGCACCACGCTGCCGTCCGGCATGGCCAGCTGACGTTCGAATTCCTGCGTTTCACCGGCCAGCACGGCGGTAATGTGCGGCCGGCTCAGGTTGAACAGCGTCTCGCCCAGCAAGGCCGACATGGCAATGCCCGGCATCGACGCCGCGTCGCGTCCGAACCAGGCCTGGTACTGGCTGTTGGAAAAGCGGCAGTGCAGGCTGCGGTCCCAGTAGGCAATCAGCGCCGGCACCGCGTCGGTGATCTCGCGCAGAAAGTGTTCGCCGCGGGCGTAGCGGGCCGCCAGCTCATCAGCCTGGTGCCGTGCGGCCAACAGCTCTGCTTCGTAGCGGGTGCGCTGGTGGGTGACAAACAGCACCCAGTAGTAGCAGTCCTGCTGCGCGTCGGGGTGGCGCTGGCAGTTCACCAGCACCGGCAGTGGCGGGCCATCGGGGTTTGCCAGCTGCAGCCGGATCTCAAATACCGCGCCGTCACGCCACAGCATTGGCCAGACGTGGGTTTGCAGGAAGATACGGCTGGGTAGCGGGAACAGCCGTTCCATCGGCTGCTGCAGCCAGTCTGTCTCGTCGCCGCCGGCCAGCTGCAGGGCTTGGTGGTTGATCGCCAGCAGCGTGCCGTGGCGGTCGGTAACCAGTACCGGGCATGGCAGCAGGGTGGCATCCAGCTGTGTCTGCCCGTGGCAGGCCGTGCTCAGCATAGATAACGCTGCATGGCGGCTACCACCAGGTCCGGCCGGCTCATGTGGGCGCAGTGGCCTTGTACGTCCAGTACTTCCAGCGTGCTGTCCGCCAGGTGTCGGTGCAGGTAGTCGCCCACCGCCAGCGGCGCCAGCGCGTCGCTGCGGTGTTGCAGGATCAGCGACGGGCAACGCACCTGTGCCAGGTCGGCGCGGTTGTCGGCAAAGAAGGTGGCGCGGGCAAACACCCGTGCGATGTGCGGGTCGGTGGAGCAGAAGCTGTCGTTGAGCTCGGTGGTGACCTCGTCATGCGGCGCGTCCGGGTTGGCCGCGATGACGACCGGTGCCAGGTAGCTGGCCCAGCCGATGTAGTTCTGGTCCATCAGGTCGAGCAGGCCTTCCAGGTCGCTGGCGTCAAACCCGCCCAGATAGTCTGGCGGATGGTTCAGGAAGCACGGCGACGGGCCGATCAGGACCATCTTGCTGAACAGCCGTGGTCGCGCAATGCTGGCCAGCATGCCGATGCTGCAGCTGACCGAGTGGCCGACAAACACTGCCCCTTCCAGCGCCAGCGCATCGCCGACATCGATCAGGTCCTGCGCGTAGCCAGCGAGGGTGGCGTACTTGCCGGTATCAAACGCCGACCAGTCCGAGCGGCCACTGCCGACATAGTCGAACAGCACTTGGCGATGGCTGTGGCGAAACGCTGGCACCACGCGTTGCCACATGGTCTGGTTGCAGCCAAAGCCGTGCGCGTAGAGCAGGGTGGGGCCGGGGCCGGGCAGCTCGGTAACATGATTGCGGCGGATGACGGGGTGGTCGGGCAGCATGGGGCAACTCCGTGGCGAGCCGGGCGAGCACGGTGGCGGCTTGCCCGTTTGTCTACAACAGATATTGCACGAATTCTATGTGATAAGTTTTAAAAAAGCAGGCATGTCGCCGATGACGGCAGTGCAGGCCTAGCGTGGCACGGCTTGCAGGCTGCGCACGATGCGGTTCAGTGTCTGGGCAAAAAAAGCGTCCAGCGCCGGGCTCATCACATCGCTGTCCGGCGCGGTCAGCGTCATGGTAACCGCGTTACGGCCGAAGCCTATCGCCCAGTGCAAGGTGCGGTACGTGCCGCCGTCGCGGTGGAGGTCAGCACCGGGTGTCGTCAGCACGACCCGGCCCGGTGCCACCTGTGGCTGGCCGCCCTGTTGTTGTGCCAGGTGGCGCACGAAGGCTTCGCCAACGTCGGCGGGGGTGTCGGCGTCGGCGTCCAGTACCAGCGACAAGGCCAGCTCGTATTCAGTGGGAGAGCCTAAGGTGGCCAGCAGCGTCTCGCTGCCATCGTCGCTTGCGACGAGTCGGGTCTGCATGGCGTCAGGCAGCCAGACTTGGACACGATCGTGACCGAAACGCAGCGTCTGGCTGGCGGCCATGACGGGGAACAGGCCAAGCAGCAGGGTGAGCCAGTGTTTCATGTGGTGTGCGGGGTATCGATAATCACAGCATGATGGCATGCTGACGGTGTGATGTCATCCCGCCGCGTTCCTGCGGCCAACCTTGTTGCCGAGCCTATCCGTTGATGAATCCGTCTTTTCCCGCGTTATTGACGCCTCGCCTGCAACTGCGCGAGATCACCCAAGATGATGTGCCGGCCTTGTTTCCGGTGTTTGCCGACGCCGAGGCCATGCGCTGGTTCGGTACCGACCCGGTATGCGACCAGGCGCAGATGGCGCAGGTGGTGGCCTTGTGGCAGGGCTGGCGGCAGTTGCCCAACCCCGGTACCCGCTGGGGCATCGCCTTGCGCGAGGGCGGCCCCTTGCTGGGCACTTGCGGCCTGTTTGCCTGGAACCGCGGCTGGCGCCGCTGCACGCTGGGCTACGAGCTGGGCCGCGCGGCGTGGGGGCACGGTTACATGCAGGAGGCGCTGCAGGCAGTGCTGGCTTGGGGCTTTGCCGACATGGGCCTGCACCGTGTCGATGCCTGCATCCACCCCGACAACGCGGCCTCGCTGAAGCTGGCGCGCAAGCTGGGCTTTGTGGAAGAGGGCCGCTTGCGCGATGCCGGTTACTGGCTGGGGCAGTACCACGATCTGCTGCAGTTTTCGCTGTTGCAGCCCGAGTTTTCGGCCGCCCGGCAGACGGCCGGCGAATGAGGCGGCGGGCAAGTGGCGCGCTTGCTGAACTTGGCAGGCAAAGACAAGCCCCTGCCGGATGATATCGGGCAGGGGCTGGATGGTGGCCAACATCGGGCCTGTCGCTGTGCCCGGCCGCTAAGGGGCCGGGGCGGGGCGGACGCGGTAAGCCGCGTGGCAGCGGCGCGGGCCGAGCACGCGGGGCAAAAGCTTAGCCGACAAACTCTACCGGCGCGTAGTAGCTGCGGCCGGTGCGGGTCAGCAGTACTTGCGGCTGGCCTTCGATCACGGCGCGGAAGGCGCGCGGCAGGCGTTTCCAGTCGCGGAACATCATTTTCACGGTGTCATGTTGCTTGTTCATGGTGCGGGCTCCTGATCAGTCAACTGCATGAATGACATTGGTGACGACGCCCCAGATGAAGAAGCTGGCGTCTTCGGGTACTTCTATCGGTTTGTAGTCCGGGTTTTCCGGCAGCAGGCGGATGCGGCCGGCTGAGCGCTCCAGCCGTTTCACCGTCAGCTCGTCGTTGATCACGGCCACCACCACCTTGCCGTTACGCGGTTCCAGCGAGCGGTCGACCACCAGCAGGTCGCCGTCGTGGATGCCGGCATTGAGCATGGAGTCGCCTTTGACCGTGACCAGAAAGGTAGCAGCCGGTTTGCGCACCAGGTGCTCGTTCAGGTCGATGTCGGCTTCTTTCAGGTCGTCGGCAGCAACGGGCGAGCCGGCCGGCACGCGGCTGGCAAACAGCGGCAGCGACAGGTTTTTCAGCGCTTCGCCCAGCAGGGCGATGTCGCCGGCGCCGTTGCTGCGCAGCGAACGCAGCGTGCGGTATTCGTCCAGCCAGCTTTCCAGTACCGGCTTTAGCGGTTCCGGCACGCGCATGGCCACGGTTTTGTCGCCGCCGAAGCGCGATTTGCGGCCTGCGCCTTCGCGTTTTCCACCTTGTGTCATGTCTGTGATCTCCTTGCTTCTGATTTTGTACGTATTCAAAAGCAAAGGCAAGCGCGATTTTCGTTCCGGATGCAGGGTGTTGTTTTTGTGTTGTTTTATAGAAATGGCGCGTTCCGGGCCAGGTCGGGCTTGTCAGGCTTGTGGCGTGCGAAGGGCGCTGCTAGGCTGCGGGTCTCGATAAGAAAGGGTGCAATGAAACGGCTGATATTGGCGATAGCGCTGCTGCTGACGTGGCCGGCAGCGAGGGCCGAAACCGTGGTGGCCTGCGGTGGCGAAAACGGCTGGCCGCCGTCTTCCTACTTTGGCCCACCGCAGCACAACAATGCCCGCCCGGTGCTGGGTTATTCGCCCGACGTGCTGCACGCCGCGCTGGCTAGCAGTGCTTTCCGCCCCGAGTTTGCGTTGCTGCCGTTCCGCCGCTGCCTGAGTCTGGCCGAGCAGGGGCGCCAGGTGCAAATCGTGATGGGGGCGACCTTTTCGCCGGAGCGGGCGCGGCAGTTTCTGTTTTCGCGCCAATACCTGCATCTGCGTCCGGCAGTTTTCCTGTGGCCTGGCGCCGCCGCTAGCTTGCCATTGTGTGGGTTGACCGGTTTCAACTACGCACCATTCGGGTTGAAGCCGGAAGACGTGGACGAAGGCTCGTCCAGCTATCTGCTGGTGATGAAGAAACTGCAGGCCGGCCGCTGTCGCGGCTTTGCCGAATACGCCGAGGTTGGCCGCGGGCTGCAGTTGCTGGGTTTGCTGGGCGAGGATGGTGGCCGCTTGCAGGTGCGGCTGCTGCCTGGCCTGGTGCCGGTGCCGTTGCATTTCATGGTGTCGCGGCGTTATCCCGGCGCGGAGGTGCTGTTACGGCAGTTGGATACGCAGTTGTCTCAGCTGGCACAAAGCGGCCAACTGGCTACGCTACTGGCGCGCCATCAGGCACCGATGCCGTAGCTAAGGCGGTGTCATGCAAACGCCCTGCCGGGTAAGCCTGGCAGGGCGTTGTGGTTTGGGTGCCGCTCAGGCTGCGGTGGGGCCGGGTTTGCGCGCCACCACCTGCAGCACGGCGGCCATGCCGGTGTGCAGGCTGCCTTCCACTACCTCGCGCTGTACTTCGGCAAAGTGCAGCAGCTCCAGCCCGTCCAGTTCGGCGCGGATGGCGTCCGGTTCCAGCAGCAAGCTGACGTCTTTGGGGCCACCGGTACCGAATGCCAGCTGGCGCGGGGTGTAGCCTTCCAGAATGAACAGCCCGCCAGGCGCCAGGCCGCGCACGCAGTCGCGCAGTACCGTACGGCGCAGCGCGGGTGGCAGGTGGCAGAAAATGGACACGATGGCGTGCCAGTGCGCCGGGGGGATGGCGTAATCAGCCAGGTCGGCCAGCGTGGCGGTGACGGTCAGGCTCTCGCGCGCTGCCCGCTGCAGCAGTTTGATCAGGCCGGTGTGGGCGGCGTCAACGGCGGTGACGTCGTGCCCCAGGCTGGCCAGGTGGATGGCGTTGCGGCCTTCGCCTTCGCCCAGGCTCAGCACGCGGCTGCCGGCGGCCAGCCGGCTGGCCTGCGCCTTCAGGAAGTCGTTGGGCGCGCTGCCGTAGGCGTACTGTTCGCCGGCAAAGCGCGGGTTCCAGAACAGGGCGGCCTGGCTGCTCATGCTTCGTCCTCCGCGTCGGCCTCGGCGGCGGCAATCTCGGCGCGCAAGCGGGCAAAAAAGGCGTGGATGCGCGCTACCGCGTCGCTGATTTCGCCCAGCCACAGTTCGCGCTGCGCGTCGCTGACGCCGGCCAGGAACGGGCGCATATCGGGGTCGGGGTGGTGCTCGAACGCCAGTGCCATGATCGGCGCCAGCGCCGGGGCGGCGTCGGCATCGTCGAACAGCAAGGTCCAGTCTTCGTGCATCAGCTGCATGCCTTCGCTGAAGCCCTCGGCCCAGGCATTGCCGTGCACCTGGCCGTGTTCGTCTTCGTCCAGCCACGGCTGGAACGGCAGACCTTGCTGCAGTGTGTGGGCGATGTCCAGCCAGTGGCCACTGAGCTGGCGCACGAACTGGTCCATCGCCTTGGGCGTGCGGAACGCGTCTTCGTCGTCGAAAGCGGCGCCCAGGATGGCGGGCAGGCACTCTACCGGCTTGATCGCTTCCGGGCCGCACAGCAGGGCGGCAAAAAAGCCGTCCAGTTTTTCCAGGCTCATCGCGCCTTGCGGGGCCAGGCGGGTCAGGGTGGCGGACAGGCGCTGGTAGTCCTGCTCGCTGAGGGCGACGTGTTTCATGGCAGACAAGGCTTTCGTCATGGAAAGCCGGCATTATCCGGTAAAATGCCCGCTTTGCGGCAACCCGTACACCAATCTTTGATGTCTGCTCTCGTTTCCCCCGTGCCGCCGCGTGACGGCGTGGCCGCCAGCTGTCTGGTATTGCCCGCCGGCCCGTGGCCGGATCTGCTTGCGTTCCTGCAGGCCCGCTTTCCGCATGTGGCGGCCAGTTGGGCGCAGCGGCTGGCCGCTGGCCAGCTGTGGGATGATGGCGGCCAACCGTTGCCCTCGCCAGCGCCGTACCGGGCCGGGCAACGTATCTGGTACTTCCGCCAGGTGGTGGGCGAGGTAACGGTGCCGTTCGAGGCGCCCATCCTGTTTCGCGATGATCGCCTGCTGGTGGTAGACAAGCCGCATTTTCTGGCCTGTGTGCCGGGTGGGCGCCACCTGCAGCAAACGGTGCTGACGCGGCTGCGGCAGCTGCCGGGCTTGGCCGCCGTCAGCCCCATTCATCGGCTGGATCGCGAAACCGCCGGCGTGCTGGTGTTCTGCGTGGACCCGGCCTGGCATGGCGCCTATCAGCGCCTGTTCGAGCAGCAGCAGGTTAGCAAGGAGTACGAGGCCATCGCGCCGTGGCCGCCGGTGCAGCTGATACCGCTGGACTACGCCTGCCGGCTGCAGGAGCGCGCCGGCGAGTTCGTGATGAGCGTGGTGCCGGGCGAGCCGAACAGCCATACCCGCATCAGCCTGATCCGGCAGCAGGGCGGCTGGGCGCACTACCGGTTGCAGCCGTCCAGCGGCAAGAAGCACCAGTTGCGCGCGCATATGGCGGCGCTGGGCGTGCCCATCCGGCACGACCCGTGGTACCCGGTGTTCCGCCACGACAAGGCCGACGACGACTTCAGCCAGCCATTGGCGCTGCTGGCGCGCAGCATCGCGTTTACCGATCCGGTGGATGGACGCCCCCGCCACTTTTGCAGCCAGCGCCAGCTGCCCTGGCCGGAGGAGCAAGCATGATCGGTGCACTGATTCTGGCGGGCGGCGAAGGCCGCCGCATGGGCGGGGTAGACAAGGGCTTGCAGCGATTGTGCGGCCAACCTTTATACCGCCATGTATTGCAGGCCCTGTTGCCGCAAGTGGGTTGGCTGGCGATCAGCGCCAATCGCCACCTCGATGACTATGCGGCCAGCGGGCAGCCGGTGTGGCCGGACGCGCCGCACTGGCAGGGCATGGGCCCGCTGGCGGCCTTGGCCACGGCAGCGGCCAGCTTGCCGCCTGCCGTGACGCTGTTGCAAACCGCCCCGTGCGACACGCCGCTACTGCCCGCCGACCTGGTAAGCCGCCTGGCGCAGGCGCTGGGCGATGCCGACGCTGCCATGCCGGTGACGGCGCACGGGCCGCAGCCGGCGTGCCTGTTGCTGCGCGTGACGGCACTGGCCGGTTTGCCGGCCTATCTGGCGGCAGGGGGGCGCAGCATACGCGGCTGGCTGGCGGGGTTGAACGTGGTGACGGTAGATTTTGACGACACGGCTTTTGCCAATGCCAATGATGCCGCCGCGCTGGCGCAGCTTGAAATCGCCATGGGTCGGGCGGGCTAGGTTGGCCGCAAGGCCAGAGTGGGCGTGTTGTGCGGCGAGCAGGCAAAAAAATGGCCGGCATATAGCCGGCACAACGCTCGTATAAGGATGCTCATCTTGGCTTGCCACGCGGCACCCGATGGGTGGGGCGGACAAGTGAAATCAGGGCATTGCGCTTACGAGCCACAACACAACACAGAGAGTGATTGCAGTATAGGGATGGTCATCTCATTCGTGAAATGAATCATTTTCATATTTATCATTCCACCTTGGAATGATTGATTGGCAGCCATGCGCCAGGGTCATGCCTCGGTGCGCAGCAGCTGCCGCGCGGCCTGCACCATGCCGTCCAGCCACTGCTGATGGCCGTGAATCATCGGATGGCTGGGGTCGCTGGCCAGCTGTTTGGCCGGCGCGCCGACCTGGGTTTCCTGGGTCAGGATGCGCACGCGGTTTTCCGACAGCGCCTCGATCAGCCAGGCGTGGTGCACGTCCAGGCGGTCTGTCTCGTCGTTGCCGGCCCAGCCGTGCCAGGCCAGGCGCGCTGGCTGGCCGGCTACCGGGGCAATGCACTCCACCACGCGTGCCTCAACCGGAAAGCCGAAGGTTTCAAAATAGAAGCGGTCGCCCAGCGCCAGCTGCGGCCCCTTGTCGTCATGAAAGCGCGGATTGGCCGAGTTGGCGTAATAGTCTGGCCACAGCGTCGGGGTGGCCAGCAAGTGCCAGGCCGCATCGACGCTGATGCCGGTAACAATCACCTCGTTGCTGCAGAAGTTGTCGGTAAAGCCGGGCACGAAGCCGGCGGGCCACTGGATGTCGCTCATGGGATGTCTCTCGCAAACGTCGGCTGCAACAGGCAGCCGCTACGCTGTGCAAGGTACGCTGCTGCGCGCCGGCAAAACATCACCGCCACGTTGCTTTGCTTGTTACATCAGGTAATGGATGGCGGCGCAGGCAGGCTGCGGACAAACTCGACAAAAGCGCGCAGCCGGGCCGAAGCGTGGCGGCGATCCGGGTACAGCAGCGTGATCTGGCGGCTGCGGCCGGCGTAAGCAGGAAGCACTTCGCATAGTTGGCCGCTGGCCAGTGCGGCCTGCACGATGAAATGGTAGGTCTGGAACAGGCCGCCGCCGGCCAGCCCCAGGCTGATGCAGCCGGCCGGGTCGTCGCGTAGCAGCGGCCCCTGCGGCGGCGTGAGGTCGAAGGGCTGGCCGTCCGGGTCGCAAAACAGCCACGGCGTGGGCCGCCCGCTGCTGGGCTGCACGAAGCGCAAGCAGCAATGCGCCGCCAGCTGGGCGGGGGTGGCGGGCGTGCCGTGCTGTTGTAGATAGGCCGGTGTGGCAAACACGCCCAGCGTGGCCAGCTCCAGCGGGTGGCCGATCAGGCTGGAGTCTGGTGGGGTGCCAATGCGGATGGCAGCGTCGTAGCCTTCTTCTACCAGGTCGGCCACGCGGTTGCTCAGGCTCAGTTCCAGTTCGACTTGCGGGTAGCGCTCGGCAAATGCCGGCAAGGCAGGCAGCAGGCGGTGATTGGCGTACAAGGAGCCGACGCTGATGCGCAAGCGGCCGTGCGGTATCTGCTGCTGGCCACTCAGCGCCTGCTCGGCGGCCTGGATCTGCGTCAGCGCCTGGCGGCACGCCTGCCAGTACAGCTCGCCCTCGGCCGTCAGTTGTACCTGGCGCGTAGTGCGGGCAAACAGGCGCAGGCCCAGCCGCGCTTCCATGCGGGCGATGGCGCGGCTGACCGACGCCGGCGTCAGCCCCAGTGCCTCGGCCGCTGCCGTAAAGCTACCCAGCTCGGCGGCTTTGCAGAACAGCTCGATACTGCCTAACTGGATGGCTTGTTGGGTGCGCATGCTTGTTCTCCGCTGTAACAAGCAAGGCATGATAGCGTGCACTTGGCCCGCAGTGTGGTGTTAGCCGCCGGTCATCGACATGAAGCGCACCACGCGCTGTGGTTGCTCGATGAATTCGTGCTTTTCCGGTTTCAGTTCGATGGCAGCGCGGATGGCGGCTTCCAGTTCGGCGTCGCTGCAGCCGGCGCGCAGCAGCGGGCGTAGCTCAAAGCGCTCCTCCTGCCCCAGGCACATGTAGAGCGTGCCATCCACCGATAGCCGCACGCGGTTACAGGTGGCGCAGAAGTGTTGCGAGATCGGCGTGATCAGCCCCAGCGTGAACTGGCCGTCGGCGCTTTCCCAGTAGCGGGCCGGGCCGCCGCCCAGCGTCTTGCACGTTGGCCGCAGGCCAAAGCGCTGTTGCAGGCGGGCCAGCACCGGCTGCAGGTCCACGCCACGCGTCTGCTGGCCGGTGCTGCCCATCGGCATGGCCTCGATCAGGCGCAGGATCAGGCCGTTGTCGATGCAATAGGCCACCATCGGTTCGATGTCGGCTTCGTTGACGCCGGCTAGCGGCACCATATTGATCTTGATGCTGGCAAAGCCGGCGTCGCGGGCGGCGCGCAGGCCGGCCAGCACCTGGTCCAGGTTGCGGCTGCCGGTGATGTCGTGCACGCAGTCGTCGCGCAGCGAATCCAGGCTCACGTTCAGCCGGCGTACGCCGGCGGCGTACAGTGCGTTGGCCTGGCTCGCCAGCTGGGTGCCGTTGGTGGAGAGCGACAGGTCGTCCACGCCAGGCAGTGCGGCCAGCCTGGCGGCCAACTGTGGCAGGTGGCGGCGCAGCAGCGGCTCGCCGCCGGTAAGGCGGTAGCGGCGGGTGCCCAAGTGGGCAAACGCCGCGATGACACGCTCGATTTCGTCGAAGGTCAGCCAGTTGGCCGGCTCCTCGAAGCCCTTGAAGCCTTTGGGGATGCAATAACTGCAGCGCAGGTCACAGCGGTCGGTTACCGAGATGCGCAGGTAGTCGATGGTGCGGCCAAAGCGATCGGACAGCATGGGGAGGTCCCGGGTTAGCGTTCAGACAAGGGGAGTAACAAGCAAGCAGCTTGCCAGCCCCGCAACGGCACCGCAAGGTTGGCCGCAGCGTGGTCTGGCTTGCGTTGCTGGCCTATCAGTCGCACAAACGGGGTGCCGGCTTACACGCCAGGTGCGACTTTCTGTCTTGCCGGCACCGTGCTGGGACATTTTGTCCGTGTGCGTGTGCCGGCCAGACATGAAAAAAGCCTGCACGCGGCAGGCTTGGCTGGGTAGGGCGCGGGCTTACAGCTTGATCAGCGTCGACTTCAGCTCGGTGTATTTTTCCAGCGCGTGCAGCGATTTGTCGCGGCCATTGCCGGACTGCTTGAAGCCGCCGAACGGGAAGTTCATGTCGCCGCCTTCGTCGTAGCAGTTCACCCACACGGTACCGGCGCGCAGGCGGCGCGACACCTGGTGCGCGGTGGTGACGTTGCTGGTCCACACCGCGGCGGCCAGGCCGTACTCGGTGTCGTTGGCGATGCGGATGGCTTCTTCCACGTCGCTGAAGGTGATGATGGACAGCACCGGGCCGAAGATTTCCTCGCGGCAGATGGTCATGTCCGGGCGCGGGCACACGAAGGCAGTAGGTTCGATGAACAGGCCTTCGTCGGTGCGGGTAGCGTTGCCTCCGCACACCAGTTCGCAGTTTTCCTCGCGCGCTTTGGCGATGTAGCCCAGCACCTTGTCGTACTGGATGCGGTCAACAATGGCGCCCATGCTGGTGGCCGGGTCCAGCGGGTCGGCCGGCTGGTAGGCGGCAGCGGCTTTCTTGAACTCGGCCAGGAAGGCGTCCTTGATATCCTTGTGTACCAGCAGGCGCGAACCGGCAGTGCACATCTCACCCATGTTGTAGAAGATGGCGCCGGCGGCGGTGTTGGCGGCGCGGGCCAGGTCCGGGCAGTCCGGCAGGATGATGTTGGGCGACTTGCCGCCCAGCTCCAGCCAGGCACGCTTGAGGTTGGACTGCGCGGCGTAGGTGGCGATCAGCTTGCCCACGCCGGTGGAGCCGGTAAAGGCGACGCAATCGATATCCATGTGCAGGGACAGCGCCTTGCCCACGTCGCCGGCACCCGGCAATACCTGGAACACGCCGTCCGGCATGCCGGCTTGCTTGGCCAGTGCGGCCAACCTGATGGCGGTGAGCGGCGATTTTTCCGACGGCTTGACGATCACCGCGTTACCGGCGGCCAGCGCCGGGCCGAACTTCCAGCTGGCCATCAGGATGGGGAAGTTCCACGGCACGATGGCTGCCACCACGCCGATGGCTTCGCGGGTAACCAGGCCAACCAGTTTCGGGTCCACCGGGGCGACTTCGCCGCCGATCTTGTCGATGGCTTCGGCAAACCATTCCACGCAGTAGGCAGCGCCCGGTACGTCCACGGTGGTGGTGTCGCCGATCGGCTTGCCGGCGTCCAGCGTTTCCAGCAGCGACAGCTCGTCCTTGTGTTCGCGGATCAGGGCGGCAAAGCGCTTCAGGATGCGGCCGCGCACCAGCGGGGCCAGGCCCGACCACTTGCCGCTGTCGAATACGCGGCGGGCGGCGGCGACCGCCTGCTCCACCTCGGCGTCGCCGGCCCAGCTGATGTCGGCCAGCTTGGCGCCGGTTGCCGGGTTGATACAGTCAAACGTGCGCCCGTCTGCAGCCGTGACGTACTGGCCGTCGATGAATGCGCGGCCTTCGATGGTGAGCTGGCTGGCCAGAGCCTGCCATTCTGCATGGGTGCGAGCCATGGTGTTTCTCCTTTGTGGTGTCGGGTGCGCCCCGCCTGGCGGAGCGGCTTAGAACGTTGGCGGCGAGCTCGCGCTCACGATTTCACAGGTGTCGGTGCCAACGTTGCGGAAACGGTGCGGCTGCTTGCTGTCGAAATAGTAGGAATCACCCGGGCGCAGTACCCGCACGTCGTTACCAACGGTAATTTCCACTTCGCCTTTCAGTACCACGCCGCCTTCCTGGCCTTCGTGCACCAGCATGTCCGGGCCGGTGTCGGCACCTGGCTGGTACACCTCGCGCAGGATGGCAATGTCGCGTCGCGGATGGGCGGTGCCCACCAGCAGCAGCTGGATCTGGTCGTTGCCCAGGTTGGGCAGCTCCTCGCTGCTATAAAACACGTGAGCCTGTTGGGGCTCGGTATCGAAGGTGAAAAAGTCCGACAGTGTCATCGGCAAGCCTTCCAGTACCTTGCGCAGCGAGCTGATGGAAGGGCTGACGCGGTTTTGCTCGATCAGCGAGATCGTGCCGTTTGTCACGCCGGCCCTTTTGGCGAGTTCGCGTTGGGAAAGCCCCATGCGTTCGCGAACCATCCTGAGTCGTGCACCAACATCCATATGTTCCTGTCCAATCCAAATGTTAATAATTTTAGACGTGCGATGATAAGGATTTTGACCATTTCTTGCGCGACTGCTGCGCTGCAATAACGAAATTTCTTTGCAAGGTGTGCAAGTTATAGTCAAAATCAGTGTGTGACTGCAAGCTTGTTGTAGATTTTTTTAAACAACTGATGCTAAATATTCACGACACCACCAAAGGAGACAGCTATGTTAATCGGCGTTCCGAAGGAGATCAAAAATCATGAGTACCGCGTGGGCCTTACGCCCTCCGGTGTGCGTGAGTTGGTGGCCGCCGGCCACAAGGTGATTGTGCAGACGCAGGCCGGTCTGGCGATCGGTTTTACCGACGAACACTACCTGCAGGCCGGGGCCGGTATTGCCGCCCACGCCGAAGAGGTGTTCGCCCAGGCCGAGATGATCATCAAGGTAAAAGAGCCGCAACCGGTAGAGTGTCGCATGCTGCGCCCCGGCCAGCTGCTGTTTACCTACCTGCACCTGGCGCCGGACCCGGAGCAGACCCGTCTGCTGGTGGAATCGGGCGCGGTCGCCATTGCCTACGAGACGGTTACCGACGAGCGCGGCGGGCTGCCGCTGCTGGCGCCGATGTCCGAGGTGGCCGGCCGCATGGCGGTGCAGGCCGGGGCGCACGCGCTGGAAAAAGCGCAAGGCGGCCGTGGCGTGCTACTGGGTGGTGTGCCCGGCGTGGCACCGGCCCGGGTGGTGGTGATCGGGGGCGGTGTGGTAGGGTTGAATGCCGCTCGCATGGCGATGGGGCTGGGCGCCGACGTGACGCTGCTGGACAAGTCGCTGGCGCGCCTGAAAGAGATAGACATGGTTTTCGGTGGCCGCATCAAGACGCTGATGTCGAATGCGGCCAACATCGAGGACAGCATCCGCGAAGCCGACATGATCGTCGGCGCAGTGCTGATCCCGGGTGCGGCGGCGCCCAAGCTGGTGAGCCGCGCCATGCTGAAGCACCTGAAGCCGGGTGCGGTACTGGTGGACGTGGCGATAGACCAGGGCGGCTGTTTCGAAACCAGCCGCGCTACCACGCACCAGGACCCGACTTACATCGTGGACGGGATCGTGCATTACTGCGTGGCCAACATGCCGGGCGGCGTGGCGCGGACCTCCACCATGGCACTGACCAATGCCACCTTGCCGTACGCGCTGGAACTGGCGGGCAAGGGCTGGGTGCAGGCCATTACCGATAACGTGCACCTGCGTCACGGCCTGAATGTGTGCCGTGGCAAGGTCACTTACGCCGCCGTGGCGCGCGACCTGGGCTACCCGTACGTAGACCCGCTGGTGGCCGCCGGGGCGGCAGGCTGAGCAAACGAGGACACTATGCAGCAACCGATTATCGGGATTCCCTGCGACGTCAAGCAGATCGGCCTGTTTCCGTTCCACGCGGTGGGAGAGAAGTACATCACCGCCGCGGTGGGCGGGGCCGGGGGCGTTGCCATCCTTATCCCTTCGCTGGGCGATGCCAGCCAGCTGCGCGCCATTGTCGACCTGGTCGACGGCGTGCTGCTGCCAGGCTCGCCTTCCAATGTGGAACCGCACCACTATCAGGGCGAGCCCAGCCGTGAGGGCACGCTGCACGACAAGGCGCGCGATGCCACCACGTTGCCGCTGATCGACATGCTGGTCGCCGAAGGCGTGCCCTTGCTGGGCATTTGCCGCGGCTTCCAGGAGATCAACGTGGCGATGGGGGGCGAGCTGCACCAGCACGTACAGGAAGTGCCGGGGCTGCACGACCACCGCGAACCGGACACCCAGGACGTGGAACACATGTACGGCCCGGCGCACCCGGTGCAGCTGGCCGAGGGCAGCTGGCTGCGCGGCTGGCTGGGCTGTGACACCGCGATGGTCAACTCCATCCACCAGCAGGGCATCAAGCGCCTGGCCGACGGCCTGGCCGTGGAAGCCCGCGCCGAGGATGGCCTGGTGGAGGCCTACCGATTTGCCAAGGCGCCGGGTTTTGCCTACGCCGTGCAGTGGCACCCGGAGTGGAAGTACTGGGACAACAAAGTCTCCCAGGCAATTTTGAAGGCTTTCGGCGACGCTTGCCGGGAGCGCCGTATGCGTCGAAACCAATAGACGCGTACTCGGCAAAACCTTCCGGCACAGACCGGAAAATAGAGGAAATGCATCATGAGTCACCAAATGTTTGAATGGCTGCGCGAGCACCGTATTACCGAGATGGAGTGCATTGTGCCGGACATGACCGGCGTTGCACGCGGCAAGATCGTACCGAAGGACAAGTTTGTTTCCGAGTCGGAAATGCGCCTGCCGGAAGCGGTACTGATCCAGACCGTTACCGGCGACTACCCTGACGACAGCATGCTGGACCTGACCGACCCGGACATGGTCCTGCTGCCCGACCCCAACACCCTGCGCTACGTACCGTGGGCTACCGACCCTACCGCCCAGCTGATTTACGACGCCTTCCGCGCCGACGGCCAGCCGGTGGAAGTGGCACCGCGTAACGTGCTGCGCCGCGTACTGAAGATGTACGAAGACAAGGGCTGGGCGCCGGTTGTGGCACCCGAGATGGAGTTCTACCTGCTGTCGCCGAACCCTGATCCGGACATCCCGCTGGCACCGCCGGTTGGCCGTACCGGTCGCGCCGAATTCGGCCGTCGCTCCTACGCCATCGATGCGGTAAACGAGTTCGACCCGCTGTTCGAAGACATTTATGACTACTGCCACGCCCAGAACCTGGAAGTGGACACCCTGATTCACGAGATCGGCACCGCGCAGATGGAAATCAACTTCCTGCACGGCAATGCGCTGGACCTGTGTGACCAGGTGTTCCTGTTCAAGCGGACAGTGCGCGAGGCTGCATTCCGCCATAACATGTATGCCACTTTCATGGCCAAGCCGATGGAAGGCGAGCCGGGCAGCGCCATGCACGTGCACCAGAGCGTGTGCAGCATCGAAACCGGCAAGAACATCTTCAGCAACGCCGATGGCAGTGCGTCGGACGACTTCCTGCACTTCATCGGCGGTCTGCAGCACTACCTGCCGGAGTGCATGCCGTTCTTCGCCCCGTACGTGAACAGCTACCGTCGCCTGTCGCGCTACACCGCCGCGCCGACCAACGTGGAGTGGGGTTACGACAACCGCACCGTCGGCCTGCGCGTACCGCATTCGTCGCCGGCTGCCCGCCGCGTGGAAAACCGCGTACCGGGCGTGGACGTTAACCCGTACATCGCCATGGCCGCCACCCTGGCCTGCGGCTACCTCGGCATGGTCAACAAGATCAAGCCGCGTGACCCGCTGTCCAGCGACGCCTACGAACTGCCGTTCCAGTTCCCGCACGGCACCGAAGAAGCGCTGGTGCGCCTGAAGAACTGCAGCGACATCGCCGAGATCCTTGGCCCGCGCTTCGTGAAGATGTATGTGGGTATGAAAGAGAAAGAATTCTCCGAGTACTTCCGCGTGATCAGCCCGTGGGAACGCAAATTCCTGCTGCTGCACGTGTAACACCATAACGACAACGACGATACGCCGCCGCCTGCGGCCAACCCTGGCCCCGCAGGCGGCATCTACAGGAGAGTAGAAATGACGCAGCAACGCAATACCGCAGCCTGGCGCGAAATGGATGCCGCTCACCACCTGCACCCCTTTACCGATACCGCTTCGCTGAACGAGCAGGGTGTGCGCATGATCACCCGTGCCGATGGTATTTACCTGTGGGATAGCGAAGGCAACAAGATCATGGACGGCATGGCCGGCCTGTGGTGCGTGAACATCGGCTACGGCCGCAAGGACCTGTCCGACGTGGCCAAGCGCCAGATGGACGAACTGGCCTACTACAACACCTTCTTCAAGACTTCCCACCCGGCGGTGGTGGAGTTGTCGCACCTGCTGGCCGAGGTGGCGCCGCAGGGTTTCGACCACGTGTTCTACACTAACTCCGGCTCCGAGTCGGTAGACACCATGATCCGCATGGTGCGCCGCTACTGGGACGTCAAAGGCAAGCCGCAGAAGAAAACCCTGATCGGCCGCTGGAACGGCTACCACGGCTCCACCATCGGCGGTGCCAGCCTGGGTGGCATGAGCTATATGCACGAGCAGGGCGACCTGCCGATTCCGGGCATCGCCCACGTTGAACAGCCGTGGTACTACAAACACGGCAAAGACATGACGCCGGAAGAATTCGGCGTGGCTGCGGCACGCTGGATCGAAGAAAAGATTCTGGAAATCGGCGCCGACAAGGTAGCCGCTTTCGTCGGCGAGCCGATCCAGGGCGCCGGCGGCGTGATCGTGCCGCCGTCCACCTACTGGCCGGAAGTCGAGCGCATCTGCCGCAAGTACGACATCCTGCTGGTGGCCGACGAAGTGATCTGCGGCTTTGGCCGTACCGGCGAGTGGTTCGGCCACAGCCACTTCGGTTTCACCCCGGACATCTACACCACGGCCAAGGGCCTGTCGTCCGGCTACCTGCCGATCGGCGCCGTGTTCGTCAACGACGAAGTGGCCGCCACGCTGGCGGCCGGCGGTGACTTCAACCACGGCTTTACCTATTCCGGCCACCCGGTAGCGGCTGCCGTGGCGCACGCCAACGTGAAGGCACTGCGCGACGAAGGCATCGTGCAGCGCGTGAAGGAAGACATCGGCCCGTACATGCAGCAGCGCTGGCGCGAAACCTTTAGCCAGTTCGAGCACGTGGACGACATCCGTGGCGTCGGCCTGATCCAAGCGTTCACGCTGGTGAAAAACAAGCAGACGCGCGAGCTGTTCGACAACTGGGGCGAGATCGGCCTGATGTGCCGTGACATCTTCTTTGCCAACAACCTGATCATGCGTGCCTGCGGCGACCACATCGTGTCGGCGCCGCCGCTGGTGATCAGCAAGGACGAGATCGACCAGATGCTGGCCACCGCCGCCCGCTGCATGGAAACCTTCGAGCGCAAGCTGAAGGAAAAAGGCCTGGCCTGATCCTGCTGCGCTGCCTGACACTGCCAGCCCCTTCCGACAGGAAGGGGTTTTTCTTTGCCGGCTCATGCCGGATGGCAGGCGAGCCGGCCTGCCGAAGCTGCAGGTCATGTAGTAAGATAGGGGTTGGCCGCGCCTGTTGTGCGGCCAACCCTGGCGCCGCCCGCTGCACGCTATGCTGCAGCTTGTGATCCCGATGGCGCCTGTCCGTATACCGGCCGGTGCCCGCAGGCGCCGGCCCCAATCTCCGAGCAAACAAGGGCTGCAAGCATGGCTGACGAATCACAACGCCCCATAGTCGTCAAAAAGATCAAGAAGGGTGGCCACGGCCACCACGGCGGGGCATGGAAGATTGCCTACGCCGACTTCGTTACCGCCATGATGGCCTTCTTCCTGCTGATGTGGCTGCTGGGCTCCACCTCGCAGGGCACGCTTAGTGGTATCTCCGATTACTTCAAGTCGCCACTCAAGACCGCGCTGCAGGGCGGCGAGGGCGCCGGCGCGTCCACGTCCGTCATCAAGGGCGGCGGTACCGACCTGACCAAATCGGCCGGCCTGGTGCGCAAGGGCAACCCCGACCCGGCCAAGGCCGAAGAAGAAGCACAAAAGCTGAACAAGCTGCAGCAGCGGCTGCAGAACAAGCTGGACGAAAGCCTGAACAAGAGCGAGCTGATGAAGCAGTTCAAGAACCAGGTGAAGATGGAAATGACGCCGGATGGCCTGCGCATCATGATCATCGACGAGCAGAACCGGCCGATGTTCCAGTCCGGCGGTATTGCACCGCTGGGGCATACCCGCGAGATTCTGCAATCGATCGGCCGCGAGCTGAACGACCTGGACAACAAGATCAGCATTTCCGGCCATACCGACGCCAACCGTTTCTCTGGCAGTGACGCCGGCTACACCAACTGGGAGCTGTCGTCTGACCGCGCCAACGCGGCGCGCCGCGAAATGGTGGCCGGCGGCATGCTGGACGAAAAAGTGCTGCGCGTGGTGGGCCTGGGCTCAGCCGACCCGTTCAACAAGCAGAACGTATTCAGCCCGGAAAACCGCCGCATCGCCATCGTCATCCTCAACAAGGAAGCCGAGTCGCGCATTCGCGGTGACGGGCTGATTTCGCAGGATGCCGACCTCAGCAACGCCAGCGTCAGCTCTCCCAAAGAGGCAGCCGCTGCGGTGGCGCCGGCTGGCGGGCACTGATGCTGCGTGTCATCCTGCGTGCCTTGCTGATCCAGCTGCTGGCAGCGCTGGCGGTATCGTTCTTCATCGCGCCGCTGGCTCAGCCGTTGTGGTGGGCATGCTGCCAGGCGGCGCTGGCGTTGCTGCTGGCCAGCCTGCTGCGCTTGCAGGGGCTGGCGCGCTGGCAACACGCGGCGTTCGGCCCCTTGCTGATGCTGGCCTTGTGGCTGGCGCTGCCACCGTGGGTATACCTGTTGGCCTTCGTGCTCACCTATGCCGTGTCACGCAATGCGCTAACCGAGCAAGTGCCGCTGTACCTGTCGTCGCGTGAAAGTACGGCCGCGTTGGCCGCTTGGCTGCCACACGGCGCCCGCGTGCTGGACCTGGGCAGCGGCGACGGTCGCGTGGTGCTGCGCTTGGCGCAACTGCGGCCGGACGTACAGGTAACCGGCGTGGAAAACGCCGTGCTGCCCTGGCTGTATAGCCGCCTGCGCCATGTACTGGCTGGCCGCCCCTGCAACGCCCGCCTGTGTTACGGCAACTTCTGGCAGCAGGACTGGGCCGCGTTCGATGTGGTGCATGCGTTTCTGTCCCCTGTCCCGATGGACAGGGTATGGCAGCAGTTCTTAAACAAATGCTGCGCAAATAGCTGGCTGATAAGTAATACTTTCACTATCAATGCCCAAGAGCCCGACCAGCGCCTGCCGCTGCAGGGCGTATTGCAAAAAGAACTCTTGATCTGGCGTCATCCGCATGGAACTTGCTAACTGGTTGTCTTCCCTGGCAGAAAACCGCTGGCCGATACTGCCTGGCACCGCGCTGAAGGTGCGCCAGATGATGGGCCAGCACCCCGACCAGATCGCGTTTGCCGATCTGTCCAACCTGACGCTGTCCGACCCCTTCCTGTTGCTGGACCTGCTGCGGGTAGTGGGCGCCAGCAAGGCGCTGCAACGCAGCGAGGCCAACCCCACCGTAGAGCAGATGCTGATGATGCTGGGGCTGGAAGCGGTCAATACCCGCTTTCGTAATATCCCGGTGCTGGAAGTCAGCCGTGGCAAGCTGGATGAAGACGTGATGGACGCGCTGGGCGACTGGCTGGGCCGCAGCCGCATTGCCGCCTTCACCATCAAGGGCTGGCTGGCGATGCTGGACGACTACAAGGTGGAAGACTGCTTCCTGGCGGCGCTGGTGTACAACCTGCCGGCCTGCCTGTACCTGATCTACCGCAACCGCGTCCCGCAAGGCCCGCTGCTGCAGGAAGTGTCCGAGGTGTTCAAGACCGAATACCCCAAGCTGCTGGAGCAGTTCATCCAGAAAATGCCGCTGCCCAGCGGTTTGCTGGCCAACCTGGGTACCGGCCCGGGCAACCGCCGCAAACAGTTGCTGAAGCTGGCCATTGCCACCGCCAACGGCGTGGACCAGGGTTGGTGGCGACCGCAGTGGAACGTCGGCATCGAGGCGGCCGCCAAGCTGATGGGCTGCAGCCCGGAAGACGCGCACCGCGTGGTGCAGCAGGCCATCCTGCAGATTGCGCGCAACCCGCGTGCCACCGGCTACACCTACAGCGCCCGTGCTTATATGTACATGGAAGGCCCGTTCCCCAGCGTGCTGCAGCAAAACCCGGTCTCCACGCTCAGCAGTGCCGAGCAGCTGGACCTGGCGCTGCGCGAGTCCATCCGCCACTTTGCCAACGACCTCAAGCTGGAGCGCATTTTCTTCCTGCGTTACGACCAGCCCAGCCATACCTTGCGTTTGCGCTACCAGGTGGGGCTGGACGACAAGGACCCGCTACGCAAGCTGGCGGTATCGCTGGAGCCGGGCAGCTTTTTCAACCTGCTGGCCAGCAAGCCGCAAAGCTTCCACGCGCCGATGGCCACCCGCATCCAGCTGGCGCGCAAATACGGCGACGAGTTTTTCAATCACATTGGCGAGAGCGCCTTTGCCAGCATGTCGGTGTTTACCGGCCATACGCTGGCCGGGGTGTTCTACGTTGACAACTTCCGCAGCAACAAACCGATCGACGACGACACCTACCAGCGCTTCAAGGAAACCGTAGCGCGGGTGTCGCAAATAACCCTGTAAAGCATGACATTCCACAAGATTCTGACTTCGGCGGCCAACGATGACCTCAAACATCTGGGCCGCCTGCTCGCCAATGCCCGCGACCGCCGCAAACACGGTCAGCTGGTGTTGGAAGGCATCCATCTGCTGCAATCAGCACTGGACGCCGGCCTCGCCATCGACACCGTCTACGTCAACGAAAGCGCGCAGCACCACGGCGAGCTGTTGCCGCTGTTGTCGCGCCTCGATAGCCGCCGCCTGGTGCTGGTGTCCACGCCAGTGCTGGCCAAAGTCACCGCACTGGCCACGCCGTCCGAAGTGCTTACCGTCTGTCAGCGCCCGGCAGCGCACGCCACCGCCAGTGGCGCGCCGTGCGTGATGCTGGACGACGTGCAGGACCCGGGCAACCTGGGCACCATCCTGCGCTGCGCCGCTGCGGCCAACGTGCGGGATGTCTACCTGTCCAAAGGTTGCGTCGACGTGTACTCGCCCAAGGTATTGCGCGCCGGCATGGGCGCGCACTTTGCGCTCAATATCCACGAAGCGGCCGACCTGCCCGCCGTGCTGGCCGCCTGGCCCGGCCGTAAACTGGTCACGCATCTGGAAGGTAGCGTGTCGCTGTACAGCCAACCGCTGGCCGGCGATGTGGCGTTCGTGTTTGGTAACGAAGGCGCCGGTGTCAGTGCCGCCGTGCTGGCCGCCGCCGACGTGCGGGTGCGCATTCCGATGCCGGGCCATGCCGAGTCGCTGAACGTGGCGATGGCGGCTACCGTGTGCCTGTTCGAGCGCGTGCGCCAGCTGGAAGCGGGCGCTTGACGCTTGTCACTTGCGTTGCGACATGGCAGGGTGAAAACCCTGCCATTTTTCTTTGCGGCCAACCTTTCGCCCGCCGGACGCCTGCCATGCACATCGCCTTCGAACACCCGGACCAAGCCGACATTATCGCCCTCATTGCCGAGTTGGACGCCTACCAGGGCAGCCTGTACCCACCTGAAGCCTGCTATACCTTGGACATCGCCGCGCTGGCCCAGCCGCAGGTGCGTTTTGCCGTAGCGCGCGACGCAGACGGCGTGGCGCGTGGCTGCGCCGCTGTGGTGCTGGGCGGCGATTATGGCGAGATCAAGCGCATGTACGTGCAGCCGGCGCTGCGCGGGCAGGGCGTTGCCGCGCTATTGCTGCAGCAGCTGATCGTCGCCGCACAGGCAGCAGGCTGCCCCGCGTTGATGCTGGAAACCGGCCCGCTGCAGCCGGCGGCGCTGGCCTTCTACGCGGCGCAGGGTTTTGAACGCTGCGCTGCGTTTGGCGACTACCCCGACCACCCGCTGAGCGTGTTCATGCGCAAGCCGCTGGCTGATGCGGCGGCAGCGGTGGGCTATCAGCTGGCGCCGTGTGCCGATGACGACTTCGAGGCCTTGCTGGCTCTGCGGCTGGCGGCGATGCAGCCCAGCCTCAGCGCCATCGGCCGCTTCGACCCGCAGCGCGCCCGCGAACGCTTGGCCGCCAGTTACCAGCCGGCCATTACCCGCTGGATCGTGCGCGCCGGCCAGCGCATCGGCTTTCTGGCGTGTCGCCGGCAAAGCGACCACCATTATCTCGACCACTTCTACCTGCTGCCGGCGCAGCAAGGGCAGGGTGTCGGCAGCGCGGTACTGCGGCAATTGCAGGCCGAGGCGGCTGCCGCTGGGTTGCCGATCAAGCTGGGGGCGCTGCGGGGCAGCGCGGCCAACCGGTTTTACCAGCGCCACGGCTTCGTGCCCACGCACGAGGAGGAATGGGATATCTACTACCGCTGGGATGGCACCATCCGGCCTTGAGTGTGCCGGGCAGTCCGCAGTGACCGGCAGGCGCTTGTCGGCGGGCGGAATAAGCTTGCCAGCAAAACATGCCAGGTGGCCACGCCAGCTTGGGTAAACTGGCGTTTTGTCTTTCCAAGCATCTGCACCATGCCGCCATCCACCCCTGCAAACGAAGCGCCACATCACGTCGGTTTCTGGCAAGCCTTCCGCTTCTGGCTGAAGCTGGGTTTCATCAGTTTTGGCGGCCCGGCCGGGCAGATCGCCATCATGCACCAGGAGCTGGTAGAGCGGCGGCGCTGGGTCTCCGAACGCCGCTTCCTGCATGCGCTCAATTACTGCATGGTGCTGCCCGGACCGGAGGCGCAGCAGTTGGCCACGTACATTGGCTGGCTGATGCACCGCACCTGGGGCGGCATTGCCGCCGGTGCTTTGTTCATTCTGCCGTCTTTGTTCATGCTGATCGGCCTGGCCTGGGTGTACGTCGCGTTTGGCGACGTGCCGTGGGTGGCCGGGCTGTTGTTCGGCATCAAGCCGGCGGTGACGGCTATCGTGCTGCAGGCGGCGCATCGCATCGGTTCGCGTGCGCTGAAGCACCGAGCCTTGTGGGCGATAGCAGCGGCAGCTTTCGTGGCGATCTTTGCGCTGGGGGTGCCGTTCCCGGTGATTGTCCTTACCGCAGCGCTTATCGGTTATGTCGGCGGGCGCGTGGCACCGGCTGTATTTCAGGGCAATGGCGGGCACGGCCCCGCTGGCTTGCCGGCGGGCAGCGCCATGATCGACGACCATACCCCCACGCCGCCGCACGCGCTGTTTAGCTGGCCGCGCCTGCGCCGGGTGCTGCTGGCGGGGGCGTTGTTGTGGCTGCTGCCGATGGGCTTGCTGACCGCCTGGTATGGTTGGCCGCATACGCTGACCCAGATGGGCTGGTTCTTTACCAAGGCAGCCTTGCTGACCTTTGGCGGTGCTTACGCGGTATTGCCGTATGTGTATCAGGGCGCAGTGGGCAGCTATGGCTGGCTCAGTCCCACGCAAATGATGGACGGGCTGGCGTTGGGGGAAACCACGCCGGGGCCGCTGATCATGGTGGTGACCTTTGTCGGTTTTGTCGGTGGCTACGTCAAAGCCGTGTTCGGGCCGGATAGCCTGTTCCTGGCCGGCGCGGTGGCGGCCACGCTGGTGACCTGGTTTACCTTTTTGCCGTCTTTCATCTTCATCCTGGCGGGCGGGCCGTTCATCGAAACCACCCATGGCCAGCTGAAATTTACCGCACCGCTTACCGCCATCACTGCCGCCGTGGTCGGCGTCATCCTGAACCTGGCGCTGTTTTTTGCCTACCACGTGTTGTGGCCAGCCGGGCTGGGTGGCGCGTTTGACTGGCGCGCAGCGCTGCTGGCAGTGCTGGCCGCCATCGCCTTGTTCCGGTTCAAGGTCGGGGTCATCCCGGTTATTGTCGCCAGCGGTTTGGCGGGTGGTCTGATGCGCCTGCTGTCCGTTTGACCGCAGGCCGGCCTGCCCCGGTTGGCGGCGCAAAACAAACTGGCCGCCCGAGGGCGGCCAGTGCGCATTGCGATGCGGTCAGGCTCAGGCTTCGCCGGCAACGAAGTAGGGGTTGACGCCGATGCGGCCGTAGCCGGCTTCTGCGGCCAACATGTCCAGTAGCAGGCTGGCCAGGTCGTCGGCAAACGCCTCGGCTTGCGCGTCCAGCAGCGTGGATACCATTTTCAGCTCGCCCTGGCAGGCGTCGCAGCATTCCACCTCTTGCACCGCGCGGTAGGTGTGCGGCTGCTTCGGGTCGGCGGCGGGAGGCGGCACGTCCTGGCGGGCCAGGCTGCGGTACTGCAGCTGGCGGGTGTTGCCGCAGGACACGCACTTCACCCGGCTGATGTGCCACTCGCTGGCGCACTGGCTGCAGCAGGCAAAGCGTACCGCGTGGCCGCTGTCGCCTCGGCGTAGAACCGACGCCACCGGTGGCGCGTGGCACACCGGGCACTGGCTGCTTTCGTCCGGGCGCAGGCTGCCTAGGTCACGCTGGCGGGCGCTGATGACCGCCTGGATCTGCATGGCCGCACCGAGCAAGGGCAGGCCGGCCTGCCACGCCGGGTTGGCCGCCGGCAGACCGTCGCGCAGCTGGGCGGCGGCCAGTTGCAGTGCGTCGTCGTCCAGCGCCAGCAGGCAGTGCAGCGCTTGCTGGCTGGCGGAGGGCAGGGTGTCGCCCAGCGCTTGTTGCAAGCGGCTGAGCAGCTCGCGTAGCGCGGCGATGTCGTGCAGCGCTTGCGCGGCCAGGGCATCGAACAGCTGTTGCTGGGCGCGGGCGATAGCGGCGCACAGTTGCAGGTAGCCGGCCATGCTGTGGCCGTCGGCCAGGCGGGCCAGCCGCTCGGCGCGACGGGCAAACACCTGCTGCCCTGGCGGACGCAGCGGCTGGGCTTGGGCGGTGTCCTGAATGTCCAGATCGTCAATCAACATAGTCGTTTTCCATTACGGGGGCGGAGTGCAAGCGCCCGGTCTCGGTATAGGCCACCAGGCGGCCGGGGCGGGCAAAGCCGGCCAGCAGCAGGCCGCAGTGGGCGGCTAGGTTGGCCGCGTAGGCGGTGGGGGCAGACACCGCCACCAGCGCCGGAATGCCGGCGAGGGCGGTTTTCTGCACCATTTCGTAACTGGCGCGGCTGGACACCAGCACAAAGCCGTCGTGGCAGGCGATGCGCTGGCGACGCAGCGCGCCGATCAGCTTGTCCAGTGCGTTGTGGCGGCCAACGTCTTCGCGTACGAGGACGATGCTGCCGTCGGCGCGGCAGTAGGCTGCGCCGTGTGCGGCGCCGGTGGCGGCGTGCAGCGGCTGCTGCGCAGGCAGCGCGGCCAGTGCACGCGCCACGCTATCCACGTGCAGGGTTGGCCGCAGCGGCAGCGGCGGGATGGCGCGGGCGACGGCGTCCAGGCTATCGACGCCGCACAGGCCGCAGCCGGTACGGCCGCTAAGGCTGCGGCGGCGGTCTTTCAGCGCGGCAAAGCGCGCGCTGGATATTTCCAGCCGCAGCTCGATGCCGGCGCTGCCGTGCCACAGCTCGCAGTCGTACAGCTCGCCCGGCTGCTGCAGAATGCCTTCGCTCAAGGAAAAGCCCAGTGCGAAGTCCGCCAGGTCGCCGGGGCTGGCCAGCAGCACCGCGTGCGAGATGCCGTTGTACACCATCGCCACCGGCACCTCGTCGATCAGCACGTCGCTGTCCGGGTGCGCCAGCCCGCCCTGTACGCGCAGTACCGGGCGGTCTTGTTGCAAGGGCAGGCTGTCGCCGGCCAGCGGTTGCGCGCAGCTCACTTCTGTTTTCCTGTCATCTCGCGGTACCAGCGCGGGTGGTGCTTCTTGGCCCAGGCGTGGGTGACCACGCCTTCCACCATGGCGCGGATGGTGCCTTTCACCCAGAACGCGGCGTACACGTGCACGATGATGCCGGCGATCAGGCCGGTGGCGGCCCAGGCGTGCGCCAGCAGCGCCAGGCGGATGACCGGAATGGGGAAGTAGCCGGCAAAGTACGGCCGCCAGGCGATGAAGCCCGACACCAGCAGCACGCCCATGCAGGCGCACATCAGCCAGAACATGCCTTTCTGGCCGCCGTTGTATTTGCCGATATCGCCCACTTCGTGGCCGGACAGTACCGTTTTGACCGACTTCATCCAGCGGATGTCTTCGCTGTTGATCAGGTTGTGGTGCCAGTAGCGGAAGAACTGCCGCGCAAAAGCCAGGAACATGATCACGCCGACGAACGGGTGCACGATGCGCGCCAGCTGCGGGGTACCGAACACGCCGGTCAGCCAGAAAAAGGCCGGGTAGAAGAAGGCCAGGCCGGACAGCGCCAGCAGGATGAAGCACACCGCCACAATCCAGTGGTTGATGCGTTCGGCCGCGCTGTAGCGCTGGATCAGTTGCTCTTTCATGCCTTGTCCTCCTCTTTGGCAGCCGGGTTGGCCGCAGCGTGGCTATCGTCTTCGTCCGGGCGGTTGGGGCCGACGGTGATGTAGTGGAAGAAGCCGAACAGGCCGGCGGCGGCAATGCCCACCGTGGCCAGCGGTTTCAGCCAGCCTTTCCACAGCTGCACCGTGGTGCTGATGGCCGGGTCTTTCGGCAAGCCCGAGTACTGCTCTGGCTTGTCGGCGTGGTGCAGCACGTACATCACGTGGGTGCCGCCCACGCCTTGCGGGTCGTACAGGCCGGCGTTGGCGTAGCCGCGGGATTTGAGGTCGGTGACGCGGGTGGCGGCCACTTCCTTCATGTCTTCCTTGCTGCCGAACTGGATGGCGCCGGTGGGGCAGGTTTTCACGCAGGCCGGCTCCAGGCCCACCGACACGCGGTCGGAGCACAGCGTGCACTTGTAGGCCTTGTTGTCCTTCTTGCTGATGCGCGGCACGTTGAACGGGCAGCCGGAGATGCAGTAGCCGCAGCCGATGCAGTTTTCCTGGTGGAAATCCACAATGCCGTTGCTGTACTGGATGATGGCGCCCGGCGACGGACAGGCCTTCAGGCAGCCGGGGTCGGCGCAGTGCATGCAGCCGTCTTTGCGGATCAGCCATTCCAGCTTGCCGTTACTGTCTTCTTCGGCAAAACGCATCACCGTCCAGGCGTCGGCGCTGAGGTCGGTGGGGTTGTCGTAGACGCCGATGTTGTGGCCAACCTCCTCGCGGATGTCGTTCCATTCCGAACAGGCCACCTGGCAGGCCTTGCAGCCGATACAGGTGGAGGTGTCGATCAGTTTGGCGATTTCGATGGTCTTGCGCGCCTGCGGGCTGGCCGTGGGGCTGGCGGAGCGGCGGCTGATATCAAGGGATTGCAATGCCATGGTCCGTGGCTCCTCAGGCTTTTTCCAGGTTCACAAGGAAGGATTTGTACTCGGGCGTCTGCGTATTGCAGTCACCTACCGCCGGCGGCAGGCTGTTGGTGAGGTAGCCTTTCTGCGCCACGCCTTCCCAGCCCCAGTGCAGCGGAATGCCGATCTGGTGGACGGTCTGGCCGTTCACCTTCAGCGCCATCAGCCGCTTGGTGACCACCGCCTTGGCCTTGATGAAGCCGCGCTTGGAGCTGACCTTCACCGTATCGCCCTGCACGATGCCTTTTTCCTGCGCCAGCGCGGTGCCGATCTCGACAAATTGCTCCGGTTGCGCGATGGCGTTCAGCAGTACCGACTTGGTCCAGAACTGGAAGTGCTCGGTCAGGCGGTAGGTGGTGCCCACGTACGGAAACTCTTTGTGCGTGCCCAGGCGATCGCGGTCGGTCTTGAAGATGCGTACCGCCGGGCTGCTCACTACCTTGGGGTGCAGCGGGTTGGTACCGATCGGGCTTTCCATCGGCTCGTAGTGCTCGGGGAAGGGGCCGTCTGCCAGCTTGTCGGTACAGAACAGCCGTGCCACGCCTTCCGGGTTCATGATGAACGGGTTCATGCCGCTATCCGGGCCGGCGTCGGCCTTGAAGTCGGGGATGTCGGCACCGGCCCATTTCTCGCCGTTCCAGGCGATCAGCTTGCGTGTCGGGTCCCACGGTGCGCCGGCCGGGGTGCAGCTGGCGCGGTTGTACAGGATGCGACGGTTGGCCGGCCACGCCCAGGCCCAGCCGGGGGTGTTGCCCAGGCCGGTATCGGTATTGTCGCGACGGGCCATCTGATTACCAGCCTGTGTCCAGCTGCCGGAGAAAATCCAGCAGGCGCAACTGGTGCTGCCGTCGTCCTGCAGCGCGGCAAAGCCGGGTAGCTGCTCGCCTTTCTTGGCCAGGAATTTGCCGGCTTCTTTCGGGTCCGGCAGGTCGGCCAGCGCCTTGCCGTTCATCTCGCGGGCCAGCTCTTCTGCCGATGGCGCGTTGGGGTCGCGGTAGTTCCAGGCCACGTTCAGGATGGGCTCGGCCACCTTGCCGCCTTCCTTGAGGTAGAGCTGGCGCAGGGTGTTGAACAGCTCGCCGATGATCTCGTTGTCGCCCTTGGCTTCGCCCGGCGCGTCGGCGCCTTTCCAGTGCCACTGCAGCCAGCGCGCCGAGCTGACAATGGCGCCGTCTTCTTCGGCAAAACAGGTGGACGGCAGGCGGAACACCTCGGTGTGGATGTCGGCCGGGTTCACGTCGTGCGCGTCGCCGTGGTTTTGCCAGAAGGTGGAGGTCTCGGTGGCGATCGGGTCGATGATCACCATGTACTTCAGCTTGCTGAACGCCTGCGTCACCTTGGTGGCATCGGGGAAGGACGCCAGCGGGTTGAAGCCCTGCACGATGAAGCCGTTGATCTTGCCCTGGTGCATCAGCTCCACGATGTGCAGCACGTCGTACAGTTTGTCCCACTTCGGCAGCCAGTCGAAGCCCCAGTTGTTGTCTGCGGTGGCCTTGTCGCCCCAGAACCACTTCATCAGGCTGACAAAGAACTTGGGGGTGTTGCTCCAGTAGTTGAACTGGTTGGGCTGCAGCGCCTTGGGCGTGGTTTTGGCGATGTAGCTGGCGTAGTCGGGGTGGTCTTTCTCGTTGGGTAGCGTCAGGTAGCCCGGCAGCGAGGTGGACAGCAGGCCCAGATCGGACAGGCCCTGGATGTTGGAGTGGCCGCGCAGCGCGTTCACGCCGCCACCGGGCATGCCCATATTGCCCAGCAGCAGCTGGATCATGGCCATGGTGCGGATGTTCTGCGCGCCTACGGTGTGCTGGGTCCAGCCCAGTGCGTACAGGATGGTGCCCACTTTGTCCGGGCGGGCGGTTTCGCCCAGCTGCTTGCACACTTCCAGAAAGCCTTCTACCGGTGTACCGCACAGGTTGGTTACCACTTCCGGTGTGTAACGGGCAAAGTGCGCCTTCATCAGGTTCCACACGCAGCGCGGGTGCTGCAGCGTGGGGTCGGTCTTGGCGTTGCCGTCGGCGTCCAGCTCGTAGGCCCAGCTGCTGCGGTCGTACTTGCCCTTGGCTTCGTCGTAGCCGCTGAACAGGCCTTCTTCAAAGCCATAGCCTTCGCCGACGATGAAGCTGGCGTTGGTGTAGGCCTTCACGTAGTCCCAGTGGATCTTGTCGTGGCCGATCAGCCAGTTGATCACGCCGCCCAGGAACGGGATGTCGGCGCCGGCGCGGATCGGCAGGTACAGGTCGGACACCGCGGCGGTGCGGTTGTAGCGCGGGTCTACCACGATCAGCTTGGTGCCGCGTGTTTTCTTGGCTTCGATGGCCCACTTGAAGCCCACCGGGTGCGCCTCGGCGGCGTTGCCGCCCATCACCAGGATGAAGTCGGCGTTCTTGATGTCTACCCAGCTATTGGTCATCGCGCCGCGGCCAAAGGTGGACGCCAGTGCCGACACAGTGGGGCCGTGGCAGACGCGGGCTTGCGCGTCGGTGGCGATGATGCCCAGGCTGCGCAAGAACTTCTGCGTGATGATGCCGGTTTCGTTGGAGCCGGCCGACGCGGTAAGCATGGCGGTAGACAGCCAGCGGTTGACCGGCACGCCGTCGGCGTTTTTTTCCACCACGTTGGCGTCGCGGTCGTCCTTCATGTGGCGGGCAATGCGGTGCAGCGCATCGTGCCAGCTGATGCGCTTCCATTCATTGCTGCCGGCTTCGCGCACTTCCGGGTATTTTAGGCGTTTGGGGCTATGGATGAAGTCCAGCAGGCCGGCGCCTTTGGGGCACAGCGAGCCGCGGCTGACCGGGTGGTCCGGGTCGCCTTCGATGTGGAAGATTTCCGATTTGGCGTTCTTGGCGCCGTCGCCCAGGCTGTACAGGATCAGGCCACAGCCTACCGAACAGTAGGTACAGGTGTTACGCGTTTCGCGTGCGCCCATCAGCTTGAACTGCCGCACTTCGGCCAGCGCTTCGCTGGGGCTGAACCCCATCGCCACCAGGCTGGAGGCACCCACCTGCGCTGCGCTGAGTTTGAAAAACTGCCGCCGGTTCACTTCCATCGGACTCTCCTTTTTATCGCTATTCGTTTGACGTACGCCGGGTTGCGCAATAGCCTTGACATAGCATTTGCCGTGCCTGTAGTAGGGTTTTTGCTTTTTCAACGAATAAACAAAGGGTTGGGTGGTGCCGGGTGCCGGCATGTCACCCGCCCATAAGACAAAGTGACGCAATGCCGGCCTGGCGTTGCGACAGTTTGTCCGCACAAGGGGTAGGGTCTTGCAGCAAGAAGACAAGTTGGCCGCAAGTAGTGACAAGCCGTGGGGCAGTTACAGCGTGCTGGTGGTAGATGACGAGCCGGGCATGGTGAATTTCATCCGCCGGGCGCTGGAAGTGCGCTGCGGTACGGTGTTGACCGCAGGCAGTGCCGAAGAAGGCGAGCAGCTGCTGGCGCAGCAGCGTTTCGACCTGATCGTGCTGGATATCTCGCTGCCCGGCATGTCGGGCGTGAGCTGGCTGAAACAGCTGCGTGAGCGCGGTGTGAATAGCGAGGTGATGCTGATGACGGCGTTCGCCGACGTGGAAACCGCCATCGACGCGCTGCGTGCCGGCGCGTCCGATTTCCTGCTGAAGCCGTTTTCGCTGGCGCAATTGATCAACGCGGCGCGGCGTGCCTTTGAGCGTGCGCGGCTGGAGGCGGAAAACTGGGTGCTGCGCCGCGAAGTGGCGTCGCACGCCAGCCGCAGCCACGTCAGCCGCGACGGCCTGATCGGCGAATCGCCGGCCATCGCCGACGTGCGCGCCATGCTGCAGCGTTTTGCGCCGATGCCGTCTACGGTGCTGATTCAGGGCGAGTCGGGCACCGGCAAGGAAGTGGTGGCACGGGCGCTGCATCAGCAAAGCCCGCGTGCCGACGCCAGTTTTGTGCCGGTGAACTGCGCGGCCATCGCGCAAGAACTGATCGAAAGCGAGCTGTTTGGCCATGTGAAAGGCGCCTATACCGGTGCCACCGGCAGCCGCGATGGCCTGTTTTATTACGCGCGCGGCGGCACGCTGTTTCTGGACGAAATCGGCGAGCTGCCGTTGGCTATCCAGGCCAAGCTGCTGCGGGTGCTGGAGGAGCGCCGCATCCGCCCGGTGGGGTCGGAGCAGGAAATCAAGGTGGACGTGCGCGTGATCGCCGCCACCAACAAACCGCTGGCCGACGAGGTGGCTGCCGGCCGCTTCCGCGCCGATCTTTACTACCGCCTGCAGGTGCTGGAGTTGCACCTGCCGCCGCTGCGCGAGCGCACTGAAGACCTGCCGGCGCTGACCGCCCATTTCATGGATTTGCTGAGCCCAGCGCTGGGCGTGCAGCCGGTGGAGGTGGAGCCGGCGGTACTGGCGGCGATGGCTGCCTACGACTGGCCGGGCAATGTGCGTGAGCTGAAAAACCTGGTCGAGCGCTCGCTGATTCTGGGCTATGTGCCGCGTGACCTGCCGTGCACGCGGGCAGCGGCTGCCGGTAGCCTGCCAGCGGAGATGGCGGCCAACCTGGGCGAGGAGGGCGACAGCCTGGCTACCGTGGAAAACCGCCATATCCGCGCAGTGTTGGCCGCCTGCGGCGGCAACAAATCCGAAGCCGCGCGGCGGCTGGGTATCTCGCGTAAGACACTGGAGCGCAAATGTCTGGTCTGGGGCGAGTAAGACAGGGCTGGCAGCGGCTGATGCAGCCGCTGAACCGCTCGGTACGCAACCGCTTTGTGGCGCTGGCCTTGCTACCGCTGGTGGGCGGCTTTCCGGTGTTGTTGCTGCTGCTGGCCGGTTGGGGCGGTGCGGCGTTCCAGGAGCTGCTGGTGTTCAAGGTGCGCAGCGACCTGGCGGTGGCCAATACCTACTTCGAGCGGGTGCAAGGCGAGCTTGGGCGCAGCATCGAAGCGTTGGCCACGTCCGAGATGCTGGCCGACGCGCAACGGCGGCCGGAGCAATCGCTGGACGGCTTGCTGCAAGCACGGGCCGCCGCACTGGGGCTGGACTATCTGGTGTTGCTGGATGAGGAGCGCCGTGTGTTGGCCGCGTCGTTGCCTGCGGCACGATCACAGCCCTATCCTGCCGGCTTGGTGGCGGCGGTGGCGGTCAATGGTGGTAGCAGGGTAGCGTTGGATGTGTTTACTGCCGAGCAGCTGGATGCGCTGTCTCCGGCTTTTCGGCAGCAGGCTGCCATCGCATTGCGCCCAACCCGTGGCGCCCGGCCCAGCTGGCAGCAACAGAGCCAGAGCGGCCTGCTGTTGCATGCGGCAACCGCCTTGCCGGGGCGGCGTCTGGCGCTGGTGGGCGGCCAGCTGCTCAACCGTAACGTGGGCTTTGTCGATCGCATCCAGCATCTGGTTTACCCGCCGGGGTCGCTGCCGGCCAATAGCCGGGGCGCGACCACGCTGTTTCTGGACGATGTCCGCATCGCCACCACGGTCAAGCTGCCGCAAGGCGAACGCGCCATCGGCACCCGCGTATCCGGCGCGGTAGCCGACCAGGTGCTGGAGCACGGTCAGATGTGGCTGGACCGGGCGCTGGTGGTGGGCGACTGGTACGTGTCCGGCTACCAGCCCTTGCTGGATAGCCGCGGCGAGCGCGTTGGCATGCTGTACGTCGGTTTCCTGGAGCAGCCTTTCGTGCTGGCCAAATGGCTGGCGCTGGCGGTGTTGTTTGTATTGTTTGCCATCACCATGGCGGTGGCGGCCTGGATCAGCTGGCGCTTTGCTCAGTCTGTCATCCAGCCGGTAGAGCGCTTGCGGGCCACCATGCGCAGTGTGGAAGCCGGCCAGCTGGACGCCCGCGTGGGCGCCTTGCCGCAACAGGACGAGCTGGCCTTGCTGGCCAGCCATTTCGACCATTTGCTGGACCGCATCCAGTCGCAAAATCAGGCGCTGACGCGCTGGGCGAGCGAGCTGGACGACAAGGTGGCAGCGCGGACGCGCGAGCTGGCAGCAGCCAACCAGACGCTGCTGACGGCACAGCAGCAGCTGTTCAAGTCGGAGAAGCTGGCCGCCATCGGCCAGCTGGCGGCAGGCATCGCGCACGAGGTCAACAACCCGGTGGCAGTCATTCAGGGCAACCTGGAGCTGATGCAGGAGCTACTGGGGCCAGCGGCGGACCCCGTGGCCGAGGAATTCCGCCTGCTGAACGAGCAAGTGCAGCGCATCCGCCTGATTGTGGCCAAGCTGCTGCAATACGCCCGGCCCAACGAGTACTCCGGCTATCTGCAGCAGGTGCGTGCCGACGAGGTGTTCCAGGATAGCCTGGTGCTGGTCGGCCATCAGCTGGGCAGTAGCCGGGTGATGGTGCGTACCGAATGGCAGGCGCAGCGCACGCTACTGGTGAACCGCTACGAGCTGCAGCAGGTGCTGATCAATTTGCTGCTGAACGCGCTGCAAGCCATGCCGGAAGGCGGCGAGCTGGCGCTGGCGACGCACGACTGCGACGGCGGCGATGATCAGCCGGGCGTATTGATGACGGTGTCCGACCGCGGCGGCGGCATTGCCGACGCCGACATGGCGCGGCTGTTCACGCCGTTCTTTACCCGCAAGGCAGAGGGTACCGGCTTGGGATTATGGGTGTGCCAGGGGCTGATCGAGCGTTACGGCGGCCAGATCAATGCGGCCAACCTGCCGCAGGGTGGCGCAATCTTCCGCGTCTGGTTGCCGTGCGAGCCGTTGCTGGATGGCGAACCGCTGCTGGATACGCCGCTGTAGCGTGCAAGGCTTGAGTGGGCAAGGTAAAGGCTGCCTGAAAGGGCAGCCTTTTTAGTGTGCAACAGACTGCTGCCGGGCCGGAGCGCGGCAGGCAGAAGGATGGGGTAGCGGCTTACTCCTGAGACTCGCGCTCGATCCGCCGGCGTTCGATTTCGCGCCGGGCGGCCGCGTTACGGATGTCACACGGGCGAGTGCGCGGCATCGGCTTGCCGGCAAGAATGTTGCTGCGCACTTCGGCGCGCACTTCATAGTAAGCAGATTTGGACTGATACTGCGACATGACGGCTTCTCCTTCATTAAGGGATGCTGCTCTATCTAGCAATCTGACCGCTTTGCATTACTGCTTTATTACGCCGCTGCAGCCCGGCTGGCAAGCGCCATTTGCATGTTGCACTGCCGCAAGCGGGGAAGTGTCGCCGAAGTGTTGTATTCGTCTGGCAAAATCTATCGAATGGCTGGCGGCGAGTATTCTTTTCAATGCTGCCGTGGCGGTGGTGGCGGCGTGTTATAGTGCGCCGTTTTTTTATCTAGCGGTTGCTCTGGATGCACTACACCATTTTCGATACCCCTGTGCTGCGCACGCTGTTGCGCTGGTTTTCCCTGATCATGCTGCGTTTGCTGGGCTGGCGCTTGGTGGGGGATTTCCCGCGTGACAAGAAATACGTGCTGATCGGCGCGCCGCATACCAGTAACTGGGATTTCCCGTTTACGCTGATGTTCTGTTTTGCCGGCGGTGCCAAACTGTACTGGATGGGCAAGCACACGCTGTTCAGCGGCCCGGCCGGCCCGCTGATGCGCTGGCTGGGGGGCATTTCTGTCGATCGCCGCCAGAAAAACTCGCTGGTAGAGCAGATGATCGAGGTCTACCAACTCAGCGATAGCCTGGTGGTGGCGGTGCCGCCGGAAGGCACCCGTTCGCGGGTCAGCGAATGGAAGACCGGCTTTTACCATATTGCCTGCGGTGCGCAGGTGCCCATCGCGCTGGGCTACCTGGATTTTTCCCGTAAACAGGGCGGGGTAATGGGTCTGTTTCAGCCCACCGGCGATATTGCGCACGACATGCCGTTAATCCGGGCGCGTTACCGTGATGTGCGCGGCAAATGCCCGCATAACCAGTAGTATTTAAATGTCTCAATAAAAAAACCGGCGCTGTGCCGGTTTTTTTATTGGCTTGCGGCCGGGTCGCAGCCGGCATGGAAACTGAATGCCGGGTGGTCGCTTATTTGGCTTTCGGGGCGCCGACATTCAGCGCTTCCCAGCCATCGCGGCCCAGTTCCTGCATTAGGGCAATATTGCGCTCGTAAATGGTGGCAGCGTCGGGAAAGGCTTCCACTGCGCGGTCGATACTGCTCTCGCGAATCAGGTGCAGGGTGGGGAATGGCGAGCGGTTGGTATTGTTGCTGACGTCGTTCAGCGTGGTGCCGGCAAACTGGAATTTGGGGTGGAAGTCGGCCACCTGCAATTCGCCTTCCAGGCCCATGTCGGCCAGTGCTGCGTCGGCAATTTCGAGGAAGTCGTTGAAGTCCAGGAAGCGCTGCAGTACGTAGGGGTGTACCAGCAGCGTGGTATCGATTTCTTCCGGGTCGCTGTCGGCCAGCAGGCGCAGCTCGGTCATCAGGTGCTCCAGCAGCGCGGCCGGGTCTTTGGCGTCGCTGACGATGATGCGCACCTGGTCTTTGACGTACACCGCCTTGGCAAACGGGCACAGGTTGAGGCCGATCACGGCCTTTTCCAGCCAGTTGCGGGTAGCGGCAATGATGTCGTCGTGGGTCAGTTCCATGTTTTGCTCCGGGGCGGTTAATGCAAAAAACCCGGATGCGGGCATCCGGGTTTCTTTTCAGGCGTACAGCCGGGTGTCTGGATTACAGACCCTGGATGTTGGAAGCCTGTTTGCCTTTCGGGCCTTCAACGATGTCGAAGCTTACACGCTGGTTTTCAGCCAGGGTGCGGAAGCCTTTAGCGTTGATCTGGGAGAAGTGAGCGAATACGTCGTCACCGCCGTTGTCCGGAGTGATGAAGCCGAAGCCCTTGGAGTCATTGAACCATTTAACGGTACCGGTTGCCATGTTCTGTTCCCTTATGGAATAGCGTTGAGTATGAGAAAAGCGCATGTCAATCAAGGGAAATGACAAACTGTGGTACGGGCAACGCCACTACAACAACTGACAGATCACGACTTGAAAAACTGCAGCACGCAGTCTGCCTGCGCTTACAAATGTCGGCAAGTGTTTTTTGTGGTGCCCTGATAAAAAACCACTGGCATCAGGGTCTTTGCTGGCATGCGTCAGGGTATTGGCTGGAAAAGCTCGCAGCGTAGCGGTGGCGCAAACTATAGTTCACACAGGCACAGTGAATAGTACGCAGGCTAATGACGGAGACAGGCATGGATCGATATCGCATTGAAGATGAAGAAAGTTTTTCCGACTTCCAGTACGCGCTCGATGACTACGCGCCGCGTATTGCCAACCTGTTGGCCGCCTTGCGGCAGAGCCCGCAGGATATCGCCATGCTGGGTGAGCTGATGCGGCTTTTTCACACCATCAAGGGCGATGCCGGTCTGTGCCGGCTGCCGTTTGTCGAGCCGATGGTGCACGCGGCAGAAGACCTGCTGGGCATGGTACGTGCCGGGTCGCTGCCGTTTACGGCGGCACTGGAGCAACTGCTGTTGCTGGCGCTGGACCGGCTGGAGCTGTTGGTCAGCGAGCTGGAAACCGGGCGCGAAATCTCGCTGGCCGATTTCAACCGCATGGTGGACGAAATGACCCAGCTGGCCGCGCAGCCGCCGGCGCTGGTAGAGGCGCAGGCCTGGCTGGTCATCAAGCGCCTTACCGGTTTCCTGCCGCAGCAGCCGGTGGCGCCGTTGCCGGCGCGTAACCCGCAGCAGGAGGCGGATCTGCAGTACTTCCGCAGCCTGGCGTTGCAGTTCGAGCAGCGCTCGGTGCTGTTTCAGGGCCGTACCGAGCGCAATCTGGTGCTGGCAGCGGCCTGCAACGAGGCGGCGGGCTGGAAGGTGGACCCGCTGCAGCTGGAGGCCGCCGTCTACATGCACGACGTGGGCATGATGTACTTGCCGGAGGAGTTGTGGCTGAAACAGGGCAAGCTCAGCGCCGAGGAGCGTCTGCAGCTGGCGGCGCACCCGGGCTGGGCGGCCGACATGCTGATGCGGATGAAGGGGTGGGAGGAGGCGGCCAGCATCGTGCGCGATCACCACGAGCGTATCGATGGTACCGGCTATCCGGCGGGCAAGCCGGCCGGGCTGATCATGGAAGGTGCCAAGCTGTTGGCCATCATCGATACCTTCGAAGCCGTTATTCTCAAGCATGGCCAGCGCCGCCAGGTGCGCTCGCTATTGCGTGCCGTGGCCGAAATCAACGCCTGCGAGTCGCAGTTTGATGCGGCGTGGATCAATTGTTTCAATCTGGTGGTGCGCGACATGATCGAGCGCGGCATGGTGTTGCCGCACGTGCGCTAGTGCCCGATGTGGCAACTAGGTTGACGCTGCAAATCGGCTGCGGGCATGATGCTGGGCAAGAGCCGTGTAACGGCCGTGCCCAAACAAGGAGAAATCATGAGTCAGTTCGATAATGTCAGCGTGGTAAAGCAAGCCAACGTTTACTTTGACGGCAAGTGTGTCAGCCACACCGTCATCCTGCAGGATGGTACCCGCAAGTCGGTAGGCGTAATCCTGCCGTCCAAGCTGCTGTTCAGTACCGGTGCGCCGGAAGTGATGGAGCTGATCGCCGGCGAGTGCAAAGTCACGCTGGCTGGTGAAGCCGAAGCCCGCACCTACCGCGGTGGCGACTCGTTCTCGGTGCCGGGCGAGAGCTCTTTCCAGATCGAAGTGACCGACACCCTGCATTACGTCTGCCACTTCGGCTAAGCGCGGTAGCAGGCAAGCAAAAAGGTTGGCCGCGGCCAACCTTTTTTCATTATCGCGCGTGGCAGGCTGCTTATAGCGCCAGCGCGCCGTCATCGCGCCGCGAAATCACCATCAGCGACTCGCCCGTCAGCAGCAGGGTTTCCCACGCCGGGTTGAACACCACCTCGCCACCCGGCCGTTCCAGTGCTACCACAATCACACTGCCGTCGCGTACCGGCAGGCATTCGGCAATGCTGCGGCCAACCCATGCCGGATCAATGGCCAGCACCTGCGCGCGGAAGGTATTGGGGTAGCGGCTGTGCAATCGCTCAAAGAAGTGCAGCGTTTCCGGCTTGACCACCAGGTTGGCCATGTTCATGCCGCCAAGGTAGGACGGAATCACTACTTGGTCGGCGCCGACGGCTTTCAGCTTCTTGCGGGCACTTTCGGTTTCTGCCTTGGACACGATATTGATCTGGCGGCTCAGGTTGCGCGCTGTTACTACCACGAAGGCGTTGTCGGCGTCCGAGGTCAGGCAGGTAATGATGGCGCGGGCGCGGTGGATGCCGGCGGCCTCCAGATTGGCGTCTTCGGTGGCGTCACCGATGATGTACGGATAGTCGCGGCCGTCCAGCAGTTGCTGCGCTTGCTGGGCGTTCTTTTCGATGATCACCACGTCGTGGCCGGCCTGGGTCAGTTCGTCCAGCGCGTACAGCCCGGTGCGGCTGAGGCCGCAGATGATGATGTGTTGCTCGAGGCGGGAAATGATCTTGTCCATTTTGCGTGCACGCAGGTATTGGGGCAGGTCGCCCTGGAACATCAGCAAGGTAAGCGAAGAAATGCCGTAACCCACCACACCGGTGCCGAAGATGATCAGCAGTACGGTAAACACGCGGCCCACTGTGTCCAGCGGGTGCGTTTCGCCGTAGCCGATGGTGGCCAGCGTGATGACGGTCATGTACAGGCTGTCGAAGACGCTCCAGCCTTCCAGCAGGTGGTAGCCCAGCGTGCCCATCACCACCGCGCTGAGTACCAGTGCGGACAGCGACAGCAAGCGGACGGCCAGGGCACGGCCCATGGTGTGTCGGGTTGGCAGGTTCATGCCGCCATTGTAATGGCTGCTTGGCAGGGCGGCCTGCTTTTGCTCAAGTCTGCCCGCTTTCCAGCTGCTGTAGCGCGCTGCGATCGTGTACTTGCAACTGGCCACGGCCCACGCTGATCAGCCCCGCATCGGCCAGCTGCCCCAGGATGGCGTTGCAGGTTTGGCGGCTGATGCCGGTGGCGCTGGCCAGCGCTTCCTGGCTAAGCCGGATGCGGCCGTCGCCATCTGCCAGCAACAGCAGGCGCTGGGCCAGTCGCGCCTCTGGCGACAGTAGCGTTTGCTGGGCCAGGCCTTGCATCAGCTTGCGCGTTTTGGCTGCCATCAGCTGCCCCAGCGGCAGCCAGCCTTGCGGCCAACCTTGCAGCCAGCCCAGCAGCGCGGCTTGCGGGACGTGCCATAGCAGGCAACCGCGGTCGCTGCCGGCGTCGTGGGTGCGCGGCCCGTGGTCGAACAGTGCCACCTCGCCAAACCAGTGGCCGGCGCCCAGCCGGGTCAGCACGCTGTGCTTGCCGGTGAGCGAGCTGCTGCCGATCACCATGCTGCCTTCCAGAATGCCGTACAGGCCGTCAGGCGCGTCTTCGTGCAGAAACAGGAAGCCGCCCGCCGGCAAGCGTCGTGGCTGGCCCAGTGCCTGCAGTGCGGCCTGCATGGTATCCGGCAGGCCGGCAAACCAAGGGTCGGCCGCCAGTCGCTGCAAAGCATGGCTTCTGTCGTCTGCTTGACAGAGTGAATCCGGGCGCAAGGGCATGATGGAGCCTCAACCTGATGGAGGGCTACCATGAAAACGCTAGAACAACATTTAGTCAATTACGCCAGCTACCACCGCGACGTGCGCAATATCCGCACCCACTTTGTCGGCATTCCGCTGATCGTGCTGGCGGTGGCGCAGTTGCTGGCACAGGTGCCGCTGGGCAGCGGGCTGACGCTGCTGGCGCCGGTGCTGCTGGCCTCGTGTGCGTTTTATCTGGCGCTAAGCCGCCCGCTGGGCCTGCTGATGACGGTACTGATGCTGCTGACCGGCTGGGCCGGTACGCTGCTGGCGGCGCAGCCTGGCGCCTTGTGGCTGGGACTGTTGCTGTTTGCGCTGGGCTGGGTCATCCAGTTTGTCGGCCATTGGTACGAAGGCCGCAAGCCGGCGTTTGTCGACGATTTGCTGGGCCTGCTGGTGGGGCCGCTGTTCGTGGTGGTGGAGTGGCTGTTTCTGCTTGGGCTGTGCCAACCGTTGCAGGCGGCCATCACTGCCGGTGCCGGCCCGCTGCGCGGCGTGCAGAAAGTCGCTGCAGGTCACTGAAGTTTCGCTATAATCCCGCTCCTTTTGCCTGAGGGGGTGGATAAGCATGACCGTAAAAGCCTGTGGCGTGGACTTTGGTACGTCCAATTCGACCGTGGGCTGGTGCCGCCCCGGTGAGCCCAGCCTGCTGGCGCTGGAAGACGGCAAGACCACGCTGCCGTCGGTAGTGTTCTTCAATGCCGAGGAAGAAAGCACGGCGGTTGGCCGCGCCGCCATCGCCGAGTATCTGGATGGCTACGAAGGCCGCCTGATGCGCTCGCTGAAGAGCATTCTGGGTACCAGCCTGATGAACGGGCAGACCGAAGTGCAGGGGCGTCCGCTGCGTTTTCTGGACTTGCTGACGCTGTTCATCGGCGAGCTCAAGCAGCGCGCCGAGCGTCAGGCTGGCCGCGCTTTCGAGCAGGCCGTGTTCGGCCGCCCGGTGTTCTTTGTAGATGACGACCCGGTGGCCGACCGCCTGGCGCAAGACACGCTGGGCGACATCGCCCGCCGTGTCGGTTTCAAGGAAGTGGCGTTCCAGTTCGAGCCGATTGCCGCCGCGTTCGACTACGAAAGCCGCGTGCAGCGCGAGGAGCTGGTGCTGATCGTCGATATCGGTGGCGGTACTTCCGACTTTTCGCTGCTGCGCCTGTCGCCGGAGCGTGCCCACCTGCTGGATCGTCGCGCCGACATTCTGGCTAACGGCGGTGTGCATATCGGCGGCACCGACTTCGACAAGCAGCTCAGTCTGCACGCGGTGATGCCGCAGCTGGGCTACCGCACGCGCCTGAAGAACAACGCCGAGGTGCCGTCCGGTTTCTACTTCAACCTGGCCACCTGGCACACCATCAACTTTGCCTACACCCGCAAGGCCCTGAACGACCTGCAGGGCATTTACCCGGACGCGCTGGAGCAGCGCAAGCTGGACCGCTTGTTTTCGCTGATCGACAAGCGCGCCGGCCACTGGCTGGCCATCCAGGTGGAAGCGGCCAAGATTGCCTTATCCGACGTGGCCAGCACGCGGCTGGACATGAGCGAGATCGAGCGCGATCTGTGGCACGAGGTGTTGCGCAGCGATTTCGACGAGGCGATCGAGAAACAGATTGTCAGCATCGAAACCACGGTCACGCGTTTGCTGGCCGACGCGCAGCTGCAGGCAGGCGAGGTGGATACCGTGTTCTTTACCGGTGGCTCCAGCGGCGTGCCACTGCTGCGCCAGCGCATTGCCGCCATGTTCCCTGCCGCGCAGGCCGTGGAGGGCGACCGCTACGGCAGTATCGGCAGCGGCCTGGCTTTGGACGCCTCGCGCCGCTTTGCCTGAGTGCACCGCCACCAGGTTGGTCGCAGGTGTCAGCCATAAAAGCAAACCCCGCCAGTTGGCGGGGTTTGTGTTTGGCGGGACAGTAGGCTGCGCGTCAGTGCGCTTTTTCCCCGCGCAGCTTGCCGATTGCCATCACCACAGCCAGTACCAGTGCGCCGGCTACCACGCCGAACAACCCGTCCAGCACCGCCGGTATAATGGCCGCCAGCAGGCCGCCGATGCCGGCGACCCCGGCCACGCTGTGAGCGGCGGCTTCGATGGCGTGGTGGGCGAACGGCAGGCCGTGGGTAAGGATGCCACCGCCAACCAGGAACATCGCGATAGTGCCGGCCACGGCCAGAAAGCGCATCAGCGGCGGGGCGGCGTTTACCAGCGCACGGCCCAGTTGCTGGCTGGCAGCACCCGGTTTGCGTGTCAGGTACAGGCCGATGTCGTCCAGCTTGACGATGCCGGCTACCAGGCCGTACACGCCGACAGTCATGATCAGCGAGATGCCGGTCAGCACCACCAGCTGCGACATGAACGGCTGCGTGGCGACGGTGCCCAGCGTGATGGCGATGATCTCGGCGGACAGGATGAAGTCGGTGGTGATGGCGCCTTTGATCTTGTCTTTCTCGTAGGCCACCATGTCCACGTCGGGGTTGGTCAGTGCGGCCAACCTGTCGCTGTGCTCGGCGTCTTCCTCTGCGGCGTGCAGGTATTTGTGCGCCAGTTTTTCCACGCCTTCAAAGCACAGGAAGGCGCCGCCTATCATCAGCAGCGGGGTGATCAGGATTGGTGCAAAGGCGCTGATGGCCAGCGCCAACGGTACCAGAATGGCCTTGTTTCGCAGCGAGCCCAGCGCTACGGCCCAGACCACCGGCAGCTCGCGGTCGGCTTGCACGCCGGCCACCTGTTGCGCGTTCAGCGCCAGGTCGTCACCCAGTACGCCGGCGGTTTTCTTGGCGGCCACTTTGGTCATTACCGCCACGTCGTCCAGAATAGTGGCGATGTCATCAATCAGCATTAGCAGGCTACTACCAGCCATGTTTGTTTCCTGTCAGCAAAGGCGGTCGCTGTTGTGCAAACGGCGACACGAAAAGCCCGGCGGTTGCCGGGCGGGATGCACACGGTAGCAAAGCGTGACTATGTCATCAAGTGTTGCTGCAACCAGTGATGGATACGCTGGGCGGCATACTGCCAGCGCGTGTCCAGCATCAGCATGTGGGCGGTGCCGGGCAGGATCTCGCACGGCAGGCCCAGCGCTTGCGCCATCTGCCGCACTTCGGCGGCGCTGATCAGCTGGTCGTGCTCGCCGCCCAGTATCAGTACCGGCAAGTTCAGCCGCGGCCTTGCCAGCGGCGACACCATCGACATGTCCATGATGGCGCGCACGCTCTCCACCTGGCTGTTGGCCGCCATCCAGGCCACGTCCGCTAGCGGGGCGTCGGCCGAAAACAGCATGCCTTGCAGTTCGCTGGTGTGTGGCTGGTAGTTGCCTTGCTGAAACAGGTTGAGCCCCAGCAGCATGCCGGGTGACTGGCTGAACAGCCGCCAGGTGGAGGCGGCAAGCCCGGTGTGCGGTACCGACGCCAGCAGTACCAGCGCAGCCGCCTGGTGGCGCTGCAGGTATTGCTGGCACACGAAACCGCCCATCGAATGGCCCAGCAACACCGGCGCGCGGCCGATCTGCCGTACTGCCTGCGCCACGTTGGCCACGTAGTCGTCAATGCTGGTGGCGGCCAGCCAGGCCTGGCCTTCGCTGTGGCCGTGGCCTTCCAGGCTCAGTGCCCAGCAGTCGTAGCCTTGCGCGGCAAACCAGGGCAGAAAGTGCTGCTGCCAGCAGCGGGCGCTGCTGTACGCGCCGTGGATAAACAGCAGGGGCGGCACGTCCAGTGCGGCCCCCGCCGGTGCGTGGTGGATCAACTCAAGTTGTAGCGAACTCACAGTACCTCGGCGGCGTGATCTGCCAGACGCGAGCGTTCGCCGCGCTGCAGGGTGATGTGGCCGGAATGATCCCAGCCTTTGAAGCGGTCAACGACGTAAGTCAGGCCGGAGCTGCCCTCGGTAAGGTAGGGCGTGTCGATCTGGCTGATGTTGCCCAGGCAGACCACCTTGGTGCCGGGGCCGGCGCGGGTGATCAGGGTTTTCATCTGCTTGGGCGTCAGGTTCTGCGCTTCGTCGATGATCAGGTATTTGTTGAGGAAGGTGCGACCGCGCATGAAGTTCAGCGATTTCACCTTGATGCGGCTGCGGATCAGGTCGCGGGTGGCGGCACGGCCCCACTCGCCGCCATCGTCCTCGTTGCGGTTGAGCACGTCCAGGTTGTCTTCCAGTGCGCCCATCCACGGCAGCATTTTTTCTTCTTCGGTGCCGGGCAGGAAGCCGATGTCTTCGCCCACCGGCACGGTAACGCGGGTCATGATGATTTCGCTGTACAGCTTTTGCTCCAGCGTCATCGCCAGGCCTGCGGCCAACGTCAGCAGCGTCTTGCCGGTGCCGGCCTGGCCCAGCAGGGTGACGAAGTCGATTTCCGGGTTCATCAGCAGGTTTAGCGCGAAGTTCTGTTCGCGGTTGCGCGCGGTAATGCCCCACACGTTGTTCTTCTGGTGGCTGTAGTCCTTCAGCGTTTCCAGTACCGCGCTCTTGCCGTCGATCTGGGTGACGCGACATTGCAAGGGCTGGTCGCCTTGCTGCCAAAGCAGCTGGTTCAGGTGCAGGCTGGCAACGTCGCTACCCTTGATCTGGTAGTAGGTGCGGCCGTGTTCCTGCCACGATTTGAGGTCTTTGCCATTGCGGTCCCAGAAGCCGGGGTCGATTTCGCGGGTGCCGGTGTACAGCAGGTCGGTGTCTTCCAGCACCTTGTCGTTGAAATAGTCTTCGGCCTCCAGCCCCAGTGCGCTGGCCTTGATGCGCATATTGATGTCTTTGGACACCAGGATCACGTTGCGGCCGGGCTCGCGCTCTTTCAGCGCCATCACGATGCCCAGGATCTGATTGTCGGCCTTGCCTACCGGCATGGAGGCGGGCAGCACGGCGTGGATGGCCTGGGTCTGCAGCCGCAGCTTGCCGCTGGCGGCGTCACGGCTGGCGCTTTGCAGCGGGATGCCGGTGTCGATGCTGCCGGCGCCGGCGCGCACGATCTCGTCCAGAAAGCGGCTGGCCTGGCGGGCGTTGCGCGCCACTTCGGTCATGCCCTTCTTGTGGGTGTCCAGCTCTTCCAGCGTGATGATGGGGATGAAGACGTCGTGTTCCTCGAAGCGGAACAGGCAGGTAGGGTCGTGCAACAGCACATTGGTATCGAGAACAAACAGCTTGACGGTTTTGGTCTTTTTGCGGCTTGCCATGATAGAGGCCCCTTGATGAGCGGGGCCTCGCGGTATGCCAGACCCTGCGCTTATAGCGAATTCACGAATGCCAGCACTTCTTCGACGTGGCCAGGGACCTTCAGGCCGCGCCAGGCTTTGAGGATCTTGCCCGCGCTGTCGATGACGAAGGTGCTGCGTTCGATCCCTCTTACCTGTTTGCCGTACATATTTTTCAGCTTCATGACAGCGAACAGATTACATACAGTTTCCTCCGGATCGCTGATCAATTCAAATGGCAATTCGTACTTGGCCTTGAAGTTCTCGTGCGATTTCAGGCTGTCGCGCGACACGCCGACGATGGTGACGTTGGCCGCAGCAAACGCGGCGTGGTGGTCACGAAAACCGATAGCCTGGGTGGTGCAGCCCGGGGTGCTGTCCTTGGGGTAGAAGTACAGCACGGTCAGGCCGGCGGCGGGCAGGCTGATGGTCTGGCCGCTGGTGGCCGGGGCGCTGAAGGGGGTGATCTGTTCCATTGCTTTCTCCATGGTGTCAGTCCGGACGGCGCAGCAGCGCCAGCACGGCGCCGCTGCCGCCGTGCTGCAGGCGGGTTTCGCAAAATGCCAGTACGTCTGGATGGTGGGTAAGCCAGCTGCGTACCATTTTGGGCAGTACCGGCTCGCCGCGCGAGCTCAGGCCCTTGCCGTGGATGATGCGCACGCACTGGCCCTGGTGGCGGGCGCGGTGCAGGAATAGTGCCAGCTGTTCGTGTGCTTCAAAGCGGTCCAGGCCGTGCAGATCCAGCTCGGCACACACTGGCCAGTGGCCGGCTTTCAGCTTTTTCAGCGTGTGCGCCGGCATGCCGGGGCTTCGGTGTTCGATGTCGATATGGGCGGGTTCGAACCAGCCCAGCATCTGCGCAAACAGGCTGTGGTCCGGGTTGTTGCTGTACAGGCGGTGGCCGGCGTGGTGCAGCGGCCGCGGGCGCGGTCGCGGTAGCGGCGCCTGCACGCGGCCGTCCGGCTTAAGCGGCCGCACGTCGCGCATCAGGGCTGGGAAGTCCGGCTCCGGCTCGGGCGCAGCCACAATAGCCACAGGCAAGACCCTTGCGGGCCTTGCCTGTGGTTTGATCGGCTTCAGTTGCTCCTTGAGCGACTTCAACGCCGTATTAGCCCAGATGGTCCAGGTAACGCTCAGCGTCCAGGGCAGCCTGGCAGCCGGATGCGGCGCTGGTGATGGCCTGGCGGTAGTTGTGGTCCTGTACGTCGCCGGCGGCAAACACGCCCGGTGCGCTGGTGGCGGTGGCGTTGCCGTCACGGCCGGCGCGGGTAACGATGTAGCCGGTTTCATCCAGCTCCAGCTGACCCTTGAAGATGTCGGTGTTCGGCTTGTGGCCGATGGCGATGAACACGCCCATCACGTTGATCTCTTCGGTGCTGCCGTCGTTGAACTTCAGGCGGGCGCCGGTCACGCCGCTGTCGTCGCCCAGGATTTCGTCCAGATTGGCGTTCAGCTTCAGGGTGATCTTGCCTTCGGCGACGCGGGCCATCAGCTTGTCGACCATGATTTTTTCGGCGCGGAAGGTGTCGCGACGGTGGATCAGGGTAACGTGCTTGGTGATGTTGGCCAGGTACAGCGCCTCTTCCACCGCAGTGTCGCCGCCGCCTACCACGGCCACGTCCTGGTTGCGGTAGAAGAAACCGTCGCAGGTGGCGCAGGCCGATACACCCTTGCCGGCAAAGGCTTGCTCGGACGGCAGGCCCAGGTATTTGGCCGACGCGCCGGTAGCGATGATCAGGGCATCGCAGGTGTATTCGCCGCTGTCGCCCACCAGGCGGATCGGTTTCTCATCCAGCTTGGCGGTGTGGATGTGGTCGAAGATCATTTCGGTGCCAAAGCGCTCGGCGTGCTGCTGGAAGCGCTGCATTAGCTCCGGACCCTGTACGCCGGCTACGTCGGCAGGCCAGTTGTCCACGTCGGTGGTGGTCATCAGCTGGCCGCCTTGCGCCATGCCGGTAATCAGAACGGGGTTGAGGTTGGCGCGTGCAGCGTATACCGCGGCGGTGTAGCCAGCCGGGCCGGAACCGAGAATCAGCAGGGGGCTATGACGGGTTTGGCTCATGGGGTTTTTCCTGTGTAGTACGGACAGATTGTGTATATTTTAACAGTATTCCGGAAGCAGGCCGATAAAGTGTTTCTACCTGCCAAATAGTTTCTGGCTACCGAAAGGAGTAAATGATGGAAGTAGGCGCCAGCAGCAGCGCGAGTGTGAAACAGACCACCGAAACCTTCGTGCTGAAGAAATCGATGGAGGCATCCAGCGACATGATGTCCACGCTGATGGCTTCGGTGGAGCAGAACGCGCCCAAAACCAACAATCCGCCGCATCTGGGGCAGAATGTTGACGTCAAGGCCTGATCTGATCCTGTCCGCCGGCAGCAAAAACCCGCCTGTTACAGGCGGGTTTTTTCATGGCGCGGTACGGTTCAGACGCTGAAGCTTACCCGGCTGCCGCTGCTGCTTTGCAGTAGCGATTGCGTGGCCTGGTACTGCGCTACGGCCTGTTGCTGGGCGCTGGCGTTCAGCTCGGCGCGGCTGCTGTCTTCCGGCTGGCTGGCGGCTTGCGGCGTGCTGCGCGGGGTGGCGGTCTGCTGGGCCTGCGCCTCGGGCGGCGGTGCGCTGATGCCGGATGGTGCATTGGGCTGCGCGTTGTCGTTGCGGGTGGCCAGGTTGGCCGCAGGCTGTGCCGGTGGCGAGGTGGTCGGCTCGTTGCTGGCGGTTTGCACCACGCTGGCGGTTTGCTGCTGGGTTTGCTGCAAACGCAGGGCCTGGGTGCTTAACAGCTGGGCTTGCAGGCTGTTTTGCAGGTCGATGGCGCGGTTGTTCAACTGCGGGGCGGCATTTTCCGGCTTGCCAGCTACTTGCTGGGTGGCTGCCTGTAACTGGGCATCCCGGGCGGTGCTGGCCTCCAGCGCTTGCTGGCCGGCGCTTTCCAGACTGCCGGTTTGCGGCAATTCACGCTGACGGGCGGCCACGCTGTCACGGTACAGCGGGCTGGGGCTGAGCGGGTTAGTGCTGCTGATGTCCATGAGACTCCTCCTGGTGCACACCTTGCCGCAGTGCACATTGCGGTAGTGGCTGCCCCGGGCTGTCGGCGGTGACGGTAGGCAGGTGCCAGATCCAGGCCGACAAACCCAACCACAGTGCGGCCAACATGGCTTGCAGCAGGGGCAGCTGCCCCAGTAGGGCCAGGCTGATGCTGAACGACAGCGCCATGGCCAGCAGGGCGACACGCTTGGTTTGTCTGCGCATGCCGCGATAAGTTCGCCAGTCGCGGATGGCCGGCCCGAAGCGCGGGTGGTCCAGCAGGCGCTGTTCCAGTTGCGGATGGCTGCGGGCAAAACAGGCAGCCGCCATCAGGATGAACACCGTGGTCGGCAGTAGCGGGGTAACGGCGCCGATCAGGCCCAGCGCCAGGTTCAGGTAACCCAGTGCTGCCCAGGCGCTTTTGCCAAGCCGGTGTTTGTTCATGGCTGTCTCCCGCAAGGTGCCATTGTCAGCTTAGACGCTGGCAGCGTGCTCGCCTAGCCCTGCTGCAGGGTCAGCGCCAGCATGCGGTCGGCCAGTTGCGCTACGCTCAGCTCGCCGTCGTTGCGGTACCACTGCACGGTCCAGTGCAGGCTGCCCAGCAGCGTGCGGCGCAGCAGGTGGGTGTCCTGCTTGATCAGGCCCTGGGCGGCGGCTTCGTCCAGTACGCCTTGCCATAGTGATTCGTAGCGGTCGCGCAGCACGATCAGGCCCGGTTTGGCGCTGTCGGACACGCTGCGCCACTCGTACAGCATGACTTCCAGCGCGGCCTGGTTGTCGCCCAGCAGCGAGTGCAGGTGGACGTGAAACAGTGCGGCCAACTTGCTGCGGATATCGGGGGCGGTAGCCAGTGCCAGCGCCAGCTGCTCGGTGGTGGCGGTAATGCCCAGAGCCATCACGGCGACCAGGATCTCTTCCTTGGTGCGGAAGTGGTAGAACAGGCTGCCCGATTGCAGCCCGACGGCATTGCCTAGGTCGCGCACAGTGGTGCGTTCGTAGCCTTGGTCGCGAAACAGCTTGGCTGCGGCACGGATCAGCTCCATGCGGCGACTGTTGGCTTCCTGGTGGTTGTTCAGGTCGTTGCGGCTCATGCTTGGCTCGTCTGGGTGGGTTCCTGGGCTGGCTGGCGCAGCAAGGCGTCGGCCGCACTGCGTACCTGGGCGGGTAGCAGGTTTTCCAGGCAGTGGGTGTGTTTGTACGGGCAGGTGCGTTCGAAGCAGGGGCTGCAGTCCATGTTCAGCGACACGATGCTGGCACGGTGGCTGAGCGGCGGCGTGAAATCCGGGCTGGACGAGCCATATACGCCCACCAGAGGAATGCCCAGCGCCGCCGCCACGTGCATCAGGCCGGAGTCGTTGCAGATGGCCAGGCTGGCCAGGCCCATCAGGTCGATGGCTTCTTCCAGACCGGTCTTGCCGCACAGGTTCAGCGCGCAGCCGTCGGCCAGGCGGGCGATTTCGTCGCCGATGTCTTTATCCTTGCCGGAGCCGAACAGCCATACCTGGTAACCGTCGGCGTGATACTGGCGGGCCAGCTCGGCAAAGTGGCGTGCCGGCCAGCGTTTGGCCGGGCCGTATTCGGCACCGGGGCACATGGCCACTACCGGCTGTGCCAGCGACAGGCCCAGGCGCTGGGCTGTGCGCTGCTGCTCGGCTGGGGTGGAGCGCAATTGCGGGTGGGCAATCGGCCGATGCAGCGCCTGGCGCGGCGGTTCGCCCAGTGCACAGAAGCGCTCCACCATGGTGGGCAGCTCGTGCTCGTCCAGTTCACGGGTATCGTTCAGCAGGCCGTAGCGCAGCTCGCCGGTAAAGCCGGTGCGCAGCGGGATGCCGGCCAGAAACGGTATCAGTGCCGCTTTCAGCGAATTGGGCAGCACCACCACCTGGTCGAAGTTTTCGCGGCGCAGCGCACGCGCCACTTTCCAGCGCTCGCCCAGCCGCAGCTGGCCGTGGCCGAAAGGGTTCAGGTGCGACTTGGCCACTTCGGGCATGCGCGACAACAGCGGCAGCGTCCACGCCGGGGCAAAGACATGCAGCTCCAGGCCCGGGTGGCGTTCGTGCAGGCGGCGGTACAGGGGCTGCGCCATCACGCTGTCGCCTACCCAGGACGGGCCGATTACCAGTATTTTTTTGATCATGTAAACAAGCAAAAAAGGTGTAGCCAGGCCACACCTTTGATTCAGGCGGTCAGAAAAGGCTTAGTGGTGGCCGTGCGGCAGCGGGCCCACCAGCTTGTAGCGGGTGCCGCAGTACGGGCACAGGGCTTCACCGCCATTCTTGGCGACGGGCAGGAACACGCGCGGGTGCGAGTTCCACTTCACCATGTCCGGCGTCGGACAGTGCAGCGGCAGGTCCTTGGCGGTAACTTCGATGGTGCGGGCAGTGTTTTCTTTCAGTTCGGCCATGCTGTGTGCTTCCGGTTGGGGCCCGCGCGCGGCGGGCCGTCTTGTGTAATCAGGCGACGTAGGTCAGCCAGTGTTGCTTGCTTTCATCCAGGCCCTTCACGCAGTCGAAGTAGCGTTTCTGGATTTCGGCGGTAATCGGGCCGCGTTTGCCGCTGCCGATGGCGCGACGGTCCAGCTCGCGGATCGGGGTGACTTCGGCAGCGGTGCCGGTGAAGAAGGCTTCGTCGGCGCTGTAGACTTCGTCGCGGGTGATGCGTTTTTCGATCAGCTCCAGGCCCATCTCATCGGCCAGCTGTACCACGGTATCACGGGTGATGCCTTCCAGTGCGCTGGTGAGGTCCGGCGTGTACAGCTTGCCTTTGCGCACGATGAAGATGTTCTCGCCCGAACCCTCGGCCACAAAGCCGTCCACGTCCAGCAGCAGTGCTTCGTCGTAGCCGTCGGCGGTGGCTTCGTTGTTGGCCAGGATGGAGTTCATGTAGTTGCCGTTGGCCTTGGCCTTGCACATGGTGATGTTCACGTGATGGCGGGTAAACGAGCTGGTCTTCACGCGGATGCCGTTTTCCAGGCCGTCTTCGCCCAGGTAAGCGCCCCACGGCCAGGCGGCCACGATCAGCTGTACGTCGTCTTTCTTCGGTGCCACACCCAGCTTGCCGGAGCCGTAAAAGGCCATCGGGCGGAAGTAGCACGACTTCAGCTGGTTGGCTTTCACCACGTCGAGGTGGGCCTGGTTGACCTGTTCTTTGCTGAACGGCAGGTCCATGCCCAGAATCTTGGCGGAGCGGAACAGGCGGTCGGTATGGTCCTGCAGGCGGAAAATGGCCGGGCCACGCGGGGTTTCGTAGGCGCGGACGCCTTCGAATACGCCCATGCCGTAGTGCAGGGTGTGGGTCAGCACGTGGGTGGTGGCGTTGCGCCAGTCTACCAGTTCGCCGTTGTACCAGATGAAGCCGTCGCGGTCTGCCATCGACATGGTGAATTCTCCGAATAGTCCTGTTTTTGGTGTGCTGCGATTATACAGTTGCCTTACTGAAAGTGAACCGGCTTTTCCGGTAACGCCGCGTAAGGGCCCAGTACCGCCTGCCACAGCGCCTGCACCTGGGCGTAGTCGTCCAGCGGCGGGTGCGCAATGCGGCTGCTGCCGTCCAGCCGGCTGGCGTGTTGCAGGCGGCGGTAGTGGCGGTAAGCCTGGCGGGCCGCTTCGGCCAGCGTGGCGTCGATCAGGCCGGCGTCGGCAGCGGCGGCCAGCAGCGCGATATTGCCGCTGTTGGCCAGCAGGGCCGGGTGCTGGCCGGCGTGGGCCAGAATCAGGAACTGCACGATGAATTCCACGTCGATGATGCCGCCGCGGGCGTGTTTGACGTCCTCCGGGTTGGCCGCATGGCTTTCCAGCATCTTGTTGCGCATGGCCACTACTTCGCCGCCCAGGGCTGCGGTGTCGCGCGGTAGCGCCAGCACCTGCTGGCGGATGGCCTCGAAGCGGGCGCCAATGCCGGCATCGCCGCACACAAAGCGGGCGCGGGTCAGCGCCTGGTGCTCCCACAGCCAGGCTTTGTGGTGCTGGTAATGCGCGAAGGCGTCGGTGGTGCTCACCAGCAGGCCGCTGGCGCCGTCCGGGCGCAGGCGGATGTCCACGTCGTACAGCACGCCGGCCGAGGTAGTGCTGGTGAGCCAGGTAATGATCTTGCGCGCCAGGCGCGAGTACAGGTCCGGCGCGTCCGGGTGATCGTCGTCGTACAGGAAGATCACGTCCAGGTCCGAGGCGTAGCCCAGCTCCTTGCCGCCCAGCTTGCCGTAGCCCACCACGCTGAACAGCGGCACCTCACGGTGGCGTTTGGGGATGTCCAGCCAGGCGTGGCGCACGGTGACGTCCAGCACCAGGTCGGCCAGGCGCGACAGTTCGTCGCTCAATGCTTCCAGTGTCCACATGCCGGCCAGGTCTTGCGCTACCAGGCGGAAGGTTTGCGCGTGCTGGAAATGGCGCAGCGCGTCCATCTGCGCTTCCACGTCGCCGTGGCAATCCTGCAGCTGCTGCTCCAGTTGTGCGGCCAACTGCGGCCAGTCCGGGGTGGCGTACAGCACGCGGGCGTCGAGCAGTTCGTCCAGCAGGATGGGGTGGCGCGACAGGTAGTCCGACACCCAGGCGCTGGACGAGTACAGCGAAGCCAGCCGCTGCAGCGTTTGCGGGTATTCCAGCAGCAGCGACAGGTAAGACGCGCGCCGGCTGATGGCGTCGATCAGTTGCAGGATGCGCTGCAGCGTGGTGTCGGCGTTGTCGAAGCTGGCGGCCACTTCCATCAGCGGGCCCATCAGCGCGTCCAGCTTCTTGCGGCTGGCGTCCGGCAACTGCAGGTAACGTTGGCCGCAGGCCAGGTTGCGCAGCTGGCGTTGCAGGTCGTCCGGGTCGTGGTAGCCCAGGCTGGCCAGCCGGGGCGCGATGTCGACGTTGGCGATGTCGCGCCAGTCGTTTTCCAGCGGGTGGGCAGCGGCGCCTTCGGTGGGCAGGAAGAACACTTGCTCGAAGTGCCGCGTCACGCGGCGGCGATGGCGGTTCAGCTCGTTCAGGAAGGCGTGCCAGTCGGCAAAACCCATGCTGCTGGCGATGCGCTGCCGGTTCTCGTCACTGGCGGGCAGGCTTTGCGTCTGCTGGTCGTCCAGGTACTGCAGGCGGTGTTCGAGGTTGCGCAGGAAGGTGTAGGCACCCAGCAGCTCGGCCACGGTGTCCGGCTCCAGCAGGCGCAGCTCGGCCAGGACGGCGTAGGTGTCGCGCGTGCTTTTCAGCTGCAGGCGGCGCTCGCGGCCACCGCGTATCAGCTGGAATACCTGCGCGATGAACTCCACTTCACGAATGCCGCCCGGCCCCAGCTTGATGTTGTCGGCCATGTCACGGCGCGCCACTTCGCGGCGGATCTGTGCGTGCAGCTCGCGCATGGCGCCGTAGGCGCCGTAGTCGAGGTATTTGCGGTAGACGAACGGGCGCACCAGTTGCGCCAGCTGGCTGTCGTCGCCGCTCATCACGCGGGCCTTGATCCAGGCGTAGCGTTCCCATTCGCGTCCCTGGGTTAGCAGGTAGTTTTCCAGCGCGGCCAGGCTCATCACCAGCGGCCCGCTGTCGCCGTAGGGGCGCAGCCGCATGTCGACGCGGAACACCTGGCCGTCGTAGGTGACGTCATTGATGGCGCTGATCAGCAGTTTGCCCAGCCGGGTGAAGTATTCGTGGTTGGACAGCCGGCGCGGGCCGCTGGTGTCGCCGTCTTCCGGGTAAACAAAGATCAGGTCGATGTCGCTGGAGACGTTCAGCTCGTAGCCGCCCAGCTTGCCCATGCCGATCACGATCAGCTGCTGCACCTCGCCGCTGTCTTCGCCGATGGGGGCGCCCAGGTTGGCCAGCGCGCGGCGCGCCACCGGCAGCGTGGTCTGCACCGCAAAGTCGGCCAGCAGGCTGATGGTGGTCACCACTTCGTGCAGGTCGGCCAGGCCGGCGTGGTCGCGGGTAATCAGCCGCGCCATCACGGCAATGCGCAGCTTGCGCAGGGCAGGGCTTAGCGCGTCGATGCTGTCAAAGCCCTGCCAGTCGGCAAAGGCGGCCATCTCGGCGGCGTCGAACGGGTGGTCCAGCCTGGCGGCCAAGCGCTCGGCCTCTTCGGGGCGGGCGGCAAGCTGGCGGTCAAGGTAGTAACTGAATGTACGGGCACAGGCGATAGCGGCGGTATTTGCTGGCATAATGCGCTTTCCACGCAATGACAAAATCGTGACTGACCATTCTACCCCCACTCCCGACCCGGCGGCAGCCGCTGCAGACCGCAGCCCGCGGGTAATTTTCTGGCTGCGTCGCATCCTCGGCATCACGTTCTGGCTGTTGCTGGTCGTGACGCTGACGCTCGCCTGTGCCTTCGGGGTGTTCCGCTTTTACATCTTGCCCAATCTGAACGACTGGCGGCCGGCATTGGCGCGCCAGATCAGCCAGGCGGTGGGCATGCCGGTGACGCTGGGGCATATCCGCGGCGAGTGGCGCGTGCTGGCACCGCGCTTTACCGTGGACCGCCTGCAGATCCAGACCGATCCAGCCATCGCCCCGTTGACCGTGCGTGAAGTACAAGTGCAGCCGTCGTGGCAAAGCCTGCTGTTTCTGGAACCGCGGCTGAGCCTGCTGCGGCTGGATGGCCTGAGCCTGAACCTGGAGCGCCGTACCAACGGGCACCTGTACCTGAACGGTATCGACCTGTCTGCGGGCAAGGGCGATGGCCGCGCGCTGGACTGGCTGCTGCGCCAGCACGAGATCAGCGTCGAGGTGCAGCGCTTTGTCTGGCAAGACCACCTGCTGGCCTTGCCGCCGCTGGAAGCGCGCAAACTGTCGCTGACGCTTGGCAGCGGCCTGTTCGGCCATCAGCTGAAGGCGGTAGCGTTGCCAGCAGGCAGCCAGCTATCGCATGTCGATTTTGAAGCCGAGTGGCAGGGCGGGGCGGTAGCCGACTGGCAACAGTGGCAGGGTAGTGCCACCTTGCAGGCGGATACGCCGCAGCTGGGCTGGTTCCAGCGCTATCTGCCGCGTTCGCCGCTGGCGGTGGGTGGTTCGGCGTCGTCGCGGGTGCAGCTGGCGTTCGACGCTGGCCGCGTCACCCGCCTGCAAGGCAAGTGGCAGGTGGATAACGCGGCGCTGTCGCTGCGCGGCGGAGAGACCACCCGGCTGCCGCGTCTGGCCGGCGAGGTGGATTACCACAGCCCGGCGGCCGGCGAACACCGGCTGCAGGCCAGCCATCTGTTTCTGCAAACCCGTTTTGGCAGCCTGCTGCAGGACGCCGCGGTCACCGCCAGCTGGCACGACAGCCGTGGCGGTTTTGTCGAAGCCAGCGGTCTGCAGCTGGCGCCGGTATTGCCGCTGCTGCAGCCGCATGTGCCGGCACTGGCAGATAGCGCGCTGCGACAGCTCGATGGCGAGCTGAAAGGCCTGCGCTGGCAATGGCAAGGCCGGATCGCCCAGCCGCAACAATACCTGTTCAAAACCCGTTTTGCCGGGCTGTCGCCCAGGTTGGCCGCAGACAGTGTCCGTATCGACGGCGGCCTGGACGGCGAGCTCACTGCCAGCCAGCACGATGGCAGCCTGCGCTTCAGCGCGGCGCCGATGAGTGTTGCGGTGCCGGCCGAGCTGCGCCAGCCCCTGCGCTTGACCGGTGCCCAGGGCGAACTGCGCTGGCAGCGCCAGGCGCAGGGCTGGCAGCTGCGGGTCGCCGGTGTGGATGTGGCGACGCCCGATTTCTCTGCCCGCCTGCAGGGCGAGGTCAGCCTGCCGGATAGCGGCCCCAGCGATAGCCGCCTTGGCTTGAGCATGGTGCAGGTGCCGGTAAAACGCATTGCCGCCTACCTGCCGGAACTGATCGGCACCGACACCGTCACCTGGCTGCACGCCGCCTTGCAAGGCGGCACCGCCCGCGAGGTGCGTGCCAGTTTGCAGGGCGACATCACGCGCTTCCCGTTTGCCGGCGGCCAGGGCGGCCGCTTCCTGGTGGAAGCCGACGTGGACGACGGCAAGTTCCTGTTTGACCCGGCCTGGCCGGTGCTGGACGGCATACAGGGTCGCTTTCGCATGCTGAACGATGGCATCGAGGTACAGGCAGCCCGTGCGCGCACTGCTGGTGTCGCCTTGCAGCAGGTAACGGTGCGGCTGCCAGACCTGATGCGCGAGCACGCCAAGTTGTACGTCGAGGGTCTGGCTCAGGGCGAGCTGCCGCAGATGTTGGCCTACACCCGTGCCAGCCCGGTGGATGGCTGGCTGGACGGGTTTCTGTCCACGCTGGACAGCAGCGGCCAGGCGCAACTGAAACTGGGCCTGACGCTGCCGCTGGACGATATGGAAGCTGCGCGTGTTGACGGCGACGTCACGCTGGCGGGCAATACGCTGCAGCTACGGGATTTGCCCTTGCCCCTGCTTACCGACATCCACGGGGTGTTGCACTTCAACGAACACGGTGTGTCAACGCCCGGTATCGACTATCAGGCCTTTGGCGGGCACAGCCGCCTGCAGGCCACGCTGGACAAGCAGCAGCGCATGCAGTTTGTCAGCCATGGGCAGGTAGACATCAGCCCCGTACTGCAACAGTACGTGCCGTTCCTGGCGCGTTATGCCAGCGGCAATACCGATTACCGCGCCGACTTTACCGTTGGCCGCACGCTGGACGCCTTGACCGTGCAGTCGTCGCTGCAAGGGGTGGCCACCGCGGTGCCGGCGCCACTGGCCAAACCGGCGCAGGACAGTTGGCCGCTGCAGCTGGGGGTGTACGCCACGCAGAAGGGCTGGCAAGTGGACTGGCAAGTGCCCGGCCATGCCCAGGGCCTGGTAGCGCTGGGCGCCAATGGCGAGTTGCTGGGTGCCGGCGTGGGTGTGGGTACCGACACGCCGGACCCCACCGGCCGCATTGCGATCCGGGCTGCCGCCCCGGCGGTACAGCTGGAGCCGTGGCTGGCTGCTTTGCCAGCAGGCGAGGATGTCGCCGGTGAATGGGCATTGCCACTGAAGCTGGCGCTGAGCACGCCGCGCTTTAGCGCCCAAGGCAAGCAACTGAACCAGCTGGACGCGGTGATGAACTGGCAGGGCGGCGAATCGCCGCTGCAACTGCAGTTGAAGTCGCGCGAGGTGTCCGGCGACATCCGCTACATGCCGCACGGGCACGGCAAGCTGGAGGCCCGGCTGCAGCACCTGTCGCTGCCGCTGGCGGAAGGGGGCGACGCCGCCGGCGACAGCGGGCAGGAGATCAGCGTGCCCGGGCTGGACATCCACGTGGCGGCGCTCAGCTGGAAAGACCGCGTCTTGGGCGACCTGATCCTGAAGGCGCAGCACCAGCCGCAATTGTGGCTGCTGGACGAAGTGCTACTGCAAACGCCGGACGGCAACCTGGCCATTAGCGGCGCCGCGCCGGAAGGCAAGAGCAGCAGCGCACGCCGTACCGAGATCGTGTTCAGCGCCAAGAGCCAGGACGCCGGCAAGCTGCTGGCCAGGCTGGGTGTGCCCGACGCGCTGATCGGCGGCGAGGGCGAGCTGGCCGGACGCGTGTCGTGGCTGGGCCATGTCACCGCGTTCGACCTGGCGCGGCTGGCCGGCAGCGTGAAGCTGGACCTGCGCAAAGGGCGCTTCGCCCAGGTGGACCCGGGCGCGGCGCGCTTGCTTGGCGTGCTCAGCCTGCAGTCGTTGTCGCGGCGCATCCGGCTGGATTTTACCGATGTGTTCAGTAGCGGCTTTGCTTTCGATACCCTGACCGGCAGTGCCGATATCGACGCCGGCGTGTTCCGCTCGCGCAATGTGCTGTTGCAGGGGCCGGCCGCCAAGGTTAACTTGCAAGGCGAGGCCGATTTGGCCAATAACAGCCAGCAGCTGCGCGTGCACATCACGCCGACGCTGTCGGAAGGGGTGGCGGTGATTACCGGCGCCTCCTTGCTGAACCCGATTGCCGGCGCCATCACCTTTGCGGCGCAAAAGCTGCTGAAGGACCCGGTAAGCCAGATATTGTCATTCGATTATGAAGTCACCGGCAGCCTGACCGAACCGCAAGTGCGCAAGGTAGGCCAGCAGGTGGAAAATGTCCCGGCGGCACCCGCTGCCCGTTGAGGCTGGAGAACATATGGAACACGCTTTCAAGGTGGCTGCCGTACAGATGGTGTCCACCACCGATCCGCAACGCAACCTGGCGCGTGCAGCCGAGCTGGTGGCCGAAGCCGCCGCCGCTGGCGCCCAGCTGGTGGTATTGCCGGAATACTTTTGCCTGATGGGGCGCGCCGACGGCGACAAGGTCGCCATCCGCGAAACCTTCGGCGACGGCCCGCTGCAGCGCGGCCTGGCCGCCATGGCGCGCCAGCACGGCGTGTGGCTGGTAGCCGGTACCATCCCGCTGGCCTGCCCGGACCCGGACCGCGTGTTCAATACCCTGCTGCTGTACGCGCCGGACGGCAGCGTGCACGGCCGTTACGACAAGATTCACCTGTTCGGTTTTACCGGCCAGGGCGAGCGTTATTGCGAATCGGACAGCATCGTGCCGGGCAGCGAGCCGCTGCGCGTCAGCACGCCGCTGGCCGAGCTGGCGTTCGGCATTTGCTACGACCTGCGTTTCCCCGAGTTATTCCGCCGCATGGCGCCGTTCGACCTGCTGATCCTGCCGGCGGCGTTTACCGCCACCACCGGCGAGGCGCACTGGGAAGTGCTGCTGCGCGCCCGTGCCATCGAAAACCAGTGCTACGTGCTGGCGTCGGCGCAAGGCGGCAGCCATGAAAACGGCCGCCATACCCACGGCCAGAGCCTGCTGATCGACCCCTGGGGCAAGATCGTGGCCCAGCTGGACAAGGGCGAGGGCGTGGTGGTGGCCGACATCGATCCCACTCTTCTTCAATCGGTGCGTAGCCGCCTGCCGGCGCTGGCGCATCGGGTGTTTTCCTGAAAGAACAAGACATGAGCCAATTAGCCATTGCCGAACAACTGTTGCTGGCCCCGTACGGCGTGACCGAAAGCGTGATCGAGTCCACGCTGGGGCGCATGCTGGGCCACCAGATCGATTACGCCGACCTGTACTTCCAGAGCACGCGCAGCGAAGGCTGGAGCCTGGAAGAGGGCATCGTCAAGGCCGGCAGTTTCAGCATTGACCAGGGCGTCGGCGTGCGCGCCGTCGCCGGCGACAAGACCGCCTTTGCCTATTCCGACGATATCAGCGCCTTTGCGCTGGGCAAGGCGGCCGACGCGGTACGCGCCATCGGTGCCGCCGGCGGCCACGGCAACGCCGGCGCGGTAGCCACCCGCTATGGCAGCAGCCTGTACGCGGCGGCCAACCCGCTGGACAGCCTGCCGGCCGAGGCCAAAGTGGCCATCCTGCAGAAAGTGGAAAAACTGGCCCGCGCCGCCGACCCGCGCATCATCCAGGTGATGGCCGGCCTGGCTGCGGAGTACGACGTGGTTTACATCGCCCGCCACGACGGCGTGCGCAGCGCCGACGTCCGTCCGCTGGTGCGGCTATCGGTGACGGTGATTGCCGAACAGGATGGCCGCCGCGAAATGGGCAGCAGCGGTGGTGGCGGTCGTTACGACCTCAGCCGCTTTGGCGACGCGCAGATCGAGCACCACGTGCAGAAGGCGGTACGTCAGGCGCTGGTGAACCTGGAAGCCCGCCCGGCACCGGCCGGCCAGATGACGGTAGTGCTAGGCGCCGGCTGGCCCGGCGTGCTGCTGCACGAAGCCATCGGCCACGGCCTGGAAGGCGACTTCAACCGCAAGGGCACCTCGGCCTTCAGCGGCATGATCGGCCAGCGTGTCGCCGCAGCGGGCGTGACCGTGGTAGACGACGGCACGCTGCAGGACCGTCGCGGCTCGCTGTCCATCGACGACGAAGGTAATGCCACGCAGCGTACCGTGCTGATCGAGGACGGCATCCTCAAAGGCTATATGCAGGACGCGATGAACGCCCGCCTGATGGGCGTGGCGCCTACCGGCAACGGCCGCCGCGAGTCCTACGCCCACATCCCGATGCCGCGCATGACCAACACCTACATGCTGGGCGGCGACAAGACGCCGGAAGAGATCATCGCCTCGGTGCCGGACGGCATTTATGCGGCCAACTTCGGCGGTGGCCAGGTGGACATCACCAGCGGCAAGTTCGTGTTCTCGGCGTCGGAGGCGTGGAAGATCGAAAACGGCAAGCTGGCCTACCCGGTGAAGGGCGCCACGCTGATCGGCAACGGCCCGGATGTGCTGAACTACGTGTCGATGATCGGCAACGACATGGCGCTGGACGAAGGCGTGGGCGTGTGCGGCAAGGAAGGCCAGAGCGTGCCGGTGGGCGTCGGCCAGCCCACGCTGCGCATCGACGGCGGCCTCACCGTCGGCGGCACCGCCTGACGCTGCCGGCTGGCCGTCAGGCCAGCCATTGCCCGGCCTGACGGCGCAGCATGTCGTGCAGGCTGGCATCGCCCGGCTGCAGGCACGGCGACGGCGTGTCGCCCGCTTGCAGCTGTTGCTGCAGCCCCTGCAGTAGCTGCCGGCTGAAGTCATCCGTGGCATGCGGCAGGATCTGTTGCAGCGTATCCAGCATCTGCTGCCGCAGCGGGCGCCGTCCGCCGCGCTGCACGTCAATGAAAGTGGCGTCCACGCCGTGGCGCGCTGCCTGAAAGCGGTTGTAGCCGTACACGCTGTACAGCGCTTCGCGCCCGGGCAAGGTTGGCCGCAAGGCCAGGTAGTACTGCGCCAGCGCCTGGGTGTATACCGCCAGCAGCACTGCATGCCGCATCGTGTACGGCGTATCGAAGATGCGTACCTCCACCGTGCCGTACTCCGGCTTGGGGCGAATGTCCCAGTACAGGTCTTTCAGGCTGCCGATAATGCCGTGGCTGGCCAGCAGATGGGTGTGGTCACAAAAATCCTGCCATTGCCGCAGCTGAGCGGGCAGGTGGCCGCTATTGGGGAACGCGTGCACGGTATTGCTGCGTGCCGAGGCAAAGCCGCTGGCTTCGCCTTGCACGTAGGGGGAGGCGGCTGACAGCGCCAGCAGCACCGGGACGTGGTACGCCAGCGCGTGGCACAGCCAGATGGCGCTGTCGCCATCCGGGCAACCCACGTGTACATGCTGGCCGAAGACGGTGAACTGCCGCGCCAGGTAACCGTACTCGCTGGCAAAGTGATGGTAGCGCGGGTGGTCGCTGATACGGCGCTGCCGCCAGTCCTGGAACGGGTGGGTGCCGCCGCCGCACGGCAAGGCGCCCAGCTGGTAGCAATAATGCTGCAGGATCAGCCCCGCCGAGTGCATGTCGTCGTACAGCGTGGCGCCGGTGGCGTGCACCTGGCTGTTGATCTCCAGCATCGAGCACGTCACCTCCTGCTTGAACTGCTGGTGTCCGTCGGCGTGCAAATCGGCCAGCAAAGCCGGCGCGCAGGGTTTCAGGTCCAGGTTTTGCTGGCACAATAGCTGGATTTCCAGCTCCATGCCGACGGTACCGGGGCGCGAGGGGGTGAAAGCCGGAATGTGCATGGCGCGTCTCCTTGAATTTATATTTTGTACAAAACCATTTCTCAAGAAAGAGCGTATGTCGCAAGAGAAAGTTCCGGCTTCGCCGCTGGCGGTGTTGCAACTGTTTCGCGTCGTATTCCGGGCGGCCCAGCAGTATTCGGCCGATACCGAAAAAGCACTGGGCATTTCCGGCGCCCAAGCTTGGTTGATGGCCGAGCTGTACGAGCACGGGCCGCAAAAAGCTGGCGAGTTGGCCGCCCGCATGGCCATCAAGCCGGCTACGCTCAGCAATATGCTGATCCGCATGGGGGAGATGGGTTACATCACGCGCCAGCGCAGCGAGCGTGACCAGCGCGTGGTGGAGGTATCGCTGACCGAACAGGGCCAGCAACTGATGGCCGCCAAAGGCTGTACCCCGCGCGGCTGGCTGCCGGAAGCGCTGGGCAAGCTGCCTCCGGAGCAGTTGGTATCGCTGGCGGGCGGGCTGGAAGCCATGCTGGCCGCCATGGGCGTGCCGGCCGAAGGTGGTGACAAACCGCTACCGTTTACCGAATAAGCCCTGGCCGTGTCAGGGCCACGGCGGTTGACGCCCCCCGCGCGAACCCGGCACGAAAAACAAAACCCCCTTGCTATGGCGGCAAGGGGGTTTTTGCTGCGTGTCTGCCTGTACGGCAGGTTGATCATCGATCCGGCCTGCGCTCAGGCCGGGTCATCTTCGAAGCGCATGGCGACCGAGTTGATGCAGTAGCGCTCGCCGGTAGGCGGCGGGCCGTCGTCGAACACGTGGCCCAGGTGGGCGTCGCAGCGGGCGCAGCGTACTTCGGTGCGGATCATGCCGTGGCTGGTGTCGCGGATGCGCAGGATGCTGCCGGCGACGGCTTCCTGCCAGAAGCTGGGCCAGCCGCAGCCGGCGTCGAATTTGGTGGCCGATTCGAACAGCAGGCTGTCACAGCAGATGCAGTGGTAGCGGCCGTGGCGGTTGTGGAAGTAGTGCTCGCCGGTAAACGGCCGCTCAGTGCCGGCTTCGCGGGTCACGTAGTATTGCTCCGGCGTCAGCTGGGCGCGCCATTGCTGCGGGGTTTTCAGGATCTTGTCTGTCATGCGGTGTGCTCCTTGCGGCCAACCCTGGCCGTATCAGATTTCATCCAGGGCGGTTTCGCCCAGGTGGCGGGTGTCGGCCCACAAATCCACCTGCCAGCGTTCGCCATCAAATCTTAACCAGTTCAGCGAGGCGTTGGGCACCACGATCATGCGTTGCCCTTGCAGCGGTTGGCCGCTGGCCAGGCGGTAGATCATGTCCAGTACCCCGCCGTGTGCCACCAGCAATACCCGTTGGCCGCGGTGCGCGTCGGCCAGTTGCCGAACCGCGCCGTGGATGCGGTCGGCAAAAGCCTGGATGCTCTCGCCACCGTACAGGTCGTGCTGCAGGCTGCGCTCGCTGTAAGCCGCCCATGCTGCCGGGTGCGTGTGCGCGGCCTCGTCCAGCCGTGCTCCCTGCATGGCGCCGAAGTGGCGTTCCATCAGCGCGGCGTCGGTGGCCAGCGGCAGGCCGACGGCGTGGGCCAGCGGTACGGCGGTGTCGAAGGCGCGACGCAGTGGGCTGCTGTACAGCACGTCAAAGCGGTGGCCGGCGGCGGCGACGGCGTCTGCCAGCTGGCGCGCCTGGCGCTGGCCTTGCGCATTCAGCGGAATGTCGAGCTGGCCTTGCAGCCGGCGTTCGGCGTTCCAGTCGGTTTCGCCGTGGCGGACCAGGCAGAAGCGGGTGGCAAGGTGGGGCATGGCGGGCATGGTCGGGTGTCGGGGTGGTTAGTGTACCCGACTGGCTCAGGCCAGCGCGACTGCCAGGCCCAGTGGCACGAACAGCAGGCTGGCGAGGTTGCCGATCAGCACGATGGACGCCATGCGTTCCGGTTCTTGCCGGTACAACTCGGCCATCAGGAAGTTCAGCACCGCCGGCGGCAGCACGCCAAACAGCACCAGCAACGCGTGTTGCTGGCTGTCCAGCTGCAGCAGTGGCGATACCAGCAGCGCGCCGGCCAGGCCGGTCAGCGGGCATAGCACCGCGCCCAGCACGCCGATGCGCCAGCCGGCCAGACTGACGTCCAGCATGCGTACGCCCAGGGCAAACAGCATCAGCGGGATGGTCATGTCGCCCAGCATCTTGGCCCCCAGCATCAGCCAGTCTGGCAGGTGCCAGCCTGCCACGCCAAACAGCAAGCCCAGCGCGGTGGCGATGACGATGGGGTTGCGTGCCAGCCCGCGCCAGCTGGTGTGCCGGTTGAAGATGAAGGCGCCTAGGGTGAAGTGCAGCAGGTTGGAGATGACGAACAGCACCACAAAGGCGTTGAAACCATCGCGGCCAAAGGCCAGCAGCGCCAGCGGCAGCCCCATGTTGCCGCAGTTGTTGAACATGACCGGCGGCAGTAGCGTGCGCGGGCTGACGCCGGCCAGCCGGCACAGCGGCCAGGCCAGCAGGCCGGAGACGGCCACCACCAGCGCGGCGGCGGGCAGCAGCTTCCATTGTGCCAGCAGCTGGAAGTCGCGCGCCGACAGGGCGGTGAATACCAGTAGCGGTACGCAGACGTCCATGTTCAGCTTGTTGGCTGCCCGCATGTCGGGCTTGGCGTGGCGAGCGTACAGCCAGCCGGCCAGTACGATCAGCAGAACCGGCAGGATGATGGTGAGGATGCGTTCGATCATGATGGCGGGCCGGAAAGAGGAATGGGCATTGTGCTGCCAGACCGTAACGAGGCGGGCGAGGGTTTACCCTTGGTCTGGCGATGGGCTGGCGAACAGGCTGTTCGCCAGTACGGGTTCACAAGATGCCGACGCCGGAAATCTCTCGTGCTAGGTTGGCCGCGTAGTTGTCGGTCATGGCACCGATGTAATCCAGCACGCCCATATAGGCTTGGTACAGGGTCTGGTCATCGTGCAGCGGGCGCGGTAGCAGCCCTAATGCTAGTGCCTGTCGCGGGCTAAGCGCGGCCTCGCCGCCGCTGATGCGGGCATGCACTGCCGGCACCAGCACGTCGAGTACGGTGGCGATGCAAGGGTAGGATGCCAGCTCGGTTACCAGCTTGGTGCGGTGGCGGTACACCTTCTGGCTGGCCAGCGCCTTGGCGTCCTGCAGGGTTTGCTTGATGTCCGGCGCGCAGACGTCGATCAGGTCTTTGCCCGGGAAGGTGCCGGCCAGCAGCGTGTCCTGGTGCAGCATGAATTTCTCGGCTACCTCGGCCACGCAGCGGCCAACCGCTATCCCGCGCAGCATGGCGCATTTCTGGCTGATGTCCTGGGTTTGCCAGACGCGTTCGGTTTCGCCGAAGTGGCTGAACAGCATTTCGAACTCGCGTACGTCAAGAATGCCGATTTCGACCGCGTCCTCCAGGTCGAGGATGGCGTAGCAGATGTCGTCGGCCGCTTCCATCAGGTAGGACAGCGGGTGGCGGCACCATTCGCGTTCGCCCTTGCGCAGCAGGCCCAGCTCGGCGGCGACGCGTTCGAAATAGGGCAGCTCGGTGCGGTAGATGTTGAACTTGCCTCGTGCCTGCGCGCGCGGGGCGTCTGATGTCCACGGGTACTTGATCAGCGCGCCGAGGGCGGCGCTGGTTAGCCGCATGCCGCCTTCGCCCTGGTACATCTCCAGGCTGGCGACCATGCGCAGGCCGTGGGCGTTGCCTTCGTAAGTCTGGATGTCATGCCGTTCGGCGTCGCTCAAACCAGCCAGCAGCGCCGCGTGGCGCGGGTCTCGGAACCACTCGCGCAGCGCGTCCTCGCCGGTGTGGCCGAACGGCGGGTTGCCGATGTCGTGCGCCAGGCAGGCCACTTGCACCGCACCGCCGATATCGAACGGCGTATAGCCGTCCGGCAGCAGGCCCTGCGTCTGCATCATCGCGCCCACGCGGTTGCCCAGGCTGCGGCCAACGCTGGCCACTTCCACGCTATGGGTGAGCCGGTTGTGGGTGTGGTCGTTCGGCGCCAGCGGGTGAACCTGGGTCTTGCGCCCCAGACGGCGGAAGGCGCTGGAAAACACCACGCGGTCGTGGTCGATGTGGAAATCGCTGCGCAGGCCGGCTGCGCCTTCCAGTGTGGCCGGGGTGCGCGTTTCGCGGATGTCGTCGCCAGCCACCTTGAAACGGCGGGTGGACAGCAGTTGCGGCCAGTGCATGCGGTCGGTGCTCATGATCATGCCTTGCAAGAGGGGATGACGGCATGATGCCAGAATCGCGGCCCGGGCTGTAAGGTTGGCCGCAGGCTGCATTGCTGGCGCTGCGGCCTTGCGCGTAAGGCAGGCCGGTGCTTGCGTGCGGTGAGGTGGCATTAAATAAATAAAATTGTTTACTTAATTAGCCAAACAAGCGTAGCCTGTATTTATCGATATAGCCGGCCTGCACCGGCGAAAGCCTCCGATGACTGCTGCACACCCCAAACTGATCCTGTTGGCCATTTGCCTGGTGGCCTTGATGAGCACGGCCGGCGTGGCCATGCCTTACCCAATCCTGGCGCCCATCTTCGTGGATGCGCCAGCCGATGGTTTCAACCACTTTGCCGGCTTGCCGCCCAAGCTGTTGCTGGGCATTGCACTGGCGGCCAACCCGCTGGGCATTTTGCTGGGCAGCAGCTTCATCGGCGCGCTGTCCGATCGCCTGGGTCGCCGCCGCGTGCTGCTGGCTACGCTGACGCTGACCTTGCTGGGCTATCTGCTGACTGCGTGGGCCTTGCATATGCGCTGGTACTGGCTGTTTGCCTTTGCCCGTTTCCTGACCGGGGTGACCGAGGGCAATGTAGCGGTGGCGCGGGCCATCGTGGCCGACCTGCACCCGCAGCTTGATCGCGCGCGCAGCTTTGCCATCCTGAACGCGGTGCTGTACATGGGCTGGTTGGTGGGGCCGATGATAGGCGGTTTTACCTTGCCGCTGGGCGAGCCGGTGCCGTTCATGATCGGCGCGCTGACGCTGCTGCCTTGTCTGGCCATCCTGCTGTGGGTGTTGCCGGAAACCGGAGCCATCCCCGGCCTCGCCGGAAAATCGGTACTGGCCACCGTGCGCGAGCAGCATGCTTTCCGCCTGCTGCGGCAGGATCACACGCTGGCGGCGCTGTTCTGGATGCAGCTGGTGTTCGCGCTGGGTGTCAACGCTTTTTACGAGTTTTACCCGCTGTGGCTGGTGGAGTTTGCGCGGCTGGACAGTACCGGCATTGCCTGGGTCACCGCCGGCTTGTGCCTGGTGATGACGCTGAGCAGCACACTGGTGGGCAAGCTGGGCATGGGGGCCGACCCGCTGCGGCGCGCGCGACAGCAGGCGGTAATGCTAGGTTTGGGTTTGCTGCTGTTTGTGGCGTTACCGCCGGCAGCCGGCTTGTGGTTGATGATCGTGCTGGGTTTGCCGCTGGCTATCTACAACGCGGTGTTGCCGAGCTGGTGTGCCGAGCGCTTTGCGGCGTACGGGCAGGGCAGCGTGATGGGTTTGCTGAGTACCATTTTCTGTATCAGCAATGTATCGATTGCCATTCTGGGCAGCCTGCTGACCTTGCTGGACACTCGTCTTACCATCGCGCTGGGTGGCTGCATGTGCCTGCTGGCGGTGATCATGCTCAATCGTTTGTTGCGTAGCGGGAGGGAGGCGTGATGGCTGGTGTCGATAAGGTACTGTACCTGCTGAAAACCCGCGGCGAGCAGACTGCACAAACGCTGGCCGAGTTGCTGCAGCTTACCAGTATGGGCGCGCGCAAACATTTGGAGGCGTTGCAGCAGCGTGGCCTGGTGTGTAGTGAAGACAGGCCGGCGGGTAAGGGGCGCCCGGCGCGCTACTGGCAGCTGACCGAAGCCGGGCACGCCCGTTTTCCGGACCGGCATGGCGAGTTGACCGCCCAGTTGCTGGTCTTGTTGCGGGAAACGGCGGGCGAAGCGGCGGTGGAGGCCTTGATTACCGCCCGCGAACAACAGGCCATGGCGGTGTACCGCGCCGGCATGGCCGCTGCGGCCAACCTGCCGGCGCGGCTACAGCGTCTGGCGCAAATGCGCAGTGACGAGGGCTATATGGCCGAGCTGACCCAGGACGGCGATAGTTGGCTGCTGATAGAAAACCACTGCCCGATCTGTGTCGCGGCGCGTGCCTGCCAGGGTTTCTGCCGTTCGGAGCTGCAGCAGTTTGCTGCCTTGTTGCCGCAGGCCGAAGTCCGCCGCGAAGCGCACTTGCTACAGGGTGGCCAGCGCTGCGTTTACCGCATCGTGCCCCTGAACGCTAACTAGGGCCTGTTAACGCAATTTTTGATGTGGTGGCGCTTGCCAGGCGGTGGCAATGCACGAAACCCGGGTGCAGCGGGGCGATGCCTGCCGGTACGGTTTGACAAAGCAGTGCCCCGCCTGGCGTGCGCCCTGAAGGGCAGGCCCGATAAGCTTCACACTGCGGCGTTGTCAGGCTTTCGCCGGGCACCACCCAGTGCATCGCTTTCGGCCTGGTATTGGAAAACTTATCGAGCCTGCGCCGCGACAATCAATAGTGTTAATAGGCCCTAATACTTGCCCGCTCGCTGGTGGCGCTGTGCAGGCCGAAGGGTTTTGTAGCAGATGGACGTGGCGCGTACACATCGTGTCTCGCCGAATAGCTTGGTTGTTCGCTGCCCTCGCAACACCTCGACCTGTCAGCGGGCAGAACACTGCTTGGACAAAGCAGGCAGTTGAAGATTATCCCAAGATGGACATCCATGCTGAGCCAGCGTCAGGCTAAGTGGGGTAAGGCAGGTATACGAGTGCTGCCTGCTTTTTGCTGACTTGTGTGCTTACTTACACCGGTGGAACCACTGTGAACTGGCGAATGGTGGAAATAAAAAAACCCCGCCTAGGCGGGGTGAATGCGAGTTTCCTGCTCAGATTGTCACCGTGATGCGAGCGGGTGATTTATTGGGACTGGGGGTGGGAATCTCGTAACCCAGCATGAACAACGCCGATTCGAACTTGCGCAGGGCGTCCGGTTTTTGGCACCAGCTAGCACGGGAGTTGGCCAGCGCTTCATTCACCACCCAGCTGGCACGGATTTTCCATTCGGCATGGAAGCGGCTGCGGTTGGCCAGTTGTTTGAAGTGCAGCAATTCGGTGCTGGGGTTGCGGTTCATGGTGGAGGCACCTGGTGCCCAAGGGAAGCACAGCTCCTCCGGCAGCAGAATGCGGCGGCTTTCGCAGAACTGGCGCACCAGATAGCCCATGGCGGCGCCTGTGCGGCCATCGTAGATCATCACGTTGTCTGCCGCGAGCGCATAGACCTTGGTAAAGCCGGCGTTCATGCGCAGTTCGCCGTCAAAGCGTGCCACGTCCGGTTCGTCCGATTGCAGGATGTCGAGGGCCTGCTTGATCTTGTTCACCAGATGCGTCTGGTTGTGGCGTGCCCAGTCGCGGTTAAGGGTGTAAAGCTTGATGACTTTGCCGCCTGAGCCCCAGAGCAGGATCTCGTCGATGACGCTGACCAGCGCCGGAGCATTGTTGTTAGCCAGTGCCTCGCGCAGGCGGCTGCGAAGGCTGCTGAGTTGAACCTGGTTTTCCTCGTAATAGTTGCCATTCCAGTAAAAGCGGGCGAAGGCTTGTTCCAGGGTGCTGGCAAAAAAATCCCGGTCGTAATTGGCCGGCAGGATCTTGTCACGAACCTTGAATGCGTGATCGCCGAAACTTTCACCGTCCATCCAGCTGGTCAGCTGTCCGATGAATTCCTGGACAGGCTGGCGCTGAAGATAATCTGTTTTGTTTGTTAAATTCATTCTTCAACAGGACCTTATAGCAAGAGAGCGGTAAGTGGTGCTCGTACATCTCGTTCGGCCAGCGTTCTCTGATAAAGGCGTAAGTGCGCGGCTCAATATATATTTTCTCACAATCAGATCTTTTCACAACCCTTCAAAATGACGAATGAATTCTTAGCTGCGACAATAATGCCAATTGGAATACATATTAAATCAAATGATTTAAGAACATTTACTAATACTTTTAAGTTGGGATGGCTTAGCACGGATGTGGTGCAAAAATTTTTTGCTGAATTTTGTTGCTTTTTGGCAACCCAAAGTACAATCGGGCCCATGTTGCAGCAGGGGAGGTGAAAGAGATGAGGTTTGAGCACCTGGTAAAGATGTACGACGAGCTGGCGCCGCAGCCTTTGATCACGCGCCGGCAGCTGTGGCAAGGGCTGGTGCTGCGTGCCGAGGACCCGTGCCGTTTCGACGAGAACATCTCGTCGTCGACGATCCTGGCCTATGACGAGCGCGGCTTGCGCAGGGAAGTATCCTTCGGTCAGCTGGTGGTGCGCGAGAGTGTAGGTTTTGAGCCGGAAAAATCGGTCCGCTACGAAACCGAGCCTAGCGAACAACACCCTCCCAGCAAATTAGGCATGTTTATCGAAGAGCCGCAGCCGGGGCATTTGTTCATCCGCTTCGTCTACGAGAACGATTTGCCTGATGCAGCGGTCACAGACGATACCAATGATCCGGGCTATTACGTGCCTTACTTGAAGGCGGCATACAAGCAGGCTGATCTGCATACTGCCCAGGTCATTCTGTCGCTGGCGCAGGAAGGTGCGTTGGGCTCTGCATAAGGTCTTTTGCAGCTTGGCTGCATATTGCTTTCACATTGCTTGAGTTGGACAAAGATGAAAAAACTGTTTGCTGCTGTGGTGTTGTCGGCGTTGTGTGCGCAGGCAATGGCGGGCGCCGGCGAGGATCGTCAGCGTAGTTTCAAGAAGGTGCTACTGAGCTATGAGCCGATCGGGGTGATGCTGCGGGATGGCCCGTTCCGCAAGGAGCAGTTCATCAAGCACGCCGATGCCCTGAAGCTGGTGTCACGCGAGCCGTTCAAACTGTTTGCGCCGAATAGCATCGATGCAGTCAGCCGCGCCAAGCCGGAAATCTGGAGTCAGGCTGCCAAATGGAAGCAGGAGGAGGCACGATTCCTGCAGGCGGTGGATGCTTTGCAGGCTGGCGCACGCAGTGATGACTTGGCTGCCGTGAAAATGAAATATGCCGCCATAACGCAAAGCTGTAAGAGCTGTCACGACGCATTCCGTGGTCCCAAAAAGTAGGCTCGGCGAGCAAGACCGATGACTGGCGCTGTTTTACGCATGGAGGCGGGTTTGTCTTGCAAGTAGCAAGGTGCACATGCAAGTGCAGGCGTGAAGCGGTGCGGCATTGCCGAAATGGACCAGCGTTGGGCCATGCTCCGTCGACAGGCTGAAATGAAAAAAGACCCGGCTAGCCGGGTCTTTTGTATGGTGACGCTGATCAGTCCTTGCGGAAGCTGTCGTGGCAGGTCTTACAGGTTTTCATCACTGCGCCAAACTGTGGCTTGACGTCATCCAGGCTCTTGGCGCCGGCGGCAACTTGTTTCAGTTTGGCTACTTCGGCTTTGTGGCTATCAACAGCAGCTTTGAACTCGGCCGGCTTGCTCCAGATTTCCGGTTTGGCGTCAGTTTTGCCCTTGTCACTGCCTGGCGTGAAATGTTGCCACGGCTGCTGGGCCAGCTCGTCCAGGTGAGCGGCCATTTTGGCGAATTCGTCCTTGTTGAACGGGGTTTCGCCTTTCACTACTTTGGACATCGGGCCTACGGTTTTCTTGTATTGCTCGAACACTTCCTTGCGGGCCTTGATCGGGTCGGCAGCCATTGCGGGCGCCAGCATGGCACAGGAAAGAACAGCCAGAATCAGTTTTTTCATTGCTACACCTCGTTTCGGGCAGGGTCGGATTGGGATGGCTAGAGCATAGCATAGTATGTCAGCGGGTTTGCTTACGCAGGTATTAACGCTTGTGAATACTTTTGTTATAAAGTAACATTTGAGAATTCTTAACGTTTGTAAGGTCATCGTCATGGATCAAGCCTGCTTCATCGAGGCCGCCGACCGCCACTGCCAGCAGCAGGGGGTCAAGCTGACGGCGCTGCGGCGCCAGGTGCTGGAGCTGGTGTTGGGTTACCAGGGCGTGGTGAAGGCATACCAGGTGTTGGCAGATTTGCAGCGCATGCGCGGCATTGCGGCGCCGCCTACCGTGTATCGGGCGCTGGACTTTCTGGTGGCGGCGGGCTTGCTGCACAAGGTGGACGCCCTGAATGGCTACATCGTCTGCCACCATGTGGGTTGCAGCCACGAAGGCCTGATTCTGGTGTGCGGCGATTGCGGCAAGGTAGAAGAGCTGGATGCCACGCCGATGCTGGACGTATTGCGCCAACAGGCAGGTCAGGCCGGCTTTGCCATCGGCCCGCAGAACCTGATGCTGACCGGACGTTGTCAGGAGTGTCAGGCATGAAAAAAACGCTGGTCAATGTGATTACCGGCTTTCTGGGCGTGGGCAAGACCACGGCGCTGCGCCACATGATTGCCCACCGTCCGCAGGGCGAGAAGTGGGCCATTATCGTCAACGAATTTGGTGAAATCGGCATCGATGGCGCCGTGCTGGATAACGGCGAACTGCCGGTGGCGGAAATTGCCGGTGGTTGCCTGTGTTGCGTGGCCGGCCCGCAGATGACGGTGACGGTGGCCAACCTGGTGCGCCGTGAGCGCCCGGACCGGCTGATCATCGAAGCCAGTGGGCTGGCCCACGCTGCCGGCCTGATCGACGAGCTGCGCGCCGATCCATTGGGCAAGGCGCTGGAAGTGGGGGCGGTGATGACGCTGGTCGACCCGCGCCAATTCGTCAACAACGACTACTTCCGCCAGCCGCTGTACCGCGATCAGGTGATGGTGGCCGACGTGTTGCTGGCTACCAAGGGTGACCTGTGCGACGACGCCACTCTGGCCCAGTACCGAGACAAGGCAGCTGCGTTGTTCCCGCCCAAATCGCTGGTGGCCGATATCCGTGACGGTGCGGCCAACCCGGCCTGGCTGGATACCGAAGTGGCGGCCAAGCCGCGTTACCGCCCGGCGGTGCGCAGCGACGACAAGCCGGGCTGGCAGTCGCACGGCTGGACACTGCCGCCTGACACGCCGTTCTCTGGCGAGGCGCTGACGGCGTTCTTTGATGGCCTGCCAGGCATGGTGACCGGGCTGGTGCGCGCCAAAGGCATTTTCCGCGTGCTGGATACCTGGCTGTGGCTGAACTGGACCGAAGGCCGCTGGGCGGCCAACCAGGTAGCCTGGCGCCGGGACAACCGTTTTGAACTGATTGCCGAGCATATCGACGTTCCTGCCATCGAAGCGGCCTTGCGAGCCTGCATTGCTGCCGAATTCTGAGTCCGAATTACTGCATGTCCCAACATCATCACGCTGCGCATGAGCACCATGCGCACTCGCACCCCCATCCGCATGGCGCCGGTGACGACCATCACCTGCCGCGCTGGCGCTTGCTGTCCATGTCTGCCGGGCAGCGCCTGCTGCTGGCGGCGCTGCCCCTCAGCCTGCTTTGGCTGCTGGTGGCCTGGGCGCTGGGAGGGGAGGCATGATCACGCTCGATAACCTGACCGTTTCCTACCAGCGCCACCCCGCGGTGCACCACGTTAGCGGCCGTTTTGCCAGCGGTACGGCCACGGCCATCTTCGGCCCGAATGGCGCCGGCAAGAGCACCTTGCTGAAAACCATCATGGGGGCGCTGAAACCCGATAGCGGCAGCGTAAAGCTGCACGGCATCGGCCGGCGCGAGCTGGCTTATCTGCCGCAGCAGTCCGAAGTAGACCGCTCGTTGCCGGTGTCGGTCATCGACCTGGTCAGCAGCGGTCACTGGCGCCATAGCGGCCTGTTCGGCAAGGTTGGCCGCCAGCAGGACGAAGCCAGCTGGAATGCGCTGGTGACCGTGGGGCTGGAAGATTTTGCCACCCGCCCGATCTCGGCCCTGTCCAGCGGCCAGTTCCAGCGAGTGCTGTTTGCCCGCATCCTGGTGCAGGACGCCCGTTTGATCCTGCTGGACGAACCGTTCAACGCGGTCGATGCCCGCACTACGCAAGACCTGCTGCAGTTGGTAGACCGCTGGCGTCAGGAGGGGCGCACGCTGGTGGCCGTCCTGCACGACCAGGCGCAGGTGCATAGCCATTTTCCGCAAACGCTGCTGATGGCGCGCGAGGTCATTGCCTGGGGCGATACCGCCGAGGTGCTGACCGAGGCGCGCCTGCGTAAGGCCAGCGAAACCGCAGCGCACTGGCTGGCCAAGGCGCCGTTGTGCAATGTTGACGGGAGCCCGGCATGAGCACGTTGTACGACCTGCTGTTGTCGCCGTTTGTCGACTTCGCTTTCATGCGCCGCGCGCTGGCCGGCTGCCTGGCGCTGGCCATGGGTAGCGCGCCGGTGGGGCTGTTCCTGGTGATGCGCCGCATGAGCCTGATGGGCGACGCCATGAGCCACGCCGTGTTGCCTGGCGCGGCAGTGGGTTACCTGCTGGCCGGGCTGAGTTTGCCGGCGATGAGCCTGGGCGGTTTTGTTGCCGGGGTGTTGGTGGCGGTGCTGGCCGGTCTGGCCACCCGCTATACCGAGGTGAAGGAAGACGCCAGCTTTGCCGGCTTTTACCTGCTGTCCTTGTCGCTGGGTGTATTGCTGGTGTCCAAGACCGGCAGCAATGTCGACCTGATGCACCTGCTGTTCGGCTCGGTGCTGGCGGTGGACGACCACGCACTGCTGCTGGTGGCGGGTGTCGCCAGCTTTACTGTGCTGAGCATGGCGCTGGTGTACCGCCCTTTGCTGCTGGAAAGCCTGGATCCGGTGTTCATGCGCGCCATCGGCGCCCGCGGTGGCGTCTGGCATTTGCTGTTCCTGCTGCTGGTAGTGCTGAACCTGGTCGCCGGTTTCCAGGCGCTGGGCACGCTGATGTCGGTGGGTTTGATGATGTTGCCGGCCATTGCCTCGCGCCTATGGGCGGTGTCGGTGGGGGGCATGCTGCTGGTGGCCTTTGCCGTCGCTGCCTTGTCCGGGGTGGGGGGCTTGCTGCTGTCGTATCACTACGAGCTGCCTTCCGGCCCGGCCATCATTCTGCTGGCTGGCATGTTCTATCTGTTTTCCCTGCTGTTTGCACCGCAGGGCGGTTTGCTACCGCGCCTGGTGCGTGCCCGTCATTTCACCAATTAGGAATTGCTATGCGTAGATGGATTGCTGCAGCACTGTTGATGTCGCCGTTACTGGCCCAGGCCAAGCTGCCGGTAGTAGCCAGTTTCAGTATCGTGGCCGATGTGGCACGTGAAGTCGGTGGCGACCGTGTTGATGTGGTGTCGCTGGTGGCACCGGATCAGGATGCCCACGTTTTCCAGCCGGCCCCGGCCGACGTGAAGAAGTTGGCCGCCGCCAAGGTGTTTGTGGTGAACGGCCTGGGCTTCGAGGGCTGGATGACGCGGCTGAGCAAGTCTGCCGGCTTCAAGGGCATGACCATCACCGCCGCCGCTAAGGTGAAGCCGCTGGCGATGGCCGAGCACGACGAACATGAGGGGCATGATCACGGCCACGATCATGACCACGGCAAGGTCGACCCGCACGCCTGGCATAACCCGCAGAATGTGGTGCTGTACGCCGATGCGATGGCGGACGGCTTTGCCAAGGCCGATCCGGATGGCGCTGCCTACTACCGCCAGCGTGCGCAAGCCTACAAGGCCAAGCTGGGCGAGCTCGATGCCTGGGCGGCCAAGAGCCTGGCCGCTGTGCCGGCCGATCGTCGCAAGGTGCTGACCTCGCACGACGCGTTTGCTTACCTGGGCGCCCGCTACAAGATCCGCTTCATGGCGCCGCAAGGTGTCAGTACCGATGCTGAGGCGTCTGCCAAGGGCGTAGCGGCGCTGATCCGTCAGGTGAAGAAAGAGAAAGTGACCGCAGTATTCTTCGAAAATATGGCTGACCGCCGTTTGCTGGATCAGCTCAGCCGTGAAGCCGGCGTCAAGGTTGGCGGCAAGCTGTACTCCGATGCGCTGTCGGCCGACCCGGCTGCCAGCAGCTACCTGCAGCTGTTCCGCAGCAACGTCAATGCGATGCTGGCAACGATGAAGTAAGCAGCAAGTACAGGTGCCAGGCACCAAGCGCGCAAATGGCCAGGCCCGCAAACAAGCGGACTGGCCGTTTTTGTTTGAGGCGCTGCAGCTGGCTGGCAAAGCTGCCCATCAGCAGCAGGTTGGGCAGGGTGCCCAGGCCAAAGCTGAGCATGGCCAGTGCACCGCCTGCGGCAGATTGCGTGGCCAGGGCGGCCAGGCTGGCTGTGTACACCAAGCCGCACGGCACCCAGCCCCAGACGGCACCGACCAGCACGCTATGCCAGGGGTGGCGTACCGGCAAGAAGCGGTGGGTCAGTGGCTGCAGGCGTTGCCATAGTGGCACCCCCAGTTTTTCGATGCGGCCAACCATGGTGGATAGCCCGGCCAGGTACAGGCCCAGCAAAATCAACAGCAGGTTGGCCAGCGCAAACAGCCATTGCTGCAATGGCAGATAGCTGGTCTGGGCCAGGCCCCACTGGCTGAGGCCGCCCAGCAGGGCGCCGATCAAGGTATAACTGCCAAGCCGTCCCAGATTGTAGCCCAGCAAGAGTAGCGGTCGGTTGCCGGTGCCGGTTAGCGAGATGGCCGTGACGATGCCACCGCACATGCCCAGGCAGTGTACGCCCCCCAGCAGGCCAGTCAGAAACAGGGATAGCAGGCTGATTTCCAGCATATCGTTAAAAATGGTTCTAAAACGGAAAGTGGATTGTAACAGCCCTATTTGCCGTGGCTGGGCTTTTTCAGGGCTAAATAGCTCTATGGATTATTATAAATGACTAATAATGACATTATACTTATCTGTATTGAAATACTTGCAAAATCATGGTGATAGTCCATTTTTAGTACTAGAAAATCTCGACATTTAGTCACAAAATGAACGCCTTTCCGTGAATGAGGCGCTGTCGATGTGGAGACGTACTGGCACGGTCAATAAGTCTAATAGCCGTGTGGCGAGGGTGGGGAGGTAATAAATGAGCAAGTACATTATCGTGGAGCGTTTGGGTCAGTCTGCCATTGTTACTATCAACAACCCGCCGGCCAATGCCTGGACGCTGGAGTCGTTGAAGGCACTGACTGCTGCCATGGAAAGTCTGGACGCCGATAGCGAAGTGCGCAGCGTGGTACTGACCGGTGCGGGTGACCAGTTCTTTACTGCCGGCGTGGACATGACCCTGCTGGCAAAGGCCAGTCGTGAGCAGGCTGGCCGCATCGTGGATGCGTTTGCCCAAGCCTACAACAGCGTGCGGCAATTCCGTGGCGTGACGGTAGCGGCCGTGAACGGCATGGCGCTGGGCAGTGGCCTGGAGTGCGCGCTGTCCTGTGATTACATCGTGATCGAGCGTGGCGCCAAGCTGGGCATGCCGGAAGCGGTAGCCGGGCTGATCCCCGCGGCCGGTGGCAGCAAGGCGCTGACCGATCGCGTTGGCGTGCCGTGGGCCAAGCGCATCATCCTGGGCGGCGAGCTGGTGGATGCGGATACCGCACTCAAGATCGGTTTGGCCGAGGAAGTGGTGGATAGCGGATTTGCCAAGATCGTAGCCGTCAGCCTGGCCAGCAAGGTGGCATTGCAATCGCGCAGTGCGGTGCTGGCGGCGCGACGCCTGATCGAGGTGAGCCAACAGACTACGCTGGAGCGGCAGTTGCTGCTGGAGCGTGCAGCCTTCCTGGAGCTGATGGAAGGCGCCGAGCAGCGCGAAGGCGTGGCGGCACTGCTGGAAAACCGCAAGCCGTCCTGGCAAGACGATGGCGACGACTGAGCGCAGATCGATCGGGCGGTGGTAAAGCGGCCTGGTCACAGCAAAAAGCCTGTTTGCGGTGCAAACAGGCTTTTTGTTTGGTGAAATGCGCCAGCAGCAGGCTGGCGCTTTTCACGTGGGCTTACTGCTGAACCTTGGCCTTGGCTTTCAGGTCCTTGATCAGGCTTTCGATACGCTGCGACTGGATGCGTTGCTCCAGCTGCGGGCGCAGGGCATCTACCGGCGGTGCGGCTTCTACTTTCACGTCGTCCAGTTTGATGATGTGGAAACCGAACTGGGTTTTCACCGGGGTAGCGGTAACCTGGCCTTTGGCCAGCTTGATCATGGCTTCGGAGAACGGTGCGACGAAAGTTGCCGGTTCGTTCCAGCCCAGATCGCCACCGTTGACCTTGCTACCCGGGTCAATCGATTTTTCCTTGGCCAGTTGGTCGAACGGCTTGCCCTTTTTCAGCGAGGCCAGTACAGCTTTTGCTTCGGCTTCGGTCTTCACCAGGATGTGGCGCGCCTTGTAGCTCTTTTTCTCCGGGAATTCGGCTTTTACCTTCTCGTACTCGGCCTTGATCTGGGCGTCGGTAATCGGGTTGGTGCGTACGTATTCCTTGATGTAACGGTTAGCCAGCGCCATGGCTTGGGCGTTTTCCATTTCAGCCTGGAAGTCGGCAGACTTGTCCATGCCCTTTTTCACGGCTTCCTGACGCAGGATTTCAGCGGTCACCAGCTGGTCGGTGATCATCTCTTTCATCTGCGGGTTGGCCGGCTGGCCCTGGGCTTCCATCATGCGCACGATGGCGTCGATGCGTTGCTGGCTGATGGCAACGCCGTTGACGGACGGGGTGGCCACAGCAGTGGAGCCAGCCACCATCAGGGCGGCAGCGATCAGGGAATGCTTGAAACGAGTTTTCATCAGTGATTTCCGTATGGGTTATTGGATGGTGGCTTTCTGGCGCAGTTCGAGTACTGCATCACGGACAGCCTTTTCCTGCAGTTCCTGAGCGATGCGCGCCTTCACTGCTTCGAACGGTGCCGGTGTGGCGGCGCGAATATCTTCAACCTTGAAGACATGCCAGCCCAGCGACGATTGCAGCGGCTTGGCGCTGATCTGGCCTTTGGGGATGGCTTTCAGAGCTTCTGCCAGCGGTGCTTCCATGGCCGCCAGGTTGCCCCAGCCCATGTCGCCACCGCGTGCCTTGCTGTTTTCGTCAATCGACTGGGTTTTGGCCAGTTGATCGAACTTGCCGCCTTTTTTCAGTGCGGCGATGGTTTTGTTGGCCGCATCTTCGGTAGGCAGCACGATCTGGCGTACCGAGACTTCGTTCACCCCTTTGAACTGGGCGCTGTAGCGGTCGTATTCGGCTTTGACGGCTTCTTCGCTAACCGGCCGGTTTTTGGCGGCAGCGTCGAAGAATACTTGCTGCAGCAAATCCTTGCGCACTTCATCCATGCGTTGGATAAAGGCCGGGTCCTTGTCGAGGCCAGCCTTGATGGCGGCTTGCAGTACCAGTTCGCGGTTGATCAGGCGCTGGCGCAGGTCTTCGCGCAGTGCCGGCGTGTCCTGTACGCGACCACCGTTGGCGCCCACAACCTGGCTGACGGCCTGGTCGAGTACGCTCTGGTCGATGACGGTGCCGTTGACGGTGGCAACCGGTGCGGCAAAGACCGCTTGGGTGGCAGCCAGCAGAACGCCGGTGCTCAGCAGCGAGGTGAGTTTTTTCATGTTTTACAATTCGTCCGGTGTGTAGGTGCGCATGGCCAGTGCGTGAATGCCTTGTTGCATCAGATCGCCCAGCGCGGCGTAGACCATGCGCTGCCGCTGGAGACGACTTTTGCCGGCAAAAGCGTCGGCCACGATGACAACATCGAAATGGCTGCCATCTGCGGCGCCCGCATGGCCTGCATGTGCTGCACTGTCGTCGTGGATGTCCAGATGGCTGGGGGCCAGAACGGCCAAGCGCTGGCGAATGCTATCGCTGAGGCTCATGCTGGTAAAACTTTGCGGAAGGGTTTTACGCTGACCGTGGCGTACACCCCGGCGGCAACGTAAGGATCGGCGTCTGCCCAAGCCTGTGCTTGCTGCAAGCTGGCGAATTCGGCCACGATCAGGCTGCCCGTAAAACCGGCGCTACCCGGGTCATTGCTGTCGATGGCAGGGAAGGGGCCGGCCAACAGCAGGCGACCTTCAGCTTGCAGTGCTTGCAGCCGTTCCAGGTGAGCGGGGCGGGCAGCCAGGCGGGCGGCCAGCGAATCTGGCACGTCTTGCCCGGTGATGGCGTACAGCATCAGGGGGTCTCCTCGATGTACTTGGACAGGTAAATGCTCTGGGCTACCACGAAGGCAATCATCAGGCCGAAGCCGCCGAACAACTTGAAGTTCACCCATACCGCTTCACTGAAACGGAAAGCGACAAACAGGTTGACGGCGCCCAGCACGGCAAAAAAGGCAGCCCAGGCATAGTTGAGTTTTTTCCAGATGGTTTCGGGCAGCTGCAGTTGGCCGCCCATCAGGCTTTTCATGCCGAAACGGCCGCTCAGCTGGCCGTACACCAGGCCAGCCCCCATCAGCCAGTACAGCACGGTGGGTTTCCACATGATGAAATGCTTGTCGTGGAGTAACAGCGTGGCGCCACCCATGACCACGATCAGCGCCAGGCTGATCCATTGCATGGTTTCCACTTTGCGGTGCTTGATCCAGCTGAGGGCTACCATAACGACGGTGGCGGCAATGGCGATTCCGGTGGCCAGGAACATATCCTTGGTTAGCCAGTAACAGCCGAAGAACAGCAGGACGGGGAAGAGGTCTGAGAGAAATTTCATGTGCGCGATTATGCGGGCTGTGTGGCTGGCAAACAAGTGTGACAGCGGTCAGGTCTTTTCGTTCAGCACGTGTTGCATGGGGGCTGGGATATCGATATGGCCTTGCCGGGTGCATCATTTAGGTAACACTTTGTCCTGCTTGTTGCCGGTACGACAGGCAAGAAGTCGATGAATGACAAGACAATTCGCGCTGGGGCGGGATTGTGGCTGTGCAGGCCAAGACCAAATCACCCGCGCAAACCGCGAGTGCCGCGTTATCATGAATCATCTATCTGGATAAACGTCATCGCGCTGGAGACTGAATGATGGCCCACGAGAAATACCGCCTGGTAACACGAAGTGACTTCGATGGCCTGGTGTGCGCTGTACTGCTTAACGAGCTGGATCTGATCGACGACATCAAGTTCGTCCACCCCAAAGACATGCAGGACGGCAAGGTCGAGATCACCGATCGCGACATCACGACCAACCTGCCTTACGTGGCGGGGGCCCATTTGGCTTTCGATCACCACTTCTCGGAAACGTTGCGCAACGAGGGCGAGCGCAGCAACCACATCATCGACCCGGCAGCACCGTCGGCCGCCCGCGTGGTGTACAACTACTACGGCGGTAAAGCGCGCTTCCCCGGCATCGCCGACGACATGATGGCAGCGGTGGACAAGGCCGATGCGGCTCAGTTCAGTCAGGATGAGATCCTGAACCCGCAAGGCTGGGTGTTGCTGAACTACCTGATGGACGCGCGTACCGGCTTGGGGCGCTTCCGTGAGTTCCGTATCAGCAACTACACGCTGATGATGGATCTGATCAAGTACTGCCGTCACCATACTATCGACGAAATCCTGGCCTTGCCCGATGTCAAGGAGCGAGTCGACTTGTACTTCGAGCACGAGCCGAAGGCGCGCGAGCAGATCGAACGGTGCGCTACCGTGCACGGCAACCTGGTAGTGCTGGACTTGCGCGAGGAAGACCTGATCCACCCGATCAACCGTTTTGCCATTTACGCGATGTATCCGCAGACCAACGTCTCCATCCACGTGCTGTGGGGGCTGAATCGTCAGAACACGGTATTTGCCACCGGCAAATCCATTATCGATCGCAGCAGCAAGACCAATATCGGCGCGCTGATGCTGGAGTATGGCGGTGGCGGCCACGAGGCGGCGGGTACCTGCCAGGTAGAAAACGAGCAGGCCATGGACGTGCTGCGCGCGCTGATCAAGCGCATCAATGCGGATGGCTAAACAGCGCTGCTAGCAGCGACCGTGCTTCGAACAGGTCCTGGCATACCGCCAGGGCCTGTTTTGCTATGTCGGTATCCGGTGGTGCCAGGTCTGGCACCACGATCACGCGCATGCCGGCGGCCAATGCCGCGCGCGCACCGTGGGGCGAATCTTCCAGCACAATGCAATCCGAGGCGGGCACGCCCAGCAGTGCGGCGGCTTTCAGGTAGACGTCTGGCGCCGGCTTGCTGCGCGCCACTTCGTCACCGCAGACGCTGTGGCGGAAGAACGGCGCCAATTGGCTGCGTGCCAGCTTGATGTCGGCCAGGGCGCGCTGGGTCGCGGTGGCGACCGCGCGCGGCAGCGCCTTCTGCTCGCACCACTGCAATAATTCGATAATGCCTGGCTTCAGGGGTATGCTGTCTTCCCGCAGGGTGCGGTGGTACTGCGCGCGCGCCACAACGCCAAACTGTGCCACGTCGGTATCCGGCAGCGCCTGCTGCAGGTAGTCCAGGCAGTACTCGGTACTCAGGCCGACCATGGCTTGCAGATGGTGCGCCTGCAGCGGGATTGCCAGCGCCTCGGCAGCGTGCTGCCAAGCCCGGGCGGAGAGCGTCTCGGTATCGATCATCAGGCCGTCCATGTCAAAGAGCAGGGCGGCAAACGCAGGTGCGGGCATGCGAACTTCCTGGGGGATGGGGGAGTCCAGCATAAGACATGCGGCTACCGTTGTCTGCGTAATCGCAATAAGAACAAGAGAGGTGTTATGGCGTATTCGATTCTGGTGGCCAACCCCAAGGGGGGGAGTGGCAAGTCGACCCTGTCCACCAACCTGGCAGGTTTTTATGCGGCACAGGGCACGCGCATCATGCTGGGCGACGTTGACCGGCAGCAATCGTCGCTGGCCTGGCTGGCATGCCGCGACGCCGCCTTGCCGGCGATCAGCGGCTGGAAGGTAACACCGGGCGAGCCGGCGCGGCCGCCCAAAGGCACCCAGGTGATCATTCTGGATAGCGCTGCCGGTTTGCATGGCAAAAAACTGGCCGCGCTGGTGGCACAGGTGGATCGCGTCATCGTGCCGATTCAGCCGTCTCCCTTCGATATCTGGGCCAGTCGAGACTTTTTCGAGGTGCTGCTGCAGGAAAAAGCGGTACGCAAGCAGAAGGCATTTGTCGGCGTGGTAGGCATGCGCATCGACCCGCGCACCAAGTCGGCCCGCGATTTGCAGCAGTTCCTCGATGGGCTGGATGTGCCGGTGATCGGCCATGTCCGCAGCAGTCAGCTATATGTTCAAGCGGCGGCGCAGGGCATGACGCTGTTCGATTTGCCGCTGTCGCGCACCCAGCGCGAACGCGAGGCGTGGCAGAGCATCATCGCGTGGCTGGATAACTGAATGCGCACAATTTTTTATTTTCCGGTTGACAGTCTGAAACTGGGCCTGTACATTTGAATCGTTTGTGCGCGCCTTTCGCCGATTCGACGGTGAAAGCAAGCGCAGGGATAAATGCAAGCGGAAGCCAGTGGCTTCCGCTTTTATTTTTGGGGCCCCCAGTTTTATGTCGCTATCCGGAACGGCGGCATGCCAACCCCATTAATGGAGCGCATCATGCACAAAACCGAATTGAACTATGGCGATGTTTATCTGGTTCCGAAGAAAACCATTGTCGATAGCCGTAAAGAATGTGATACCTCGGTACAATTTGGTCCGCGGCGATTTGATATGCCGTTGTATGCATCGAATATGAAAAGCGTGGTGGATGCAGAAACCTGCGAATTTTTCGCCCGCCACGGCTGGTTTTACACCATGCACCGTTTTAACGTGGATGCCGTGGCATTTGTGGCAGACATGCAGCAGAAAGGCTTGTTTGCGTCCATCAGTATCGGTGTCAACGACGATACGCTGACCCAGTTGGCCGCATTGAAGGCGGCAGGTCTGACGCCGGAATACATCACACTGGATATTGCCAACGCCTGGTGCGTAAAAGCCGAGCGCATGATCAAGCACGTGAAAGCCGAGTTTCCCGGCAGTTTCCTGATTGGCGGCAATATCGCTACCGCCGAGGCGGCGCGCGATCTGGAGGCCTGGGGCTGCGACGCCATCAAGGCCGGCATTGCCGGTGGCCGTGTCTGTATTACCAAAAACAAGACCGGTTTCCATCGCCCGATGATTGCCACGGTGCAGGATTGCGCGGCTGCGGTCAGCGTGCCGGTGATTGCCGATGGTGGCATTGTCGAGCATGGCGATGTGGCCAAGGCGCTGGCTTGCGGCGCCAGCATGGTGATGGCGGGTTCGCTGTTTGCCGGTTATGACGAGTCGGCTGGTGAAATTGTTGAAATCAACGGCAAGCACTATAAAGAATACTTTGGTAGCGCTTCGCAATTCAACAAAGGTGAATACAAGAACGTTGAAGGCAAGAAAATCCTGGTGGAATACAAAGGCAGTATTAGCCGGGTATTGGTTGAGCTGAAAGAAGACCTGCAGTCGTCGATCAGTTATGCTGGTGGTAAAGATATTTCGGCATTGCGCGATGTGGAAATGATTGTGGTTTCCCGCTGATCGCCGGATAAATACCAGTGCAGCCTGTCAGTAAGCGGGCTGTTAAAACTGAAAAACCCTGTTTGTTGTGCAAACAGGGTTTTTCATGTTGGCCGCAACAAAGCGAATGTTGATTTCACGCTGATGCGACCCGTTTCCCGGCTGAGGTAAAGCCGGGTCGGGTATTTCATGCCTTGGTCTGAATGAATTCCGGCCGGAAGTAATAGCCCTGTACCAGGTCGACGCCCAACTCCCTGGCGATGGCCAGGTCCTCTGCTGTTTCAATGCCTTCCAATACGGTTTGCCGGTTTTCCTGGCGCGCATAGTCCAGCAGCAGGGTGAGCATGCGCATTTGTGCCGGCTGCTGGATGGCTTTCAGCCAGCGACGATCAAATTTGAAAATATCGACGCTGCATAAAATGGGTAATGACAATAGCGTGCCATCGGCACCGATATCGTCAAGCGCGGTTTTTATCCCGATGGCCGCCAGCGATTCCGCTAGCCACAGGCTGCGTTTTGCCTCCTGGATGCTTGCATTCTCGATAATCTCGACCACCATTCTATTAGGCTGATCCAGCAGTGCCAGAACAGGGTGGCATTCATTGGCCGGATTGTCGTCAAACACGTCCGGGTCCAGGTTCAGAAACAGCAGGCCACTGGCTGGAGCGTGCTGGATTTGCCAGCGTTTGCTCATCAGTTCGGCCTGGATCAGCGTGATCGGCGAGGCGTGCAAGGCGGCGAACACGGCTTGCGGTGGCAAGGTCTGTTGCTTGGCATCGTAGAAGCGGGCCAGCGCCTCGTGGCCAACCGTTTCCAGGGTGCGGGTTGCCTTGATGGGCTGGTATTCGGCTCCGATACGCTGCTGTTCCAGCATGTCAAGTAGGGTGCTGGCGGATAGCGGGTGGCGGGCGTGGTTCATTCAATGTTTGATAAGGATTCTCATTACCGTAATGTACCGTTTTTGCTGCTTATTGCAAAGGCATGTAGTTAATAGGCCCGAGCATTTAGTTGGTTTTGCTTATAAATGATAGAATCCGCTGATAACACACAGACGAGTCCACCATGAAGATCAACCAACCAGTTACCAGCAACGAGCTGTTTCTTGATCCGCAACGCCCGATCGTGACCAAGACAGATCTGAAGGGGGCCATCACCTACGCCAACCGTGCTTTTATCGAAATCAGCGGTTTTGAAGAGCATGAACTGCTGGGTGTTAACCATAACGTGGTACGGCATCCGGACATGCCGCCCGAGGCCTTTGCGGATTTGTGGCAGACGGTCAAGGCGGGCAAGCCCTGGCGTGGTTTGGTAAAAAACCGTGCCAAGAATGGTGACTTTTACTGGGTAGAGGCCTACGTCACCCCGATCACGCTGCGGGGTGAGGTGCAGGGCTATGTATCGGTACGCAATGCGCCCAGCCGCGCCGATGTGGCCGCTGCCGAGGCCTTGTACCAGCGGGTGCGCAACAAACAGGCCACGCTGGGTTCCACGCTGAAGGCCTACAAATCGCGCAAGGATAGCGGTGTTATCGGTTTCGGCCTCACCGGCCTGTTCGTGGCGATGCTGTTTGCTGGTGGTGCGGTGCCCGGCTTGAGCGAGGGGCTGCGCCTGGGGCTGGCGCTGGGCGGCGTGATCGGCCTGAGCCTGACGTCGTTCTGGTGGCGCCGCAGCGAGGCGCTGGGGCAGGCGCTAATCCATCGTGGCTTGCGGGCGCTGGGCGAGGGGCGGCTGGAGCAGCCGCTGCACGCCGAGCTGGGTGGCCAGATTGGCAATATGACTGACAGCCTGGAAACCCTGCGTTTGCAGCTGCGTGCACTGGTGGCGGATACGCTGGCGGCCAGCAGTCACACCCACCGCCAGGCGGTGGAGTTGGGTAGCGAGATGTCGGGCCTGGTAGACCGGGCGCGCGAGCAAGGTAGTGGCCTCAATCACATCAGTACCTCTATGGCGTCCATCAGCGACTCGGTTGGCCGTATCGTGGCGATGACCGATGAGTGTGTGCAGGGTGCCGAGGCAACCCGCCGTGCGGCGACCGACGGGCAGGGCGTGATGCAGCTGGCCGAGCAGACCGCCGGCCAGGCGGTTGCAGTGGTCACGCAATCGAAGCAGGAGTTGGGCGAACTGGAATCGGCGATCAGTCAGATCAAGGGTATGACGGACCTGATTCACGAAATTGCCGATCAGACCAACCTGCTGGCGCTGAATGCGGCCATCGAATCGGCGCGGGCGGGCGAAACCGGGCGCGGTTTTGCCGTGGTGGCCGACGAAGTGCGCAAACTGGCCGAGCGCACCTCGCAGACCACCGAGCGCATTACCAACCTGGTGCAGCATATCGTCAGCATTACCGATAGTGTGGCCGGCAAGATGGACTTGTCTGCGGCCGAGGTTGGCCGCGTCAGCGATGAAATCCGCCAGTCGGCCAGCCATCTGCAAAGCCTGCTGCGCGTGGCAGACGAGGCGCGTGACTTTGCCCTGGGTCTGTCCGAGCAAATGAGCGGCCAGTCGGAATCGGTACACCAAGTAGCGGCGGCCGTCGAGCAGCTGGCAGCGCTGGGTGAGCAGAACGTGAACTCGGCGCGCTTTGTGCACGCCAGCGCGCAGAAGCTGGAAGATACCGCCAGCGATATGGATAAACTGACCCGCGATTTCCGTCGCGAAGGCTAACGCCAGCGGGGTGATAACAAAACGGCACCGGTAGGCGCCGTTTTGCCTGTTGCGGCCAACCTTGATTCAAAGATGCAGGGCAGCGATCAGGTCGGCTTCCAGCGCCAGCAGGGTCTTGTCGTCCGGTATGCGCGGTGCGGACAGCAGGAAGGAGTCTTCCACGCGGCCGCCCAGCGTCATGATCTTGGCCGAATCCACGCTCACCTGGTAGTCGGAGAGCACCTTGGCAATGCGTGCCAGCAGGCCGGGGTTGTCGCCGGCCACGATCGACAGCACGAAGTGCTTGCCCTTGTCGTCGGGGCGGATCAGCACTTGCGGCTTCACCGGGAAGTTCTTCTGGTGGCGGTTCAGCCGTCCTTTGGCTGGCAGGCTGATGGCGTCCTGCCGCTGCAGGGTGGCAGCCAGCTCGAACTCGATGAAATTGATCAGGTCACGGTAGTTGCCTTCGTGGTGCTCCGGCAGGAACACGTGGAAGGTATCCAGTGCGTAGCCGTGCCGCGTGGTGTAGATCTTGGCGTCGGCAATGCTGTAACCGTGGCGGCCGAGGAAGGCGCACAGACGGGCAAACAGGTCGGGCTGGTCCGGGGTGTAGACCAGTAGCTGCAAGCCCTCCTTGTCTTCCGATAGCCGGGCACGGACCACCGGTTCCTGGGTGTCGACCAGGCGCCCCAGCATGCGGGTGTGCCACGCGATTTCCTTGGCCTCGTGGCGCAGGAAGTACACGGTTTCCAGCTTTTGCCAGAACGTGCGCTCGGCCCCTTCCGGCATGATGTGCAGTCGCATCAGGCGCAGGGCGGCCTGCTTGCGTTCTTCCAGTTCGGAGTCCACATCGATATGGCCACCACGCTTCAGGGCGCGCTGGGTAGCGTAGAACAGGTCTTCCAGCAGCTTGGCTTTCCAGGCGTTCCATACCTTGGGGCTGGTGCCGCGGATGTCGGCCACGGTCAGGATGTACAGCGCGGCCAGGCGGCGGTAGTTGCCCACCAGTTCGGCAAAGTGCTGGATGGTGTCCGGGTCGTAGATGTCCTGCTTCTGTGCCACGCTGGACATGGTGAGGTGCTGCTGTACCAGCCACACCACCAGATCGCGGTCGTCGCTGTCGATGCCATGGCTTTCGCAGAACTGGGCGGCGTCCACCATGCCCAGTTCGGAGTGATCGCCACCACGGCCTTTGGCGATGTCGTGCAGCAAGCCGGCCACGTACAGTAACTCGGGGCGGTCGAACTCGTGGATCAGGCGCGACAGCAGCGGGTACTCGTGGTTGAAGGCCGGAATGGCAAAGCGGCGCAGATTACGCACCACCATCAGGATGTGCTCGTCCACGGTGTAAACGTGGAACAGGTCGTGCTGCATCTGGCCCATGATGCGGCCGAAAGCCGGCAGGTATTTGCCCAGTACGCCGTACAGGTTCATGCGGCGCAAGGTGCGCGTCAGGCCGCCGCCGGCGCGGAACAGCTGGATGAACAGCTCGCGGTTGGCCGGGTCGCGGCGGAAGCGGTCGTTGATCTGGCGGCGCGCGTGCCACAAACCGCGCAGCGTGCGCGGCGCCATGCCGCCCAGCTCATGCTGCTGCATGTGCAGGAAGGCGCGCAAAATGGTGGACGGTTCGCGCTCGAACACCTGGCTGTCGTAGATGCCCAGCAGGCCGTTCACGCTGTAGAAGTGCTGGTCCAGTTGCTGGGTGATGCGTGGTACGTCGCACAGCAGGCGCGCGCGCAGGTTGGGCAGCAAGATGCCGTTGAGCTGGCTGACGTTCTTTGCCGATTTATAGAAGCGCTGCATCAGCTGTTCGCTGGCGCGCTTGGCCTTGTCGTCGCTCAGGCCGTTCATGGTGGCCACTTGCTGCTGCAGGTCGAAAATCAGCCGGTCTTCGCGGCGGCGCGCTGCCAGGTGCAGGTCGATGCGGATCTGCTCCAGTTGCCGCTCGCTGTAATGGATCAGGCGTGCCTCGGAGGCGGTAAGAATCTCGTTGGCCGCCAGACTGTCCCAGTTCTGGCCCAGGCCAATGGCCTTGCTGATCCACAGGATGGTGTGCAGGTCGCGCAGGCCGCCCGGGCTTTCTTTGACGTTGGGTTCCAGGTTGCTGGTGACGCCGAAGTGCTTGTTGTGCCGCTGTTGCTGTTCCAGCAGCTTGCCTTCCAGGAAGCGTAACGGGTCGCGGTGTTTCTCCACAGCCTGGTTCAGCTGGTGATACAGCGTGATGTTGCCGGCCAGCAGGCGGTTTTCCAGCAGCGTGGTTTCTACCGTGATGTCCTGGCGCGCTTCGCTCAGGCACTCGTTGATGGTGCGAACGCTGTGGCCCACTTCCAGCCCGATGTCCCACATCACCCCGATGAAGTTCTCCACCACGCCGGACAGGTTGTGCGAGGTGGCTTCCGGCAGCAACAGCAGCAGGTCGATATCGGAGTGCGGAAACAGTTGGCCGCGACCGTAGCCGCCAACGGCCAGCAGCGCCGCGCGCTGCCCCAAGCCCAGGATTTCCCACACCGAGCGGATGGTGCTGTCAACCAGCTGGCCATGCTTGATCAGGTACTGACGGGCATTGCGGTTGCTGCGGTACTCCTGCGCCAGGGCCTCGCGGCCCTGTTGCAGGGTTTGCCGCCAGCGTCGGGTGAGCTGGGTCTGGTCGTTGGCTGTCATCGTCTTTCCTGTCGGGCGATTGCGGTCAGTCCTGCCAGCAGGAATAGCAGCGTGGGCAGGGTGGCGGACACGATGGGATTCCAGTTGTACAACAAGCCCAGATGGCCGAACAGACGGTTGCTGAAGTGGAAGGCAATGCCCAGGCAAATGCCGGCAAACAGCTTGATGCCCAGATCATTGTGGCGGCCGGAAACAGGCGTGAATGCCAGTGCCACCATCACCATCGAAATACAGGCCAACGGGTAGAACAGCTTGCCCCACAGGGCAATTTCGTAGCGCTGTGTCTTCTGATTATTGTTATGCAGGTGTTCGATATATGTCATCAGGTCCATGGCAGACATCTGCTCGGGTACCACCAGCAGCACCGACAGGATGTCGGGCTGGATGACGGACTGCCATACCTGTTCCGGCAAGCGTTGTACCTTGATGCGGTCTGGCAGGATCTCCGACTGCCGCACGCCGCTGAGCAGCCAGCTCTTGCTGGCAGGCTGGTACTGGGCGCGCTCGGCGTGGCGGCTCATCACCAAACGGTAGTCCTGGTCGTAGGTGTAGATGCGGATACCCAGCAGCGTGCTGTCTGGCAGCATTTCGCCCACATTGATGAAGTTGTTGTCATCCTTGACCCACAGGCCGGAGCGGAATTCCTGCGCCACCAGCGAGTGGGTGGCTTGCAGTTTGATGCGCTCGGCATTTTTCTCTGCCAGTGGTGCGGCAAACTCGCCCAGCAGCAGTGCACTGATGGCCATGATGACGCCGAACAGCAGCTTGATGCGGGCAATCTGGCCCAGTGATACGCCTGCAGTACGAATGGCAGTGTATTCCGAGGTGCTGGATAGCTGCGACATGGCGACCATGGCGCCAATCAGTACTGCCAGCGGCATCAGCTCGTAGGCGTGGCCCGGTGCCTGCAGCAGGGTATAGATCAGCAGGGTGCCAGAATCGAAACTGCCTTTGCCGACGTTGGGTAGCTCGCGGATGGCGTCAAAAAAACCGTACAGGCCCAGCAGGCAGGCCAGGGTGAACAAGGTAGTGCTGGTAAAGCGGCCCAGCAGGTACTGGCGCAGCATGCTCATGCGGATTTCCTCCGCAGCAGTCGTTTCATACGGGTAAGCCAGGGTTCGGCAGGTCGGTTGCGATAAAAAAGCAGGGCAATGGCCAGCGCCAGCATTACCAGGTGGGCAGGCAGAATGGCCAGCGCGCTGCCCAGCTTGCCGCTGCCGATGCCGTCACGCAGCAGCCACAGCAGGTTCTGGTACAGCAGGTAGGCGCCCAGGGCAAAGACCAGGTTGTAAGCGTGTCCGGCGCGCGGGTTGTAGTAGCTGAGAGGAATGGCCATCAGCGCAAGTATCAGCGCGCTCAGCGGCAGCGACAGCCGCCAGGCCAGTTCGGCTTTGTCGGCCGGCAAGTCGCTGCCCAGCAGCGCCAGGGTTGGCCGCGTTTCGCTATTGATTTCCGGCTGTACCAGGCGCGCCACTTCGCTGATCTTGAGCGAGTAACGTTCGAATTCGGCCACTTCAAACGCGCCGGAGCCCGGCTCGCCGGTATAGCGACGACCGTTCTTCAGTACCAGCATGCGGTTGCCGTCCTTGTCAGTACTGAGCTGGCCTTCCTTGGCAAAAATGGACGATACCTCGCCCTGGCGGATGGTTTGCACGAACACGTTGCGGGTGGCGCCACTCAGCGGTGAGTAGCTTTCGATAAAGTAGACGCGGTCACTGCTGCGCGACTCCTTGAACACGCCGGGTGCCAGCGCGGTCATCTCTTCACGCTGTTTCAGGGTCTCGGCGTATTCCTTGCTGCGTTGTACCGCCCACGGTTCCACCACCGTGGTGCCGACGGCAATCAGCAGCGATAGCGGCAGGGCAAAACGTAAAACCGGGCTTACCCAATCGGACAGCGATTTGCCACTGGCCATCCAGACAGCCATTTCATGCTCGCGCCACATGCGGGTAAGGGTGACAATAACGCTGACGAAGATGGTGAGGATCATCAGCACCGGAAAGAAGCCAATCGACCAGAAGCCGATCATGGCGAACACCGCGTCGCTGGCGATGCGCCCCTGGGCAGCACGGCCAAGCAGGTTGATGGTCTGTGTGCTGAGCAGGATGGCGAACAAAATGAAAAATACCCCGATACTGGTGTAGCTCAGCTCGCGGGTAAGGCTTTTTTGAAAAAGCATAAAACAGGCCCGTTTTTGACAATTCGTCAAAAGGATAGTGATAATTGGAAAGGTTAACCTGAATGGTTGTCGGCCAGAAAATCAAGGCTTGCCGGCCGTTTGCCGGTGGGCCAAAAGCCTGCCGGGTAATCTGTCTTGAAGTAGCAAACACACATGGTGGAGCGTTTCATGGAGTTTAACATTAAAAGCGGAAGCCCGGAAAAACAGCGCGTCGCCTGCGTTGTGGTCGGGGTGTACGAAACCCGCAAGCTGTCTTTTGCTGCCGACCTGCTCGACCGCATCTCGAACGGTTTCATTACCGATGTTCTCAAGCGCGGCGATATGGACGGCAAGCTGGGCACCACCCTCGTTCTCCATTCGGTACCGCATACCCTGTGTGATCGCGTGATGCTGGTGGGGCTGGGCAAGGAACGTGACTTCCGTGCCAAGGAATACCGCGAAGCCATTCGCGCGTCGGTCAAGGCGCTGTCGGCAACCCAGTCCAACGAAGTGGTCAGCTATCTGTCCGAACTGCACGTGAAAAAGCACGACGTGGAATGGATGGTAGAGCAAGCCACCGTGGTTACCCTGGACGCACTGTACCGTTTCGACAAATTCAAGTCGCGCCAGGACGATGTGCGCGAGCCGCGCAAGATGACGCTGGCCGTGCCGCGTCGCAGCGACCTGACCGATGGCGAGCGCGGCTTGCTGCGCGGCCAGGCCATCGCTGCCGGCATGAAGCTGGCCAAAGATCTGGCCAACGCTCCGGGTAACGTGTGCACGCCGAGCTATCTGGCGGAGGCCGCCCGCGACATGGCGCTGGCGTTTGGTGCCGAGGCCGAAGTGATGGGCCCGCAGCAGCTGGATGAACTGAAAATGCACTCTTTCTTGTCCGTGGCCAAAGGCAGCGACGAGGAAGCCCGCTTTGTGGTGCTGAAGCACTTTGGCGCCAAAGACAAGAATGATCGTCCCATCGTGCTGGTGGGCAAAGGCCTTACCTTCGACTCCGGCGGCATTTCGCTGAAACCGGGCGAGGGCATGGACGAGATGAAGTACGACATGGGCGGTGCCGCTGCCGTACTCGGTGCCTTCCGTGCCGCCGTGGAAATGAAGCTGCCGCTGAACCTGATCTGCGTGGTGGCCACCTGCGAGAATATGCCGTCCGGTCGCGCGCTGAAGCCGGGTGATATCGTTACCTCCATGTCCGGCCAGACCATCGAAGTCCTGAATACCGACGCCGAAGGCCGCCTGGTACTGTGCGACGCGCTGACGTACGTCGAGCGCTTTAATCCCGCCACCGTGGTAGACGTTGCCACATTGACCGGCGCTTGCGTCGTGGCACTGGGCCACATCGCTACCGGCCTGTACAGCAACCAGGACGGCCTGGCCAAGGAGCTGTGGGCTGCCGGTGAAGAGGTAGGCGACCGTGCCTGGCATATGCCGCTGTGGGACGAGTACCAGGAACTGCTGAAGAGCCCGTTTGCCGACATGGCCAACATCGGTGGTCGTGCCGGTGGCAGCGTGAGCGCCGCCTGCTTCCTGTCGCGCTTTGCCAAAGCCTACGACTGGGCGCATCTGGACATCGCCGGAACTGCCTGGCGTGGTGGCAAGGACAAGGGCGCTACCGGTCGCCCGGTGCCGATGCTGGTGCAGTTCCTGCAAGACCGTGCCGACATCGCGCTGGGCAATGTCGTGCGCCGTGGCCGTCCGCGTCGTGAAGTGGTGGAAACCGTCGACGATGACGCGGATTGATTTTTATACCGGCGTGGCCAACGGGCAGGCATTTGCCTGCCGGGCAGCCCAGACGGTGTATCGCAAGGAAGAACGGCTGCTGGTCGTTCTTCCTGATGACCAGGCGCTCCAGGCTTTCAGCCGGGCGCTTTGGTCATTTGGCGATACCAGCTTTCTGGCCCACAGCCGCTGGGACGCCGAAGAGGCTGCCCAGTCACGCATCTGGTTGTCTACACACTTTGACGTACCGGCCGGCCCCACGGTACTGTTGAATCTGGGCGAGGCGCAGCCGGGAGACCCGGCCCGTTTTGCCCGCATACTGGAAGTGGTCAGCCAGGACGAGGCCTCCAAGGCCGTGGCGCGACAGCGCTACCGCCGCTACCTCGACCTCGGCTTCGAAATTCAACATCACGACATGAGTGATGCCGCATGACAAACCCATCCCCCGACAATGCCTGGAATGCACTGGACCTGCCGGTGCTCACCGATGTGGTAGAGGTTGAAGCCCCTGCCACGGAGGTGCCGGTTTACGACTTTACCGCCGAACTCGACGCCCTTGCCCAGGCTGTGCCTGCCGACGAGGTGCCCGAGTTGACCCTGCCGCCAGAGTTGACGCTGGACGAGGTGCTGGGTGACGAGACGGAACTGGACGGCGACGGTGTGACCACCAGCCAGTTGATCGAGCGGCTGCCCTCCCTGGATCTGGAAGTGGATTTGCCGGCAGAGCTTTCGCTTGACGATGTATTGCCCGGGCTGGAGCCATTGCGCCGCGATGACGCCCCGGTGCCAGAGGCCGACTTCGCTTTCTCGCTGGAAGAAGAAACGCCGGCACCTGCTGCCGCAGACGGGCTCAGCGCCTTGTTTGCCCGTGCCAGCTTCGAACCCCTACCGGCTGTTGCCGCTGCCACGGAACTGAGCGTGCCCCTGGCCGAGCAGGCCAGCGTGGATAGCCTGGCCGCGCAGCTGGATGATTTTGACGTGGCCGCCGACATGCCCGAGCTGCCTGGCGATGCGTTTCTTAGCAAAGCAGACGAGCAGGCGCCGCTGGCCGAAGTGTTTGCCGCCGATTCGCGCGATGACGAATGGGCTGGCACTTGGGAGCCGCCGCAAACGGTCGAGCCGCCGCTGTTGAGCGCCGATGACCTGGAACAGCCGCCGGTAGCGGCCTGGGAGACAGCTGCCGAGAGCGCGCCGCCCCCTTTGCTGCCAACAGACGCGCCGCAGCCTGCGCCGCTGGTGGTGGATGCCGGCGATGAGTACCTGCTGGCAGTGCCTGAGCTGGTCGATGCAACGGCTACCGCACAGCCGGTCGAGGCACCGGATGCCGATCTGCTGCCGTGGGAAAGCAAGACGCTTGAGCCTGTTGCCAGTGCGGCCAACCTTTCCCTGTCTGTCGATGACATCCTGGCCAGCCTGCAGGCGCCGCCGGTGGCGGTGGAGGCTGCCAGCGCAGACCCGGCGCCAGTAGACGACCCCGGTTTGCCGCCGGCAGAAGCCTGGCTGGACCCGCTGGCGGTTGACACCCCGGTAGATACCGCCCCGGAAAACAGTGCCATTACCCAAGAGGCAGTCAGCCCGTCACCGCTGCTGACGCTCTGGGCAAGTGAGACCGCGGCCGTTGCTGAAGCGGTAGACGCTGCGCCCGACATGCCGCTGCTTGCTCCGGCTGACGAGCCGGCGGTGCCGGTGATCGAAAACCTGGCCAGCGCACCGTTGCAGGCCATCTCGCTGGATAGCCTGCCCACCGGCGTGCTGGGGGGCGGCTTGGGTTTGGCTGCCGCCGCAGCCGCGAGCCCGGCTGCGGCGCTGGGTCAGCCGGCGGCCACCCTGCCAGGCGGAGGCGATTGGCAGCCGCGCCCGGCGTTTGACGCCGGCGACAAGGAAGTGGAGCTGGCTTGGGCGCGCGATCTGGGCGCGGAGCCACCGCTGGATCTGGACGAATTGCCGCCGGCCCAGACCGAGCCGGTAGCGCAGCCGGTGATTGCCGAGGTAATTCGCGTGCGACGCACGCATTCTCAGCCCGAGCCGATACCTGCCGCTGTGGATGCGGCACCGCCGGCCAGCCCGCTGGTCGCCGCCGCCTCAACTGCCGCCGTAACGTTGGCCGCAGCGCTGCCAGCGGACGATATTCACATCGAAGCGGTTAGCGAAGCCTTGCCACTGGCCGTGCCGGCCGCCGCTATGGCGCCAACTGCTGCACCGGGCCTGGATGAGGAAGCGCTGATCGACGCGCTGTACGCACGCGTGCTGCCGCGCATGAAGGTGGAGCTCACGCTGTGGATGCAGGATGCTTTGGAGCAGCAAGCCAAGCAGCTGATGGCCGGGGTGATGAAGCAGCTAAAAGAAGACTTTGACATGATGCTGGCCGAGTCGCTGCGCAGTTCGCTGCGCGAGGCGCTGGATGAAGCGGCCAGCAAGCAGGAGCCAAAACATGAGTGACCGTTTGTCCAGCATCATTACCCGCAGCGGCGATGAGGGGAGTACCGGCCTTGGCGACGGCAGTCGCGTGTCCAAGAATGCCGACCGTATCCATGCCTTGGGCGACGTGGACGAGTTGAATACCATCATCGGCTTGTTGCGTTGCGAAACGTTACCGCAAGCGGTGGATGCTTTTCTGGCCGAGGTGCAGCACGACCTGTTCGATCTGGGTTCCGAGTTGGCCGTGCCCGGTTACCAGGCCTTGCAGGCCGCCCAGCTCGGCATGCTGGAGCAGCAGGCTGCGGTGTGGAACGAGGCGCTGACGCCGCTGAAGGAGTTCATCCTGCCGGGAGGCTGCCGCGCCGCAGCCGTCGCGCACCAAGCGCGGGCCGTTTGCCGCCGTGCCGAACGCAGCGTGGTGGCCTTGGGGCTGTTTGAGCCGATGCCACCGCTGCCGCGCCAGTATCTCAACCGGTTATCTGACGTGTTGTTTATCCTGAGCCGCCACCTGAATGTGGCTGCCGGTGTGCCGGATGTCTTGTGGCAGCCGCGGCGCGTGCCGGCGGCGCAGTAAGCCTGCCGCCCGTTGCACAAAAAAACGGCCCTTGCGGGCCGTTTTTTCTTGTCTGCGTTCAGGCGCGTGCCTGGCCTTGTTTTTCGTAGTCAAGGTGTGCCGCCAGGTCAGCCGATGCCACCGGACGGGCCAGGTAAAAGCCCTGCAGCTCCAGGTCCGGGTAGCGGCCTTGCAGGTAGGCCAGGTCGTGCGGGTTATCAATGCCCTCGGCCACCATCCGTAACTTGAGTTGACGACCGATCTGGATGATGCCATCCAGAATGCTCTGCGTGCGGTGCGCCTGATGGATGCTCTTGATCAGCGTACGGTCCAGTTTCAGCTCGGTAATCGGCAAGTCTTTCAGCTGTTCCAGGTTGGTGTGGCCGGCGCCGAAATCGTCCAGCGACAGTTCGAAGCCGCGCATGCGTAGCCGCAGCAGCGCTGCCAGCGTATTGCCCAGGTTCTGGAAAGCCATGGTCTCGGTAATTTCCAGCACGATCTGTCGCGGCGCAATTTGCCGCTCTTCCACTTCCTTGATCAGCCAGTCGAAAAACTCGGTATCGTCCAGCAGGCCGCGAGACAGGTTGATCGACAGGCGCAGGTCGTGTGCCCACGGATTGCGGCTGAGCAGGTCCAGGCTGGTCTGCACGATGCGGCGGGTCAGCAGCACGATAAAGCCTTCGTGCTCCAGGCGGTCGATGAAGCTGGCCGGTCCCAGCAGGCCGTACGCCGGGTGCTGCCAACGCGCCAAGGCCTCTACTTGTACCGCCCGCTGATCGTGCTGGCTGTAAATAGGCTGGAAGTAGGCGCAAAACTGGTTATGGGCCAGGCCGGTAAAAATCTCGGAGAGCGGTATCGCGCGCTCGGCGGTGTTGTTGCCGTGCCGGTTCAGCAGTAGTTGCTGCACCTCCTGCAGGAAGTTTTCTACGTCAATCGGCTTGGCCAAGTAGGCGATATTGGAAAACCCCAACTCTTCCGCAGCCCGCATGCAATTGGCCAGCAGATCGGGTACGTGGCCGCTCAGCAGCAGCAGCGACGGCACATGGATATGGCGGGACAGCTCCTGGACCAGTTCAATGCCGTCCATGCCTGGCATGTTGATGTCGGTAATCACCAGGTCCAGGCGCTCCACCTTGCGCGCCAACTGTGCCGCCCAGCGGCCATCAGACGCTTCGTGTACCTCAACGTCCGGCAGGGTACGGCACAGTGCGGCCAGTGCTTCGCGCTGACTGGTACTGTCTTCGGCGATGAGGATGTGGCAAGGCATTCCGGCTCCCTCCTGCGATAGTTCAATATAAGCATGTACCATAGAATCTTGCCAATATTCTATATGCATGCACTTGCAGTGGTCTCGGTATTGCACAGCTGTGGCACAATGCGCGCAGTTTCTTTCCAGGCCATGCCCGATGAACAAAACCGCTATCCAACAAGCCATCACCGAGGCGCTAGCCTCGGGGCGCAGCAAGCAAGCCGTATACGATGAACTACAAGCCGTTGCGGCCAACCCTGGCCAGCTGGCCTATCTGCTGGCGGCCAGTATCAGCCCGGCCCGGCAGCAACAACTGCAGGCCAAAATGCACACCCTGGTGGCGGTGATGCTGGGCTTCACCTTGCTGTCCCTGGGTATCGGCTACAGCGGCGGTACGCTAAGTGGCGGGCAGGGTGGCCTATGGATGGCGCTCTTCAGTGCGCTGGTGCCAGCGGCTTTTGCGCTGGGTTTTGCGCGCTGGCTGGCGGCGGCCTTCAACGTGTATATCCTGTACGCACTGATCCAGTTGCCGCAGCTGTTGTCGCAGCTGTCACAAGGAGGCTGGGCCGTTGTGCAACTGGTGATGACGCTGCTTACCTTGTTACTGACCTGGCATCTGCGTGGCCGGGCTTTTCCTGACTTCACGCCGATGGCCATGCCGCGTCGTAATGCTGAAGGCCAGTTTGTGTTCCGCGACTAAGGCTCAGTGTGCTTGCTCACAGGCGGCGTAGTGCTCGGCGTTCGCCGCCTGTTTTATTTCGACCCAGCCTCACCAGTACACGGGACGTACAAGGTGCCTTGCATCAGCGGGCGGGCGTGGCGGGTCATGACTACTTCGGCAATCTGCCAGCTGCGGCCTTGGCGCTGCACGATGGCTTCCAGTGTCTGGCTGCCGCCGGCGTGGGCAAAGGTGAGGGCTTGGCCGCGTACCGGGGCGCCGCACAGTTCGGCCACCAGCGTGTTGTTGATGGCGGCGGCCGCGGCCAGCGCGATGGCGCCGGTACCGGTGTAGGCGTGGTGAAGGCGGCCCATCGATACGATGCGGGCGGTCAGGGCACAGCCGGGCTGGCTGGCGGGGGACAGGAAGCTGATTTTGGGTGTGGCCGGGTGTTCGCGCTGGATGGTGTCGGCGTCCGGCCCCAGTTTCATCTTCACCGCGCCGGCGCAGCGCGCCCATTCCAGTTTTTGCTGCTGTTCGGCGTTGAGGGCGTGGCCGGTTTCGTCGCCGCGCAGGCCCAGGTCCGCCGCGCGCACGAATACGGTGGGGTTGCCGGCGTCGATCAGCGTGGCGTCCAGCGTGCTGCCGTCGGGCAGGGTAAGCGTGTCGCGCGGGCGGCCGGTGGGGAACAGCTTGCCGCTGGCGCCGCCGGCCGGATCGAGAAAGCGTAGCCGGATGGGGCCGGCCGAAAAGGCGATGCCGTCCAGCAGATAGTCGCCCCACCATACCGGGCGGCCATTTTGCATTTGCAGCTCGGCGATGATCTTTTTGCCGATATTGGCCTGCCAGATGTGGACCGCCACCGGGCCGTTGGCCGGTGCACCGGCGACTAGCTGCTGCATCAGCGCAAACACCGGTACGGCGGCGCTGAGGTTGCCGCAGTTGCCGGACCAATCCACCAGCGCGTCGGCGATGGCCACGTGGCCGAACAGGTAGTCCACGTGGCAGCCAGGTTGTTGCGAGGGGCCGATGATGACGATCTTGCTGGTGCTGGAAATGCCGGTGCCCAGGCCGTCCAGCTGGCCGCCGTACGGGTCGGGGCTGCCCAGCGCACGGATCATTAGCGCCTGCACGCGGGCCGGGTCATCGGGTAGCTGGTCGGCGCGGAAGAACAGGCCCTTGCTGGTGCCGCCACGCATCAGCGTGGCGGGGAGTGTGGTAAACGTCATGCCGGGTGCGGGTAGGTTTTCTTGGCCTGGGCGATGGCGGCCACGCGGGCGGCGTCCACGGCCTGGGCGATGTTTTTCTTGTCGGGGCAGGCTTTGGCTACCGCGCCGGCGTCCACCGCCTGGGCGGCGGCCAGCATGGCGGCCAGGTAGTCGGCCTGCGGGTAATCGCACTGTTCGAAGTGCAGGCGGCCACGGGCGTCGGCCACGCAGGCGGCCAACAGCTGGGCAAAGCGCTCCGGCCGCCGCAACGCGTCGCAGTCGCGCAGCAGGCCCAGCACGGTGTCCGGGCGTAGCTGGAAGGCCGTGTGCACCTTGGTGTGGTACAGCGCGGTGATGCGAGCCAGGTCGCGGCATTCGGCGGGCACGCGCAGCCGTTCGCACAGCGCCAGCAGCGGGGCTTCGCCACGCGGTTCGTGGCCGATGTGGCGCGGCAGGATGTCGGCCGGGGTGCGCGCCTTGCCCAGGTCGTGCATCAGCGCGGCAAAACGCACCGGCAGCGGCTGGTTTTGGCTGGCGCTGTAGTCCAGCACCCGCATCACGTGGTCGCCGGTGTCGATTTCCGGGTGATAGTCGGCCCGTTGCGGCACGCCGAACAGCGCGTCCACTTCGGGCAGTAGCCGCGCCAGGGCGCCACAGTCACGCAAAGTCAGCAGCATGCGCGACGGGGTGTCGGTCATCAGGCCTTTGGCCAGTTCCTGCCACACGCGTTCGGCCACCAGCGCGTCCACCTCGCCGTTGGCCACCATCTGCTGCATCAGCGTTTGCGTTTCCGGCGCCACGGCAAAGCCGAAACGGGCGGCAAAGCGCGCCAGGCGCAGGATGCGTACCGGGTCTTCTGCAAAGGCCGGGCTGACGTGGCGCAGCACGCCGGCCTGTACGTCGGCCACGCCGCCGTAGGGGTCGATCAGCGTGCCGTCGTCGTCCTGGGCGATGGCATTGATGGTGAGGTCGCGGCGGATCAGGTCCTCTTCCAGCGTGACGTCGGGCGCGGCGTGGAAGGTAAAGCCGTGGTAGCCGCGGCCAACCTTGCGCTCGGTACGCGCCAGCGCGTATTCCTCGTGCGTGTGCGGGTGCAGGAACACCGGGAAGTCCTTGCCTACCGGCTTGAAGCCGCGGGCCAGCATGGCGTCCGGCGTGGCGCCTACCACCACCCAGTCACGGTCCTTCACCGGCAGGCCCAGCAGGCGGTCGCGCACGGCGCCGCCAACGATATAGCACTTCATCAGCGGGCGGCCCTGGCGCGGTAGCGGTCCAGCGTCAGGTTGCTTTCCTGCTGGCCGAGGTAGAACGGTGCCACGGCTTCCAGCGCGGTGGGGGCAAAGCCTAGCAGCGCGGCGGGGAAGGGCTGGTCGCTGACGTTGTCCACGCGCAGCGAGCGCACGTTGTCGGCGCTGAGCAAGGCCGGGCCAGGCAGCAGGCCCAGCAGCGTGGCTTGCAGCATGGCGGCCCATTCCGGCAGGCCGACGATGGTACGCGGGTGGCCGGACAGGTTGGCCGCGTAGGCCACCAGCTGGCGCAGCGTGTAGACGCCGGGGCCGGCCAGGTCCAGCTTGCGGCCAACGGTGGCCGGGCGCGCCAGGCTGGCGGCGACGGCGCGGGCGACGTCGTCCACCCACACCGGGGCAAAGCGGGTACCGGCGCCGCCAATCGGCAGAAAAGGCGCTGTTGTGGCCAGCTTGGCAAACATGTTGAGGAAGTTGTCGCCGGCGCCAAAGATCACCGACGGGCGCAGGATGGTGTAATCCAGGCCGCTGGCTTCGATCAGCCGTTCGGCCTTGCCCTTGGTTTGCTGGTAGTCGCTGGGGGCCTGCTCGCTGGCGCCCAGCGCGCTGATGTGCACCAGGCGGCGGATGCCGTTGGCGTGGCAGGCGGCCACGATTTTTTCCACCAGCTGCACGTGGGCGTGTTCGAAGGCAGCGCGGCTGCCATGCAGGATGCCGACCATGCTGATCACGGCGTCGTGGCCGGCCAGTAGCGCAGCCAGCTGCGCCGGGTCGTGCACGTTGCACTCGCGCAGCTCGGCGTGTGGCAGCGGGATCAGCGTGGCCTTGTGGCGCTCGCGATTGCGGGTGGCCAGCGTCAGTGCATGGCCGTCACGGGTGAGGTGTTCTGCAATGTGGCTGCCGACGAAACCGGCGCCGCCGATGATGGCGATTTTCATTGTTCACTCCCAGGTAGTTCGGGCCGCTGCGTGGCAGCGGCGGTCATGCTGTAGCGGGTTAGCGCGGCGGAATGACGCCCAGCCGGCCTTTCAGCGTGGCGCTGCCCTGGCGGAAGGCTCCGGCGTAGTACACCGCGTTGGCCATCACCTTTTGCACGTAGTCGCGCGTTTCGGTAAAGGGGATGGTTTCGGTGTAGATGGCGCCTTCCAGCGGGCGGCTGGCTTGCCAGCCTCGTGCGCGGCCTGGCCCCGCATTATAGGCGGCGGTCGCCAGCACCGGCTGCCCTTGCAGGGTGTCCAGCACGTGGCGCAGGTACCAGGTGCCCAGCCGGATGTTGTCGTTGATGTCGTTGATCTGGTAGCCCGGCAGGCCTATCTTGCCGGCTACCCACTTGGCGGTGGCCGGCATCAGCTGCATCAGGCCGCTGGCGCCGACGCCGGAGCGCGCCACGTTCAGGAAGCGGCTTTCCTGGCGGATCAGGCCGTACACCCAGGCCTCGTCGATGTCCAGTTGCTGGGCGTAGCTGCGGGTAATGTCGCGGTAGGGGGCCAGGTAACGCAGGCTGAAATCGTGGCTGTCGCGGGTGCGTTCGGCGGCGTGGATGGCCATGTCGTACAGATTACGCTGGCGGGCGAGGTCGGCGGCGGCCAGCAGCTGCAGGTCGCTGCGCTCGCGCAGGGCCCAGCGCCATACGCGGCGGCCTTCTTCACGCCATTCGGCACGGTTGCTGCGCTCGGCCAGGTCGAACAGGGCCATGGCCTGGGCAATGCCGGGGTCGGCGGCTACGGCGCGGCTGGTGGCGTCATCCACCACGATCTTGGCCGGCGGTGCTTCCAGGGTGACGCCCAGCTCTTCCTTGGCCAGCAGGCCGTAGTAGCTGTGTTCGAAACTGGTCTTGACGAAGACCGGCATGGCTTCCGGCACGCGGCCCAGCGCTTTCACGGCGCGGGCGCGCCAGTATTGCCAGGCCGGTTTGGCGGCCAGCTCGGCCGGCATGGCGTTGGCGATCTGCTCCACGCGGGCCCAGTCTTCCTGGCGCAGGGCGGCGCGCAGCCACCATTCCCATTGCTCGTCGTTCAGTTGCGCCGGGTCGGCCTGGCTGTAGGCGTCCAGTGCGGTGGCCATGTCCAGGCGGCGGGCCGCCAGCAGGCCCAGCTGGCCGTAGACAAAGCCACGCTGCGCCTTGTTCAGCTGGCTGTTGCCGGCCAGTTGCGCCAGTGCGCCGCCCAGGTCGCTTTTGCCGCGCGTTACCAGCGCCTGCGCCTGCTGTTCGGCGCTGCCGGGGCGGAAGAAGCTGTCTTCCAGGTTGGCCGCAGCTGCCAGGCGGCGGGCAGTGGTGACAAAGTTGCCGGCGATCAGCAGGCGCAGGCGGGCCTGGGTTTGCGCGCCATCCAGCAGACCACGGCTGGCCTGGGCGTCGATCAGGCGGTTGCAGCCATCGGCCAGGTTGCCGGCCAGGTAGCTGCGGTCGGGTTTGAGGCTTTGCTGGTTTTGCAGCGTGGCCAGGCTGACGAAGCAGGCGGTTTCGGCGTCGCGGGCGTTATCGGCCAGTACCGGCGCGGTTTTCAGCAGCTCGTCCCACTGCCCACGGCGGCCCATGTCTTCCAGCAGTTCGTTGAGGGTGCGTTCCACCAGATAGCCGCTGCGGTAGCGGTTGACGAACTGGCGCGCGGGGTTGCTGTCGCCGGCTTCCAGCGCTTTCAGGCTAAGCCAGTAGGCCGGGTAGGCGTCCAGTGGGCCTTTGTCGGCCTGGCCGGCCAGCGCGTACAGCGCGTTGGTATCGCCCTTGCGGTAAGCGTCGCGGGCGTCGAATAGCTGGCTGTCGCTCAGCGCGTGGCTCAGCAGCGGTATCAGGGCGAAACCCAGCAGGGAGAGTCGTTTTTGCATGGTCATTTTCGCCAGAAAGCAGGGGTAAACAGGATCAGGATGGAAAAAATCTCCAGCCGGCCCAGCAGCATGGCAAAGCTGCAGACCCAGGTCTGGAAGTCGTTGAGCGCGGCGTAGTTGCCGGCCGGCCCCACCTGGCCCAGCCCCGGGCCCACATTGTTGATGCAGGCCAGGATGGCGGTAAAGGCGGTGAGGAAGTCCAGCCCACTGCCGATCAGCACGAAGCTCAGCAGCACCACGCTCATGAAATACACAAAGATGAAGCCCAGCACCGAAAACGCAATGCGATCGGGTATGGAGCGGCCACCGATGACCAGCGGCAGGACCGCGCGCGGGTGCAACAGGTTCCCCATTTCGCGCAGGCTTTGCCGTGTCAGCACCAGGGTGCGGATCATCTTGATGCCGCCGCCACAGGAGCCGGAGCTGACGGTAATGCACGACAGGAACAGCATCCACAGCGGCACCAGGATCGGCCATTGCGCGTAGTCGACGCTGGCGTAGCCGGTGTCGGTGGCCACCGATACCAGGTTGAACGCCACGTGCCGCAAGGCGGTGGTAAAGTCGTACACGCCTTGCCACCACAGGTAGAGGCTGGTCAGCAATACACTGGCGGCCAACAGCCCCAGCACATAGCGCGCCTCGATATCGTGCCAGTAGCTGCGCAGCGACTTGCGCTGCCAGGCGGTGAAGTGGGTGGCGAAGTTAAGCGCCCCCAGCAGCATGAACACGATCAGGATGGCCTCGATCAGCAGCGAGTCGAAATAGCCGACGCTCTGGTCATAAGTGGAAAACCCGCCCAGCGCCACCGCAGTAAAGGCGTGGCACAGTGCGTCCAGCGGCGTCATGCCGGCCAGGTACAGGCAGACAAAGCAGATCACCGTCAGCGCGCTGTACATATACCACAGGTTCTTGGCGGTCTGGCCGATGCGCGGTGCCAGCTTGGTTTCTTTCATCGGGCCGGGGATCTCGGCCTTGTACAGCTGCATGCCGCCAATACCCAGCATCGGCAGTACAGCCACCGCCAGCACGATGATGCCCATGCCGCCCAGCCAGCTGAGGAAGTGGCGCCAGAAGTTCATCGCCGGCGCCAGCTGCTCCAGCCCTTGCAGCGTGGTGGCGCCGGTCGTGGTCAGCGCCGACATCGCCTCGAAGAAGGCGTCGGTAACGCTGAGCTTGGGCAGGTACAGCCACAGCGGCACCGCTGACATGGCGGTAAAGCCCAGCCACAGCAGGGTAACCAGGATGAAGCCGTCGCGCGGCTTCAGCTCGCGCTCGAAACGGCGGGTGGCCAGCCAGCTGCTGCTGCCGATCAGCAAGCCGGCGCCGGCAGAATGCAGGAAGTGGCGCCAGGTGCCGTCCTGGAAATACCAGGACACGGCACACGGCACCAGGAACATCACCGCCGACAGCAGGATGAGCTTGGACAGCACATGGATAATGGGCAGCAGCTTGCTCATGCTGGCACTTCGTACAGCTCGATCGGCAGGCCGTCGGGGTCGGCCAGGAAGGTGAAGCGCCGCTCGGTGTACTCGTCTACCCGTACCGGTTCACAGGCTACGCCGCACTGCGCCAGGCGCAGGATGTCGGCGTCCAGGTCGGTGGTGGCCAGTGCCAGGTGGCGCAGGCCGCAGGCTTCGGGGCGGCTGGGGCGGGCCGGCGGGTTGGGGAAGCTGAACAGCTCGATCTGGCAGCCGTCCGGCAGCGCCAGGTTCAGCTTCCACGAGTCGCGCGCCTCGCGATAGTGCTCCGACACCAGCGTGAGGCCCAGCGTGTTCAGGTAAAAATCGCGCGAGCGCGCGTAGTCGGCCGCAATGATGGCCACGTGGTGAATGCCGCGAATGCTCATGCTCAGAAGAATCCCAGTTTGACTTGCGTGAGTTTTTCGATCTGCCGCACGCGGTGACGGCCGTGCACAAAGATGATCAGGTGGTCTTCGGCCTGCAGCACGGTATCGTGGTGCGCCATCAGTACCTGGCCGTCGCGCAGGATGGCGCAGATATTGCAGCCGCGCGGCAGCTCCAGCGCGTCAATGCGGCGGCCAACCAGGCGCGAGTTGTGCGCGTCGCCGTGGATGATCACCTCCAGCACCTCGGCGCGGCCGCGGCGTACCGGGTGTGCCGCCACCACGTCGCCACGGCGCAGGTGGGCCAAGATGGAACCGATGGTGGACAGGTAGGGCGAGATGACGATGTCGATGCGGTTGCCTTCCAGCAGGTCCACGTAGCTGGCGCGGTTGACCAGCGCGATGACGCGGCGGGCGCCCATGCGCTTGGCCAGCAGCGTGGACATCAGGTTGTCTTCGTCGTCGTTGGTCAGCGCGCAGAAAGCGTCCATTTCATCGACGTTTTCTTCTTCCAGCAGCGCCTCGTCGGTGGCTTCTCCGTGCAGCACCAGCACGCCCGGCAGGTTTTCCGCCAGCCAGCGCGCGCGCTCGGCGCGGTACTCGACAATCTTCACCTCGTAATCGTCTGCCAGTTGCCGCGCCAGCCGGTAGCCGATATTGCCACCGCCGGCGATCATCACCCGTTTCACGGCTTTTTCGCTGGGGCGCAGCTCGGCCAGCATGGTGGGAATGTCGGCGCGGGCGGCCACAAAAAACACCTCGTCGCCTTCCTGGATGACGGTGCCGCCATCGGGCTGCACCAGGCGGTCGTCGCGGTAGATGGCGCAGATGCGGCAGTCGGTATCCGGCATGTCTTCGCGCAGTTGGCGCAGTGGTTTGCCCAGCAGCTTGCCGCCTTGCTGCGCGCGCGACACCACCAGCTGGGCGCGGCCCTCGGCAAAGTCGATTACCTGCAGCGCACGCGGGTATTGCAGCAGCCGTTTCAGGTTCTGGGTAACGATCTGCTCCGGGCAGATGGCGTGCTCTACCCCGAACTGCTCCAGCACCGGCAGCTCGCCGTCCACGTAGTCGGTAGCGCGGATGCGGGCAATGCGGGTGGGGATGTTGAAATGGCGCTGCGCCAGCGCACAGGCCAGCAGGTTGGTTTCGTCGCTGCGGGTCAGCGCCAGCAGCATTTCGGCCTCGTCGGCGCCGGCGTGGCGCAGCACGCCGGGCAGGGCGGCGTTGCCGGCGACGGTGCGGATGTCCAGCCGGTCTTGCAGCACCTTCAGCAGGTTCGGGTCCTGGTCGACCACGGTAATGTCGTTGCCTTCGTCTACCAGGTTTTCGGCGACGCTGGCGCCTACCTGGCCGCCGCCCAGTATCAGTATCTTCATGCGCTATCGCAGTGGGTGGGTGTGGCCGGCATTTTACGATGTATCAAGTCTGCATATCGAGCCTTGTGCAGTGTGTGAAAAATTGGCAACGCAGATGGCGCCGGCGCCGGCTTGGCAAGTGGCTGATTTCTAAGCGATTGCGCGCGCGGCCAACTTGCGTGCTTGGCCGGTTGCTCAAATTGGGAAAGCTGCGGCTTGACGGCATGGTTGGCCGCCGCTGCTTGGCAGATAATGCGATGCTGAAGCTTTTATGCAATCGGACTGGCCTGCGGGCGTGGAACAACATAAATGGTAGCAATGGTAGGGGTACTGCTGGCCGCGTGTGCGCTGTTGGCAGGCTGGTGCTGGCGTCTGGCCCGCCAGCTGCGGGCGCAGCGCAGCCGTGCCGAACGGCAGGCGCAGCACTTGCAGGATGTGTTTGCGCTGGCCAGCGACTGGTTCTGGTGGCTGGACGCCGACGGTTACATCGTGCGTTGCTCGGCAGCGGTGCAGCCGCTGCTGGGCTTTGCGCCGGCGTCGTTGCACGGTTTGCACTGGACGCGGCTGCAGGCGGCGCAGGGCTCGCCGGAAGCGGCGGCCCGCCTGGCGGCGTTACTGGCGGCCGGGCAGCCATTTCGCAACCAGGTGTTGCAGCTGCATTGCCCCGACGGTGTGGATCGCCATATCTCGCTCAGTGCGCTGCCGGTGCGCGACGCGCACGGCCGGCTAACCGGCTACCACGGCGCCGGCCGCGACGTCAGCGAAGCACAACAGCTGGAAGCCGCCTTGCGCCAGGGGCAGGCCGACCTGGGCCTGTCGCTATCGCAACAGGCGCTGGCGCTGATCGATGCACGTGTCGCGGCCGAGCAGGCGTGTCAAACCAAGAACCGCTTGCTGGAGACGGTGTCGCACGAGTTGCTGACACCGCTGCACGGCATCCTCAATTTTGCCGAGATGGGGCGGCTGAAGCTGGCGCGCGGCGATACCGGCCGCGTGGCCGACTATCTGGCCAATATCGCCGGCAGCGGTCAGCGCCTGTTGTACCAGCTGAACGGGCTGATCGACCTGGCGGCGCTGGAGGGCGGGCGCCGGCCGTTCCACTGGCAGAGCCTGAACCTGCGCCTGCTACTGGAAGACTGCCTGGGCCTGCACGAAGCCGACATCGCCCGCAAGCACCTGTCGCTGGCCTTGCACAGCCACCCCTTGCCCAGGCTGGTAGCCGACCACGGCAGCCTCAGCCAGTTGCTGGGCCATTTGCTGGGGAATGCGGTGCGCTTTTCGCCGCCGGGCGGGCTGATCAGCATCGACATCGACCGCCTTGCCGACCGGCTGCGGCTGCGTATCCGGGACCAAGGGCCGGGCGTGCCGGTTGCCGACCGCGAGCGCATTTTCGAGGCGTTCGAGCGTGGCGACGACAACAGTAACGGCCATAGCGGGCTGGGGCTGGCGATTTGCCGCCGTATCGTGCAGGCGCACGGCGGCCAACTGTGCTTGCTGCCGGGGGAGGGCGGCGCCTGCTTCGAGCTGACGCTGCCGTTTGTGGCGGGGCAGACGCTGGAAGGCGCCGAGGCAGAGGCACCGCAGCCGCTTCACGCCTGATGCAGCCGCCAGCAGCGACAAGGCCCCGTGTCGTATGACACGGGGCCTTGTTTTGCCGCCAGGCGGCCTACCCTTGTTTGTCGGACGGGCTGTCGTCGTCGTCCATCAGGATGCGGTGGGCCGGGCCTTCCAGATCGTCGAACTGGCCCGAGCGGGTAGACCACCAGAACAGCAGACCGATGAAGAACACCAGCACGATGCTCATCGGTATCAACAGGTACAGGCTTTCCATTACGTGCTCCGTTTGATCAGGCGCAGTGCATTGCTGACGACCAGCAGCGAACTGAGCGCCATGCCCAGGCTGGCCAGCCAGGGCGTCACCCAGCCAGCCATCGCCAGCGGCAGGGCCACCAGATTGTACACCGCGGCCCAGGCCAGGTTCTGGCGGATGATGTGCATGCTGCGCGCCGCCAGGCTCAGCGCCTGCGGCAAGCGGCCCAGCTCGTCGCCCATCAGCACCATGTCGCCGCTGGCGCGGGCGACGTCGGTGCCGCTACCCATCGCCAGCGACACGTCGGCGCGGGCCAGTACCGGCGCGTCGTTGACGCCGTCGCCCACCATCAACACGCGGGCGCCGGCTTGCTGCAGCTGGCTCACGTAGGCCAGTTTGTCTTCCGGCGTGGCGGCGGCGCGGTAGTCGGCGATGCCCAGCCGGCTGGCCAGGCTGGCGACCGCCGTGTCGGCGTCGCCGGACAGCAAATGCACCCGCAGGCTGCGTGCCTGCAAGGCCTGGATAAGCGCGGCGCTGTCGTCGCGTACCTGGTCACCAATGGCAAACACGGCGGCCACGCCGCGGGCATCGCCCAGCGCGATGACGGTAGCGCTGGCCGGCAGGGCGTCCGGCAGGGCCACGCTAGCGCCCAGTTCTGCCACGAAGGCTGGGCGGCCCAGGCGCCAGCGCTGGCCGGCAATGTCGGCTTCTACACCCTGGCTGGGGTAGTTGCTACGTTGGCCGCAAGCGGGCAGTGCGCGGTCTTCGGCAGCCTGCAGCAGTGCACGCGCAATTGGGTGTTCGGAGCCTTGCTCCAGCGCGGCGGCAATGGCTAGTGCCTGTTCGGCGTCCGGATGGTTGAAGCGGTGGCTGGCCAGCAGGTGCATGCGGCCGTGGGTGAGGGTGCCGGTCTTGTCGAATACCACGTCGCTGATACGCGCCAGCGTTTCCAGCGCATGGCCGCGGGTGGTGAGGATGCCCAGCTGCGCCATGTGGCCGGTGGCGGCGGTTAGCGCCGCCGGTGTGGCCAGCGACAGCGCGCACGGGCAGGACACCACCAGCACGGCCACGGTCACCCACAAGGCGTGCTCCTGGCTGCCGGCCAGGCTCCAGCCGATATAGGTGGCGGCGGCGGCCAACAGCAAAACGGTGACGAACCACACCGCGTAGCGGTCGGCCAGCTCGGCCAGGCGCGGTTTTTCCGCCAGCGCCTGGTCCATCAGCCGCACAATGCCCGCCAGCCGGGTGTCGCTGCCGGTGCGGGTAAGGCGCAGCAGCAGCGGGCTGGCCTGGTTGACGCTGCCGGCGATCACGCTATCGCCGCTTTGCTTGGCAATGGGGGTGCTTTCGCCGGTGAGCAGCGCTTCGTCCACGCTGCTGCGGCCTTCCAGCACGTCGCCGTCGCAGGGAATGGTTTCGCCCGGTTTCACCAGCACCACGTCGCCTACTGCCAGCTGGCTGACGGCCACTTCCTGCTGCGCCGGGTCTTGCGGCCAACCCGGCACTGCGTGGGCAAAGGCCGGGATCAGCTTTACCAGCTTTTCGGTGGCTTCGCCGGTTTTGCGTCGTGCCATGCTTTCCAGATAGCGGCCACCCAGCAGCAGGAAGATGAACATCGACACCGAGTCGAAGTACACGCCGTGTTCCACCTTGTTCAGCAGCGCCCACAGGCTGGCCAGGAAGGCGGTAAGGATGCCGATGGTTACCGGCGTATCCATGCCGACCCGGCCGCGCTTCAGGTCGCGCCAGGTGCCGCGGTAGAACGGCACCGCCGAAAACAGCACCACCGGCAGCGTCAGCACAAAGCTGGACCAGTGCAACATCCACAGCCACTGGCTTTCGATCTCGCCGTCCGGCGCCATGTACACCGGGTAGGCGTACATCATCACCTGCATCATCGACAGCCCGGCCACCCACAGCCGGTTCAGCGCCGTCTTGCGCTCTTTCTGGTGCAGCGCTTCCTGGCGCGAGGCGTCGTAGGGGTGGGCGCGGTAGCCGATGGCGGCGATGGTCTCCAGGATCTGGCTGAGCTTCAGCTGGCGCACGTCCCAGCGCACGCGGGCGCGGTGGGTGGCGTAGTTGATGTCGACCGACAGCACGCCGGCCAGCTTGCGCACGTGTTGCTCGTTCAGCCACACGCAGGCGGCGCAGGTAATGCCTTCCAGCATCAGCGAGGCCTCGCGGATGTGCTCGTCTTCCACGTGTACGAAGCTGTGCTGCAGCGCTTCGTTGTCGTACAGCTGCATCTGTTGCAGCAGCTCGGCCGGTAACGGCTCGGCCTGGCGCTGCTCGGCGGTGCGGTGTTCGTAGTAGTCGGACAGGCCGCTGTCGATGATGGTCTGCGCCACGGCCTGGCAGCCGGCGCAGCAGGCCTGTTCGGTGCGATTGCGGTAGCGGATGGGAAAAGCCTGCCCTTCGGGTACGGGCAGGCTGCAGTGGAAGCAGGTCGGATTCATGGCGTGCTATTGTAGTGCAAGAGATGCTTCTTGTTTTGCCGAGGGTCAATCATGTCCATGCAGCTGGTTACACAAAGTGCGCCGGGTGGCGCCGACACACTGGAAATGGCGTTTGCCGAAAAGCCGCAGCCGGCCCCCGGCCAGTTGCGCGTGCGCGTGCTGGCGGCCGGCATCAACCGCGCCGACATCGTGCAGCGCGAAGGCCATTACCCGCCACCGAAGGGCGCGTCGCCGGTGCTGGGGCTGGAAATCGCCGGTATTGTCGATGCCGTCAACGGGCCGTCCCGCTTTCAAGAGGGCGACGCCGTGTTCGGGCTGGTATCCGGCGGCGGCTACGCCGAATACGCCTTGATCGATAGCAGCGCCGCCTTGCCCAAGCCCGACCTGATGAGCTGGGCCGAAGCCGCCAGCCTGCCCGAAGCGTGGATGACGGCGTGGTTCAACCTGGTGGACATTGCCGCCGTCCAGCCGGGCGAGACGGTGCTGATTCACGCTGGCGCCAGCGGCGTGGGCGCGGCGGCCATCCAGCTGGCCAGCCTGCTGGGCGCCCGCGTGATTGCCAGCGCCGGCAGCGACGACAAGCGTGCGTATTGCCGCAGCCTGGGCGCGGAAGTGGTGATCGACAGCCGCCAGCCCGGCTTTGCGGCCAACCTTAAGGCGCAAGGCGGGGTGGACGTGGTGCTGGACCCGGTGGGCGCCGCACTGTTCGACGACAATATCGCGGTGCTGAAGCCGGACGGGCGCCTGGTGGTGATCGGCATCATGGGTGGCAGCAGCGCCACGCTGAACCTGGGCTTGCTACTGGTGAAGCGGCTGCGCTTGTTGGGCTCCACGCTGCGCAGCCAGCCGGAGGCGGTGAAGGCCAGGTTGGCCGCCGCGCTGGAAGCCGAGGTGCTGCCGGCGCTGGCCGACGGCCGTGCGCGCATCACGCTGGATAGCGTTTACCCGCTGGCGGCGGTGTCCGACGCCCACCGCTACGTGGAAGACAACCGCAACCTGGGCAAGGTGGTGCTGAGCCTGTTGCCTGTCATCACGCCGTAACCGGGTTTCGATAATCTGGCCCTAACAGCAAATCGCTTCTGCTGGATGGACCTGGATGGGATGCGGGGCTGCCTTTGGACGGGCAGCCCCTCTTTTTTTGCCCGCCGTGGCCACCCGCCGCCTGTGCTAGACTGCGCGCTTGCCAGCGGGCGCCTGCCGCCCCGCCCAACGAACACGAAAGCCCCATGCATGACTACCGGCAACGAGCCCTGGCGCCACGCCAAAAACCTGCAGCAAACCCTGGACACCCTGCTGGCCGAAGCCATCACTGCCAGTGGCCTGTGCCGCAAGATCGCCGAGCAGCTGCATTCGCAGCAGCAACATCAGGGCGAGCGCAGCGCGCTGTCCAGCAGCTTTGGCCTGCTGGTGCGTAACAAGAAAAAGAAGGAATTCATCGGCGGCTGGCTCAACTACCAGATCAGCCTGGCCGGTGATGGCCTGCCGCAGCGCGCAGACGGCCAGCCGTGCGCGCCGGTGCTGCACGTGGCGCACTGGGCCTGCGAGTTTGCTTTTGAGTACGACGCTTATGTCGGCTTCCCCGCCAGCCTGTGGCAGCCGTGGCAGCAGCAGGGCGACAGCCTGCTGTGGTGGGAAGAGAGCGACAGCCAGTTCGGCCCGGAATGGACGTACACGCTGGACCTGGCCGCGCTGAACAGCGACGACGCGCTGCGCGCCGCCGTGGTGGCACCGGCGCTGGCGCTGCTGGCCGGCAAGCCGGTGGCCGAGGCGCTGCCGGCTACCACTCCCGGCCTGTTGCGCTACGGCAGCGTACAGAACGCCAACGGCGACACCGACCTGCGCGTGCTCTGAACGTCCCTTAAACAAGTAATGCGCGATGCGGCCAACCTTGCCAGCCAGGGTTGGCCGCAGTGCTTTTGGCGGTGGCCGATAGCAAAACACCCGGCGCGGAGCCGGGTGTGCGGGTAATGCGTGCCGTTAGGCGAGGCTTAGATCCACTGGATCAGCGTGTGGTTTTTCTTGCCGCGTTTCAGCAGGCTGTACTGGCCAAACAGGCGGTCGCTATCGGCCACCTGGTAGTCCAGCGCCTCGATCTTGTTACCGTTGATGCTGACCGCGCCGCTCTGGATGAAGGTACGGGCTTCGGACTTGGACTTGGCCAGGCCACCGGCCACCAGCGCGTCGATCAGGCCGGCTTGCGCCAGCGCGATCTGCACGCACGGCATGCCGTCTTGTGCCAGCTGCGCCAGGTCGGAGGCGGTGAGGTCGGCGACGCTGCCGCTGAACAGGCTGGCGCTGATGCGCTGCGCGGCGTCCACGGCGGCCTGGCCGTGCACCAGCGCCGTAGCTTGCTCGGCCAGAATGCGTTGCGCCTGCGGCTTGCCGCCGCTGGTCTTGTCCTGCTCTTCGATGGCGGCGATCTCGTCCAGCGACAGGAAGGTGAAGTAGCGCAGGAACTTGTACACGTCGGCGTCGGCGGTGTTCAGCCAGAACTGGTAGAACGCGTACGGGCTGGTCTTGCTGGCATCCAGCCATACAGCGCCGCCTTCGGTCTTGCCGAATTTGGTGCCGTCGGCCTTGGTCACCAGCGGCAGAGTCAGGCCGTAAACCTGTTTCTGGTGGATGCGGCGGGTGAGGTCGGTACCAGCGGTGATGTTGCCCCACTGGTCGGAACCGCCAATCTGCAGTACGCAGCCGTGGCGACGGTACAGCTCGGCAAAGTCGTAACCTTGCAGCAGGCTGTAGCTGAATTCGGTGTAGCTGATGCCCTGGTCTTCGCGGTTGATGCGCTGCTGTACCGATTCCTTCTTGATCATCTGGTTGACGGAGAAGTGCTTGCCGATGTCGCGCAGGAACTCCAGTGCGCCCATGCCGCCAAACCAGTCGTAGTTGTTGGCCATGATGGCGGCGTTGTCGCCGTCAAAGCTCAGGAACGGCGATACCTGGCCGCGGATTTTTTCTACCCAGCTGGCAATCACGTCCGGGGTGTTCAGCTTGCGTTCGGTAGCCTTGAAACTGGGGTCGCCGATCATGCCGGTGGCGCCGCCTACCAGGGCGATCGGCTTGTGGCCGGCTTGCTGGAAGCGCTTCAGCACCAGTACCGGTACCAGATGGCCCAGGTGCAGGCTGTCGGCGGTGGGGTCGAAGCCGCAATACAGGGTCACGCTTTCCTTGGCCAGCAGTTCCTCTAGGGCAGCGGCGTCGGTTTGTTGTGCAATCAGACCGCGTGCTTGCAGTTCCTGGATAAGCGAGACTTGGGACATCTGTATTGTTCTCCTGAATGGTCGGGGCGCGCGGCCCCACAGCAAAACGTCAAGTTTACCCGATTTTGCCGTTTTGCTGCGTTGGCACATGGCGGCCAACATTTGTTAAGGATTGCTGCAACACTTGATATGGCAGCAGGGTTAAACTCCTCGCTACATGAGGACATGCCGGCACTGGCCGGTACAAAAGGGAGAGGGTAAATGAGTAACAAGGTAAAAGTATGGGACGTGCCAACGCGATTGTTTCACTGGACGCTGCTGGCGATGTTTATCGGCATGTGGTTGTCGGCCGAAAACGGCCAGCTGCAAATCCACACCAAACTGGGGGTGGCGATGCTGGTGCTGGTGGTGTTTCGCGTGCTGTGGGGCTTTGTGGGTAGCCAGACCGCGCGCTTCAGCGACTTCTTCAAGCCCTGTCAGGTAAAAGCCTACCTGCGTGGCGAAGTCAGCGAAAACCAGCAGCCGGGCCACAACCCGCTGGGTGGCCTGATGGTGCTGGCGCTGCTGGGCGCGCTGCTGGTGCAGCTGGGCCTGGGCCTGTTTGCCGCCGATGTGGACAGCTACACCTTCGACGGCCCGCTGGCCAAGCTGATCGATAGCAGCCTGGCCGAGCAGATTACCGAATGGCACGAACTGTGGTTCAACCTGCTGCTGGGCTTGGTTGGCGTGCACGTACTGGCGATTGTGGCCTACCGCAAGCTGAAAAACGTGAACCTGGTGCCGCCGATGATCACCGGCAGCAAAACGCTGGCAGGCGAGGTCAAGCCCTTGCGCTTCGTCTCGCCCTGGTTGGCGCTGGTAGTGCTGGCGGTGGCAGCCGTATTGGTGGTGGGGGGCTTGTCGCTGGTGTAAACACCGACGTCGGGTTTGGCAAAGGCACGCTGCGGCGTGCCTTTTGTTTTGCCTTCAGGTAGTGCGCGCGCTACGGTCATGCTGCTTTGGGCCGCCGCGGGTAGGCAAAACCTGTCTGCCCGGGTGGTTTTTCATGGTGGATGCTGCAGTAATCTGCTGCGCGCAGGCTTTAACTGTAATCAATTTAGTACACGGCCATTTCGTACCATAATGAGGCAACGATAAACGGAGACCACACCATGACCCGACGTACCAAGATTGTTGCCACCCTTGGCCCCGCCTCCAGCGACCCGCAAACCCTGGAACGCCTGCTGCAGGCCGGCGTCAACGTGGTGCGCCTGAATTTCTCGCACGGCAGCGCGCAAGACCACATCGACCGCGCCGCGCTGGTACGCAGCACTGCCGACAAGCTGGGCCTGCCGGTGGCCATCATGGTCGACTTGCAAGGTCCCAAGATCCGCGTCGGCAAGTTTGCCAACGGCAAAACCACGCTCGCCAACGGCCAGCCGTTCATTCTGGATGCCGAATGCGCGCTGGGTGACGACGGCCGCGTAGGGCTGGACTACAAAGAGCTGCCTGGCGACGTAGAGCCGGGCGCCGTGCTGCTGCTGGACGATGGCCGCATCGTGCTGGTGGTGGAAAAGGTGCTGGGTAGCCAGATCCATACCAAGGTGAAGGTGGGTGGCGTGCTGTCCAACAACAAGGGCATCAACCGTCAGGGCGGTGGTCTGTCTGCGCCGGCGCTTACCGCCAAAGACATCGACGACATCAAGGTGGCGGCACAGCTGGAGGCCGACTACGTGGCGGTGTCCTTCCCCAAGAGCAGCGCCGACCTGTACATGGCGCGCACGCTGATCAACGCCGCCGGCTGTCAGGCGCGCATCATCGCCAAAATCGAACGCTGCGAAGCCATCACCAACCTGGACGACCTGATCAACTCCGCCGACGGCATCATGGTGGCGCGTGGCGACCTGGCGGTAGAAGTGGGTGACGCCGCCGTGCCGGCGCTGCAGAAGCGCATGATCCGCGCCGCGCGCGAGCGCAACAAGCTCACCATCACCGCCACCCAGATGATGGAATCGATGATCAGCAGCCCGGTGCCCACCCGTGCCGAAGTGTCCGACGTGGCCAACGCCGTGCTGGACGGTACCGACGCGGTGATGCTGTCGGCCGAAACCGCCGCCGGCCAGTTCCCGGTAGAAACCGTGGAAGCCATGTCCCGCGTGTGCATGGAGGCGGAAAACTCCAGCGACTACCAGCTGGAGCGCACCTTCCTCAACCGCGAGTTCACCCGCGTTGACCAATCCATCGCCATGGCCGCGCTGTTTACCGCCAACCACCTGCCGGTGCGCGCACTGGTGTCGCTCACCCAGACCGGCTCCACCGCGCTGTGGATCAGCCGCGTCAACTGCGGCGTACCTATCTACGCGCTGACGCCCGAGGTAGGCACCTACCGTCGCCTGGCCATGTACCGCGACGTGTTCCCGATGCTGTTGCCCGCCGCCACCGACCAGAAAAAACTGCTGGCCGCCGCCGAGCGCAAGCTGCTGGAACGCGGCCGGGTAGAGCAGGGCGACGTGCTGGTGGTAACCATCGGCGACACCGTCGGCATGATGGGCCACACCAACACCATGAAGATCATCAAGGCGGGCGAACCGCGCTAAGTTAGCGCCCGGTACACATCGTGTAAGCCACGCGGCCAGCCTGCTTGCCCCAGGTTGGCCGCAAACCATTTGGCCACGCGCAAACTGCCTTTCTGGTGGTGTTCAAGCCTGGGGTCGGTCATGGCACGCTGGCTTGGGGTGCGGCCAGGCCACTGTGGCCGCCAGCGCATCAGCTATCAGCCTGGCGGCATGATCGGTATCAAATGCTGATTTCATTGTTCTGCAGGAACCAATCCTTTTGTACAAACATCATGACAATTGCTTGCTATGATGCTTGCCATGAAAGGTGCAATGGACATGAAACCGGAATACCTGCTGTACTTTGCCGTCGTGGCCTCGGTGCTGCTGCTGGCGTGGGTGATGATCGGTACCGACCGCGAAGACCCGCGCATCTGCCCGCCAGAGCGCCGGGTGGGGTATTTCTGTAAGACCACGCTGCCCGGCGGCGTGATCTGGCTACGCGAGATCCCCGGCGCCCGCCCGGCGGGGTAGTGCGCGGGCTGTACGAGTGGCGCGTCACCCTTGCGCACGCTGTGCCGTGCTTGCCTGGGGCGCTATCTGGCATGCACTCAAGTAACACCCCCGATAGCTGCTGGCTGTCAGGGGTGTTTTGCTTAGCCGGCCTGCTTCCGGCAACGCACCATTTCAGGCCAGCTGTTGCGCCATCTCCTTGATAACGGTGTGCAGCAGGGTACGCAGGCAACGCGCCTCGCCTGCCAGTGTGGCGGCCAACTCGGGGCGCGCTTGGAGTAGACGGGCGTTGTCGGTTTCTACCTCGGCGCACAGCGCTTCTGCCTGCTGCACGGCGCGGCTGCGCAGGTTTTCCAGCAGCCGCTCGGCGGTGCCTTTGGCCAGGTTCAGCACCGCGCCGGCCTCCAGCAGCAAGCCGCGGCTGATGGCCGAAAAATGCCGCTCGCCCAGCAGTGGCCACGCCAGCTGCGTGTGTGCCGGCCACCCGCTTTTGTCGAAGGCAGCGGTGTCATAGCTGGCAACGCTTAGCAGGTCGTAGAACGGCGCCAGCTGCACGCCCTCGTGCGATACCAGAAAGCTCAGGTTTTTCAGGTGGGCGTCGCTATTGCCCACCAGCACATTGAACACCAGCCAGCCAAACAGCCGGGGCCGCGCTACCGCCGGGCTGCGGCAGGCGTTGGCCAGTACGGCCAGGTTTTGCAGGCTGCCCTGGCTGTATTTGAAGCTGCGGTCCAGCCCCAGCAGCTGGCAGGCGTCTATCACGTGCCGGCGTTGCCAGCCGTGGCTGCCTGGCGTGCGGTCAAAGCGGTTTATCAGGTAAACCGGCGACGGCACATAGCGCCGATGCACGTCGGGCACGTCCAGCCCCAGGCGTTTGGCCAGGCGCATCACGAACCATTCGTTGATGACGGAATGAGGGTAGTCCTCGTCCGGGTGGTCGGGCTTCAGGATATGGGTAGAGGGCGTGGCGCCTGCCGGTTCAAACAAGGCGCCATCCTGCAGCACCACCGCCAGCTTGTGCTGCGCGCCGGCCAGCGACATGCGTTTGATGGCAGCCTGCGTCAGCGGCGCCCTCGGTAACTGGCGAATGCGGGCTTGCAGTGCCTCGTCCGCCAGCGGCCGCAATGGTTCTGCGCTTTGCGGCGCGGCATCGGGTGGCAGCAAGGTTACCGACCCGGCCGATTCTGCACCGTACCAGGCCAGCAGGCCGAAGGCGTCGGCCGCATCCAGCCGGGCGTCGCCTGCCAGCAGCAAGCGTTGCCCTTCTTCCGGCAGCAGGTTATCGAAATACCACTGCACCGGGCGCTGGCTGGCGCCATCCAGCAATGGGTCGGCTTGCAGTGGCAGGTGCGGGCTCAGCGCAAAGCACGTTGGCGTGTTCAGCCAGTCCGGCGCGTACTGGAAGCGCCACAGCCCGGCCTGCTCTTGCAAGGTGCCCACCGTGGTGTGATTGATCGATGCGCGCAAAGACCGCCCATTCATGGCGTGCTCTTATGGTTGGCCGCGTCCTGCAGGTAGGCGGCTACGCTTTCGGGGACGTCCACCGTCACGTGAATGCCCAGCCCCTCCAGTACCTGGAACAGCTTGCCCCATTGCACCGTCTCGCCGCCGCGCTCGATCTTGCCAAGAAAATTCTCGCTAACGCCAATGCTGCCGGCGGCATCGTCCTGGCGGATTTTCTGCGCCTTGCGGCTGGCGCGCACCACTTGGCCGATGGCGGCCGCACTGTTGATGGGTATCTTCATCATCAATCCTCACGTTTGTAAGGATTCTGCGCCCGAAGCGCGCATTTGGCAATGAGTCCTCTTGCTTGTGAGGATTTTTCAGGTTTGTAGTGGCTGTCTGCTAATAATCCTTACGCTTGTGAGGATTATTTGTGGTGCGTTGGGCGCAATACGATGCGAAACCAGCACGGGCAGTCGTACGGGCAGAGAAGTGCTTACCCGAGCGCTGCCCGATAGCCAAGCATTGTGGAGCACGGTCAAGCCCAAAGCCGCGCCAGTGCTGGCGCCCGCGTGCGAATGTCGCTATAATGCAGCTTCTTATCTGGGGGCGACCTGGTTTCGACGGGGGTTGCGAAGCGGATGAGGGCATACCGGGATCTCAGTCACCCCGTAAAACACTGAATTTATATAGTCGCAAACGACGAAACTTACGCTCTGGCCGCTTAATCGCGGTTAGACTCTACAGCAGCTTGCTGATGGGCTGTGAGGGCAACCTCGGTAGAGTCATTTCACATCAGACCGCTCTTTCCCGGGTTACTTGGGCAAGGGTTAAACGCAAGGTAACTCGCCAATACTCAGCCTGTCCGTCGGCGTAGTAGCGGTTAAATCCAAATGACACGACTAAGTATGTAGATCTCTTCGTAGAGGATTTCCGGACGCGGGTTCGATTCCCGCCGCCTCCACCAAAACATCACTTCATGACGTGTCATGAAGCCTCAAAAACCCCGACAGCTAAGGCTTTCGGGGTTTTTTATTTGTTCACACCGTGTCATGTAGTGTCTTGACATGCCCCGTCACCAGGGGGCATAAATGGGGGCACAATCGTAAGGGGCGTTGCTCAATGCCCCCAGCCCCCTAGGAGATGCTTTCATGCCTCTTACAGTGACTGCCTGCAAGAATGCCAAACCTCGCGAAGACGGTAAGCCACTGCGCCTAAGCGACGAAAAGGGTATGTACTTGGAAGTCATGCCTACCGGGGCAAAATACTGGCGACTGAAATACCGGTTTAATGGAAAGGAGAAGCGCCTTGCCTTGGGCGTCTTTCCAGAAGTAGGTCTTGCTGATGCCAGGGATAAGCGTGAGGAGGCTCGACGCCTACTGAGTGAAGGCATCGACCCCAGCGAGCATCGCAAGGTCGCGAAAGCCAGCACACAGCTTAACTCTGAAAATAGTTTTGAAGCCGTGGCACGTGAATGGTTCGCCAAGTATCTCCCTACTTGGGTAGCGAGCCACGCTGATAAGATCATGCGCCGCTTTGAGCGTGATTTGTTTCCTTGGCTGGGTAGTCGACCCATTGCTGCGATTGAGGCTCCGGAACTACTTTCCTGCCTTCAACGGATTGAACGCCGCGGAGCCATTGAGACCGCTCACCGCGCTATGCAGAATGCTGGACAAGTATTCCGCTACGCCATTGCTACCGGTCGAGCACAGCGCAACCCCGCAGCTGATCTAGTTGGCGCACTAACTCCCGTTGTTAAAACCTCGTTTCCGACTATCACTGACCCCGCGAAGATTGCCGAATTGCTACGCGCCATTGACGGCTACCAAGGCACCCTAGTGACTCAATGTGCGCTAAAGCTAGCCCCGCTGGTGTTTGTACGACCTGGGGAGTTGCGCAAAGCTGAATGGCGGGAAATCGACCTTGATAACGCGTTATGGGTAATTCCCGCCGAGCGAATGAAGATGAGGGAGAAGCACATAGTGCCCCTGCCATCGCAAGCCGTGGAGCTCCTCCGCGAGCTACACGCATTAACTGGGCACAATCGATATGTTTTCCCAGGCGCACGGACTAACAGTCGCCCCATGTCGGAAAACACCGTCAATGCTGCTTTGCGACGCCTGGGCTACGACAAAGATTCAATGACGGGCCACGGATTTCGTCATATGGCGTCAACTTTGTTAAACGAACAGGGGTGGAACCGTGATGCGATAGAGCGGCAGATGGCGCACGCCGAGCGAAACAGCATCCGCGCAACCTACAACTATGCTGAGTACCTACCTGAGCGGGTACGAATGATGCAGTCTTGGGCAGACTACCTAGATGCTCTCAAGAGAGGTGCAAAAGTAACTCCGCTGTTCAAAACCGCGTGAACCAACTTCTGAAGCACTTAACCGATAGGGCAAGAGGTAACAATCCGCCATCAAACTGAGCACAGCGATAACTACACATTGAGCCAATTAGGAATGAATCACACATCGCAAACTGGTTTGCATTTGTGTCACACAGCATCACCTAATATCATATTGCAGTCATTCAACAACTCAAAAGGGATAAATCTTGAGTCCTTACCCAGACTTCGAACCTATTTTCTCCTGCAATCCACCCAGGGAGTACTTTACAACGGGCCGCTCTCCGGTTGGAGCTAGGGGCCGTTCATCACGGACGAGAGCAAGCAGTAAAACCACAGCTAGTGTTGCTACCTCGGGTACCGGCGACCCCGACCCTGAGCCCGAGTCGTTCCATTACCCACTTATCCCCCTCCTAGCAGTACCTGCCTCTTGGCAACTCCTACGCCCTGACAATCCGGGGCAAAACAATCAGCCGAGCTCAGAGACTGACCACAGATATCTGTGCGCCAGCACGTCGCCTATTGCTTTTGGGAGTGCCAAATGAATCAAAACATTACCCTTCCCCAGACTGGCTATGTTCGCCAGCCCTTACTTGTAGGCGACAGCAAAAGTGGTACCCCTGGCGTCCTGCCATTTTCTGCCTCAACCCTTTGGCGGCGTGTGCGGGCTGGCACTTTCCCCGCCCCGGTTAAGTTGTCTGCTCGTATCACCGCATGGAAAGCCGAGGACGTCCGTAAGTGGTTAGACGCCCAAGGCCAACACACTGCATAAGGGGGCACTATGAACAAACTCACTCGACCTCTACGCCAAAGCAACCCAGTGCACTTCATTGCCGGAGGCCGGCGTATCACCACCAGCCCGCAACCGACCAATGATCTGAAACAGGACGTCATGCTCGGCTTGCTGTTCAAGCGAGCCACCGGCCTGGAGGTGCTGCCATGAAGCACATTGAAGTTCGTGTCCGTCTGCCAAGTGGCAGCATCATGCGTATCTACCTTGACCCCACCGGCCTGACCCCGTCGCAACTGACGCAAGAAGCTCTGCTGCCCTTCGCGTTGTACTTGCAGCAGGCTACCGCGCCGACCACGCCCCCGCAGCAGAGGTAACAACATGAACAAGACTCTAATTGCCCTGCCAGCGGGCAAGGCCACCGGCTTGTCTGCGTATCGCCAAGGCGCTGCCCAGGCTGTTGAGGTGCTAGACCGTATCCGCGCCCAGGCCCGAGCCGGCGAAGCGGTCGCGCCTCACTGGTTGGCCGATGCCCTGGACGGTTTGCCCCCGGATAGCCGGCGCGGCTTCTTGGTGGTGGTGGCCTGCTATGCAGCAGCAGCGGGCGCGGTGGCTGATGACTTTGCAGTACGTCGCAAAGTGTCGGCACTGATAAACCGTAAGATAACGGAAGGTGGTTTCGCATGAACGCCCCGTACCGAGCGCCAGGCGACGATATCAGCGCTGCACTGGCGTATATCGACGCTCACCCGCGCGATAACTGGCTTATGGGTGGCATGGCGGTGAAATCGGAGCTGGGCGAGGCCGGCTTCCCTATCTGGGATGACTGGAGCCGCACAGCCGACAACTACCAGCCCAAGGCTGCACGATCTGTCTGGAAGAGCATTAAGCCTGCCGGGCGTATCACCATTGCCAGCCTGTTTGCCGAGGCCATCCAGAACGGCTACCGCCCGACCGCGCCTTACCAGCCCCCCAGCCCCGAGGAGCGGGCCAAGATCGAGGCCGACCGGCAGGCCGCCCAGGCCGAGGCCGAGGCGCTAGCCCAGCGGCAGCGGGATGCGGCCCGGCAGAAAGCGGCCAACCTGTGGGGGCGTGGCCATGCTGTCAGCAGCGAACACACCTACCTGCAGGCCAAGGGTATCCAGCCCAAGGGCGCGGCCCAACTGCGCGACATGCTGCTTATCCCGCTACGGGACGGCGGCGAGCTGGTCAACCTGCAGATCATTGGTGCCGATGGCGGTAAGCGCTTCCTGACGGGTGGCCAGGTCAAAGGTGCCTCGCTGGTGTTGGGCCAGATCAAGGGCGTGGCCACCGTGCTGCTGTGTGAAGGCTGGGCCACGGGCTGCACCTTGCACCAAGCCACGGGATTGCCGGTGGTGGTGGCCTTCAACGCCCACAACCTAGTGACGATCGCGGGCCGGCTGGCCAGTGCCCTGCCGGTGGATGTACAGGTGCTGGTGTGTGGTGATACAGACGAAAGCCTGACCGGCCAGAAAGCGGCCAGCCGCGCTGCCGAGCTGCTGCAGGGCCGTGGCCGTTCGGTGGTGCCGGTATTCACCCAGGAACAGGCCGAGCAGTACCGCCAGCAGCATGGTAAAGCGCCAAGCGATTACAACGACCTGCACCAGCTGGCCGGGCTGGAAGAGGTCAAAAAACACGTTCTCCGGGGTGACTCAAAAATGGTGGGAACAGTGGGAATAGTGGGAACAGAAACGCTAGAAGCCTTGCCAGATAAGGCTGACAGCCGTTCCCACTTTTCTGTTCCCACTCCCGAGTGTTCCCACTTTTCGGACGAAATCAGCCCGCAAACGCCACAAGGTGACTCCCCGTTCTTCGTGTCGGAGGGTATCCCCGGCCAGCGTGACGGGGTGTATTGGTGCGAGCCATCCGACGATGGCAAGGACAAAGACAAGCTGTGGTGGCTGTCTGCGCCCCTCTACATTCTGGGCGAAACCCGCGACGCCAATCAGAGCAACTGGGGCCGCCTGCTGGCCTGGCAGGATAACGACGGCCACCCGCACCAGTGGGCTTGCCCGGTAGAAATGTTGGCCGCCAGCGACACGGCAGAATTCCGGCGTGAACTGGCGCGGGGTGGGCTGACCATCTCCACCAACGGCAAGGCCCGGCAAAAACTGGTGGATTACGTGCTGACCCATCGCCCCGAGTCTGCCACCCGGCTGCGCTGCGTGTCCCGTATCGGCTGGCATGATCTGCGCTATGTGCTGCCTGCCGCTGTCTATGGCGAGCAGGAGGGCGAGGGCGTGATCTATCAGGGGGCGGACAGTGGCGACTTTGACCACGCCGGCACCCTGGCCGAGTGGCAGCAGCACATTGCCGGCCCGGCAGCCGGTAACAGCCGCATCGTGTTTGCCATTGCCGTGGCCTTTGCTGGTGTGCTGGCGGACATGGCCGGCGAGTCGGGCGGGGGCTTCCACTTCGTGGGCACCACCAGCAAGGGCAAAACGTCCACGCTGCTGGATCCTGCCGCCAGCGTATGGGGCAGCCCTGACCGCTTCGCCAAGAAGTGGCGCACCACACAGAACGGCCTGGAGGCGCTTTGCCTTGGCAGTAACGATGGCCTGCTGATACTGGACGAACTCGCCCAGATCGCCGCGACAGACGCCGGGGGCGCAGCCTACCTGATTGCCAACGGCCAGGCCAAGGCCCGTATGACCAAGGAAGGCGGCAACCGCCCAGCGCAAACATGGCGCGTGATGCTGCTGTCTGCCGGCGAAATCGACCTGGCCCAGCACATGGCCGAGGCCGGCAAAACCGCCAAGGGTGGCCAGATGGCCCGCTTACCCGCCATCCCTGCTGACGCCGGGGCCGGTATGGGCACGCTGGAGCAGCTGCACCACCACCCCAACGGGCAAGCCTTTGCCGACGCCATGAAGGCCCACACCCGCCAGTATTACGGCACAGCCGGGCAAGCTTTCCTGCAGCAGCTGACCAGCGGGGCCGAGCAGGAAACCATCCGGGCCAATGTGCGCGAGAGCGTGACCGCCATCATCGGCAATCTGGGTGTGCCCAAAGGGGCAGCCGAGGAAATCGGACGGGTAGCGGCCCGCTTCGCCCTGGTGGCCTTTGCCGGCGAGCTGGCCACCCGCTACGGCGTGACAGGCTGGGCACCTGGTGAAGCGTACCGCGCCGCCCGGCAGTGCTTCCGTGAATGGTTGGCCGAGAACAACACCGGCCTGGCTGCTGATGATCGCGCCTTGTTCGCCCAGGTGGCCGCCTTCATGCAGGCGCACGGTTCTACCCGCTTCCCTGACCATGATGCAGACCCGGAATCGATGGCACGCCACCACAACCGGGCAGGCTTCCGCTACACCGACGAGGCCGGCGAGCTGCAATTCTGGGTACTGTCGGAGCCGTTCAAGAAAGAGCTATGCAAGGGGTTTCAGACCCTGGCCGCTGCCCGTTCCCTGATCGGTGCCGGCTGGATGTTGGCCGGGGATACCGACGGCAACAAGCAGCGCAGTACCCGCAAGAAGCGCATCAAGGCGCTGAACTCAACCACGGTGAATGTGTACGTGCTGACCAGCGCAGCACTGGAGGGCGACGAATGAGCATCCCCGATTGGCTGGCCACCACCCTGCAGCACACGGCCCAAACGCCCGCGCCGTCCCCAAAAAGTGGGAACAGCCGAGAGTGGGAACAAAAAGTGGGAACGGCTGAATGCCTTACCCAGCAAGGGTTTCAGGGTTTTGTTCCCACTGTTCCCACTGTTCCCACCAAAAAACAGTCACTCGGAAAAACGACTGAAACAGGGGGTAATGCCTCGGCAGTCGCGCCGAACGATGCCGACACCAGCCACCCCATCCCCGATGATCTGCCCGGGCTGGTGTCGCGGGTCGCCACGCTGGAAGGTTGGCCGCAAGACTTGCAGGCCGAACACCTGGCCGTCATTCGCCGGCAGCTGGTGTCCGGTGAGTGTGACGCCGACACCATCCGGGCCGGCTGGCTGGCGCATATCGACCGCTGGCACAACGTCCGCGAGGCCATCGAGGAGCGGGCCGCCATCATGGAGTACGACGGCGGCGTACCGCGCAAGCAGGCCGAAGAGCTGGCCGCAGTAGATAACCAGTGCCTGGCCTGCCGCCACTGGCGGGGCGAACTGACCACTACCGATGACCGCACCATGGCGCTGTCGCTGGTGGGCGTGAAGCAAGCGCCACGGGCCAGCCGCACCATGGGTATCTGCGCCAAGCGGTACAAGCCCTGGCGGGTGTCCAACATCCCCGGTGATGCCGATTACAGCCGTTGGCATATTATCGGGCAGTGTGACTATCACCAGGCTTGAAAAAGTGAAGGCCGGGCGACTTTATACAAAGTGGCCCGGCCTTCTTCCAGCCCCATTCCCTAACTAAGACAAGCACTTTTCGGGAGTAGCTAACTTGCACAACCACCTAGAACAGCGAGTCTTGTGATAGCTTTGGACGGCATTACCCCAAAGCAGCAACTGGCAAGGCTACACAGCTCTACTTCTGACTCTCCTTGGGAATGGAGAAATTACCCAATCAACATGTCAAAGCTGCCAGCCCACGCCCTTGAACTTCTCAACAAAGGCCGCGATCTTCTGAAAGACTGTCTGCTTCTTGGTTTTGAACTCAGGTCTCAATGGACTCATTTTGGGTAGTACGGCATTGAGCTCGGTGCCATTCTCACTGGCGAACTCGCGCTTCAGTGAGTTGGTGATATAGCGCTTGGCGGCCTCTGCGTTCAGCCCCTCATCGCTAATCAGCTCAGCAGCCTCACGCTGCTGCTCCGCTTGCGCAAAGGTAAAGAAAGCATCGATAACGCTGGCCTTATCGCCAATCTGATCCAGATCTGTCTGGTTGATGAAGTCTACCAGCAAGCTTTCTTTGGCCCGGTTGCCAAGACTTGCCCGGATCACGCGCCGCACTTCATCCACCAGTTCCGACTTGCTCTTCAGTTTCTTGTTGTGTTCGAAGATCAGTTCGAGGATGTAGTCCAGATTGATCTCTTGCGACTTGAGCAGGTCCACCTCAAAGACCACGTCATCCCAGTCGATGGTAGATTTTTCTTTCTCGGCTCCAGCCTTCTCGCGGCGCAGCCAGTCGCGCACATCGTTGTAGGTGGAGCGATAGTCCTGAACCTTGCGCTCGGGCGGGAGCGTGATGGCTTGCAGCGCGGTCAGGTCCTCATCGCTCAGGTAGTGCTTGGCTTTGAACGCTTCAACTGCGGTGGGGTCAGCCAGATCGACGGTCTGGAGTTCCTTCAGACTGGCGAACTCATCGTAGTTTTGCAGGATGTTCTCGACGCGCAGGTACTCGCCAAACAGCTTGGCGAAGGCCTTCTTGTCGGCTTCCTTTTCAATGGCAGCCGGGTCTGGGAAGCGCTCTTCCAGCTCTTTCACCACATCCATAAAACCACGCCGCGCCTCACCCGTGGCTACATCGGTGAAGCCTTCCATGTACTCCTTGTAGCTCTTTTCCAGCACCACGTTCTTGGTGTTCTTGTCACCGAACAGGGTGATGGCGTCAATCGTCGCCTGCTCCAGGTCGCGGAAGGTGACGATGTTGCCGAAGGTCTTGGTGGCGTCGAAGATGCGGTTGGTGCGCGAATAAGCCTGCATCAGGCCATGGAAGCGCAGATTCTTGTCGACAAACAATGTATTGAGCGTGGGGGCATCAAAA
>NZ_VMDW02000017.1 GCF_007644045.2 Vogesella urethralis
GCTGTCACCGGTAGAGTACGAGAAGCAGTATTTCCAACGGCTCAAGAGTGTCTAGAGAAGCTGGGGCGATTCACACCGACCGTAGAGTGGTGGACTCCGAGAGATAGTGCAGTTTGTCTGTTCGAAAGGTTTCTACCGAACAGGCAGGTCAGCACATCGCGAGTTTTTCGCAATTCGATTCTCCTATTAACCATGACAAATTGAGCGCGATGCAATCGGCCTGATGCCGCCAAGGGCGAACACCAAAGCTTGGGGTGCAAAAAGCCCTCCCGCGAGGGATAGGGCGACGTCCACCCCATCTTGAGTAGCGCGTGACTTTAGCGTCCAATCCACCATGACAAGGAGTTGGACATGAAGA
>NZ_VMDW02000154.1 GCF_007644045.2 Vogesella urethralis
CTGAACCTTGCGCTCGGGCGGGAGCGTGATGGCTTGCAGCGCGGTCAGGTCCTCATCGCTCAGGTAGTGCTTGGCCTTGAACGCCTCAACTGCGGTGGGGTCAGCCAGATCGACGGTCTGGAGTTCCTTCAGACTGGCGAACTCATCGTAGTTTTGCAAAATGTTCTCGACGCGCAGGTACTCGCCGAACAGCTTGGCGAAGGCCTTCTTGTCGGCTTCTTTTTCAATGGCAGCAGGGTCTGGGAAGCGCTCTTCCAGCTCTTTCACCACCTCCATAAAACCACGCCGCGCCTCACCCGTGGCTACATCGGTGAAGCCTTCCATGTACTCCTTGTAGCTCTTTTCC
>NZ_VMDW02000105.1 GCF_007644045.2 Vogesella urethralis
GGTGAAGGTGACGGTGGCGGTGTCGCCCACTTGCAGCGCGCTGTCGCTGACGGTGACGCTGTTCAACGTTGGCCGTACGGTATCGATGGCGTAGTTGTTGGAGTTGCTCGTGCCGCTGCCGGCGTTACCGGCCGCGTCGGTCACGCCGCTGTTGGCCAGCGTGATGACGTTGCTGGTGGACGTCAGGTTGGCCGTCGGGGTGAAGGTAGCGGTCCAGGTGGTGCCACCGTCGCTGCTGCTGACCGCACTCAGCGTACCGTTGGCGACGGTGAGGTCGGCATTGGTAAAGCCGGTCACCGCTTCGCTGAAGGTGATGGTGACCTGGCTGGTCTCGCCCACGCTCAG
>NZ_VMDW02000111.1 GCF_007644045.2 Vogesella urethralis
GGCTTTGTTGCACAAATCAGCTGCAGGTCGAGCTACCCCAATCCCCGGGCAGATCTATCCCATGCGGACCGTTTGCGGCGTGCCCAGTGCTGTGAAGCGATTCAAAATCGCGGCACAGATTTGAAGCTCCGCCACCTGTCGGTCAAAGTCTCGTGACTTGACGTGGTCCGCCAGCAACTTGAAGCAGTGCATCTTCGTTTCGACCAGGCTACGCCGATGGTAGCCACTCCACTTTTTCCAGAGCGTGCGCCCCAGATACTTCACTGAGCGTAGCGACTCGTTGCGAGCCTGATTGCCCGGTGCATTCCCTTTCCAGAACTGGCCGTTTCGACGCGGAGGA
>NZ_VMDW02000025.1 GCF_007644045.2 Vogesella urethralis
GTCGAATACAGCGGTGACATCGGGTGGGAATACACTCTGGTGGGCATCGCCGCCTTTTACTGCAGGGTTGGCCCACCACAGGAAATGGCGCGGCGTGGCGTTACCATTGAAGATCTTGCCAGTGATTTCAATCAGCGCGCGGTCAGGATAGAGCGTAAACCCGGCCATAACCTGCAAACCGCGCATGGGCTCCGCTTCCCCCATCCATACGGTCTGCGCGCCGTTTTCTCCCTGCTGAATAGAAAAATCGACCGGCTTAAAGGTCGTCGGCCGGTGATGTTGCGGCCAGTTAAATTCGATTCCGCCGGAGATCCAGGGCCCGAGCAGCCCTACC
>NZ_VMDW02000072.1 GCF_007644045.2 Vogesella urethralis
GCCGGTAACCCGGGCAGCGCCGGCAGCGACACCGTCGCCGTCGACACCGCCGCACCGGTAGCCAGCATCACCCTGGACGCCAACATCACCCCCGACGACGTGCTCAACGCGGCCGAGTCCAAACAGGACATCGCCGTCACCGGTACCGTTGGTGGCGACGTGAAGGTGGGCGACACCGTCACCCTGACCGTCAACAACAAGGCCTACACCGGCACCGTACAAGCGGGTAACACCTTCAGCATCAACGTGGCCGGCAGCGACCTGGCCGCCGACGCCGACAAGGTGATCGACGCCAAAGTGACCACCACCGATGCGGC
>NZ_VMDW02000128.1 GCF_007644045.2 Vogesella urethralis
CTGCCATTGCCCATATTTAGAGAGCCTAAACAGGTTTGGTCCGAAAAGCTTTTGGTTGCTTTGTCTTGCATTCATATGGCTATTGCCAGAACCGTCCTGCTGAAGTAATAAGATTTTGATGATGACTGACCCATGGCTTCTATGTGACTTATGCATTCTTTAAATTTTGCAAAAAATTGATCCACATCCCTAAGCTTCATGTCGTAAAAATAAAACAATGCTCCAAAAAGCTCATCAAAGGGCAGGTTCTCATCAAAAATGTCGATTTTGGAATACTTTAAGGGACTATCAAAATTTGTATATTTTT
>NZ_VMDW02000078.1 GCF_007644045.2 Vogesella urethralis
GGCGGTGGGCCGCAGCGTGTCGATGGCGTAGTTGTTGGAGTTGGTCGTGCCGCTACCGGCGTTACCGGCCGCGTCAGCCACGCCGCTGTTGGCCAGCGTGATGACGTTGCTGGTGGACGTCAGGTTGGCCGTCGGCGTGAAGGTGGCCGTCCAAGTAACGCCACCATCGCTGCTGCTGACCGCGCTCAAGGTGCCGTTGGCGATGGTGAGGTCGGCATTGGTAAAGCCGGTCACCGCTTCGCTGAAGGTGATGGTGACCTGGCTGGTCTCGCCCACGCT
>NZ_VMDW02000148.1 GCF_007644045.2 Vogesella urethralis
TGCCGGGGATCTGCCTGTCGCTGGCGGATAAACCCGACGAGCTGGCGGCGCTGGCGCACTACTGGCAGCTGATTCGCCGGGAGTCCACCGCCCAGCTACCGGGGCGGGAGCATACCCTGGCGCTGCTGGCGCAGGCGGTCTTTACCCTGCTGCTGCGCAACGCCAGGCTCGACGATCATGCCGCCAGCGGGATGCGCGGCGAGCTGAAATTATTCCAGCGCTTTAACCAGATGATCGACAGCCACTACCATCAGCACTGGACGGTACCGGATTACG
>NZ_VMDW02000036.1 GCF_007644045.2 Vogesella urethralis
GCTCATGTAGCTCAGGGGTAGAGCACTCCCTTGGTAAGGGAGAGGTCGGCGGTTCAATTCCGCCCATGAGCACCAAGCTTTGGGCTGGCGGCCTTCGGGTCGCCAGATTATCAAAGACCGTAGGTGTTTCGCGACTTAATGCCTGTAAAGGCGGCCTACGCAGATGGTGTACCCTTAGAAGGCTTTTCAACGTTTAAGCTCATGTAGCTCAGGGGTAGAGCACTCCCTTGGTAAGGGAGAGGTCGGCGGTTCAATTCCGCCCATGAGCAC
>NZ_VMDW02000051.1 GCF_007644045.2 Vogesella urethralis
TTACTGGCGGAGAAATCCGGTAAATTAGCCTTGGACTCTAAAGCGTAGTGCTACTGAGATTGGGGGGACGTCGCTAGGACGACACAAAGGTGATCTATTGGTATTTGAGGGAAATTTCAGGCACTTGATCTTTGTGCCCACCCTGTGCCCAGAGGGCACAAAACGCGCCGAAATCCCAAAGGTCACGACAAAACAGCGTGCCCATTCAGCCCAAAGGTCAAAAAAACCTCATCTGGGATGTGCTGTGGGCACGGCTTAGGCACAGAAATGGGCACAGAAGCCGGTCTGTGCCCAAAAGAGAGGAGGGAAAACGCAAAACCCCTGATCCAATTTCTCAATTGAATCAGGGGTTTGTATTTGGTTGCGGGAGCAGGATTCGAACCTACGACCTTCGGGTTATGAGCCCGACGAGCTACCAGACTGCTCCATCCCGCGTCTGATGAAGTGAATAATATACAGTATCTATAGCAGTGTCAAGCTTAATTTACTGTAATTATCAAATTACTTTACGCCACCCATGCCTGCACCAGCATGGTGCTAGCAAATGAAAAAGCCAATCTTTTGATTGGCTTTTTCGAAAACTTGGTTGCGGGAGCAGGATTCGAACCTACGACCTTCGGGTTATGAGCCCGACGAGCTACCAGACTGCTCCATCCCGCGACAGAGAGGACGAACTATACATTCACCAAGCTGCCGCGTCAAGCATTTATTGAATTACGCTGCCGTCTGCACATACGCATTGGCCGGATAGATAACACTCTCCACTCCAGCCGGGGTGCGCATGGTGACTTCGTAGCGACGGCCAACGGCACGGACATTCACGACTTCAAAGCGCAGCACTTCGCCGCTATCGGTTGTTTCCAGGATGCTATGACCTGGCTCTAGTTGGTTGATCCGCATGATTTTCCTTTCATTTGTCATTCTTGTTATCAATATCCATTTGATAAAGCGCTACTAGCGCTCAACACCATACCGCGTGTTACCGGTACTGACCATACGTAGGACTACGCAGTTCCCGGCGCCAGACTGACCCAGCCAGCTTAACGGCAGTGTGTGAACAAGGCATGACAGCCACCACCACCTTCAGCACGAACTCGAAATCATTAATTTTTTTAAAAATGCAGATTTTTTATCTTATTTACTTATATTGATAAAAAACAAAAAATTCACTTCACATCACCAAGGCATAAACAATAAAATACAGAAGCAAGTTAATGATTTAAATGGTTATTTTAAAATACACCATGACTCATTCAAGGAAACACATATGAATAAACTGTTAGCCATAGGCGCGCTACTGTTCGCTACCACCACAGCCAACGCTGCGCTGCTCAACCCCAGCTTCGAAAATGATTTCGAAGACTGGAGCGTCGGAAGCGAAGCCAGCAAGATCTACAGCAATAGCGATCGCTTTTTCGGCATTGCTGCCCAAGAAGGGCAGAAGTATGCCGTACTGCAAGGCGGTGATTTGCTGACCCGCATCCAGAACCTGGAGCTGGGTTCGTTGCTGTCTTTCAACTTCATTGTGACCGATGCATCCGGCAATCCGACCAATAGCGAAGTGCAACTGTTCGTGAACGGCGACAGCAAGAAGGTTGAAATCTCCAGCAACAGCCTGAGCTGGCAGCGTTTCAGCTGGGCGCCGTCGGGCAATGAAGACGACGCCAACCTGGAAATCCGCCTGAGCCTGCTGGACAGCAGCAAACGCCTGCTGATTGACGGCGTAGCAGTTGCGCCGGTGCCGGAACCGGAAACCTACGCCCTGATGGGTATGGGCCTGCTGGGTCTGCTGATGTCGCGTCGCCGTAAACAGCAAGGCTGAAACAGGAGAATAACCATATGAAACTCATACTCAGCAGCCTGGCGCTTGCCGCCCTCACCCTGCCAGCCCAAGCCGCGCTGGTGAATGGTGATTTCAGCCAGGGTAAAAAAACCTACAGCACGCCGTACGATTTCAGCATCAGCACCGACAATGCCGGACTGGGCGCTCGCCCTAACGTTGCCAGCAACGATGCATTTGGCGTGCTGACTGCCGGCACAGCCAAGGCAACCAGCAAGTGGACAACAAGCAATGGCATTTTTACCGGCTCGCTTCTTGGCAAAACCATCAATCTGGCCGCCAACGAGCAGCTCAGCTTTGACTGGGCAATCAAACGTGATCACTTGTATTCGCCGTTTGTTGCCCTGCTGCTGGACAACAAGAAAAACGTTTTGCTGAACCTGAGTGATCTCTTCTGGGATAACAACGGTAGCAGCCAGTGGCAAACCGCCACATGGGCTCCGGGTAAAGCCTACGCCGGCTCGGTCACCTTCCTGGTAGCTCAAGACCGAAGCTATCCCAACCAGACCCGCCTGCTGCTGGATAATCTGCAAGTGGCACCGGTACCGGAGCCGGAAACCTATGCCCTGATGGGGATCGGCCTCTTGGCTGCCTGGGCGCGCCGCCGCAAACAGAAACAGCAAAGCACAGCGCCGGAAGCGATCGCTTCTTGATAAAAATGGCCACTTTATTAAAAGTGGCCATTTTTTTATTTTTAATACCAAATAAATCAGTAATTGGCATAAACGTTGGCTACCTCTTTCATGAACGGGTTGCCCTCGCTTTTATCAAGGCAATACGTCACCACTCCGTCTACCAGGCCGGTTTGCACCAGCTGATTCAATTCGCGTAATTTGCTACCCAGTGCCGAAGGCGTCGCCGTCAAACTGGTGCGCTTCTGGAATTCAAATTTTTCAGCAGGTAACATCACTAGCGTGGGCAAATTGAAGCGCCCAGTACCGCGCCGCGCGGCCAACCACTGGGCGTTGTAACGATTACTCTTTTCAAATTGCCAGTTACTCAGTGCACTACTGCCACCGGGGTAGGCCACCAAACCGGGGGTACTCAAGCCGGACAGGATGACGCTAACACCCAGATTGCGGTTGAGTTTGGCGTCCCATAAGCCGATCGCCAGCTTGATGTACTGTTTGCCGGCCACGCGGCTGGCCAGGTCGATGCTGACCTGCTGCTTGTCGTAGCGCGCAACATCCTCCTGCCAGATGGTCTGGCCATCCAGTTGCACCACCAGGTACTTTTCACCTTCGCGAAAGTAGTGGTAATCGTCGGCAAACTGGAATTGCAGGCTGGCCTGCGCCGGCGTTTTGACCGCAAAGCGCTGTACCGCGAACGCGCCATCGCCTGCCGGATAGTCCACACCGTAACGCGAGGCCAGCTGCAGTCGCTCCGGCAACACGTAGTTGTCTTTCAGGAACGGCACCATGTCGCGCACAGATTGGGCGTTAGGCGGATACGCCGCCACCACACCGTCTACCTTCGGCCCCAGCGTATCCATCAGGCTTTCGTTTACCTCGCTGACATACACCAGCGGGTAAAAACGCAGCGCCGGATTAATGCTCTTGCCTGCCTGCTGCATGCGGTTGATGTAATCAGCGGTAAAGCGGCCCGGAATCATGTTCTCGACAAAGTCGTCGATCACGTAGCCTTTCAGGTTGCTGTGCTGCAGTGACAGACGAGCGATTTCGGCAGCCCACTGTACGTAATCGGTACGGTAGGGCTCGGAATACAGCTTGAAGGTGCTACTGCCTGCCGGCGTTTCCGAATGCGGTACCAGATAGACCCAGACATCAATACCGGCAGCCTTGGCCTTCGGCAAAAAGTAGCGCAGATCGCTCCAGTCGTACTGGCTATGCCACACCAGCCACATATAGGTATTGGCCTTCATCTGCTGCAGCTGGGTGGTCAGTTTATCGACGTCCACGTGCCCCGCCAGACGCGGCACAGCGGCAAAGTCAGCCAGCACCGGCGGCTGGCCGCCCGCCAGGGCAAAGGACGACAAGCCCGCCATCAAACCGGCGGCCAACCATCGTGTCAGCAGTTTCATCGCGCACGCTCCTCGAAAATGTAATGCCGCAAATGCCCGATCAGCGTGTCCGGCGTATCAGGCTGGAACACGGCCGCTTGTGTCGAGTGCCGGGCCTGCTCCAGCATGCTGTGCAACTGGGCCTCATCCCAGGCAACTTGCACGCCGGCTTTCTGCATCATCCACTTGGCGGTGGCCAGCTGGTGATCGTTGCGCGTCTCGCGCAGGCTGCCGTGGCGCGGGAAGATGATCAGCGGCTTGCGCGCGCTAGCGGCCGACAGGATAGAGCCGATACCGGCGTGCGCCACCAGCAAGCTGGCCTGTTGCAAGGCCTGCTCGAAAGCCGCGGGGTCGAGCGATACCACGGCGCGCATATGGCGCGGCACATAGCTGCCAGAGCCGTACTGGCACAGGATGTCCAGCCCGGGGTGGCCGGCAGCCCATTCGTCCACGGTGCGCACAAAGCGGTCAAACCCGATCTGGGAACCAACGGTCACGAAAATCACATTACTGCTCCCATGTAGTGCGGCCCCTGCGGGCGCGCCAGGTGCGGCCACTGCGTCAGCCACAGGTCGGCATGGCGTCGCGCCTTCAGGCCCGATAGCGACAGCTCGTCCACATTGGCAATGCTATCCAGCCAGATGGTACGCGCCCCCAGCAGCCTGCCCAGGCGCAGCGCAAAATAGCCCGGTGCGGCACCGGTGGTAATGATGACGTCCGGCCGCAGACGAAGCAGCAGCCAGGCGACCTGGCATAGCAGCACCACCAGCCCCCATTTGTCCCAGCGGGTAGCATCGCGTACCGTCACATAGCGCGCACCGGGCGGTACGTCCGTCACCAGGTGGGCATGCACCGACGCCATGGTCAGCTCGCCGCCGGCCAGCGCCGGGAAAATGCGGCACAGTTCGATCCAGTGGCCGCCGCCGGAAGCAATGGCCAGAATGCGCTTGCTCATACCTTCACCTCCCGCAGCGAGATCCCGGGCTGCGCTCCAAGCGATTGATACAGCTGGCCCAGTTGCTGCATCACCTGTTGGTGCGAGTACTGTGCCACCACCCGCTGATACGCCTGCCGTGCCAAGGTCTGCCGTAGTTCGGCATCGTCCAGCAAACGGGCAATGGCTGCGGCCAACTGCTCGGGCTGCTGTGCCGGCACCAGCAAGGCATGCACGCCGTCGTCACACATATCGGGGATGCCGCCAACCGACGTCGCCACCACCGGCACACCTTGCGCCATGGCTTCCAGAATGCAGACCGGTTGTGCTTCGTAATGCGATGGCAGCACGAACACTTCGGCCTCGCGCAGTGCGCTGGCCTTGGCGTCGCCGTCGATCCAGCCCGGCATCTCGATCATGTCCGCTACGCCCTGTGCGCGGGCATGTGCCCATAGCGGTGCCTGGTCACCATCGCCGCCCAGCACTAGGCGCAGATGCGGAAAGCGCTCGCGCAGCAGCGACAGCGCCGTGATCAGCTCGTATACCCCTTTGACGTCGCGCAGACGGCCCAGAAACAGCAAGCGGCCAGCCTGTGGCTGGGCAGCCTGTGCCGGCAAGCCGATCGGATTGGGCACGATCACCGGTTTGCAAACTGGCTCCACAGTCTGCAGCAGGTCTGCCCAGCGCTGGCTCAGTACGCAAATCACGCCCATGTGCCGCAACAGATAGCGCACCAGCCAGCGCCGGCGCGGCCCGCAGCAGGTTTCATAAAAATGGACGAACTCGCCGCCGTGCAAATGGAAGATGGTGGGCACGCCAAACAGCCTGGCCAGCATCAGCAGCAGCCCCTTGCGCCAGAAACTGCCGTACACCGCACCGTGGGCATGCACCAGCGCCACGCGGCCGCGCAGCAAAAGCCCCAGCAGGCTCAGCGCCGCGCTGGCGGCCAACTTCAGCTTGTTGCCCAGCCGGTCGTGGTGAAAGGTGGCCAGATAAAGAATCGGCCACTGCTGCCACAAACCGGCAGCGTGGTATTGGTGGATGACCGCGGTCATGCCGCCTGGCGAGCGCCAGTCGGTGCCCAGCATCACAATTTGCTTATTCGTCATGATTCACAAACGGCGTTTTCAACTATCGGTCTGATCAACAGGCGTCTCATGATGCTGTTGCTGTCTGCAATTTTGCCTTCAGCCAGATGGCCGCCTGCGCCGGCGCCGCCTTCCAGGCCGGCAGTTTTTGCTGCGACAGCTGCTTGATTTGCAGCTCCTGGCTGATCAGGCGATTCAGGTGCAACCACAGCGACGCCTCGCTGACCTCGGGTGTGGGCAACACGAAATCCTCGTGCCCGAACAGGTCGCGATTGATGCCGCGCGCCTTCACGCTATAGGCAATCGACGTGCAGGGCACGCCGGTAGACATGGCGGCAATGGTGGCGTGGGTGCGCGCGCCAATGAAAAAACGGCACTGGCTGATGATGTACTTCAGCTGGGTGGCATTCATGCCGCTAGGCACGATACCTACCCTGCCGTCCTGACGGCCAATCGCTTGTATCAGGCTGGCCAGGTACACCTCGTCGTTATTGGTGGCGTTGCCATCCAGCGGCGCCACATGCGGCACCAGCAACACGCTGTACTGGGTGCTTTCCAGCACACGGCGCACAAAGGCGGCCGACTCGCGCAGCAGCACGCCCGGCTCACCCGCCTGGGCACGCACTTTTTCGATCAGCGGGCTGAGGTTCAAACCGATCACCCCCTCCCCCGCTTGTGGCCAGAAGGCCGCGGTGTCTACCGGCTGCGGCGTCATGGCAAAGGCGGAGTCGGTCACTTGGCGCACGTTATCGCTGACGCCGATACCCTTCAGATAGGCCACGGAATGGCTTTCGCGGATGGTAATCAGCGACAGTCGGCGCAAGTGGGCCGCCATCTGGCGCTCTACCGCCGGCTTGGCACTGAACGGTCCCACCGACGCCCCCCACAGCAGCACCGGCTTGCCCAGGCCCATCGCGTATTCGGCGATACCGACAAAGAAAAACAGCGACGCCAGGTCGTAGTCCAGCGAGTAGTTGTCGCCGCCGATGGACAGCACCGCATCGCACTCCGCCAGCCGCGCCGCCAGGCGGGCATCCGGTTTGAACGCAGGCCAGTTCAGCCCCAGCATGAACGGCAACCGGCGGCACAGCCGGTCCCAGTTGATGTAACTGCCCGGTACCGCCGGGCTTTCTACCCATTCCACGCCGTAGTTGGCCGCATCGGGCCACTGGCGTGCATCGCGCTCAATATCGGCAGACGGCACCAGCACGCGCACGCGGCCCAGCTGGGCGCGCAGCAGCTCCACGGTGGAGCGCACCAGCGCTTCGCAGCCACGGTTGCCAAAATTGTTTTGTCCGGTCAGGTAGATGGTTTTCATGAAAGGCAATCTCTCGGGCTAGGTTCGGGCGTTTACAACACGGTCATCACGTCGGCAAACGGGCGGCGCGGGCTTTGTGCCACGCGGAACGGCACGTCCGGCAAATGGCCAACCGCCAGGAACATGATGATGCTGTCGGTGTCGGGGATGGCGGCCGCGGCTTTCAGTGCGCGGTCCTCGTCGGGGGTGACGCTCCAGTTCAGGCAGCACACGCCCAGGCCTTGCGCGTGCAGCGCGTACACCAGCGACATGGCGTACATGCCGCCGTCTATCCAGTGCTGGTAGCGCTCGCCCACGGTGTGAAAGCACGGCAAGCGGCTACTGACGATCAGCAGCTTGTCGGCCTGGTGGCCAAAGCCGCGGTTGCCGTTCTGGAACGCCAGCAAGGCATCGATCCGGCTGCGTTCCTGCACCACGTACACGTGGCCGCTCTCGCGGTTGCACACCGACGGTGTCTTTTGTGCCATGGCCACCGCCTGCTCGATCAGGCCCATGTCCACGCGGCGCGGCGAGAACTGGCGCACGCTGAAACGCATGCGGAAAAAGGCCGCCATATCACCCGGGATAGCCGCACGGATGTCCTCGGGCGCCACCAAGCGGGTACCGCCCTCGGCCAGCACACCGGTGTGGCCGGCGCGTGCCCTCAACTGTGCAGTGCGGGTAGCCACGGCCGGCACCGGTGCGGCGTGGGCCTGGCAGAAGGCGACATACTCGTCCAGCGTATTCAACGCGGCGTGCACACAATGGTCGGCACCGTAGCGGTTCAGATAGACCGCCAGCTCCTCCAGCAGCAGGCCCACCGCATGCGCACCAAAACCCGGCCGTGGCGCCGGCAAGGCCAGCGCTTTTTCAATACGGTGGTAACTCTTGATGATGTGCGCTTGCAGTGCTGCCTGGCCGAGGCCATCCAGCAAGCCGGAATGGCGCCGGTAGCGCTGCAGGTCGCGCCGCATGGCCCCCCCCAGCGCACGGCGGTCGCGCAGTTGGCGATACTGCTGACGCAGACGCAGGTAAAACTGTTGCGGGAGCAAGCTGGCGCACCACTTGGCTGTTTGTTTCAGCATGAAAATCACCACAGTAAAAAACGGGCGGGCAGCAATTTGCCCAGAATGTCGCGCTCGCCACCGTTGAGCGGCTTCAGGCGGGTAGCCGCCGCCAGAAACAGCAGCATGCCGGCCGCACACAGCAGCAACTGGCTGGCAATGCCCGCCGGCCACAGCGGCACCACCCCACCCAGCAGCAACAGCAGCAGGCTCCCCAGCAGCAGCAGCTTGCCCAGGCCATACCAGTCGAAATGGAACGCCAGGCCATCGCGGCGCAACAGCAGCAATACAGTGCCGCACCACAGCAGCTCGGACAGGCACAGCGTCAGCACCACCCCGCTGATACCGGCCAGTTGTGCCAATAGCGGCAGCAAGGGCAAAGCAAGACAGGCGCAGAAAGTGGCACGAACATTGGCCTGCGCACGCTCGATGGTCAGCGTGACCAGGCTGAGTACCAGGTGCGCGGTCTGCAGCATCAGCAGACACAGCAGCGTGGCCAGCAGGCTGCCCATTTGCGGGTAACGGCCACCACTGAGCCAGTGGCCCAGCGTATCGCCGCATACCAGCATCAGCACCGCCGCCGGCAGCAGGCTCATCAGATTGGCCTTGAGAATGAGGTTGGCGTAACGCTGCAACTGGGCATAATCCCCGTTTTCCACGTAGCGTGACACCATCAGCGGCCGTACCCAGCCCAGCAGCAACTGCGCCGGCAAGTAGTTGCGCACCATGTCGGTCAGCGACTGGGCAAAGCCCAGCGCGGCAGTACCGGCCGCGCCCAGCAGCCGGGTAGTCAGCAGCAACAGCATATTGCTGCCGTAGATCTGGCCTACGCATTGCACCAGGTAGAACCGGCGCGACACCGCGGCAGCATCGGCGTTGTGATAGCTGGCCAACTGGTTGGCCGCAGCCGGCTGGCGGCTGCTGTGCTGCAGATAGCGCGCCAGCGCCGCCAGGCTCCAGCACAGCGATACCAGTAGCAGGCACAACTCGATCATGACCACGCTGCGCGCGCTGGCGGACAGACTGCCGTGCCACACCAGGCCGTAACCGCCCAGCCGTACCGCATTGCGTAGCAGCACACTGCCCTGGGCACTGCCCTGCATCAGCAGGCTGGCCATCACCTCGTCGCAAAAACGCAGCTGGTTACCCAACACCAGTACCCATGCTAGCCATGCCAGCTCGGCATGCAGCGTATGCAGGTGCAACACCGGCAGCAGATAGCCGGCCAGCGGCCACAGCAGCAGCACAAAACCACCGCTGTAGCCCAGGCGCCGCAGCTGCAACCGCCAGACAAACCGCGGGAAGGCCGCCGGTGCCAGCCGCAGCCGGTACTCGGTGACGTAACGCTGCGCCATGGTAGACAGGCCCAGGCCGCTGATCAGGTAAGCCATCTCGCACAAGGCTACCAGCGCCACATAGGCGGCAAACACGCTGGCATCCAGCACCCGTACCGACAGCAACAGCGCCGCGATGCCCAGCAGCGCAGCACCGACCTTGCCCAGCATGAAATGCAGCAGGCTGCGGCGCGCCTTGTGCAGCGAATAATGCCCACCGCTCATGCTGCGCCCTCCAGTTCCACCGCGGGCAAGCCGTTCGCAGCGGGCAGTCTGGGATAGCGCGCACCAAGCAGCATAGCCAGCATCAGTACATGCCAATCCAGCAGGGACAAACTGGCGTGCCGCACACTGCGCTTGCGCACCGCCAGCAAGGCCCATATCAGGACCGGCAGCAGCAAGGCGGCTGCGGCCAACCCGGCCGGCACCACCCCGCCGATGACCGCCACCGCCAGCAGCAGCATCAGCAGCCAGTAGCCCAGCATCGCCAGACCAAAGCGCATTTCGTGCACGGCGCTGGCAAACCACGGTTTGCCCCAGGCGCCGCGCAGCAGTACCCCTGCCGCCATCGCGCGGCGGCTGCGCCAGTGCCTGGCCAGCAAGGCCAGCGTGCCCAGGCTGTGGCCGGTATGGCGTGCCGCCACCATCGGCAGGCGCTGCAGGCGGTAGCCGGCACTGCGCAAACGCATGCCCAGCTCGGCCTCTTCGTAGGCTTTCAGGTTCAGGTCGGCCGCGTAGCCACCAGCTGCCGCGATGGCATCGCTACGGTACAGGCCGCCGCCATTCAGGCAACGCACGTCGCCGGCGCGGGTGGACAAGCCGTTACGCACGCGGATGCGGTCGATATCGTTGGTAATGCGGGTATCCACCACGTAACCGGCCACCCCGGCCAGCGCCGGGTCGGCCTGCAAGGCGGCCAGTGCTTGTGGCAGGTAGCCCGGCTCCAGCACCATGTCGGCATCCAGCAAGTAGACGTACGGGTAGCGGGCAAACTGGTAGCCCAGCTGCACGCCGGCGCCGCAACCGCGCTGCTGCGGGTCGGCCAGTTGCACGATGCGCACCGGAAAACGGCGGGCAATGGCCACGGTCGCGTCGGTGGAGCAGGAGTCGGCCACGATGATCTCGCCCTCGCCGCCCAGCTCGGCCAGTGCGGCGCAGGCAGCCTGCAAGGTGGAGGCGATTTTTTCTTCTTCGTTAAAGGCCTTGATCAGGATGGACATCATGGGCTTACCGCCTCCTGTTTCGGCGTAATCAGCGCCCAGCCAATCAGCAACCAGGCCAGAAAAGCCCCGCGTGGATCGGTCAGCAAGGGCGAGGTGGGCGAATTCATCAGCAGGAAGACCCAGCAAGCCAGGCCAGCGCTGGCCAGACGCAGCTGCAACGGCGAGAGCGGTTGCATGATGCGGTACACCAGGCCAGCCCCCAGCGCCAGATACGCCAGCAACATCAGCAGCGCGCAGAACCAGCCGCCTTCGGCAAACAGGTTGGGCCAGTAGGTATCCACCAGAAACAGTTCCTTGCGGAACCACCAGAAGCGGTGAAAGCCCAGGTCCTGGAACAGGGTAAGGTCGAATTTCTGCGCGCCGGCACCGCCATAGGTGCCCAGACCGGCACCGAGCGGGAAATACTGCTGCGCTGCCCGTATCCCGCCTACATACAGCTCGGCACGTTCCGACAGCTGGCCGCGCCCAAGGCCCCATTGCGCGAACAGGTCCAGTTCGGCAATACCGCCCAGCCATAACCCCCAGGCCAGCAACACGGCACCAGCCGCCGGAAACAGCCATACCAGCACGTTATGGCGGTGCTTGACCGCATACACGGCGGCAATACCCAGTACCACGCCCAGGGTTTCCTGGCGCTGGCCCGACAGCAGCAATACCAGTACCACTAACGCGGCATAACCATAGAAAAAGCGCAGACTGCGGTCGAACAGGAACCACACCGTGATCACGGCGTAGGCGGCGTAGGCAGCCAGATAGCCGGAATGCGTGAAGATGGCCCGGTTCTTGTTGAAGCTGCCACCCAGCAGCTCATTGTGCTGCCAGGCCGGAATGCCGCCGAACACCTGCAAAAAGACCGACGGTGCCGTTTGCTCCAGCAGCAGCGCCGGCAGACACAACAGCAGCAATACCAGCACCATGCGCCGCAGCGACGGCATCAAGCGGTCACGGTGCAAAAACAGGCCAGCACACAGCAGCATCAGTGGCAACTTGGCGTTGTACATCAGCTGCCAGGCAGCGGCCATGGCGTGGCTGCGCCCCAGGAAGGTGGAAAGCAGCAACAGCCCATGCGCTAGCCCGAATAGCCACAAGAAGGCGTTGACGCTGGCGTCGTGGCGGCACGTATCGCGGTTGAACAGCCACAGCACCGGAAACAGGAAGAACAGGCCGGCCTCCAGCACATAGCCTAGCGGCAGCCCCAGGCGCTCATGCACAACCCCTGCCAGCAAGAAAACGGCCAGCAAGGTATCGAATGCTGCGCGCTCCAGCGTGGCGCGACCGATCGCATGCCGGTAATACAGCATGGCTACCGCCGGCAGGGCCAGGATGCAGGCCAACAGCAGTAATAGCCCTTTGCCGTGCGCCAGCAGCCAGGCAAACGGCAAGCATGACAACAAGGTCAGCAGCAGCGGGCGCCAGCTAGCAGCCGTATCGAATGTGCTTCGCATCACAGCGCCACATCCTTGCCAAACAGTGCCGGGCGCGCGGTCGGGGCCATGGCTCGGAACAGCTCCTGCACAAAAGCCTGCTGCAAGGCGTAAGCACGGCTGCTGTCGTTATCCACGCTGGAAACGCGGAACAACAAGCCGTCCGGGATAGCACCACGCAGGCCGTAGCCGATCTGCACCAGTTTCTGCGACTCGCGCGCCGCCACCGCGTGCTCGCCGATCAGCAGCCAGTAGCTGATGGGCTCCACACGCGGGCCCATGCTGGCCACCAGCTGCCGTACCTGCAAGCCGCCCCAGCGCGTCTGCTGCGTCGGCCCCACCACAAAGCCCTGCGCCGGGTAGCAGATTTCGGGGTAGTGCACGCTGTTGCTGCCGTCACGCTGGTCGCGGCCGTAGGCTACCGCCAGCATTACGCGCTCGCCCTGCGGGTTGACATAGGTACGCGTCAAGGTCTGCGAATACACCTTTTCCAGCCTGGCGGCCAACTCCGGCGACAAGGCCACCACGTCTTGCTGCGGGTCGAGCTGCCACTGGCCGAAACGCGCCGGCACCATGTCATCCAGCTTGATCTGGCGGCTATCAGCCAGAAAGGTGCGCGGGGTCAGCTGCCAGGCGGCCAACGCTGCCAGCAGTAACAGCAGCGCGATCACAGATTGGCGTAGCAGGGTCATGCCTTGCCTCCCGCCGGCGCGTCCGGCCAGACTCGGCCCAGAAGCAAGTCAAACAGGAACATGCCGGCCAGGGCCATGCTGAACAGCAGCAGGCCGGCAAAATCATGGATAAAGCCCTGGCCGGCCGCGTCGCCGTAGTGGTAGGTCACCAGGATCAGGATCACCACCCGCACGATGTTGGCCGCAAACGCGATCGGCAGGATGGCCAACAGCAGCAACACATTGCGCAGCACGAAGTCGTGGCGCGACTGGTGCACGTACAAGGTGCCTACCGCCAGCAGGCTGAACAGCGAATTCATGCCGGAGCAGGCGTCGGCCACGAGCAACTGGTACTGCCCTACCGACAGCATGACGCCGCTGCGGGCCACCGGGTAACCCACCTGGTACAGCAGCACTTCTGCCACGTGCGACACCTGGTTTTTCAGCACGCCGGTCAAGGCGTCTACCACGCCTGCTGGCAGCGGAATCAGGAACAGCATGAACAGCAGGGCAAACCAGTGCCGGCGCAGCATTGCCACGCCGCCACTCATCAGCATCAGGCCGGCCAGCAAGGGGATGAAGCTGCCCACTTCCAGCATCAGGATGGCTTGCGAGCGCCCCAGCACGTAGGCGGCGACGGCCAGCAGCAGGCACAGGCCGCCTGCCAGCGGGCTGGCCTGGCTGGCGTGGGCGGCAGGCTGGCGCTGCTGCCAGAACAGCCAGGCCACCACCAGCAGGATCATCGGGCCGTGGCCTTGCTCCGGGGTATTCCATAGCGTGGTCGCCAGACGGTAGACCGTCGGCAACAGCCAGCTGGCGATAGCCAGTAACAGGATGGCGTGGCGAGTGACAAAGGCCAGCGGATCGAACGCCGGCGCCGGCGCGTTCACGGCAGCAGCTTGCGAGGCACGCATCGCTTAGTGCTCCATGGTCAGCACGCAGCCGAGCACCGTGGCGCCTGCCACCTGCAACTGGTCGCGCACGCTTTGCAGGCCCTTCACCGGGCTGCGGTGCTGGCGGCCCACAATCAGCGCCGCGCCGGCGCGTGCCGCTACCAGCTGGGCATCGGCAACCTGCTGCATCGGGTGGCTATCCAGCAGGATGACGTCGTAGGCCTGGGCCAGCTGGTACAGCAGCTCGCCAAAGCTTTCGCGCGATAGCAGCTCTTGCGGATTGGGCGCCGGGTTGCCGGCCGGCAGTACCGACAGGTCGCGCAGCTTGTCTACCCGCACGATGGCTTCGGTGCCGCAGCGACCGGCCAGCAAGTCGCTGAGGCCGGCACGATTGGGCAGGCCAAACAGCGTGTGCTGCTGCGGCTGGCGCAGGTTGCTGTCCACCAGCAACGTCCGTTCGCCCAGCTGCGAGAACACGATGGCCAGGTTGGCCGCAGTCAGGCTGGTGCCGGCCCCGGCTTCGTAGCCGGTCAGTACCACGCTGCGGCGGGTATCGTTCAGCCAGCGCAGCATCAGCTGGCTACGCAGGCTGCGCAAGGCTTCTACTTTGGTATCGAACGGCTGGTAGGCCGCAATCAGGCGCGGGTCCAGCCCGGCATCGCCTTCGGCCAGAAACGGGTAGGAAAACTGCTGCGCCAGCGCTTGCTGGATATCCTGCTCGGTAATGAAACCCAGCTGGATGGCGGCCTCGCCAAAACGCAGGTTCTGCTCCTTCTGCAGTTGCAGCGCCTTCTCCGCCTCCAGCGGGGTCAGCTTGCCGCTGTCCAGCAGCAACTTGCCGATATGGCCGGCAGCCGGTGCCGGCGCCGTGTGAAAGTCGTAGTTCATCAGGCTCATGACACCATCCGCTTGCGTCGTGCCCACCACCAGGGGGCAGGTTTGTCTTTCTCGGCCAGCACCGCCAGTACCGGCAGCCCCAGCAGGGTTTCGATATCGCTGCTGGCGCGTACCCGCCGGTCGAACAACTCGGCCAGCAAGGCGCTGATGACGCCCATCAGCAGGCCGACAAAGACCGCCAGCAGCATATTCACCAGCAGGCGCGGGCTGGCCGGCGCAGTCGGTTCCACCGCCGATTTCAGCATCGAGATATTGGCCTGCTCGGAGCGGCTTTCCAGCGCCGTCTGCGAGAAGCGCTGCAGCGCCTGGTCGTAGCTGCGCTGGGCGTTATCCACGTCGCGTTGCAACACATCCAGCTTGGCGCGCTGGGTTTTCAATTCCAGTACGCGCGCCTTTTGCTGCTGCAAGGCTCCTTCCAGCGCGCCCTGGCGGCTGGCCGCGTTGCCGGCGGCACTGTCCAGGCCGCCCGCGTACTGGGCCATCAGTTGCTGCAGTTGGCTGCGGGTGGCTTCCAGCTCGGCCTGCGCCTGCTGGTAGTGCGGATGATTGGGGCCGTTTTTCTGCGCCAGCTCGTTGAACTTGGCTTCTTGCGACGCCAGCTGGTTCTTCAGTTGCTGGATCAGCGGGTTGTTCAGCACGTCGGGCGCAGCCACGCCGCCACGCACGCGGGAGCGGGCGTCGGCGGTAGCGCTCTGCAGGCCCACCAGCTGGCTGGAAAGCTCGTTCAGCCGCTGCGTCTCGATATCCACTTTCTCGTCACTGGCCACGATGCCGTGCTCTTGCTGGTAGCTGGACAGCTGCTGCTGTGCCGCCTCCAGCTTGGCTTGCAGCTCTTTCAGCTGCTGCTGGAAAAACTGGTTGCTCTGGAACGCCGCCGCCGTGCGCATCTCGCCCAGCATGCGGATATAGGCTTCGGCAAAAGCGTTGGTGACGGTGGCCGAAAAGCGCGGGTCCGGCGATGTATAAGCCAGGGTGATGACGTTGCTTTCGCGGCTGGGCTGCACATCCAGCCGCGACAGCAGGCGATCGGCCAGCCAGAAGCGCATGTCGCCACGGCCACCGGTAGCGGCCAGCCAGCTATCACGCAGCGCCGGAATGGCGGTAAGCCCCAGCCCGTCGACCACTTTCAGCGCCACGCTCTGGCTTTGAATGATGTCGACCTGAGTGGCCATGAAACTGGGGGCCAGGTAGCCCTGTACCGGCGAACCGGTCACCGGGTCGACGGCTTTGACGTCTACCGCCAGTGCGGCTTCGGCCATGTACTGCTTCTGCATCAGCACCGTGGTCGCCGCCGTGGCCAGCACCACGGTGCCAAAGGCGGCAATGCCCACCCACTTGCGGGCTTTGATGATCTGGACGAATTGCGAGATATTCATGTGCGTGCGCGGCCTAGAACAGGCTCTCCTGAACGTAGATGACGTCGTTTTCCTGCAGCGTGTCGCTCAGTGCCGGCTCGATCTGGCGGATGCTGCCGTCGGGCTGGTTGCGGTGCAGTTGGAAGGCGCGATGCGAGGCACGCGGGTTGAAGCCACCCGCCACCGACACCGCCTGCATCACGGTCATGCCGGGTTCCAGACGGTAGCTGCCGGGGCGGTTGACTTCGCCGTAGACGTAGAATTGCTGCATGCGCGGGATGTAGATGATGTCCCCGCCCTGGATGCGCAGCTGGCGGTCGGCGTCGCTGCCGGCCATCAGCTTGCTGATGAAGTATTCGTCACGACGGTCGCCGCGCAGCACGATCACCTTGTCGCCACCGCTGCTGTTGACGCCACCGGCGATCGCCAGCACGTCGATCAGGTTGGCCATGCTGTCCAGCGCGTAACGGCCAGGCTTGTAGACCTCGCCCACCACCGACACACGCACGCTGCGGTACTGGGTCACCAGCACGTTGACGTTGGCCTGTTTCAGGAAACCGCCGCCCTGCAGGGCTCGGGCGATCAGCGCTTCGGACTCGGTATACGACAGGCCCTGCAAGCGCAGCTTGCCTACCAGCGGAAAGGTGATGTCGCCATCCTTGTTAAGCTGGATTTCGGTGTTCAGATCGGCGTGGTCGTACACGCTGATCTTCACCACGTCGCCCGGCCCCAGCCGGTATTCGCCGGCATTGTCGGCCGCGTGCAGCAGCGGGGCCAGCAACATGGTGGCCAGTATCAGCAGACGGCGCATCATTTCAGGCCCTCGACAACAGATTCGGTACTCAATGCCGGCTTGGCCGCTGCCGGCGTGGCAGGGTTGGCCGCAGCCGGTGCCACTGGTGCCGCCGGCGTGTCAGGTTGGCTTACAGCAGGCTGGTGACGGGCGACGTACTCGATGTTGGCCGCTTTGCGCAGGGCAGCCAGCTTGTTCTGGGCGGTGCGCTCCAGGTCTTGCCGTTGCAGGTACTGCTTGATCTGGGCGTCGGCGTCGGTACGCGATACCGGCATGGTTTCGCTCTCGCGCAACAGCATCAGTACCAGTTGCTTGCCTTCCGGCACCGCCAGTACGTCACCCGGCTTCACATCGGTCATGCGCTCCAGCAGCGGCATCGGCAGCTGCTCGGCAGCCAGACGGACGCTGCGCTGCTGGTAGCGAATGCCCGCCTCTTGCATGACGGCCTGCATTTCGGCCACCGTCTTGATCTTGTCCAGCTTGGCCCGTACGCCGGCAGTCACCGCATCGGCGCTCACCTGGAAAGCCTCGAAACCGAAAATCTTGCGCTCGGCAAACAGCGCCGGGTGCTCGCGGTAGAACTGGTCCATGGCGGCAGAAGAAGGCGTGGTGTTGACCGCCAGCACTTTCTCGGCAGCGGCCTGGGCCAGAATCTGGCGGCGGGCTGCTTCCAGTGCTTGCAGCACATTGGGCTCGCGGTCCAGCTTCTGGCTGACGGCCTGCTGCACCAGCACTTCCTGGTCAACCAGCTGTTCCAGCAGCTTTTGCCGGGTGGCCTCGTCCACCTTGCCGCCTGGCTGGCTGCGGGCCAGATAGTTCAGCTGGTGCACGGTGATTTCAGTGTCGTTCACGCGGGCCAAAACCTGGCTGGGCGCAGGTTTTTCTGCAGCTTTGTCGGCGCAGCCCCCTAACAGCGTCAGGGACAAGGCGAGCGCCAGCATGGAGCGGTTTGCTTGCAACATGGGAAGGATCCGTCGATTCAGTAAGCGGTCTTGGGAGGAAGCACGACCATCAGGGCCGTCTTGATAATGATTTTCAGATCGAGCCAGATCGACCAGTTACGCAGGTAATCGAGGTCGTAACTGATGCGGTTTGCCATCTTGTCCAGCGTGTCGGTCTCGCCGCGGTAGCCATTGACCTGCGCCCAACCGGTAATGCCGGGGCGTACCTTGTGGCGCACCATGTAGCCCTTGATCAGCTTGCGGTACTGCTCGTTGTGCGCGTTGGCGTGCGGGCGAGGGCCGACGATACTCATCTTGCCTTCCAGCACATTGATGAACTGCGGCAGCTCGTCCAGCGAGGTCTTGCGCAGGAAAGCGCCAATCGGGGTAAGGCGCTGATCGTTGCGGGTGGCTTGTACCACTTTGTCGCCGTCTTCCATCACCGTCATCGAACGGAATTTGTAGACCAGCACGCTCTCGCCGTTCATGCCATAACGGCGCTGTTTGAAAAATACCGGCCCCTTGCTGGTGGCTTTGACAGCAATGGCCACCCCAAGCAACAGCGGCCAGATCAGCAATAGGATGCCGGCGGCCATCACCATGTCCGACAGGCGCTTCACCACGGCATTCATGCCGGTAAACGGGCTTTCGCAAATGGCCACCACCGGAATGCCCTGCACGTGATCGAAGCGGGCCTGGATCAGGTCGAAGGTGAACAGATCCGGCACAAAGTAGATCGAGGCGGTAGAGTCTTTCAGCTCGTCCAGCAGCTCCATCACCCGCTGTTGTGAGGTCATCGGCAATGAGACATAAATGTTATGGATGCCGTGCTCGCGGGCGTAGGCCGGCAAATCGCGCACACTGCCCAGCAAGGTGTCATCCTCGCGCAAGGCCAACCGGTCGACGTGGCGGTCGTCAAAGAAGCCCAGAAAGTCGTACGGTTGCAAGCTGCTCTGGCGCAAGGCCTTGGCCAGCATGTGCCCTGGATGGTTGGCCCCCACCACCACGGTGCGTAACGGCTTGCGCGCCGCCACCAGCACGCGCATCAGCAGCAAGCGGCACAGACCGTGCATCAGTAACAGCAGGGCCGGTGTCAGCCACATCCAGGTATGGATCAACGGCTGGTAGTAATAATCGCCCAACACGGTGGCGTAGCCGAGCAGGCCCAGGCTGCCGGCAATCAGGCCCCAGCCCAGGGCAAAGCGGCCCAGCCCCTGGAAACGACGCTTGTCGCCAGGCACGAACAGATAAGCGCCTTCCAGCAGCAAGGCAGACAACAGGAAAACCAAGGTGCAGAACACCAGGGCAAAGCCGTCCAGCGCAATGTCGAAATAGCTGCACAAACCAAGATACGTCGCCACCACCACCACCGGGTCGAGCAGCATCTTGAACAGGCTGACCAGCGGCAAGGCCGACGCCAGCTCGCCATAACGATCGTTCAGCCGCGACAGATGCGGCAAGTCCAGGTCGATGTCGGCCTGGCTGGCGTGTTCGGCGGCCCGCTGGCCGTGACTGGAGATACGTTCCATAACTCAATGCTCAACGACGACGGGAATGATGCTTCAGCAACACACCGAGCAGGCCCATTGCCATCAGGCCCCACGCCGCAGGCTCGGGCACGGCAGGCGCCACCGGGTTCACCGCGCTGCTTGCAGACAAACCACCCGCACTGACACCAGATACCAAGGCCAGGGGTGCTACCAGGCTGGTCGAGGCCAGCGAACGCACATTGGCCTGGTCCGATACCAGCGGCAGCAGGGCCGTCGCCTGTGGCTCGATGCGGATACCCTCGTACAACTCGCCGTTGTCCATATTGGCCGGGCCCAGCATCGGGTAAACCGGGCCGCTCAGACGGGTATCGGGCACCTGGCTGGCAGCGCTACGGGTGTTAGCATCCAGCAAAGCGGCATGGGCGGTGGTGCACATCAGGCATGCCAATGACAGCATGACGAGTCGTACCGGGTTCATGTGTGATTCCTTCAATGCTAGTAATCGATCTGGACATTCAGGCCCAGCATGTCGGCGTCGTATGCCAGGCTAGACAACGGCGAGCGCCGGCGCTGCTTCTGGGCATAACCTTCCAGTTGCAAGGCACGGTGCCACTGGTGGGTCAGCCCCACGTACCACAGCTCGGTGCGCGGATTGCCGGGCGGCTCGTTGCGCACCTTCTCCTCGGACCATCGCGCAGTGGCCAACAGCTTTTCACCCAGTGTCCAGCGCCAAGTCAGCTCCCAACGGTCAAGCTGGCCGGCATTCAAGGCCTGGCCAGGGTCTCTGTCCTCTCGCGCCAGGGTAAAACCCAGCTGCGAATGCGCCGACGCCTGCCAGCTGATGTTGGCGCTGGCGTTGTCCAAGCTGCGGCAAGCCGCCCCCTGGCGCGGGCAACGCTGGTAGTGGCTGCCGCCCAGTGCCAGCGTGGTCTTGCTGCTGGCCGGCCAGTTCATCTGCCAGCGAATACCGCGCTGTGTCTCGTCGCGGCTGACGCTGCCCGGGGTACGGTTGTCCTGCCGGTAATCCAGCGTCTTGCCAAAAAACTTTGCCAGTACCGAGCTGCCACGCGGGGTGCGATAGCGCACCCCCGCCTCTAGCAGCCGCTGGTCGTAATCCAGCGCGCTCTGCACGCTATGTCGCTCCTGCGACAGCTCGGCTGCCATCAGGCCCGACCATGCACTGAGCGGCTGCCAGTTCAGGTCCAGCCGCTGCCCGCTGCCGGTAATGAAGTCTGGCCGGCTGCTGGCGTTGTCCTTGAAATCGCCCATGCGCTTGCGGTGACTGAGCGCCAGGTTGCCGCCGAGCGCATTGCCCCATTGCAGGCCCCAAGCCAGTGCCCCTTCGTAGCGCTGGTGATCCAGCTCATCGAGGCGCCGGTAATCGGTTTGCGTCAACTGTGCGTCCAGCGTCAGTTGCTGGCGGCTGAACTGCTGCTGCAGGCGCGCCCCCAGTTGGTACTGCACGCTGCTATCACTGACCACAGGCTTACGCCCGAGCAGCGGTGAGGCCGGGCTGCGGTAGACATTGCTGTCACTAACCACGCCACTGCGCAGGTTCAGCTTCAGCAGATCGTTTTCGTCCGACGCAGCCTGCGCCTGGCAAGCCACTGCCAAAGTGCATGCCAGCAGCGTTTTTTTGCGGTGGTCAGGCGACATGCCGACACTCCTCCTGACCTGTAAGGTTCCGTTCAATCTGACGTGACAAATTAATATATCATAATTTCAATAGCATTAAGCCTTTAAAAACGATGCATTAATCATTCAGCACTAAATCATTATTTCTTATTAAACTGCGATGCCAATAAAATTACTCCAACGTCATTAGCACTGATCAAAGACAAGAAACGGCCACAAAACAGATTGAAATTGCTTGAAAACAGGAAAATAAGAGGAAATAGACTGCTGCATCGCAGCATTGTGACAAACTGGATACATCGCACTGCAATTGCGTACAAAAAAACCCGGTCAATTATAAACAGACTGTTTAATTTAAATAATTAAGAATTGTCCGACAAAAAGACAATATGTCATTAGGTGCACGCATGGAAAATGAACAGATTTCACCCTGTCAAACGTCAGCAGCAGGGCTCGATGATGCAAAAACGACACGACTACATCCGGTTTCATGGCATGGGCACAGTGCCCCCTTGGCGCCAGATAGCGGCACGGCAACCCAAATGGCAGGCAACGCCCACAGCCGGGCCACCTGACAAGCGTGAACAAGCGAAAGCGGACGGTGTTGAAAACGCGTGCCGCAGTCTGCAGCACGCCGACGCGCCACCATGAAAAACCCCGTTTGCCAGGCAAACGGGGTAGCAGATAGCAACAAACCCAGCTTGAGATACAAGCTGGGTTTGCGATGTGAAACAAGCAGGTTGTTGGCTCAGGCGCCGTTCCGGCGTGACCGGCACAGGCAGGCCACCGCCGGCAAACCGCAGACGGGCGGCAGCCCGGCTTAGCCTACGCGCATGCCCGGTTGTGCGCCGTCGTCAGCGTCCAGCAGGAACAGGCCGCTGCTGTCGTCATTGCCGGAGGCGCAGACGATCATGCCTTGCGATACGCCAAAGCGCATCTTGCGTTCGGCCAGGTTGGCTACCACGATCACTTTGCGGCCAACCAGCTTTTCCGGCTCCTGATAGGCGGAACGGATGCCGGAGAAGATGTTGCGCTGTTCAAAGCCCAGGTCGACGGTGAACTGCAGCAGCTTGTCGGAGCCTTCCACGAAGTTGCAGGCCAGTACCTTGCCTACGCGCAGGTCCAGCTTGGCAAAGTCGTCGATCTTGATGGTGTCGGCCAGCGGCTCGTAGTTGGCCGCAGCGGCCGGTGCTTGTGCTTCCATGGTCTGTTTGTTCGCTTCGATGAGTTTGTCCACCAGCACCGGGTCGACGCGTTGCATCAGGTGCTGGTACGGCTTGATGGTGTGACCCAGCAGCGGCTGCTGGGCGTCGGTCCACTGCAGCGGTGCCACGTCGAGGAAGGCCTCCACGTCTTGCGCTACTTTCGGCAGTACCGGCTTCAGGTAGATGGTGAGCAGGCGGAAGGCGTTGATCAGCACGGTGCACACTTCGTGCAGGCGCGCTTCCTGCCCTTCCTGCTTGGCCAGCTCCCACGGTTTGTTGGCATCCACGTAGGCGTTCACCACGTCGGCAATGCCCATGATCTCGCGCAGCGCCTTGGCGTACTCGCGCGCTTCGAAAGCAGCGGCGATGTTGTCGGCCTCGGCGGCGATATTGCCCAGCAGGCGGGTTTCATCCTGCACGCTGTCGGCCAGCTTGCCGCCAAAGCGCTTGGTAATGAAGCCAGCGGCGCGGCTGGCGATGTTGACGTACTTGCCCACCACGTCCGAGTTCACGCGGGCCACGAAGTCACCCAGGTTCAGGTCGATGTCTTCGATACGGCTGTTGAGCTTGCCGGCGATGTAGTAACGCATCCATTCCGGGTTCAGGCCGCATTCCAGGTAGCTCTTGGCGGTGATGAAGGTGCCGCGCGACTTGGACATCTTCTGGCCGTCCACGGTGAGGAAGCCGTGGGCGAAGACGCCGGTGGGCGCACGCATGCCGGAGAACTTCAGCGTGGCGGGCCAGAACAGCGCGTGGAAGTACAGGATGTCCTTGCCGATGAAGTGGTACATCTCGGTGTCGGTGTCCGGCTTGAACCAGGCGTCGAAGTCCAGGTTCAGCTGTGCGCACAGCTTCTTGAAGCTAGCCATGTAGCCGATCGGCGCATCCAGCCACACGTAGAAGTACTTGCCCGGCGCGTCGGGAATCTCGAAGCCGAAGTACGGGGCGTCACGGCTGATGTCCCAGTCCTGCAGGCCGCCGCCGATCCACTCGTTCATCTTGTTCAGCGATTCCGGCTGCAGGTGCGGCTGTACCACGCCGTCGGCGCGGGTAGTGTTGCCGCTGGTCCAGTCGCGCAGGAAGTCGGCGCACTCGCCCAGGCGGAAGAAGTAGTGCTCGGAGGTTTTCAGCACCGGCGTGGCGCCGGACACCGCCGAGTACGGGTTCTTCAGTTCGGTGGGGTTATAGGTAGCGCCGCACACTTCACAGTTGTCGCCGTACTGGTCTTTGGCGCTGCATTTCGGGCATTCGCCCTTCACGAAGCGGTCCGGCAGGAACATCTGCTTTTCCGGGTCGAACAGCTGCTCGATGGTACGCGAGGTAATCTTGTTGTCGGCACGCAGCGCGCGGTACATCTGCTGCGCCAGTTCCTTGTTTTCCGGGCTGTTGGTGCTGTAGTAGCTGTCGTGGCCGATCAGGAAGCCCTGCGAATCGGCCACGTGCAGCGCTTCCACTTCGGCAATCAGCTGCTCGGGGGTAATGCCGCGCTTCTCGGCTGCCAGCATGATGGGCGCGCCGTGGGTGTCATCGGCGCACACGTAGTAGCACTCGTGGCCGCGCATCTTCTGGAAGCGCACCCAGATGTCGGTTTGGATCTGTTCGAGCATGTGGCCAAGGTGCAGCCCCGCGTTGGCGTAAGGCAGTGCACTGGTCACCAGAATCTTGCGTTTGGTCATGGAGAAGCGTCCGGTGAAAGGATTCGGTAAACCGTCGATTATAACGACAAAGGTTGGCCGCGACAGTCATCGCGGCCAACCTTCTGTATTTGTGCCACCTGGGGTGGCAGGCTGGCCGATCAGGCCGACTGCGGCAGCAGGTCCGGGTCGTCGCGTTCGGCCATCGCCACTGCCACTTGCGGGCGCGCCAGCCACACGAACACCAGCGCGGTCAGCACCGACAGCAGGGCAAAACCGGTCATGCTGCCGGCGATGTAGGCCCAGCGGAACAGCTCGATGCCGATACCGTAACCGGCCATGCACAACATGCTCATGCCGGCAGACACCACACCCTTGGGCAGGCTGCTGCTCATCAGCGCAAAACGGTACAGCACGCCGAAAGACATGCCCTCGCCTACCGCCATCAGGGTCATGCCCAGCACCAGAAACACGTGCTGTTGCTGACCGTACAGCACGCCAGCCAGCATCAGCACCAGGCCGCCCACCACCGGCCACATGCCCAGCAGCACCGAGCGGCCCAGCGGCCACGCCTCGGCACGGGCCGCCAGCAGCAGGTTGCCAGCCACCAGGCCACCGAATACCGGCAGCTGCCACAGGCCGTAGGCCAGCGTGCTCATGCCCAGGTCTTCCACCAGCAGTACTGGCGACAGCGCAATCCAGCCCATCAGCGGCAGCGCCAGCAGCGGGATGCACAGCACCGACAGCACAAAGCGGCGGTCACGCAGCAGCTGCAGGTAGTCGCCGCCCATGCTGGACAGCGGGCGCGGGTTGGCCGCAGGGCGTACGGTTTCCGGCATTTTCCACCACAGGCCCAGCAGCGCCAGCAGCGCGCAGGCGGCAATGAACAGGAAGCAGCTGCGCCACGGCGCCACTTCCACCAGCGCGGCGCCGGCCAGCGGGCCCACCATCGGCGCGATCAGCGCCACGTTGGCCATCAGCGCGGTAACGCGCACCGCTGTTTTCTCGGCGTAGGCTTCCTGTACCGCGGCGTAGCCGACGGCGTTGATGAAGCACAGGCCCATGCCCTGCAGCACGCGCAGCGCCATATAGGCTTCGATGCTGCTCACCAGATAGGTGGCCAGGCAGCTCACGATAAAGAACACCACCCCGCCCAGCAGCACCGGACGGCGGCCGTAACGGTCGGACAGCGGGCCGGTCAGCCACGACAGCGCGGCACCGCCCAGCAAGAAAAAGGTCATCGACAGCGGCACCCAGCCGGCGTCCACACCGAACTCGCGGGTAACCTGCAGCATGGCAGGCTGCGCCATGTCGTTGGCGATGTAGACGGCAAATTCGAACAGCACCAGGGCCAGCGGAAACAGCAAGGTGGCAAACGACAGGCGGGAAATCTTGTTATTGGCAGACAAAAGAACACCTCAAAAACCATGGCAGGGCCAAAAGCCACCCCGCCACACGGGAAAAAAGGGTAGGGATTCTACGCGAAATCAGCCACTTAGACCAGCCCCGCCCGCCACGGGCCGCAGGCATGGGCGACAGCGGGTGCTTTGGGCTATCATTTGCCACGATAAATGCCGGCTGCCGGCCTGCCATCACACGCAGCGCGCAGTGCAGCCTGCACGACCGCCGCCCCTCCCGCGACGCGGCAATCCCGATTAAAATAGTCGGAAATACCCTACCCAGGCACACGATATGTTTTCCCGACTTGGCAAACTGTTTGGCGGCACCGCCAGCGACACCCCACGGACAAGCAATATGGCACATAGCGACGCAGACATCCTGGCCGCCCTTGGCAGCCTGATCGACCCGGACACCGGCAAGCCCTACCGCAAGGGCCTGAGCCTGACCTGCAACGACAGCAGCCGGCTGGCGCTTAGCGTCACCCTGCCCTACCCGGCGCAAAGCCGTTTTGCCGAACTACGCACGCTGTTTACCGACGCGCTGGCACCGTTTGCCGACGGCCGCACGGTAGAAGTGACCGTCAGCAGCCAGATCACCAGCCACACCGCCCAGCGCGGCGTGCCGCTGCTGCCCGGCGTGAAAAACGTGATTGCGGTGTCGTCCGGCAAGGGCGGCGTCGGCAAATCCACCACCGCGGCCAACCTGGCACTGGCGCTGGCGGCCGAAGGTGCCCGTGTCGGCATTCTGGACGCCGATATCTACGGCCCGTCGCAACCGCTGATGATGGGCCTGCAAGGCCAGAAGCCCGAGGTGGTGGACGGCAAGCTGAAGCCGCTACTGGGGCACGGCCTGCAAACCATGTCCATCGGCTACCTGGTAGACGACGACCAGGCCATGGTGTGGCGCGGCCCGATGGTAAGTCAGGCGCTGCAGCAGCTGCTGAACGACACGCTGTGGGACAACCTGGACTACCTGGTGATCGACATGCCGCCGGGCACCGGTGACGTGCAGCTGACGCTGTCGCAGAAGGTGCCGGTGACCGGCGCCATCGTGGTGACTACCCCGCAGGACATCGCGCTGATCGACGCCAAGAAAGGCCTGAAGATGTTCGAGAAGGTGGGCGTGCCCATCCTCGGCATCGTGGAAAACATGGCCATGCACGTGTGCAGCCAGTGCGGCCACGAAGAGCACATCTTCGGCCACGGCGGCGCCGACAAGATGAGCGCCCAGTATGGCGTGGACGTGCTGGGCTCGCTGCCGCTGGACCTGGCCATCCGCCTGTCTACCGACGAAGGCAAACCCACCGTGGTGGCCGAGCCGGACGGCAAACTGGCCGCCCGCTACCAGCAGATTGCCCGCCGCGTGGCGGTCAAAGTAGGCGAGAAAGCGCGCGACTTCTCCAGCAAAATGCCCAAGATCGTGGTGCAGAACAACTAGGACGCCCCATGATCGGCATGTTCGATTCCGGCCTTGGCGGCCTGTCGGTCTGGCGCCAGCTGCGCCACGCCCTGCCACAACAGGACGTGGTGTACCTGGCCGACCAGGGCTACTGCCCGTACGGTGAACGCAGCCAGGCGGAGATCATCGCCCGCGCCGAAGCCATCACCGCCTGGTTGCTGCAGCAAGGCGCCCAGCTGCTGCTGATTGCCTGCAATACCGCCACCAGTGCCGCCGCGCGCCATCTGCGCGAGCGCTACCCGCAGCTGCCCATCGTCGGCATGGAGCCGGCCATCAAGCCGGCCGTGCTGGCCAGCCAGAGCGGCCGCGTCGGCGTGCTGGCCACCCACGCCACCCTACAGGGCGACAAGTTCCGCCAGCTGGTGGCGCAGTTTGCCGGCGACACGCTGGTGGTGCCGCAGGCCGGCAAGGGCTTTGTCGAGTTAGTGGAAGCAGGCGAACTGGACAGCGAGCGCAGCCGTGCCGTGGTGAGCCGCGCCCTCGCCCCGCTGCTGGAGCACAGCGTGGACCACGTGGTGCTGGGCTGTACCCACTACCCATTTCTGGCGCCGCTGATGCGCCAGCTGCTGCCGGCGCACATCGACCTGATCGACCCCACCGACGCGGTGATCCGCCAGACGCTGCGCCTGATGCAGCAGCACGGCATTGCCACCGAAGACGGCGATAGCGCCCGCTACCGTTTTGTCAGCACCGGCCAGCCCCCCAGCATGGCGCACTTCCTGCAGCACACGCTGGGTACCAACGCCGGCGTCGAGTACATCGACCTGCCCGGCTGACCCCGCACCGCCTGCCCTGCCTTTCCAAACCCGGCCCGTGCCGGGTTTGTCGTCTCTGCTCGCTACGCCGCCCTGGCAAGCACCATGTCATGCAATAAAACTGACCAAAATAAAACTAAGGTTTCGTCGCCCGCCTCCGATAAACCTCACATGGAGCAGCACACAGCAAGGCTGTGCTAGCTGGACTCCACACCAGGCAGGAGGAACACGCCATGGGTAATCTGAACTGGATCACCGCACTGCGGGAACAAGACACTTACCACCAGGCCGCCGCCATGCTCAAAGCAATCGAAGAACATAAACAGGCTATTGCCCGACTGGAAAACAGCCTGGCGACGCTGGGCGACATCGCCGATCTGGCAAGAGTGGATCGCATGGCCGTCCGGTTACAGGTACAAGAGCGCCTATCAAAAGCGACCTAGACCAGAGCGGTACAACCGCCACACCATAGCCTGATACCGCAAGGTGCCAAGCTAAACGGCCAACCCTGGCAACAGGGTTGGCCGCTCTCTTTTGTACTACCCTCGCGCGCAGTCAGCGCGGGTAGCTCAGCAAGGCCAGATGCAGCACATTGAACCCCGTGTGCAGCAGCAGCGGCCAATACAGCCAGCGGCCGGCGGCGTAAGCCAGCGCGTAGCCCAGGCCGGCCAGCGCTGCCACCAGCACCCACAGCCCGCCACCACCAGCGTGTACCAGGCCGAACAGCAGCGCCGACGCCAGGCAACGCTGCCACAGCGGCCGCGCCGCCAGCACCGCAAACACGCCCTGGCGGAACAGCGCCTCTTCCGGCAGCGATACCAGCAACAGGTTGGCCGCCAGCCACGGCAGCCACCACGCCGGCCATTTCGGCTGCCACGCCAGCAAGCCACTGCCCAGCGCCAGCCACAGCGCCGCCAGCAGTGCCAGCCCCGCCACAGCCCACAAGCGCGGGCGGGCAACGGCAGTCCCCCACTGCGGCATCGGCAGGCACAGCAGCAGCCACAGGCCGGCCAGGCCTTTGTCCCAGTGCCAGTACACCGTGTACGGCTGGCTAGCGCCGGGCAACACGCCTTGCCACCACGCGTGCGGCACAAAGCCGGGCCAGCGGTGCAACGCCAACACCAGCATCAGCAGCACGGCCAGCGCCCACAGCACAGGCTGGCGCGGCCAACGGTGCAGCGCAGCGCCCAGCCCCACAAGCAGCGCGATGGCGGCCAGCGCCGGCAGCTGCAGCACGCCGGCCAACAAGCCTGCCACGCTGGCAGCTACCCCCAGCCCCATTGCCAGCCGTCGACGGGTAAACAGTGCCGCCAACAAGGCCAGCAGCAACAGCGCGTAGGCGCCAAGCACGGAGAAATCAGGCAGCGTCATCACATCGTCTATAGAAATCGACACAGGCCGGCAGTCTACGTGACGCCAGCCCGCGACAAAAGACAGCGGCCAACCCCATCGCCAGGGTTGGCCGCTATCAACAGCCTGCGCGCTTAGGCAGCAGCGGCAGCCAGCGCCTGGCTCACGTCGGCCAGGATGTCGTCCACGTGCTCGATACCGATAGACAGGCGGATCAGTTCCGGCTTCACGCCGGCCTTCAGCTGTTCTTGCGGCGACAGCTGACGGTGGGTGGTGGACGCCGGGTGGCAGGCCAGGCTCTTGGCGTCGCCGATGTTCACCAGACGCGTTACCAGCTGCAGCGCGTCGATAAAGCGGCCGCCCGCTTCAACCCCGCCCTTGATGCCGAACGACAGGATGCCCGACGCGCGGCCGCCCATGTATTTGTCCACCAGCGGGCGGCTGGGGTGGCCTTCCAGCGCGGCGTACTCTACCCATTCCACCGCCGGGTGTTGCTGCAGGAACTGGGCCACTTTCAGCGTGTTGTCGCAGATACGGTCCAGGCGCAGTGCCAGCGTTTCGATACCCAGCAGGATCTGATGCGCGTTGAACGGCGAGATGGCCGCGCCCATATTGCGCAGCGGCACCACGCGGGCACGGGCGATGTAGGCAGCGGCGCCCAGCACCTCGACGTAATTGACGCCGTGGTAGCTGACGTCCGGCGTGTTCAGGCGCACGAAGCGTTCTTTGTGCTCGCCCCACGGGAATTTGCCACTATCGACGATGATGCCGCCGATGCTGGTGCCGTGGCCGCCCAGGTATTTGGTGAGGCTATGTACCACGATGTCGGCGCCGTGCTCGAACGGGCGGCACAGGTAAGGCGACGGTACGGTGTTGTCCACGATCAGCGGCAGGCCGTGCTTGTGCGCCTCGTCGGCAAAGGCACCAAAGTCCACCACATTGCCCAGCGGGTTGCCGATGGATTCGCAGAACACCGCCTTGGTGTTGGCGTCCACGTTGGCCGCAATGTCCTGCGGGCGCGCCGGGTCGATAAAGCGTACGGTAATGCCCAGCTGCGGGAAGGTGTGGGCAAACAGGTTATAGGTGCCGCCGTACAGCGTGCTGGTAGCGATGATGTTATCCCCGGCCTCGGCGATGGTCTGGATGGCGTAGCTGATGGCCGCCATGCCCGACGCTACCGCCAGCGCACCAATACCGCCTTCCAGCGCCGCCACGCGCTTTTCCAGCACGTCGGTGGTGGGGTTCATGATGCGGGTGTAGATATTGCCCTGCACCTTCAGGTCGAACAGGTCGGCACCGTGCTGGGTGCTGTCGAAGGCGTAGCTAGTGGTCTGGTACAGCGGTACCGCTACCGCTTTGGTGGTCGGGTCGGGGCTATAGCCGCCGTGTACTGCGAGCGTTTCCAGTTTCATCTTTGTAGATCCCTAAGGCTTGTTATCGCCGGCCGCGTCATGGCTGGCCGCAAGCGCTACCTTATCGTCATGCGGCATGAAGATAAAGCAGGATTTCTGCAATGTTTTGCAGAAATAGCGCCACTCACAGGCTGCCAAGGCAGTACGCAGCGCCTATGCTTCAATAAAACAAGACTGCGGGGACGCCATGCTGCCATCACGCTTTCTGCTGGCCCGTACCATCAGCCGACAAATGCTGTGGCTGCAAAGCCTGCTGCTGGCACTGCTGCTCGGGGCCATGGCCTTTCTGCACTACTACAACGACGAACAGACCAAGTTGCTGGCCGAGGAAAGCCGCAAGCACTCGCGCGAACAGCAGTAACTGGGCGACGCGCTGTCACGACTGGGCGACCTGCACAACCGCATGATCTTGCTGGTGGAAGAGCAGGAAGCAGAAGAGCTGTCACCAGATGACATCCAGCGGCGCAAGCGTAGCCTGCAACAAGCACTGAACCTGCTGACCCGTGATGCCGTGTTGCTGGGGGAACAAAGCCAGCACAGCCCGGCCTTGGCCGCCCAGATCCGCGATATCCAGACCGACCTGATGCGCTATCACACCCAGGCCAGCACCTTGCTCCAACTGCTGCCCAGCCAGGGCGAGGCGGCCGAGGCGCAAGCGCTGCAGATTACCCGGCAAGTCACCAACAGCATGGAAAAACTGCGGGCGCTGGTACGGCAGCAGCGCCAGATGGCCGTGGCCCACTATGAAGACAACCTCGCCACCACCCTGCGTACCGGCCACCAGTTGCAAGGCATCATGCTGCTGGTACTGCTGCTGGGCCTGGCGCTGATAGGCTGGCGCATGCACCGCATCGGCAGCCAGCTACAACAGACCGAGGCGCTGTTACTCTCCTTGGGTGAAGGGCGCAGCGACGCCATCATCCCGCGTGGCGATGCGCTATTCCAGCCGGTATTCGACGCGCTGCAACGCTTCCGCCAGTTACTGCTGAGCCAGCAACAGCAGTTGGCCGAGCGGCAGGCCCAGCAACAGCAGCTGGAACAGATGGTGGCCGAGCGCACCGCCCACTTGCAGCAGGCCAACCGCCAGCTGGAAGACGAAATCCGTCAGCGCCAGCAGGCCGAAAAGCGCCGTCGTCTGTACGAAATGGTGTTCGAACACACCGAAGACGCGGTCATCATCACCACGCCGGATACCCACATCGTGGCGGCCAACCCGGCCTACCAGCTGATGACCGGCATGACGCTGGACGAGCTGTGCGGTAAACGGCCGCCCATCGCCCGCTCCGGCCATCACGACCGCCAGTTCTACCAGCAACTGTGGCAGGAGCTGGCCATTGCCGGGCGCTGGCAGGGCGAAATCATCAACCGCCACGCCGACGGCAGCCTGATCCACGCGCTGCTCACCATCAACGCCGCCACCGAGCCGGACGGCAGCATTACCCACTATGTCGGCATCCTGTCCGATATTACCCAGCTCAAGCTGGCCGAAAACCAGCTGCGCCGGCTGGCCTACTACGACCCGCTGACCGCCCTGCCCAACCGCGTGCTGCTGAAAGACCGCCTGGCACACGAGATCGACATCGCACGCGAGGAAAAGCGCAGCTTCGCCACGCTGCTGCTGGACCTGGACCGTTTCAAGTACGTCAACGATACCCTCGGCCATAAAGCCGGCGACGAGCTGCTGATGGACGTGGCCGAGCGCCTGCGCGGCACGGTACGGCTGGAAGACACGGTGGCAAGGCTGTCCGGCGACGAGTTCTGCATCATCATCCGCGACTGCAGCCCGGTTCAGGTTGCACGCATCGCCAAAGCCATTGTCGAGGTGCTGAACCTGCCGTTCCGGCTGGAAGCCCGCGATGCGGAAGTGGGTGCCAGCATCGGCATTGCCATGTTCCCCGACGACGGCGAAAGCAGCGAGCACCTGATGAAGAATGCCGACGCCGCCATGTACCAGGCCAAGGCGCTGGGGCGCAACCGCTACTGTTTCTTCGAGCCGGCCATCGAAGCGCGGCTGCGCAGCGAGATGGAACTGTTCACCGCGCTGCGCCAGGCCATCGAGAACGAGCAGTTCCAGCTGCATTACCAGCCCATCGTGCCTCTGTCCGATGCACTGGGCAGCTACGGCGAGGCACTGCTGCGCTGGCCCGGCGGCGGCAGCCAGGCCTCGCCAGGCCTGTTTATCCCGTTTGCCGAGCAGCACGGCCTGATCGAAGACATCGGCCACTTCGTGCTGCACGCCGCCTGCCGCTTTGTGGCACGCAGCATCGAGCAGGGGCAGCCGCAAAGCATCAGCATCAACCTGTCGGCACGGCAGCTGGCGATGAGCGACCTGCCCGACATGCTGAGCCAGGCGGTCATGCAACACGGCATTCCGGCAGCTGCCATCGAACTGGAGCTGACCGAGTCGTCGCTGATCCAGAACCTGACGGCCATCTCGCACACCCTCACCCGCTTGCGCCAGGCCGGCTTCCGCCTGGCCATCGACGACTTCGGCGCCGGCTACTCGTCGCTGAACTATCTGGTGGAGTTGCCGGTAGACAAGGTGAAGATCGACCAGCGTTTCATCTGGAGCCTGTTCAACAGCCCGCGCAACCAGGCGGTGGTGAAGGCCATCCTGTCGCTGGCGCGCAGCATCGGCATCCAGACCGTGGCCGAGGGGGTGGAAACCGCCGAACAGCTGGCCTTCCTGCAAGCCCACGGCTGCCACTACGTGCAGGGCTACTATCTGGCGCGGCCGATGAACGAGCAGGACTATCTGGTGTTCCAGGCGCTGGCACAAAACAAAAGCCCCGCGTAAGCGTAATGCCAGTCAGTTAACGCTGACTGGCGTTTTTTTGGTTAGGGATTTGTTGCGTTGAAGTACGCTAGTGTGTCCGCGATGCGGACGATGATTAGATGCCGGTTCCGCCCGTGACCGAGCGAGGCAAGCGCAGCGTCGCGAGGGAATAAGACGGGAAAGGGGGCGGATTGCCGCCCCCTTTTCATTCCCCCGCAACCCGGGGCTGCTCGAAACCCCGGTCAAAATGGCACGCCCCAGGCGCCGCCGAACTCGCCCCTCGCTAACGGCTCGGGGCTCAAACAAATCGGCGTCTTGCGCGTGCGAATCTTCGATTCGCTCAGCACAACCCTGGGGCGAACCATTTTGCCCGGCTCGCGCCAACGGGATGGGGCGCGTCACTCACGTACTGCTACGTGAAAACCAAGCACATTCGCTTAACTGACTGGCATTACCGCCTAAGCGGGGCTTGTTGAAAACAAGGCAGACTCAGTCCGCGTCGGGGTTGGCCGCCGGCGCCGGTGCCACCACCAGCACCTTGTCGACACGGGTACGGTCCATGTCCACCACTTCGAAGCTGAAGCCGTTCCACACCACCTTGTCGGCCGCACTGGGCACCCGGCCCAGCATGAACATCACAAAGCCGCCCAGCGTCTGGAAGTTGCCAGACTCTTCACCCTCGATGCTTTCCAGCTCGAAGTGCTCCTTGAAGTCTTCCAGCGACATCATGCCGTCCACCAGCCAGCTACCGTCTTCGCGCTGTACGATCTCGTCGTCGCCATCGCCGGCTTCGGTCGGCAAGTCACCGACAATGGCCTCCATCACGTCGTTGATGGTGACCAGGCCTTCGATCTCGCCGTATTCGTCCACCACCAGCGCGGTATGGTTACGCGTGCGCTTGAACTGCTCCAGCAGCTGCATCGGGCTGATGGCTTCCGGCACGTACAGCGGCGGGCGCACCGACTCGGTAAGCTTGACCGATTTATCCTCCAGCAAGCGGTGCAGCAGATCTTTGGCCTGCACGATGCCCAATACGTTCTCGAAACCGCCCTTCACCACCGGGTAGCGGGTAAACACGCTGCCACGCACGATCTTCAGGTTGTCCTCCAGCGGGTCGTCCACGTCCAGCGCAATGATGTCCTTGCGCGGCGTCATGATGGAGACCACCTTTTTTTCGTCCAGGCTGAAGATGTTTTCCACCAGCTCCTGCTCGGCGCGATCAAAAATGCCTTCGTCGGCCCCCTGCTCCATCAGCACCTTGATTTCCTCTTCGGTGATGGAGGGGTCATTGTTCTTGCGCACACCCAGCACGCGCAGCACGGCTTCGGTAGACAGGCTCAGCATGCGCACCATCGGCGAGGTTACCCGTGCCAGCAGCAGCATCGGGCGCGCCAGGATGGACGCCAGCAATTCGGGGTTCTGCATGCCGATACGCTTGGGCACCAGCTCGCCGATGATCAGCGAGAAGTAGGTAATCAGCACCACGGTCACGGTGAGCGAAATCGGACGGGCAAACTCGGCCAGCAGCGGATAGGCCTCCAGATACACCTTCAGGCGATCGGCAATGGCCGCCTCACCGAAAGCACCGGACAGAATGCCGATCAGCGTAATGCCGATCTGGATGGTAGAGAGAAAGCGGGTAGGTTCGTCGGCCAGCTTGAGAGCGGCAGCCGCGCCGCGGTTGCCTTCGTCGGCCCACTGCAGCAAGCGCACCTTGCGGGAAGAAACGATGGCGATTTCGGTCATGGCAAAGATGCCGTTGAGCAAAAACAGGACAACCAATATGAGCACGTCCATTGGACAGGATAAACCCCGTGTAAAGAAGACTCTGCCATTCTACATGGCAATGGCGATTTCGCCACTGTTGCCGGCCTGCCACGCCATGCCAAAAGAATGGTGTTTGATTGCTGGCGCGCCCAATCAGAATAGCTATAAATAGCTTTAGGGGTTAAACCGGCTCGATTACCAAGGATTTACCATGCAAAAACTCTCTCTGCGCCTGCACCTGATGTTGATGGTCGGCATTGCCATCCTGTTTTGCGTGGGGCTGGGTGCGAGCGGGCTGCTGGGGTCGCGCAGCATTGCCGGCGAAGTAGGCGATCTGTTGAACACGCAGAAGATGATCCGGCAGCAAACCGAAGCCGACATGATGCACGACGCGGTACGTTCCGACGTGCTGTCCGCGCTCTACCGCGACAAGCTGGGCGAGAAAGACAAAATGTCAGCCATTGCCAAAGACCTGGCCGAACACGCCAAGCACTTTCGCGAACTGATGGCCGACAACGCCCGCCGCGCCGACAAGCCCGAGTTGCAACAGCTGTACCAGCAAGTGATTCCGATGGTGGAACGCTACCTGGGCTCTGCCGACGTGATCGTCAGCCATATTGCCAGCCAGCCCGATAAGGCGCTGGCCACCCTGCCCGCCTTCGAGCAGGACTTCGAGTCGCTGGAAGGCGGCATGGAAAAAGTCACCGATGCCATCGAGCAATCGTCGCAAAGCGCCCAGGACACGGTAGATAGCGGCATCTCCCGGCAATCGGTGATCAGCAGCGTGCTGGCGTTGGCCGCAGCCCTGATCCTGATTGCCTACGCCGGCCTGCTGAGCCGATTGCTGGTGCGCCCGCTACAGCAACTGACCCACACCGCCAACCAGGTCATCAAGACCGGCAACCTCAGCCTGCGGGTAGACGACAACGCGGGGCTGGAGCTGGCGCAGTCCATTCGTGCTTTTAACGCCATGCTGGCTTCTCAACAAAAACTGGTGGCAAAGCTGCAGGAGGTCGCCGGGGCACTGGAACACACCAGCGGTAGCATCGCCGGCCTCACCGGCCGTGTCCGTAGCGATGCCGAAACGCAGAGCAGCTCGGCCGAGCAGATTAGCGCCGCCATCAAACAGATGAGCAATAGTGTGGCGACTGTCAGCGAAGGCACGCATACCGCGCTGGCCAGCACCCGGACTGCCGGCGAGCAGGCACGCAGCAGTGGCCAGACGGTGGCGCAGGCAACCGGTGCCATTGTGGCGGCGACCCAGGCCGTGCAGCACGTATCGGGCGTCATCCATTCGCTGGAAAGCAGCGCCATGCAGATCAGCAAGGTGGTAGAGGCGATCAGCGGCATTGCCGAGCAGACCAACCTGCTGGCGCTGAACGCGGCTATCGAGGCCGCCCGCGCGGGCGAAAGCGGCCGTGGTTTTGCCGTGGTAGCCGACGAGGTGCGCAACCTGGCGGTACGTACCAGTACCGCCACCGCCGAAATCCAGACCATGGTGTCCGGCATCCAGGCCTCGGCACAACACGCCGTTAGCGCCATGGAAGACGGTATCCGCCAGGTGGTGCAAGGTTCCGAGCAAGCACAGATGGCCGGCAGCGCCATCGAACTGATCGAAGACCGCACCCGCGCCAGCGTCACCACCATGGACCAGATCCACCGCGAGCTGCAGGAGCAAGCCAGCGCCAGCCACAACATTGCCGGCAACGCCGACCAGGTATCGGCCATGGCACGGCATACGCTGGACAGCGCCCGCGAGGTAGAAACCGAAACCCGCCGCCTGCAACAACTGGCGCAGAACCTGAACCAGACGCTGGCTGCGTTCAACGGCTAGCCACCTCCCCCAGCCCCATGAAAAAACCCCGCCGGCTTGCGCTGGCGGGGTTTTGCTTTGCCTGCGGCCAACCTGGCGGGTTGGCCGCATGGGCAGGGCTTACTCGTAGTTGTCGATGGACGGGCAGCTGCACACCAGGTTGCGGTCGCCGTATACGTCGTCGATACGGTTCACGCTCGGCCAGAACTTGTTGTCCAGCACGTACGGCAGCGGGAAGAATGCCTGCTCGCGGCTGTACGGACGGGTCCACTCGCCGGCAATGTCGGCCTTGCTGTGCGGTGCGTTGCACAGCGGGTTGTTGTCCTTCGGCCACACACCGTTCTGTACCGCGTCGATTTCCTGGCGGATGGCCACCATGGCAGCGATGAAGCGGTCCAGCTCGGCCTTGGACTCGGACTCGGTCGGCTCGATCATCAGCGTGCCGGCTACCGGGAAGCTCATGGTCGGCGCGTGGAAGCCGAAGTCCATCAGGCGCTTGGCCACGTCCACTTCGGTGACGCCGGAAGCGGCTTTCAGCGGGCGCAGGTCGATGATGCACTCGTGCGCCACACGGCCGTTCTTGCCGGTGTACAGCACCGGGTAGTGGGCCGCCAGCTTGTCCTTCAGGTAGTTGGCGTTCAGCAGGGCCAGTTCGGTGGCGCGCTTCATGCCTTCGGCACCCATCATGCGGATGTACATGTAGGAGATCGGCAGGATGGACGCCGAACCGAACGGCGCAGCGGATACCGCGCTCTGGCCGGCCACGGCACCCGGTACTTCGGCTACCACGTGGTTGGCCATGAACGGCGCCAGGTGCGCTTTCATGCCGATGGGGCCCATGCCCGGGCCGCCGCCACCGTGCGGAATGCAGAAGGTTTTGTGCAGGTTCATGTGCAGCACGTCGGCGCCGATATCGGCCGGACGGGTCAGGCCCACCTGCGCGTTCATGTTGGCACCGTCCATGTACACCTGGCCGCCGTTGGCGTGGATCAGTTCGCAGATTTCCTTGATGGATTCTTCGAACACGCCGTGGGTGGACGGGTAGGTAATCATCAGCGCGCCTAGGTTGGCCGCATGCTGTTCGGCCTTGGCCTGCATGTCGGCCATGTCCACGTTGCCGTTGTCGTCGGTTTTCACCACCACCACCTGCATGCCCAGCATCTGTGCGGTAGCGGGGTTGGTACCGTGTGCCGATTGCGGGATCAGGCAGATGGTGCGATGCGCGTCGCCACGGCTGGCGTGGTAGCGGCGGATGGCCAGCAGGCCGGCGTATTCGCCTTGTGCGCCGGAGTTCGGCTGCATCGAGATGGCGTCAAAGCCGGTGATAGCCATCAGCTGCTGCTGCAGGCCTTCGATCATTTCCAGGTAGCCGGCAGCCTGTTCGCGCGGGGCGAACGGGTGCATGTTGGCAAACTCGGGCCAGGTCACCGGGATCATTTCGCTGGTGGCGTTCAGCTTCATGGTGCAGCTGCCCAGGCTGATCATGCTGTGGTTCATCGCCAGGTCGCGGTTTTCCAGCTTCTTCAGGTAGCGCAGCATTTCGTGCTCGCTGTGGTGCTGGTTGAACACCGGGTGGCTGAGAATGGCGGATTCGCGCTTCAGGCTGGCCGGAATGGCGTCGGCAGCCGCGGCGTCCAGCGCGGCGATGTCGGCAGCCTTGCCGGTGAACACTTCGATCAGCTTGGCCAGATCGGCTTCGGTGGCGGCTTCGTGGAAGGCCACGCCCAGCACGCCATTGCCGGCGTCACGCACGTTGATGCCGGCAGCCAGCGCGGCGGCGTATACGTTGGCCGCACGGGCGCCCAGCTCGACCTGTACGGTGTCGTAGAACTGCTCGAACTTCAGCTTGCCGCCCGCCGCTTTCACCGCGTGGGCGAAAATGGCCGCCAGGCGATGGATGCGCTGCGCAATGCGCTGTACGCCCACCGGGCCGTGGTACACGGCGTACATGCCGGCCATATTGGCCAGCAGTACCTGGCTGGTACAAATGTTGGAGTTGGCTTTTTCGCGGCGGATGTGCTGCTCGCGGGTCTGCAGCGCCATGCGCAGCGCGGTCTTGCCCTTCGCATCCACCGATACGCCGATGATGCGGCCCGGGGCCGAGCGCTTCATGTCGTCGCGGAAGGCAAAGTAGGCAGCGTGCGGGCCACCGAAGCCCATCGGTACGCCAAAGCGCTGGGTGTTACCCACCGCCACGTCGGCGCCCATTTCGGCCGGCGATTTCAGCGCCACCAGCGCCATCACGTCAGCAGCCACGATGGCCACGCCACCCTTGGCCTTGACGGCAGCGATGTACGGGGTCAGGTCCAGCAGGTCGCCGGCTTCGCCCGGGTACTGGAACAGCGCGCCGAAGTAGTCGCCGTTGCCGGCTTCTTCCGGATGGCCCAGCACCAGCTCGAAACCGAAGTATTCGGCGCGGGTTTTCAGCACGTCCAGCGTTTGCGGCAGCACGCGGCTGTCTACAAAGAAGCGGTCGCCTTTTACCTTGGAAGCGCGACGCGCCAGCGCCATGCCTTCGGCGGCGGCGGTGGCTTCGTCCAGCAGCGAGGCGTTGGCGATGTCCAGACCGGTCAGGTCGATCACCATCTGCTGGTAGTTCAGCAGCGCTTCCAGGCGGCCCTGGGCGATTTCAGCCTGGTACGGGGTGTAAGCGGTGTACCAGCCCGGGTTTTCCAGCACGTTGCGCAGGATGACACCGGGGGTGATCACCGGGTAGTAACCCAGGCCGATGAACGATTTGTTTACCACGTTCTTGCTGGCCACGGCTTTCAGGTCGGCCAGTGCGTCCACTTCACGCTGCGCAGCCGGCAGGTCGAGGGCGCGGTTGAAACGGATACCGGCCGGCACGGTTTGTGCCACCAGGTCTTCCAGCGAGCTGGCGCCGATCTCGGCCAGCATCTGCTGTTGTTCGGTATCGCACGGGCCGATGTGGCGGGCGATGAATTCTTGGTGATGGAAGAGTTGCGAGAGAGACATGTCTGCGATTCCGTCTAATCGATTAGCCACGAACGGCTTACTGCTTGGCCACGAAAACCACAAAAGACACAAAATGATCCAGGCAAGGTCATGGCTTGCCTAGTACACGTCAACAATGGAAGCGTTCGTATTGTTTCGTGGGTTTCGTGGCAAAAATTCGCGGCAAAAAAAAGCCCCGCCATCTTGCGATGGCAGGGCCGTTTCATCAGGCGCCGATTTCGGCTGCGTAGGCAGCGGCGTCCAGCAGGCCGTCCAGATCAGCGGCGTTGGCCGGCTTGATCTTGAAGAACCAGCCCGCGGCGTACGGTTCGCTGTTGGCCAGCTCCGGGTTGGCTTCCAGCTCGGCGTTCACTTCCAGGATTTCGCCTGCGATCGGGGCGTATACGTCGGAAGCGGCTTTCACCGACTCCACCACGCCAGCTTGCTCTTCGGCAGCCAGGTTGGCGCCCACAGCCGGCAGCTCGACGAACACGATGTCGCCCAGCAGCTCTTGCGCGTGTTCGGTAATGCCGACGGTTACGGAACCGTCAGCTTCCAGACGCAGCCATTCGTGGCTGGATACGTATTTCAGGTCGGCAGGAATGTTGCTCATCGTTTCTCTCCAGAAAAATAGACTTGGATGGTGTACCGGGACCGGCTCTTGCTCGCCCCGTCGTTATACACCAGCTTATTCAAAAACTTTCTTGCCGTTACGCACGAACGGCATTTTCACCACACGCACGTCGGTCAGCGTGCCGCGCAGGTCTACCTGGGCGGTAGCGCCGGTGGCCGCCGGCACACGGGCGATGGCGATGGAATGCTTGAGGGTCGGCGAGAAGGTGCCGCTGGTGATGATGCCTTCACCGATACCGTCTACCACGACTTTCTGGCCTTCGCGCAGTACGCCGCGGCCTTCCAGTACCAGGCCCACCTGCTTCATGGCCACGCCGGCGGCTTTTTGCGCTTCCAGCGCGCTGCGGCCGATGAAGTCGCGGCCTTCGGTCCAGGCGATGGTCCAGCCCATGCCGGCTTCCAGCGGGGAGACGGTCTCGTCCATGTCGTGGCCGTACAGGTTCATGCCGGCTTCCAGACGCAGCGTGTCGCGGGCGCCCAGGCCGATAGGCGCTACGCCGGCGTCTTTCAGCTGGTTGAAGAAGGTGATGGCTTCGGCGGCCGGGATCATGATTTCCAGGCCGTCTTCACCGGTGTAACCGGTGCGAGCAAAGAACCATTCGCCGGACGGCAGGCCCTGGAATACCTTGAGGGCGCGGATGCTCTCGGCCAGCGCCGGCTTCATGCTGCACACCTTGTCGATGGCGGTGGGGCCTTGCACGGCCAGCATGGCCAGGTCGCGGCGCACTTGCAGCTTCACGTCAAAACCGGCGGCTTGCTTGTCCATCCAGGCCAGGTCTTTTTCGGTGGTGCCGGCGTTAACGACCATCCGGAAACCAAAAGCGGTGAGGTATACGATCAGATCGTCTACCACACCGCCTTGTTCGTTCAGCATGCCGGAATACAGCGCCTTGCCCTCGAAACCCAGCTTGGCCACGTCATTGGCAATCAGCTTTTGCAGCCAGGCCTTGGCGTCGCTACCGGTGATGTCCACCACGGTCATGTGCGACACGTCGAACATGCCGGCGTCGCTACGCACGATCTCGTGCTCTTTCAGCTGCGAGCCGTAATGGATGGGCATGTCCCAACCGGCAAAATCGACCATTTTCGCGCCGGACGCGAGATGGGCTTCGTATAGGGGGGTACGTTGCGGGGCTGTCATGGCAGGTCCTTGTACGAGCGTGAGTTTCCTCTGTTTCTCACACCCCTCTGTCCCTGCACCTGAGATTTTCCGGCATTGCGCCGTTAGCCCCTTCGGTGGGCGCATCCTGTGCGCCGCTCTCCAGATTCTGCGGGGAAAACCCCGATTCTTGCAGTCCTTTTGCCTGAGCGATTGCGGGTGCACTTGCGCCTTCGGCGGCGGTTTTGCCCGGCGGGCAAACCGCTCTCTCCTGCGGAATGCGCGCATTATCGTTGCCGGTAGCCGCGTTGGCAAGCGGGATTTGGCGGCACTGTGGCAGCAAATCGTGTGGCGTTGAACAGATGAGCAGCAAGCACAAATCCATTATGCTTTATAGCTATCGCATGTCTTGCACTGGCAGCCCCACCGCCGCTTAGGCCGCGCCCATCCGTAGCCATCGCGCTTACAAAACCCACACATGCCGGACAAATCCGCCCCGCAAGATAGTGATGGTCTCGTGCCAAGCAACTGTTTTATCGCACCATTGTGCCATCATGCTGCCAGCCCGCTGCCGATACGGGCGTGACGGCTCGGACAAAGACAGGAGAACACCATGCCGTCATTATCGATGGACGACATTCTTGCCAACCTGGAAAGCTATGGCGAGCAAGCCGCACGCCTGGCCGGACAGGATCAGCTGTACTACGCGCTGCTGCTGCAGGACACGCTGCAGCAAGTGACGGCCCACCTGCCCCCGCTGGAAAAATCGCTGGTGATGCGGGCTGCCGTGCAGACGCTGGGCAATGCAGCCGACACCAGCCAAGCCGAACACGCGGATAGCGCGTCACCGTGCCTGCTGCACAGCGAACACGAGCTGATCCCGCTCCAGCTGGACTGACCAGCAGCAAGGTTGGCCGCAAAAAACCAGGCCCGGCGTACGGTGTACGCCGGGCCTGGCTGCCTATTGGCCGCGCCGCGTTTAGCCTTTGACCAGCCGCTCGCGCAGTTGCCACAGGTAGATCGGCAGGCCGGCCAGCAGCAGCAGCACGCCCCACATCACCACCTCGGCACCAGACCCGTAGATGGTCCACATGGCAAAGATGAAGCCGCCAAACGAGAACGCCAGCGGCGCGTACCAGTCGCGACGGCTGAACTGGCGATGGCGCTTCAGCATCACCGCCAGCAGAGCCATGGCACAGAAGGCGTACGGCAGCAGCGTGGTGGCGGTGGCCAGCAAAATCACGAACTCGAAAATCTGCACGCCGCTATCGCCGCCCGCGTATTTGCTGGCCAGCAGGATGGTCACCAGCACGGTAGACAGCACCAGGCCGACGATGGGTACGCCGGCACGATTCTCACGCGTGAAAAAACGCGGGAACAAATGGTCGCGCGCAGCGGCTGCCGGGATATGGCCCTGCATCAGGCACCAGCCATTCAGCGCACCGAAACACGACACCACCGCCCCCAGGCCTACCGCGTAGTAGGCCCAGTCGCCCCACAGCTGGCGGGCAGCATCGGCAAACGGCGCGCTGGATGCAGCTAGCTGGCTGGCCGGCATCAGCCCCTGCAGTGCAATGGTGCTGAGGATGTACAGGCCGGCGGCAATCAGGGTACCCAGCACAGTGGCGCGCGGAATGGTGCGCTGCGGCTGGTCCACATCGCCAGCGGGTACCGATGCCGACTCCAGCCCCAGAAACGCCCACAGCGTCAGCGCCATGGTGGCGGGGATGGCCTCGCCCAGCGGCTTGTGCTGCGGGTTGAACTGCACGAAGTCGGGGTTCAGGTACAGCAGGCCGGCGATGGTAACGCCGCCCAGCGGCAGCAGCTTGATCAGCGTGGTCACGATCGCCACACGACCGGAGCTTTGCGGGCCGCGGCTGTTGATCCAGGTCACCAGCCAGATCAGGCCGATGGCGGTGGCACCCGCGGCCAGGTTGCTCTGGTTCAGTACCGGAAAGAACACCCCCAGGTAGCTGACACCGGCCACGGTCAGCGCGGCGTTGCCGGCCCACAGCGCAATCCAGTAGCCCCAGGCGATCAGAAAGCCGGCGAAATCGCCGAAACCTTCATGGATGTAAGCGTACGGCCCCCCGGCCTTGTGCGGCAGCAGGGTGGCCAGCTTGGCAAATACCAGCGCCAGGCAGATGGCGCCCAGCGAGGTGATGGTCCAGCCGATCAGCGACGAGGCGCCGTACTGCGCCAGCGAGGCCGGCAGCAGGAACACGCCGGAGCCGATCATATTGCCCACCACCAGGGCGGTACACATCCAGAAACCGAGCTTGCCCGGTGCGGCCTTAGTCATGGCGCGCTCCTTTCAGCTCAGGGGAAACCGGCAAAGCGACAAGGCACGCCCACTGCGTGCGGTAAAACGGGTATGGCATGGAAAATCCTGATTGTTCTCGGGTTTTTGCTGATGTCCTGACACCCGCCCCTGTCCCGGAGCGTGGTGTAACGCGCTGCATGGCCTGCAGCCGCGCCATAAAACAAACAGGGCCCCGACGCCGAGGCCCTGCTGCTTTGCACAAAATTATAGCGTTGTTTGGCTATGCCAGGACGATAGGCCCGGCCGGCACCCTGCCCAGCTGCCAGTTTTGTCGCGCCCACTGCCAGATCTCGTCGCGTGTCTGTACGTCTGCCGGCACCGGGTGGCCCAGCCAGGCCAGCGCCTGACGCAACTGCAGCGCCACGTTGGCCGCATCGATGGCCGGCGCCAGCGTCTGCTTGGACAGCTTCTCGCCGGCGGCATTGGTCAGCACCGGCAGATGGCAATGCGTTACCGGCGCGCCGCCCAGGCATTGCCGCAGCCATAGCTGACGCGGCGTGGACACCAGCAGGTCGGCACCGCGTACGATATCGGTCATGCCCTGCGCGATGTCGTCCACCACCACCGCCAGCTGGTAGGCCCAGAAACCATCCGCCCGCAGCAGCACCACGTCCCCAATATCGTGCTGCAGTTGCTGCGCGTAGCGGCCTTGCAGACGGTCGTCGAACGCCAGCTCGGCGTCGGGCACGCGCAGTCGCCACGCCCGCGCCTCGCGCCCGGCGACCACCCCGTGACGGCACGTACCGGGGTAGACCATGCCGTCAGGGCCGCGCAGGCCGGCGGCGGCGATTTCCTTGCGGGTGCAGGCGCAGCCGTAGGCGTGCCCTTGCGCAATCAGCTGCGCCAGCGCGGCACGGTACAGCTCGTGGCGATCGTGCTGCCACGCCAGCTCGCCTTGCCACTCGAAGCCGAAGGCGTCCAGCGTGCGCAGGATGGCATCGGCGGCACCCGCCATTTCGCGAGGCGGATCGAGGTCTTCGATGCGCAGCCACCACTCGCCACCGTGTACCCAGGCTTCCAGATAGCTGCCGATGGCGGTACTGAGCGAGCCAGCGTGCAGCAGGCCGGTTGGGCTAGGCGCGAAACGGCCACGGTAAGGGCGCGGTACCACGGGAACAATCGAGGCTGACATGGCGGAGAAAGACGACAACAATGAAGAAGAAACCAGCACGCCCGGAGGGCTGTACGATGACGCACGTTGTAACCGAAGCCTGCATCAAATGCAAATACACCGATTGCGTGTCGGTGTGCCCGGTGGACTGCTTTCACGAGGGGCCCAACTTTCTGGCCATCGACCCCGACGAGTGCATCGACTGCACGCTGTGCATTGCCGAGTGCCCGATTGACGCCATCACCACCGATAGCGACCTGCCGGCCGATCAGGCCCACATGCTGGCACTGAACGCCGAACTGGCGGCGCAGTGGCCGGTAATCACCACCCAGAAGACACCGCTGCCGGACCACGAACACTGGGCCGCGCAAAGCGGCAAACTGCCGCTACTGGAGCGCTAGACGCAAAAGAGGTTGGCTGCGGCCAACCTTTCAGGCTGCAGATAAGCTACCCGCCAAGGCTTTACGGCACCGGCACCACCGGGCAGCACCCCATCCGTTTTTGAATCCGCCCTCCCGTTTACAAAACAAAGCCTGTTTGCAGTGCAAACAGGCTTTGTGATCATCAACAGCTTGGCCGCGGCCAACCTTTTATCCGGCATACCAGGCTGGCACCCCTAAATGAACAGGTCGATATCGCCGCCGTGCTTCTGCTCGGTATCGCGGTCGATACGGCGACGGTAGCTTTCTTCTTCCTGCACCAGCGTCTGCTGCGGGTTGATCTTCTTCACCATCACCTTGCCGCTATCGGTAAAGAAGTAAATCTTGCGGGCAATGTCCAGGCCCAGGTCTTCCGCCACGATGGGGATGTTTTCCTGCGCCAGGAAGGCACGCACGAAACCGGCGTTGCGCTGGCCGATGTTCACAGTGGTCATGCCGGCAATGACGTTGCCGCCGCCGAATACCTTGGCTTCCAGGGTGCTACGGTTAGCACCCAGCTTCAGCATGTCGTTGATCAGCAATTCCATCGCATGGGTACCGAAACGGGCCGGCATCAGGCGGTCGCTGTTACTGCTGCCCTGGTCTGGCAGCATGAAGTGGTTCATGCCGGCGATGCCGGTCTTGCGGTCACGCAGGCAAGCCGAGACACAGGAGCCGAGTACGGTCACCAGCAACAAGCCGTCCTCCGAAGCCTGGTACTCCCCCGGCAGCAGTTTGGCGGCCGCACGGTTGAAATGTTTGTCGAAATAGCGGTGTTTGGCGGTACCAGGGCTTGTCATACGCCACCCTCCCTGCTGCTCTTGCCGGCCAGATATGCCAGCACGCGCTCGGCCATCTGGTTCAATGCCACCACTTCGTGCACGGCACCAATGTCGTAGGCCGCACGCGGCATGCCGTATACCACGCAGCTAGCCTGGTCCTGGCCAAAGTTATAGGCACCGGCTTCGCGCATGCGCAGCATGCCGGCAGCGCCATCCTTGCCCATGCCGGTGAGGATCACACCGACCGCACGTTTGCCCAGTAGGTTGGCCGCAGAGTCGAACAGCACGTCTACAGACGGGCGGTGACGGTTGACCGGCTCGTTCTGGTCGAGCGCGGTTTCCAAGCCGCCTGCCGCACGGCGGCGCAGGCTGAGGTGGGAATGGCCGGGCGCAATGTAAACGTGGCCGGCTTGCACCGGCTGGCCATCGGTAGCCTCACAGACGGTCATCGCACAACACTGGTCCAGACGACGGGCAAACGACAGTGTGAAGTTTTCCGGCATGTGCTGCACCACCAGCACCGGTGGTGCATCGGCCGGCAGGCTAGACAGAAACTCGCGCAGCGCCTCGGTGCCACCAGTGGAGGCCCCTACCACGATAATGCTGTCGCGACGCAACAGGCTGAGCGTGGCTGCACGGGTAACCGGCGGCGCCGGCTCGGCACTGTCACGCAGGATGAAGCGCGACGGCAAGCGCACACGCGCTTCGGCTGCCACGCGGATCTTGTCGCAGATCATCTCGGCGTAATCGAGCATGCCACGGCTGATATCCAGCTGCGGCTTGGCAATGCAATCCACCGCGCCAAGCTCCAGTGCGCGTAGCGCGGTATCGGAGCCGGCGGCGGTAAGCGACGAGATCATCAGCACCGGGGTTGGCCGCAGGCTCATCAGCCGGCGCAGGAACTCCAGCCCGTCCATGCGCGGCATTTCCACGTCCAGCGTTACCACATCGGGGTTGGTTTCACGGATGCGCTCGCGCGCGGCCATCGGGTCCGGCGCAAAGGCCACCACCTCCATGTCCGGCTGCTCGTTGATGATCTTGCCGAGCAGTTCGCGTATCAGTGCGGAATCGTCTACCACTACTACTCGTATCTTGCGGCCCTGAATCATGGTGCTTTTCCGTTCGCCAGGCGGTAGGCAGTCTTGCCGCATGGCGTGAAGGTCTCGGTGATGTGCTGGATGTTTTCGGAATGCCCAAGCAGCAGCAAGCCGTGCGGCTTCAGGTACTGGGCGAAGTGTTCCAGAATACCGGCCTGGGTTGGTTTATCGAAATAAATCAGCACATTGCGGCAGAAAATCACGTCGAACTGGCCGATCGCCGGCCAGCTGCGATCGACCAGGTTGATCTGGCGGAACTCCAGGTGCCGCATCAGACCGGACTTGATCTTGACCATGCCTTCGTTGGCACCCTTGCCGCGCAGGAAAAACTGCTTGAGCTGGCTGTCGCTGAGTTTGGCAATGCGCTCCAGCGCATAGACGCCACTGGCCGCTTTCTGCAACACATGGGTGTCGATGTCCGATGCGATGATCTGGTAAGGCGCAGCACGCAGCACCGGGTCCAGCGTCATGGCGATGGAGTACGGTTCCTCGCCGGTTGACGAGGCCGAACTCCACACCCGGTACGGCTCGCCGCTGACGGCGTGGCGCTGCGCGTGCTGGCGCAGCATGTCGAAATGGTGGGCTTCGCGAAAAAACGAGGTGAGGTTGGTGGTAAGCGCATTGATGAAGTGCTCCCACTCGTGCGCCCCCTCTTCCGAACGCAGCATGGCCAGGTAGTCGGAAAAACGGCGCACACCCAAGCGCCGGACATGCTTGGCCAGCCGGGCGTACGCCATGTGGTTCTTGACTGCAGTCAGGGCGATACCGGTTTTGTCGTACAACAGCTCGCGGACAATGCGGAAATCTTCATCGGTGAAATGAAGATCCCGCTCGAAGATGCTGTCCTGATCGGATGCGGTGCTCAGAATTCCTCCCACTCGCCTTCATCGCTGGCTGCCGGGCGCACCGGGTGCTGGCTCATTGCCGGCAGAGTACGGCGCTGTGCCGCATCGGCTTGCGGTAGCGGCCGGGCTGCTGGCTGCGGCTTGCGCTCGCTGCGCGCGGCCGACTTGGCGGCGTAACCATCCACCTTGAAGATGGCCACGGCATCACGCAGGTTGGAGGCCTGCTCTTCCAGCGACTCGGCTGCTGCTGCGGCTTCTTCCACCAGCGCCGCGTTCTTCTGGGTGTTTTCGTCCATCTGGCTAACCGCCAGGTTCACCTGCTCGATACCCGAGCTCTGCTCGATCGACGCTGCCGAGATCTCGCTCATGATGTCGGTCACACGACGGATGGACGACACGATTTCTTCCATGGTACGGCCCGCTTCGTCTACCAAACGGGTACCGGATTCCACTTTCTCGACCGAGTCGCCAATCAGGGCCTTGATCTCCTTGGCGGCAGCGGCAGAACGCTGTGCCAGGTTGCGCACTTCGCTGGCCACCACGGCAAAGCCGCGGCCTTGCTCGCCTGCTCGTGCCGCTTCCACCGCCGCGTTCAACGCCAGGATATTGGTCTGGAACGCAATGCCATCGATCACGCTGATGATGTCAACGATCTTGGTGGCACTCTCGTTGATCTCGTTCATGGTGGACACCACGCGGCCCACCACCTCGCCACCGCGGGAGGCGATATCGGATGCCCCCACCGCCAGGCTATTGGCCTTGCGCGAGTTCTCGGCGTTCTGCTTCACCGTGCTGGTGATTTCCTCCATGCTGGACGCGGTTTCTTCCAGACTGGCGGCCTGTTGCTCGGTGCGGCTGGACAGGTTGACGTTACCGGCCGAGATTTCCTGCGCCGCCGTATTGATGGCGTCGGTGGCTTCCTTGATGTTGCTGACAATCTCTTTCAGGCGAGACACGGTGAGGTTGGTGTCGTCACGCAGTTGGCCGAACATGCCTTCGTATTCGGCTTCGATGGTGCGGGTCAGGTCGCCTGCCGCCAGGCCGGACAGCACCTGGGCGATATCGCTCAGGCCGCGGCTGGAAACGTCCAGCAGCTGGTTGACCTGGCCAGACAGGGTGGCAAAGAAGCCGGTCTTGCCTTCCATCGGAATGCGCTGACTGAAGTCGCCACTGGCTGCGGCCCCCACCACTTCGGACACCTCTTTCTCGACACGCACTTCTTCGGTACGGTCAGCCCACTCCACCACGGAGCCGATGCGTTCGCCACTGTCGCTGAATACCGGGTTGGCCACCAAGCGGAAGGTGCGACCACCCACAGTGATCTGGCTGCTGTGCGTGGTTTGCAGCGCTGCCAGCAAGTCGCGCTGGTGCGCCGGGTTGCGGTGGAAGCCGTCCATGCTGCCACCCAGCAGCTTGCGGGTGTCGAAATTGGGCAGCACACGCTTGATATCGGCTTCGGCCGCTTGCAGCATTTCCTGCACGCTGCGGTTCATGTAGATGATGGTACGGTTGTTGTCGGCGATCATCACGTTGGACGACACGTTGTCCAGCGCTTTGCGGATACGGGTGTTTTCTTCCAGCAGGCGTTGTTCTTCGATGCGGCGTTCTTTGTCCAAGCCTTGCTGGCGAAGTTGCTCGGTAATGTCCTGCCACTCGACGATGGTGCCGATCGGCTTGCCGCTGGCACTGTGCATCGGCGTGGCGATCAGGATAAAGGTACGGCCGCCAACGCCGATTTGTGCCTGGTGCGAACCGCGCAGACCGGCCAGCAGGTTACGCTGGTGCTCCGGACGCTTGTGGAAACCATCGATGTTGCTGCCGATCACGCCACGTGCCGAGAAAGACGGCAGCTCCTTGCGGATATCGGCTTCTGCGGTAGACAGCATGTTCAGTACCGCCGCATTGGCGTACACCACGGTACCGCTGGCATCGGCAATCATCACGTTGGCCGCAGCAGTATCCAGCGCGTTACGCACGCGGATGTTTTCCAGCGCCTTGTCTGCAGCCTGCTTGATGTAATAGAACAGGCTGCTGCTATCACCTTCCTTCACGTCCAGCGTGCTGGTCACTTCACCCTGGGCCAGTTCCTTCATCAACTGAGTAGCGTCAGACGGCTCGCCACCGATCACGCGGAACAGCGAACGTCCGATCAGGTAGGCTGCCAGCAAGCCGATTACCAGCGAAGCCAGCAAGAAACCCTGCGTCACCATCAGCGACGATTTGGCTTCGGTTTGCAACTCCTTGCCATGCGACATGGCGTTGCCTTCTTCGAACACCACCAGTTTATCAGTTGCGGCCAGGTAAGCCTTCTGACTGTCACGAACATGGGAGAACAGGAAGGCCTTGGCTTCTGCCGTCTGGCCAGCACGGAACAGAGTGATGAACTGGCGCAGCTTGGCGCGGTAATCCTGATCGGCCTTCATCAGCGCGCTTTGCATGGCAACCGACTCATCTTCCGGCGCATGCTTTTCCAGAACCTTGAAAGCAATATCGATATTGCCCAGTTGCTCATCGATTTCAGCCAGCTGCTGCTCGGCCAGCTTGGGATCATCCGTCAGCAACGCGGTACGGACTCCGCGTGCGGTGGCATTCAGGTTGTCTACCACCTTGTTGACCGCCGCGGCACGCGGCATGTGGTTTTCGGTGATTTCCCAGCCGCTTTCGATGATGGTGTTCAGGCGGGTGACGGCCAGGATGGAGGAGGCCGCAATCAGGGTAAGGAGCACGCCGAACCCGAGTATCAGTAGCTGTTTGACTTTCATGCTTGTCCCCTGTGTTAAACGTTGGCCGCAACCGTGGCATCCATCAGCGCCATCTCGTCACTGCTCATCAGCTTCTCGATGTCCACCATGATGATCATGCGCTCGCCGACCACCCCCAGGCCCTGGATGTAATTGGTATTCATCACCGAGCCGAACTCCGGCGCCGGGCGGATATCGTCACCGGCCAGTTCGATCACGTCAGACACCCCGTCCACCACCATGCCAACCGTACGGTTGAGCACGTTCAGGATGATGACAACGGTGAAGTCATTATAAATGACGTTGCCAACATCGAACTTGATTCGCATATCGACGATGGGCACGATGTGACCGCGCAGGTTGATCACCCCCTTGATGAAGTCTGGCGACTTGGCAAGCCGGGTGACGGCGTCGTAGCCGCGTATCTCCTGCACTTTCAGGATGTCGATACCGTACTCTTCATTACCCAGCGCGAATACCAGGTATTCGCGCCTTGCCTTGTCGGCATCTCCGTTATTGCTAGCGTCCATGAGCGACACCTTATCTTTGTCTTTTCAATGCGAATGCGCCGCCTAGGCGGTCAGCACTTCGCCGAGGGTTTTCTGCAGATTGGCACGCACAATAGCGGCCACATCCAGGATAAGCGCCACGCGGCCATCGCCCATGATGGTGGCACCGGACAAACCTTCCACCTTGCGGTAGTTGGCCTCCAGGTTTTTCACCACGAACTGCTGTTGGCCCAGCAGCTCGTCTACCATCAGCGCCACCTTCTGGCCACCAGACTCCACAATGATCAGGATGGCTTTGTCCGGCTGCGCCAGCAGCGGCTCGATGGCAAAAAACTCGGCCACGCCGATGATGGGCAGGTACTCGCCGCGTACGCTGACAACCTGGCCACGGCCGGCGATGGTTTTCACTTCGCCGGGCTTGGGCTGCAGCGATTCCAGGATGTAATTGAGCGGCAGTACATAGGTTTCGTCGGCGATCTTGATCGACATGCCGTCCATGATGGCCAGCGTCAGCGGCAAGCGGATGGTCATGGTGGTACCGATATCGACCATGCTGCTGATGTCGATACGCCCGCCCATGGCCACGATATTCTTGCGCACCACGTCCATGCCCACGCCACGGCCGGACACGTCGGTCACTTCGGCGGCGGTAGAGAAGCCAGGCTCGAAGATCAGTGCCCACACTTCGCTGTCGCTCATGCTGTCGGTCACCGGCAGGCCGCTTTCGCGCGCCTTGGACAGGATTTTGTCGCGACGCAGGCCGGCACCATCGTCCGTCACTTCGATGACAATGCTGCCGCCTTCGTGGAAGGCACGCAGCGTCAAGAGGCCGGTTTCTTTCTTGCCTTTGGCCCGGCGCACAACCGGCGCTTCGATGCCGTGGTCCAGGCTATTGCGTACCAGGTGGGTCAGCGGGTCGGACAACTTCTCGATGAAGCCTTTGTCGAGCTCGGTGTTTTCACCCACCATTTTCAGCTCGACTTGCTTGTCCAGTTTGCCGGCCAAGTCGCGCACCACCCGCGGGAAGCGGTTGAACACGAAGGCGATAGGCATCATGCGGATCGACATCACCGCCTCTTGCAACTCGCGCGAGTTACGCTGTAGCAACGAGATGCTGTTCAACAGGTTCTCGTGCTCTACCGAGTCGAGCCCGGTGCCGTACTGCATCAGCATGGACTGGGTAATCACCAGTTCGCCGACCAGGTTCAGCAGCAAGTCGACCTTGTCGGTGCTGACACGGATGGAGTTTTCACCACTATTGGCGGCAGCCGGCGCCACCGCAGTGGTTCGCGGTTCGTGACGCGTAACCTCGCGTGCAGGCACGGCGACGGCGGGGATCGGACTGGGCACAGGGTTGGCCGCCACGGCAACCGGTTCGAACAGGCCGAAACCGTCCTCTTCAAACGCAATGCCATTGCTAGTGACGGGATTGCTTGCCGGCAAAGGGGCAAACAATCCGAAGCCGTCTTCTTCGAAAGCAATGTCGGCGCTGCCTTGGCTGGCGGGTAGCGGCGCAAACAGGCCAAAGCCATCTTCTTCAAAGGCCACGTCCTGAGTGAGTGCCGGCGTCGAGGGAGGCAGGGCAAAAAAGCCGACGCCATCGTCCTCGATGGTCACATCTTCGATGACACGGAAGGATTCGGGTGCCAGCAGGAACGCCAGCATCTCGATCACCTCGTCACAGGCAGCCTGGGTAGCCAGCAAAGCCAGACCGGGCTGCGGCGGATCGATCGTGGCATCCAGCGGCTGCACATGTTGCAAACTACCCAGTGCAGACAGACGCGCCCAGATATCCGCCTCTTCCAGCGGCAGCGGCGGGTAAAGCTCGATATGCAACCGTGCCGCTTGAACTGCAGCCTGCTTGGCTGGTTCGGCAGCAGCAACAGCACCTCCGGGCACGGACAGTTGTTCCAGCGTCTGCTTCAGCGACTCGATACGCGTCTGATCCACCGGTACATCGCCGCGGTGGAACGCCAGCATGTCTTTCAGCAAGTCGCCAGACAGCAAGGAAGCGTCGACGATCTGCCGGCTTAACGGCAATTCGCCCTTGCGGACTTTGTCGAGCAGGTTTTCCAGTACGTGCGTGAGGTCTGCCAGATCGGTAAAACCGAACGTGGCGGCGCCCCCCTTGATAGAGTGGGCGGCACGGAAGATGGCATTGAGGTCTTCGGATTCTGGCTGGTTGACGTCGATCGCCAGCAGAAGCGACTCCATATTGACTAAGTGTTCCGCAGTCTCATCAAAGAACACCTGATGGAACTGCGACATGTCAAAAGTCATGGACGCCCCCTAGGTAGATGGTTCTGATGAATTAACCAACGAGACGGCGTACCACATCCACCAGTTTTTGCGGATCGAAAGGTTTGACCAGCCAGCCGGTGGCACCGGCTGCCCGCCCCTGCGCTTTCATCTGATCGCTGGATTCGGTGGTCAGCATCAGGATGGGCACGGTGGCGTAATTGGGCAGTCGACGCAGTGAGCGGATCAGCGTCAGGCCATCCATACCCGGCATGTTCTGGTCGGTCAGCACCAGATCAACCTGCACTGCTTGCGCCTTGGACAGACCGGCATTGCCATCGGATGCTTCCACCACCTCGTAGCCCGCACTTTTCAGGGTAAAGGCCACCATCTGGCGAATAGAGGCGGAGTCGTCCACCGTTAGAATTCTTTTAGCCATAGACTCAGCAATCCATGAAATTAGGTATGTTCACAATTTAAACGAAAACAACGTGCAGGCTACCAGCTTTTTATACCATATAGCCAATGCATAGCGGTTTATCCAGCCCGGTTTCGACACTGACAGCAGCAGCACGACGCAACGATCATCGCCTCGAGCCCCGATCAGCGGTTAGCGAATGGTGAACAGCTTGGTAAAGCAGGCAATTTCCAGCACCTGACGCACGGTATCCTTGCAGTTGATCAGCGCCAGTTCCTTGCCGGCTGCGCCAGCGCGCTCTTTCAACAGCAGCAGCATGCCCAGTGCCGAACTGTCCAGATACGGTACTTGTTCGAAGTTCACATCGATATTGCTCACTTCGGCGTTTTCCAGCAGCTCCTGACTGGCGGCACGGAAGTCCTTGTGCACATTGAAATCGAACTGACCAATCAGCAGGATGGTCCCGGTCTTGCCTTCTACCTTCACGATCGGCTTCATACATTCCCCATTCAGCTAGTCTGTGCCACGGGCACCAGCGGCAGCACCAGTTCGAAAACGGTGCCGCGTTCGTCCCGCATATAGTTTATACAGCCCTTCATATCCTCAGCCACGCGTTTGACAATGGCAAGGCCAAGCCCGGTGCCGGTAGCGCGCGTGGTGAAGAAGGGATCAAAGATTTGCGATTCTACCTGCTCGGGCACGCCTTTGCCCTGATCAATTACCCGGATGACGTAAAAATCTCCACTGATCATTGACTGCAGCGTAACAGCAGTACCACGCGGCGCGTGTTCGCAAGCATTTTCCAGCAAATTGACCAACGCTCCCTGCAATTCGGCGCGGCGTCCTTGCACCCATCCCACAGCAGTTACCTCGGCCTGCCACTGCAAGGACTTGTCCGCCAGTTGCGGCTGCACCACGGCCTCCAGCTCGGTCAGCAGCGGTGACACCTCGAACACTTCACTACTGCCATCGGCAGGGCCGATGCGGACAAAGCGCAACATGTCCTGCACCAACGCTTCCAGCGCCTGGAGTCGGTTGACCACCTTGCCAGCAAAACGGGTACGCCCGTCCGCAGGCAAATCGTCTCGCTGCAGGTTGGCCGCATACAACAGTGCGGTGGCCAACGGCGTGCGGATCTGGTGCGCCAGCGACGCCGCCATCCGGCCCATCACCGCCAAGCGCTCCTGCTGCGCCAACTGCTGATGCAAATGATGCAGTTTGCTGACATCCACCAGCATCAAGAAAGAGCCGGCATCGGGCAGCGGACACGCCAGCACGGTGAAGAACTGACCGCCTTGCTTGCCCGCATAAACGCCATCGCTGCCACTGTCGTGAAAGTGATCAGCCAGGCACCAGTCATCGCCCGGCCGCAGGCTGGGTAGCCATGCCTGAACGGCCTCGTTCAGGGCAACGATACGGCCTTGCTCATCCAGCTCCACCACACCAGCGGGCATCACTTGCAGCAGGGTAGACAGCTTGGCAGCCAATTGCTCGTTGGCGGCCGACTTGGCCACCAGCTCGTCATTGGCCACTTGCAGTTTGACGTTCAGTTCGGCCACCTGGGCCTCTAGCAACTGATAGGCCTGAATCAGGTTGTCCGTCACACTATTGAAGTGTTCCAGCGCGCTGCGCAGCTGGCGTTCATCCGCATTCATTCTTAAAACCTCGTTCAGTTGCGACACATCATTTGTAAAACATGGTTGAACAGTATGATAATAGACGTAAGACAGCCGCGACATACTGACCAGCCACAAGGCCAAGTAAACTTGCCCTAGCCTTTTTCCGCGGAAATAGTATGAATAGTATTGTCAGTGACCACGTTGAACGACAGCCAACCTCCGGAGGTTTCCGTGTCTGAACTACTCAAAAAAATTGATGCCCGCACCAAGCTGGCCGGCACTAACAAACTGGAGATCCTGCTTTTCTCCCTGGGCGTTGACCAGCGTACCGGCAGGAAAGAGACTTTTGGCATCAATGTCTTCAAGGTGCGGGAAGTGATGCGTACGCCGGAAATCACGTCGGCGCCCGAAATGCCAGCATCGGTTGAAGGCATGGTCAGCCTGCGTGGCAGCCTGGTGCCGGTGATCGACCTAGCCAAGTACGCCGGCATCATTTCCGACAAGCGCCCCGAAATCATGATCGTGACCGAATACAACGGCCACACCCAGGGTTTTCTGGTGGAAGCGGTCGACACTATTCTGCGCCTCGACTGGGCCGCAATGCGTGTGCCGCCGGACATGATCACCAACCGCATGGGCGGCTTGGTCACTGCCGTCACCGAGCTGGACGCAGGCACTCTGGTGATGATGATGGACGTGGAAAAAGTACTGGCAGAAACCGCCATGTACGGTGACGAACACCAATTCGTCAACATCGAGCCGCTGAAAGAAGAGCGCATGGTCTACTTTGCTGACGACTCGGCCGTGGCCCGCAAGCAGATCGAGCGCACTTTCCAGGCCATGCAGGTCAAGTACGCCTACGCCATCAACGGCATGCGTGCTTGGGACGATCTGCAACGCATGGCCAGCCAGGCCGACCTGGCCGGCCGCAAGCTGAGCGATATCGTGCATCTGGTGCTGACCGACGTGGAAATGCCGGAGATGGATGGCTACATGCTGACCAAGATGATCAAATCCGACCCGCGCTTTGCCGGCATCCCGGTGCTGATGCATTCCTCGTTGTCCGGCCAGTCCAACCAGAAACTGGGCGAGTCGGTAGGGGTAGATGCTTATGTATCCAAATTCGAACCGCAGAAGCTCTCGATGAAAATTCGCGAGATGCTGAAAATCTGAGCTACCCGATAATCTCTGGAATAAAAAGGAATAGCCATGGCAGCATCTGACGCATCCCTTCTGGCCAGCGTAGACGCCCGCACCAAACTGGCGGGCTCGAACAAGATGGAAATCCTGCTGTTCTCGCTGGGGACGCGCGAGACCTTCGGCATCAACGTTTTCAAGGTCCGCGAAGTATCGCAGACCCCGTTCATCACCCGCACGCCCAATATGCCGTTTGGTGTAGAAGGCGTCCTGTCGCTGCGCGGCAACATCATTCCGGTGATTTCGCTGGCCAAATTCATCGGCTGCGAAACCGAAACCACCACCTACGGCACCATGATCGTGACCGAGTTCAACAAGAGCACACAGGCCTTCCTGGTGGACTCGGTTGACCGCATCATCCGCGTAGACTGGGACAAGGTACGTGCACCGGAAAACGTGATGAGCACCACCCAGCAGACGCTGATCACCGCCGTCACCGAACTGGAAGACGGCAAGCTGGTATCCATCCTCGACGTAGAACAGATTCTTGCCAGCGTAGTGGGCGAAACCCGTGTGCCGGATATCCCTTCGGCACAGCTGGAGCAAGACCAGTACGTGTTCTTCGTGGACGACTCGGTGGTCGCCCGTAAGGAAATCAGCAGCGTGCTGGACAAGATGGGCCTCAAATACCATCAGGCCAACAATGGCAAGGAAGCTTGGGACAAACTGCAGGTGCTGGCCAACCGCAACTGGTCGGAAAATGAAAACCTGCACGATACCCTGAAGCTGATTCTGGTGGATGCCGAAATGCCGGAAATGGATGGTTACGTGCTGACCAAGCTGATCAAGTCCGATCACCGCTTCAACGGCATCCCGGTCATCATGCACTCTTCGCTGTCGTCCAATGCCAACCGTGCCATGGGTACCAGTGTCGGGGTTGACGCCTATGTGGCGAAATTTGACCCCGCCATCCTTGCAGATACTTTAATTCCGTTCCTGCAACGCTAAAATAGCGGGTTAAACACCAAAATATTCGGTCAGGACAAAGCCAATGGCAGATAAAAACCTCCGTTTCCTCGTCGTGGATGACTTCTCCACCATGAGACGCATCGTGCGCAACCTGTTGAAAGAACTGGGCTTCACCAACGTGGATGAAGCCGAAGACGGACAGGTCGCCCTGCACAAGCTGAAAACCCAGCACTTCGACTTCATCGTTTCCGATTGGAACATGCCCAACATGACCGGCATCGAGTTGCTGCGCGCAGTACGTGCTGACGCCCAGTTGAAGCACATGCCCTTCCTGATGATTACCGCTGAAGCCAAGCGTGAAAACATCATCGAAGCCGCAACTGCCGGTGCCAGTGGCTACATCGTGAAGCCGTTTACCGCCGCGACGCTGGAAGAAAAGATGAACAAGATCTTCCAGAACCTGAACAAATAACATCGATATATCGCGAACATTGAGCGGTTGAGGAGGAGTAATCGTGTCTGATCACCTTCTTGAAAGTGGCGACTCTCCAGAACTGGAAGCACTTTTTGACAGCATTGCAGCAACCCAGCAACAAGCCGCACCGGCAGCTAGCCAGCCCGTAGCGACAGCAGCAGCCCCGGTAGAAATGACCCAAGAACAGGTCATGGGCATGTATGCACAGATAGGCCAGATGACACGCAAGCTCCATGACACCCTGCGCGAGCTGGGCTACGACAAATCCCTGGAACGCGTGGCCGATGCCATTCCGGATGCCAAGGACCGCCTCAGCTACATTGCCACTCTGACGGCAAACGCGGCGGAGCGGGTGCTGAATGCCACGGATATCGCCAAGCCGATCCAGGACGATCTGCAAGCCCGTGCCGACCAGTTGAACCAGCGCTGGGAATTACTGTTTGCCAACAAGCTCAGTACCGAAGAATTCAAGCAACTGGCGCAAGACACCCGCGCTTACCTGAGCTTGGTGCCGAAGCAAACCGATGCCACCAGCAACCAGCTACTGGAAATCGTGATGGCACAGGACTTCCAGGATCTGACCGGCCAGGTCATCAAGAAAGTCATGGACATGGTCAAGACGCTGGAGTCGGAGCTGCTGACCGTGCTGATCGAGTACCTGCCGGCAGACCGCAAGATGGACATCAACACCGAACTGCTGAATGGTCCGGTGGTGAACCCGGATGGCCGCACCGACGTGGTAACCAGCCAGCAGCAAGTGGACGATCTGCTCGACAGCCTGGGTTTCTAAGCTGTCAACCAAGAACAAGCATCAAGTCGACATACAAAGGAAGCAAAAATGAGCGACTTCGCCGGAATGGAAGAACTTCTTCAGGATTTCTTACTAGAGTCGACCGAGCTACTGTCCGATGTGGATAACAAGCTGGTAGAGCTTGAGAAGCGGCCAAATGACAGGGCTCTGCTCAATGACATCTTCCGCGGTTTCCACACCATCAAAGGTGGGGCAGGCTTCCTCAATGTCGCGCCGATGGTCACCATCTGCCATCGCACTGAGAACTTGTTCGACAAGCTGCGCAACTCGGAACTGGCGCTGACATCCGAGCTGATGGATGTGATCCTGGACGCGACCGGTGCCGTACGTGACATGTTCACAACCCTGTCCCAGGGCCTGCCGCCACCGAACCCGGATCCTGCCATGCTGGCCGCACTGGATGCAGCGCTGGCAGGCAATCTGGCAGCCGTCAAAGCCGCCGTGGCGCCAGCGCCGGTTGCCGCTCCTGCTCCTGTTGCAGCCCCTGCAACCCCGGCAAGCAACGAGCCGGATTGGGCCGCGCTGCAGCAGGCCGTGACTGGCAGCGAGCCGGTTACAGCACCTGCACCAGTAGCAGTTGCCGCGCAGCCTGTTGCTGCCGCCCCGGACATGCAAGCCGCCGCTACCACTTTCGTGGAGGCCCAAGCCATGCCAGAACCCGTTACTGCAGTTGCCGTTGCGCCCACCACCATGCCGGCAGCCGCCAGCAAACCGGCCAACAAGCCGGCGCCGTCTACCGGTGGCCCGATTTCTGGTCAGGAAAACACCATCCGCATCGACACGGTGCGCCTGGATCAGGTGCTCAACCTGTCCGGTGAAATCGGCCTCACCAAAAACCGCCTGACTACCCTGCGTACCGAAATCCTGCAGGGGAATATGGAAACCAATACCCTGCGTTCGCTGGACGAAGCCATCAGCCAACTGGATTTGCTGGTCAGCGATTTGCAGAACGCGGTGATGAAAACCCGCATGCAGCCGATCGGCCGCCTGTTCCAGAAATACCCGCGCTTGGCGCGTGACCTGGCCCGCCAACTGGGCAAGGAAGTGGAACTGGTCATTACCGGTGAGGAAACAGAACTCGACAAGACCATGATCGAGGATCTGAACGACCCGCTGGTGCACTTGGTGCGCAACGCAGTCGATCACGGTGTCGAGTCGCCGGAAGAGCGCATTGCCATCGGCAAGAAACCGCAGTCGCTGATCGAGCTCACTGCCGAGCAGGTTGGCGACCACATCGTCATCGAAATTACCGATGACGGCAAAGGCATGAACCCGGAGGTGCTGCGCCGCAAAGCCATTGCCAAGGGGTTGATCGACGCCGAAACCGCCAACTCGCTGGACGAGAAGCAGTGCCTGCAGCTGATTTTCCTGCCGGGTTTCTCCACCAAAGACCAGATCTCCAGCGTTTCCGGCCGCGGCGTGGGTATGGACGTGGTCCGTACCAACATCCAGAAGCTCAACGGTCGTATCGATATCAACTCGGTACAGGGCGAAGGCACCCGCATCAGCATCTCGCTACCGCTGACGCTGGCCATCCTGCCGGTACTGGTGGTGCGTGCCTGCAACCAGCCGTTTGCTGTCCCGCTGGCCATGGTGCGCGAGATCATTCCGATCGACACCAGTGCCATCCAGGAAGTCTCCGGCCGTCCCACCATCGTGGTACGCGACGAGATCCTGCCGCTGAAAACCCTGTCCGGTTTGCTGAACTGGGCACCGACCCAAAAGCCGAATTTCGGCGTGCTGATGCAATCGGCAGAGCGCTCCTTCATTCTGGCCGTGGATTCCTTCGTTGGCCGCGACGACGTGGTAATCAAGCCGCTACAGAACATCCGTCCCAAAGGCGTAGCCGGTGCCACCCTGTCGGGCGATGGTTCGGTCGTGCTGGTGCTGGACATGGAAGACCTGCTGGCAGGGCAAATGGACGCGACTACCGGTGGCAGTACCATGCTGAGAAACGCCGACAACTACTCTTACTAAGCCAACAACATGTCGACATCCGCCTTTCTGGGACGTCAGCCTGTCTTGAACAGAAATCAGCAGCTCATAGGTTATGAGCTGCTTTTTCGTCGTGCAGACGACGCGGCGACCGCTACCCCCCACGCCCCCCTCGAAGCTGACACCCAGGTGCTGGTCAACGCCCTCAACAATATGGGCACCAACTGGCTGATCGGCAGCAAGCTGGCCTTCATCAATGTGGGTGAAGCCATGCTGACCAGCGATTTTCTTGAGCTGCTGCCACCGCGCCGCGTAGTGCTGGACCTCGCGGCCAACATCCAGCCCACCAATGAAGTGGTGTCGCGAGTACGCTACCTGCGTTCGCTGGGCTTCGGCATTTCGCTGGACGATTTTTCTTTTGATGCACCGTCAGCTGCTCTGCTGGAACTGGCCAACTACGTAAAGCTGGACGTCCAGAGCATGACGCCGGCTCAGTTCCAGAGCCAGGCGGCGCGTCTGCGCAGCTACCCGGTAATCCGTATCGGAGAGCGCATCGAGTCTTACCAGCACTATAACCAGTGCCGTGACCTGGGGCTGGATGGCTACCAGGGCTATTACTTTGCCAAGCCGGAAACGCTGTCTGCCAAGGTCATCCATCCGTCGTTCAGCAATACGCTGAAGCTGCTGAACCTGCTGCGCGCCGATGCACCGATCAAGGACATCGAAACCGTGCTCAAGTCCGACGTTGCGCTGTCGTTCAAGCTACTGCGCTACGTCAACTCTGCCGCCGCCGGGCTCAATACCACCATCAGCTCGTTCAGCCATGCCGTCACGGTATTGGGCTACCAGAAGCTGTACCGCTGGCTGACCCTGCTGCTGGTGACCAGCAATGAAAACCAGCACCTGGCGCCAGCCCTGCAGAAAACCGCCGTCACCCGTGCCCGGCTGATGGAAACCCTGGCCCAAGCCAGTGGTTTCAGCGGTGATCATTGCGACAACGCCTTTATTGCCGGCATGTTCTCGCTGCTGGACGTCATCTTCGACATGCCGATGCAGACCATTCTGGAACACATCAGCTTGCCGGCAGAAATCCACGAAGTGCTCTCGCAGCACACCGGCGGCCTGAGTCAGGTATATCATCTCGCCCTCGCACTGGAGGCCGGCGACCCCGCGCTGCCGCATCTGGCGCAAAAGCTGGCGCTGGACCCGGACCAGCTGAACCTGATTCACACCGCTGCCCTCGCTTGGGCAGAAGAACTCGGACTCTGATTTACCCTGATGAATTTACTTGCCATTGACTGTTCCAACCACAATCTGTCGCTTGCCCTGCTGTGCGGCCAACAACTGCGCACGCTGCACCAGCAGGTTCGCCAGGGGCATTCCGACCACGCACTGGCAGGCATCCAGCAGTTACTGGCCGAACAGCAACTCGCGCTGCCGCAACTGGACGCCATCCTGTACGGAAAAGGGCCGGGCGCCTTTACCGGCCTGCGCATTGCCGCCGGCATTGCGCTGGGGCTGGCCACGGCGGCCAACCTGCCACTGGTAGGTATCGGCACGTTGGACGCCGTGGCCTGTGCACTGCCCGGTGGCAACGGCATGGCCGTCATCGATGCCCGCATGGGCGAAGTGTACGCAGCACGCTACCAGGACGGCGCGCAGCAGGGCGACATCAGCGTTGGCCATGCCGACGCACTGCCTCTGACAGGCATTGACAGTCTGGCTGGCGACATCACCGCGCTGTTTGAAGGCAAAGGCCTGCAACTGTTTGCCACCGAACCACAGGCGGCCGACTATATCCGCCTGTACCAGGCTCACCCGGCACGCTACCCGCACAGCCATAGTGCCGATCTACTGTATGTGCGCAACAAGATCGCCCTGACGGCGGCAGAACAGCGCGAGCAGAAACGTGGATAACGTCCTGCTGGCCTGCCACGACGATGCCGACCGCATCGCAGCGGCGGAAGCCGAAACCACGCCGCACGCGTGGAGCCGCATCATGTACGCCAGCTCGCTGGGCAGCAGCCACGACCGGGTCTGGCTATGCCAGGACGGCCAACAGATACAAGGCGCTGCCGTGCTGATGCAGGTGCTGGATGAGGCCCACCTGCAAAACTTCTTCATCCACTCTACCTGTCAGGGCCAGGGGCTGGGTTCGCAACTGTTGCAGCACGTGATGCAACAAGCCCGGCAGCAGGGGGCCAGCCAGATGTACCTGGAAGTCCGCAGCAGCAACCAGATCGCACTGTCCCTGTATGAAAAGCACGGTTTCGCACACTATGCACAACGCAAGGCCTACTACCGTAACCCGGATGGTCAGCGCGAGGATGCCGTCCTGATGAAGGTATCGCTATGAACCGCCGCGCCTTCGTGCTGCACGAAATGGGGCATAGCCCGCTGTGGTTGCGCCGTGGGCATACCCTGGCACCTACCGATAGCGTACGCGACAGCACGCCTGCTCCGGCGGCCCCTTCTGTTATCGAAACCGCAGCAGAAGCCCCCAGCGCAATCAACATCACTAGCGCTGCGACGGCCAGCCCTGCCCCTACCATGCCACCACCAGCGTTGCTCGAGCCGGCGGCGCCCACCAGTGGCGCTGACAGCCCTGCCTTGCCCGCCCACGGGGACTGGCAGGCACTGCAACGCTGCGTGGCAGATTGCCAGCGCTGCGCGCTGGCGGCGACCCGCCAGCAAGTGGTAGTTGGCCGCGGCAGCACCCAGGCGCGTGTGCTGATCGTCGGCGAAGCCCCGGGCGAGCAAGAGGACAAACAAGGGCTGCCGTTTGTCGGCAAAGCCGGCCAGTTGCTGGAAAACATGTTGGCCGCCGCCGGTATCGACAGCCAGCAAGACGTCTATATCTGTAACGTCATCAAGTGCCGGCCACCGGGTAACCGCAACCCTGCCCCTGACGAAATCGCCCACTGCCACGACTATCTGCGCTGGCAAATCGATAGCCTGCAACCAGAGATGATCGTCGCGCTGGGCCGCTTTGCCGCCCATACTCTACTGCAGACCCAAGCGCCCATCAGCAGCCTGCGCCGCCAGGTGCACCAGGCCTACGGCAAACCGTTACTGGTTACCTTCCACCCGGCCTATCTGCTACGCAGTCCGGCCGAGAAAGCCAAAGCCTGGCAGGACTGGAGCCACGTCGCACGCCTGCTACCCGCCCGCTGACATCCACCCGTTTGCACGGGCACATGCGATACCAGCGTGGCATGCGCTAGTATGGATACATTCCCTTGGCTGCCAGGATAGTGATCATGCAGAAAAAAACTTTCTATCTGCTCGTTCTGATGGAAGTGCTGCTGATCGTCACCCTGGCCATCCTGGCCGTACTACTGCTACTCCCCCTGCTGCAAACCGCGATGGCGGGCAATACATTGTTGTTGGCCGCTGGCATCGCCTGCCTGCTGGCTTGCCCTGCCTTGCTATGGAGGGTAGCCGGCCGGCTGCGGCGCGAAACAGACCGCAATACGCTGCTGCAAACACCTCAGCTGCGCGCTATCAGTTTGGGCGTATTACTGATCGGGCTGCTGCTGACAGCCGCTGGTACCCGTGAGCTGGACAAACGCATCACCCGGGAAGCGGCCGCCCGCTACGATAAACTGCATGAACGGCTGATCGCCGAAGTCTTGCGTCGCTTCACCTTGCCCGAATACGGGCTTCGCGGTGCGGCAGACGCCATTGCCGCCAGCGATGGCACCCTACTGCAAGCCACGCGCTTCCGCCGTTACTTCCAGGAGATGGACCTGAAAATCGCGTTTCCCGGGGTACGCGGTTTTGGCTTTATCGATGTCGTACCGGAAACGGCACTGGCCGCTTATGCCAGCCAGCAACAGCAACAGTCACCGCGCTTCGTGCTGCGCGACCTTGGGCCGGGCCCCATGCACTACATCATCCGGTACATCGAGCCGCACATCGAGAACCGTGAAGCCTGGGGCCTGGACCTGGCGGCCAACCCGATTGCCAGCGCCACGTTGCAACAAGCGCTGCACCGCGGCAGCTCCACCATGAGCGGCGTGCTGACTTTCCAGCGCCAGGGCCGCGAGCATGCCGGCTACCTGATGGTCTTGCCCGTATTTCGCCACGGCAGCCCAGTGCTGCCAGCGCAGCGGCCCGCAGCACTACTGGGCTATATGTACTGCCCGGTCACGCTTGATGAGCTGATGCAAGGCATTGCCGAAGCTACCGAGCAGCAACTCGACTTCGAGCTGTACGACAGCCCCATCCCCACCCCAGGCAGCCTGGTATTCGATGAAGATGGCCATATCGCGTCAGCCCGGCAGCAGCAACGCAGCTTTACCCGAGAGCAGCGCCTGACCATCGGCGGCCGTACCCTTACCTTGCGCAGCAGCAGCAGTGCATTGTTCGAGGCCAGCGTGCAGCGCACGTCAGTCTGGGTGGTCGGGACCATGGGGCTGATGATGAGCCTGCTGGCTGCACTGTCGAGTTGGCTGTTACTGCGCAACCAGCAACGGGCCGAGCAACTGGCGGCCAGCATGACGCGGGATCTGGCCTTGCTGGCCAAGGTGGCACGTCACACCACCAACGCCATCATCATCACCGACAAAGACCGCCGCATCAGCTGGGTAAATGAAGGTTTTTCCCGCCTCACCGGCTATACGCTGGACGAAGTTCGTGGCGCCTCGCCCGGCCAGATACTGCAGACCGGCAGCACCGACCCGCAAACCGTGCGCCGCATCCGCACCGCGCTGGCCGCCTTGCAGCCATTTCGCGGCAATATCCTGAACCGCAGCAAGAGCGGGCGCGAGTACTGGGTAGCCATGGAAATCCAGCCGTTGCTGGACGAACAGCAGCAACTGGAAGGCTATATGGCGATCGAAAGCGATATCAGCCTGCAGGTTGCCATCGAAGCCGATTTGCACAGCGCCCTGCTGGAGGCGCGCACCATCCGCGACATCATCCAGCAGCATTTCATTGTCTCGATTGCCGACCCGGAAGGCCGCATCACCAGCATCAATCAGGCCTTCGCCGACGTGAGCGGCTATAGCCAGCAAGAGCTGCTGGGCAAAAACCACCGCCTGCTGAATGCCGGCGTGCACGATACCGAATTCTGGCGCCAGATGTGGCACACGCTGGGCAGCGGCCAGGCGTGGCGCGGCGAAGTCTGCAACCGGCGCAAGGATGGCAGCCTGTACTGGGTGGACAGCATCATCGTGCCGTTCATGAATACGCATGGCGAGATCGAGCGCTACGTCTCGATACGACGCGACATTACGGCCAGCAAGAAGCACGAAGCCACGCTGCAGGAAGCCAAGCTGCAGGCGGAACAGGCCAACCAGGCCAAAAGCCGCTTTCTGGCCAATATGAGCCATGAAATCCGCACGCCGATGAACGCCATTCTCGGCCTGCTGCAGTTACTGCAGCACACCGGCCTGGCGCCAGAACAGCAAGACTATGCCGACAAAACCGAAGCTGCCGCCCGTTCACTGCTGGGCCTGCTGAACGACATTCTGGATTTTTCCAAGGTAGAAGCCGGCAAGATGACGCTGGACCAGCAGCCGTTCAGCCTGGAAGCGCTCATGCGCAACCTGTCGGTCATCCTGTCGGCTACCAGCCTGAACCGGCCGCTGGAAATCGTCTTCGATATGGCACCCGACCTGCCAGACCGGCTGCTGGGCGATGCCATGCGCCTGCAACAGGTACTGACCAATCTGGCCAGCAACGCCATCAAGTTCACCGAACAGGGCGAAGTGGTGGTCAGCATCCGGAAACTGGCACAAGACGGCCAGCAACTGACACTGGCGTTCAGCGTTCGCGATACCGGTATCGGCATCAGCCGCGAGCTGCACGACAAGCTGTTCCACAGTTTCAGTCAGGCCGAATCCTCTACCACGCGGCGTTTTGGCGGCACTGGTCTGGGGTTGGCCATCAGCCAGCGCATCGTGCAGCTGATGGGCAGCAAGATCGAACTGGAAAGCCAGCCCGGCCAAGGCAGCTGTTTCAGTTTTACCCTGACGCTGCCGATTGTCGAGAGTGTCGCCGCCAGCCCGCAGACGCCGGCCCTGCACGTGCTGGTCATCGACGACAATGCCATTGCCCGCGAAGCAATGCAGCACATGGCACATGCCCAGGGCTGGCAAAGCAAAGTACTGGACAGTGGAGAAGCCGTACGACAACTGCTGCAGCAGATGCAAGGCCAGCCTTTGCCCTACCAACTGGCGCTGGTGGATTGGCAAATGCCTGATATGGATGGCTGGGCGACCTGCCGGCTACTGAAAGCCTACGCACCGGCGCTGGCCATCATCATGGTCACGGCGCACAGTCACGACATGCTGGCCTCGCGGCCGGAAGCCGATCGCCAGTTGCTGGACGGTTTCCTGGTCAAGCCGCTCACCGCCCAGATGCTGCAGGAAACCGCTGTCAGACTGATGGAAAAACAAGCCAGCGCTGCCGCAGCGGTACCGCGCGAAACGGCCACGCAGCCCGCCCCGGCGGCCACCCTGCCGCTGGCCGGCTTGCGCCTGTTGCTGGTAGAGGACAATGCGACCAATCGTTTGGTCGCCAAAGGCTTACTCAGCAAGGAAGGCGCCAGCATCGACGTGGCCGAGAACGGCGCCCTGGCGGTAGAAGCAGTACGAAGAATGAACCCGCGTTACGACGCGGTACTGATGGACCTGCAAATGCCGGTGATGGACGGGCTTAGCGCCACGCAAGCCATCCGCGACACCCTGGGCGAACATACGCTACCCATCATTGCGATGACCGCCAACGCCATGGCGGCCGATCGTGACAGCTGCCTGGCCGCCGGCATGAACGACCATATCGGGAAACCGTTTGCCATTGCCGAGCTGCGCGACATGCTGCTGCGCCATATCCACGCCGTTCAGGCTGGCAGATAGGGCCTGGCAATGACGGTAAACGTCTGCCACGCTTGGTCACAGGCTTGGCAGGCCGGCTCAAGCTGCTGCGGATCGCTTACCGCGTCGCGCGCCAGCATTTCCAGTTCCCGCGCGGCCTGAGACAAACGCATCGCCCCCAGTACCGCGGCGGCACTTTTCAGCGAATGCGCAGCCCGCCGGGCCTCGGCATAGCGGGCTGCGGCCAACTGTTGATGGTATTCGGCCATCAATGAGGGCGCCTCGTCCCAGAAAGCCTGCAATGCCTCCTGGTACAAAGCCTCCATGCCCGCCATATTGGCCAGCGCGGTCGGGTAATCCAGATCGGGCAAGCTCATCATGGCACCCTAGAAAAGTTCGATATCGTTGCCATCCGTTTTGGCAGCCGGGCTGCTGGTCGCGGATTGTTTGACTTGCCCCAGTTGGGCTTCGATACGGGCCACCTCATCCGCCATTGCCTGCCCTTTCCCTGCCGCCAGCGTCAAATCACCGGCCAGCTGCTGCAGTTGCTTCAGCTGCTGCAGATGATGCCCGGCATGGCCCAGCATCTGACAGATACGGTCCTGAAACTGCAGCGATGTAATGGCCACATTGGTACTGCGCTCTACCTCGCTGGCAATCTGGTTCAGCTGGTTGACGGCCATTTCCATGCCGTGGCTCAGTTCATTGATCTGCCCCATGGTGTGTTGCACGCGCATCTTGGCTTCCAGCACATAGCTCATATCGTGCGATGCCAGCGCAGCAATACTGCCGTGCGCCTTGTCTACCATGTTTTCCACCATGTGCATGGTCTGACTGATCTGTTCATTGAAAGAATGGGTGCGCAACGACAAGGCACGCACTTCATCGGCCACCACGGCAAAGCCCCGGCCGGCTTCGCCGGCACGCGCCGCTTCAATGGCGGCATTCAGCGCCAGCATATTGGTTTGCTTGGAAATGGCGTCGATGTCGGACAGAAAGGTATGTACGCTGTGGATCTTCTGGCCGATTTCGGTCATGTGGTTGACCTGCTCGATACTGACCTGGCTGGTGCGCAGCGTGTTATCCACGAAGATTTCCATGGTCTGGTTGGCGTCATGGGCAAACCGCTCAAAACTGGCATGGCTGTCTTCTTCGGCCGTAATGCCGGTACCGATCATGCGGATGGCGATATCCTGCTGTTGTTTGGCCTGGGTGGTGATGCTGCCAAAGCTGTCGATCAGGCCGGCAATGGCGTCCTGCAATACCCGGTTAGCCAAATCCAGCTGGGCCTGCAATTGCTGTCCTTCCTGCTGCATGGCTTGCTGCAATTGCTGTTGCAACGGGCGCACGGCATCCTCTGTAGAAGGCTTGGGCTGTCGTAGCGCACTGGGAGCAGACGGCGCCCGACCGCGCAAAAACACCACCGCCAACAAGGCTACGTTCAGCAGCAAGGTCAGGACGGCAGCGGTCCAGCTCTGCATCGCCATCATGGCCAGCACGCCATGCCACACCAGCAGCAAACCCGACAGCAGGATCAAGCCCTGTACACCCCTGTTGTCACCCATAATGTCCTCTATAAATGGTCTGGCGACCGGTTGCGCCACGCGGTGCGTATTAGACCATAGCCATGCGCCTTATTGCAGCCCGGTGCAGGCAAGCCAGACCGCAGCAACAGCATTGGCACAGGCCGCTTCAAATGCATACAATTACCATAATGCATGCACGTGCCACCTGCCAGCCAGAAACCCCAACCTGCTAAAGGCCCCTCATGTCCGTTACCTATCATTTCCGGGAGCAGGAAGCCACCATCCTGGTTCACGGTCATTTCAACTTTGCCCAGCATGCAGCGTTCCGGGATGCCAGCAAGGCAGTATTGTCACTACCGGACATCAAATCCATCGAAATCAACCTGATGGACGCCGACTATCTGGACAGTTCTGCATTGGGCATGCTGCTGGTGCTGCGCGAGCAAGCCGGCGATCGCGGCATCAACCGCATCCTGATCAGTAACAGCAAGCCGGGGATCCGGCAGATTTTTGCCGTCGCACGCTTTGAAAAATTCTTCGACATCGACTGAAAGCCCCCCAATGCGAATCCTGAACGTGCTGGTAGTGGATGACAGCACCGTCAACCGGCTGATCGTCAGCCGCCTGATCAGCGCACTGGGTCACAACGTGATGACGGCCGAGGATGGCGTACAGGCACTGGCCTGCTGCGAACAGACCCCGCCGGACCTGATCCTGATGGACGTGATCATGCCGCGCATGGATGGCCTGGAGGCCACCCGGCTGATCCGCGAGCGCTTCGACAAGCAATGGATCCCCATCATCTTCCTGACCGGTAAGGTAGAGCAGGAAGACATGCTGGCCGGCCTGGAAGCCGGCGGCGACGACTACCTGACCAAGCCGGTAGACATCAAGCTGCTGACGGCCAAGATCCGCGTGATGTCGCGCATTGCCGACATGCAGCACCGCATCAGCCAGGATGCGCAACGGCTGGAAAGCTATTACCACGCCAACGAAATGGAACAGCAGCTGGCAGAGCACGTGCTGCATAACCTGTACGGCGATCGCAGCCAGACCGGCATCGAACAATGGATCCTGCCGGCGGTACAGTTCAGCGGCGACATCGTTACCGCCGCGCGCTCGCCAACCGATACCCTGCACATCATGCTGGCCGACAGTACCGGCCACGGCCTGTCGGCCGCCATCTCCTGCCTGCCGGCCGCCACGGTGTTCTACGCCATGACGCAGAAGGGCTTTGCCATCAACGCCATCGCCCGCGAGATCAACAAGAAACTGAAGCAGCACCTGCCGGTTGGCCGCTTTGTCGCGGCCACGCTGGCCGCCATCAACCCGCAGGAAAAAACCGTTACCGTCTGGAATGGCGGCATTCCGTTTGCCGCCTTCGTCGGCGAGGATGGCCGCATCGAAAAGCAGTTCCACTCCCGTAACCCGCCGCTGGGCATCCTGCGCAATGCCGACTTCGACGCCGGCGTCGAGGTCTACCGCTGGACCGCCCCCGGCCGGCTGATGATCTGCTCCGACGGGCTGACCGAAGCGCGCAGCGTGCAAAACGAGATCCTGCCGCCGGAACAGTTGGCCGCACAGCTGAACCAGCGTCACGACCAAGCGGTGCTGGCGCAGCTACGCGAACAGGTGATGGCGCACCTGGCCGGCACCGAAAACGCCGACGACATCTCGCTGGTGCTGGTGCCCTGTGCCGGCAGTTTCGGCAGCCCGCAACCGGCCGCCGCGCCACCGTCGTTTACCCAACTGAGCAACTGGCAGCTGCAACTGGATTTCGGCCCCAAGGAGCTGCGCGAAGAGCTGGGCATGGCCACCCTGCTGGGCTGGCTCAACCAGATCGGCCTCAGTGACACCCAGCTCAGCGACATGCTGCTGATCGTGACAGAGCTGTACAACAACGCCCTGGATCACGGCGTCCTGGCGCTGGACTCCAGCGAAAAGCACTCCAGCAACGGCTTTGCCAGCTACCTGCTGAACCGGGCTGGCCGGCTGTTCAATCTGGAGCAAGGCTGGATCCACGTGGCGATGGCGCACGTCACCGAGGACGGGCGGCCGCTGCTACGCCTGACCATCCGCGACAGCGGCCACGGTTTCGACCACACCCGCTACGCCCAGCACGAGCCGGACGAGCTGGCCATGCACGGGCGCGGCATCGCCCTGGTACGCCGGCTGTGCGAACGCATGCACTACCTGGACGACGGCAGCGGCGTCGAAGTGGAGTACGTGCTGCGCTAACACGGCCAGCGCTTTGTAGCGCGCAGCCACCGGCTGTTATGATGCCCGCCCCTGCCCTTGCCTCCGCCGTCATGCCCTATACCCTGTCCCACCCCGGCCACGCCGAACTGGAAATCAAGAAAAGCCGCTTTCTGGCCTGTGTCGAGCCGATGGCCGACCGCCAGGCGGCGCAGGCGCGGGTTGCGGCGCTGAAGGCCGCCCACCCGGCGGCAGCGCACGTCTGCTGGGCGCTGCTGGCTGGCGGGCACTCGGCGGCCAACGATGACGGCGAACCGTCCGGCACCGCCGGGCGGCCCATGCTGGACGTACTGCGACACCAGCAGCTGGACGGCGTACTGGCCACCGTGGTGCGCTACTACGGCGGCGTGAAGCTGGGCGCTGGCGGGTTGGTGCGCGCCTATACCGACGCTGTGGCACGGGCGCTGGACGGGGTGGCGCGCGAAGAAAAAGTGGCGCGGCAACAGCTGGCCTGCCAGGTGCCTTACGCGCAGGAAGGCCTGTTGCGCCGCCTGTTGCAACAACACGGCGCCGAGCTGCTGCTCGTCAGCCATCACGACGCGGTCACCCTGCAATTCAGCCTGCCGGCCAGCCAGGCCAGCACGCTGCAAACCCTGCTGGGCGAGGCCTGCCACGGCCAGCTGAGCTGGCTGGACGAGCCCGCATCCGGGGCCGGATAAAGAAAAACCCGGCTGCATCGGCAAGCCGGGTGAGTCGGCGATCCCGCCTTGTTACCGGACGGGCGCAACAAACGCTGCCGAGACGGCAGCAGGAGGCAAAACGCAACACATCCGGGTCAAGGGATGCTGCAGCGATTGTGCGCCCCGCCACCGGCAACGCCTATTGGGGAAACACCTAGGCGTCCTGCCTGTCCAGCCGCGCTGCAGCTGGCGGCCATCGCCCGCTCCAGCGCGGGCAGCATGCGCCATGCTGCGGCCAACCCTAGCGCGCCTTCTGCTGGCGGTAGGCCACCACGGTCTGTACCAGGTCGGCGATCGAGCGCACGCCCATCTTGTCCATCATCTTGCCGCGATGTGCCTCCACCGTTTTGATGCTGATGCCCAGCTCGTCGGCGATGATCTTGTTCATCTTGCCTTCGATCACCCGCTCCAGTACCTCGCGTTCGCGGGTGGTCAGCGTGGCCAGCCGCGTCTCGCACTGGTTGGCTTCCTGCACGCTCTGCGCCTGGTTGGCCGCCGCAGCCAGCGCGCTGTCCACCGCCGCCAGCAGCGCTTCCTGGTTGAACGGTTTTTCCAGAAAGTCGTGCGCACCGCGTTTCACCGCCTGCACCGCCATCGGCACGTCGCCGTGGCCGGTAATGAAGATCACCGGCCAGGTGTTGCCGCGCGCCTGCAGCTCTTCGTACAGCTCCAGCCCGCTCATGCCCGGCATGCGGATATCCAGGATCAGGCAGCCGCTGCCTGCCGTGGGCTGGTAGCGGGTGAGGAAACCTTCGGCGCTGTCGTGGCAGGCCACCTGGTAGTCGTGGCTTTCCAGCAGCCACAGCAGGGAGTCGCGAAAGGCCTCGTCGTCATCGACCAGGTGGATGCAAATGTTCTTGGCTGCAGTCATGGCTCAAACACCGGCAATGTAAAACGGAAAATGGTACCACCCAACGGGTGATCCTCCACTGAGAGTTGACCCTGATGGAACTCGATGATGGAGCGACAGATATTGAGGCCCATGCCCATGCCGTCGCTTTTGGTGGTAAAGAAAGCGTCGAACAGCTGCGACTTCAGCGCGTCCGGCACGCCATGGCCGCGGTCGACAATGGCCACCTCCACCCGCTTGCTGTGCTGGCGCTGCACGCTCACTTCCAGCTCGCGCTCGGCCTGCGGCAGCTGCTGCATCGCTTCCATGCCGTTCTTGATCAGGTTGAGCAGCACCTGCTCGATCAAAATGGGGTCGACATGCACCGGCGGCAGCGTGGCCGCCAGGTGTACGTTGATGGTGCTGCCCAGCCGCCGCGCCTCGATCTCGGCGATGGCCAACGCCGCATCGATGATGTCGCCGATGTCGGCCTCCTTGCGCACCGGCTCGCTCTGCTTCACGAACTCGCGCACGCGGCGCACGATCTTGCCGGCGCGCTCGGCCTGGGCGGTGATCTTTTCCATCACCGGAATCAGTGACGCTGGCGTCGCCTTGCCTTGGCGCAGGCGCTCCACGCAGCCGGCCTGGTAGTTGGCGATGGCGGAGAGCGGCTGGTTCAGTTCGTGCGCCAGCGTGGACGCCATCTCGCCCATGGTGATCAGCCGCGACGTGGCTTGCAGCTTCTGCAGCTGCTCCTGGTAACGCTGTTCGGCGTCACGCTGCTCGGTGATGTCGGTCAGGATCAGCATCTGCACGCGCTGGCCGTCCACCCAGCGTACCGGGCGGCTGCGCAGCAGGAACCAGCGACCAGGATCGTCCAGCCACAACTCCTGGTCGGTATTGGCGTGCTGCAGCATCTGGCGCAGGCGTAGATCGCAATACTCGACGCCGTCGTCTTCGCTGGCGGCGGCCAACCATTGTCGGTAGCGCTGGTTGCAGAACAGCAGCTGCTGGGTTTCCGGCCGCACCACGGCCACCGCCGCGTCCAGGCCTTCGATTACCGCGATGAAGCGCTCGTTGGCCGCTTCCAGCGCCTGCTGCGCCTCGCGCTTTTCGGTCATGTCGGTCAGCGCGGCCATCCAGCCGGTATGCACGCCATCGGCGTCGATCAGCGGCGAAATCAGCATCTGGCCGTAGAATTTTTCGCCATTCTTGCGCTGCATCACCGATTCGAACAGCTGCTGGCTATTGGCGCCCGACAGTGTGCGCCGTAGCGCGTCGTAGTTGAGCGGCGCCACGTCGGGCGACCAGTACGGGTAAGGCGGGCGCAGGCCGATCAGCTCGTCTTCGCCAAAGCCGGTAATGCGGCAGAACGCCGGGTTGACGTAGCTGATGCGGCCGTCCAGATCGATGGCGCGAATGCCCACCACCAGCGAGTCTTCCATCGCCTTGCGGAACATGTATTCGTGGCGCAAGGCCTGCTCGGCCAGTTTCTCGGCGGTGATGTCACGGCCGGACAGGTACAGCACGCCGGCGTCCGGCAGCGGGCTGATGGCCCAGGCCAGCGACAGCACGCTGCCGTCGCGGTTGATCATGCGCGTTTCCACGTAGCGGTCCACGCTGCCGGCGTCCAGCAACTGGCGCAGCATGTGGCGGGTATCTTCGCGCTGTTGCGGGTCGAGGTAGTTCAGGAACGAGGTGCCCTGCAGCTGCTCGGCGCTGTAACCCAGCCCCTGTACAAACGCCGGGTTCATGTGCAGCAGCGTGGTGTCTTCGCGCATCACCCCCAGCCATTCGCGCGACAGTTTGTAAACACGGTCGCGTTCGCGTTCGGCTTCGATACGGCGGCGGATATGGCGCGACAGGCTGAACAGCGACAGCAAGGTCAGCACCGACAAGCCGGTGATCAGCCCCAGCTGGATCAGCCGGTTTTTGTTGACGTCACCCCGCACCGGGTGCGCTTCCAGCACCAGCGAGGTGCCGCCAAAGTGAATGCTCTGCCTCACGCCCAGCGAAGGCTGGCTCTGTGCATTGCGCGCCAGCACTTGCTGGCCGGACTGCAGCGCCAGCTGATATTTTTCGGCAAACCACGACGGCGGCACCCGCCGGACGAAGGCGCCGGCCTGGTAGATGCCGATCACCATGCCGCGGAACTGGGTATCCCGGTACACCGGCACCATCAGGTCGAAACGCCACTCCCCGCCATCGCTAAGGTAGGGATCGCTAAAGCGAGCATGGCCGTCATTGCGCGCGGCGAGATAGGCGTTGATGCGCACGCCGGACAAGCCGGCACCGGCGGCGAGGCCAGACTCCTCATAAGGCGCGATCCAGCGCACGGTGTAGCTGGCGTCGGCCCATACCACGGCCGCCATTTCCGGGGTATTGCCCATAAACTGCGAAGCTTGTACCAGGAAGTCGTCTTCGTTCATGTCCTGGCGACCGATGTCGCGGGCCATCTGCGCCAGCTCGGCCTGGTGGCCGTCCAGCCGCAGGCGCATAGTCTGCTCCGCCCACAAGGTGTCCTTGGCCAGGTCGGTGCGCTGTTGTTCGTTCTCGCGGGCATCCAGCGTCCACAGCATCACGGCCATGGTGAGGAAGAACAGCACGATGGTGCTATTGGGCATCAGCCGGTAAACACGGCTACGCCGCAACGAGGTGTAAAAGCGCGAGGTACGCATGGGCATGGCAGGTTGGCCGCAGCAGGCAATGGAATGCGATAATAAGCGCCCCCCTGTTTTCACGCCATCAGGAGCCACCCGTGCGTCGTGTGATTAGCCTTTGCCTGTTGTTGCTGGCCAGCGCCCACGCTGCCGAGCCGATTCGTGTCGGGCTGTCCGGCCCGTTCAGCGGCGGCTCTTCGCCAATGGGGCTGTCGATGCGCAACGGTATCCGGCTGGCGGTAGAAGACATCAACGCCAAAGGCGGCTTGCTGGGGCGGCCAATACAGCTGGTAGAACGCGACGACCGCGGCCGGCCCGAGCTGGGCCTGCGCATCGCCAGCGAGCTCATCGACAAGCAGCGCGTGGTGGCGACTGTCGGTTTTGCCAATAGCGGCGTGGCACTGGCGTCGCAAATCCGCTACCAGCAGGCACGCATTCCGGCGATGACGGCGGTGGCGACGGCGCACATCATTACCCAGCAGTTCGCACCGCCGCGGCATGCGGCCAACTATGTGTTCCGCGTCGCCGCGTCCGATAGCCTGCAGGCACCACTGATCGTGCGCGAAGCCAAGCGCCGCGGCTTCAGCCGGGTCGCGGTGCTAAGTGACAGCAGCAATTACGGGCGGCTGGGGCAGCAAGACTTGCTGAAAGCGCTGGCCAGCGAGGGGCTGAAAGCGGTCAGCGCCGACCAGTTCAACAACGGCGAACTGGACATGAGCGTGTATCTGGAAAAAGCCCGCGCCGCCGGCGCCCAGTGCGTACTGACCTACACCATCGGCCCGGAGCTGGCGCAGATCGCCAACACGCTGGCGCAGATGGAATGGCGGGTACCCATCATCGGCAGCTGGACGCTATCGATGTCCAACTTCATCGATAACGCCGGCCCCAACGCGGTAGGGGCGCGCATGGTGCAAACCTTCATCCAGGACGGTAATACGCCGGCGCGCTTGCAGTTCATCAACCGCTATCTGCACGCCAATGGCGGCCTGCGCATCCCGTCGCCACCGTCGGCGGCACAAGGCTACGACAGCATGCTGCTGCTGGCGGCCGCCATCCGCCAGGCCGGCAGCACCGACGGCCCGGCCATCCGCCAGGCGCTGGAAAACCTGAAGCAACCCGTAGCCGGCCTGATTACCACCTATCGCAAGCCGTTCTCGGCCACCGACCACGAAGCCATCGAGCTGGACGTGCCGGTGATCGGCGAGGTACGGCAGCAACAGGTGATGTACGCCTACCCGCAAGACCGCCAGCGTCAGCCCTGAGCGCAACACAAACAAAAACACCCTGCTTGCAGGCAAGCAGGGTGTATGGGCAGAACGACAGGGTTGGCCGCAGGATCAGCGGCGTTCCTGCGTCAGCAGGTAGGCCTCCAGCGCGTGGCCGGCAGACAGGATGTGGAAGCGCAGGAACTCGGCCGCTTCGTCGGCAGCGCCCTTGCGGCACAAATCCAGCAGTTTGCTATGCTCTTCGTGCGCCCGCTCCATGGTGCGGGTAAACAGGATCTGCATACGGGTGTAGCGGTCGGTCTTGTTATGCAGCTGCTCGATCAGCGCCAGCGTGTTGGGGCGTTTGGCGGCACGGTACAGTGCCAGGTGGAAGCGCGAATTCAACTCGCCCCAGTGGCGGATGTCGTTGGTGGCCAGCGCCTGCTCGAATTCGCGCAGCGTGGCATCGGCGGCGTCGTGATCCGCCGCCACCTGACAGGGAATGGCCGCACGCAGCAGTTCGCTTTCCAGCATGGCGCGGATTTCCAGCAGCTCCAGCACGTCGTCCAGCGACAGCTTGGACACCAGCGCGCCCTTGTGGTCGATGATCTGGATCAGGCCTTCGGCTTCCAGCTGGCGCAGCGCCTCGCGCACCGGCACGCGGCTGACACCGTATTCGTTGGACAGCGCTTCCTGACGCAGTTGCTGACCGTCGGCAAACTCGCCCGAAAGAATGCGCTGGCGCAAGGATTCGGTCACGGCACTGGTGAGGGTTTGTCGTTTGATGGGCTGCATTGTGGTCATGGTCAGGTTCTGGCTATCGGATACATGCAAATGTATTCGATTATACGGTGAATTACGCTTGCGACAAGCTATTACAGATTCGGGACACCCGTTTAGCAGAAATGCATAGCAAAGCGTAACAAACACGCACTTAAGCGCCAGAATTTGCCCATCCGCACCGCCGGTAGCGGCGCAGCAGCGGCAATGAAAAAGCCCTGCTTGCATGGCAAGCAGGGCTTGATCTGGGGTGGATGATGGGGCTCGAACCCACGACAACAGGAATCACAATCCTGGACTCTACCAACTGAGCTACATCCACCACTGAAATACTGCGTACTGCACCCACATTGCGACTGGCGCGCCCGACAGGAATCGAACCCGTAACCCCCGGCTTAGAAGGCCGGTGCTCTATCCGGTTGAGCTACGGACGCTCTATCGGTGTGGTTGTGGTCGGGGCGGTGGGATTCGAACTCACGACCCTCTGCTCCCAAAGCAGATGCGCTACCAGGCTGCGCTACGCCCCGACGACAGGAGGCGAACTATACAGCCCACCCCACCCCCTGTCAACAGCAATTGCCAAAAATCTGCATGGTTTTTTGCTGCGGCCGGGCTACCCGCAAAAACGACAGCGGGAACGCCTGCGTCATAGCCCTGCTGCACTGCAAAAAGAAAGCGGCTCAAACCCTTGAAACCATTGAGCAAGCACCCTAAAAAATGAGAAAATCCCGCCTTCGTTTCTCTATTACCTTAATGGTGGACTGCAGCATGGCGGCACAACTCATCGACGGCAAGGCCGTTGCCGAAACCCTGATCAACCGCGTACGCGAAGGCGTTGACGCCCGTCTGGCAGCCGGCAAGCGCGCGCCGGCCCTGGCGGTGATTCTGGTAGGCGACGACCCGGCATCCGGCATCTACGTCAACAACAAGAAGCGCTCGTGTGAAAAAGCCGGTGTGCGCTCGCTGTCGTACGAACTGCCGGGCAGCACCAGCCAGGAAGAACTGCTGGCCATCATCGACCAGCTGAACGCCGACGATAGCGTGGACGGCATTCTGGTGCAGCTGCCGCTGCCGAAGCAGATCGACCCGCAACTGGTGATCGAACGCATCAACCCCAAAAAGGACGTGGACGGCTTCCACCCCTACAATATGGGCCGCCTGGCCATCAAGATGCCGCAACTGCGCCCGTGCACCCCGCGCGGCGTGATGACGCTGCTGGAAGAGTACGGTATCGACCCGAAAGGCAAGAACGTGGTGATCGTCGGCGCCTCCAACATCGTTGGCCGCCCGCAAGCCCTGGAAATGCTGCTGGCCCGCGCCACCGTTACCGTGTGCCATAGCGCCACTGCCGATCTGGCCGGTGAGGTTGGCCGCGCCGACATCGTGGTTGCCGCCGTCGGCATCCCCAACTTCGTGAAAGCCGCTTGGCTGAAACCGGGTGCCGTAGTGATCGACGTGGGTATCAACCGTCTGGATAGCGGCAAGATCTGCGGCGACGTCGAATTCGACGCTGCCCGCGAAGTGGCCAGCTACATCACCCCGGTACCGGGCGGCGTCGGTCCGATGACCATTGCCACCCTGTTGCAGAACACGCTGGATTCGGCCAATCTCAACGCCTGACGCAGACACCCCAAGCCGCACGCCGCCGTCTGTCGTTACAGCCGGCGGCGTTTTTCATCTGCCCCCAACAAAACCTACAGACAAAGAGTCAAACCATGAGTAACCGTCATTCTGCCACCCTGCTGATCAGCTGCCCGGACAGCCACGGCCTGGTGGCAGCCATTGCCAACTTCCTGCTGACCTATAACGCCAACATCCTGCACGCCGACCAGCACCAGGACCCGGTGGAAAACCTGTTCCTGATGCGCGTGCAATGGGACCTGAACGGCTTTAGCCTGCCGATGGACAGCTTCGACGCGGCCTTTGCCCCGATCGCCGAAAAGCACAATATGCAGTGGCAGGTGTCGCTGTCGGTACGCAAGCCGCGCATGGCGATTTTTGTCTCCAAGTACGAACACTGCCTGGTCGACCTGCTGCACCGCCACAGCATTGGCGAGCTGGACTGCGACATCCCGCTGATCATCTCCAACCACGACGACTGCCGCCGCCTGGCAGAATTCCACGGCATCCCGTTCCATGTGATCAACGTCACCAAGGAAAACAAGGCCGAAGCCGAAGCGCAGCAGTGGGCCCTGTTGGAAGCCGCCGATGTCGACCTGATCGTGCTGGCGCGTTACATGCAGGTGCTGTCGCAGAAATTTGTCGAGCGCTACCCGCATCGCGTCATCAACATCCACCACAGCTTCCTGCCGGCTTTCGACGGCGCCAAACCTTACCACCGCGCCTTTGCCCGCGGCGTGAAGCTGATCGGTGCCACCAGCCACTACGTCACCGAAATCCTGGACGACGGCCCGATCATCGAGCAGGAAGTAACGCGCATTTCGCACCGTGACGACGTGGACGACCTGATCCAGAAAGGTCGCGACCTGGAGCGCATCGTGCTGTCGCGTGCCGTGCGCTGGCACCTGGAAAACCGCATCCTGGCGTACAACAACAAGACCGTGATCTTCGACTAAGCATGAATGTGCCGCTCATCCACGACGCCATCGATCTGCTGCGCTGGCGCACCGCCCCGCTGGCGCAATACCAGTACCCGCTGTCTCACCTGCTGATCGCCTACGCCGCGCTCGGCATCATGAGTGCAGCCACGGCGCACGCCAGCGGCGCCACCGGCGACCCGCTGCAGCTGTCGTTTTTCTTTGCGCTGTACGTGATGATGGAAACGTCGCTTTACGCCACCTTCATGCGCTGGTGGCTGCGCCGTGGCGGCACAGTAGTCGCCATGCCGCTGCTCGGCCTGGTGACGGCGGCCAACCTGATCAAGCTGCTGGAGCCGCTGACCAGCTGGCTGCCGGACGACGTGGGCCAGGGCATGGCGATGGTACTCAGTGCGCTGGGGCTGATCATCGTGCTGCGTGCACTGTCGCGCACCACCGGCGCCAGCCTGCTGCGCACGCTGACCGGCACCTTGCTGTTTGCGCCGGTGGCGCTGCTGTTGATGTTCAGCCTGCTGAACGTGGCCACCAGCATGGGGGTAGCGGTGTTTCCGCCAGAGGTGATGCAGCAGATCAGCCAAGTTGGCTAGGCGCTAGCGCTGCCAACAGGCCTGCGGCCAACTCATGACAAAGCCTGCTGGCAATGCAAGCAGGCTTTGTGTCCATGGCGGCAGCCGCCATCCTGGCCAGCAAGGGCTCAGGGTTCTTCCTGCGGCGCGGCCGCCAGGGTGGTACGCAAGCTGCGCTGCACCGCGTCGGCCGCCAGTGCGCTTTGCCACATGGCGTGAAACGCCCCATCGCGGTACAGCGCGAACGCCGGCAGCTGGAACAGCTCGAAACGGCTGGCCAGAGCCTGGGCTTGTGCCACGTCGGCGTACCACAACTGCACGCTGCCCTCGTCCAGCCACTGTGGCAGCATGGCCTGCCAGCCACGGCACGCACCGCAATGCGGCTGGCCAAACATCACCAGGCTGATACCGCGCGTGGCGGCCAGGCGGGCGTCAAAATCGAACTCGTCCAGCGTTTGCCAGGCCGGCATCAATCCACCTTGGCGATATAGCGTGCCAGCTGCAGGAAGGCACGCACCGCGTCGCTCTTGGGCCCGGTTTCGCCGCGCAGCTTGGCATAGCGCCGCAGGATGGCGCGCGACTCGATATGAATGTCCATCGTGCTGTCCGGCGAATCCACCACCGTCAGGCGTGCACCGCCCTCTTGCAGCCGGGCCTGGCCCTGGGCAATACACAGGTAAACCTTGTGCGCATTGTGTTGGGTAACGTGGTCAAACAGGTACAGCATGGAATTGATGCGCAAACCGGTGTATTCACGAATGTGGCGCAGCAAGGCTTGCGATCGCAGCTCGCCGCGCTGGGATACCCCGCCCGGCAGGGTAAAACGGCCACTGGCCGGCGCCGTCATCAAGACACCATCCGGCAGCTCGATGATGGCCGTCGCGCGGCGCGGCAAGCTGGGAGACAGCCTGGCGTCAACGCGCGGTTCTCTAGTAAAACTCATAAAATTCAGTACCACCCAAAAATAGAAACAACTCAAATACTTGGCCGCGATTGTAAACACTGCCGGCAAGCAGCGGCAAATGCCATCCTAATGAAATAGCAGGCAGTCTTGGCTTTTGCCCGCCATTGGGTACAATCGCCTCCCCCTGCCGCCCTTGCATCCAGAAAGAACTGCGCATGACCCAGCCCAGCACTTCCCTCCCCCGCATCGCCGTTATCGGTGGCGGCCCGGCCGGCCTGATGGCCGCCGAAACGCTGCTGCAAGCCGGCGTGACGGTAGACGTCTTCGACGCCATGCCGTCGCCCGGGCGCAAGTTCCTGCTGGCCGGCGTCGGCGGCATGAACATTACCCATAGCGAAGCGCAGGACGCGTTCTATCGTCGCTATGGCCCGCGCCAGGCCGCGCTGGCGCCGATGCTGGATGCGTTCAACGCCGACGCGCTGCGTGCCTGGGTACACGGGCTGGGCATCGAGACCTTTGTTGGCAGCTCGGGTAAGGTGTTTCCGCGCGAGATGAAAGCCGCTCCGCTACTGCGTGCCTGGCTGGCACGCTTGCGCGAAGCCGGCATGCAGCTGCACGTCCGCCATCGCTGGCAAGGCTGGCAAGCCGACGGCAGCCTGCGCTTTGTCACACCGGACGGGGAAGCCTGCTGGCAGGGCGATGCCGTCATCCTGGCTCTGGGCGGTGGCAGCTGGGCCAAGCTCGGCTCCGACGGCCGCTGGGTGCCGCTGCTAGCCGAACGCGGCGTGGACATTGCCCCGCTACAGGCGGCCAACTGCGGCTTCGAACGGCCGTGGAGCGAACACTTTGCCACCAAGTTTGCCGGCGCTGCGCTAAAAGGCGTCACGCTGTCGTTCGTGGACGCCTGCGGCCAACCTTGCAGCCGCCGCGGCGAATTCGTGCTGACGGCCAGCGGCGTGGAAGGCAACCTGATCTATGCCTTCAGCGCCGCCATCCGCGACGCCATCGCGCGCGACGGCCAGGCCACGGTCTGGCTGGACCTGCTGCCCGACCGCAGCCCGGAACGCCTGCTGGCCGAGCTGCAACGCGGCCGGGGTGCCGCCTCGCTGGCCAACCACCTGCGCAAGCAATGCGGACTGGACGGCGCCAAAGCCGGCCTGCTGCGCGAGTTGCTGGACAAGGACAGCTTTACCGACATGGCCACGCTGGCCAAGGCCATCAAGGCGCTGCCATTGACCCTGTACACGGCGCGCCCGCTGGACGAAGCGATCAGCACCGCCGGCGGTGTACGATTCGAGGCGTTGGACGAATACGGCATGCTGCGTGCCGTACCGGGCACGTTCTGCGCGGGTGAAATGCTGGACTGGGAGGCGCCGACCGGTGGTTACCTGCTGACAGCTTGCTTCGCCAGCGGCAAGGCGGCAGCCCACGGCGCACTGCACTGGTTGGCCACAACCACCTGCCACAGCCGCAAATGAACGACCATCACATCAGTCGCTGATGGCGAGAATGCGCTCAAGCGGGGTGTCGTACTGGGCGCGATAGAACTGATCCAACAGGCCTTTCTGGCGCCAGGCCTGCGCTTCGTTGTCCAGCGCTTGGACCAAAGCCGGCAAGCCGGGCCGCACGGCAACCGGCTGTGGCATGGCCGCGGCTGCCGGGTGCAAGGCACGCATCTGGCGCCGGCTCTGTAACGGAAGGGTTTGATGCACAAAGCGCTCGTCGTCAAACACCACGTCGACCTTGCCTCTTACCAGCAAGGTAAACACGGCCTCGGCATCAAACGCAGTCAACCGTTGCCAACCCCGCTTCAGCACCAGGCGATCAGGGTAGCGATAAAACTGGCCCCACCCCACGCGTTGGCCGTCAAACTGACGCAGATCACGAAAAGACTGGTGCGGAGAATGATAGGGCACAAAGGCACTGAGCACCCAGAACACCATGGGCTCGCGGGTAAACAGCCAGCCTTCCAGTTGCTCGCGATTCGGCGTAAAGGCTAGCGCATCGACAGTACCCAATGCGGCCAACTTGCGACAGGCATGCAGGGACAAAAACTGGTATTGCGGCTGCATGCCGAGCTGGCCGGCTGCACGGCTAATCCATTCGGCACCCATGCCGGCGACGTCGCCATCCGCATCCCGGTACAAAAATGGCGGCCAAGACTCAGCGCACACCTTCAGTTGCCCCGCCAATGCCATGCCTGCCCACAACACGGCCAACAAGCCGTGTTTTCGGTACCGGTTTGCGTTCTCCTGCACGAGCCTCTCCTGTGCCAACATCATGCTGCCTTTGCGGACAGTCTGCATGAAGCGTCGGGGCAGCGGCAAGCTATCAATGACATGACATGGCAAATGCCGGCCAGCTGGCATGAGGTCGCCACAGTCGCACGGGTATCAGTCTTTGCCAGGCCGGAGTGCCAGACGGATCGGCACCCGTTTGTCCAATGCCAATTCAGCCAACGCCGCACCGTAATGCTGCCGGAACAAACGCTGGCGTAAGCCGCTTTGCTCGGCCAATTGCAAGGCATGCTGTAACCGGGCCCGCAATTCAGGCTTGGCTGTGGGCAGATAGAAATAAAAATCTTGCGGATAGACCAGCACCACGCCGGGTGCGGCTACCAGCCCGGCATGGTGCGGCTGCTCCAACCCCACCTCGATACTGCCGCGCGGAAAATAATGCATGCCACGATTGCCATTGGCCACCAGACGATACAAGTCGGCAATCGGCAAGCGCTGCTGAATGGCCGGCAAGCCATTCTGCTGCCAGATGCCGGCATCCGCCCAGCCGTGCCCCATGGCCGCAACCTTGCCACTGCGTTTCAGGTCGGCCAGGGTTCGCAGACGCGCATAACTTGCCGCCTCGCCCGGAGGCACCATCAGGATACGCCAGCCTATCATGCCGTCTGTCAGGCCCTGATCCACACGCAAGAAGCGCTGATCCCTGCTGGCGGTACGCAAGAACCAGTGCACATCCAGCTGCCCTTGCGCCAGCAACAACTCGACGCGTGCATTAGGCATGTCGGGCGCTTCTTTCAAGTGTACTGTCGTTCCGGCTTGTGCCATTGCCGCCACCAGCAGCTGATGAAAATACGCCTGCGTCTGGCTGGCACGCGCCATCACCCGCAACGTCAGCTCTTCTGCTTGTGCCGGCAAGGACAACACCAGCATCCACACTACTCTGCTCCACCGCATCGGCTACCCCCTACTATGTACTAGCAATATAGCGTGCTCAAGCTGAGCGAGGGTGCACATCTGCCACCCATCAACGGCAAAGCCCCCGTACCTTGCAATACGGGGGCTTCGTTCACTATTTCACCGCCTTAGTCTTGCCGCACAAACAGCGAACTGGGGTCAAAACCGACGCGGATGGCACCCCAGTGGCGACCACCGATCATCACTGGCAATGCAATCTCGGACAGGATTTCGCCGGTATCACGCATATAGGTTTGCAACAGGAACGGGTGCTTGTTGCGCGCCGACTTCAGGCCGGTGGGATCGTTGAAAATGCGCTTATCGCGGCTGTTGACCAGGTCCTGCTGCGGGTCGCCGCTGACGGGTTTCGAGTAAAAGCTGTTGTGGGTAGGCGCATAGCCATTATTGTCCACCAGCAGGCAGAAACGGCCGCCTTGTACCTGCTGTACCACGCGGTCGTACACCGCTTGCAGCTGCTTTTCCAGCCGGGTGTCGTAACTGGTGTGGTACTTGGCGGGCGAGGTGCCGGCAATGGGCTGATAGCGCTGGTCGAAGATGTCACAGCCCTGCTGCTGTGCCGCCTCCAGCACGCGGGTCAGTTCATCGCAGGCGTGGCGGGCATGCGCGATGGTTTCATCGAATACCCCTTCGCCCAGAATGAAGCGCGCCACCAGCTCTTGCACCTCTTCGGCTGCACGCGACAGTTTCACCGAATCTTCTTCCGACTGCTTCAGGCTGACCGATACCGTTTCGCTCAGGCCGCTGATCTCGCCCACGTTGGCCGCAATCTGCTGGTTGGAACTGGCAAACTCGTTCATGGTGCTGGCAATCTGCGCCATACGGCTGGCGGTATTCTCGAAGTCGCCCATCATGCGGCCGAAGTGGTGCGAAGAACGATCCACCACCTCGCGGGCCTGCATGGTGTCGCGGGTGATCACCGAGGTTTCGTCCTTGGTGTTCTGCACCAGGCTCAGCATGCCGTCGATATTGCCGCTGATTTCATCGGTCGCCACCTTCACGCGTTCGGCCAGCTTGCGTACTTCATCGGCCACTACGGCAAAGCCACGGCCGGCTTCGCCAGCGCGCGCCGCCTCAATGGCCGCATTCAGCGCCAGCAGGTTGGTCTGCTCGGACACGTCCTTGATCAGGTCGGCAATGGTCTTGATGCTGGCCGAGCGGCTATTGAGCTCGTCCACGGTACCGTTGAAGGTGTTCACCCGCTGGCTGACGCCACCGATCTTGTGCGCCGCGTCCTGCAGCTCGGCGTAGGATGCCCGCGCCACCTCCAGGTTGTGCAGCGTAGTGGCCGAAATTTCCTGGGTATCGGACGACACCTGGATCACGCCCTGGGTGGAGCGCTCGCTGGCACTGCTCACCTGGCCGGCCAGCGCCGCCTGCTGGCTGGCACTGCTCACCGACTGGGTAATGTTCTTGCGGGTACGCGCCGAGTCCATCGCAATGCGCATGGTCATGGTGCGGACATTGCTGATGATCTCGCGCATCTTTTTCAGGAAGTCGTTGTACGACAACGAAAGATCACGGATTTCATCGTAAGTGATGGTGGGAATCTCGCGCGACAGATCACCCTCGCCAGCGCCGATCTCGCGGAAGATATTGATGATCATCTGTAGCGGCCGCACGATGAGGTAACGCAGGTACCACACCATAAACGCAATGAACAGCAGCGAGACCGCCCAGATCGCCAGCGACCAGTAAATGGTGCGATCCAGCAAGGCATGCACTTGGCCCAGCGTCTCGGCGTTGAGGGTTTGCGCCCCCACCAGCGAGCGGATTTCTTCCAGCGACAGGTAAACGTAAGCAATCAACACCAGCTGGAACAGACTGATAAAGAAAAAACTGCACAGCTTTTTGGTAAGGGAATTCCAGAAAGTCTTTTCAATCAGGAAGTAGGTCTTCCAGAACCAGTCCATTGCATGCTCTCCTCTTACGTTTTTATTAGGCACGCGGCGAAGGCGTATCGATACATACTATCTACAAATAACACGGCTGACTATTCAGTAGCTGTTGATAGTAATCAAGCTTTTACTGTCTGCGCCACGTCAGCCAGTATTCGTCTGGCGCAAACACTGGCAAGGATGCCGCTACGGGCTGCTGCTCTTCCAGCATAAAGTAGGGCGCGAGCAGTTGCTGCAAATTGAACAGGCTGCAACCGAACGGCGGGCCTTTGACTTGATCGCGCAAAAAGAAATAACCGGCCAGCACGCCACCACTGGGGATCAGGCTGGCCATGCGCACAGCGTAGCGGCTGGCCAACAGCGGCGGCAAGGCACACAGAAAGGCCCGCTCGTACACCCAGTGCCAAGCCCCGTCGATGGCGGGACCGAAAAAATCGGCTTCCAGGATACGGTCGGCACAAGCAGGGAACGCCTCCCTGGCACGATTGACGGCCAGCGGGCTGAAATCGAAAGCCAGCGCATCTACCCCATGCTGCCGCAACCAGGCGAGTTCGTAGGCGGTGCCACAACCAGGTATCAGTACCTTGGCCGCAGGCACGGCCGATAGCAGCATGCTGGCGTGGTCGGCAAAGCCGGATGGCAGACCGGCGCTATCCCATGGCGTCACGTTGTTCTGATAGCGGCTATCCCAGAAGTCTGCCTTGCTGCTGTCTTGCGCCATTAGATTGCACCCTGATGAAAACAGAGCCCGACCTTAGCACCATGGCTGCTTACAGTACAAACAGCAGCTGCATAAATAGGGCTTCAAACTGATAGAAAGTCGTAAAGATGCTGCGGCCAGGCATCTTGTGCCACATCCAGCAATAAATCGGCACCGCCGCAGCGTAGCGGCACCAGGCGCTGCCCCTGCTGTTGGTATGGCTGCGCCAACCACAGCTCGCGACCATCGCGCAACAAAAAGCGCGCCTGCTCGCCCATAGGGCCGGGCAGGATTTCCAGATGCCCCGGCATGGTACGCACGATGGCCATCCACACCTTGCGCACCGGCAAGCTGGCCCAACACTGCGCCTTCTGCTGCGCGCTCATCTCAGCCCAGAAGCTGATTTCGGCAAAGGTACGGGCGCAGCCCAGGCAGACGTCGTCGCCGATGGCGGTGGAACACACCCCGATGCACGGGGTATCAGGCGGACTGGTTAGCGATGACATGTAACAATAAATTCACGTTTCTTGACGAATAACGCCATATGATTGATAAATAAATTTAACTAATAGTTCACACAACACACAACTCACACCATGCAACGCGACGAAGCACTGATCTACCGCATCCTGAAGATGCTGCGCAGCCGGGCTCCCGCCAGCCTGGAAGAAACCCGCATCCTGCACCATCTGCAACCCGCCGGCCACAGCGAGCACGTACGCGAGCAGCTGGACTACCTGCTGCGTGCCGGCATGCTCAAGCGCATCGTGATCGCCAAAAACCGCCCGGCCTACCAGCTGGACTGGCCCGGCTACGACTACCTCGACGGCGCCTGAGTGCCCGCCTACCGGCAAACAACAAAGCCACCGCACGCGGTGGCTTTGTTGCCTTGACTGAGCGACCGGCAACATAGCAGAAAGCTGCCGTCGCGTCAGCCGCTTACCCCTGCGCAGGCTGGCGGGCCAACCAGGCTTGCACCGACGGGCGCTGCCACTGCCGGCGTGCGTAATCGGCCAGCCTGTCCGGCACCGCGTCACCATTATTGACCAGACGCAGCAGCATCACAGCCAGGTCAGTATCGGCAATGCACCACTCGCCGAACAGGTTGGCCGCGCCATCGGCCAGGCAGGCTTCTGCCACGCGGATCAGCTTGGCGGCCGCGCGCTGGCCAGCCTCGTCCAGCGGCGTGGACACCGGCCGCAGGAACACCACTTCGGTATTGCGCTGCTCGCGCAGCGGCATCAGATCGCTACGCAGCCAGGCCTGGACCTGGCGCGCACGCGCCCGCTGCTGCTCGTCCTGCGGATACACAGCGGCATACGCCGGCGCGGGGTAACGCGCCTCCAGGTACTCGGCAATCGCCGACGACTCCGACAGCCGGAAATCCCCGTCAACCAGCAACGGCACCCTGGCCGTCAGTGAAGCGTTGGCATAGTCGGGCAGCAGGTTGTCACCAGCGTCCAGGTCTACGCCATGGCAGGCAAAGGGCAGCCCCTTCTCGTGCAGCACCACGAATGCCGACATGGCATACGGGCTGAGAAAGCGCTGATCGACGTACAGTTGCAGGGTTTCCATGTAGCCTCCTGGCCAGATAATGGCGTTAGCAAGTCTAATAAAATGGGCTAGTTGAGAGTCTAGGGCCTGTCATATCCGCTGAAAATCGATGATTTCTCGCCATTTCCGTTAGTATCACTTACATGAATAGCCTACCTCCCCTCTCCGCACTGCGCAGCTTCGAGGCCGTCGCCCGCTTGGGTAGCGTCAGCCGTGCTGCCGATGAACTGTGCATCACCCACTCCGCGGTCAGCCAGCAGCTCAAACTGCTGGAAAGCCAGCTGGCGATCTCGCTGTTCAGCAAGGTTGGCCGCAAGCTGCAGCTGAGCGAGGCCGGGCGCACGTACGCGCTAAAAGTGCGGGTGACGCTGGCCGAGCTGGCCGACGCTACCCGCCAGCTGCAGCAACCGCTGGCGCCGCAGCAGTCGCTGGTACTGGCGGTGCTGCCGTCCTTTGCGCAGCAATGGTTGCTGCCACGGCTGCCCGCGTTCCGGCAACGCTTTCCGCATTACAGCGTTACGCTGCACGCCAGCCTGGATATCCAGCCGCTGGCCTACGGCCAGATCGATATGGGCATTCGCATGGGGCGTGGCGGCTGGCAAGGACTGCAGCAGGAAGAATTGCTGCAGGAACAGCTGGTGGTGGTGGCAGCGCCCCACTTTCTGGGTGGGCGGCTGCCGCAGAGCCCGGCGCAGATCGTGGCCAGCCCCATCGTACACACGGTGGAATCATGGCATGGCTGGTGCCAGCTGGCGCAGGTGGCCGAGCCGCCGGCCGGCTCGCTGTGGATCAACGACAGCAATTTGCTGCTGGCTGCCGTGCTGCAAGGCGAAGGCGCCGCGCTGATGCGCTACAGCCTGGTGGCCCGCTACCTGGCGGACGGCCGCCTGCGCCAGCTCAGCCCGCTGAGCGTGCCACACCCGTCGTCGCTCTGGCTGGTCTGGCCGCAGCATCCGCAGCTTAGCCGCAAGCAGGCCGACTTTCGCGACTGGCTGCACCAGGAAATGGCCGCTTACCGGCAAAGCCTGCCCGCCTGGCTGGCCCGCGTTTGAAAAGCAAAAAAGCCACCCGCGAACGGATGGCTTTTTTGTGAATTGGTGTCTTTGGTCGGGGCGAGAAGATTCGAACTTCCGACCCCCTGCACCCCATGCAGGTGCGCTACCAGGCTGCGCTACGCCCCGACTAAAGAGGTGAAAATTATAGTGCCATTATCACTCTTTGCCAAGCGAAATATCGAGCCAATCGATAATCGATTGCAGCTCGGCGCGGACCTGCTGCGCCGTCATCGGCGCCTGCTCGCCACTGGCACCCTGCAAGCGCTGGCGTGCACCTTGCAGCGTGAAACCGTCGTCGTACAGCAGGTCGCGGATGCGACGCACCAGCAGCACTTCGCCGTGCTGGTAGTAGCGGCGGTTACCGCGACGCTTCACATTGCGCAGCTCGGAGAATTCCTGCTCCCAGTAGCGCAGCACGTGCTGCTTGACGCCCGTCAGCTCGCTGACTTCACCGATGGTGAAGTAACGCTTGGCCGGAATTGCCGGCAGCTCAGCCTTGTTTGTCGGCATGATGTTGTTCAACCATTCCCTTGAGTTTCTGACTTGCATGGAAAGTTACCACGCGTCGGGCGGTGATGGGAATCTCTTCGCCGGTTTTGGGGTTACGGCCCGGGCGCTGCGGCTTGTCGCGCAGCTGGAAGTTACCGAAACCGGACAGTTTCACGCTGGTGCCGGTTTCCAGGGTGGCGCGGATCTCTTCGAAGAAAGATTCCACCATGTCCTTGGCTTCGCGTTTGTTCAGGCCCACCTTATCAAACAGCAGGTCAGCCAGTTCGGCTTTGGTCAACGTCATGACAATTCCTCACTACAACATCGTATTACAAGGGCCACCCGCCCTTGCGGGTGGCCGAAGGGGTTGATGATCAGGCGCGCAGCACGGCACCGGCGCCTTGGGCAGCAGCCAGCATGGCGGCCACCGCCTGCTCCACTTCCTCGTCCACCAGGGTGCGGTCGGCGGCTTGCAGAATGATGCGGAACGCCAGGCTCTTCTTGCCCTCGTCCACACCCTTGCCACGGTAAACGTCGAACAGCGCCAGCTCGCGTACCACTTCGCTGGCAGCAGCCTGCATCGCAGCCTGTACCGAGGCGGCTTCGACTGCCTCGTCCACCACCAGTGCCAGGTCGCGGCGTACCGGCTGGAACTTGCTGCCCGCGGCCAATTGCACGCGGCCAACCTGCTCTACCGCCTCAACCGCCAGCTCGAACAGTACCGGTGCGTTGCCCAGGCCGTAAGCCTGTACCCACTGCGGGTGCAACTCGCCCAGCACGCCCACCACCTGGCCATCCAGCAGCACCTCGGCACAACGGCCCGGGTGGAAGGCCGGATGTGCGGCTTTGCGGAAGGACGCCACGCGTGGCGCCAGCAGCGCCTCAACGTCGGCTTTGATGTCGTAGAAGTCGACGCGTTCCGCTTTGCTGCCCCACTGCTCGTCAACACGGCTACCGTGCGCCAGGCCAGCAATCACTTCCGGCTGCTGCACGCTGCCATCGGCTTGCTTGCGGAACACACGGGCGATTTCGAACACGCGCACGCGGCTGTGCTTGCGGTTGAGGTTGGCCGCCAGGGTATCGACCAGACCGCCGATCAGCGTAGAACGCATCACGCTCATCTGGCTGGCAATCGGGTTCAGCAGGCGGATGGCGTCGGCGTTGCCGGCGAAATCACGCTCCCACTTTTCTTCCACAAAGGCGTAGCTGACGATTTCCTGGAAATCGCGGCCGGCCAGCAGGCGGCGCACGTCGCTGCGCACGCGCAGGCCTTCCGGCTGCGGCAGCATGGTCTGTGCGGCCAATGGGGCCTCGGCCGGGATGTTGTCGTAGCCGTAAACGCGGGCGATTTCCTCGATCAGGTCTTCTTCGATGGCGATGTCGAAGCGGAAGCTCGGTGCGCTCACCACGAAGCCGGCGTCATTTTGCTCGAAGGCCAGGCCCAGACGGGTAAAGATGGCCGCAATCTGCTCGGCACTCAGCGCCACGCCCAGCACCTTGGCCACGCGGGCGGTACGCACCGTCACGCTGCCGCGTTGCGGCAGCTGGCCGACGGTTTCGGTCAGCGGGCCGGCTTCGCCGCCGCAGATTTCCAGCACCAGCGCGGTAGCGCGCTCGATGGCCTCTGTCTGCAGGGCAAAATCCACGCCGCGCTCGTAGCGGTAGCTGGAATCGGAGCCGAAGCCCAGGGCACGGGCTTTGCCGGCGATGGCTTCAGGCTGGAAGAAGGCGCTTTCCAGGAAGATGTCGCGGCTGGCGGTGGTCACACCACTGTCCAGGCCGCCCATGATGCCGGCGATGGCCAGCGGCTGCTGGTCGTCGGCAATCACCATCAGGTCCGGCGTCAGCGCCACTTCTTTCTCGTTCAGGCACACCAGCTTCTCGCCGTCGGCGGCCATGCGCACGGTAATGCCACCGTTGATCTTGCTCAGATCAAAGGCGTGCATCGGCTGGCCCTGCTCCAGCAGGATGTAGTTGGTGATGTCGACGATGGCGGAAATGGAGCGCAGGCCGGAACGTTCCAGACGGCGTTTCATCCAGTCCGGGGTGGCTGCGGCGGCGTTGACGTTCTTCACCACGCGGCCAACGTAACGGCCGCACGGCGCGTTATCGGCGATGGTGACGGCCAGCTTGCTGTCGGTTTGCGGCGCCACGGCGGCGATGTCCCAGGCAGCCAGCGGGCTGCCGGTCAGCGCGGCCACTTCGCGGGCAATACCGCGAATCGACAGGCAGTCGGCGCGGTTCGGGGTAATCTTCAGCGTTAACAGGCTGTCGTCCAGGCCCAGGTAGTCGCGGATATTCTGGCCCACCGGCGCGTCAGCCGGCAGCAGCATCAGGCCGTCGACGTCTTCCGGCACGCCAAGCTCCTTGCCGGAACACAGCATGCCGCCGGATTCGACGCCACGCATCTTGGTCGGTTTGATCTTGAAGTCGCCCGGCAGGATGGCGCCCGGCAGCGCGCACGGCACCTTGACGCCTACCGCGACGTTGGGTGCACCGCACACGATCTGCACCAGCTCGCCACTGCCAACGTCCACTTTGGTGACGCGCAGGCGGTCTGCGTTTTCGTGCTTGACGCATTCTTTCACTTCGGCGATTACCACACCGCTGAAAGCGGGGGCAGCCGGGGTCACTTCTTCCACTTCCAGGCCTGCCATGGTCAGCAGGTAGGACAGCTCGTCTGTGCTCAGCGACGGATTAACGCGGCTGCGCAGCCATTGTTCGGAAAATTGCATGATGAGTCTCCGTCGCGATCAGTTGAATTGTTTCAGGAAGGTCAGATCGTTCTCGAAGAACAGGCGCAGGTCGTTGACGCCGTAACGCAGCATGGCGAAGCGGTCCAGACCGATACCGAAGGCGAAGCCGATGTATTTTTCCGGATCGATGCCGACGTTGCGCAGCACGTTCGGGTGCACCATGCCGCTACCGCCTACTTCCAGCCAGCGGCCACGGTCGTCCAGCACGTCGATTTCGGCCGAGGTTTCGGTGAACGGGAAGAACGACGGACGGAAGCGCACTTGCAGGTCGTCACGCTCGAAGAAGCGGCGCAGGAAGTCGGTCAGCGTGGCCTTGAGGTCGGCAAAGCTGACGTTTTCGTCGATCCACAGGCCTTCCATCTGGTGGAACATCGGCGAGTGGGTCGCGTCGGAATCCACACGGTACACGCGGCCCGGCGCCACGATCTTGATCGGCGGCTTGTTGTCCAGCATGTAACGCACCTGGATCGGGCTGGTATGGGTACGCAGCACGTCGCCGCCTTCTACGTAGAAGGTGTCCTGCATGGCGCGGGCGGGGTGGTTTTCCGGGATATTCAGCGCCTGGAAGTTGTGGAAATCGGTTTCGATTTCCGGACCGTCGGCCACTTCAAAGCCCATGCTGGCGAACAAGCCGGTAATGCGCTCCAGCGTCAGGGTCACCGGGTGCAGGCCGGCGGGCTTGCTGCCACGGCCCGGCAGGGTGACATCCAGCGACTCGGCTGCTAGCTGTGCGGCCAACTTGGCAGCATTGAAAGCGTCGCGCACTTCGTTGTGACGGGTCTCGAACGCCTGCTTGGCGGCGTTGATGGTAGCACCGGCGCTCTTGCGCTCGTCGGGCGACAGTTTGCCCAGCTGTTTCAGAAGCTCGGTCAGCGCGCCACTCTTACCAAGGTAGCGGGCCTTGACCTGTTCCAGTTCAACGAGGTCGGCAACCGTATCGAGGGCTGCCAGGCCTTCCTTGAGAATCACGTCAACATTGCTCATGGGTCGCACCAGTATGCGGAAGAAAACTCACCGGAACGCGGTCGCTCGGGTGAATGCTCTCGTGGGCCAAATCGAAAAAAAAGGGAGGCATAAGCCTCCCTTTTTAGTGTCCTGCGATTAAGCGAGGGCGGCTTTCGCTTTCTCAACGATCAGCGCAAATGCCGGCTTGTCGAATACGGCCAGGTCAGCCAGTACCTTACGGTCGATTTCGATCAGCGCTTTCTTCAGGCCGTTCATGAATTTGCTGTACGGCAGGCCGTTTTCACGAGCTGCAGCGTTGATACGAGCAATCCACAGTTGACGGAACTGACGCTTCTTCTGACGACGGTCGCGGTAGGCGTACTGACCGGCTTTCATCACCGCCTGTTTGGCGATGCGGTAGACGTTCTTGCGACGGCCGCGGTAGCCTTTCGCCAGGGCGAGGATTTTCTTGTGACGAGCACGTGCGGTTACACCGCGTTTTACGCGTGGCATTCTTCAGGTCTCCTTAAGCGTAAGGCATCATGGCGCGAACAGAGGCCATGTTGGTAGCGTGAACCATGGTGGTACCACGCAGTTGACGTTTGCTCTTGGTGGTTTTCTTGGTCAGGATGTGACGTTTGAAAGCCATGGAGCGCTTAACGCCGCCATTGCCCAGCACTTTGAGACGCTTTTTCGCGCTCGATTTGGTTTTCATCTTCGGCATGGAAATCTCCTGCTGAATTTCGTTAGATTAGACACAGGGTGGCCAACAGGCACTTGAAACCACTGCGTCACGCTTTTGTTGCAAGCCGTTGCCGGCCTACAAAATCAACACGGCAGGCGAACCTGCCGTGTCGAAGTCGATGATTATAACCGATTATTTCTTTTTCGGGGCAATCATCATCACCATCTGGCGACCTTCCAGTTTCGGGAACTGTTCGACAGTCCCTACTTCTGCCAGATCGGCCTCGACGCGCTTGAGCAGCGCCAGACCGATATCCTGGTGCGCCATTTCACGACCGCGGAAACGCAGCGTGATCTTGGCCTTATCGCCTTCAGTCAGGAAGCGGATCAGGTTACGCAGCTTGACGTTGTAGTCGCCATCGTCGGTACCAGGACGGAATTTGATTTCCTTCACCTGGATCTGTTTCTGCTTCAGCTTGGCTTCGTGCTTCTTCTTGGACTGTTGGTACTTGAACTTGCCGTAGTCCATCAGTTTGCACACAGGCGGCTGGGCTGTCGGGGAAATTTCCACCAGATCAACTTCGCGCTCTTCGGCCATGGCCAGTGCTTCACGCACGGTCACGATACCAAGTTGTTCGCCTTCTTCACCGACCAAGCGGATTTCACGGCCGGTGATTTCACCGTTGATCCGTGGTTCACGTTCCTGAGCTATAGCAATTACTCCTAAAGAAATTCATCGTATCCGTGCATTAAGCCTGCGCCAGCGCGGCATCCAGGTGCTGGATGAACGCGTCGAGCGGCATTTGCCCTAGGTCTTCACCCCGGGCGCGCACGGCAACCAGCCCGCCTTCCATCTCTTTGTCGCCAATGACGATCTGGTACGGAAGCTTCTGCAGGCTGTGCTCGCGGATTTTATAGCCGATCTTTTCGTTTCTCAAGTCAAGATCAACGCGGTAGCCGTGTTCGCGCAACTTCTTGGCCACACTGTCGGCATATTCGGCCTGCGAGCTGGTGATGTTCATCACCACCATCTGCACCGGCGCCAGCCACAACGGGAAGGCCCCGGCGTGGTTCTCGATCAGGATGCCGATAAAGCGCTCCAGCGAGCCCAGCACCGCGCGGTGCAGCATTACCGGGCGCTTGCGGCTGTTGTCGTCGGCCACGTACTCGGCGTCCAGACGCTCCGGCAGCACGTAATCCAGCTGCAGGGTACCACACTGCCAGGAGCGACCCAGCGCGTCCTTGATGTGGTACTCGATCTTCGGGCCATAGAACGCGCCCTCGCCCGGCAGCTCTTCCCACTCGATGCCGCAGGCACGCAGCGCTTCACGCAGGCCTTCTTCGGCACGGTTCCAGGTTTCCAGCGTACCGGCGTATTTTTCCGGGCGCAGCGAGAGCTTGACCGACACATTGTCGAAACCGAAGCGCTTGTACACCGCCATGGTCAGCTCGTTGAAGGCCTTGGCTTCCGCAATGATCTGGTCTTCGGTACAGAAAATGTGGGCATCGTCTTGTACAAAGCCGCGCACGCGCATGATGCCGTGCAGCGCGCCGGACGGCTCGTTACGGTGACAGGCACCGAACTCGGCCAGGCGCATCGGCAGGTCGCGATAGGAACGCAGGCCGCTGTTGAATACTTGCACGTGGCCCGGGCAGTTCATCGGTTTCACTGCGTAGTCGCGCTTTTCCGACTCGGTAGTGAACATGCCTTCACGGTAGTTTTCCCAGTGGCCGGACTTTTCCCACATGATGCGGTCCATCACCATCGGGGTACGGATTTCCTGGTAACCGGCGGCGGCCAGGGTCTTGCGCATGTATTGCTCGATGCTCTGCCACAGCGCCCAGCCTTTCGGGTGCCAGAACACCATGCCCGGCGCTTCGTCTTGCAGGTGGAACAGGTCCAGCTGTTTGCCCAGCTTGCGGTGGTCGCGCTTTTCGGCTTCTTCCAGCATGTGCAGGTACTGTTCCAGATCTTCTTTCTTGGTCCAGGCAGTACCGTAGATACGCTGCAGCATCTCGTTGTTGCTGTCGCCACGCCAGTAAGCACCGGCCACTTTCATCAGCTTGAACACTTTCAGCTTGCCGGTGGACGGCACGTGCGGGCCGCGGCACAGGTCGGTAAAGTCGCCTTCACGGTACAGGCTCAGCACCTGATCGGCCGGGATCGACTCGATGATTTCCGCCTTGTACGCCTCGCCGATGCCCTTGAAGTAGGCCACCGCCTCGTCACGCGACAGCTCGTAACGCTCGACCGGAATATCCTTCTTGGCCAGCTCGGCCATCTTTTTCTCGATAGCGACCAGGTCTTCCGGCGTAAACGGGCGCTTGTAGGCGAAGTCGTAGTAGAAGCCGTTTTCGATTTCCGGGCCGATGGTGACCTGGGCTTCCGGGAACAGCTCTTTCACCGCGTAAGCCAGCAAGTGGGCGGTGGAGTGACGGATGATGGACAGGCCGTCAGCGTCTTTATCGGTGATGATGGCCAGGTCGGCGTTGGCCGCAATCTGGTAGGAGGTATCGACCAGTTGGCCGTCCACACGGCCAGCCAGCGCTGCACGCGCAAGACCGGTGCCGATGGACGCAGCCACTTCGTGCACCGTTACCGGCTTGTCGAAGGAACGGATGGAACCGTCGGGCAGGCGAATGTCAGGCATAGCAACTCCAGCTTTCTAAGCAATGAGGTGGACGGACGTCAAAAAATCAGACCAAAAAAAAAGTGCGGCTCGAGCCGCACTTTTCTGTTTGCAAGGAGTAACCCTTCCGTTTCGGAACAGGGTACCCGTAGGCTCGGTATTAACGCGAGGTACGGGTGGTGGTAGTTCGCTTGAACATGGGTTTACTCCCTGCTGAATACTGGTAGGCACGATCGGATTCGAACCAACGACCCCCACCATGTCAAGGTGGTGCTCTAACCAACTGAGCTACGTGCCTGTTGTCAGGAGAGCTGATATTAGCGCTTTAGCGCCGCGCTGGCAAGCAAACAGCGGGCAATCGGCGGCAGCGGGGTGTATACTGGCGGGCTGATTTTCGGAATCCGACGAACAATATCAAGCACATGCTGAAGTTTACCCTGCACAAAACCTCGGGCGGCGCGCGCCGGGGCACACTGGAACTGAACCACGGCACAGTGGAGACCCCGGTCTTCCAGCCGGTGGGCACCTATGGCTCGGTGAAGGCGATGAGCCCGCACGAGCTGCACGACATCAAGGCCCAGATCATTCTGGGCAACACTTTCCACCTGTGGCTGCGCCCGGGCCTGGAGATCATCGAGCAGTTTGGCGGCCTGCACGACTTCATCGGCTGGGACAAACCCATCCTCACCGACTCCGGCGGCTTCCAGGTATTCAGCCTGGGCGCCATGAACAAGATTTCAGAGGAAGGCGTCACCTTCCAGAGCCCGGTCAATGGCGACAAGCTGTTCCTGTCGCCGGAAAAGTCGATGGAAATCCAGAAGGTACTGAACTCGGACATCGTAATGATCTTCGACGAATGCACGCCGGGCCAGGTTGACCACGCCACTGCCGCCAAGTCGATGCGCATGAGCCTGCGCTGGGCCGAGCGTTCGCGCCGCGCCTTCGACGACCTGAAAAACCCCAACGCGCTGTTCGGCATTGTGCAGGGCAACCTGTACCGCGACCTGCGCCAGGAATCGCTGGACGGTCTGATGGACATCGGCTTTGACGGCATTGCCGTCGGCGGGCTGTCGGTGGGCGAACCCAAGCCCGAGATGTACCGCATGCTGACCGAGCTGAAAGACATGCTGCCGGCCGAGAAGCCGCACTACCTGATGGGCGTGGGTACGCCGGAAGACCTGGTACACGGCGTGGCCAACGGCATCGACATGTTCGACTGCGTGATGCCGACCCGCAACGCCCGCAACGGCTGGATCTTCACCCAGTGGGGCGACGTGAAGATCAAGAACGCGCGCTACAAGGACGACAAGAAGCCGCTGGACGAACAGTGCGACTGCTACACCTGCCGCCACTTCAGCCGCGCCTACCTGCACCACCTGCACCGCACCGGCGAAATCCTGGGCGCGCGCCTGAACACCATCCACAATCTGCACTACTACCAGGTGCTGATGCAGGAGATGCGCGACGCCATCGACGCCGACCGCTTCCCCGACTGGCAGGCCAGCTTCCACGAACGCCGCGCGCGCGGCGTGAACTGAGCGGGTTGGCCGCAGTCCCATCGCACTGCGGCCAACCTTTGGCACGGTTGGAAAGTGGGCACGCGCTGGCTACAATGCCCCACTTGACGCTTTCATCACTCACCCGACCAACAAACACCTACATAAAGGGAGACCCCGAATGTTTATCCCCCCGGCCTTCGCCAATACCGGCGCTGCAGACTTCATGCAATTCCTGCCGATGATCGTCATTTTCATCCTGTTCTGGTTCCTGCTGGTTCGCCCGCAACAGAAAAAGATGAAAGAACACCAGAAGATGCTGTCCGAAATCATCAAGGGTGACGAAGTGGTCACCCAGGGTGGCATCATCGGCCGCGTGACCAAATGCGGCGAACAGTACCTGAGCGTGGAAATCGCCAACGGCGTGGAAATCAACGTTCAGCGCGGTGCCGTGGCTGCCAAGCTGGAAAAAGGCACCATCAAGTCCCTGTAACCCCCGGGCCGCATTGGCGGCCCTTTTCCTGTCAAGCTTTCCATGAACCGCTTCCCGATCTGGAAATACCTACTGATTGCGCTGGTGCTCGTCACCGCCACAATCTATACCCTGCCCAATTTCTTTGGCGAAACCCCGGCGGTCCAGATTTCCAGCACGCGCCAGTCCACCCCGGTGGACACCGCACTGATGGCCCGCATCGAAACCACCCTGAAGCAGCAAGGCATCGCCCCGCAAGGCATTTTCCTGGACGGCAGCAGCCTGAAAGTGCGCTTCAAGGACCCGGATACCCAAATCAAGGCGCGCGATGCCATCCAGCAAGCGCTGGGTGACACCTACATCATTGCCCTGAACCTGCTGCCGGCATCGCCGGAATGGTTGACCCGCCTGCACGCCAACCCGATGTTCCTGGGCCTGGACTTGCGCGGTGGCGTGCACTTCCTGCTGGAAGTGGACATGAAGGCCGCCGTGGATAAAACCATGGAACGCTACGCCGGCGACGTGCGCCGCGAGCTGAAGGCGGCCAAGATCCGCTATGGCGCCATCAAGCGCCAGGGTGATACCACACTGGAAGTCCAGCTGCGTGACGCCGAAACGCTGAAAGCAGCGGCCGACAAGCTGGCGCGCACCCTGCCTTCGGTCACGTTCGATAGCGACGACGCCAACTACCGCCTGACGCTGAAACTGAAACCGGAAGAAATCACCCGCATCCAGGGTGACGCCGTGAAGCAGAACATCACCACCCTGCACAACCGCGTCAACGAACTGGGCGTGGCCGAACCGGTGATCCAGCAAGCCGGCCCGAGCCGTATCGTGGTGCAACTGCCTGGCGTACAGGACACCGCCAAGGCCAAGGACATCCTGGGCCGCACCGCCACCCTGCAAGTACGCATGGTGGAGGACGACCAAGGCAAAGTAGCCGAAGCACTGGCGGGCAACCCGCCGGCTGGCTACGAGCTGCTGGACGAAGTGACCTCGCGCGGCACCGGCAAGATCCTGCTGAAGAAAGACGTCGAGCTGACCGGCGACAACATCAACTCCGCCCAGCCTGGCTTTGACCAGAACGGCGGCGCTTCGGTAGACATCGGCCTGGACAGCACCGGCGCCGAGATCTTCCGTACGCTGACCGCCGAGAACATCGGCAAGCGCATGGCCATGGTACTGGTGGAGAAAAACCGCAGCGAAGTGGTGACCGCACCGGTGATTCGCAGTGAAATCGGCGGTGGTCGCGTGCAGATTTCCGGCAGCATGAACCCGGCTGAAGCCAACGACGTGGCCCTGCTGCTGCGCGCCGGCTCGCTGGCCGCGCCGATGAACATCATCGAAGAACGCACCATCGGCCCGAGCCTGGGTAAGGAAAACATCGAGAAGGGCTTCCACTCCACGCTGTGGGGCTTTGCCGCCATCGCGGTGTTCATGGCCATTTACTACGGTGTGTTCGGCGTGATCTCGGTGATTTCGCTGGCGGCCAACCTGTTCATGCTGGTGGCGCTGCTGTCGATGCTGCAAGCCACGCTGACGCTGCCGGGCATTGCCGCCATTGCGCTGACGCTGGGTATGGCCATCGACGCCAACGTGCTGATCAACGAGCGTATCCGTGAAGAGCTGCGCAACGGCGTACCGCCGCAGTCGGCCATCCAAGCCGGTTACGGCCACGCCTGGGCCACCATTCTGGACTCGAACGTCACCACCCTGATCGCCGGCCTGGCCCTGCTGATCTTCGGCTCCGGCCCGGTACGCGGCTTTGCCGTGGTGCACTGCCTGGGCATTCTGACCTCCATGTTCTCTGCCGTGCTGGTATCCCGCGCCGTGGTGAACCTGTGGTACGGCCGCCGCCGCCGCCTGACCTCGATTTCCATCGGCCAGGTATGGAAGCCGGACAACAACTAAGGATCTGACGATGGAGTTTTTCCGCATCAAACGGGATATCCCGTTCATGAGCTACGGCAAGCTCACCACCAGCATCTCGCTGATCACCTTCATCCTGGCGGTGGTGTTCCTGTTCACCAAAGGGCTGAACCTGTCGGTGGAGTTCACCGGCGGTACGGTGATGGAGGTGCAGTACCAGCAAGCGGCCAACCTGGGTGACATCCGCCACCGCGTGGAAACGCTGAAGGTGGGCGAGGTGCAGGTGCAAAGCCTGGGCACCAGCCGCGACGTGCTGATCCGCCTGCCGAACAAGGCCGGCACCAGCTCGGCCAAGCTGTCGGAACAGGTGATGGGCCTGCTGAAAGCCGGCGACGCCAGCGTGCAGCTGCGCAAGGTGGAGTTCGTCGGCCCCAGCGTCGGGGAAGAGCTGGTAACCCACGGCCTCACCGCCATCCTGCTGGTCTGCGTGGGCATCGTGATCTACCTGGCCATCCGCTTCGAATGGCGGCTGGCGCTGTCGGCCATCATTGCCAACATGCACGACGTGGTGATCATCCTGGGTTGCTTTGCCTTCTTCCAGTGGGAGTTCAGCCTCACCGTGCTGGCCGGCGTGCTGGCGGTACTGGGTTACTCGGTCAACGAATCGGTAGTGGTGTTTGACCGTATCCGCGAAAACTTCCGCCGCCCGGCCATGCGTGGCCGCAGCACTGCCGAAGTGATCGACAACGCCATTACCGCCACCATGAGCCGTACCTTCATCACCCACGGCTCCACCGAGACCATGGTGCTGTCCATGCTGCTGTTCGGCGGCCCGGCACTGCACGGCTTTGCCATGGCGCTGACCATCGGCATCGTGTTCGGCATCTACTCGTCGGTACTGGTGGCCAGCCCGCTGGCACTGGCGCTGGGTACTACCCGCGAGCACATGGTGAAAGTGGTGAAGCCGAAAGAAGAAGCGGTGGTGTAAGCCCCGCCCGTTGCCAGGGTTGGCCGCACGCGGCCAACCTTGCCAGCGCTGCATCTACCCAAACCCTGCCTCTGGCAGGGTTTGTCCTCCCCCAAACGTACGACGGTGCCTTGCAAGGCCGGGTTGTCACCAGCCCTGCCCTGCCAGCCACTGCAAAGCAAGACCATGGAACTGATTACCTTCCTGATCGATTTTATCCTGCACATCGACACCCATTTGGCCACACTCGTCGCCAACTACGGGCCGTGGATCTACTTCATCCTGTTCCTGATCGTATTCTGCGAAACCGGGCTGGTGGTCACCCCGTTCCTGCCTGGCGACTCGCTGTTGTTCGTGGCCGGTGCCCTGGCCGCCATGGGGCAGATGAACGTCCATCTGCTGGTGGCCTTGCTGATCGTCGCGGCCATTCTGGGCGACGGCGTCAATTACGCCATCGGTCGCCACATTGGCATGAAGCTGTTTGCACGCTTTCCACGACTGCTGAAACAGTCGTACCTGGACAAGACCCACGCTTTCTACGAAAAGCACGGCGGCAAAACCATCATCTTTGCCCGTTTCGTGCCCATCGTGCGTACATTTGCGCCGTTCGTGGCGGGCATTGGCCGCATGGAGTACCGCCAGTTTCTCAGCTACAACGTCATCGGCGCGCTGCTGTGGGTAATCGGCTTTACCTACGCCGGGTTTTACTTCGGCAATATGCCGTTCGTACGCAAGAACCTGGAATACCTGATTTTCGGCATCATCATCGTGTCGATGCTGCCGGCCATCATCGAAGTAATACGCCACCGCCGTGCCGCGCGCAAAATCTGACTTTTAGCCACGAAACACTCGGATAGCACGGAAAGACACCACGGGCCCGGCAAGCAACGCACGGGCACCGCCGGCCGGCTGCACCCGACACGGCTTTGCCGCTGTTTCGTGGCTTTTGCTGAACCGAAGTACTTTCCGCGCCCTTGATGGCAAAAAATGTTTTGCCTTTTCCGTTGCCAACACAGAGCTTCAGTGCATGAAACGCATCCAGAAACTGCCCGATCACCTTGTCAACCAGATCGCCGCCGGCGAGGTGGTGGAACGCCCGGCGTCGGCGCTGAAGGAAATGATGGAAAACAGCCTGGACGCCGGCGCCAGCAAGGTCACCGTTGACCTGGCGCAGGGTGGCATCAAGCTGATCCGCGTCACCGACAACGGCAACGGCATTACCGCCGACGACCTGCCGCTGGCGCTGGACCGCCACGCCACCAGCAAAATCGCCAGCCTGGACGACCTGGAAAGCGTGGCCACACTGGGCTTTCGCGGCGAGGGCCTGGCCAGCGTGGCCTCGGTATCGCGCCTGACGCTCACCAGCCGACCGCACGACGCCGAGCACGCGCACCAGATCATCGCCATCGATGGCACCCTGCACCCGGTAGAGCCAGCCGCCCACCCGGCCGGCACCAGCGTGGAAGTGGTCGACCTGTACTTCAACACGCCGGCTCGACGCAAATTCCTGAAGAGCGACAACACCGAATACGCCCACTGCGCGGCAACGTTCGAGCGCATTGCGCTGGCACACCCGCAGGTGGAGTTCACGCTGCGCCACAATGGCAAGGTGATCTGGCGCCTGCCGCAGCAAAGTGTGGCCGAGCGCGTCGGCGCGCTGCTGGGCAAAGACTTTGTCGAAGCCGCGCTACCGCTGGACACCCAGGCCGCAGGCCTGGGCCTGACCGGCTTCGTGGCCAGCCCCACGTACTCCAAGGCCAACCGCGACGCGCAGTACTTCTTTGTCAACGGCCGCTTCGTGCGTGACAAGACCGCGCAGCACGCGCTGCGCCAAGCCTACCGCGACGTATTGCACCACGAACGCCACCCGGCCTACGCGCTGTTCTTCACGCTGGACCCGGCCGGGGTAGACGTCAACGTACACCCCACCAAGATCGAAGTGCGCTTCCGCGAAAGCCAGGCGGTGCACCAGTTCCTGTTTCACAGCGTGCACCGCGCGTTGGCCGCCACCACCGCCGGCGCCAGCCCTGCGGTGCAGCTGCCCGGCCAGACCGCCGGCGACACGCAGCTCGCGCCCGCCGCACCCCAGGCAGCGCCAGCTGGCATCGCCCCCACGGCCAGCACAACGGCACCGCAACAAGCCGGTCTGTTCCCGCCGCGCAGCGCGGCCAACGTTGGCCGCACGCCGCCAGCGCAGCCGTTCCGTTACGAGCAGCAACGCATGCCACTGGAAGTGGCGCGCGAAGCCATCGGCATCTACGACAAGCAGTTTGCCGGCCTGCGTGAACAGGAGCGCAGCCAGCCGTCAGCCGTCACCCTGCCGCAAGCGCCGGCCGCCGCCAGCACGACCCAAGCCGCCAGCCCGGCGCTGCCGGAAGCCAGCGACGGCATCCCGCCACTGGGCTTTGCGCTGGCCCAACTGCACGGCGTGTACATCCTCAGCCAGTGCGAGGATGGTCTGATCGTGGTGGACATGCACGCCGCGCACGAACGCATCGTATACGAGCGCCTGAAAACCGCACTGGAAACCGACGCCATCCCGATGCAGCCCTTGCTGCTGCCGGTATCGTTTGCCGCCGACCGTTTTGAAGTGGCGACGGTAGAAGAATACGGCGACGCCATGAAAAAGTTGGGCGTCGAACTGGCCGTGCTGTCACCCACGCAGGTAGCCGTACGCGGCATGCCGGTATGGCTGAAGGAAGGTAATGCCGTCGAGCTTGCGCGGGCGGTGCTGAAAGACGTGCGCGAACACGGCCTGACCCAGGTGATGACCGAACGCCGCAACGAGCTGCTGGCCACCATGGCCTGCCATGGCGCGGTACGCGCCAACCGCCAGCTGACGCTGCCGGAAATGAACGCCCTGCTGCGTGACATGGAAGCCACCGAGCGCTCCGGGCAGTGCAACCACGGTCGCCCCACCTGGAGTCGTCTCGGCATGCGTGATCTGGATGCACTATTTATGCGCGGTCAATAAGTCCTTACCGGTCAAACAATGCAACAAAAAAGCCCGACACCAGTCGGGCTTTTTCTTCAGGTAGTCACGGCGCCGGCGTACATACCATGCCAGCCGGACACGCAGGTGGCGTGGGCTCGCTGCTGGCGGCATTGGCCGCCGCTTTCACGCCGGCAGCAGTCACATCCACCGCCGTGCCCACTACCGTCGCCCCCACAGATACTGCCGTGGACGCCACCGATACCGCCGCGCTGGCAACCGACACCGCGGCACACCCCGTCATCTGCGTGGCTGCCAGCAGCAACGCGAGCTGTTTCATGCGCATCCTGATTCTCCTGCCCTGAAAAGGCCATTGTACGGACTGACCGACCAGGCCGCCGCACAAAAAAACAAACCCCCGACGAGCGGGGGTTTTGTCTGCGGGCATGCCCCTAAGGGCGCCACCGGAAACCAGCTTATTTCAGCTTGGTTTCTTTGTACACAACATGCTTGCGAGCAACGGGATCAAATTTTTTGATCTCCATTTTTTCCGGCATGGTGCGCTTGTTTTTGGTGGTGGTGTAGAAATGACCAGTACCTGCAGTCGATTCCAGTTTGATCTTGTCGCGCATGGCTAATCCTTAAGCTTCGGTCGAGTTAATTACAGTTCGCCGCGAGCACGCAGGTCGGCCAGAACTGCATCGATGCCTACCTTGTCAATAGTACGCAGAGCAGCGTTGGAGATACGCAGACGTACCCAACGGTTTTCGCTCTCTACCCAGAACTTGCGGTACTGCAGGTTCGGCAGAAAACGACGCTTAGTTTTGTTATTGGCGTGGGACACATTGTTCCCGGTCATCGGACGCTTGCCGGTGACTTTGCAAACACGCGCCATGGTTAATCACTCCCAAAAGCCGGTAAAAGAAAGACTTATACCATATCAAAGGGCTCAAAGACAAGCACCAGCAGCGGCATCAAGCCGGCTGGCCACGTAATGTGTGGTCAGAGCCCAACCAAAGAAGGCGTGCATGATACCGCAGCTGTGCCATTCACGCAGCAAAAAACTGCAAGCACGCACCAAGGCCACCCTTGGCCCGGCGCAAGACAAAAAGACTGGTACCACAGCAGCTTAGCTGCGCATACCGCTCTCTTGCGCTTCCCTGCTCATGACGATGTGCCGTGAGCCGGCAAGTTACGCATCACTCTCTATACTGAGCCACAGGCATTGCCTGCACACTCACACTTTATCCATGATGGCAAGCCGGATTTGCCGCGTTTGCCCCATTCAAAAAAAAGTGTGTTTCGGTTAAAATCCCGGATTCTCATAGAGCCGTAATCCCATGACCAAGTACATCTTCGTAACCGGTGGTGTGGTGTCCTCCCTGGGCAAGGGCATCGCCGCCGCGTCCATCGCCGCCATTCTCGAATCCCGCGGACTCAAGGTCACCATGCTGAAGCTTGATCCGTACATCAACGTCGATCCGGGCACCATGAGCCCGTTCCAGCACGGTGAGGTGTTCGTGACCGAAGACGGCGCCGAGACTGACCTCGACCTCGGTCATTACGAGCGCTTCATCCACGCCAAGATGAAGAAGAGCAACAACTTCACCACTGGCCAGATCTACGAATCCGTGATCACCAAGGAGCGCCGTGGCGACTACCTGGGTGGCACCGTGCAGGTGATCCCGCACATTACCGACGAGATCAAGCTGAAAGTGCGCGAAGGCGCCGGTGACGTTGACGTGGCCATCGTGGAAATCGGCGGTACCGTAGGCGATATCGAGTCGCTGCCGTTCCTGGAAGCCATCCGCCAGATGCGCTCCAACCTGGGCCGCAAGAACACCCTGTTCGTGCACCTGTCCTACGTGCCGTACATCGCCACCGCTGGCGAGATCAAAACCAAGCCGACGCAGCACTCGGTAAAAGAGATGCGCGAAATCGGCATCCAGCCGGACATCCTGCTGTGCCGCATGGACCGCGAGCTGCCGGAAGACGAAAAACGCAAGATCGCCCTGTTCTGTAACGTCGAAGAAAACGCCGTCATCGGCTGCTACGACGCCGACTCCATCTACAAGGTACCGGGCATGCTGCACGCCCAGGGTATCGACGCCATCATCGCCGACCAGCTGCAGCTGGACCTGCCGGCGGCCGACCTGAGCGTGTGGAACGGCATCATCGACGCCATCGAGAACCCGGATCACACCGTGAACATCGCCATGGTGGGCAAGTACGTCGACCTGACCGAATCGTACAAGTCGCTGTCCGAAGCGCTGAAACACGCCGGCGTGCACACCCGCACCAACGTCAACATCATCTATGTCGATTCCGAAGAGATCGAGCGCGACGGCGCCGAGTCGCTGAAAGACATGGACGCCATCCTGGTACCGGGCGGCTTCGGCAAGCGCGGCGTAGAAGGCAAGATCAAGGCAGTGAAGTTTGCCCGCGAGAACAACATCCCTTACCTGGGCATCTGCCTGGGCATGCAAATCGCGCTGATCGAGTACGCTCGTGACGTGGCCGGCATGCAGGGTGCCAACTCTACCGAATTCGATCTGGAAACCGACTACCCGGTCGTGGCGCTGATCGACGAGTGGGTCAACCACGACGGCAAGATCGAAAAGCGTGACGAGAACTCGAATCTGGGCGGCACCATGCGCCTGGGCAGCCAGCAATGCGACCTGACCGAAGGTTCGCTGGCGGCACGCGTGTACGGCAACACCGTCATCACCGAGCGTCACCGTCACCGTTACGAAGTGAACAACCACTACGTACAGCGCCTGTCGGATGCCGGCCTGACCATCAGCGGCGTGTCCGCCGGTCACGAGAAACTGGTAGAAACCATCGAGCTGGCCAATCACCGCTGGTTCTTTGCCTGCCAGTTCCACCCGGAATTCACCTCCACCCCGCGTGATGGCCACCCGCTGTTCATTGCCTACGTGAAGGCAGCGCTGGCCCACCAGCAGGACAAAGCCAAGGCTTGATCAGCGTCTGACTGATTCCGCCTGTTAACGGTTGGCCGCAGCTCGTGCAGATTCCTGCAAGACTTGCGGCCAACCTCGCCTTGAAAGGACACCCCATGAAACTCGCCGGTTTTGACGTTGGCCTGGACCAACCGCTGTTCCTGATTGCAGGCCCCTGCGTGATCGAAAGCGAACAGCTGGCCCTGGATACCGCTGGTCAGCTGAAAGAAATCACCAGTGCGCTGGGCATCCCCTTCATCTACAAATCCAGTTTCGACAAGGCCAACCGCTCGTCCGGCAAGTCCTTCCGCGGCTTCGGCATGGAAGAAGGCCTGCGCATTCTGGATAAGGTACGCAGCCAGATTGGCGTACCGGTACTGACCGACGTGCACACCGAAGAACAGGTACCACACGTGGCCGCCGTGGTGGATGTGCTGCAAACGCCGGCCTTCCTGGCGCGCCAGACCGACTTCATCCGCGCCGTCGCCGTGTGCGGCAAGCCGGTCAACATCAAGAAGGGCCAGTTCATGGCGCCGGGCGACATGAAACACGTGATCGACAAAGCCCGCGAAGCCGCACTGGAAGCCGGCCTGAACCCGGACAGCTTCATGGCCTGCGAACGCGGTGCGTCGTTCGGCTACAACAACCTGGTGTCCGATATGCGCAGCCTGGCCATCATGCGCGAAACCGGTTGCCCGGTGGTGTTTGACGCCACCCACTCGGTACAGCTGCCCGGCGGCCAGGGCACCAGCTCCGGCGGCCAGCGCGAATTCGTGCCGGTACTGGCCCGCGCTGCCATTGCTACCGGCGTGGCCGGCCTGTTTATGGAAACCCACCCGGACCCGGCCTGCGCCAAGTCCGACGGACCCAATGCCTGGCCACTGGGTCGCATGAAGGAACTGCTGGCGACGCTGCAGGCGATCGACGCCCTGGTGAAGGGACAGCCCTTCGCCGAACAATCGCTGTAACAGGTTGACTCCACGGCCAGCCTGCTCCAAGGTTGGCCGCACCGTATCCCGGTTTGACTAACCTTGACACCCTGAAGGAAACACTCATGAGTGCGATCATCGACGTGATTGCCCGCGAAATCCTGGACTCGCGCGGTAACCCGACTGTTGAAGCTGATGTACTGCTGGAATCCGGCGTAATGGGCCGTGCTGCCGTACCGTCCGGTGCCTCCACCGGCGAGAAAGAAGCACTGGAACTGCGCGACGGCGACAAAGGTCGCTACCTGGGCAAGGGCGTGCTGAAGGCGGTTGAGAACATCAACACCGAAATCTGCGAAGCCATCGTCGGCCTGGACGCCTCTGACCAAGCCTTCATCGACAAGACCCTGATCGAGCTGGACGGCACTGAAACCAAAGCCCGCCTGGGCGCCAACGCCATGCTGGCCGTATCGATGGCTGTGGCCCGCGCCGCTGCCGAAGACGCCGGCCTGCCGCTGTACCGCTACTTGGGTGGCGCCGGCCCGATGGCGCTGCCGGTACCGATGATGAACGTTATCAACGGTGGTGCACACGCCAACAACACCCTGGACATCCAGGAATTCATGATCGTGCCGGTGGGCGCGGCTACCTTCCGCGAAGCCCTGCGCTGTGGCGCCGAGATCTTCCACGCGCTGAAGAAACTGTGCGACGGCAAAGGCTACGCCACCACCGTCGGTGACGAAGGCGGTTTCGCCCCGAACCTGACCAGCCACGAAGAAGCCATCAAGCTGATTCTGGAAGCCATCGACGCTGCCGGTTACGTTGCCGGCCAGGACGTGATGCTGGCCCTGGACTGCGCGTCCAGCGAGTTCTACAAAGACGGCAAGTACCACCTGACCGCCGAAGGCCTGGCGCTGACTTCCGAGCAGTTTGCCGACTACCTGGAAACCCTGGCCAACAACTACCCGATCATCTCCATCGAAGATGGCATGAGCGAACACGACTGGGCCGGCTGGAAAGTGCTGACCGACCGTCTGGGCGACCGCATCCAGCTGGTAGGTGACGACCTGTTCGTGACCAACCCGTCCATCCTGGCCAAAGGCATCGAAGGCGGCCTGGCCAACTCGCTGCTGGTAAAAGTGAACCAGATCGGCACCCTGTCCGAAACCCTGAAGGCGGTAGACCTGGCCAAGCGTTCGCGCTACACCAGCGTGATGAGCCACCGTTCCGGCGAAACCGAAGACAGCACCATCGCCGACCTGGCCGTGGCCACCAACTGCATGCAGATCAAGACCGGCTCGCTGTCGCGCTCCGACCGCATGGCCAAGTACAACCAGCTGCTGCGTATCGAAGAAGAGCTGGGTGATGCTGCCTACTACCCGGGCGGTAACGCCTTCTATCACCTGAAGAAGTAATCATGCGACGCCTGACCCTGATGCTGTTGGTGTTACTTGCCGCCTTGCAGTGGCCGCTGTGGCTGGGCAAAGGCAGCTGGCTCAGGGTCTGGCAGCTTGATAAACAGGTAGAAGAGCAGCGTGCGGCCAACCTGGTACTGGTTCGCCGCAACGCTGCCCTGGATGCCGAAGTACGTGATCTAAAGCAAGGAACGGCGGCAATAGAAGAGCGCGCCCGCAACGAACTTGGCATGATTCGCCAAGGTGAGGTATTTTTCCAGCTTCTAGATACGGCCAATGCGGGCAACAATAAGCCATAGCAGGCATTGACGCCCCCGCGGCCACTACCGATAACGATATAAATGGCAGGCTACAAAGGCTACAGGGTCTGGTCTATGACGACACACAATCCCATCGATACCGCGCGGGAAACGCTGAAACAGCTCACCATGCGCAAGCTGTTGCCCACACCGGACAACTTCGAGCGTGTGTACTGCGAGATCGCCCAGCTTCCTTCCGAAGCACGCAAGAACAAACTGGCCGAATTGCTGCTGCGCGCATTCGAAACCCTGCCAGTCGCCGAGTCTGCCTACAAAATCGCCCTGACCAAACTGCGCAAGGCGGTGGAAGACGAAAAGTGGGAGCTGGTGCCACAACTGGCGATGGACCTCACCATCCTGCACCAGCGCAGCCGCGAAATTACGCAGAACTGGGGCCAGCTGGTGCTGGACCTGATCCGCGCCTGGGAAACCCGCACCCCTGACATGGGGCAGCGCTACAAGCAGTCGGCGCTGGAACGCGTCATCGCCACCTTCGGCAACAACCCGGACGAGCTCAACGAAAAACTGGCCAACCTGTCGCGCAGCTGGCTGCAAGCCGGCAGTGCCGCGCCGGCGCCCGGCATTGAAGTAGCCGGCATCGACGAAGACACCACTGCCCCGCAGGCTGCCGCCAGCCCGCTACAGGCAACCGCGGCGGCCAACCCTGCCGCCAGCCAGTGGCAAGCGTGGCAGGAGGTGCTGCAGTACGCCCTGAAGTTCGGCATCGAACCGCGCCTGGTGCACTACCCGGAAATGATGCCGCTGTTTGACGAGGTGCAGCAGGCACTGCAGGCGGTGCGCAGCGACGACGCCATCACCGGTTTCTTTCCGGCCCTGCGCGCGTTCCTGATCCGCCTGGAGCTGGTATCGCAAGACGACAAACGCCTGGTGTCCGGCCTGTCCGGCCTGATGCAGCTGATGCTGCAAAACGTGGCCGAGCTGAACCGCTCCGACAGCTACCTGGTAGGCCAGATCGCCAGCCTGCAGCAGATCCTCTCGCAACCGAATATCTCGATCCAGCACATCTACCAGCTGGAATCCAGCCTGAAGGAAGTGATCCACAAGCAAGGCAGCCTGCGCCATTCGCTGGACGAAGCCACCAGCTCGCTGCGCGCCTTGCTGGACACCTTCATCGACAAGCTGTCGCTGATGACTGACCACACCGGCGACTTCCACCAGCGCATCAGCGGCCATAGCGAGCGCATCAAGCAATCGCAGAACGCCGGCGAACTCACCAGCATCCTGCAAGACCTGCTGGCCGACACCGCCAGCATGCAAAGCAACCTGAAGCAGTCGCACAGCGAACTGGTGGCCGCACGCCAGGACGTGCAATCGGCGCAAACCCGCATCAGCGAGCTGGAAAAAGCCCTGGAAGCCGCCAGCGCCAAGGTGAAGGAAGACCAGCTGACCGGCGCCTTCAACCGCCGCGGCCTGGAAGAACACTTCGACCGCGAAATCCACCGCGCCGAGCGCAGCGGCCAACCGCTGTCGGTAGCGCTGATCGATGTGGACAACTTCAAGCAGCTGAACGACCGCTACGGCCACCTCACCGGTGACGATGTGCTGAAGTACCTGGTAGACATGATGCACCACAGCCTGCGCACCTCGGACATCGTGGGCCGCTTCGGTGGCGAGGAATTCGTGGTGATCCTGCCCGACACCCCGGTGAACGAGGCAGTCGAGCTGGTACAGCGCCTGCAGCGCGAGCTCACCAAGAACTTCTTCCTGGCCAACCAGGACAAGCTGGTGGTGACCTTCAGTGCCGGCGTGGCGCTGTGGCACCGTGGCGAGCGCGACTGTGACGTGATCGAACGCGCCGACCGCGCCATGTACCAGGCCAAGCTGGCCGGCAAGAACCGCACGCTGTCGGCCGAAAACTGAGCGTGTGGCAGCAAACAAAAACGGGGCGTCTGCCCCGTTTTTTCATGGTGTGCGGCCAACCTTGGCTAGCCGCCCTTCTTCATCGCCTTGCCGGCTTCGGCCCGCTGCCGGCGCACCGCCTTCGGGTCGGCCAGCAAGGGGCGGTAAATCTCCACCCGGTCGCCCTCGCGCAGCGGCGTCTCCGGCTTCACCGCCTTGCTGAAGATGCCCAGCTTCAGGTTGGCCATGTCGATGTCGGCAAACTCGGCCGCCAAGCCAGACGCCTCTACCGCCTGCAACGCCGTACTGCCGGCAGGCAAGGCCAGGCGCACGATCTTTTGCCGCGCCGGCAGCGCGTAGGCCACCTCCACAGTAATGCGCTCAGTCATCGCCGTACACCCGGTCGGCTTCCTTGATGAACGCGTCCACCAGCGTGCCGGAAATATGGCCGAACACCGGGCCGATCACCGTTTCCAGAATCTTGCTGGAAAACTCGTACTGCAGGCGGAACGACACCTTGCAGCCAACGTCGCCCAGCGGCTGGAACTGCCAGCGCCCCTCCAGAAACTTGAACGGCCCGTCCACCAGCTGCATCACGATGGTGGATGGCGGCTGGTTGACGTTACGGGTGGTGAAGTGCTGCTTCACCTTCAGGTAATCGATGTGCAGGCTGGCCACCAGGGTGTCGCCCTCACGCGAGTGTTCCTCGCCTTTGGCGCACCATGGCAGGAAACGGGGATAGTGGGCGACTTCGTCCACCAGACGGAACATTTGCTCGGGCGTATGCGCCACCAGCACGTTTTTTTCGACGGTTTGCATGGTTGCTGCAGCGATGGAAAGCGGCAAGGTTATCAATGCGCAGGCGGGCGGGCAAGCCGCCACGGCAAGCTGCTGAATTTCCGGCACTTTGGCGCAGGCGGCTTATCTGCTAGAATGCGCGATTCCCTGCACACCCCGATTACACGCCGCCATGAGCATTATCGACAACCGCAAGGCCTTCCACGACTACTTCATCGAAGAGCAGCTCGAAGCCGGTCTGGTGCTGGAAGGCTGGGAGGTCAAGTCCATCCGCGCCGGCCGCGTGCAGCTGAAAGAAAGCTACGTCATCTACCGCAACGGCGCCTTCTACCTGTTCGGCTGCCACATCACGCCGCTGCAGTCGGCCTCCACCCACGTCAAGCCCGACCCGGTACGCGACCGCAAGCTGCTGCTGAAGCAAGAGCAGATCAACCGCCTGATCGGCAAGGTAGAGCGCGCCGGTTACACCATGGTGGCGCTGAACCTGCACTACAGCAAAGGCAACATCAAGGCCGACATTGGCCTGGCCAAGGGCAAGAAGCAGCACGACAAGCGTGAAAGCGAAAAAGAACGCGAATGGCAGCGCGAGAAGCAGCGCCTGATGCGCAACAAGGGTTAAGCACATGAAATCCAGCGCCTTCCTCCCCCTGGTACTCATCGTCCTCGGCGTGCTGTGGTTCCTGAAAAGCTCGGCCCTGCTGCCGGACACCACCACCCTGCTGGCGCTGATGCTGGCCGCCAGCGGCGTGGTGCTGCTGGTGGTAGACGGCCTTACCAAATCCACGCTGGTCACCGCCCCGATGCTGATGTACGCCGGCGTGGCGGTGTACCTGTTTGACGAAGACAAGCTGCGCCTCAGCCACATGCTGTCGCTGGGCATGGTACTGCTGGGCGTGCTGATGCTGATCGCACGCAGCGAACGCATCCCCGAACGCCGCCAGCGCCGTCTGCCCGACAGCGACTAAAGTAAACGTATTCCAAGCATTACTGGCTACCTGCCAGTTTTTTACCTTCAAGGACAGTCATGGACAAAATCCTCATCCTCGATTTCGGCTCCCAGGTCACCCAGCTGATCGCGCGCCGTGTACGTGAAGCGCATGTTTACTGCGAACTGCACCCGTTCGACATGCCCATAGACGAGATCCGTGCCTTCGCTCCGAAAGCCATCATCCTGTCCGGCGGCCCCAACTCGGTATACGAGTCCGACTACCAGGCCGACCCGGCCCTGTTTGAACTGGGCATCCCGGTGATGGGCATCTGCTACGGCATGCAGTTCATGGCGCAAAGCCTGGGCGGCAAAGTGGAAGCCGGCGACAAGCGCGAGTTCGGCTACGCGCAAATCCAGGCCCGCCACCACTCCAAGCTGCTGGAAGGCCTGCAAGACCACATCGACGACGCCGGCAACGGTTTCCTGGACGTGTGGATGAGCCACGGCGACAAAGTCACCGCGCTGCCGGCCGGCTTCAACGTTATCGCCGAAACGCCGTCCTGCCCGATCGCCGCCATGGCCGACGAAAGCCGCGGCTTCTACGCCGTACAGTTCCACCCGGAAGTGACCCACACCAAGCGCGGCACCGAAATGCTGCACCGCTTCGTGCTGCACATCGCCGGCGCCAAACCCAGCTGGACCATGCCCAACTACATCGAGGAAGCGGTACAAAAAATCCGCGACCAGGTAGGTGACGAAGAAGTCATCCTCGGCCTGTCCGGCGGTGTGGATTCCTCCGTTGCTGCCGCGCTGATCCACCGCGCCATCGGCGACCAGCTGACCTGCGTCTTCGTCGACCACGGCCTGCTGCGCCTGAACGAAGGCAAGATGGTGATGGAAATGTTCGCGCAGAACCTGGGCGTGAAAGTGATCCACGTCGACGCCACCGCCCAGTTCATGGGCAAGCTGGCCGGCGAAACCGACCCCGAGAAAAAGCGCAAGATCATCGGCGCCGAGTTCGTTGAAGTGTTCCAGCAGGAATCCGGCAAACTCACCAACGCCAAATGGCTGGCGCAGGGCACCATCTACCCGGACGTGATCGAGTCCGCCGGTGCCAAGACCAAGAAAGCCCACGCCATCAAGAGCCACCACAACGTGGGCGGCCTGCCGGAAGACATGAACCTGAAGCTGCTGGAGCCGCTGCGCGACCTGTTCAAGGACGAAGTACGCCAGCTGGGCGTCGCCCTGGGCCTGCCGCACAACATGGTGTACCGTCACCCGTTCCCGGGCCCGGGCCTGGGCGTGCGCATCCTGGGTGAAGTGAAAATGGACTACGCCGACCTGCTGCGCCGCGCCGACGCCATCTTCATCGAAGAACTGCGCAACACCGTGGACGAGAAAACCGGCAAAAACTGGTACGACCTCACCAGCCAGGCCTTCGCCGTGTTCCTGCCGGTGAAATCGGTAGGCGTGATGGGCGATGGCCGCACCTACGACTACGTCGTAGCCCTGCGCGCCGTCATCACCAGCGACTTCATGACCGCACACTGGGCCGAGCTGCCGTACAGCCTGCTGGGCAAAGTGTCCAACCGCATCATCAACGAAGTACGCGGCATCAACCGCGTGGTGTACGACGTGTCCGGCAAGCCGCCGGCAACCATCGAGTGGGAATAATCCCCCGGCTTGGCCGCCCTGCGGCCAACCCTGACGCCCAGGCCCGCCGCGTGCGGGCTTTTTTCATGCCCATGCTACTGCGCACACCAACCCCGCCAGCAAACAGGCTTGCCACTTGCAGTTCGACCACCCCACCACCACAAAACGCCGCGTTTAGTCGCCCCAAAGCGCAACTATACGCCAGACCCTGCCTGTCCAAGCCGGCAACGCATACGCTATCGACGCCAAACCAATCATGACGTACGATTACAAAATCGATCAGGTGCGGGGGGTACATGAGTACGCAAACCAAGAATACTACTGCCGACATTGCCAAAGGCTGGACAGCGGAACAAGGCGTGGCATTCGAGTGTGCCCGTGAATACATCGCGGAGCTGATGGCAATACAGAGCAAACTGCTGGCACGGGAGAGGGCCAAGCCAGCGCCAGATGCCGATACGATCTGCCGATTGCAGCAAGAGCAAGCCAGGCTTGCTGAAGAACGTAGCACTCTGAAAGTGCAAGACAGTATCGCTATCGACCGCATTCGCAAGGAATACGGAGCAAGGCTTAAAGCCTGGCATCAGCAGCAAGCGGAGCAGAGCTGCTAAGACCTTGGGGCGCAGCCCCAACCCCCGCCACGGCCGCGTGGACCTCGGGGAGCAGGGGGTAAACCTCCCTACTCCCCGACGTAAGCCTATTTCCGCTACGAATGCGTCAAGGGTTCGCTTCGCCCGCGCCTGTACCATTTGTACCAAGAACAACCAAGCCTACTGTTGCGCGGCCCTTGACCCCCTCTGCGCTTAATCTGCTCCTTTGCCGAGCTGCGAACGCAAAAAAGCCCACATTAGCGTGGGCTTCTACTTAGTGTGGTACACGATAGCGCGGCTCCGATTGCCGAGTTATGGGACGTACACAGTTTATATTAACACTCTAGCAGCTAAAAATCAACAGTTGAAGACCGTGATAACTATATTGCCCATATTCTTCCATACTAGAAAGTGCGCAAATGAATACCCATAAAAATACAATTGATATACCAGAATTAACAACACATCTTCGCACACTAGGCCCGATTCGGGCTATAGCAAAATATTTTCGAGCACATCAAAAATCAGAGCACTCTGACTTAATAAGAGAAATTGTAACAATACTAAATTCAGAAGATGCACCATCTATAGATCTTTACCTAGATGAAGCATTAGAAGAATTATCTGGATTTGAATTCTTTAGAATTCAGAGAATTTTATGTGAATTAATGATGGAGCTTCATGTAGATCAAGACGTCCTTCTTAATCTAACAGTAAAGCTAATTGACTTTGGTGGCAATGATTTGGCCGCAGGAAGCCCAGGTGTTTTCTTTGGAGAATGGTCTAAGCATGCCAAGAGCCGATCCCAAGAATTTTATAAAGAAGTAAGCTTAAATAACAATCTTGCCATTAGATTACTTTACAATGTATTAACAGCCAATTCCGATATCGAACAAGCAATTAGATTCTCCAAAAACTCAGATCAAGATATAAAATTTGCTGCAATGGCAGCCTTAGCATCAATAGACTTAGGTCTCCAATACGAAGAAACCCTTACAGCCCTACTATATAACACCTCTAGCGATAATGACGCAGTTGCTCTTCGATCGCTAGAATGCAGTTATGCAGCAGCCGCGAGGCGAAAAATATCGGCCCCCGAAGTTTTCGACGAAAAACTAGCGTTTCATCTTAAAAATAGAACACCAGAAGCAATCCACCTGGCATCAAAACTGCTATGCCATCACCGTCCAGGACTTTCCGATTTTGCAATTGAAATTTGCTTTGACAATATAATACATGTAAACCCATCACATACTGGAACTATATCAAATATTGATAATGCACTATATCAAATAATTAGCGAAGGAGCGTTTGAGCGAGCCTTCTGCATCATGCGTGAAATCATAGATAGTTCTCAAGGCAAAATTAGCTTTGAGAATTTTTGCAGTGCATACCATGCATTACAAAGCTCAGGAACTGAAATCTTAGGCAATGCCATAGTTTTCTGGTTACTAAATGGCGGATTATACACATGCAAATCACTAGCAAATGCAGTTTGCACAGTCGGAAATAAAAATCCATCCTTTACAGTTACAGCATCATCAATACCTTTAACACCGTCAGAACAAATATTTCTCTGCCACAGAGCAATTGGGTGGTTTTTCATGGACCCTCTAGCAGCCATACCTATTCCTCTTGCTATACTTAGACATGGCTCACCAGATGTAAAGAATGAAGTTATGGAATTAATTTTCAATCCACTACTCATGAGTTATAGTGGAAAACTAAAAGAATATATCGAAAATTATGCCAGTAGGAATAGTGAAATAAATGACTTGTTAACGGCATTGCTAAACCGTAGAGAGCAGTTCAATAATTCGTTAGAAGGTATTGACCAGCTAGTTGAGTTACACCCCAGCGAAATGCAACTTGAAATAGACAGGATTCGATGGGATGAAAAAATGAGAATAAGCATGAAGCAAAGTCGTGACAAATCAATTCTGAACGACATCTGCACAACACAATACATACTGTATGGCAGGTCATCATTAGCTTCAGTATATACAGAAACTGGGGCTGCGGATTTAAGGGAAGTAGAAATGGCAACTATTTCGATTGAGACGGAACTACCACTTTTGAACATCATAGATCCGATCTCTCTTGATCATATGCTTCGCCATTTCAGAATAAGAGATCGGGAAATGAAATGAAACTTGTAGTGATGCATTACCTGCGCTCGCTCCGCGAACGTGACGAACTTGATGCTATTTTACCCGATCTACTTACAGAGAATGGGTTCGAAGTTTTGACGCGACCCCGTCGTGGAACAAGACAGGCTGGCGTAGATGTTGCTGCTATTGGACCTAATCAGGATAACAACAATACCAAAAGTATATTTTTATTCACAATAAAGTCTGGTGACTTGACGAGAGAGCACTGGAACTCCAGTCAGCAGGCTGTGCGTCAATCTATATGTGACATTTTGGATGACTACATTCCCAACCGTATTCCTCCACAATTCATCAATATGCCAATTGTTATTTGCATATGCATGGGTGGAGAAATGCGCGAAGATATCCGTGCGCAATGGAGTGGCTTTTGTAGATCACATGAAAAAGAAAATATAAAATTTGCGGAATGGAATGGTGATCGCTTAGCAGACATGATCCTAAAAGGAATGTTGCGAGCTGAGTTAATGGATGGTAACAATAGAAGCCTTCTCCATAAAGCACTAGCAATGCTAGATCAACCTGAAATTTCCTACAGACATTTCAATCAATTAATAAAGTCAATTCTAAAAGATAATAAAAGCGAAAAAGAGCTCACCCGTCAACTACGCAAAGCTTATCTTTGCCTATGGATTTTATTCGCATGGGCTCGCGAAGCAGGGAATATTGAAACTGCATACAGGGCCTCTGAACTAGTTCTTTTACACAGCTGGCCCAACTGTGATCCGACCAGAATTAATAAAGAATCAATGAAAAATGATAGATTAAATCACTTTGAAAAAGTGGTGTTCCTTCATTTAATCATTGCCAAGCATCTTTTGATAGATAAAATTGGACCATTTGCCAAAAAGCATTACGCCTTATCAATGGCAGTAAACTCGCGAAACACAAATGACATCAACATTTCTCTGTTTGAGATACTAGGACGATTGTGCCTACATGGTTTATGGCTTAATAGCTTTAGCGAAATAAGCGACGAAGTTTTAGCAAAGAAATATGGCGAAGATGCTGACAAAGCCCTGAATATTGCTATTGAAATGATAATATCAAACCCAATTCTCGAAATGCCTATCCGAGACGATTTTGCAATTGAAATCTCCCTTCTTATGCTATTGGCAGCTTCTCGAAATAGAATCAGCAACATTGCGCAATATATTTTGTGCCTATCAGACAACTTATGCAACGGTCTGATAATGCGACAACACTATCCAACAGTAGCAACTGACTATCGTGATGTTCTTTCACACCCTAGTGAACAAAGTGATGAATACTTCAAAGAGCACACTCGTGCCAGTATTCTCTACATATTGGTATTAGCTTGGCTTAGAATGCTTGGCGATAATAAACGTGCTGAACAGTTGCGCAAGTATCTATCTGAAAATGCCCCCCACATGACACACCAAATCTGGTTGCCTGATAGTCAATCTGATACTGTTTTTTGGTATGGAGATAGATCACATGGATTTTCCGTCCCAGGGTTGCCAATAAATGAATCACTCGAAGAATCCTTCAAGCTTATCAACGAGGCAATCATAAAACATCCGCTTCACTCGCGAATAAGTGCATTTAATATCAACTTAGGTGCAGTATTCTTAACAGCATGTAGGCATTATAGAATGCCAATACCACCTCATGTTTGGATAGCATATCAAATCAGTTCGTCGGCACCCGACAACATCAAGCACACAGTTCATGACGACAATAAGGAATCACTACCCTAGTAAAAATCCACGATGAATGAGGTAAAGATTCTATCGCATGACTTAGCCAAAAGAGGACATGGTATTTTTTATGGTACAATTGACAAGGCTAAAATAAGCAATTGAAATCATTAGAATTTTTGTAGCGCAACATAATCGAGTGGGAGTAATCCCCCAGCTTGGCCGCCCTGCGGCCAACCTTTACACCCAGGCCCGCCGCGTGCGGGCTTTTTACTGTTTGCCCCATCATGACCCACACGCTTGAACAACTGCGCAGCGGCGCGCTGCACGGCATTACCCGCCTCAACTTGCGTGGTGATCTGGAACAGTTTCCGGACGAGATCTTCACGCTGGCCGACAGCCTGGAAATCCTGGACCTCAGCGATAACCAGCTCACCTCGTTGCCGGAGACGCTGCCGCGGCTAACGAAGCTGCGCGCCATTTTCTGCTCCGGCAACCCGTTTACCACGCTGCCGGCAGTGCTGGGGCAGTGCCCCAGCCTGAGCATGATCGGGTTCAAGTCCTGCCGTATCGACACCGTTCCTGCGGCGGCCTTGCCCGCCGGCTTGCGCTGGCTGATCCTCACCGACAACCGCATCCAGCAGTTACCCGATGCGCTGGGCGATTGTCACCAGCTGGAAAAGCTGATGCTGGCCGGCAACCAGCTGCACAGCCTGCCGGCCAGCCTGGCACAGTGCCGGCAGCTGGCGCTGCTGCGCATTGCGGCCAACCGCTTTGATCGTCTGCCGGACTGCCTGCTGTCGCTGCCAAAACTGGCGTGGCTGGCGTGCGCCGGCAACCCATTCAGCGAGCCGGCAATGGCCACCACGGCGGCCGCGCCGCTGGACGAGATTGACTGGGCAGCGCTACAGCTGGGCGCGGTGCTGGGCCAGGGCGCGTCCGGCATCATCCATGCGGCGCGCTTGGCGGATGGCCGCGACGTGGCGGTCAAGGTGTTCCGTGGCGATGTCACCAGCGATGGCCTGCCGGCCTGCGAGTTGGCCGCCGCACTGCACGCCGGCTCTTACCCCGGCCTGATGCCGTTGTTGGGCCGCTTGCGCGGGCACCCGGACGGCTTGGCCGGGCTGGTAATGCCACGCTTGGCAGACGGCTACCAGGCGCTGGCCGGCCCGCCCAGCCTGCAAAGCTGCAGCCGCGACGTGTACGCGCCAGGCTTTGCCGTAACACTGCCGCAACTGCTGGCCACCGCAGGCTGCGTGGCGGGTGCCATGGCGCACTTGCACCAGTGCGGCATCATGCATGGCGACCTGTACGCGCATAACACGCTGGTGCATGCCAGCCTGCCACCGCTGCTCAGCGATTTCGGCGCCGCCAGCCGCTACGCGCCCGATGGCCCGCACGCCGGCTGGCTGCAGGCGCTGGACGTGTGCGCGTTCGGCTACCTGCTGGGCGAATTGCTGGCCGCCTGCCCCCAGGCCGCCAGCAGGCCAGGGCTGACGGCGTTGGCCGACACCTGCACGCAAGCGGATAGCCACTTGCGCCCGGGCTTTGGCCAGATCGTGGCGCAGCTGTCTGCACACGGTGCGGCGCTGCAGGCTTGATACGGCGCATGGCAAGCGGTTTCCCGGCTTGCCAGTCATGCCAATACGCTATAGCGTTATAAAATTGCCCCAGCCTGTTATCAGGAGCGCGCTTGTCTGCCCAGCCTACCCCGCCACCGGCTCGCCATAGCATTGCCAAGCCATTGCAGCTGATGATTCTTGCCCTGCTGTTGCCGGTGCTGCTGATTGCCGGTGTCACGCTGTGGCTGCTGCAACACATGGAAAGCCTGCTGCTTGCCGTGCCGCTGCCGCCGGCCTTGCTGGCCGAGCTGCAGGGGGTGCTCAGCCGCGGTAGCGTGCTGTTGTGGCTGGGCTTGCTGGTGGCCATCCTGCTGGTGGTATTTGCCGCGTTCTATTACGTGGATTACCTGCTCAGTGCCCGCCTGCAGCGGCTGGCGGGGGCCATGCGCGACATGCTGCAAGGCCACGCGCCGGAACCGGTACGCGACAGCCATCAGGACGAAATTGCGGTGATGGCCGGCGCGCTGGACGCCTTCCGCGACATGATGCTGCAACTGCGCGAGAAAACCGACGACCTGCACCAGGCCAAAGAGGCCTCCGAAGCGGCCACCCGCGCCAAAAGCGACTTCTTGGCCAATATGAGCCACGAAATCCGCACCCCGCTGACCGCGGTGCTGGGCTACACCCAGCTGGCGCTGGACGAGCCGGGCTCCGAGCAGCAGCGCGACAACCTGCACAAGGTGGAAGCAGCCGCCCGCACCTTGCTGGGCGTCATCAACGATATTCTGGACTTTTCCAAGATCGAAGCCGGCAAACTGGTGCTGGAAGACGTCAGCTTTTCGCTGCAGGACACGGTGGCCAACCTGCGCAACATCATCCAGATGCAGGCTACCGAGAAAAAGCTGCTGTTCACCATCGACGTCAGCCCCGACATGCCGGCCTGGCTGCGCGGCGACCCGCTGCGCCTGAGCCAGATCCTGCTTAACCTGGCCAATAATGCGGTGAAGTTCACCCAGTACGGCCAGGTACGGCTGGCCATCCGCGGCCGGCAGCACGGGCCGGACGATTACGAACTGCACTGTGCGGTTAGCGATACCGGCATCGGCATGACACCGCAGCAGGTGGAGCGACTGTTCCAGTCGTTCAGCCAGGCCGACACCTCCACCACGCGCCGCTTTGGCGGCTCCGGGCTGGGGCTGGTGATCAGCCGCCAGCTGGTGGGGCTGATGCGCGGCCAGATCAACGTCAACAGCGTGCCGGGCGAAGGCTCCACCTTCCGCTTCAACGTGCACCTGAAACTGGGGCAAGCCCCTGCAGTCAGCCCCCTGCCGGACAGCAGCGACGCCAAGCAGCTGCAGCACAACCCGCTGCATGGGCTATACCTGTTACTGGCAGAAGACAACGAACTGCTGCAAGCGTACGAAAGCCAGCTGCTGCAATCGCTGGGCGCGCGCGTGATGGTGGTGGGCGATGGCGAGCAGGCCGTCAGCCAGGCACTGAACCCGGCGCAGCGCTTTGACGCCGTGCTGATGGACATCCAGATGCCACATCTAGACGGCCTGGAAGCCACCCGACGCATCCGCACGCAGCACGACGCCGACAGCCTGCCCGTCATTGCCATGACCGCGCATGCCATGGAAAGCGAGCGTCAGCGCTCGCTGGATGCCGGCATGAACGACCACCTGAGCAAACCGATCAACCCGGAGACCCTGGTTGCCACCTTGTTGCGCTGGGTGGTGCCACGGGCCCGGCAAGGAGCCCGGCCGATGACTGCAACCGACAGCCCCCCACTGCTACCTGCCCTGCCCGGCTTTGACCTGGCCGCAGCCCTGCAGCAACTGGGCGGCAAGGACAGCCTGCTGCACAAGCTGTTGCTGCGCATGCGCAAGGACTATCGCGATGCGGCCGAGCAGATCCAGGCCCAGCTGGACGCCGGCAACGACGCCGAGGCGATGCGGCTGGCGCACTCGCTGAAGGGGGTGGCCGCCACCCTTCACATCAGCCAGCTGCAAAAAGCCGCCGCCGCCATCGAGGCCAGCCTGGCCGCCAACGACCGTCAGGGCGCCGACCTGCTGATGCCCGCCTTGCTGCGCGCCATGGAAGAAACCAATGCCAGCCTGGCACTGCTGGACGACGGCAGCGCGGCGGCGCCCAGCGCCAGCAGCCTGCCGATGACGGCGCTGCAAGAGCTGGACCGGCTGCTGAGCGAGCGCAACATCCGCGCCAAACGGGTGTACGCCGGCATTGCCGAACAGTTGGCCGCCCACGACGCGGCGGCCAACCTGCGGCTGGCGCAGGCGCTGGAACAGCTGGACTTCATCTCCGCCCGCCACCAGCTGCTGTGCTGGCTGCAGCAAGCCGATCAGCCTGGCTGAGCACCGCGCCCCATGCAAAAGCCCCTGCCAGCAGAATGCGGCAGGGGCTTTTGCATGATCTGGCCAACGCAGACGGCTGCCAGAACGGGCCAACAGGCCTAGACGTCTTCGGTATCCAGCCAGCCTTCGCGGTTACCCACGGTATAGACCTTGTCGGCTGCGTCGATATCGCCAGCGCCCAGCACGGGGGCGGCTTCTACTTGCGGGTAGATCGGCGTGAAATCCGGTGCGGTGGCGTCGAACAGCTGCTGGAAGCTGTCAATGACGAAGTAGGTTTTCTGGAAGGTGTCGATGCGGTAGCGGGTACGCATGATGCGCTGCAGATCGAAACCCACGCGGTTGGGGCTGGCGCTATCTAGGCTGTACACCGACTCCGACTTGCTGGACACGATGCCGGCACCGTAAATGCGCATGCCCTGCGGCGTGTTGATCAGGCCGAACTCCACCGTGTACCAGTACAGGCGCGCCAGCAGCGGCAGGTAGCCCAAGCCCTTGGCCTTCATGCCGCCACGGCCGTAGGCCTGCAGGTAGTCGGCAAACACCGGGTTGGCCAACAGCGGCACGTGGCCGAACAGATCGTGGAACACGTCCGGCTCTTGCAGGTAGTCCAGCTGGTGCGGTTCGCGCAGCCACCAGGTCACCGGGAAGCGGCGGTTGGCCAGGTGCTCGAAAAACACGTCGTCGGGGATCAGGCCCGGCACCGCCACGATCTGCCAGCCGGTGGCAGCAGCCAGCTTTTCGTTCAGGCGGTTGAAATCGGGCACGCGGTCGGCGTCGATAGTCAGCAGTTCCAGGCCTTGCAGAAACTCGTCACAGACGCGGCCCGGCAGCAGCGCGCACTGGCGCTGGTACAGCGTGGCCCAGGTGCGGTGGTCGTCGTCGCTGTAGCGGTCCAGCGGCTGCGGCAGCGTGAAGTCGGCGCCGTGGCTCAGGCCGGCGTTCTTGCGCACCGTGATGTCCGGCACGGTAAAGGTGTTCATCTCCATCATTTTTCTCTTGTGTGTGCGGCAGGTGCCAGTACAACAAGTGTAGAAGCAGCAGCGTGCGCGTTGGCCGCATCATTTGCTTGCCAGCGGCTTTTTTCGCATACTTGCCGCACCAAATCGACGGAAATGCACATTATGCGCAAACTGGAGTTTGACCGCTTTGACTTCCAGATTCTGGAGGCGCTGCAGCGCGACGCACGCGCTACCCACCAGAAGCTGGCGCAGGAGGTGGCGCTGTCGGCGTCGCAGATCGGGCGCCGCATCCAGCGCCTGGAAGAGGCCGGCGTGATCCAGGGCTACCACATCAGCTTGCGCCCGGACCTGCTGAACCTGTCGGTTACCGCCTTTGCCAGCGTCAGCCTGGAGCGGCACGGCGAGGCGTCGATCCGCGAATTTGCCGCCGCCATCGCCAACCTGCCGGAAATCCTGGAGTGCTACGCGGTGGCCGGCGAGGCCGATTACTGGCTGCGCATCGTGGTGGCCGACCTGCCGTCGCTATCGCGCTTCGTGATGAACAAGCTGATGACGCTGCCGCTGGTACGCAGCGTGAAGTCCACGGTGGCGCTGGAGCCGATCAAGCACAGCCAGCGCCTGCCCTTGCAGCAGGCAATGGGCGACTAGGGTTGGCCGCAAGCCGTTGCGGCCAACCTTGCCGGCAAGCAAACCGGCTCAGCGCCGTTTCAGCGCCTGCCACGAGATCAGCACCAGCGCGCTGCCGATCAGCAGCATGCCGGCCGCTTCCGACGGCGACGGCAGCTCGCCCAGAATCAGCCACGCCATGCCCACCGCCACGGCGGGAATGGCCAGAATGCTCAGCCCGGCCATGCCGGCGCTAAGGCGCGACAGCAGCATCATCCACATCAGCCAGCCCAGGCCGCCGGCCAGCACGCCGGAAAACAGCAGCACGCCCAGCAGCGGCCAACCCCATACCGGCTCGCCGCCCGGAAACACCGGCAGCAACACCAGCAAGGGCAGCGTGCCCCACACCATCTGCCAGAAAGTCAGCGCCAGCGTGTCCACCTGGTGCTGCGCGCGTAAACGCTTGGCGATGATGGCCGAGCTGGCCCACACCAAACCGCCGGTGATGGCCAGCAGGTCGGACAGCCAGCTGCCGTGCAGGTCCCACGGTTCCAGGATGGCCAGCAGCCCGGTAAACGCCATCGCCACGCCCAGCCACTGGCTGCGCGCCAGCTTTTCGTGCAGGAACACCCGTGCCAGCAGCAGCGTCCAGAACGGCATGGTGTAACACAGTACCGACACCTTGCCGGCGCCACCGGCCACCAGCGCCAGATTGGTAAACACCACAAAGCCGGCGGTCTGGGTCAGCCCCAGCCAGAAGGTTGGCCGCCACGGCGTGGGGCGAAAGCCTTTGCCGCGCAGCTGCAGGATCACCGCCAGCGTCACGATGGCAAACACGGTACGGAACAGGCCCAGCTGGAAGGCGCTGGCGTAGGCCAGCCCCAGCTTGGTAACAACCCAGTTGGTCCCCCAGAAGAACCACAGGGCCAGCAGCATGGCAGCGCTGGTAACAGGCGAAGCAGAAGCGAACATGGCGGCAAGCAAAGAAAAAGCCGGTGCATGCACCGGCTTGGGGCAAAACGGCAGTATACCTGCTTATGCCGCCAGGTTCTTCGATACGATCTCGTACACGTCTTTCGACAAACCTTCCTTGGCCAGGATGCGCTGCAGCTCACGCGTCATCAGCGCCTGGCGTTGCGGCTCCAGCTTCTGGCGACGGTTGAACAGCGACACGATGCGGCTGGCCACCTGCGGGTTGATGGCGTCCAGCGCCAGCACCTGGTCGGCCAGGAAAGCGTAACCGGAGCCATCGGCGGCGTGGAAGTGCAGCATGTTGCGACCGAAGCTGCCCAGCAAGGCGCGCGCCTTGTTCGGGTTCTTCAGGTTGAACGCCGGGTGCTGCATGGCGGCCTTCACGTGCTCCAGCACGCCGGGCAGCTGGCTGCTGGCCACCAGGCTGAAGAACTTGTCCATCACCAGTGCGTCGCCCTGCCAGCGGCTGGCAAACGACAGGTAGCAGTTCTCGCGCTCGGCCACGTCGCGGTCGCGCAGCGCCAGCATGGCGCCCATCTGGTCGGTCATGTTGTCCGCTTCCAGGCACTGCTTTTCAGCCGCTTCCAGCGGCCAGGCGTCGCTGAGGCGGGTCAGCATCGCCAGCGCCAGGTTCTTCAGGCTGCGGCGGCCGCCGTCGGCCGGCTGGTAACTGCGGGTCTGGTTCAGGTCGTAGGCTTCGTGCCATTCGCCGCGCAGCGCCTGCGCCAGGCCGTTCAGCACGAATTCGCGCACGCTATGGATATGGCCGGGGTCGGCCGCGTCCACCATTTCCAGGATGTCGGCTTCGGACGGCAGGCTCAGCATCAGCGCCTTGAAGGCGGGGTCGGCGGCGTGGTCTTTCAGCACCGCACGCAGCGCCTCGACAAAACCGGCCGGCAGCTGCAACGCACGGCCGGCGGCCTGGTCGGCCAGCAGGCCTTTCAGCAGACGCTCGGCGTAGGCCTGGCCGGCTTCCCAGCGCGCGAAAGCATCGCTGTCGTTGGCCATCAGGAACGATAGTTCGTCGTCGCGCCAGTCGAACTGCAGGCGCACCGGCGCCGAGAAACCGCGCAGCAGCGACGGCACCGGCAGCTCGCCGATATTGACGAAGGTGAAGCTTTGCTCGGCGGCACGCACGTGCAGCACGCGGGTGCCGGCGCCGGCTTCGGCCTCGCCGGCCAGCTGCAGCGGCAGGTCCTGGCCATCGCGGCCCAGCAGGCCCACCGCCAGCGGGATGTGGTACGGCTGCTTGCCGCTCTGGCCCGGGGTGTCGGGGCAACTTTGCTTGACGTGCAGCGTGTAACTGCGCGCCACCGCGTCGTATTCGCCGCTAACCTGCAACAGCGGGGTACCGGCCTGGCTGTACCACAGTGCGAACTGTTCCAGGTCCACGCCGTTGGCGTCGGCCATCGCGGCGCGGAAGTCGTCGCAGGTGACGGCCTGGCCATCGTGGCGCTGGAAGTACAGCTTCATGCCCTTCTGGAAGCCTTCCTCTCCCAGCAGCGTGTGGTACATGCGCACCACTTCGGAACCCTTTTCGTACACCGTCATGGTGTAGAAGTTGTTCATTTCGATGTAGCTGTCGGGGCGAATGGCATGCGAAGTCGGGCCGGCGTCTTCCGGGAACTGCAGCTGGCGCAGCTTTTTCACGTCTTCGATGCGCTTCACCGGGCGGCTGTGCAGATCGGAGCTGAACTCCTGGTCGCGGAATACGGTGAGGCCTTCTTTCAGGCTGAGCTGGAACCAGTCGCGGCAGGTAACGCGGTTGCCGGTCCAGTTATGGAAGTACTCGTGGCCGATGATGGCTTCCACGCGCTCGAAGTCGGCGTCGGTGGCGGTGTCCTGACGCGCCAGTACCGCCGAGGTATTGAAGATGTTGAGGCCCTTGTTCTCCATGGCGCCCATATTGAAGTCGCCCACGGCCACGATCATGTAGATGTCGAGGTCGTACTCCAGGCCAAAGCGGGTTTCGTCCCACTGCATCGAACGCTTCACCGCGCCCATGGCGAACGCCACCTTGTCCTGGTCTGCCGCCACGGTCCAGATTTCCAGCGCCACCTGGCGGCCGCTGGCCGTGGTGTAGCTGTCTTTCTTGGCCACCAGCTTGCCGGCGACCAGCGCGAACAGGTAGGACGGCTTGCGGTACGGGTCCACCCATTTCACCCAGTGGCGCTTCTTGTCGGCCTGGCCTTCGCCCACCTTGTTGCCGTTGGACAGCAGTACCGGGTACTTCTGCTTGTCGGCGATGATGGTGGTGGTGAACTTGGCCATCACGTCCGGACGGTCCGGGTAGTAGGTAATCTTGCGGAAGCCTTCCGGCTCGCACTGGGTGTACAGGTTGCCGCTGGACGCATACAGGCCGTTGAGGCTGGTATTGGCTACCGGGTTGATCTCGGTTTCGATGTCCAGGATGAAGCTGTCCGGCACGTCGGCAATGCGCAGGCCTTCGGCGTGCTGCTGGTAGGCACCGGGCTGCAGCTGGTCACCGTCCAGCACCACCGACAGCAGCGTGGCGCTGCCGTCCAGTTCCAGCACGTTGGCCGCGGTAGAAGCCGGGTTGCGGTGAATCACCATGCGGGCGTGAACGCGGGTCTGGTTGTCGTCCACCACGTCGAAGGTGAGGTCGACCTTGTCCACCAGGTAGGCGGGCGGCAGGTAATCTTTGCGGTATTTAACCTGCGGTTGTTGTTGGCTCATGAACGGGCATCCTAAGTAGGCTTGCAAGGCGGGTCGGCCACGGCCGCCCGCTTGTTGTTATCAACGCTAAGCGTCCCTGGTTATGATTTGATCCAGCCGCCAGCGCCTGCGGGCAGGCAGAGGCGGCAGGTATCGGCCACGGTGCCCTGCAGCTTCACCTTGAAGCTGAGCAGCTCGTCGCGGCGGAAAGCATGGATTTTCACGCTGTCGCCAACCTTGTGGCGCGCCAGCGCTTTATCAAGGTCGACCGCCTTCAGGCCCTCGATGGCGACGATCACGTCACCCGCGGACAGGCCGGCAGCCTGCGCGGCGCCGCCATCCAGTACCTGGGCCAGGCGCACGCCCTGCGCATCGGCAGCGGCCTTCACGCCCAAGGTTGGCCGCGACGGGGCCGGCTGGATGCTGTCCACCACGCTGCCACTGTCGGCGGCGCTCTCCGACGGCACCATCTGCAGGCTGACACCCTGGGTGGCCAGCAGTTCAGCCAGCGGCAGGTCTTGCGTGCTGCGGATGGCTTTATCGAAGAACTTGCGCAGCTTGAGGCCGGTGGCCTGCTCGGCTACCTGTTCCCACTCGCCTTCGGCCAGGCCCTGGCCGTCGGCCAGCCACTTCTGCCACAACGCCAGCATCACGGTGTCCAGGCTCTTGGCGCCGCCGGTTTCGTGGCGGATGTGCAGGTCCAGCGCCAGCGCGGCCAGCGAGCCTTTGGTGTAGTAGCTGACAATGCTGTTGGGGCTGTTTTCGTCCTGGCGGTAGTACTTGGTCCAGGCGTCGAAGCTGGAATCAGCCAGCGTCTGCTTGGTACGGCCGTTGCCGCGCAGCACGCCGGTGATGGTTTTGGCCAGCAGGCCGAGGTAGCGCTTGTCGTCGATCAGGCCGCTGCGCACCAGGGCCAGGTCGTCGTAGTAGGAGGTAATGCCCTCGAACGCCCACAGCAGCGTGGTGTGGCCTTCGCGGTTCAGGTCGTACGGGGTGAACACCGCCGGCTTCATGCGCTTGACGTTCCAGCTGTGGAAGTACTCGTGGCTGATCAAGCCCAACAGGCGCAGGTAGCCGTCGCCGATCTCGCCGTCGGCCAGGCCGGGTGCCGGCAGGTCGTCACGGTTGGCCACCAGCGCGGTGGAGGCACGGTGCTCCAGGCCGCCGTAGATGTCGGCGCCGACAAACAGCATGAAGACGTAGCGGTCGAACGGGGCCGGTTCGCCAAAGAAGCGGATCTGCCATTCGCAGATGCGCTGGGTGTCGGCGGCCAGGCGTTTGAGGTCGGCACGGTAGCGGCCGGATACCACGAACTCGTGCGGCACGCCGCAGGCAGTAAAGCGCACGCGTTCGAACTCGCCCAGCTCCACCGGGTGGTCGATCAGCTCGTCGTAGTTGGCCGCACGGTAGCGGCCGAAGCCGGTTTTCTTGTGCGTATCGACAGCGGCCAGGCTGGTGGCCACTTGCCAGCGGTCGTAGGCCTTGCCGGCCGGCGGCTGGATGTCGACTTCGCAGGCGTCGCTTTCAAAACCGTCGGCAGCCAGGAACACGCTGGTGCCATTGTAAAAGCCGCGCTGTGCGTCTAGGTAGGCGCCGCGTACCGACAGGTCGAAGGCGTACACCTGATAGCGGATGGTCAGCTCGCCCTTTACCGGCGCCGCCTGCCAGCTGTGCTTGTCCAGTTTGCTGATGGCCACCGCTTTTTTGCCGGCAAAGGCCTCGATCTGCACGATGTGGCGCGAAAATTCGCGAATCATGTAGCTGCCCGGAATCCACGCCGGCAGGCGCAGTACCTGGCCGGCGGCCGCGGGGCGGGCCACGGTCATCTCGATATCGAACAGGTGGGCGTGCGGATCAAGCGGGACAATGCGATAACGGACAGAAGTAGACATGTTGCAGAACCGATCTGTAGCAGAAAGATGCTGGATTCTAGCACCGCCAAGCGCAGGCTGCCCCTGACCTTCCGGCTTGATCTTCATCAATAGCGTCTTGACCGATGACAATATAATCCGTAGCTGTCAAAGGGCAAAAAAGGCCGAAAATACCAATATCGACGGGGCAATGATGCAGCATGACGCCCTGCCTGACTGGTGGCTGTTGTCCGAATTGATTAGAATAGTCTGTTGAATAAGCGGGTGTAATAAGGCAGTGACAGCTAAAGGCGCCGGCAGGCTCCCCGCGGTCACGACACGCAGCCCCACGTACCCGGATTTGATGCGCTGATCTCCAAGCTGGGGACGGACGCAGGAAAATCAAGACATCACGTTTTACACGTTCTAGTTCGCAACCTTGGAGAAAACCTAAATGGATACGCAATCCACTTATAACTATAAGGTGGTGCGCCAGTTCTCGATAATGACCGTAGTCTGGGGCATTGTCGGGATGCTGGTGGGCGTCATTATTGCGGCCCAGCTGGTGTGGCCGGAGCTCAATTTTGGGCCCTGGTTCCACTACGGCCGCCTGCGCCCGCTGCACACCAACGCCGTCATCTTTGCTTTTGGTGGCTGCGCCCTGTTTGCGACGTCCTACTACGTCGTACAACGTACCTGTAACGTCCGCCTGATTTCCGACAAGCTGGCTGCGTTCACCTTCTGGGGCTGGCAACTGGTCATCGTACTGGCCGCCATCACCCTGCCGCTGGGCATTACCGCCGGTAAGGAATACGCCGAGCTGGAATGGCCGATCGACATCCTGATCACCATCATCTGGGTCGTATACGCCATCGTGTTCTTCGGCACCCTGGCCATCCGCAAGGTAAAACACATCTACGTGGCCAACTGGTTCTACGGCGCCTTCATCCTGGCCGTGGCCCTGCTGCACGTGGTGAACAGCCTGGCGATCCCGGTATCGCTGACCAAGTCCTACTCCATCTACGCCGGCGCGGTAGACGCGATGGTGCAATGGTGGTACGGCCACAACGCCGTAGGCTTCTTCCTGACCGCTGCCTTCCTGGGCATGATGTACTACTTCGTACCGAAGCAGGCTGGCCGTCCGGTTTACTCCTACCGTCTGTCCGTGGTTCACTTCTGGGCGCTGATCTTCACCTACATGTGGGCTGGTCCTCACCACCTGCACTACACCGCCCTGCCTGACTGGACCCAGTCGCTGGGTATGGCGTTCTCGCTGGTACTGCTGGCACCGAGCTGGGGCGGCATGATCAACGGCATCATGACCCTGTCCGGCGCATGGCACAAACTGCGCAACGACCCGGTACTGAAGTTCCTGGTGGTGTCCCTGTCGTTCTACGGCATGTCCACCTTCGAAGGCCCGATGATGTCCATCAAGACCGTTAACGCCCTGTCGCACTACACCGACTGGACCGTTGGCCACGTGCACTCCGGTGCTCTGGGCTGGGTTGCCTTCATCTCCATCGGTTCCATGTACTACCTGCTGCCGCGCCTGTTCGGCCGTGACAGCATGCACAGCGTGAAACTGATCGAAGCCCACTTCTGGCTGGCTACCGTTGGCGTGGTGCTGTACATCGCCTCGCTGTGGATTGCCGGTGTGATGCAAGGCCTGATGTGGCGTGCACTGAACCCGGATGGCACCCTGACCTACTCCTTCGTGGAAGCGGTTAAAGCGTCCTACCCGTATCTGTTCGTCCGCTTCCTGGGTGGTTTCCTGTTCCTGACTGGCATGCTGCTGATGGCGTACAACACCTTCCGCACCGTTGCCGCCGGCCGTCCGGTTGACGCCAAGATCCCGGCTGTCACCGCGCACGCTCACTAAGGTTGCCAAGGAAACATCATGGAAAAGATCCAGAAACTGATTGAAGAAAACGTCGCATACCTGATCGTGCTGACCCTGCTGGTTATCAGCGTGGCCGCCCTGATCGAGATCGTGCCGCTGATGTTCCAGAAGTCCACTACCCAGCCGGTAGCCGGTGTGAAGCCTTACACCGCGCTGCAGCTGACCGGTCGTGACATCTACATCCGCGAAGGCTGCTACACCTGCCATTCGCAGATGATCCGTCCGTTCCGCGCCGAAACCGAACGTTACGGCCACTACTCGGTTGCTGGTGAGTCGGTATACGACCACCCGTTCCAGTGGGGCTCCAAGCGTACCGGCCCGGACCTGGCTCGTGTAGGCGGCCGCTATTCCGACGAATGGCACCGTGTTCACCTGATCAACCCGCGTGATGTGGTACCGGAGTCCAACATGCCTGCCTTCCCGTGGCTGGCACGTAACCTGGCCGACGCAGACGGTGTTGCCGCCAAGATGACTGCCCTCACCAAGGTAGGTGTACCGTACACCGCCAAGGAAATCGCCGAGGCGAAAGCCCAGGTGGAAGGCAAGTCCGAACTGGACGCGCTGATCGCTTACCTGCAGGGCCTTGGCCTTGCGCTGAAGAACGCGCGTTAAGCCATGGACTGGACCAATCTGGGGCGCATCCTGTTCACGGTATTCTGCTTTACCGTGTTTATCGTGATTGCACTGGGTGCCTTCGGTAAAAAAGCCAAGAAGCGTTACGACGAAGCGGCCAACCTTGTTCTGGACGAGGATGATCTGCCGCCTTCCGGTAACGCTTCCAACGGAGCGAAGCAATGAGTGATTTTGTTAGTGGTTTCTGGGGCGTATATATCGCCGTGGTGGTGATTGTGGGCCTGGTAGGCTTGACCTATCTGCTGTTCTCGCAATCGAAAACCACCGTCAAGAAGGGTGAGGAAGTACAAATCACCGGTCACATCTGGGATGACGACCTGGCCGAGTACAACAACCCGCTGCCGCGCTGGTGGATGCTGATGTTCTACCTGACGCTGCTGTTTGCTGCCGTCTATCTGGTACTGTACCCGGGTCTGGGTACCTGGAAAGGCATTCGTGGCTGGACTTCCGTTGGCCAGTACAAGGAAGAAAAAGTTGCTGCCGAAGCCAAATACCAGCCGCTGTACGACAAGTACCTGAAACAGGACATCAAGGCCGTTGCTGCCGACCCGGAAGCACAGGCCATGGGCAAACGCCTGTTCCAGACCTACTGTGTGCAGTGCCACGGTTCTGATGCACGCGGCGCCAAGGGCTTCCCGAACCTGACCGACAGCGACTGGTTGTACGGTGGTGATCCGAAAACCATCCACACCACCATCGCTGCTGGCCGTATTGGCCAAATGCCAGCGTTTGGTGCCGCCTTCGGTGAAGAAAAAGTGAAGGACGTAGCCAACTACGCCATGTCGCTGTCCGGCAAGAAGCATGACGCCGAACGCGCAGCGCGCGGCAAGGAAACCTTCACTGCCGTGTGTGCAGCTTGCCACGGCCCGGACGGCAAGGGTAACCAGGCTATCGGCGCACCGAACCTGACCGATAACGTGTGGCTGTATGGTGGTACCGAAAAGACCATCATCGAAACCGTTACTAACGGCCGCAACAACCAGATGCCGGCCTGGAAAGACTTCCTCGGTGACGGCAAGGTTCACCTGCTGACCGCTTACGTTTACGGCCTGACCAACAACGCCAAAGCCCAGTAATTGATCCTGCTCAATACTGCCCGCGCAAGCGGGCAGTATCTTTTGTGCCTACATTTTATTTGTTTGTGAATTGTATTAGCATGCGGTGTGCTTCATAAAGCCCATAGAATGGTGCTGTGGGCTTTATGAAGCGTTCTAAAAGGAAAGCCAGATGAGCGACAAGCTTAAAGACATCGGGGTCAAGGTGGAAAAACCGGCCACCGAAACCGTTTCACTGTACGCCGCGCGCAAGAAAATCTACCCGCGCAGCGTGAAAGGCCTGTTCGCCAACTGGCGTATCCTGTTCGTGCTGGCCACCCAGCTGGTGTACTACGCCACGCCGTGGCTGCAATGGAACGGCCGCCAGGCGGTACTGTTCGACCTGGTAAACCGCAAGTTCTACCTGTTCGGCCTCACCATCCTGCCGCAGGATTTCGTCTACCTAGCTGCGCTGCTGATGTGCTGTGCCTTCGGCCTGTTCACCTGGACCACCATCGCCGGCCGCCTGTGGTGCGGCTACGCCTGTCCGCAAACGGTGTACACCGAGATCATGCTGTGGATCGAAGAAAAGATCGAAGGCGACCGCAACAAGCGCATCAAGCTGGACAAAGAACCGTGGAGCCTGCGCAAGCTGAGCATCAAGAGCAGCTCACACGGTGTGATGATCCTGTTCTCGCTGTGGACCGGCTTTACGCTGGTGGGCTACTTCACCCCCATCCACGACCTGATCGCCGCCATGCCCACCTTCAGCTACGGGCCATGGGAAACGTTCTGGATGTTCTTCTACGCCGGCTTCACCTACCTGCTGGCCGCCCACATGCGCGAGCAGGTGTGCATGTACATGTGCCCGTACGCCCGCTTCCAGAGCGCCATGTTCGATGAAGACACGCTGATCATCTCCTACGACGAGAAACGCGGCGAACCGCGCGGCGCACGCAAGAAAGGCCAGGAGCAAGCCAACCTGGGCGACTGCATCAACTGCGGCATCTGCGTGCAAGTGTGCCCGACCGGCATCGACATCCGTAACGGCCTGCAGTACGAGTGCATCGGCTGTGCCGCCTGTATTGATGCCTGCGACGAAGTGATGACCAAGATCGGCAGCCCGAAAGGCCTGATCCGCTACACCACCGAAGCCGCGCTGGAAGGCAAATACCCGGAAAGCGCCATTGCCTCGCGTCTGAAACGGCCACGCGTGGTGATGTACACACTGGTATTGGCCGTCATTTTCATTGCCGCCATTACCTCGCTGGCCATGCGCAAACCGTTCAAGGTGGATATCATTCGGGATCGCGCGTCGCTGGTACGCGAAACCGACGAAGGCCTGCTGGAAAACACCTACAGCCTGCGTATCATGAACGTGTCGGAACAAGCACAAACCTTCCGCATCAAAGTGGAAGGCCTTGACGGCATCAAGCTGGTCAGTGAAAAACCGACCTACCGCGTCGAGGGCATGAGTAACGAGCTGATCACTGTCCGCGCACTGGCAGCACCCGAGGTTGCCACCAAAGGCAGCCACGAGATTCACTTCACCATCGAATCCCTCGGCGACCAGATCAGCGTGGAAGAAAAATCCAGCTTTATCGGGGAATAAGGCATGCAAAACAAGACAGGGGCCGAGCGCCCCTGGTACAAGGACCGCTGGCCATGGCTGCTCATGGCTGGCCCGGCGCTGGCAGTGATTGCCGGCGTCATTACGTTCCGTATCGCAGTAGTTACCGCAGACGATATGGTGACCGACGACTACTACAAGCGCGGCAAGGACATCAACCTGGAGCTCACCCGCGACAAGGCTGCCGTCACCATGGGCATTGATGCCCAGGCCATGTTCAGCGACGATCACCAGTCAGTGCGCATCCTCACCACCAGCAAGACCCCGCTGCAAGGCGACCTGGTGTTGAGCCTGCTGCACCCTACCCGCCAGCAGGACGATCAGCGCATCGCGCTGCAACGTCAGGGTGACAACCTGTACCAGGCCCGTATCAACCCGGGTAACGCCAAACACTGGTACATCCGCCTGGAAGACAAGGCCGGCACCTGGCGCCTGCAGGGCGAATGGCGCCCGGGTGAAAGCGATATGGTGGAACTGGGCAACCCCAAACTGGAGCCGGCAGAACAATGAGCCAACTGAATCGCCGTCATCTGTTGCTGGGCCTGGCCGCCGGTTCGCTGGCCGCCTGCGCCACCCGCCCCAGCCTGGGCTACGTCAACGGCAATGCCTTCTATCTGGAACGCATCGCCTACCCGCGCGACAAGACCCTGCTGCGCGTTCGTCTGCTGGACGTCACCAGTGGCGCGCCGGCGGTACTGGCCGAGCAGACGCTGGAAAAAGTCGGCACCCCCATCGCCTTCTCGCTGTGCTACGACCAAGCGGCCGTCAAGCCCGGTCGCCAGTACGCAGTCGATGCCCGCCTGTTTGTCGATGGCGAACTGCGCATGCAGGCCGCCGAGCCGGTAGCCAACCTGGCCAACAAGCTGGACATGCGGCTGGTGATGGTCGGTCAGTAAACCTGCCCAGCCGTCGCCCAAAGGCAGCCATATGGCTGCCTTTTTCATTGCCACGGCCAGTACAAGGTTGGCCGCAAGCCGCCCTGCCAGCTTCACCCCACTCGGTACACCGCACCCAGCCGGCAGCACAGCGCTGCCAGCAAAGACAATACTGCCGCCGCCAGCATCAGCTGCGTCAGCGGCCAACTACCGGCCAGCGCCCCGGACAGCCACAACGTCAACGGCATCAGCAGCTTGAACAGCGAACCGGTAATGCCCGACACGCGGCCGATCAGCGCCAGCGGCGTGCTTTCCTGCCGGTAGCTCCACACGCAGACATTGCCGCACACCACCACAAAGCTGCTGGCCAGCATCACCAGCCCCAGCAGCCACACCTGCTGCAGCGTGGCCAGCGCCAGCATGCCCAGCCCTTCCAGCGCAAATGCCAGCATCACCACCCGGCCCAGGCCCAGCCGCTGCCGCAGCCACGTTACGCTGAAACCGGCGGCAATGCCCCCGACGCCGGCCACGCCGTACAGCACGCCCAGCTGCGCCGGGCTCAGCCCCAGGCTGTCGCGCAGGCGGAACAGCAGCAACACCTCGGCCATGCCGCTGGCACCGTTGGCCAGCACCACCGCCCACGCCAGCTGCCACAGCGGGCGGTTGGCACGCAGCGCCGCCCAGCCGGCGGCCAACTCGGTGGCAAAGTGGCGCTCGCCAGCAGCCTGCGGCGGCAAGGCCGGTACTCGCAGCAAGGCCAGCGACGACAGCACGAACAGCAGCGCCGGCAGCCACAGGCCCCACGCCAGCGAGGCAAAGGCAATCAGCAGGCCGGACAGCATCGGCCCGGTGACGGCAAACAGGTTGAACAGCGTATTCAGGTAGCTGGTGGCCGGCATCAGCAAGGCCTGCGGCACGCTGTGCTTCACCAGGCCAAAACGGCAGATGGCGGTAATGTAATTGCACAGCATCATCACGAAAGCCAGAGGATAAAAGCCCCACAGCGGCAGCCAGCCCTGAGCCAGCAAGCTACCGGCCAGCCCCAGCAGCAGCGCCATCACCAACAGGCTGCGCTGCGCCCAGCGCCGGCGGCAGACGCGGTCTACCCACACACCGATGAACAGCGCCAGCAGCAGGTTGGGCAGAAACTCCACCGCGCGCAGCTGGCTCATCGCGTTCAGCGAATGCGTCAGCTCGTACAAGATCAGCGGCAAGGCCAGCTGATAGATCTGGCTGCCCAGCGCCAGAAACAGGGTGCTGGCAAACAGCCCCACAAATACCGGCTGCTGCCACAGCCCCCCGCCCTGCCCTGCTTGTTGCATGCTGCGCTCCTGATGATCGATATGGCTGGACAGCATGCCGGCAAAAAGCGGAAGCTAAACAGGAGACAAATCTGCAAGGCGTTCCGCTTTTATGCACAAAGCCCGTCAGTACTACCAGCGCCTGTACCACGCCCGCCACGGCCAGAGCGGCCCGGCGCGGCTGGAACAGGTGGCCGAGCAGCTATGCTGCAGCCCGCGCCATGCCCGTGCCGTGCTGGCCACGCTGGCCGCGCACGGCTGGCTGCAATGGCAGGCCGGGCGCGGCCGCGGCCAACTATCGCAGCTGCAATTCCACACCCACCCGGCCACGCTGGAGGCCGACGCGCTGCAGCAACACCTGGCGCGCGGCGACATCGAAAGCGCCATGCAGCAGCTCACCCCCGCCAGCCGGCAACGGCTGGGCGAGCTGCTGCCTGCCTACCTGGGCGTGCAGCCGGGCAGCGAGCAGCGGCTGCGCATCCCGTTTTACCGGCCGCTGCACAGCCTGGACCCGGTGCAGATCAACCGCCGCACCGAGTGCCACCTGATCCGCCAGCTGTTCGATGGCCTGACCTGCTACCAACGCGACAGCGGCCGCATCGGCCCGGCGCTGGCCCACCACTGGCAGCACGACGCCAGCCTGCAGCAATGGCGCTTCGTACTGCGCCCCGGCGTGCTGTTCCACCACGGCCGCCCGCTGGAAGGCGAAGACGTACGCCAGACGCTGTACCGCCTGCGCGACGAGCCCGGCCCGTTCCAGCGCCTGTTCGCCCATGTGCAGTCGGTGCAGCTGCCCGCGCCGCGTGAAGTGCAGATCACGCTGTCGCAGCCGGACGCGCTGCTGCCGCACCGGCTGGCCGACCATTGCGCGGTGATCCTGCCGCGCGAACGTTGGCCGCAAGCCGACTTTGGCCGCCTGCCCAGCGGCACCGGCCCGTTCCGCCTCAGCATCAACAACGCCCACCGCGCCACGCTGCGCGCCTTCGAGCGTTACTGGCAGGCGCGGCCGCTGCTGGACGAAGTGGACATCTGGGTGGTGAACGACGCGGCCACCCGCGCCCGGCTGGACGTGCGGCTGGGCTACCACGGCGCTACCCCGCCGCAAGGGCAGTACACGCTACAGGCTGAGCCGGGTTGCAGCTATGTGTGCGCCAACCCGGCCACGCTGGACGCCAGCCAGCGCGCCGCCCTCGCCGCCTGGCTGCACCCGGCGCAGTGGCCGGCCGACCTGGGCGGCCAACGTGCGCTGGGCATGCTGGCGCAATGGCAGCACTGGCCGGCACCGCAGGCGGCAGCGCGCCCGGCACTGCCGCCACGCTTGCGGCTGGTCACCTACAAGCTGGCCACCCACATCGGGCTGGCCGAGCACGTGTGCGCCCGGCTGGCCGCCGCTGGCTGCCAGCTCTCGCTGCAGGTGCTGGACTTTCCCGAGTTTGCGGCCAACCACTGGCGCCACAGCGCCGACCTGATGCTGACCGGAGAGGTGCTGGGCGACGACCTCGACTACAGCTGCTACCAATGGCTGGCCGGCGCATCCGGCTTTCACCCCTGGCTTAGCGACGCCACCCGCCACGCGCTGCAAACGTGGGTTGGCCGCAGCCAGGCCGAGCCAGACAGCGCCACCCGCTGGCAACACTACGCTGCCGCCGCCAGCCTGCTGGTGCGCGAGCACGCGCTGATCCCGCTGCAGCACAGCACCATGCGGCTGGAGTTCGACCCGCAGCTGCGCGGCATTGCGCTGTCGCAATGCGGCTGGATGGACTTCCGCCAGCTGTGGTTCGACAGCGCGGTGTGAGGCCGTCAGGCGGCTGCAAGCTGGCGGCGCCGGCAAAGCACAAGGGCAAGCCTGCGGCTTGCCCTTGCTGTTATCCATGCGGCCAAGCTTTGCCGCCAGCCACCTGCACTACGCGGCAGGCGGCGCCGGCCACAGGCAATGCGGGCCGATGTCGGCCAGCGTGCGGCAGCCGGTCAGCGCCATGGTCACCTCCAGCTCTTCGTGCAGCGTGCGCAGCAAGTGGGCCACGCCCAGCGCGCCGGCCACTGCCAGCGCGTGGATAAACGGACGGCCGATCAGCACCGCGCTGGCGCCCAGCGCCAAGGCCTTGAACACGTCGCTGCCGCGGCGGATACCCCCGTCCAGTAGCAGCGGCACGCGGCCCTGCACCACGGCGGCGATAGCGGGCAGTGCGTCCAGCGCAGCCGGTACCGTGTCCAGCACCCGGCCACCGTGGTTGGACACCACCAGGCCGTCCACGCCGTGCTGCAACGCCAGTTCGGCGTCGTGCGGCGACAGGATGCCTTTCAGCACAATCGGCAAGCGGGTCTGGCTGCGCAGCCAGGCGATGTCGGCCCAGCGCGGCGCGATGGCCATCATGCCGTCGAACACCGCGCTCTGCCCGGCAGCCAGCACTGGCTGGTAAGGCGCCATGCCGGCCAGGTTCACTGCCGCCACGCCGTCGGGCAGCGCAAAGCCGGCGCGCTGCTCGGCGTTGCGTACGCCGGCCAGCGGCGCATCCACCGTCAACACCAGCGCGCGATAGCCGGCGGCTTCGGCGCGCTGCACCAGCTGCGCCACCACGGCGCGGTCGTGCTGCCAGTACAGCTGGAACCACAGCGGCGACGGTGCGGCGGCGGCAATCTCTTCCAGCGGCGTGCTGGCCAGCGTGCTCACCAGCATGCTGCTGCCCATCACGCTGGCGGCGTAGGCGGCGCTGCGCTCGGCGTCGGGGTGTACCAGTTTCTGGTAAGCCACCGGTGCCAGCAAAATCGGCATGGCCAGGTCCAGCCCCGGCAAGCGGCAACGGCTGTGGCCGCCCTGTACGTCGGCCAGTACGCGGGGGTGCAGGCGGTGGCGGGCAAAGGCCTGCAGGTTGGCCGCATGGCTCAGCTCGTCGGCGGCGGCGCTATCGATATAGGCGCGGGCGTTGGCCGACATCATGCGCTGGGCGTAGCGCTGGTAGTCGGCGGCGGACACCAGGTCGGCGGGAATATGGTCCAGATGCGGGGTCATGGCAGGGCTGCGGCGGGCAAAGCGCCACCCTACCCCAGATGGGAATAACTATCAATCACCCAATAGCGACAGCGGCAGCGGCTGGTCGGTCACGCAGTCGTACAGCAGGTCGGTGACGCGGCCAGCCGGCAGGCAGCCGTAGCGCTGCGGTGCCACGATCATCAGCAAGCCGTCGTCGGCCGGGCGCGGCAGCCAGCGCTCGTTGTCGCTGATGCTGATCGGCCCCACGCCAAAGCGGCGCAGCATGGGTAGCGAATAACTCCAGGCCTTGTACTGCCGCATGATGCGCGGAAAATGCTGGTAGCCGTAGCTGGTAATCGCCGGGTCGATACCGATACGGGCAAAGAAAGCCAGCTCGCGCTGGCGTGCTTCTTTTACTTCAGCGGCAAAACGCTGCCGGGCCTCGGCCTGACGCTGTGGCGGAAAGCGCGCCAGATAGGCGCTGCGCTGGCGGTCGGCCACGTCCATGCCGCCATGAAAGGCCAGCACCCCGTGGTAACCCAGCTCGCGCTGGCTGGCGGCGGTAAACACATAGTTGGCGCAGGCCGAATTGCAGTAGCGCGGCACGTGCACGCGCAAGCGGTGCTGCGCCACCCACTCGCCCAACGCCAGCCCCAGGTTGAAGGCGCCGCCGCTGCTGCTGATCACCAGCGTATGCGGCTTCAGCGTGGCCGCGTCGTACAGTGCGAACAGACGCTGGTTGGCGGCAGCCGACAGCTCGCCGTCGTACACCAGCGCGTCGCCCGCGTAAGACAGCGTAACGCTGGTTTGTGCCAGCGCCTGCGCGGCCAGCAATGCGGCCAACAGTGCCGTGATGATCCTGATACCCATGCCCTTGCCTCCTGCCAGCACTATACAAGCACAACAAAAACCCCGCTGCGTGCAGCGGGGTGTGGAGGCAGGCAAGCAAGGGCTTACAGCGGATGCAGGCGCGCGGTGAAGTGGCGCAGGATAGGCGGCTCGTAGTCGAAGCCCAGACCGCGGATGCTGCTAGCGCGCTGCTGGATGTCGATCAGGCAGTCGGCGATGTAGTCCATGTGGTCGTTGGTGTACACGCGGCGCGGGATGGTGAGGCGCAGCAGCTCGAACGGCGACGGTTCCTGCTCGCCGGTAGCCGGGTTGCGGCCCAGCAGCAGCGAGCCGATTTCCACGCCGCGAATGCCGCCTTCCAGGTACAGCTCGCACGCCAGCGCGTGCGCCGGGAACTGCCCGGCCGGGATGTGCGGCAGCAGCTTCTTGGCGTCCACAAACACGGCGTGGCCGCCGGTCGGTGTCTGGATCGGAATGCCGCCTGCGGCCAACCTGTCGCCCAGGTACGCTACCTGGCCGATACGGTAGGCCAGATAGCCTTCGTCCATGCCCTCTTTTAGGCCCACTGCCAGCGCGGCCATGTCGCGGCCGGCCAGGCCGCCGTAGGTGACAAAGCCCTCCATCGCCACACAACGCACCTGCACGCTGCGGAACAAGTCTTCGTCGCTCTTGAAGCAGCACAGGCCGCCGATGTTCACCAGCGCGTCCTTTTTGGCCGACATGGTGAACATGTCGCCGTGGCTGAACATCTCGTACACGATGGCCGCTACCGACATGTTGGCGTAGTCCGGGTCGCGCTGCTGGATGAACCAGGCGTTTTCGGCAAAGCGCGCCGCGTCGATGATCACCGGAATGCCGTGGCGGCGCGCCAGCGCGGCCGACTCGCGGATGCTGGCCATGCTTACCGGCTGGCCGCCAGCGCTGTTGCAGGTCACGGTGATGATCAGGCCGGCCACGTTGGCCGCGCCGTGTTCTTCGATCAGCGCCGCCAGGCGCGGCAGATTGAAGTCGCCTTTCCAGTCGTAGGCGGTGGTGGTGTCCAGCGCCTGCGGCGTCAGCACGTTGATGGCTCGGGCGCCCGCAATCTCGACGTGCGCCTTGGTGGTATCAAAGTGATAGTTGGACAAAAACACCGGCTGCTGGCTACCGCAGCGTTTCACCAGCTCGGGGAACAGGATCTGCTCGGCGCCACGGCCCTGGTGGGTGGGCAGGGTGTGGGCGTAGCCGAACACCTCTTTCACCGTGGCTTCCAGCTCGTAGAAGTTGCGGCTACCGGCGTAGGCTTCGTCGCCCATCATCACGCCGGCCCACTGGCGGTCCGACATGGCGCCGGTGCCGCTGTCGGTCAGCAGGTCGATGTACACGTCTTCACCGCGCAGCAGGAACGGGTTCCAGCCGGCGGCGGCCAGTGCCTCGCGGCGGTATTCGGGGGTGGTCTGCTTGATGGGTTCTACCATCTTGATGCGGAACGGTTCGGGGATGCGTCGTGCCATGTTGATGCTCCATGCCTGCGACCAACCTTGCTGCCGGGCACGCCGCTACCACGCCGGCCAAGGGCGTGACGGGGCGACGCGGCGGCACACTGCGGGCGCGACCATAGCGCGCAGCAACGCAGCGTGGCAGGGCCACAGGTGTCAGTAGATTGTTTAGTTTGGCTTTAAAACAGACGGACAGCCGGATAGCTGCCCAGGGGCATCAGGCGCGAGGGAAGTCGTTGGCCAGTACAACGTCGAGGTTATACCAGTTGGGCAGCAGGCTGCGGCAGGCGCTGCTTGCTGCGGGGCAAACTAGCGGTTTCATGGACGTTCTCCAGTGTGTCGGGTGGCCGCGCGGGCCACACTGCAGCCTACGCCAGCGGCCGGCTGGCAGCAAGATTTATCGATGCTTCACCGCAGCAATTCGATAGTGAAAACCACAAATCAGCTCTGGAATATTTACACTATAAGAATATGCATATCAAATAAGTTTCACCAATTTATTACAATATAACGCCATAAATGTTCATTTTGGCGCATTTTTCTATTGCATTAACGCCAAAGCATCAGCACAATCCGACGCCTTGCCAAAGTCCGCCCCGATAAAAACAGGACTGTGCACCTCACTCACTACTAGAGAAAGACCCTCATGTACCGACAACACCCTCGCGGTCTGTACTTGCTGTTCGTGACCGAAATGTGGGAACGCTTCAGCTACTACGGCATGCGCGCCATCTTCGTGCTGTTCATGGTGAAGGCGCTGATGTTCGACAAGGCCTACGCCTCCGAAATCTACGGCAGCTACACCGGCCTGGTGTACTTTGCGCCGCTGCTGGGCGGCTACATTGCCGACCGCTATTGGGGCAACCGCCGCGCCATCGTCAGCGGCGCGCTGTTGATGGCCGCCGGCCAGTTCGCCATGTTCTTTGCCGCCACGCTGTACCAGCAGCCGGCCACCGCCACCCCGCTGATGTTCGGCGGCCTGGCGCTGCTGATCGCCGGTAACGGCCTGTTCAAACCGAACATCTCGTCGATGGTGGGCCAGCTGTACCCGGCCGGCGACAAGCGCGTGGACTCCGCTTTCACCCTGTTCTACATGGGCATCAACGCCGGTGCGCTGCTGGCGCCGCTGGTGTGCGGCACGCTGGGCGATACCGGCCACCCAGCCGACTTCAAGTGGGGCTTCCTGGCCGCCGGTATCGGCATGCTGCTGTCGCTGGCGCTGTTCCTGAGCTTCCGCAACCGCTACCTGGTAACGCCGGAAGGCGCTGCCATCGGCCTGCCGCCCAAGCGTCACCATGAAAGCGGCGAGAAGATCCAGCACGCGCCGCTGACGCGCGAAGAAAAAGACCGTCTGGCGGTGATCATGCTGCTGTCGGCGTTCGTGATCTTTTTCTGGTCCGCCTTCGAGCAGGCCGGCGCCTCGCTGACCTTCTTTGCCGAAGAACAGACCAACCGCCAGCTGCTGGGCTGGACGGTGCCGGCCTCGTTCTTCCAGAGCATCAACCCGGTAGTGATCGTGGTGTGCGCGCCGCTGTTTGCCTGGCTGTGGCTGACGCTGGGCAAGAAGGGCCTGGAGCCGAACTCGCCGATGAAAATGGCCATCGGCCTGCTGCTGCTGGCCATCGGTTACCTGATCATCGCGCTGGGCGTGAACGGTCTGGAGCCGGGCGTGAAAGTAAGCATGCTGTGGCTGATCAGCCTGTACAGCATCCACACCTTCGGCGAGCTGTGCCTGTCGCCGATCGGCCTGTCGCTGGTGGTGAAGCTGTCGCCGGCACGCCTGGTATCGATGATGATGGGCGTGTGGTTCCTGTCCAGCGCACTGGCCAACAAGTTTGCCGGCGTGCTGTCCGGCCTGTACCCGGAGCCGGGCAAGCCGCTGCCGGTGTTCATGGGCTACACCGTGTCCAACCTGCACGACTTCTTCATGCTGTTCGTGCTGATGGCTGGCGGCGCCGCGCTGGTGCTGTTCCTGCTGTCGGGCAAGCTGAAGAAAATGATGCACGGCTTGGGCTAAGCATACGTGCACGGTCTGCTGCGCGTGGGCGATACGGCGTTAAAAGCGCCTTCGGCATGCTCATTTACCATGTGTAAACTGCGCTGCCTCAGTCACTTTCGCCTTGTCTCGCGCCCGCTCGCAAGAGCGTGAATACGTTCACCAGCCTGCTACATCGATAAAAAAGCCGGTTCGCGCACGCGACCGGCTTTTTTCCTGCCTGCCTCAAGGCCGGCAAGCGCTTACAGCACCGGCCACGGCAAGCCGGCCGGCGGGTTGGCCGCCAGGTAATCGGCCAGCGCTGCTTGCGGCCAACGTTCGCCCCACACCGGCGGGCACACAAAGCGGTGCGTTTCGCCGGCCAGCGTGAACGCCAGCGCGTAAGCGTGCAGGTAACCGCGGTCGGCGGCGCTGCCGCCGTATAGCGCATCGCCCAGGATGGGCGCGCCCAGCGACTTCATCGCCACCCGCAGCTGGTGGGTCTTGCCGGTGCGCGGGCGCAGCACGAACAGGCGCAGGCCGGGCGCCAGGCTGTGGCTGAAAAACTGCGTCACGGCAGGGTTGGCCGCGCTTTTGCACAGCTTCCAGGCGCCGCCACGGCCCTTGTCCATATCGCCCTTGATCAGGCCCTGCTTGCGCGCCGGCTTGGCGTCCGACAGTGCCAGGTAGTACTTTTCCACGTCGCGGCCGGCAAAGGCGGCGCCCAGCTCGGCGGCGTCCTGCTGGCTGCGCGCTACCACGATCAGGCCGCTGGTAATGCGGTCCAGCCGGTGCACCGGCCACAGCGCGTCGCCGGGCAGTGCCTCGCGCAGCAAATCCATCAAGCCGGGGGTATCGCCTTCGCGATGAAAACCTAGGCCGGGGGCCTTGTGGACGAGGTGGAAGCGGGGGTGGCTGTATACGAGCTGGAAGGCGGACATGGCGGGGTTTCTCGACTGGGACGCGCATTGTAGGCGATGCCGGCGTCGGCCCCAAGCGCCGGCTGCACCTGCAGGCCGGGCCATTCCAGCCGCAGGAAGTCGTCGTCGCGGCCGGCGACGCGGTAGCCCATTTCGGCGTAGAAGGCGCGCACCGGTTTGTCGTCGCGCAGGCAGCACAGCGTAACGCGGCCACGGCTGAGCTGGTGCAGCACCGCCAGTACCCGCCGCCCCATGCCCTGGCGCCGCCACGGCGCCAGCACCACCAGCAGGTGGATGTGCAGGCCGTACGGCCGCCGCGACAGGCTAACCAGCGCAACCTCCTGCCCGCCGTGGCGGTACCAGAACAAGGTGCCGTCGGCAAAACTCTGCTCGAAGCCCTGGCGCTGCAGCTGCGCGTCCCAGCCCTGGCAGCGGCTGAGCTTGCCCTGCATGCCGTCGCAGTACACGGCGTAGGCGCGCAGCTTGTCCGAGGCCGGCAGCGGCAGCAGCCCGTGGCTCATGACACCGTGGCCTGCTGCATGCGTTGCTCGGCTTCCAGCCGCATCTGCTTGCGGATTTCGGCTTCGCGGAAGCGCTTGCGGTGGACGTCGCTGTCCAGCGACAGCGGCGGCACCGGCACCGCCTTGCCGTCGGCCCAGGCCACCATGGTGAAGTAACAGCTATTGGTGTGGCGCACGGTGCGCTGCTGGATGTTTTCGGCTACCACCTTGATGCCCACTTCCATCGAGGTGCGGCCAACGTGGTTGACGCTGGCCAGGAAGGTGACCATCTCGCCCACGTGGATGGGCTGCTTGAACAGCACCTGGTCTACCGACAGCGTCACCACGTAACAGCCGGCGTAGCGGCTGGCGCACGCGTAGGCCACCTGGTCCAGCAGTTTCAGCAGCACGCCGCCGTGCACGTTGCCGGAGAAGTTGGCCATATCCGGCGTCATCAGCACCGACATGGTGAGTTCGCGCTGGTTAACAGAGTGTTCGCTCATTGATAGTCATTCCTGTTTCATTCTTTTTGCATGGCGGCGTAAAATCGACGCCCCCTCCCCCCTACGGCATACCGGCACCATGTCTTCCCTGTCCCGGCTTTTCCGCTACGCCAGCGCCTACCGGCGCGACGCGTGGCTGGCAACGTTGTTTTCCGCTACCAACAAGTTTTTCGACATCCTGCCCGAAGTGCTGATCGGCGTGGCCGTGGATGTGGTCGTCAGCAAGCAGGACTCGTTCCTGGCCCGGCTGGGCATTACCGACAGCTTCGAGCAGCTGCTGTGGCTGGGCGCCCTTACCGTGCTGATCTGGGCCGGCGAATCGCTGTTCGAGTACCTGTACCAGCTACGCTGGCGCAACCTGGCGCAAAACCTGCAGCACGAACTGCGGCTGGACGCCTACCGCCACGTGCAGCAGCTGCCGCTGTCGTATTTCGAGGATAAGAGCACCGGCAATCTGATGTCCATCCTCAACGACGACATCAACCAGATGGAGCGCTTCCTCAACGGCGGCGCCAACAGCATCATCCAGGTGGTGTGTTCCTCCATTATGGTGGGCGGCGTGTTCTTTTACCTGGCGCCGCAACTGGCGATGATGGCGCTGTTTCCGGTGCCGCTGATCCTGGTGGGCACCTTCTGGTTCCAGAAACGCATTGCGCCGCGCTACAGCGCGGTGCGCGAAGCGGCTGGCGTGATCAACGGCCGCCTCAACAACAACCTGCTGGGCATTGCCACCATCAAGGCGTTTACCGCCGAAACGTTCGAGGCCGAGCATATCCGCGACGCCAGCGAGCACTACCGCACCACCAACGCGCGCGCCATCCGCCTGTCGTCGGCCATCATCCCGGTGATCCGCATGGCCATCCTGGCCGGCTTCGTGGTGACGCTGGTGTACGGCGGCTGGCTGGCGCTGCACGGCGATATCGGCGTCGGCAGCTATTCGGTGCTGGTGTACCTGACGCAGCGCCTGCTGTGGCCGCTGGTGGGCCTGGCCGACATTGCCGACTTGTACCAGCGCTCGATGACCGCCATCGACCGCGTGCTGGGCGTGCTGGCCACGCCGGTCACCATCCCCTACGATGGCAAGGCGCTGCCTGCCGGCACAGTATCGGGCCAGCTGGCTTTCGAAAACCTGTCATTCGGCTACGGCGACCTCACCGTGTTGCACAATGTGTCGCTCACCATCCCTGCCGGCCGCACCGTGGCCTTTGTCGGCGCCACCGGTTCGGGCAAGAGCACGCTGATCAAGCTGCTGCTGCGTTTCTACGATGCCGGTAGCGGCAGCATCCGCCTGGACGGCCAGGATATCCGTACCCTGTCGCTGACCGACCTGCGCCGCCAAATCGGCTACGTCAGCCAGGACGTGTTCCTCACCGACGGCAGCGTGGCTGACAACATCGCCTACGGCATGGGTAAGGTTGACCGCGACGCCATCGAAGCCGCCGCGCGCGCTGCCGAGGCGCACGCGTTCATCCAGCAGCTGCCGCAGGGCTACGACACGCCGGTGGGCGAGCGCGGCCAGAAGCTGTCCGGCGGCCAGCGCCAGCGCCTGGCGCTGGCCCGCGCCATCCTGAAAGACCCGCGCATCCTGGTGCTGGACGAAGCCACCAGCGCGGTGGATAACGAAACCGAGGCCGCCATCCAGCGCTCGCTGGACGTGGTATCGCGTGGCCGCACCACGCTGGTGATTGCCCATCGGCTGTCCACCGTGCGCCACGCCGACTGCATTCACGTGATGGAGCAAGGCAGCATCATCGAATCGGGCACGCATGAGGTACTGCTGGCACAGCAGGGCAGCTACGCTGCGCTGTGGCGCCTGCAGACGGGCGAGCGCGAAAGCTGAGCACACCAGCATGAACATCAGGCCTGCCTTCATCTGCAGGCCTTTTTTTATGGTCTATGCTTATAGACAACGCAGCAAACTGTCATCGAAATGAGTATCGGCGCCCTCTCTGCGGCCAACTACGGCAGCGCTTACGCCAGCCCGGCAAAGATGATGACGGCCTGTAGTCCGGGCTGTCAGTGCAGCCGTTGCCTGGCCGCCAGCGTGACCAGCACGCCAGCGGAAGCGCCTGGCGGAACGGGCCGTGGCCAAAAGGGTGTAGCTGCATTAAGCGAGGAAGAACAGCAGCAGGTAGACAAGCTGAAAGCGCGCGACCGCGAAGTGCGCGCCCACGAGCAGGCGCATATCGCCGCTGCTGGCGGGCTCAGCGTCAGCGGCCCCAGCTACAGTTACCAGCAAGGGCCGGACGGGCAGCGTTACGCGGTGGGCGGCCACGTCAACATCGACGTCAGCCCGGGGCGTACGCCGGAAGAAACGCTACGCAAGGCGCGTGCCGTGGAGCGTGCCGCACTGGCCCCCGCTGAACCTTCCGGCCAGGACCAAGCCGTGGCCGCACAAGCCAGACAGATGGCGCTGCAGGCGCAGGCAGAACAAGCCGCCGCCCGGCAGGGGGGCAACAACATTGCAAGAACTTACCAGCCGCAAGACAGCACGGCCCCCGCCCTGCAAGGTCGCGGCATTGATACACGGGCATGACCACCATGCATCACTACCTTTACCTGTTGCACCCTACCCGGCCGGACATGCTGCGCAGCGGCCTGAGCGACCACGAAGCCGAATGCATCAGCCAGCACACCTGCTACCTGGACGACTTGTGCCTGGCCGGAAAGGTGACGCTGTTCGGTCGCACCACCACCAACGATGAACGCGTGTTCAGCATGGTGCTGGTCAATACCGGCATCGAGGATGAAGCGCGTCGCATCATGCAGGCCGACCCGGTGATAACCGGCGGCGTGATGCGCGGTGAGCTGTTTCCGTTCCGTATCAGCGGCATGCGCGGCATGAAGGTGTAAGCCCTGCCGGGCGTTTACAGCCAACGGCGGACGCGCTGGCAATACGCGGCGTAGGCGTCACCGAAACGCGCCCGCAAGGCGCGCTCTTCCGGCACGATCTGCAGCCGATCGATCCACAGCCCCCACAACAGTGGCCCGGCCAGGGCTACGGCCTGCCCCAGCCACACGCCCCAAGCCAGCAGCAGGCACAGCATGCCCAGATACATCGGGTTACGGCTGAAACGGTAAAAGCCCGACACCACCAGCTGGCTACTGCGCTGTGGCTGTAGCGGGCTGAGGGTGGTGCGCCGCCGCACAAACGCCCACACCGCGCTGCCTTCCAGCCACACCGCCAGCAGCAACAGCCCTCCGCTCACGGCCAGACTGACACCCTCCGGCAAAGACAGCGGCCACTGCGGCCAACGTCGTGCGGCCAGCGCCATGCCCCAGCCGCACAGCAAAGCCAGCAATGGCGGCGGAATGCGGCACGCCAGCCAGCGCATCATGCGGCTCTCCCTACCCGCGCCAGGCGCAGGCCGTTGAAGATCACCAGCAGGCTGGCGCCCACGTCGGCAAACACCGCCATCCACAGCGTAGCCACGCCAGCCAGCGCCAGAATGAAGAACAGTAGCTTGATGCCCAAGGCCAGCACGATATTGGCGCGCAGTACCGCCATGCTGCGGCGGGCGTGGGCAAACAGCTGCGGCAGCTTGTCGAGGCGGTCTTCCATCAGCGCCACCTGCGCGGTTTCCAGCGCGGTATCGGAACCCGCAGCACCCATGGCGATGCCCAGCTCGGCCTGCGCCAGCGCCGGCGCGTCGTTGACGCCGTCGCCCACCATCGCTACCGGCCCCTGCTGCGCCAGGCGACGGATATGTGCCAGCTTGTCATCCGGCAGCAGGCCGCCCAGCGCCTCGCCAATACCGGCTTGCGCCGCGGTGCGGCCAACCACCGCCTGCTGGTCGCCGGACAGCACCGTCAGCGCAATGCCCATCTGCTGTAACTGCGCCACTGCCGCCACCGCGTCCGGGCGCAGCGCATCGGCCACCAGCAGCAACGCCTGCGGTTCGCCATCGCGGCACAGCCACATCTCGCCGCTACCGTCGGGCACGCGTGGCAGCCATGGCGTGATATCGGCCCCCAGCCGGGCCAGCAGGCGGCGGTTACCCAGCGCCCAGCGCTGGCCCCCCACCGTGGCCTGTACGCCTTCGCCGGCAGTTTCTTGCAAGTCGGTCGCGGCCAGCAGCGGTATACCGGCGGCGGCTTGCAGCACCGCCCGCGCCAGCGGATGGGTAGAGTGCGCTTCCAGGCTGGCCGCTACCTGCAGCACGGCGTCGCGCGCCGGGCCGGAGGGCTGCAGCAGGATGTCGGCGATTACCGGCTCGCCACGGGTAAGCGTGCCGGTCTTGTCCAGCGCCAGGTAACGAATGCGAGCCGCCGCCTCCAGCGCGGCGCCACCCTTGACCAGCATGCCGCGCCGCGCCGCCGACGACAGCGCCGACACCAGCGTGACCGGGGTGGCGATCACCAGCGCGCACGGGCAGGCAATCACCAGCAGCACCAGCGCCTGGTACAGCGCCGCTTGCCACGTCATCACGCCGGCCAGTGGCAGGCCCAGTGCCAGCAGCACCGCCACGGCCACCACGATGGGGGTGTACACCGCCGCAAAACGGTCGATGAAGCGCTGGGTGGCGGCCTTGCCGGCCTGCGCGTCGCGCACGCTGCGGATGATGCGCGCCAGCACGCTGCCATCAGCCGCCGCCGTCACCTGCACCAACACCAGCCCCTGACCGTTGATGGCACCGGCAAACACGGCATCGCCCTCGCCCTTGTCCAGCGGCAGGCTCTCGCCGGTAATCGGCGCTTCGTTAAAGTCGCTGCGGCCGCTGACGATGACGCCATCCAGCGGCACGCGCTCGCCGGGGCGCACCCGTACTACGCGGCCCACTTGCAGGCTGTCGCTCGGGACGGCCTGCCACTGGCCCGCCACTTCTACCCAGGCGCTATCCGGCTTCAACGCCATCAGGCTGCGCACCGCCTCGCCGGCGCGCGCCAGCGACAGCGCCTCCAGCTTTTCCGACAGTGCAAACAGGAACAGCACCATTGCCGCCTCCGGCCACTGCTGCAGCACCATGGCGCCCAGCACGGCCAGGCTCATCAGAAAGTAGATATTGAGTGTGCGCAGCTTCAGTGCGTACCAGCCCTTGCGGGCGGTAGTGCGGCCACCGGCCAGCATCGAGGCCATGGCCAGCGCGGCGACCCACCAGGCGCCGTCGCTGGCACCGGCCAGCACGGCGCCCTCGGCGGCTGCGGCCAGCAGGCCGGCCAACCACAGTTGGCCGCGGCTTTCTAACGGCGCCGCTACCGGTGCGTCGGCCTCGTGTGCGGTCAGCAACCGTGCCGGCATGCCGGTGCTGGCCAGTGCAGCCTGCACTTCGGCCAGGCTGGCGTCGCGCTGGTGCACGGTGACCGTGCGCTCGATGTAATTGAAATCCACGCGCAGCACGCCGGTCACGTCGGCCAGCACCTTGTCTACCAGCCGCCCTTCGGTGGGGCAGTCCATGGCCGGAATGGCCAGCCGCCACGCCGTGCTGCCTGCCGGCGCATCGGCTGCTGCCGGGGCTGCCGTCAGCGTGCTGCTGCAGGCGTCGCCACTGCAGCAGGCGGCCTGGTCGTGGCTATGGCTATGGCTATGGCTATGGTCGTGGTCGTGGTCGTGGTCGTGGTCGTGGTCGTGGCGGGCAGTATGCGGCTGCGCCACGGCAACGGGGATGATCTTGCTGCCGGGTTTGGGTTGGTACAGGGCCATGCTGGTCTCCACAGAAGCGTGCTTGTCTTATTGCAAACCCTGTAGCTACTATAAGGTCAAGCCCCGAAGGAGAACGATGATGCAAATCGGCGAACTGGCAAAACGCACCGGCTGCGAAACGGAAACCATCCGCTATTACGAGCGCGAAGGCTTGCTGCCCGCGCCATCACGTAGCAGCAGCGGCTACCGCCGTTATGAACAGCCGCATCTGGAACAACTGGCCTTCATCCTGCACTGCCGCTCGCTGGGCATGCCGCTGGCCGATATCCGGCTGTTGGCCGGCTTTCACCAGCAGCCGGCCGCCGAGCCGTGCGATCGCGTCAACGCGCTGATCGACGAACAGATCCAGCGCGTGCACAGCCAGATCGAGGCCTTGCAGCGGCTGGAGCAGCAACTGCTGCAGCTGCGCGCCCGCTGCGACAGCCCGCATACACTGGCCGACTGCGGCATCCTGAAAACGCTGGACGACGCCGCCAGCGGCGAAGCCTGCGCCTGCCATAGCGACTGACCCCAGCCGCGCAGGCAAAAAAAAAGCCGGCTTGGTAGCCGGCCTAACAACGCTCGTAAGGGGAATACAGAGGATTCACCTCGTACACAATCCCCGGATGTACGAGGCACCAGTCAATCCTGAACCAGCACTAGGCTGGTGCCTATACCATCGGCGGAAACCGCCAGTGGCAGACAGCAAGTGTTCGCAACGGCGTCGGGAGGAGAATCCTTGGCCGCTTCAAGCGGAACACACCTGCTGCGTTTACGAGCCACAACACAACACAGAGAGTGATTTGGAGTATACGTAGGTTTATTACATTCTAAAAATGAATTAAAATTATCAAAACAATTCCAAACTGGAATCAAAATGGACATCAAGGCGCTGCGCTATTTTGCCGAGCTGGTTCGGCAGCAAAACTTCACCCGGGCAGCCGAAGCCCTGTTTGTCACCCAGCCCACCATCAGCAAGATGGTGAAGCAGCTGGAAGACGAGTTGGGTACCCCGCTGTTGATCCGCGAGGGCAAGAGCTTCCAGCTTACCGATGCCGGCCGCGTGGTCTATCTGCGCGGGCAAGACGTGCTGGCGGCGCAGCTGCGGCTGAAGAACGCGCTGGCCGACCTGGCGTCGCTGGCGCGCGGCGAGCTGGTGGTGGGCCTGCCGCCGATGGCGGGCGGTGCCTTCTTTGCGCCGGTGGTGGGCGCTTTCCGCGACCGCTACCCCGGCGTGGAACTGAAAATGGTGGAAGACGGCGCGCTGGCGATTGAAAGCAGCATCCGCTCCGGCAACCTGGAAATCGGCGCCGCGGTGCTGCCGGTGGACGACAACACCTTCAACAGCCTGAGCCTGGTACGCGACCGCCTGTGCCTGGTGGCACCGGCCGGCAGCCCGTGGCAAGGTTGGCCGCGCGTCACCCTGCCGGACCTGGCCGACCACCCTATCGTGTTTTATCCGGAAGATTTCTCGCTCACCATCCGCATCAGCGATGCCTTTCGCATGATGGGGAAAAGCGTCAACATCGCCGGCCGCAGCGCACACTGGGATTTTATCGTTGCCATGGTGGCCGCTAGACTGGGCATCGCCCTGCTACCGCAGGCCATTGCCGGCCAGCTGGAGCGCGACCGCTTCGACGTGGTACCGATCGACGACGAGCGCATCACCTGGCATCTGGGCCTGATCTGGAAGAAAGACAGCTACCTTTCTCATGCTGCCCGCGCCTGGATCACGCTGACCCGCGAACTGCTGCTGGATAGCCACCACGATGAGAACCCGCTTACTGCCCTTGCTGGCCAGCCTGTTACTGGTGGCGCGTTGTCTGGCTAACCCGGTCCAGATCAACTACCCGGTACTGCCGACCAAGGGTGACCCGCAACTGGCCTACATGCTGGCACTGCTACGTCTGGCCTGCGACAAGGCCGGCGAACAGTGTCAGCTCTACTCCGGCCCGGCCATGGTGCAAGGACGCGCCATCCAGGAGATGCAACGGCCGCAAGGCCAGATCGACGTGATGTGGACCATGACCAGCGCCGAACGCGAGCAGCGGCTGCTACCGGTGCGCATTCCACTGTATAAAGGCCTGATCGGTTGGCGCGTGGCGCTACTGCGCCCCGACCGTAGCGAACTGCTGGCCAAAATCGACACTGCCGCTGCATTGGCCAAATTGACTGCCGGCCAGGAACACGACTGGCCCGATACCGCCATCCTGCAGCACGCCGGTCTGCCGGTGGTGACCACCCCCGACTATGAACCGCTGTTCAGCATGCTGCTACAGCGCCGTTTCGACTACTTTCCGCGTAGTGTCATCGAGGTCATCAACGAACAGCGTACCCATGCCGATCTGGGGCTGGTTATCGACCGGCACATCCTGTTGCGCTACCCGGCTGCCTTCTATTTTTTTGTGCGCCCACAACGGCCCGAGCTGGCCCGCATGCTGACACGCGGCTTGGAAAAAGCGGTGCGTGACGGCAGCTTCGATGCGCTTTTTCAGCAGCACCATGGCCCGGCACTACGCGCACTGCGGCTGGACAAGCGCCGCATCATCGACTTGTCCAACCCGCTTTTGCCCCCGACCACCCCCTTGCAGCGCAAGGAGCTGTGGTACCGCCCCTGACATCCACAGCAGACAATAAAAAAACGCCACCGCGAACGGTGGCGTTTTGCTATCGGACGTGGCCGATGCTTAGATCATGCCTTTGCTTTTCAGCAGTTCGAACATGGTCTTGCCGATTTCAGCCGGGCTACGGGTGTAGGCGATGCCTGCACGCTCGAACGCCTTGAACTTCTCTTCGGCAGTACCTTTGCCGCCAGAGATGATGGCGCCGGCGTGGCCCATGCGTTTGCCTTTCGGAGCGGTCACACCAGCGATGTAACCTACTACCGGCTTGGTCACGTACTGCTTGGCAAATTCGGCCGCTTCTTCTTCGGCGGTACCACCGATTTCACCGATCATCACGATGGCGTCGGTATCCGGATCGTCCTGGAACAGTTTCAGGGCGTCGATGTGGCTGGTACCCGGGATCGGGTCGCCGCCGATACCGATGCAAGTGGACTGACCCAGACCCAGGGCGGTGGTTTGTGCCACAGCTTCGTAGGTCAGGGTGCCGGAGCGGGACACGATACCGATGCGGCCCGGGTTGTGAATGTGCCACGGCATGATGCCGATCTTGCACTCACCCGGGGTGATGATACCCGGGCAGTTCGGGCCGATCAGGCGGATGCCTGCTTCGTCCACGGCTTTTTTCACGTACAGCATGTCCAGGGTGGGCACGCCTTCGGTGATGCACACGATCAGCTTCACGCCGCTGTCGATGGCTTCCAGGATGGAGTCTTTGGCGAAAGCTGCCGGTACGTAGATAACCGAAGCGTCAGCCTGGGTTTCGCGTACGGCGTCTTTCATGGTGTTGAATACCGGCAGGCCCAGGTGCTCGCTGCCACCTTTGCCCGGGGTGACACCGCCAACCACCTTGGTGCCCACTTTCAGCGCCTGTTCGGCGTGGAAAGTACCGTTCTTGCCGGTGAAACCTTGCACCAGCACTTTCGTATCTTTGTTTACCAATACGCTCATTTTGAAATCCTTATGCGGTGCAGGTGATTACAGGGCGGCAACAGCAGCAACGATCTTCTCGGCTGCGTCGTTCAGGCCCTGGGCGGAGGTCAGTTTCAGACCGGATTCGTCCAGGATCTTGGCACCCAGTTCGGCGTTGTTGCCTTCCAGACGTACCACCACCGGAACGGTCACGTTCACTTCTTTCACGGCAGCGATGATCGCTTCGGCAATCATGTCGCAACGTACGATGCCGCCGAAGATGTTGATCAGCACGCCTTGTACCGAGGTATCAGCCAGGATCAGCTTGAACGCTTCGATCACGCGCTCTTTGGTTGCGCCGCCGCCCACGTCCAGGAAGTTGGCCGGTTGGCCGCCCTTCAGCTTGATGATGTCCATGGTCGCCATGGCCAGACCGGCGCCGTTTACCATGCAGCCGATGTTGCCTTCCAGGGCCACGTAGTTCAGGTCGAACTCGGAAGCTTTCACTTCACGCTCGTTCTCCTGCGACTTGTCGCGCTGGGCCAGCAGGGCCGGGTGACGGTACAGGGCGTTGGAGTCCAGGTTGATCTTGCCGTCAACGCAAGCCAGTTCGCCGTTTTCACGCAGCGCCAGCGGGTTCACTTCGAACAGGGCGAAGTCGTTTTCCACGAAGGCGTTGTAGGCACCCAGCATCAGCTTGCTGAAAGCCGCAACCTGGGAACCGGACAAGCCCAGCGCGAAAGCCGCGTCACGGGTCTGGAACGGCTGCATGCCAACCAGCGGGTCTACTTCGATCTTGATGATCTTTTCCGGGGTTTCTTCGGCAACTTTTTCGATTTCCACGCCACCTTCGGTGGACACCATGAACACCACGCGCTGGGAACCGCGGTCTACCACGGCGCCCAGGTACAGTTCGCGCTGTACCGGGTACATGTCTTCGCATACCAGCACGCTGTTTACCGGTTGGCCGGCAGCGTCGGTCTGATAGGTCACCAGGTTGGTGCCGATCAGGGTCTTGGCAACGTCAGCGGCTTCTTCGCGGCTTTTCACCACTTTCACGCCACCGGCTTTACCGCGGCCACCAGCGTGGACCTGGGCTTTAACAACGGCAAACTTGCCGCCCAGCTGATCGTAGGCAGCAGCAGCTTCTTCCGGTGTGGTGGCCAGAATGCCTTTTTGCACCGGCAGGCCGTATTTGGCCAGCAGCTCTTTCGCTTGGTATTCGTGCAGGTTCATTAACTTTCCTTTCGGGTGGATAGTTGGCTGGCCTTGCGGCCAACCTTGCTATGCCTGAGATGTCGGGATTGTACCGCCTTGACTACAGGGCGGTGCGATTATCGATATCCACAACAAGCAGGTTGCAGCGCGGCCGGCACTTTACCTTGAAAGTGCGCGGCCTGCTGCCTGTTCTTTTAGCCGTGCAGCGCGCGCTTGTCGGCGGCCAGGGCAGCTTCGTGTACCACTTCGGACAGGCTCGGGTGAGCATGGACGATGCGCGCCAGGTCTTCGCTGGCGGCTTTGAATTCCATGGATACCACGCCTTCGGTCACCAGTTCGGACACCATCGGGCCGATCATGTGCAGGCCCAGGATACGGTCGGTCTTGGCGCAAGCCAGGAGCTTGACGGTACCTTGTGCCTGACCCAGACCCAGCGCACGGCCGTTGGCCGCAAAACCGGAGGTGCCCTTCTTGTACTCGATGCCTTCTGCCTTCAGCTGCTCTTCGGTCTTGCCGACCCAGGCGATTTCCGGGCTGGTGTAGATCACCCACGGGATCACCCCGAAATCGACGTGCGGCTTCTGGCCAGCGATGCGCTCGGCCACGGCCACGCCTTCTTCCGACGCTTTGTGCGCCAGCATCGGGCCACGTACCACGTCACCGATAGCCCACACGTTCGGCAGGTTGGTGTGGCAGTGGTCGTCCACCACGATGAAGCCGCGCTCGTCCATCTGCAGGTTCACGTTGGCACCACCCAGGCCCTGGGTGTTCGGCACGCGGCCAATGGACACGATCAGCTTGTCGAACTCGGCCTTCACGGCTTCGCCGTTCAGCTCGTAGTTGACGGTCACGCCGTTGTCGCCTTTGACGATGTCGCCGATTTTCACGCCCAGTTTGATGTCCAGACCGGTGTCTTTGGTCAGGGTCTTGAACGCTTCCTTGGCAATCTGCTGGTCGGCAGCGGCCAGGAAAGTCGGCGCCGCTTCCAGGATGGTGACGTCGGCGCCCAGGCGCTTCCATACCGAACCCATTTCCAGGCCGATCACGCCGGCACCGATCACGCCCAGACGGGCCGGAACGGCAGTCAGCGCCAGCGCGCCTTCGTTGTCCAGCACGATCTGGTTGTCGGTAGCCAGGCCCGGCAGCTGACGCGGGCTGGAACCGGTGGCGATGATAACGTGGGTGGCTTCCAGGGTATCGACCACGGCGCCGTTATCGGCCACCTCGATCACCCACTTTTCGTTCTGGCGGCCTTTCAGCGTGGCCAGACCGTGGATGTTGGCCACCTTGTTCTTCTTGAACAGGAAGCTGATGCCACCGGCGTTCTTGGTGATGATGTCGTTCTTGCGCGCCAGCATTTTGGCAACGTCCATCTGCGCGCCTTCCACGCTGATGCCGTGCTTCTGGAAGTCGTGCTGCACGGCGTGGAAGTTTTCCGAAGACTGCAGCAGTGCCTTGGACGGGATGCAGCCCACGTTCAGGCAGGTACCACCCAGCGAAGGCTTGCCTTCCGGGTTCTTGGTGGCGTCTACGCAAGCGGTGTTGAAACCCAGCTGGGCGGCACGGATGGCTGCCACGTAACCGCCGGGGCCGCCACCGATCACTACTACGTCGAATTGTTGGGACATGGTGTTCTCTATCCTGTGGCAGGTTGGCCGCATGCGGTCAGCCTGCCAGTTCGTCGTGAAAGGCGGATGACAGGCTGCGCCTGCCTCCGCCTGCGGTGATTACAGATCCAGGATCAGGCGAGCCGGATCTTCGATGGCGTCCTTGATGGCCACCAGCGACAGCACGGCTTCGCGGCCGTCGATGATGCGGTGGTCGTAGGACTGGGCCAGGTACATCATCGGGCGTACCACAACCTGACCGTTTTCCACGACAGCGCGCTCTTTGGTAGCGTGCATGCCCAGAATGGCGGATTGCGGCGGGTTGATGATCGGGGTGGACATCATGGAACCGAAGGTACCGCCGTTGGAGATGGTGTAGGTACCGCCAGTCAGCTCGTCCACGGTCAGCTTGCCTTCCTGGGCGCGCTTGCCGAAGTCGGCGATCTGTTTTTCGATCTCGGCCAGGCTCAGCTGGTCGGCGTTGCGGATCACCGGTACCACCAGACCACGCGGGCTGCCTACGGCCACGCCGATGTCGAAGTAACCGTGGTAAATGATGTTGTTGCCGTCAACCGAGGCGTTCACGATCGGGTATTTCTTCAGCGCAGCTACTGCGGCTTTGACAAAGAAGCCCATGAAGCCCAGCTTCACGCCGTGCTCTTTCTCGAACTTGTCTTTGTACTTGTTGCGCAGGTCCATCAGCGGCTTCATGTTCACTTCGTTGAAAGTGGTCAGAATCGCGTTGGTTTGCTGCGACAGTACCAGACGCTCGGCCACGCGCTGGCGCAGACGGGACATCGGCACGCTCTGTTCCGGACGGCCGGAAGTCAGGGCGGCAGCGTTGATGGCCGGGGTGGACGCCAGGGCAACGCCGGCGGACGGGGCGGCAGCGGCGATCACCGGGCCGGACTGGGCCGGGGCAGCGGCCGGCTTGGCGGCAGCAACGTCTTCTTTCAGGATGCGACCGTCACGGCCGGAGCCGGCAACGTCGGCCAGGTTGACGCCGGTTTCGGCAGCCAGTTTGGCAGCGGACGGCATGGCAGCGCCGCCGGTAACGGCAGCTTGTACCGGGGCGGCAGCCGGTGCAGCGGCCGGGGCGGCAGCAGCAGCCGGGGCGCTGGCGCCAGCGGTGGCTTCGGTATCGATGTGGGCGATCAGCTGACCGGAGGTCACGGTGGCGCCGTCTTGCTCAACGATTTTCACCAGTACACCCGCTTGCGGTGCCGGCAGTTCCAGCACCACTTTGTCGGTTTCCAGGTCGATCAGGTTTTCGTCGCGGGCAACGGCCTGGCCGACTTGCTTGTGCCAGGTCATCAGGGTGGCTTCGGACACGGATTCCGGCAGCTGGGGGACTTTGACTTCGATAATGGCCATTGTTCTTCTCCGTTATGGGGCGGCGTACTGCCGCCCCGTTCTTTGTGCAGGTGTTATTTGTTGATGGCGAACGCTTCTTCGACGAAGGCTTTGAGCTGCGCAACGTGCTTGCTCATGTAGCCTACGGCCGGGGAAGCCGACGACGGACGGCCAGCAAAGTCCAGGGTCTGCTTGGCTTGCAGCAGGCCTTCCAGACGGTGGCGGATCTGGTACCAGGCGCCCTGGTTGCGCGGCTCTTCCTGCACCCACAGCAGTTCCTTCACGTGGGCAAACTGGGCCAGCTCGGCCTGCAGTTGCTCGGTCGGGAACGGGTACAGCTGTTCGATACGGATGATGGCCACGTCTTCTTCCAGACCGCGCTCTTTGCGGCCGTTCACCAGGTCGTAGTACACCTGGCCGGCGCACAGCAGCACGCGCTTCACTTTCTTCGGATCCTGGATCGAGGCATCGCCGATCACCGGACGGAAGCTGCCGTGGGTGATGGCGTCGATCGGGCTCATCGAGTCCTTGTAGCGCAGCAGGCGCTTGGACAGGAAGATCACCAGCGGCTTGCGGAACGGGCGCAGTACCTGACGACGCAGCATGTGGAACATCTGCGCGGCTTCGGACGGCATCACGATCTGCATATTGTGCTCGGCGCACAGCTGCAGCCAACGTTCCAGACGGGCGGACGAGTGCTCCGGGCCTTGGCCATCGTAGCCGTGCGGCAGGATGGTGGTCAGGCCGCACAGACGGCCCCACTTGGTTTCACCGGACGAGATGAACTGGTCGATAGCGACCTGAGCGCCGTTGGCGAAGTCGCCGAACTGGGCTTCCCAGATCACCAGCTTGTCCGGTGCCGAGCAGGCGTAGCCGTATTCGTAGGCCAGTACCGCTTCTTCGTTCAGGATGGAGTCGATCACCAGGAAGTCGCCCTGGTTGTCGCTCATGTTACGCAGCGGCACGTAAGCGCCTTGGTCCCAGCGTTCGCGGTTCTGGTCGTGTACCACGGCGTGGCGGTGCGAGAAGGTACCTCGGCCGGAGTCTTCACCAGAGATGCGCACGCCGTAACCGTTAGTCACCAGGCTGGCGTAAGCCAAGGTCTCGGCCATACCCCAGTCCAGCGCCTGCTCGCCACGGGCCATGGCCATGCGGGCTTCCATCACCTTCTTCACGGTGGGGTGCAGCTTGAAGTCGGCCGGTACGGCAGTGAACTTCTCGGCCAGACGCAGTACGTCGGCTTGCTGCAGGCTGGTATCGGTCGGGTGCGCCCAGTGGGTGCCGTGGTACTGGCTCCAGTCCAGCGCGTGTTCGCGGCGGTAGTTGGACAGTACGGTCTGCTCGACGTGTTCGCCTTTGTCCAGCGCGTCGCGGTAGGCGCGGATCAGATCATCCGACGCTTCGGCCTTCAGCACGCCTTCGGCCACCAGACGCTGCGCGTACATGGCACGCACACCGGCGTGCTTGGCGATGCGCTTGTACATCATCGGCTGGGTCAGGAACGGATCGTCGCCTTCGTTGTGGCCCAGTTTGCGGTAGCACACCAGGTCGATGACTACGTCCTTCTTGAAGGTCATGCGGTAGTCGAGTGCAGCCTGCATCACGAAGCAGACGGCTTCCGGATCATCACCGTTAACGTGGAAGATCGGTGCTTCGATCATCTTGGCCACGTCGGTACAGTAGATGGTGGAGCGCATGTCGCGGGTATCGGAGGTGGTGAAGCCGACCTGGTTGTTGATCACCAGGTGGATGGTACCGCCGGTACGGTAGCCGCGGGTCTGCGACAGGTTGAAGGTACCCTGGTTCACGCCCAGGCCGCCGAAAGCGGAGTCACCATGGATCAGCAGCGGTACGACCGATTTGCCTTCGAAGTCCTTGCGTCGTTCCTGACGGGCGCGTACCGAACCTTCCACTACCGGGTTCACGATTTCCAGGTGGGACGGGTTGAACGCCAGCGACACGTGCATCGGGCCGTGCGGGGTCGGGATGTCGGACGAGAAGCCCATGTGGTACTTCACGTCACCGGAGGCCAGCTCTTGGGCGGCCTTGCCTTCGAACTCGGCAAACAGGTCGCGCGGCAGCTTGCCCAGGGTGTTCACCAGCACGTTCAGACGGCCGCGGTGGGCCATGCCGATGATCAGTTCTTCCACGCCTTGCGCGGTGCCGTTCTGGATCAGGTGGTCCAGCGCGGCGATGGCGGATTCGCCACCTTCCAGCGAGAAACGCTTCTGGCCAACGTAACGGGTGTGCAGGTAACGCTCCAGGGTCTCGGCAGCGGTAATCTGCTTCAGGATGCGTTGTTTTTTGTCGGCGTTGTAACGCGGGGTGGACAGTTCGCCTTCAAAGCGCTGCTGTACCCAGTGTTTTTCGGCCGAAGTGGTGATGTGCATGTACTCCACGCCCACATTGCCGCCGTAGGTCTGTTTCAGACGCGACAGGATGTCGGACAGGGGGAGCTTTTGCGGGCCAACCAGCGAACCGGTGTTGAACTGTACGGCCATGTCAGCGTCGGTCAGGCCGTGCTGGGCCGGATCGAGCTCGCGCATGGTGGCTTGGTCCATGCGCTTGAGCGGGTCGAGGTTCGCCTGACGGGAACCCAGTACGCGCCAGGCAGAGATCAGCTTCAGTACGCCAACCTGCTTCTGCATGGATTCCCAGTTGGCCACATCGCTGCTGCGCTGGCCGGCAACCGGCTTCTTGGCCAGCTGGATGAACGATTCCTGGATGGGCTGGTGAGCGACATCACGCTCGGCGGCACCCGGTGTCATCGCCAGCTTGTCAAAGTACTCCCGCCATTCCCCCGGAACCGCGTTCGGATCAGCGAGATACTGTTCGTACAGTTCCTCGATGAACGGTGCATTACCACCAAACAGGTGGGAATGACTGTACATGGATTGCATCATTGGTTCGACCCTTTTGTCTGCGTTGCTGCTTTGCAAAAACCGTTTTGACAAAGAGGGAGGCACACGATGCGGGCATCGCTTGTCTCCACCTTTGACAGAACGCTCTTGGCGCTGTCTTGTTATTGTTGTGTCTACCGGTACAGCTACTGCGGGGTGCGGCAAAAAGGTTGGCCGCACGGCGGCCAACCTTGGTTCAAGCAGCGATTAGCGCTTGTCTACGTCGATGTAGTCGCGGCGCTGGGCACCGGTGTACAGCTGACGCGGACGGCCGATCTTCATGCCCGGGTCGGAAATCATTTCGGCCCAGTGCGAGATCCAGCCCACGGTACGGGCCAGCGCGAAGATCGGGGTGAACATGGATACCGGAATACCGATCGCGGACAACACGATACCGGAGTAGAAGTCCACGTTCGGGTACAGCTTGCGCTCGATGAAGTACGGGTCTTCCAGCGCGATCTTTTCCAGCGCCATGGCCAGTTTGAACTTCGGGCTGTCCTGCAGGCCCAGTTCTTTCAGCACTTCGTCGCAGGTCTCTTTCATGATGGCGGCGCGCGGGTCCATGTTCTTGTACACGCGGTGGCCGAAGCCCATCAGTTTGTGCGTCTTGTTCTTCACGCCTTCCATGAACGCCGGTACGTTGTCCACGGAGCCGATTTCGTCCAGCATCTTCAGTACGGCTTCGTTGGCGCCACCGTGGGACGGGCCCCACAGGCAGGCGATACCGGCCGCGATACACGCGAACGGGTTGGCACCGGAGGAGCCAGCCAGACGGACGGTGGAGGTGGACGCGTTCTGCTCGTGGTCAGCGTGCAGGGTGAAGATGCGGTCCAGCGCACGGGCCAGTACCGGGTTCACCTTGTACTCTTCGCACGGGGTGGAGAACATCATGTGCAGGAAGTTCTCGGCGTAGGTCAGGCCGTTTTTCGGGTACGAGAACGGCAGGCCCTTGTTGTAGCGATACGCCTGGGCAGCGATGTTCGGCAGCTTGGCGATCAGGCGGTGGGCCGAGATCTTGCGGTGTTCGGCGTTATTGATGTCCAGCGAGTCGTGGTAGAAGGCGGACAGTGCGCCTACCACACCCACCATCACGGCCATCGGGTGCGCGTCGCGGCGGAAGCCTTTGTAGAAGCTGATGATCTGGTCGTGCAGCATGTTGTGACGCATGATGCCGCGCTCGAACTCCTTGCGCTGCTCTGCGTTCGGCAGTTCGCCGTTCAGCAGCAGGTAGCACACTTCCAGGTAGTCGCTCTTCTCGGCCAGTTGCTCGATGGGGTAGCCGCGGTAGTACAGCTGGCCCAGGTCACCGTCGATGAAGGTGATCTTGGATTCGCAGCTGGCGGTTGCCAGGAAGCCCGGGTCAAAGGTGAACATGCCGGTTTTGGAGAAAGCACGGATGTCTACAACATCGGGACCCAGGGTGCCCGGCAGTACCGGGAACTCCAGATTGTCCTTGCCTTCGTTGTAGCTGAGCGTCACTTTACGATTGTTTTCCACAGCAATACTCCCAGTTCAGTTTGTGGTCGTTGTAATGTGTTTTGCTGCTTTGCGGGGGCTTACGCCTTCCGCAGTATCCCGATGATATGTGTTAGCTCGGGGTCCTCGATTTCCGCTTTGCCGTTGACGTAGTCCAGGAAATCGTTGTCCGGAAGCTCCAGACAACGCCTGTACGCCAACAGCTCGGCCTGGGTCAGCTGGTTGAACCCGTCGGCCAGAAAACGCTCCAGCACCAGGTCCAGTTCCAGCAAACCCCGGCGCGAGCGCCAGCGGATCCGCTTGATTTCAATCGGATCGATTTCGGTCATACGGCACGCTTGACCATCAGGTCTTTGATCTTGCCGATGGCCTTGGTCGGGTTCAGGCCCTTAGGACACACGTCCACGCAGTTCATGATGGTGTGGCAACGGAACAGGCGGTACGGGTCTTCCAGGTTGTCCAGACGCTCGTTGGTGGCAGTGTCGCGGGTATCCGCAATGAAGCGGTACGCCGCCAGCAGGCCGGCCGGGCCAACGAATTTGTCCGGGTTCCACCAGAACGACGGGCAGGAGGTAGAGCAGCTGGCACAGAGGATGCACTCGTACAGGCCATCCAGCTCCAGACGGTCCTGCGGCGATTGCAGGCGCTCTTTCTCCGGCGGCGGCGTGTCGTTGATGACATACGGCTTGATGGAGTGGTACTGCTTGAAGAACTGGGTCATGTCCACGATCAGGTCGCGGATGACCGGCAGACCCGGCAGCGGGCGCAGTTCGATCGGCTGTTTCAGGTCCTTGATGTCGGTCAGACAGGCCAGACCGTTCTTGCCGTTGATGTTCATGGCGTCGGAGCCACATACACCTTCACGGCAGGAACGACGGAACGACATGGAGTCGTCCTTGATCTTCAGCTTCACCAGGGCATCCAGCAGTTTGCGGTCGGTCGCGTCGATCTCGACGCTGATGTCCTGCATGTACGGCTTGGCGTCCTTGTCCGGGTTGTAGCGATAAACGCGGAATTGCACGGTTTGCGTTGTCATCTGTCAGCGTCCCTTAGTACGAGCGAGTCTTGAGCGCGATGGTCTCGACGGTCAGCGGGTTCATGTTCACCGGCTTGTACTCCAGACGGTTGCCGTCACGGTGCCACAGGGTGTGCTTGAGCCAGTTCGTATCGTCGCGGCCGTTCGGGGTTTCGGCGGTATCCGGTGCGTCATCGCGCACGTGGGCACCACGGGACTCGGTACGGGCGTTGGCGGAGATCATGGTGGACTTGGCCACTTCGATCAGGTTTTCCAGTTCCAGCGCTTCGATGCGCGCGGTGTTGAACACCTTGGACTTGTCGTGGATCTGGGTCTTCTTGACCATCTCTTCCACTTCCAGGATTTTTTCCACACCCTGGGCCAGCATGTCCTTGAAGCGGAACACGCCGCAGTGGTTCTGCATGGTGCGCTGCATGGCGTTACGAGCTTCGCTGACTTCCACGCCGCCGGTCTGGTTGTCCAGACGGGCAACACGGGCCACCGAGCGTTCCACGTCGGCGGTAGCCAGCGTCGGCAGGTCAGCCGGCTGCTGCTTGATGAAGTCGATCATCGAGTTGGCCGAGCTCTTGCCGAAGACCAGCAGGTCGAGCAGCGAGTTGGTACCCAGACGGTTGGCGCCGTGTACGGACGCGCAGGCACATTCGCCGGCAGCGTAGAAGCCGTGTACCGGTTTGCCGTCCACCACCACTTCGCCGTGGTAGTTGGTCGGAATGCCGCCCATCTGGTAGTGGCAGGTCGGTACCACCGGGATCGGGGCCACGATCGGGTCCACACCGGCAAACTTGATGGAGATCTCGCGGATGCCCGGCAGCTTGGACTTGATCACTTCCGGGTCCAGGTGCGTGATGTCCAGCAGCACGTGGTCCTTGTTCGGGCCGCAACCACGACCTTCGTTGATCTCGGTCACCATGGCGCGGGATACCACGTCGCGCGAAGCCAGGTCTTTGGCGTTCGGCGCGTAGCGTTCCATGAAGCGTTCACCGGCGCTGTTGCGCAGGATACCGCCTTCACCACGTACACCTTCGGTGATCAGTACACCGGCACCGGCCACGCCGGTGGGGTGGAACTGCCAGAATTCCATGTCTTCCAGCGGGATGCCGGCGCGCGCCGCCATGCCCAGGCCGTCACCGGTGTTGATGAAGGCGTTGGTGGAAGAAGCGTAGATACGACCGGCACCGCCAGTGGCGAACAGGGTAGCCTTGGCCTGGAATACCACGATCTCGGAGGTTTCCATTTCCATGGCAACCACGCCTTGCACATTGCCGTCAGCGTCGCGGATCAGGTCCAGTGCCATCCACTCCACGAAGAAATGGGTGTTGGCGCGCACGTTGCGCTGGTACAGCGCGTGCAGCATGGCGTGACCGGTACGGTCGGCGGCAGCACAGGCGCGACGCACCGGCTTCTCGCCAAAGTTGGACATGTGGCCACCGAACGGACGCTGGTAGATGGTGCCATCGTCGTTACGGTCGAACGGCATGCCGAAGTGTTCCAGCTCTACCACCACTTTCGGGGCTTCGCGGCACATGAATTCGATGGCGTCCTGGTCGCCCAGCCAGTCCGAACCTTTTACGGTGTCGTACATGTGCCAGTGCCAGTGATCCGGCTCGGAGTTACCCAGCGAAGCGGACACACCGCCCTGGGCTGCCACGGTGTGGGAACGTGTCGGGAAAACCTTGGACAGTACCGCGGTTTTCAGGCCGGCTTCGGACAGCTGCAGGGCAGCGCGCATACCGGCGCCACCGGCACCGACGATTACTGCGTCAAATCGACGAACGGGTACAGTCATTACAGCCCCCAAACAACCTTAAGCGAATAAATGAAACAGGAGACCAGCCACACTGCAGTGAACGAGTGCAGTGTCAGGCGCAGGCCTACCGGCTTGATGTAGTCCATCCACAGATCGCGGATGCCTACCCAGGCGTGCAAGAACAGGGCGATCAGGGTGGTCTGGGTCAGAACCTTCACCCAGGTAGCGCTGAACAGGGCCTTCCAGCCTTCGTAACCGGCCGGCATGGCCAGCAGGAACAGCACCAGCATGACGGTGTAGGCCAGCATGATCACGGCGGTAACCCGCTGCATGATCCAGTCGCGCAGGCCGTAATGAGCGCCAACGACGTTGCGGTTTACCATAGTGCAGCCCCCACGATCACGGTCAGCGACAGGCTGACTACCAGCACCAGCTTGGCGGTAGCGCGGGCAGTCTGCAGTTCCAGACCTTTATGGATATCAAGAAACAGGAAACGGATGCCGGCGACGGCGTGGTGCAGGAATGCCCACAGGAAGCCGATCAGGATCAGTTTCATCAGGGGATGGGCAACTACAGCGCGGTAGCTGTCGAAGGTTTCTGCGGAACTGAGCGAGCCGCTCAGAAGATAGATCAGGAGTGGCAGCGAGAAAAACAGTGCCACACCGCTGATTCGGTGCATGATCGAGACGATGCCAGGAACCGGCAGCCTGATCTTGCCCAGATCTAAGTGCTTAGGTCGTTGCTTCTGCATAGAGCTTCCTTGGATGTGCATGTACCAAGTGGTTATACCCGGCCTTCACCATGGTTGTGAGGGCCATCGGAACGGGAGCCAAGCCGGCACTCCCACCCATCAAAACATGCTGCACCGTTGCTGCAGGTGCAACATATCCCTGTGATTCTATCAAAACCGCGACACTCGCGGTCGGCAAAGCGTCGGACAAAAGCCATTCGCCGCCCAAATCTGGTGCAAAATCAACCGTTTTCTTGTCGAGTCAAACCGAATTTGTCGGTCAGGCACCAGCGTTCGCGCCATTCGGATGGCACGCCCTGCATATCGCAAGACAGGCGCAAATACTGCAGCACCGGCAGTTCGCCCTGCAGGCCCAGCAGCTGGATTTCTTCGCGTCCCGGCAAGATGGCGCGCCACTGTTCGGCCTCTACCCGCAGGCGGGTACCGAAATGCTGCTGCAGCATCGCCCACACCCCCGGCATCTGGCGCAGCCAGCGCGTATCCACCGCGTCGAAACGCTCTACCGGCAACAGCACATCATCCAGTGCTACCAGCTGCCCCTGCATGCGCCACAGCATGCGGATGCGGTGCATGGGCGCGCCGCGACGCACTTTCATCACTGCGGCCAACTCTTCGGACGCGTGCACGCGGGTCATGCCCAGAAACTCGCGCAGCAGCCGGTCCGGCTTTTCGGTCAGCAGCCCCGGCGACACCAGCGACATGCCGGCCCAGTCGTCCAGCGGCTCGGCTACAAACGTGCCCCTGCCCTGCTGCCGGTACAGCACGCCGTCCACCACCAGCTCGGACAACGCTTTGCGTACCGTGCCCTGGCTGACATCAAACTGGTCTGCCAGGTCCCACTCGCTGGGTAACAGTTCGTTACTGGCCCACTCGCCCTCGGCGATGCGCTCCAGGATCTGGCGTTTTACCTGCTGGTAAAGCGGCAGCCGGCTAAGCGATTTTGCGTGCATTGGTTCTTTTTAACATCAAATAAAACAAGCGTAAAGGTTAGTCTTATATAAGACACAAGACAAGACCTTGCCATGCTGCGGTGCCATATTGCCGGGGATACCCACAAAGCGGAGTTTGCGTGCTACACTCGCTGCCAGTATTGCAAAGCAGCATGCGCAAACTAGAGCATGCGCGGCGCATCACATCGCCAAGTCCAAAGGAGAGTACATCGATGAAAGCCCCCGTTCGCGTTGCCGTTACTGGTGCAGCTGGTCAGATTGGTTACAGCCTGTTGTTCCGCATTGCCAGTGGCGAAATGCTGGGTAAAGACCAGCCGGTCATCCTGCAACTGCTGGACCTGCCGCAAGCACAGACCGCAGTAAAAGGCGTGATGATGGAGCTGGAAGACTGCGCCTTCCCGCTGCTGGCCGGCATGATCGCTACCGACGACCCGGAAGTGGCTTTCAAGGATGTACAAGTTGCCCTGCTGGTTGGCGCCCGTCCGCGCAGCAAAGGCATGGAGCGTAAAGACCTGCTGACCGCCAACGCCGAGATCTTCACCGTACAAGGCGCTGCCCTGAACAAAGTGGCCGACCGCAACGTGAAAGTACTGGTAGTAGGCAACCCGGCCAACACCAACGCCTACATCGCCATGAAGTCTGCCCCGGACCTGAACCCGAACAACTTCACCGCCATGTTGCGCCTGGACCACAACCGCGCGCTGTCGCAAATTGCCGCCAAAACCGGCAAGGCCGTGGCCGACATCGAAAAACTGGCCGTATGGGGCAACCACTCCCCGACCATGTACGCCGACTACCGCTACGCCACCATCAACGGCGAATCGGTAAAAGACATGATCAACGACCACGAATGGAACCGTGACGTCTTCCTGCCGACCGTGGGCAAACGTGGCGCCGCCATCATCGAAGCGCGCGGCCTGTCGTCCGCTGCTTCCGCTGCCAACGCCGCCATCGACCACATCCGCGACTGGGTACTGGGCACCAATGGCAAGTGGGTGACCATGGGCATTCCGTCCGACGGCTCCTACGGCATTCCGAAAGACGTGATGTTCGGCTTCCCGGTAACCTGCGAAAACGGCCAGTACACCATCGTACAAGGCCTGGAAATCGACGAATTCAGCCGTGAACGCATCAACGTCACCCTAAACGAACTGGAAGAAGAGCGCGCCGGCGTGGCTCACCTGCTGGGCTAAGCCGTTGTGCTGAAAGCCAAAAGCGCACCGCAAGGTGCGCTTTTTGTCTTTGATAAAATACTGAAACACCCTGCTTAATCCTGCTCTTTTTGGAGGTCGCACCACCATGATTGAAGCCGAAGTACTCAATCAAATTCAGGCCCAGATCAACGATCTGACTACCCGCAACACTGACATCCGGGGGTATCTTTGACTACGACGGTAAAAAAGACCGTCTGGAAGAAGTAAGCCGCCTCACCGAAGACCCCGATGTCTGGAACGACCCCAAAAAAGCCCAGGACCTGGGCCGCGAGCGCAAGCAGCTGGAAGACGTGGTACTGGTGATCGAAGGCATCGCCAACACCCTGGCCGACTGCGGCGAGCTGTTTGAAATGGGCAAGGCCGAAGACGACGACGACACCATCCTGGCCGTAAAAGCCGACCTGGACAGCGTGGAAGAAAAGCTGGGCAAGCTGGAATTCCGCCGCATGTTCCACGACCCGATGGACCCGAACAACTGCTTCCTAGACATCCAGGCCGGCGCCGGCGGCACCGAGGCGCAAGACTGGGCAGGCATGCTGCTGCGCATGTACGTGCGCTTTGCCGAACGCAAGGGCTTCAAGGTGGAAATCCTGGAAGAGTCCGAAGGCGAAGTGGCCGGCATCAGCAGCGCCACCATTAAGATCGAAGGCGAATACGCCTACGGCCTGCTGCGTACCGAAGTGGGCGTACACCGCCTGGTACGCGTGTCGCCGTTCGACTCCAACGCGCGCCGCCACACCTCGTTCAGCTCCGTGTTCGTGTACCCGGAAGTGGACGACAGCTTCGAAATCACCATCAACCCGGCCGACGTGCGCACCGACACCTACCGCGCCAGCGGTGCCGGCGGTCAGCACATCAACAAGACCGACTCCGCCGTACGCCTGACCCACATCCCTACCGGCATCGTGGTGCAGTGCCAGAACGACCGCTCGCAACACCGCAACCGCGACGAAGCCTGGCAAATGCTGCGCGCCAAACTGTACGAGCGCGAGCTGAAACTGCGGAACGAAGCCAAACAGTCGCTGGAAGACAGCAAGACCGACGTGGGTTGGGGTCACCAGATCCGCTCCTACGTCTTCGACCAGTCGCGCATCAAAGACCTGCGCACCAGCTACGAAGTGGGCAACATCAAGGGCGTGATGGACGGCGACCTTGACGGCTTTATCGAAGCCAGCCTGAAACAGGGCGTGTAAGCCGCGCGCCCGGCGCAAGATACCAAAGGTTGGCCGCACGACAGGCGGCCAACCTCCAACATCAATGGAGATCCCCATGTCGGAACAAGCATCCAGCCTGTTGCAGCAGGACGAAAACCACATCATGGCCGAGCGCCGCGAAAAGCTGAAAGCCATTCGCGAAGCCGGCGTGGCCTTCCCTAACGACTTCAAGCGCGAACACCTCAGCGGTGACCTGCACGCCGCCTACAACGACAAGAGCAAGGAAGAACTGGAGCCGCTGAACATCCAGGTAGCCGTTGCCGGCCGCATGATGCTCAAGCGCGTGATGGGCAAGGCCAGCTTTGCCACCATCCAGGACGTGAAAGGCCAGATCCAGCTGTACATCAACGACCAGGGCGTAGGCGCCGACACCCACGCAGCGTTCAAGCACTGGGACATGGGCGACATCCTGTCCGCCAAAGGCACCCTGTTCAAGACCAACAAGGGCGAGCTGTCGGTGAACGTGACCGAACTGCGCCTGCTGTCCAAATCGCTGCGCCCGCTGCCGGACAAGTTCCATGGCATGACCGACCAGGAACAGAAATACCGCCAGCGCTACGTCGACCTGATCATGAGCGACGAAAGCCGCAACACCTTCATCAAGCGTTCCAAGATCGTACAGACCGTACGTGACGTGATGGTGGGCGAAGGCTACCTGGAAGTGGAAACCCCGATGATGCACCCCATCCCGGGCGGCGCCGCAGCCAAGCCGTTTGTCACCCACCACAACGCCCTGGACATGCCGCTGTACCTGCGCATCGCCCCGGAGCTGTACCTGAAACGCCTGGTGGTAGGCGGCCTGGAGCGCGTGTTCGAGATCAACCGCAACTTCCGTAACGAGGGGATGAGCACCCGCCACAACCCCGAGTTCACCATGATCGAGTTCTACGAAGCCTACAGCGACTACCAGCGCATGATGGAGATGACCGAAAACATCATCCGCCAATGTGCCATCGCCGCTACCGGCGCCACCACCGTCACCTACGGCGGCAAGGAAGTGGACCTCGGCAAACCGTTTGACCGCTTCACCATCGTGGGCGCCATCAAGCACTACAACCCGGAATACACCGACGCGCAACTGGCCGACGCCGACTGGGTGGCCGCCGAGATCAAGCGCCTGGGTGGCAAGCTGCCGCCGGCACCGGGCCTGGGCAGCCTGCAACTGGCGCTGTTCGAAGAATGCGCCGAAGGCAAGCTGTGGAACCCGACGTTCATCATCGACTACCCGGTGGAAGTATCGCCGCTGGCACGCGGCTCCGACGCCGACGCCAGCATCACCGAGCGCTTCGAGCTGTTCATCGTGGGCCGCGAACACGCCAACGGCTACTCCGAGTTGAACGACCCGGAAGACCAGGCTAACCGCTTCCTGTCCCAGGTAGCGCAGAAAGACGCCGGCGACGACGAAGCCATGCACTTCGACGCCGACTACATCCGCGCCATGGAATACGGCCTGCCCCCGACCGGCGGCTGCGGCATCGGCATCGACCGCTTGGTAATGCTGCTGACCGACGCCCCGTCCATCCGCGACGTCATCCTGTTCCCGCAGATGCGCCACGAAGCCTAAGCCTTACCGGCCAAGGCCTACTGTAGGTCAGCAGAGTTTGTGAAAAAAATCAGCACAAACTGAAAACCAATAGGTAGCAAACCAAAGCCCCAGCAGAGATGCTGGGGCTTTTTGCATTTAGCCAGCTAAATATAAATATTTACACTATCTGTCGTTGTAGAAATTTTCGCCGCGAAAATATGCATCAAATTATGCCGACGTTCACCCCATCTTGAGTAGCACGTAACTTTAGCGTCCAATCCACCATGACAAGGAGTTGGACATGAAGAA
>NZ_VMDW02000021.1 GCF_007644045.2 Vogesella urethralis
GAACGCCCTCTCCGCCCGCTACTACCCTACACAGGCGCGGGCGACGGGCTCCAGCTGGATGCACGGCGTCGGGCGCATCGGCGCCATTCTCAGCGCCTTTGCCGGCGCCGAGATGATGGCGCTCAACCTGCCCTTTGAAAGCGTCTTTTTGATCCTCGGCATCCCGGCAGCCCTCACCGTCGCAGGCCTGGCGGCGAAGGGCATCTTTGCGGCCGGTCATCCTCCCGTCGCTTCAACTTCCCCCGCGTCTGTGCGCGGAGCG
>NZ_VMDW02000120.1 GCF_007644045.2 Vogesella urethralis
GCTTCATATCCGGCGAACGGATGATGGACGTCTTTGCCTGCATCTTGGTGGCTAAGCAGCTGGGTATAGACCCGCTGGAAATCATCGCTGCGGCGAACATGGAACGCGATATAACCCAAGAAAGACGGGACTTTTGGGCGGATTTTCGCAAAAAGATCGGCAGTTTGGCCGTGGCCGGTCTGGTGGTTCTGACGACGCTAATGAGCCCAGTAGAAGGCTCCAAAGCCCCCCAAGGGGTTTAGTATTTACGTCGTATAATTC
>NZ_VMDW02000080.1 GCF_007644045.2 Vogesella urethralis
GCGCACGTTCATGTTCGGCGCGAGGTTCAATTCCTGGTGGATTATCGAGATCCCCTGGTTGCGGGCATCGGTAGCGGAGTTGAACACCTTCACCTCGCCATTCAGCAGGATCTCGCCGCTGCTCGGGGTGATCACACCGGAAAGGATCTTCATCAGGGTCGATTTACCCGCCCCGTTTTCACCAAACAGCGTGGTGACTTCGCCACGGCGAATATCAAAGTTCACCCCCTTCAGCGCATGGGTTGAGCCATACACCTTGCT
>NZ_VMDW02000015.1 GCF_007644045.2 Vogesella urethralis
GGCTGACCGAAATAACCCAGCCCCCAGCCCATCAGCGAGATAATCGCCACGAAGTTCAGCCCTTTCAGCATGTCGATATTTTCGATGCTCTTCTGCTTAATCACTTCCAGCGAATCGCCAAAGCCGCCGACGGAAATAATCACGATCACCGGGGTGAGGATCAGCGCGAAAATCATCAGGCTGGCCTGCACGGTATCGGTCCAGCTAACCGCGAGGAAGCCGCCGACGAAGGTATAGATAATCGTCGCCGCCGCCCCGGC
>NZ_VMDW02000035.1 GCF_007644045.2 Vogesella urethralis
GTAAAACCTATCCGATTGCCGCGTCCATTATCAATAGCGGCGGTAATCTCGGCGGATTTGTTTGCCCGATGCTGGCAGGTTATCTGCTGGATAAAACAGGTAGTTTTAATACCGTGTTTATTTATTTCGGTATTTGCGCAGCCATTGGCTTAATAATGATTATGCTGCTGGAAGAGCCGAAATAAAACATTAAATCTCTCTTGTCCTAATGGAGTAAATGTATGCTACTGAAAAATAAAGTCGCCGTTATTACCGGCG
>NZ_VMDW02000063.1 GCF_007644045.2 Vogesella urethralis
GCTGTCACCGGTAGAGTACGAGAAGCAGTATTTCCAACGGCTCAAGAGTGTCTAGAGAAGCTGGGGCGATTCAGCAAGACCGTAATCGAGAAATCATGGCACTCTCTAATCAGCAACCTGATGGCAATCGGACACCAAAACTAAAGGGACTCGGTAGCTATTTATAGGCTATGGAGGAAGCGCGACGTTCACCCCATCTTGAGTAGCACGTAACTTTAGCGTCCAATCCACCATGACAAGGAGTTGGACATGAAGA
>NZ_VMDW02000117.1 GCF_007644045.2 Vogesella urethralis
ATTGCCTGGAGCTGGCTGCAGACGGTCAACCACTTTTACAAGCAGCATCACAAGCTGATTGAAAAATACCATATTGCCACCGGCGTCCCCCATGAGGGCGGCGGCGGGGAGTATCCCCTGCAGGATGGCTTTGGCTGGACCAACGGCGTGGAGCGCCGACTGATTGGCCTGTACGGTGAGCCAACCTAGTCGGGCTGTTCCCGGCGGCTTTCTCCTGCTATGTTCAGAGGATTCGCCCTGCCCGGAACGACGCTT
>NZ_VMDW02000002.1 GCF_007644045.2 Vogesella urethralis
GTATTCGTCCGATACCAGGCGCCCTCTGTCCAGATAGAAGCTCTGCCACACGCCCCACATCTCGCCAAGCTGCGGCTTGTCTTGTACCATCAGCATGCCATAGACCGCATAGGGCACTGCATCCTGCCCAGTACGCCAGCGTTCGATCTGCTCCACAGTCACGTAAAGCATTGCGGCCATCTGTTCGGCGTCGCCAGAGCAAACAACCCAGATGAGGTCATAAGGGGTGCAGGGGAACTCACAACGGGGAAATC
>NZ_VMDW02000133.1 GCF_007644045.2 Vogesella urethralis
GGCGTAGGTGGAGAAACGGTTGCCGTTGGTGACGTTCCAGAGGTGAATAGTTTCATTCTCCAGAATACCGGCCGCATCCAGGAAGTCCTGGTCAATGGCGCAAGAACCTTCATAGTGCAGGTCCGCCTGCGTGACTTTTACGCGGTGGAGCTTGCCCTGCAGCATATTACGCATCATAACTTCTACCCTTCAACCTTAATGTAGCAGAGCGGACACGGCGCCCGCCCTGAGAAAAGCCCGGGCAGTATTGCCCG
>NZ_VMDW02000135.1 GCF_007644045.2 Vogesella urethralis
GCTCCCCGAGCAGGGCTCGAACCTGCGACCTGCGGATTAACAGTCCGTCGCTCTACCGACTGAGCTATCAGGGAATTGCCTTGAGAGGTGCGCATTGTAGGCAGCGCTTTTCCTTTCGTCAAGCCTGAATCGATAAACTTTTCAGGCCTGACGAAGGATCAAGGACTTAGCTGTCCTGGCGCTGGGTTTGCACCTGCACCAGCGCTACCGGGGCCTCTTCCGCCACCTCGCGCACCACTTCACGACGGCGCTTGCCTTTCGGCGCTTCCGGCGCTTCCACTACCGGCGGCAGTTCGGCTGCCGGACGGGTTGTCACCAACACCAGACCACCCAGATCCGGCGCAGCCTGTGCCACTTCCGGCACAGCCGCTGCCGCTACCGGCTCGACCACCACCTCAACCGCTGCCACCTCGGCAGGCACGGCGTCGGCAACCGCCTCAGCTACCGCTGCAACCACCTCGGCGACCGGCTCAACCACCACTTCCGGCTCGGCTAGCGGCGTTTCCACAACCGCCGCCACCGGCTCGGCTACCGGCGCCGGTTCGGCCGCAGTCACAGCCTCGGCCACCACGACTACCGGCTCGGCAGCAGCTTCGACGACGGCTACCGCTACCGGCTCGGCAACCGGCTCTACGACGGGTGCCGGCTCTGCGGCAACATCCGCCACCGCCACCACCTCAGCCACTTGCTCGGTCACGGCAGCAACCACTGCCGGCGCTTCGGCCACCTCGGCAACCACCTGCGGCGCTGCGTCGGCTACTGCCGCCTCAGACACCACGTCAGCCTGCTCGGCAGTCTGCTCGCCTGCCGGCAGTTCGTCACGACGTTCACGACGGGAACGACGGCGACGACGCTCGCGCTGCTCGCCCTGCGCTGCTGCCGCTTCCGCCGACTGCTCGCTGGCCACCACGTTGGCGTCGGCGACGGCATCCACCACCTCGTCCAGCGCTTGCGGCACCACTGCGACCTCCGGCGCTACCGACGCTTGCAGTTGCTCGCGTGCTTCGCGCTGCTCACGGCTCTCGCGCGGCTGACGCTCACGACGGCGCTCGTTGCGCGGCTGCTGATCACGCTCCTTGGCACCTTCTACTGCCTCGGCACGCGGTGCGTTGTCACGCGGCTCGCGCGCCTCACGCGGTTCGCGTTCGCGGCGCGGGGCTCGTTCCTGGCGCTCCTGGCGCGGTGCCTGCTCGCTACGCTCTTCACGCGGCGCTTGCGGCTGCGCATCGGCGGCCGGCTGCGCGCGGCGGCGCTGGTCGTCCTGCTGCTGACGCGGCTGGCGCTCTTCACGCTGCTCGCGGTTGCCACGCTGCTCGTCACGGCCATTGCGGCCATCTTCACGGTCACGACGGCCGTTCGGGCGACGCTCGTTACGCTGGCGCGGGTTACGCGCTTCGCGTTGCGGTTTTTTGGCCTCCGCCACCGGGGCCGGCGCCGGCGCTGCCGGCTCTTCACCCAGCAGACCCTTGAACCAGCCAACGATCTTGGCGATCAGGCCCGGCTCTTCGCGCACAGCGGCCACCGGCGCAGGCGCCGCGGGAGCAGCTGCCGGCACCGGGTCGGCCGCCATCGGGGCCGGCTGGGCCGGGGTAATGCCTTTAACAGCAGCCTCCAGACGCTCCGGCTTGGCCTTTTCCTGGCCAAACGGCAGCACGGCGTCTTCTTCCGGCACTTCGACACGGCGGTAGCTCGGCGACTCGCTGACTTCAGCCAGGTCGTCGTGGCGTACGCGCACGATCTTGTAGTGCGGGGTTTCCAGATGCAGGTTGGGGATCAGCACCACAGCCACGTCGAGACGGGCTTCGATGGCGTAAATCTCGGCGCGTTTTTCGTTCAACAGGAAGGTGGCGACATCCACCGGCACCTGGGCGTGAACGGCACCGGTGTTTTCCTTCATCGCCTCTTCCTGGATGATGCGCAGGATGTGCAGGGCGGAAGATTCGATACCACGGATGAAGCCGATACCGTGGCAACGCGGGCACGGTACGTGGCTGGTCTCGCCCAGGCTAGGCTGCAGGCGCTGACGCGACAGCTCCAGCAGGCCAAAACGCGACAGCTTGCCCATTTGCACGCGGGCACGGTCGTGCTTCAGCACCTCGCGCAGACGGTTTTCCACGTCGCGCTGGTTCTTCTGGCTTTCCATGTCGATGAAGTCGATCACGATCAGGCCGCCCAGGTCGCGCAGACGCAGCTGGCGGGCGATCTCTTCGGCGGCTTCCAGGTTGGTACGGAATGCGGTGTCCTCGATGTCGGCACCCTTGGTGGCGCGCGCCGAGTTCACGTCTACCGACACCAGCGCTTCGGTGTGGTCGATCACGATGGCGCCGCCGGACGGCAGGGTTACCGCACGCGAGAACGCAGTTTCGATCTGGTGTTCGATCTGGAAGCGGGAGAACAGCGGCACCGGGTCTTTGTACAGCTTCACGCGGCCAACGTTGTTGGGCATCACGTGGCTCATGAACTGGCGGGCCTGCTCGTAGATTTCTTCGGTATCGATGAGGATCTCACCGATGTCCGGCTGGTAGTAGTCGCGGATGGCGCGAATGACCAGGCTGCCTTCCTGCAGAATCAGGAACGGCGCGGCCTGGGCACCGGCGGCACCGTCCACGGCGCGCCACAGTTGCAGCAGGTAGTTCAAGTCCCACTGCAGCTCTTCCAGGCTGCGGCCGATACCGGCGGTGCGCGCAATCAGGCTCATGCCGTTCGGCACTTCCAGCTGCGACAGCAGGTCTTTCAGCTCCTGACGCTCTTCACCCTCGATACGGCGCGATACGCCACCGCCACGCGGGTTGTTCGGCATCAGTACCACGTAACGGCCAGCCAGGCTGATGTAGGTGGTCAGCGCCGCGCCCTTGTTGCCGCGCTCGTCTTTTTCCACCTGCACCACCACTTCCATGCCTTCGCGCAATACGTCCTGGATGCGCGGACGGCCACCGTCGTAGTTCTGGAAATAGCTGCGGGACACTTCCTTGAAGGGCAGGAAACCGTGGCGTTCGGTGCCGTAATCGACAAAACAAGCTTCCAGGGACGGCTCGATGCGAGTGATCGTGCCTTTGTAGATATTCCCTTTACGTTGTTCTTTGCCGACGGTTTCGATGTCGAGGTCGATGAGCTTTTGCCCGTCGACAATGGCAACGCGCAGTTCTTCTGCCTGCGTTGCATTGAAAAGCATGCGTTTCATGTAAAAACAATCCCTACGCGTGCACTCACGGAAGGGGTACAGCAAGTATTTGACGGCCCAGTGATTGAGATGGGCGCATACCGAAAGAAGTGTTCAGTAAAGAGCGAAATTACAGCGAGCGTTAAGCCGACTTCCTGTTGCTAATCACGTGGCCTGCGGCAGTGCAGACAGCACACTGTTGGGGTTTCCGTCCGCTGTGCGGCCGGAAAAAATGGGCGTATGGCCACGCCGGGTCAAATTTTGCTGCGAATCCCGGAACGGGCTTGGGCGTTCCGGAATGGAAACTGGCGTGAGTGCGTCATGCATGTAAATGCATTAACATCGCTACTTTTGGGTGAGCGAGATAACCTTGGCTGCGACCGGGAAACCGGCATCAGGTCAGGCGCTTAGCCTGCCGGCCGGTTGATGTTGCGCAGCAGCGCCGCAATCGATAACTCTGCGACCCTAAACCGGTGTGCTTTCTGCCGCTGCAATTTCTGCGCGACAAAGCCCACGAAGTATAAGCAATATGACTGATATTCGCAAAGATTCCGTGACACTTCACAAGGTAGACGAAAACGGCGCCGACCAGCGCCTGGACAACTACCTGGTGCGCCTGCTGAAGGGCGTGCCCAAAAGCCACATTTACCGCATCATCCGCTCCGGCGAAGTGCGGGTGAACAAGGGCCGCGTGGACGCCCAGCACCGCCTGCAGCAGGGCGACGAGCTGCGCATCCCGCCGATCCGCATTGCCGACAAACCGGCCAGCGCCGACAGCCACATCCCGCAGCACGAGTTCCCCATCGTCTACGAAGACGACGCGCTACTGGTGATCAACAAGCCGGCCGGCGTGGCCGTGCACGGCGGCAGCGGCGTGTCGTTCGGCGTGATCGAACAGCTGCGCCGCGCTCGCCCGCAGGCGCGCTACCTGGAGCTGGTTCACCGCCTGGACCGCGAAACCTCCGGCCTGCTGATGATCGCCAAGAAGCGTTCGGCGCTGGTCAAACTGCACGAGATGATCCGCAACGACGTGCCGCAAAAACGCTACTTCGCTCTAGGCTTGGGCCAATGGCCGGCCAATGTGCGTCACGTCAAACTGCCGCTGCACCGCTTCCACACCCCCAACGGCGAACGCATGGTGCGAGTGGACGAAGACCAGGGCATTTACGCGCACACCATCTTTACCGTGCAGCAGCGCTACGCCGACGTCACCCTGGTAGAAGCCCTGCTGCGTACCGGCCGCACCCACCAGATCCGCGTCCACATGCAAGCCAACGGCTGCCCGATTGCCGGCGATGAAAAATACGGGGACTTTGCCGCCAACCGCGAGCTGCAACGCCGCGGCCTGAAGCGCATGTTCCTGCATGCGGCCAACCTCAGCCTGCCGCACCCGCTTACCGGCGAACCGCTGGCCCTGCACGCGCCGCTGCCGAAAGAACTCACCCGATTCCTGGACACCCTGGAGCAAGCCTGAGCACCATGCGACACGCCTACGACCTGATCGTCTTCGACTGGGACGGTACCCTGATGGATTCCACCGCCCACATCGTGCGCAGCATCCAGCGCGCCTGCGCCCAGCTGGACCTGCCCGTGCCCAGCCGCGAGGCTGCCAGCCACGTCATCGGTCTGGGGCTGATCGACGCCATGCGCCACATCCACCCGCAGCTGCCGGCCAGCACCCACCAGGCGATGGCCGACGCCTACCGCCATCAATACGTGCACCAGGAAGAAACCGTCGAGCTGTTCGACGGCGTGCTGGCAGGGTTGGCCGCACTGGAAGACGCCGGCTACCTGCTGGCGGTCGCCACCGGCAAGAGCCGCAGCGGCCTCAACCATGCGCTGACCAGCACCGGCCTGCAAACGCGCTTCGTCACCACCCGCACCGTGGACGAATGCCATAGCAAGCCGCACCCCGACATGCTGCTGCAAATCTGCGAACTGACCGGCATGCAACCCGCCCGCACGCTGATGGTGGGCGATACCAGCCACGACCTGCTGATGGCGCGACACGCCGGCACCCACAGCGCCGGCGTCAGCTACGGCGCCCACCCGCTGGACGTACTGCAGGATTGCGGCCCGCAGGCCATCTTCCACAGCTACCCCGAGTTGCAACAATGGCTGATGCACGGCAACTGATCGCCCGCAGCGACGAACTGGCCGACGGCGGCAAGGGTGTGCGCTTTACCGTGCACTGGCAGGGCGAACAGGCCGCCGCCTTTGCCGTACGCCACCAGGGCGTGGTGCACGCCTACCTGAACCGCTGCCGCCACGTCCCCACCGAGCTGGACTGGCAGGACGGCCGCTTTTTCGATAGCAGCGGCCTGTACCTGATCTGCAGCCTGCACGGCGCGCTGTACCGCCCCGATAGCGGCCTGTGCATCGCAGGCCCCTGCAGCGGCCGCAGCCTGCAAGGGCTGGCGGTAGAAGAATGCGACGGGCATGTATACTATCTGCCCGACCCCCATACAGAAGCGTAAGCGAGGACATCGCGTGGAACACGAGCACAACTGGGAACGCAAACTGATTGAAAAGCTGGCCAGCGCCAGCCTGAACGAACAACGCAGCGCCCGCCGCTGGAAGATCTTCTTCCGCCTGGCCTGGCTGGGTGCTTTCGTGGCCTTTGTCGGCCTGATGTTTGCCGACTTTGAAAGCCGCAGCAAAACCGCCGCCGTCGGCAAGCCACACACCGCCGTGGTATCGCTGGACGGTGCCATCGACAGCGAAAGCGACGCCACCGGCAAGATGCTGGACGGCCTGCAGGCGGCGTTTGAAGACAGCAACACCCGCGGCATCGTTATCCGCGCCAACAGCCCGGGCGGCAGCCCGGTGTTGTCCGGCATGGCCAATGACGAAATCCGCCGCCTGAAAAAGCTGCACCCCAAGGTACCGGTGTACATGGTGGTGGAAGAAGTGTGCGCCTCCGGCTGCTACTACATTGCTGCCGCTGCCGACCGCATCTATGTTGATAAAGCCAGCATCGTCGGCTCCATCGGCGTCATTTCCGATGGCTTCGGCTTCGACAAGGCGATGGAAAAGCTCGGCATCGAACGCCGCCTGGCTACCGCCGGCAGCAACAAGGGCATGGGCGACCCGTTCTCGCCGAAAAACCCGCAGCAGGAAGCCATCCGCCAGGGGCTGCTGGATGAAATCCACGCCCAGTTCATTGCCGTGGTGAAAGAAGGCCGCGGCAAACGCCTGGCCGACGACCCGGACCTGTTCAGCGGCCGCGTGTGGCTGGGCAGCAGCAGCATCAAGCTGGGGCTGGCCGACGGCCTGGGCTCGGTGGGCTCGGTGGCCCGCGACGTGATCAAGGCCGACGAAGTGGTGGACTTCACGCCCGATGACGACCTGGCCAGCCGTGTAGCACGCCGCATCGGCGTATCGTTCAGCGGCGGTGTACGTGCCATGCTGGGCGACACCCGCTGGCACTGATTTCAACCCCAAGGTTGGCCGCAAGCGGCCAACCTTGCGCTATCTGCAGGAACAGGCACCATGGCACGACGCCGCAAAGAGGAAGAGGAACACGAGAACCACGAACGCTGGCTGGTTTCCTACGCCGACTTCATCACCCTGCTGTTTGCTTTCTTCGTGGTGATGTACGCCATCTCGCAGGTCAACGAAGGCAAGTACCGCGTGCTGTCCAGCGCCATGACCGACGCCTTCCGCAGCGGTAACCTGGCCATCCAGGTCACGCCCCCCAGCGGCGGCGCCAACACCATGATCGAGATTCCCAATACCCGCCCGATTGCCACCGCCATCAAGAGCGAGGCGCGCATGAAAGAACGGCGCAAGCTGGAAACGCTATCCAGCGGCCTGGCTAAGAGCCTGGCACCGCTGATCCAGGGCGGCCAGCTGTCGATGCGCCAGGACGACGAAGGCGTGCATATCGAGATCAAGGACACCGCGCTGTTCCCGGCCGGCCAGGCCGCTCCCAACGGCACCTCGCCGGCCCTGCTGGCCGAAGTGGCACGCCAGCTGGCCACGGTAGACAACCAAGTACGGGTGGAAGGCTTTACCGACAACACCCCCATCCGCAATGCGTTCTTCCCGTCCAACTGGGAGCTGTCCGCGGCGCGCGCCGGCAGCATCGTGCGCCTGTTCATGGAAAACGGCATTGCCCCCGACCGCCTGGTAGCCGTGGGGCGCGGCGAAACCAAACCCACCGCCGACAACGACACCCCGGAAGGCCGCGCCCAGAACCGCCGCGTGGCCATTACCATCATTTCCAATACCGCCAACGGCCAGGACGCCGCACCGGCTGGCGTGGCGGTGAAGATTCCGCAGTAAGCATCCCACCATAGCCAAAGCAAAGAGGAGCACACCATGTCAACGCACATCAGCCAACCGGCCCTGGAACAACTGTTCATCAACGCCCGTACCCACAACGCCTGGCAAAAGCGCGAGGTCAGCGACAGCACGCTGCGCGAACTGTACGACCTGATGAAGATGGCCCCGACCAGTGCCAACTGCAGCCCGGCGCGTCTGGTGTTCGTGCGTTCGGACGAGGCCAAGGCCAAGCTGAAGCCCTGCCTGATGGAAGGCAATGTGGAAAAAACCATGAGCGCGCCGGTGTGCGTGATCGTGGGCATGGACATGCAGTTCTACGACCAGCTGCCCAAGCTGTTCCCGCACGCTGACGCCCGCAGCTGGTTTGCCGGCAACGACGCCGCCATCCAGGCCACCGCGTTCCGCAACAGCAGCCTGCAAGGCGCCTACCTGATCATGGCCGCCCGTGCGCTGGGGCTGGACTGTGGCCCGATGTCCGGCTTTGACGCTGCCGCCGTGGAAGCCGCATTCTTCCCGGAAGGCAATGTGAAAGCCAACTTCCTGATCAACCTGGGCTACGGCGACGCCACCAAGGTCTACCCGCGCTCGCCGCGCCTGGCGTTTGACGAAGCCTGCCGCATCGACTGATGCCGGCCCCGGGGCGTGGCCGCATGGCCGCCCCCTAAACCCGCCCTGCCCGGTTATAATGCCGGGCATTTTGTCGCCCACGGAGACCGTATGCTTTACCCCCTGCTACGCCCCTTGCTGTTCCGCACCGATGCCGAGTCTGCACACGAAACCACGCTGAAAATGCTGGATACCGCCCACCAGCTGCAGCTGACCGGCCTCATTGCCCGCAAGGTTGGCCGCAACCCGGTTAAAGCCATGGGCCTGACCTTCCCCAACCCGATCGGCCTGGCCGCCGGCCTGGACAAGAACGGCGACCACATCGATGCACTGGCGGCGCTGGGCTTCGGTTTCATCGAAATCGGCACCATCACCCCGCGCCCGCAAGACGGCAACCCCAAGCCGCGCCTGTTCCGCGTGCCCGAACACCAGGGCATCATCAACCGCATGGGCTTCAACAACAAGGGCGTGGACGTGCTGCTGGAGAACGTGCGCCAGAGCCGCTTCAAGGGCATTCTGGGCATCAACATCGGCAAGAACGCCGCCACCCCGATCGAAAACGCCAAAGACGACTACCTCACCTGCCTGGACCGCGTATACGAGTGCGCCAGCTACGTGACGGTGAACATTTCGTCGCCCAACACCAAGAACCTGCGCCAGCTGCAGCAAGCGGATGAACTGTCCGAGCTGCTGGGCGCGCTGAAAAACCGCCAGTCGCGCCTGGCCGACCAGTACGGCCGCTACGTGCCGCTGGCGGTGAAGATCGCCCCCGACCTGGACGCCGAGCAAACCGACGACATCGCCCGCCTACTGACCCAGCACCGACTGGACGCGGTGATCGCCACCAACACCACGCTGTCGCGCAGCGAAATCGCCGGCCACGCGTTGGCCGGCGAAGCGGGCGGCCTATCCGGCGCGCCGGTGCGCGAACGCTCCACCGCGCTAATCCGCAACCTGGCGCGCGCGCTGGACGGCGCCCTGCCCATCATCGGCGTGGGCGGCATCCTGTGCGGCGACGACGCCCGCGAGAAGATCGACGCCGGCGCCACGCTGGTGCAGCTGTACTCCGGCCTGATCTACCGCGGCCCGGGCCTGATCAGCGAGTGCGCCGACGCGCTGCAGCGCAAGTAAGCAGCGCCACTGCACAGCACAAGGCCCGGCAATGCCGGGCCTTGTTGTTACTGCGGCCAACCCAGACGGGCGTCAGGGCGTCACATCGTCGCGAAACGGCACCCAGCGGCCGTTATCCAGCATCTGCAACGGGCGGTAGTGCTGTTTGTACACCATCTTGGGCGACGCCTTGATCCAGTAGCCCAGGTACACATGCGGCAACGCCAGCTGCTGCGCCAGTGCCACCTGCCACAGCACGTTGTACACGCCGTACGAGGCGCCAGGCACCTCGGGGTCGAAAAAGGTGTACACCGCCGACAGGCCGTCATCCAGCCGGTCGATCAGGCTGACCATGCGCAGCACGCCCTGCTCGCGAAACTCCACCAGAAAGCTGTCCACCCGGCTCTTCAGGATGAACTCGGCGTACTGCACCGGATCGTCGTCCGACATGCCGCCCCCATCATGGCGCGCACGCTGGTAGCGATAGTACAGCTCGTAGTGCTCCTGCACGAAAGCCAGCGGCAGCATGCGAACTTCCAGCCCGTCATGCTGGCGCTGGGCGCGGCGCTGGCTGCGGTTGGGCAGGAACTGCGCCACCGGAATGCGCACCGGGATGCAGGCACGACAGTCATCGCAGTACGGCCGGTAGGTAAAGTGGCCGCTACGCCGGAAACCCAAGCCCACCAGGCGCGAGTACACGCTGCCGTCGATAGCGTCGGCAGGAATGGCTACCTGCGACCGCGCCTGATGGCCGTCGAGGTAACTGCAGGGGTAAGGTGCCGTAGCGTAGAAATGGATTACGGCGATGGCGTCATCGCGATGGCTCATTGCGGAAGCTTTCCTGCCACATACCGGCGGGCTGTGGCTGACCGAGGGACGTTTCCAGTCTAGCAATAAATTCGTCGCGTGAAATCAGCTGTGCACCCAGGCTTTCCAGGTGCGGGGTGAACATCTGGCAATCCACCATGCCGAAACCGTGGCGCTGCAGGTGCTGCGCCATGGTGACAAAGGTGATCTTGGACGCGTCGGTCGCGCGGTGGAACATCGACTCGCCATAAAACATGCGGCCAACGGCCACGCCGTACAGGCCGCCGGCCAGGCGGCCGTCCTGCCAGAATTCATAAGAATGGGCGTGCCCCAGCCGGTGCAGTTCGGCGTAGGCGGCCACCATCTCGTCGGTAATCCAGGTGCCGTTCTGGCCGTCACGCGGCGCTGCGCAGGCACGCATTACCTGCTCGAATGCGGTATCGATGGTAATGCGGTAACGGCGATTGCGCATGGCCTTGGCCAAGGAGCGGGTTACCCGCACCTGCGATGGCTGCAGCACCATACGCTGCGAAGGCGACCACCACAAAATGGGGTCGCCAGGGGAAAACCAGGGAAACACCGCGCTGCGGTAAGCCGCCAGCAAACGGCCGGGCGACAGGTCGCCACCGGCCGCCAGCAAACCGTCCGGCTCGCGCAGGGCCTGCGTTACCGGCGGGAAGGCATGGGCAGCGCCCAGAACAGCGATCATCGCTTGAAGGTTTTGGGCTCGCAGTTCACGCAGTCGCTGCATTCGCCGTACAGGTACAGCGAGTGGTCCTTGATGCGGAAGCCGTGCTGTTCGGCAATACGGTCTTGCAGGGCTTCGATTTCCGGGTCGTAAAACTCGGTTACCTTGCCGCAGCGGTAGCACACCATGTGATCGTGGTGGCCACCCTGGTTCAGCTCGTATACCGCTTTGCCCGATTCGAAATGGTGGCGGATCAGGATGCCGGCCTGCTCGAACTGGGTCAGCACGCGGTAAATGGTGGCCAGGCCGATATCGGCATCTTCGGCGATCAGCTTCTTGTAAACGTCTTCCGCCGACATATGGCGTTCTTCGCTGGTCTCGAACAGGTCGAGAATGCGCAGGCGGGGACCGGTGGCTTTCAGGCCGATGCCCTTCAGGTGGCTGGCTTTGTTCATGTGGGGTTCTTATATCGTGGTTGGCGGTCTTCCAGTATGATAAAACCTTTTCACCGATTCCCCAACTGTGACCCTAGGCACCCATGGTTAAGATGCTCAAGTCCCTCCCCCTGCTCGCTGTGCTGTTCCTTACCGCCTGCAGCTCGTTCAACCCCACCACGTGGCTGACGGCGCACCGCATGGACATCCAGCAGGGCAACTACGTGACCGAGGACGCGGTAGCCCGCGTCAAGCCTGGCATGACCCGTCCACAGGTAAAATTCCTGCTGGGCACCCCGCTGCTGGCCGATATCTTCCACGGTGACCGCTGGGATTACACCTACCGCATCGAAAAGCCGGGCAAACCGACAGAAGAAAAGCAGTTGACCGTCTACTTCAGCAAGGACGTGGTGACCCGTGTCGAGGGGCAGGCCTTCCCTGCCCTGCGCCCCACCCTGGATAATACCAACCCCAATGCCGGACAAAGATAAAGCATGAGCACCCAGAATATCGTCATCGTTGGCGCTGCTGGCCGCATGGGCCGCACGCTGATCGAATCCGTTCTTGCCACCCCGGGCGCGCGCCTGCACGCCGCCATCGACCGCGCCGAATCGCCATTCATCGGCCAGGACGCCGGCCTGTTCATGGGCCGTGACACCGGCGTGAAGATCAGCAGCGACTTCAGCGCCGCGCTGGACGGCGCCCACGTGGTGATCGACTTCACCCGCCCGGAAGCCACCCTGCAATACCTGGCCGCCTGCGTGCAACACAAGGTGCAGATGATCATCGGCACCACCGGTTTCGACGACGCCGGCAAAGCCGCCATCCAGGCCGCCGGCGAGCACATCGGCATCGTGTTTGCGGCCAACTTCAGCGTGGGCGTCAACCTCACCTTCAAGCTGCTGGACATGGCCGCCCGCGTGCTGAACGAAGGCTACGACATCGAAATCACGGAAGCGCATCACCGCTTCAAGGTAGACGCCCCGTCCGGCACCGCGCTGCGCATGGGCGAAGTGGTAGCCAACGCGCTGGGCCGCGATCTGAAAGACTGCGCCGTATACGGCCGTGAAGGCGTCACCGGCGAACGCGACCCTGGCACCATCGGCTTCGCCACCGTGCGCGCCGGCGACGTGGTGGGCGACCACACCGTGCTGTTTGCCGCCCTGGGCGAACGCGTGGAAATCACCCACAAAGCCAGCAGCCGCGCCACCTTCGCCAACGGCGCCGTACGCGCCGCCGGCTGGTTGGCCACGAAGCCGCACGGCCTGTTCGACATGCAAGACGTGCTGGGCCTGCGCTAAGCCCCCCTGCACCACGCAGAAGCCAGCCCGCGGGCTGGCTTTTTTCATGGCTGGCGGTTTGTGTCTGATGCATGAGCGATTGGACTTCGCAGCACCCACTCAATCGTCAGCACTCAATCTAAGCTATTGATCCGGCTATTAAAGCGACATACCGGCAAAAAGTGCATTTACTATTACACAATTAGGCCAAACCTAAGGATGGTCTGAATAAGTGGCCGATTCCAATATTGGCACACCATAACACATTGATTATATTGTGCCAATATTTTTACGCAGGGACTTGTTCAGACCTTCCCTAAGAGTCTGTGGAAACTAATGAACTATATATCATAGCAGCCATAGCATAGTTGATTTCATGTTTACCATGCGGTGTAGATTTTACAAACAGCCTAATTTCTTCAGGCGAGAAAGAAAAATTCCTTGGCAATTTTAGCTTTCGTTTCACTGCACCATCTGCAGAATTACACTGCCCACAAATTACAACCGCAGGAAACCGAGAAATACCTTGCTCAGAACATCCAACAGAATGATCATGATGCCGATGCAGAGCAGCGACCCAACCCATAAAAGCATTTGGTGAATTAGGAAATCTTTTCGTCCACCGCATAATCTGATACTTAGTGCGCCCACACCCGGGACACAACCAATCATCCCCAGCCGCGCACCAAAGATGTCTATAGTGGAGCCCATCGTGAAGCTGATAGTCTTCTTCCGTTGGAACACGTACACTCATAATATCTAGCACTTATTTAACAGAATTAACGAAGGGTCTTATTGCATGCTAACTGTCACACGCAGTTACCTTACCTGATCCGACCATTGCCTTTCGCAACACAATACCATGTTAAGAAGTCACATCAGGCCTCATCAGCGTTATCAATTCAATACCATCCCTTTCTGAGGAGTACTGCACGTGAAGAACGTGAGTGGGAAAATTGAAACAATCCCACCCACCATACTCACCCAGGATTGGATCATAAAATTTTTCTCTACTGCCTGACGGTTCACCAAATCTATTCCTCACCTCAAGGCGTCCAAATGAGAATGGCAAATCATCGAAGCCACTATCAAACGGCGGACTCGCCTTGGAAGACAAGAATATTGCCAAAACAACATCATCACCATCCGAAGCAAATGACAGGCCCCGCCTCGAGAAAATATAGTCATTCCGATACGAATAACTACCATGCCTCGCAACCTTCCTAAATTTCCAGTCTTTACAAAAATCATCAGCAAGAATGGCAGATGATTTGCAACCCAGATACTTCGATACAGAAAAAATAGAATACTTCATAAATCTACCAACACAAAATGACTATCCCGAACAAAGCCATCTCTAGCTTTCGCCGAACCTAAATAAGTATGCAGCAGGTAGCCCGGATAAGGCACAGCCACATCCGGGGGTTATCTCTAGGATCAACTTAACCTGGTCGAGACACCCCGCTCGCCCACGAATACGCCGCTGGCTTATTCTGGCCACACTCTTACTTCAAATGCAAAAATTACCCTATCAAACATCAGGTATTATCTTGGATCGTACTCTGGGCTCCATCCAGATTCTATGCGTTCAATGAGGAATGTATCATTCCATACACCAAGAATGGATAACCGCCTCTGCTCTGCAGTCAAGCTCCCCATCATCCACTCATTCTCTCCATCCCACAGCCACCAATTGGCTACCTTACCAGTAGATGGATCAACAACCCCCGAGCGAAATACTGGAAACCGCTTTGCCTCCAGTGGAATTGCAACATTAGCAACCACCGAAACAATTCCTTGCTTCACCGCCGCACTCAATGGAAAAAAGCACATAAACCTAGGCTCATCCATAACAAGAAACTCGAAATCAATCGGCCTAGAATCGGAAATAACTGAAAACACCCGCAACAATGCTCCATACTGCTTGTGCTTGTGCGTATACTGCGCATAAGCCAAACCATTTCTTGTTTTTATCTCTACCACATCACCAATTTTCAAACCAGCCATATCAAAACCCTGAATATTTAGCGTTTTTCTATATTCCCACAACCGTATCAGCACCTAACCCGGATAAGGGCATAGCCGCATCCGGGGTTAGCTCCGGCACCAACCTGACCAGGCCATTACATCCCAGCACGCTGTTAAAATCTTGGTAGACGCAGCCTGCGGCCTTACCACCCTACCCCCACATCATACCGCCACGCCATGACAAAAGGGCAAGCCCGCAGGCTTGCCCTTTTGGTTACCGCTGCAACGCTACCGTGCAGCCATTTGGCGGCCAACGCTGTCGCGACGGCACGCTGCTAGGCACGGCCTGCGGCCTTTGCCAACCCTACCAAGCCAACATTGGCCGCAATGGTGACTAACCGTGCCACGGCGCGTAGGGTGGGCAAAGCGCAGCGTGCCCACCATACCCCGCCACCACAGACAACGGTGGGCACGGCCGTTGGCCTTTGCCCACCCTACCAGGCCAACGTTGGCCGCCAGCCCTTACAGCGTGCCCACCAGCAGCAGTGCGCCCGAGGCGGCGATGGCGGCACCCAGCGCACGCAGCAACATGGCGCTGCGCAGCGTACCCTGACCGACTGCCACGCCGGCAATGTGCAGCAGGGCGCTGGCCAGCATGAAGCCGGCGGCGTAGGCGGCACCGCTGGCGTCGGCCGGCATTTCCAGGCCGTGGGCTACGCCGTGGTATAGCGCAAAGCCAGCGATGGCAGCCATGGCCAACAGGCGTGGCGGGCGCGCCAGTGCGGCCACCAGCAGGCCGCTAAGCAATACCGACAGTGCGATGCCGCTTTCCAGCCACGGCAGTGCCACACCGGCTACGCCCAGCGCCGCGCCAGCGGCCAGCATCAGCACGAATAGTGCCGGGCCTTGCCAGCGCGCGTGGCCGCCCAGCTGCGCCGACCACAGGCCGACGGCGAACATGGCCAACAGGTGGTCCAGGCCAGAAAACGGGTGGCCAAAGCCGTGGGCAAAACCGTCGGCACCGTGGCCGGTGTGGGCCTGGGCGAGGCCCGCCGCAGTAGCCAGCAGGATAAATAGCAGGGGTTTACGCATGGTGAGCTCCTTCGGCATTCAGGGTGAGCATGCCTTTTTCTTCGATGAAACGGATGATGTCGGCCAGGCCGTGGCCGCTTTTGAGGTTGGAGAAAATGAACGGCCGCTCACCGCGCATCTTGCTGGCGTCGCGGTCCATCACCTCCAGCGAGGCGCCCACCAGCGGCGCCAGGTCGATCTTGTTGATCACCAGCAGGTCGCTCTTGCAGATGCCGGGGCCGCCTTTGCGCGGGATCTTGTCGCCGGCGGACACATCGATCACGTACAGCGTCAGGTCGGACAGCTCGGGGCTGAAGGTGGCCGCCAGGTTGTCGCCGCCGCTTTCGATGAAGATGACGTCGAGGCCGGGGTGGCGGGCGTTCAGCCGCGCCACGGCTTCCAGGTTGATGGAGGCGTCTTCGCGGATGGCGGTGTGCGGGCAGCCGCCGGTTTCCACGCCGATGATGCGGTCTGGCGCCAGCGCCTCGTTGCGCACCAGAAACTGCGCGTCTTCCTGGGTGTAGATGTCGTTGGTAACAGCGGCCACGTTGTATTTGTCGCGCAGCGCCGTGCACAGCGCCCAGGTAAGGTGGGTCTTGCCGGAGCCCACCGGGCCGCCGATGCCGACGCGTAATGCTGCCTGTTTCATGCTGTGTCCTCTTTTGATCAAGACCGGAACAACCGGCTGTATTGGGTTTCGTGTTTCTGCGCCACCCAGGCGTACAGGGGGGCGAAATTGCTGATGTCGTCTTCCGGCAGCTGCCAGGCGCGGGCGGCGGCGGTGGCGAGCTCCGGTAGCAGGCTGGAGATCAGGCGCTGGCCGGCGCTCTGCCCCATCGGCATGGCCTTCATCAGTACCATCACCTGATTTTCCAGCCAGCCCCACAGCCAGGCTTCCAGCGCCTGCTCGCCCGGCAATTGCAGGCAGCGGGCAGCCAAGGCCCACGCCACCGGCAGGCTCAGCGCCTCGCCAGCCGGCCACAAAGCAGCATCGCCGCCTTCGGGCAGGTCCAGCAGCAGCTGGCGTAGCGAGTAGCCCATCTGCGTGCTTTCCAGCACCTGCTCGCGGCTGTCGCGGCTGGCCAGCAGCTGCTCGTTAAGGCGCTGCAACGCGGCCACGTCGCCATCGGCTGCCGCGCGGCAGCAGGCGGCCAGCACGGCGCCGTCAAATTGCGCCATCGGGCCGGCCAGCAGGTCGGCCAGCCAGCGCTGGGCGCTGGCTTCGTCGTGTACCAGGCCCAGGTCGAGCGCGGTTTCCATGCCTTGCGAGTAGCTGTAGCCGCCAATCGGCAAGCCGGGGCTGGCCAGGCGCAGCAGTTGCAGGCGGGTGGCGGTGGCGCTCATGGCTGGCCCTCGAACTGGTGGATTTTCGGCGCGTAGTGGAACGCCGCCTCCTGTCCGTGCGAATGATGATGGCCGCCACCGTAGGCGCCGTGCTCCGGCGAGAAGCCGGCGACCAACCTTTCCACCTGCAGGCCCATCTGCTGCAGCATGTCGGCCAGCACGTCGTCCTGCAGCAGGCGCAGCCAGCCGGCGCCGACTTCCACTTTCACGTGGCGGTTGCCCAGGTGGTAGGCCGCGCGCGCCAGCGTTACCGCGTCGTGGCAGGCCACGTGCAGCAGCGGCTCGGCGGCGGCTACCACGCGCACGCAGCGGCCGTCGTCGGCCTGCAGCAGGTCGCCATCGCGCAGCGGCGGGCTGCCCGGCGGCAGCATCACGCCCACTTCTTCGCCGGCGGCGCTACGGGTGAGCAGCCGCGTCTTGCAGCGGCGGTCAAAATCCAGCACCAGCTGGTCGGCCGGCTGGCCGCCGCTGGCGTGTTGTCGCAATACCAGCATGCTGGGCTCCTAGAACAGAAAGTAACGCTGCGCCATCGGCAGCACACTGGCCGGCTCGCACCACAGCAGTTCGCCGTCGGCGCGCACCTGGTAGTTTTGCGGGTCCACCTCGATCACCGGCAGGTAGTCGTTGTGGATGAGGTCGGTTTTCTGCACGCTGCGGCAGCCTTGCACCGCCACCAGCCGCTTCTTCAGCCCCAGCGCCTCGCCCACGCCGGCGGCCAGCGCCGCCTGCGACACAAAAGTGACGCTGCCGGCGGCAATGGCGCCGCCGTAGGCGCCGAACATCGGCCGGTAATGCACCGGCTGCGGCGTGGGGATGCTGGCGTTGGCGTCGCCCATCGCGGCGGCGGCGATGATGCCGCCCTTCAGGATCAGGCTGGGCTTCACGCCAAAGAACGCCGGCCGCCAGATCACCAGGTCGGCCAGCTTGCCTACCTCCACGCTGCCCACCTCGTGGGCAACGCCGTGGGTAATGGCCGGGTTGATGGTGTACTTGGCCAGGTAGCGCTTGATGCGGGCGTTGTCGTTGCCGGGGCCGTCGCCCGGCAGCGGGCCGCGCTGCTGCTTCATCTTGTCGGCGGTTTGCCAGCAGCGCAGGATGGTTTCGCCGACGCGGCCCATGGCCTGGCTGTCGGACGACATCATGGCGAAAGCGCCCAGGTCGTGCAGGATGTCTTCGGCGGCGATGGTTTCGCGGCGGATGCGGCTTTCGGCAAAGGCCACGTCTTCGGCGATGGCCGGGTCCAGGTGATGGCACACCATCAGCATATCCAGGTGCTCGTCGATGGTGTTGACGGTAAACGGCCGCGTCGGGTTGGTGGAGCTGGGCAGGACGTTACGTTGGCCGCAGGCCTTGATGATGTCCGGCGCGTGGCCGCCGCCGGCGCCTTCGGTATGGTAGGTGTGGATGGTGCGGCCCTTGAACGCGGCCAGCGTGGCCTCGATGAAGCCGCCTTCGTTCAGCGTGTCGGTGTGGATAGCTACCTGCACGTCCATCTCGTCGGCCACGCTCAGGCAGTTGTCGATGGCGGCCGGCGTGGTACCCCAGTCTTCGTGCAGTTTCAGGCCGATGGCGCCAGCGCGTACTTGCTCGCGCAGCGGCTCCGGCAGGCTGGCGTTGCCCTTGCCGGTAAAGCCCAGGTTCATCGGAAACGCCTCGGCGGCTTTCAGCATCTGCGCCATATGCCACGGCCCCGGCGTGCAGGTGGTGGCATTGGTGCCGGTGGCCGGGCCGGTGCCGCCGCCTATCATGGTGGTGACGCCGGACATCAGCGCTTCGTCGATCTGCTGCGGGCAGATGAAGTGGATGTGGGTGTCGATGCCGCCGGCGGTGACGATCATGCCCTCGGCGGCGATGATCTCGGTGGAGGCGCCGATCACGATGTCCACGCCAGGCTGGATGTCCGGGTTGCCGGCCTTGCCGATGGCGGCGATGCGGCCGTTTTTCAGCGCGATATCGGCCTTCACGATGCCCCAGTGGTCCAGGATCAGCGCGTTGGTCAGCACCGTGTCGGCCACCTCGGCCGCCAGCGCCTGGCTCTGGCCCATGCCGTCGCGGATGACCTTGCCACCGCCGAATTTCACCTCTTCGCCGTACACGGTGTAATCGTGCTCCACCTCGGCCAGCAAGCCGGTATCGGCCAGCCGCACGCGGTCGCCGGTGGTGGGGCCGAACATCTCGGCGTATGCCTGTCTGCTGATTTTCATAATGCCCCCATCACCTTGCCCTGAAAGCCGTACACGCGGCGCAGGCCGTCCAGCGCCACCAGTTCCACGGTGCGCGTCTGGCCCGGCTCGAAACGCACGGCGGTGCCGGCCGCGATGTTCAAGCGGAAGCCGCGCGCCGCGTCGCGGTCGAACAGCAGCGCGTTGTTGACCTCGGCAAAGTGGTAGTGCGAGCCCACCTGTACCGGGCGGTCGCCGCTATTGGAAACCGGCAGCGTCAGCGTGGCGCGGCCAGCGTTGAGTTCGATCTCGCCGTCGGCGGCGAGGATTTCTCCGGGGATCATGGCCGGCTCCTAGACGATGGGTTGGTGGACCGTCACCAGCTTGGTGCCATCGGGAAAGGTGGCTTCTACCTGGATATCCGGAATCATCTCCGCCACGCCGTCCATCACGTCGTGGCGGGTCAGCAGCGTGGTGCCGTAGTGCATCAGCGCGGCCACGCTCTGGCCGTCGCGCGCCCCTTCCATGATGGCGGCGCTGATGAAGGCCACGGCTTCCGGGTAGTTCAGCTTCAGGCCACGCGCGCGGCGGCGTTCGGCCAGCAAGGCGGCGGTAAAGATCAGCAGCTTGTCCTTCTCGCGGGGGGTCAGTTCCATAACAGTCCTTGGGTAGCGGCTAGGTCGCCCAGATGCGCGGTGCGTGCGCCGGGCGGCCGTGGGTAAAGGGGTGGATCAGGTGGCGGGCGGCGCGCAGCCAGGCCAGCGCCGCCTCGGCACCGTCGCCGACAAAGCGCGCCAGCCAGATATCGTCCAGCTGGCTGGCGGCGGCCTGGCCGGCCAGCGGCAGCGCCAGTACCGCGTCGTGCAGCGCGGGTGGCAGCACCGGCCCGGCCCACAGCAGCGTGGCTACCACGCTGTGGCCGCCCAGGCCCACCGGCGACTGCAGCAGGGGGCTGTCGGCCGGCAGCACGGTGCGCTCGCTGTAGATCAAGCGGCCGTCGCGGTAGATGTCGGCCTGCTGGCGCCAGCAGCCACGGCGGTACAAAAGGTTGGCCGCAGGGCGTCCCAGGCACACCACGTCGCCCCACAGCAGGCGGGCGTCGCCGGCCAGATCGACGCGGCTGGCAAAACGCACGTCGGCGCCATCGAACAGGATGGTTTCCTGCGGCAGCCACGCCAGCATGCTGCCGGCGGCCTGGCGGATGCTGATGTGCTGCCGCGCCGGGCGGCCAAAGCCGTCGTACCACTTGGCGGCGCCGGGGCTGGTGAGCAGTACCTCGCAACCGGCCTGCAGCTCGATGTCCAGCGTCAGGCTGTCGCCGCCGGCCACGCCACCTGGCGGGTGCACGATGATGTGCTCGCAGCTGCCGTCGGCACCGATAAAGTGCTTCTGCACCCGTAGCGGGCCACTGTGACGGCGCAGCACCGGAATGGTGCGGGCGCCGTCGCGGGCGTAGGCCAGCTGCAGGCTGGCAGGCCAGCCTTGCAGCAGGGACGGGGGGAGCAGAGCGGCAACAGCGTCGGGTTTCATCGGGCAGGCAGGGGGAAAGTCGGTTCGATAGCGGTATTGCAAGCCCCGTGCCAGTGCATGACACGGGGCAGGCCCGGCATTAGATGGCCAGCAGCTCGCGCACGCCGTCCTGCGGCATGGCCTTGCCCTGCCCGGCCTTGATCACCTCGCCGCGCGACATCACCACGTAGCGGTCGGCCAACGCCTCGGCAAAGTCGTAGTACTGCTCTACCAGCAAGATGGCCATGTCGCCACGTGCGGCCAACCTTTTGATCACGGCGCCGATGTCCTTGATGATGGACGGCTGGATGCCCTCGGTGGGCTCGTCCAGGATCAGCAGGCTGGGCTGGCTGACCAGCGCGCGGCCGATGGCCAGCTGTTGCTGCTGGCCGCCGGACAGGTCGCCGCCGCGGCGGTGTTTCATGTCGTGCAGCACCGGAAACATCTCGTACACGCTGGCGGGAATCTCGCGCCCCTGGCGGCCGCCAAAGCGCGCCAGCCCCATCTTCAGGTTTTCTTCCACCGTCAGCCGGGCAAAGATTTCGCGCCCCTGCGGCACGTAGGCCATGCCGCGCGCCACGCGCTGGTGCGGCGCCAGGCGCTGGATGTCCTCGCCCTGCCACGCTACCGCGCCGCTCTTGGCGGCGATCTGCCCCATCAGGCAGCGCAGCAGCGTGCTCTTGCCCACGCCGTTGCGGCCCAGGATGCAGGTGACCTCGCCCACCGGCGCCTCGAACGCCACGTCGCGCAGGATGTGGCTGCCGCCGTAAAACTGGTTGAGTTTGTCTACTTTCAGCATGATTCAGCGCCCCAGATACACTTCGATTACCCGCTCGTCGGCCTGCACCTGCGCCAGGCTGCCCTCGGCCAGCACGCTGCCCTCGGCCAACACTGTCACCTTCTGCGCAATGCTGCCGACAAAGTCCATGTCGTGCTCCACCACCATCAGCGAGTGCTTGCCTTTCAGCGTCAGCAGCAGCTCGGCGGTTTTTTCGGTTTCGGCGTCGGTCATGCCGGCTACCGGCTCGTCCAGCAGCAGCAGTTGCGGCTCCTGCGCCAGCAGCATGCCGATTTCCAGCCACTGCTTCTGGCCGTGCGACAGCAGGCCGGCCTGGCGCTGGTGCTGCTCGGTGAGGCGGATGGTGGCCAGCAGCTCGCCGATGCGGTCGCGCTGTGTACCGGTGAGCCGTGAGCGCAGGCTGGCCCACACCGACTTGTTGCCGGCCAGCGCCAGCGCCAGGTTGTCGTGCACGCTCATCGCCTCGAACACGGTGGGCTTCTGGAACTTGCGGCCGATGCCCAGCTGGGCGATTTCCGGCTCGGTATGGCGCGTAAGGTCGATGGTCTGGCCAAAGAACACGCTGCCGCTATCGGGGCGGGTCTTACCGGTGATGACGTCCATCATGGTGGTCTTGCCGGCGCCGTTGGGGCCGATGATGCAGCGCAGCTCGCCGACACCGATGTCGAGGCAAAGCTTGTTCAGCGCACGGAAGCCGTCAAAGCTGACGGTGACGTCGTCCAGGTACAGGATGGCACCGTGGCGGGTATCCAGCTTGCCGTCCACCGGGTGGGCCAGGCCACGGGCCTCACCTTCCCAGTTTTCACGCTGGCTTTGGGTAGTGGATGCGGCCGACATTAGCGGTCCCCTTTCTTGCGCAGCAGGCCCAGCACGCCGTTGGGCAGCAGCAGCGTGGCGGCGATAAACAGGAAGCCCAGGAAAAACAGCCAGTACTCGGGAAACGCTACCGTGAACCAGCTCTTGGCACCGTTGACGATGGCGGCGCCCAGCACCGGCCCGACCAGCGTGCCGCGACCGCCCAGCGCCACCCAGATGGCGATTTCGATGGAGTTGCCCGGCGACATTTCGCTAGGGTTGATGATGCCCACCTGCGGCACGTACAAGGCACCGGCCAGCGCACACAGCACCGCCGACAGCACCCAGATGGCCAGCTTGTAGTACAGCGGGTTGTAGCCGCAGAACATCAGCCGGCTTTCGGCGTCGCGGATGGCGGTGAGGATGCGGCCGAACTTGCTGTGCACCAACCAGAACGCGCCCCACAGCGCCAGCGCCAGCAACAGCACGGTGGCGGCAAACAGCACGGCGCGGGTAGCCGGCTCGGCAATGCCGAAACCGAGGATGCGCTTGAAGTCGGTAAAGCCGTTGTTGCCGCCAAAGCCGGTTTCGTTGCGGAAGAACAGCAACATGGCGGCAAAGGTCAGCGCCTGGGTCATGATGGAGAAGTACACGCCCTTGATGCGCGAGCGGAACGCCAGCCAGCCGAACACCAGCGCCAGCAGGCCCGGCACCAGCACGATCACCAGCAGCGCCCAGGCAAAGTGCTCGCTGCCTTGCCAGAACCACGGCAGTTCTTTCCAGTCCAGAAACACCATGAAATCGGGCAGGTCGCTCTGGTAATTGCCGTCACGGCCGATCTGGCGCATCAGGTACATGCCCATGCCGTAACCGCCCAGCGCAAAGAACAGGCCGTGGCCCAGGCTGAGCAGGCCGGTATAGCCCCACACCAGGTCCATCGCCAGCGCCACGATGGCGTAGCACAGGATCTTGCCGGTAAGGGTGAGCGTGTACGCCGACACGTGCAGCGCGTGGCCTTCCGGCAGTGCCCAGTGCCCCAGCGGTAACAGCAGCAGCAAGCCCAGCAGCAGGCCCAGGCCCAGCGTGGTGGCACGCGGCCCGGCGGCGGCGGCCAACTTGAGAGAGTAAGGTTGTGACATGGCAGGCCTCAGTCGAGCACGCGGCCCTTCAGGGCAAACAAGCCCTGCGGACGCTTCTGGATGAACAGGATGATGAATACCAGGATCAGGATCTTGGCCAGCACGGCACCCAGTGACGGCTCGATCACCTTGGCCAGCATGCCCAGGCCCAGTGCACCGGCCACGGTACCGGCCAGCTGCCCTACCCCGCCCAGCACCACCACCATGAAGCTGTCGATGATGTAACCCTGGCCCAGGTCCGGCCCCACGTTGCCGATCTGGCTCAGCGCCACGCCGCCCAGCCCGGCAATGCCGGAACCCAGGCCAAAGGCCAGCATGTCCACGCGGCCGGTGGGCACGCCCACGCTGTCAGCCATGCGGCGGTTCTGGGTAACAGCGCGCACGAACAGGCCCAGCCGGGTGCGATTGAGCAGTAGCCAGGTCAACACCAGTACGGCGGCAACAAAGGCAATGATGGCCAGCCGGTTGTACGGCAGCGTCAGCGTGGTGGACAGCGCAATGCCGCCGGACAGCCACGCCGGGTTGGCCACCTCCACGTTTTGCGCGCCAAACGCCACGCGTACCGCCTGCATCAGCATCAGGCTGATACCCCAGGTGGCGAGCAGCGTTTCCAGCGGACGGCCGTACAGGTGGCGGATCACCAGCCGCTCCAGCAGCATGCCTACCGCAGCGGTGACGACGAAGGCCGCCGGCAATGCCGCCAGCAGGTAGTAATCGAACGCCGCCGGCCACTGGCTACGGAACAGGTTTTGCATCAGCCAGGTGGTATAGGCGCCCAGCATCAGCATCTCGCCGTGCGCCATATTGATGACGCCCAGCAGGCCGTAGGTTATGGCCAGCCCCAGCGCGGCCAACAGCAGGATGGAGCCCAGGCTGATACCGCTGAACAGGTGGCCGATGAGGTTGTAGCCAAACTGCGTGGCCTTGATGCTGGCGATGGCTTCGCCGGCAGCGCGGCGCACGTCGGCGTTTTCTTGCGGGTTGTCCGCCAGCGGCTGCAGCAGGGTCAGCAGGCCGGGGTCGCTGGCTTCACCCAGTACCGCAATGGCGGCCAACTTGTCGGCGGTGGACGGGCCGCCCAGTTGCAGCGTGGCAGCGGCCAAACGCAGCGCGTCACGCACGCTGTCGTCGGTTTCGATCTGCAGCCGCTTTTGCAGCAGCGGCAACAGCGCAGGGTTGGCCGCGTCCTGGATGGCCTTGACGGCATTCAGCCGCCCGCCGCTGTCTACAGCGTTCAGGCCGCTGGCGGCGTGGAAGGTTTGCAGCGCGCTGCGCACGCTGTTATTCAGCGGCACGCTATCGGTGCCGTCGGGCACGCTGTCTACCGGCTGGCCACTGTCGGCGTCCAGCCATAGCTCGCCTTGCTGGATAAAGAAGCGGGTAGCGTCCGGGTCGGCCAGCAGGCGGCCTTCCTCCAGCGCAGCCACCGCGGCACTACGTGCAGCATTGGGTGCGGCAGCCCAGCCGGCAATCAGCTCCGCGCGGGTGGCCGGGTCGGCCGCGGCCAACTCGGCAGCGGGGCTGGCCGCAAAGGCCGGCGCCCACAGCAGGCTGCAGGCCAGGACGGCCATCAGGTGCTTGAGCTTGGTCATAGTGTGGGTCCTTGCAAAAAAACGGGCTGCACTGGGCAGCCCGGGAAGTACCGCTGGCTTGCTAGCGGTCGCCGCAGCGGCGACCGGGCAGCGCCGGCGGCGATCAGGACTTGGTTTTCACCGGGGTGTCCGGCTTTTTGTCGTTGCCGGGGATGAACGGGCTCCACGGCTGGGCGCGGATCGGGCCCTTGGTTTTCCACACCACCGAGAACTGGCCGTTGGGCTGCACTTCGCCGATCATCACCGGCTTGTGCAGGTGGTGGTTTTTCTCGTCCATCTTCAGCGTGTAACCGGACGGTGCCTTGAAGCTGATGCCGGCCATGGCCTTGCTGACGGCGGCCACGTCGGTGGTGCCGGCTTTCTTCACTGCCTCGGCCCACATATTGATGCCCACGTAGGTGGCTTCCATCGGGTCGTTGGTGACCAGCTTGTCGGCGCCGCTCATGCCCTTCTTGGCAGCCCAGGCCTTGTAGGCAGCAATCCACTGGCTGTTGACCGGGTTCTTCACGCTCATGAAGTAGTTCCAGGCAGCCAGGTGGCCCACCAATGGCTTGGTGTCGATGCCTTTCAGCTCTTCTTCACCCACCGAGAACGCCACCACCGGTACGTCGGTGGCTTTCAGGCCCTGGTTGCCCAGCTCTTTGTAGAACGGCACGTTGGAGTCGCCGTTGATGGTGGAGATGACCGCGGTCTTGCCACCGGCAGCAAACTTCTTGATGTTGCCGACGATGGTCTGGTAGTCGCTGTGGCCGAACGGGGTGTACACCTCCTGGATATCGCTATCCTTCACGCCTTTGGATTTCAGGAACGCACGCAGAATCTTGTTGGTGGTACGCGGGTACACGTAGTCGGTACCCAGCAGGAAGTAGCGCTTGGCGCTGCCGCCTTCCTTGCTCATCAGGTATTCCACCGCCGGAATGGCTTGCTGGTTCGGTGCGGCGCCGGTGTAGAACACATTGGGCGACAGCTCTTCACCCTCGTACTGCACCGGGTAGAACAGCAGGCCGTTCAGCTCTTCGTATACCGGCAGTACCGACTTGCGCGATACCGACGTCCAACAGCCGAAGGTGACGGCCACCTTGTCGCGGGTCAGCAGTTGGCGCGCCTTTTCGGCAAACAGCGGCCAGTTGGACGCCGGGTCTACCACCACCGGCTCCAGCTTCTTGCCCAGCAGGCCACCCTTGGCGTTGATTTCGTCGATGGCGAACAGCGCCATGTCCTTGAGCGAGGTTTCCGAGATGGCCATGGTGCCGGACAGCGAGTGCAGCACGCCCACCTTGATGGTATCGGCCGCAACGGCCTGGGCGCTGAAACCGGCCGCCAGCAGCGACAGGGTGAGGACAGAAGACTTCAGAACGAGACGGCGAGTGGTCATGGCAAAGCTCCCTGATGAACGGTTGGTTTTGTTGCAGTGCGAGATCAGGTTACGGTGCCAGCGGGCCGGCCGGAATACGTCAAATTGCGTACATGCTGCGCTGCAAAAAAAAGCCGTGCCAGGCTGCCGCGCGCCGCAGCGCAGCTTTTCGATAGAAGCCACCCGCGCTTACCGGCGCGGCGTTTTTAACGACAACGCCAGCCACGCCAAGATGACTGCGGCACGACACAGCGGATCCGCCGCCGTGCGTTGGCCGCGGAGACACACGTCATGCACACACTGTTGGTGATATTGGGGGGGATACTGCTGCTGGTACTGTGCCAGCTACTGGCCAGAATCAGTGGCATCGTCAATCAGGCCAGCGCGGCCTTGCTGTTCATACCGCTGTGGCTGCTGCTGGCTGCCAGCAATATGGTGGCCGGCGTGCAACATGCGGGTTACACGGTGGCGGAAGAATGGCCGGTTTTCCTGCTGGTATTCTCGGTACCGGCACTACCGGCCTTGTGGCTATGGCAGCAGTTGCGGCGCTGATACCCTGCCCCAACGCGCAGCCCCCGTCCGCTTGACGTCGGACGGGGGCTGCGCGTTGGGAGGTACCGCAAAAGGGGGTCAGGCAAACAGATCGGCGTCGCGTGCCGGCATCAGCAACACCATTTTGCCACCGGCCTGCCCCTGCTCGCCCAGCCGGTGCGCCTGCTCGGCATCAGGCAGCGACAGCGTGCGCGCCACCGGCAAACTGAGCTTGTAGCGCAACAGCTGGGCCAGTACGGCCCCGCGCGGCCGGGTCACCACAGACTGGCTACGTACGCCTGCCGCAGCGTCCCGCCCCGGCGGCGGCGGCACTGCGGTAGCCAGCAAGATGCCGCCTGGCCGCAAGGTGGCCCACGAAGCCTCCTGTATCGGCCCTCCCAGGGTGTCCAGCACCACGTCCACACCGCGCACTGTCTCGCCGACGAATTCACGGTCGTAATCCACTACCCGATCGGCCCCCAGCCTCTCCACCCGACTCAAACCAGTACCGCTGGCGGCAGCGATCACCTCTGCGCCCAGTTGCTTGGCCAGTTGCACGGCCAGGCTACCGACTGCCCCGGCTGCACCATGAATCAGCACGCGCTGGCCAGCTTGCAGGTTGGCCGCATCCACCAGCGCCGACCATGCCGCCTGCGCTGGGATAGGCAACGCCGCTGCCTCGATAAAGGACATACCTGTCGGCATACGCGCTACGTCGCTGGCAGCTACCACCACGTACTCGGCATAGGTACCGCCGCTAGCGGTGTAAAAACACACTTCATCCTCCAGCTCGAAGCCGCGCACGTCGCCGGCCATGGCCACCACAATGCCTGAGGCGTCGAAGCCGGGTGTGTAGGGCAAGGCGCGCGGCATCGCCCCCGCCAAGCTCCCGCTGCGCAGTTTCCAGTCCAGCGGGTTGATACCGGCCACCACCACACGCACCAGCAGTTCGCCGGGGTGCAGCTCGGGAATGGGGACGGTTTCCAGCTGCATTACACCGGGATCGCCGTAACGATGGATACGGATGGCTTTCATGCTGAACTCCCTGAATGGACATAACCGGGGTCCAGTATGCGCAGCAGTGATTATTGCATTTAACGAACAAAAATATTTTAATAATCCATATATGGAAGAAAAGCGACGATTTCACCACACCCCCGCGCTGGACGACATGGCGCTGTTTGTTGCCGTGGTACGGCATGGCAGCTTTCACGCGGCCAGCGAAGCGCTGGCCATGCCCGGCGCCACGCTATCGCGACGCATTGCCGGCATGGAAAAACGCCTGGGTGTCCGCCTGCTGGTGCGTACCACTCGTCGGGTAGCGCTGAACGAAGCAGCACGCGCCTTCTACGAACGCTGTGCCGTACTGGTGGAGGAAGCTGCACAGGCAGAGGCATTGCTGCAGACAACGCAGGCAACGTCGGCAGTGCAATTGCGCCTGGCGATGACAGCCGATATCGGCCGGCACTGGATAAGCCCGCTGCTGGCTACCTTCTGCCGCCTGCATCCGCAGCTGTCGCTCGACATCACACTGGGCGCCGGCGATGAGGACGGCCCGCCACCCGACCTGATACTGCGCCAGGGCAGCCTGCGTCACGCCGAACGCGCCTTGTGGCCCTTGCTGTCGCTGCCACAGGGCTTGTTTGCCGCGCCGACTTATCTGGCCCGGCAAGCGGCGCCGCGCACGCCGGACGAGCTGCTGCAACACGATTGTTTGGGGCCGGCACCACGCTGGCGGTTGCAAGGCCCAGGGTTAACGGGGGAAGTTCGCCTCCGACACAGCATCATCGTCAGCGACCTCGACATCCAGCGCGAACTGGCCGAACAGGGCGCCGGCATTGCCATGCTGCCGCACAGCCTGGTGCAGGACAGCGTGCGACACGGGCGGTTGGTGCCGCTGCTGGGCGAATGGCGCTGTCCGCCGTTGTCGCTGCTGGCACTGGCCGGTACTACTCCGCCGGCGCCATTGGTCAGCGAGCTGGCCGACTTCCTGCAGCAGCGGCTAGCGCTGGGCTAGCGCCGCGCCCTGGCGGCAGCGGCGGGTACCAGGCGGCGTTGACGACGCTAAGCACTGCCGCTAGCCGCACCACGCAGACGGGCAATCGCCAGGCTGGCGGCGGCGGTGCGCGTTTCCACCGCCAGCTTGTCGAACACATGTTCCAGATGCTTGTTCACCGTGCGCGGGCTCATACCGAGGATGTCGGCGATATCGCGGTTGGTCTTGCCCAGGCTTAGCCAGTGCAGTACCTCGGCTTCGCGCTGGGTCAGCCGGAAGGCGCCCATCAGCGTCTGGATGCTGGCTTCGTCGTTTTCCTCGCGCAACACCACCAGCCACTCCTCGTCGCCGGTCTGGTCGTGAAAACTGGCCAGCAGGCGGCGGCCTTGCTGGGTCGCTAGTAGCGGTGGCTGCTCGCTGCCGGCCAGGCGGGCGGCCTGCGCGGCACGGGTCCACGCCAACAGCGCCGGTGGTGCCAGCTCACATGGCCCGAAGTAATGCTCGATCAGCCGCCGTGCCAGCGCCGTCTGCCACACCAGGCGCCCGTCGCGCACGGCAATGGCGATAGTGGCCTGGCCGAAGGCATCCAGCGCGCTGCTGGCCTGGGTAATCTGGCGCGCGCTCTGGATGTGGGCGGCAATGCGGACCAGCACCTCGGGCGGGCGCAACGGTTTGGTGACGTAGTCGGCGCCGCCGGCGGCAAAGGCGGCCACCACGTGCTCGCTGTCGGTCAGCCCGGTCATGAACACGATGGGAATATGGCGGGTACTGAACGCCGCCTTCAGCCGCCGCGCCACCTCGAAACCGTCCAGCCCCGGCATCACTGCGTCTAGCAGCACCACGTCCGGTAGCGACAGCCGTGCGCGCTGCAACGCCGCCTCGCCGTCGGTAGCCACCAGCACCGTGTAGCCAGCATCATCCAGCGCGTCGTGCAGCAAGGACAGGTTATCCGGCTGATCATCGACGATCAGCACCACGTTGCGGGCGCGTTCACCCGTTACCAGCGTCATGGTTTTTCCTCCGTCAGCAAGCCTCGGTGCAGCAGCTCGCGCAGCGCCTCGAACTGGAACTGGCGCACGTGCTCGCTGGCCACACGCACGAACTCGGCATAGGCGGCGTCCAGTGCGGCCAACCTGGCCAGCTCTTGGCGCAGGCCGCGTACATAGCCCAGCTCGGCTGCCTCCAGCAGGCCGGCCAGCTCGGCAGCCGGCGGCAGCATCAGCTCGCCTGGCGGCACAAGGTTGGCCGCCGCGGCCGGCGCCGGCTCACCGGTTTGCCACTGCAGGCCCAGGCGCTGGCCTATCCAGTCCAATAGCTCCTCCACCCGGATCGGTTTCAGGATGAAGTCGTCGCTGGCGATACCGGCGTCGTTGTCCTGCCCCTTGTCGAAGGCATTGGCCGAGATCACCGCCAGCTGCGCCTGGCAGCCGCGCTGGCGAAGGCGGCGCAGCGTTTCCCAGCCGTCGATGCCGGGCATGGCCAGGTCCATGAACACCAGCTGCGGCTGGAAGACGTCCACCATGGCCAGGCAGTCGTAACCGCTGGCCGCCTGCGCCACCTCGAAGCCCAGTGCGCTCAGCACGCCAGCCAGCATTTCGCGGTCGATGGCTTCGTTATCCACCAGCAGGATGCGCTGGCGCGGGCCGGCGTAGCCGATGCGGTTGCGGCGTGGCAGCTCGCTGGCCGCTACCGCCGCGTGCACATGCGGCAGGAACAAGCGCACGCTGAAGTGGCTACCCTGCCCCGGCGTGCTGTGTACGGTGAGCTCGCCGCCCATCAGGTCGGTCAGCATCTTGCTGATGGTCAGCCCCAGGCCGTTGCCGCCGGCACCGCTGGCGCTACCGCGCTCGAATGGCTCGAAGATGCGGGCCAGCTCGTCGGCGGCAATGCCGGGGCCGGTATCGATGACGTCGAAGGTGGCCATCTCGCCGCGATACTGCAGCGCAAAGCGCACGCTGCCGCGACGGGTGAACTTGACCGCGTTGCCCAGCAGGTTGATCAGGATCTGGCGCAGCCGCTTTTCGTCGGCGCGCACCACCTGGGGTAAATGCGCCGCCGGCTGGTACTCGAACAACAGGCCCTTGTTGCGCGCCTGCAGCTCGAACATGGCCACCAGCTGGCGCAGGAAGGCATCGAAATCCAGCGCGCGGATGGCCAGCTGCAGCTTGCCGCTTTCGATGCGGGCGATGTCCATGCTGCCCTCGATCACCGACAACAGGTGCTCGCCGCTGCGACGTATCACCTCCAGCGCCTGGTGGCGCGACGGCGGAATGGCCGGGTCGCCGTCCAGGATCTGCGCGTAACCCAGAATACTGTTCAGCGGCGTGCGCAGCTCGTGGCTGATGGCGGACACGTAGCGGCTCTTGGCCTGATTGGCTTGCTCGGCCGCTTCGCGGGCGCGCTTGAGCTGCTCGTCGGTGCGGCGGTGCGACTCGATCTCGGCCAGCAGCCGCGCCGTCTGGCGGTTGGACTCCTGCTGCGCCACCTCACGGCTGCGCGCAGTCAGTACCATCCACCACGCCACCACGCCGCTCACCAGCAGCAGCACGGCAAACAGCCGCCAGAACAATTGCGGCAGCCAGCCGTCGTAACCGCCGGCCACCGCGCCCTGCCACTCGATGTAATACAGCAAGCCCAGCACCAGCAGCAGCACGCCGCCAATACCGGTCATCAGCAACAGATAGTGGCCCAGCCCGTGCGCCAGATAAGGCTGCAATGCACGTGGCAACAGCTTTTTCAGCAAGGCAGACCACTGTGCGGCCAACCTTGCCTGCGGCTTGCAGGCGTCGCCGCAGCGCACGTCCAGCGTGCAGCACAGTGAACAGATCATGCCCTGATACGCCGGGCACGATGCCATGTCTTCGGCTTCGTAATCGCGCTCGCACACCACGCAGCGGTACTGGCTGGTGGCGGCGACCAAGGTTGGCCGCGCGCTGTAGTAGCGCCCGGCCGTTACCCAGGCCAGCAGCGGCGCCGTAACAAAGGCTACCGCCATCGCCACGAATGGCGCCAAAGGCTGCCAGTGCACGCCGAACACGCCAACGTGAGTGGCAATCGAAAGCAAGGACGCCAGCGCCATGGCGCCTACGCCGACCGGGTTGATGTCGTACAGGTAGCTACGGCGGAACTCGATGCCGCGCGGGCTCAGCCCTAACGGCTTGTTCACCATCAGGTCGGCCACCACCGCCATGATCCACGAGATGGCGATATTGGAATACAGCCCCAGCACCTGCCCCAGTGCGTGGAACACCTCCAGCTCCATCAACAGCAGCGCGATTGCCAGATTGAACACCACCCACACCACGCGGCCGGGGTGGCTGTGGGTCAGGCGCGAAAAGAAATTGGACCACGCCAGCGAGCCGGCGTAGGCATTGGTGACATTGATTTTCAGCTGCGACACCAGCACGAACAGCGTGGTGGCGGCAATGGCCAGGGTGGTGTTGTCGAACACGTGGGCAAAGCCGATCAAATACATCTGGTTGGGGTCGACTGCACGCTCGGCGGCCACGCCGTTGCGTAGCGCCAGCCAGGCCAGCAAGGCACCGCCCAGCATCTTCAGCACACCGGGTAGTACCCAGCCGGGGCCGCCCACCATCACCGCCAGCAGCCACTGCCGGCGGTTGGCCGCGCTGCGTGGCGGCATGAAGCGCAAGTAGTCTGCCTGTTCGCCCATTTGGGTGATCAGCGCAATGCCTACTGTCAGCGCCGCACCAAACAGATGCAGGTCAAACGCCTGCGGTGCATTGTTTGCACCAGCGTAGCGCCACAGCCCGGCCAGCGCCTGCGGCTCGTGCCACAACACGAAAACATAAGGCAGCACCAGCAGACACAGCCAGAGCGGCTGCGTCCACACCTGCAGCCGGCTGATGGCCGTCACCCCGTGCGTCACCAACGGCAGCACCACCAGCGCGCACAGCAAGTAGCCCCATTGCGGCGGAATGCCAAAGCCCAGCTCCAGGGCATAGGCCATGATGGCCGCTTCCAGCGCAAAGAATATGAAGGTGAACGAGGCGTAAATCAGTGAGGTGATGGTAGAGCCGATGTAGCCGAAGCCGGCTCCCCGGGTCAGCAGGTCCATGTCCACGCCGTGGCGGGCGGCGTACAGGCTGATCGGCAGCCCGGCCAGGAAGATGATCAGCCCGCTGGCCAGGATGGCCCAGAACGCGTTCAGAAAGCCGGCCTCCACCATCATGGTGGCGCCCACCGCCTCCAGCACCAAGAACGATGCAGCGCCGCCCACCGCGGTATTGGCCACCCGCCACGCCGACCAACGGCGGAAGCGCTGCGGGGTAAAACGCAGCGCATAGTCTTCCAGCGTTTCGCTGGCCACCCAGCGGTTGTAGTCGCGCCGCAGCGTGACCACGGCCTGGGTATGGGGAGCGGAGGAGGTATCGGACATGCCACGCTACTGGCAAGAAGCGGGCCAAGCCACGTCCCGGCCCGCCGTAGCGCGTGCCAGGCATGAAAAAAGCGCACCGGGCGGTGTTAATGCCAGTCAGTTAGTGCTGACTGGTTTTTTTGTTTAGGGGTTTGTTGCGTTGAAGTACGCTAGTGTGTCCGCTATGCGGACGATGATTAGATGCCGGTTCCGCCCGGCAGACGGGAAAGGGGGCGGATTGCCGCCCCCTTTTCATTCCCCCGCAACCCGGGGCTGCTCGAAACCCCGGCCAAAATGGCACGCCCCAGGCGCCGCCGAACTCGCCCCTCGCTAACGGCTCGGGGCTCAAACAAATCGGCGTCTTAAAACCTGGGGCGAACCATTTTGACCGGCTCGCGCCAACGGGATGGGGCGCTTCACTCACGTCCTGCTACGTGAAAACCAAGCACATTCGCTTAACTGACTGGCATTGACCTGGCGGGTGCGCTTGGTTGATCTGGCCGCGGCGGCCAACCTTGGCACGGTCAGGCGGCAGCCGGGACGTCCGGTTTGCAGTTGAAGGTCTGGGTGACCGTACCGTCGGCGTCCACGCTTTCCAGCCGCACGTCAAAGCCCCACAGCCGGGCCACGTGTTTCAGCACCTCCTGCGCACTGCCGGCCTCCAGCGGCTTGCGGTTGTGCATGCTGTGGCGCAGCGTCAGGCTGCGGTCGCCGCGCAGGTTGACGTTCCACACCTGGATGTTGGGTTCGCGCGAGCCCAGGTTGTACTGCTCCGACAGCATCTGGCGGATGCGGCGGTAGCCGCGGTCGTCGTGGATGGCGGCCACTTCCAGCTTGTCGTCGCGGTCGTCGTCGCGGATGGCGAACAGGCGGAAGTCGCGGATCAGCTTGGGCGACAGGTATTGCGAAATGAAGCTTTCGTCCTTGAAGTTCTTCATCGCAAATTCCAGCACCGGGCGCCACGGCGTGCCGGCGATGTCGGGGAACCACTCGCGGTCTTCGTCGGTGGGCGCCTCGCAGATGCGCTTGATGTCCTGGTACATGGCAAAACCCAGCGCGTACGGGTTGATGCCGTTGTACCAGCGGGCGGTAACCGGCGGCTGGTACACCACATTGGTGTGGCTTTGCAGGAACTCCATCATGAAGCCGTCGGTCACCTGGCCCTTCTCGTACAGGCGGTTCAGCAAGGTGTAGTGCCAGAACGTGGCCCAGCCCTCGTTCATCACCTGGGTCTGGCGCTGCGGGTAGAAGTACTGCGCCACCTTGCGCACGATGCGCACGATCTCGCGCTGCCACGGTTCCAGCAGCGGCGCCGATTTTTCGATGAAGTAGAGCAGGTTTTCCTGCGGCTCCGCCGGAAAGCGCGGCGCGGCCTTGGCGCTGTCGTCGCGCTCGCGGCGCGGGATGGTGCGCCACAAGTCGTTGACCTGCGTCTGCAGGTAGGCCTCGCGCTCGTGCAGGCGGGCTTGCTCTTCGGCCAGCGACAGCTTTTGCGGCCGCTTGTAGCGGTCTACGCCGTAGTTCATCAGCGCATGGCAGCTGTCCAGCAGCTCTTCCACCGCGTCGATACCGTAGCGTTCTTCGCAACGGCTGATGTACTGGCGGGCAAACACCAGGTAATCGATGATGGCGCTGGCGTCGGTCCAGGTGCGGAACAGGTAGTTGCCCTTGAAGAAGCTGTTGTGGCCGTAGGCGGCGTGCGCGATCACCAGCGCCTGCATCGTCATGGAGTTTTCTTCCATCAGGTAGGCGATGCAGGGGTTGGAGTTGATCACGATTTCATACGCCAGCCCCATCTGGCCGCGCTTGTAGCTTTTTTCGGTGCTGACGAAGTGCTTGCCGAAGCTCCAGTGGTGGTAGTTCACCGGCATGCCTACCGACGAGTAGGCGTCCATCATCTGCTCGGCGGTAATGATCTCCAGCTGGTTGGGGTAGCAGTCCAGCTGGAACTCGTTGACCGCGATGTCGCGGATGGCTTTGTCGTACTCGGCAATCAGGTCAAAGGTCCATTCGGACCCGGTGGAGATCGGTGTCATGGTGCTGCCCTCCTCTTGCGCTGCGGTCTGCGGCCAACCTTAACGGGTGGCCGGCTGCCGCTTGAAGAGTTCGCGGAAAACCGGATAGATATCAGCCGGCGAGCGGATTTTCTGCATGGCAAAGTGCTTGCTTTGCTCGCCCACGCGCAGGTACTCGTACCACAGGTTTTGCGGCTCGCCTTCGGTGATTTCGATGTACGCGTAGTACTGGCACCACGGCAGGATGTTTTCCTGCAGGATCTTGCCGCAGTTGGCCGAGTCGCTGTCCCAGTTGTCGCCGTCGGACGCCTGGGCGGCATAGATGTTCCATTCGCTGTTGGCATAGCGTTTCTTCACGATATCGGCCATCAGGTTCAACGCCGACGACACCACGGTGCCGCCCGATTCGCGCGAGTGGAAGAAGTCGTGCTCGTTCACCTCCACCGCACTGGTGTGGTGGCGGATGAACACCACTTCAATCTTCTCGTAATTGCGCTGCAAGAACAGGTACAGCAGGATGAAGAAGCGCTTGGCCATGTCCTTCTTGCCCTCGTCCATCGAGCCGGACACGTCCATCAGGCAGAACATCACCGCCTTGCTGGTGGGTTTGGGCTGTTTGACGCGGTTGTTGTAGCGCAGGTCGAACGGGTCGATGAACGGGATGTGGTTGATCTTTTCGCGCAGCGCATGGATATGGCGACGGCGCTCGCGCACTTCCACGCCGTTGTCGTCGTCCGACTCCAGCAGCGTGTCCAGGTCTTCTTCGGCTTCGCGCAGGCGGGCCAGCGTGGGTGCCGCCATGGCCACGCGCCGCGCCAGCGCACCGCGCAGGCTGCGCACGATGCTGATGTTGGCAGGCGTGCCGTCGTTGGTGTAGCCAGCGCGCACCGGTTTCATCTCTTCGATGCCCATCAGCTGGGTTTTCACCAGGTTGGGCAGCGCCAGGTCTTCGAAGAACACGTTCATGAATTCTTCGCGCGACAGCTGGAAGGCAAAGTCGTCTTCCCCTTCGCCTTCGTTGCTGGCCTTGCCACCGCCACCACCGCCACCGCCGCCCTGCGGCCGCTTGATGCGGTCGCCTTCGATGAATTCCTCGTTGCCCGGGTGCACGTGCTCGCCCACGCCGCCACGACCGTGGTGGAACGACGGCTCCGAGATGTCCTTCACCGGAATGGACACGTTCTCGCCGCTTTCGATGTCGGTAATGCTGCGCCCCTTGATGGCCTTGCCGACGGCTTCCTTGATCTGGGCTTTGAAACGGCGCAAAAAGCGCTCGCGGTTGACGGCGGATTTGTTCTTGCCGTTCAGTCTTCTGTCGATAATGTGCGACATGCTTGCCTCCTAGCCGTGTTGTCACGGTGACGGGTTGGCCGCAACAGCACTGCGGCCAACCCTGTGCCGTTACTGCTCAGGACGACTTGCGTACACGCAGATACCATTCGCACAGCAGGCGTACCTGCTTCGGCGTGTAGCCCTTGGTGACCATGCGGTTGACGAAGTCTTCGTGTTTCTTGGCTTCGTCGGCGCTGGCCTTGGCGTTAAAGCTGATCACCGGCAGCAGCTCTTCGGTGTTCGAGAACATTTTCTTCTCGATCACGGTGCGCAGCTTCTCGTAGCTGGTCCAGGTCGGGTTGTTGCCGGCATTGTTGGCCCGCGCCCGCAGCACGAAGTTGACGATCTCGTTGCGGAAGTCTTTCGGGTTGGAGATGCCGGCCGGCTTCTCGATTTTTTCCAGCTCTGCGTTCAGCGAGGTGCGGTCGAAGTTCTCGCCGGTATCCGGGTCGCGGTATTCCTGGTCCTGGATCCAGAAATCGGCAAAGGTGACGTAACGGTCAAAGATGTTCTGCCCGTACTCGCTGTAGCTTTCCAGGTAGGCGGTCTGGATTTCCTTGCCGATGAACTCCACGTACTTGGGCGCCAGGTACTCCTTCAGGAAAGTCAGGTATTTCTGCTCGGTGTCGGCTGGGAACTGCTCGCGCTCTACCTGCTGTTCCAGCACGTACATCAGGTGTACCGGGTTGGCCGCCACTTCGGTGTGGTCGAAGTTGAACACCTTGGACAGGATCTTGTAGGCAAAGCGGGTAGACAGGCCGTTCATGCCCTCGTCCACGCCGGCAAAGTCGCGGTATTCCTGGTGCGACTTTGCCTTCGGATCGGTGTCTTTCAGGTTTTCACCGTCGTACACCAGCATCTTGCTGTACAGGCTGGAGTTTTCCGGGTCTTTCAGCCGCGACAGCACGGCAAACTGCGCCATCATCTTCAGCGTGCCCGGTGCGCACGGCGCGCCACCCAGCGAGGAGTTGCGGATCAGCTTGTCGTAGATCTTGATCTCGTCCGATACGCGCAGGCAGTACGGCACCTTCACGATGTAGATACGGTCGAGGAAGGCTTCGTTGTTCTTGTTGTTGCGGAACTGCTTCCATTCGCTTTCGTTGCTGTGCGCCAGCACGATGCCGTCGAACGGAATGGCGCCAAAGCCTTCGGTGCCCTTGAAGTTGCCTTCCTGGGTGGCGGTCAACAGCGGGTGCAGCACCTTGATCGGCGCCTTGAACATTTCCACGAATTCCAGCAAACCCTGGTTGGCCAGGCACAGGCCGCCGCTGTAGCTGTAGGCGTCCGGGTCGTCCTGGGCGTAGCTTTCCAGTTTGCGGATGTCCACCTTGCCCACCAGGCTGGAGATGTCCTGGTTGTTTTCGTCGCCCGGCTCGGTTTTGGCCACGCCCACTTGCTTCAGCACCGACGGGTAGCGTTTGACCACGCGGAACTGGCTGATGTCGCCGTTGAACTCGTGCAGGCGCTTGACCGCCCATGGGCTGGGGATGGCACGCAGGTAGCGGCGCGGAATGCCGTATTGTTCTTCCAGGATGGGGCCGTCTTCGTCAAAGTTGAACAGGCCCAGCGGCGACTCGTTCACCGGGCTGCCCTTGATGGCGTAGAACGGCACGCGCTCGGTGAGCTCCTTGAGCTTTTCGGCGATCGACGATTTACCACCGCCCACCGGGCCCAGCAGGTAGAGAATCTGTTTCTTCTCTTCCAGGCCCTGGGCGGCGTGACGGAAGTAGGCCACCACCTGTTCGATGACCTCTTCCATACCGAAGAAGTCGCGGAACGCCGGGTAGACGCGGATCATCTTGTTGCTGAACACGCGGGACAGTCGGGAGTCGTGACGGGTGTCGATCACCTCCGGCTCACCGATGGCCATCAGCATGCGCTCGGCCGCGCTGGCATAGGCCATGCGGTCGCGCTTGCAGATTTCCAGGTACTCCTGGATGGTGAATTCTTCTTCGCGGGTGCGATCGTAGCGGGATGCGTAGTGGCTGAAGATGTCCGGGCTCATGGCGTGACCCTCCTGTTAGAGGCAAGCAAGACGCCATGGTGCGGTGCACCGTGCTCCCCCTTGCCTATTAGTCTGCTGACGCGGAAACCTGTTCTTTGTTTGGGTATAGCACAGCAAAAAAAAGGCAAGTACAAAATCTAAAGCTATCGTTATGCAAAACCGGATATAAAAAAGCCATCAGACTAACAAGGGTTTTGCAGAAAATACGGCCAAAAGAAAAACCCTATTCCAGATCAAATACTTAAAGAAGTCAGAAATTAACGCCGCAGCCAGATGACAACAAAAAGCACAAGGCCGGCATGCAGCCGGCCTTGTGTCACGGTGACAAAAATTTTTTCGTCATTGCCGGCGATCAATGATGCGGGCGCCGATTTCGTACAATTTGCCGCGCTCCACCTCGTTGCAGCGGCGCACCTCCACCAGCGCTTCCAGCGGCTTCGTCGGCATGTTGCCAACGCCAGGCACGATCACGATCACCTCCAGCCGCTCGCCGTGTTGCGGCACGTACATGCTGCGGATGGCCAAGCCGTCTACCGACAGGTCGACGCACTCGCCGTAATGGGTTTCGCCGGTGTGCAGCGACTTCATCTTGGCGCGACACCCCATGCGCAGGCGGCGGCCTACGCGGCGATCGTGATAGTGGCTGTCAAAGGGCTTCACCGGGCAGTTTTCCTTGTTGCCATGCGGCCAACCAGTGCAGGCCGACCAGGGTTTTGCTATCGGTGATACGGCCATCCAGCGACATGGCTTGTACCTCGTCTACCGGCAACAGCATCACCTCGAGAAACTCGCCCTCGTCCAACTGGCGGGCCGACAGCGTCAGCCCGGTCGCCAGATAGTAATGAATGACTTCATCAGCATAGCCGATGCAGGGAAACGCCTTGCCCAGATAGCGCCACTGCTTGGCCTGGTAGCCGGTTTCTTCCAGCAGCTCGCGACGAGCAGTGTCGGCCGGCGGTTCGTGCGGGTCGATCTTGCCGGCGGGAATCTCGATGAAGGTCTGCGCCGCCGGGTAGCGGTACTGGCGCTCCATCACCAGCCGGCCGTCGTCGGTCAGCGCCAGCACAGCCACCGCGCCGGGGTGGCGGATGAACTCGCGATACGCTTCGGCACCGTCCGGCAGGCTGACCGTGTCGCGCCGCACCTTCAGGAAACGGCCTTCGAAAACTTGCTCGCTACTCAACTGCTTTTCGGTCAGATCCACGCTTTGTCTTTCTGTTACGCCAATGTATGACCACGGCACAGCGCCAGCCAGCCATCACCAGCACGTAGCCGGCAGCTGCCAGCAACAGGCCCAGGGCCGGCACGCCCAGCAACAGCGGCTGGCCGTGGTGGCTGAGCCATTGCGGCAACCAGCTGCCCACATCGAACCAGGCGCCATCTGGAATGTCTGGCATTGTAGCCGTGTCAGCCTGACCGAGTAAGAGCCCGCCCAGGCGGTAAGCCAGGAAATACAGTGGCACGATGGTGAGCGGGTTGGTGTAAACGGTACACAGCAAGGCAAGCGGCAGATTGGTGCGAAAATACAACGCCAGCATGGCGGCGCACAACATCTGCGTGGGCCCCGGCATCAGGCCGGCAAACAGCCCCGCCGCCACGGCGCCGGCAACGGGACGACGCTGGATCGACCACAGCGCTTCCTTGTCCAGATGGGCTTGCAGCCAGCCCAGGCCGGGCTGGCGGACCCAGTCGTGAAGACGATGCATGAGCGCGCGCAAGCGACGTTTTACCACCGACATGGCAGTGCTCCGGTAAAGGTTGGGAATGACATAGGGCAAATAATCACAAAAAATTAAAACAAGCGTTTGAACTGGTTCTATAATCCATCACATTGCTGTCCGGATGTGACGGCGTCATGCCACGCAATGATGGCAACACAGACAGGCCGGCAGCGGCCAACACGAGGAAGCAGCCCTGTGCTGCAGACAACACTGGAGACGAACCATGCCCAGCTACAAAGCTCCCCTGCGCGACTTCGACTTTGTCCTGAACGAAGTGATCAAGGTTCAAGACGTTTTGCCCGCTTTGCCCGGCTACGAAGAAGCCACCCAGGATATCTTCAGCTCCTACCTGGAAGCCGCTGCCCAGTTTTGTGAAAACGAACTGGCACCGCTGAACCGTCAGGCCGACGAAGAAGGCTGCAATTTCGACCCGGCGACCAAGTCGGTTACCACCCCGGTAGGCTTCAAGGAAGCGTACAAGCAGTTCTGCGAACTGGGCTTTACCGCACTGGACTGTGACCCGGCCTACGGCGGCCAGGGCATGCCCAAATCGCTGTCTTTCCCCATCATCGAGATGCAGTGTTCGGCCAACGTGGCATGGTCGATGTACCCTGGCCTGTCGCACGGCGCGTATTCTGCCATCCACGCCCACGGCACCGACGAGCAAAAAGCCACCTACCTGCCGCACCTGGTAGACGGTAGCTGGACCGGCACCATGTGCCTGACCGAGCCGCACTGCGGCACCGACCTGGGCCTGCTGAAAACCAAAGCCGAACCCAATGCCGACGGCAGCTACAGCATTACCGGCACCAAGATCTTCATCTCGGCTGGCGAACACGACCTGTCCGACAACATCATCCATCTGGTGCTGGCGCGCCTGCCGGATGCCCCCAAAGACGTCAAAGGCATTTCGCTGTTCATCGTGCCCAAATTCCACGCCGACGGCAGCCGCAACACCGTGTACTGCGGCAGCCTGGAGCACAAGATGGGCATCAAGGCCAACGCCACTGCCGTCATCAACCTGGACGGCGCCAAAGGCTACCTGATCGGCGAGGCCAACAAGGGTCTAGCCTGCATGTTCACCATGATGAACGCCGCCCGCCTCGGTTGCGGCATGCAAGGCCTGGGCATCGGCGAAGCCTCGTTCCAGGGCGCGCTGGCCTACGCCCGCGAGCGTCTGCAAATGCGCGCCATGGCCGGCGCCAAGTTCCCCGAGAAAGCCGCCGACCCCATAATCGTGCACCCCGACGTGCGCCGCATGCTGCTGACGCAAAAAGCCTACACCGAAGCCGGCCGTGCGCTGGCCACCTTCCTGGCGCTGCAGCTGGACATCGAGGAAAAACACCCGGACGCCGACGCCCGCGCCGAGGCCGGTGACCTGGTGGCGCTGCTGACCCCGGTGGCCAAAGCGTTCATGACCGATAACGGCTACACCGCGGCCAACCTGGGCATGCAGGTATTTGGCGGCCACGGCTTCATCCGCGAATGGGGCATGGAGCAGCTGGTGCGCGACTGCCGCATCTCGCAAATCTACGAAGGCACCAACGGCATCCAGGCCATCGACCTGCTGGGCCGCAAGGTGCTGCTGGATCAGGGCCAGAAGCTGCGCAAGTTCACCAAGCAGATCCACAAGTTCTGCCAGGCCAACGAAGGCAATGCCCAGCTGGCCGAGTTCGTGGCACCGCTGGCCAAGCTGCTGAAAGACGTCGGCGACATCACCATGGGCATCGGCATGGCCGCCATGAAGGACCGTGACGAAGCCGGCGCCGCCGCCACCGACTACCTGCGCCTGGTGGGCCACCTCACCTACGCCTGGCTGTGGGCGCGCATGGCCGAAGTGGCCTACACCAAGCAGGACGGTGCCAGCGACGACTTCTACAAAGCCAAGATCGCTACCGCGCGCTTCTACTTTGCCAAGCTGCTGCCGGAAGTGGAAAGCCTGAAAGCCAGCATCAAGGGCGGCGCCAAACCGCTGATGGCGCTGGACGACGAGCAGTTCGCCTTCTAAGCCAGCGTTCGCCCCACACCGCCCCTGTCAGCCCGCTGGCAGGGGCGTTTTGCTTCTAAAGCGGGCTACAGCTGCACCACCTGGTTTCGCCCGGCTTCCTTGGCGCGGTATACCGCCTGATCGGCACGCTGCAGCAGCGATTCGGCACTATCCAGCCCCGACACCACCGTGGCCACGCCAAAGCTGGCCGTCAGCGGCCAGTGCTTTCCCTCCCAGACAAACGGCGTATCGGCCAGCGCCTGCTGCAAACGCTCGGCCACGCTGCGCGCGCCAGCTTCGCGGGTATCCGGCAGCAACAGGCAAAACTCCTCGCCACCAACGCGGCATAACAGGTCGTGCTCGCGCAGGCCCGCCTGCAATACCGCCACTAGGTGCAATAGCGCCGCATCGCCGGCGGCGTGGCCCAGGGTATCGTTGATGCGCTTGAAGTGGTCCAGGTCCAGCACGCACAGCGAGTAAGGCGTGCCTTGTAGTGCTTGCCGGTGTTGCAGCTCCAGCCGTTGGCTGAAAGCACGACGGTTCAGGGCACCGGTCATCGGGTCGGTCAGGCTGAGCAACTCCAGTCGCTCCACCAGCCGCATGGTGACCACCCCCGCCAGCGCGATATTCACCGCCAGGTTCAGCACCAGCCCGACAAACAGGAATACCACGTTGAACGTGGCGTGCGAGGTAACTGAAGCCGTGTTGGCCGCACCGCCGAGTACCGTCGCGGCGCGCACGAAAAACAGCAGCGACACCGCCGCCAGCGGGCTGACCACCAGCGCCCGCGCCGCCAGGCTGAATACACTGCCCTGCCGCGACAGCGCATCCTGCGTGGCACGCAGCAACAGCCAGCCGGCCGTCAGCGAATACACCACCGCGTGATAACCCGGCTGCCGGTCGTACGGCTGCAGCAAAATCAGCAGCGTCGCCAGCAGCAGGATGCCCGCGCTTTCCACGCGGCCAACCTGGTCACGGTGCACGAAATAGCGCACCCCCAACCGTAAAGCCGCCAGGCCAGCCAGGCCCAGAATGTCGGCCAGCGGATAGGCCAGCCATACCGGTGCGCTACCATCCCGCCACAACGTCAGGAACAAGCCGAGGCCCATCAGGAAGTCGCACAGGAAAAAGCGCGCCGCTACCAGCGGGGCCATGCGCAGCACCACACCGGCTACCGCCCAGCCCGTAGCCGCCACCCAGCAGACGGTGATATTGGCTTGCAAGATGGTTTGCGGGTCGCTCATGCCGAACACCGGTAATGGTCCTGTTACGGTTATTCACCTTGCCACGCCACAAAGCAAGACAATCTATCGGGTGATATAGTCACACCCCTGCCCAACCGGAGCTTTCAGCCATGCTGTTCGATACCGCCACGCTGCCTGCCAGCGACTGCTACCAGCTACTGACCCACGCAGTCTCGCCGCGCCCGATTGCCTGGATTTGCACCCGCAACGCCGACCACGTCATCAACCTGGCGCCGTTTTCCTTCTTTACCGTGGCCAGTATCGCCCCGCCGGTACTGCTGTTCAGCCAGGTCAACCCGCGCGACGGCCAGATGAAGGACACGCTACGCAACCTGCGAGCACACGGCGAATGCGTGGTCAACGTGGTGAGCCCGGCGCAGGCAGCCGCCATGAACCAGAGCTGTGCCCCCTACCCGCCGCACATCAGCGAGCTGGCCGAAGCGGGTTTGCAAGCTGTGGCCAACCCCATGCTGTCGGTGCCCGGCGTAGCCGGGGCGCCAGTGCGCTTCTTGTGCCGGCTGCGCGACATGCAGGTGATTGACCCACAGCCGATGGGCGGTACCATCGTGCTGCTGGACATTGTCGGTATCGAGGTGGAGGACGCGCTGCTGGCAGACGGCAAACTGCAGGCCGCGCTACTACAGACCGTGGGCAAGCTGGGCGGCGATCACTACTGCGACGGCAGCCCGCACTTCAGCCTGGCACGCCCGACGCTGGGCGGTTGAACATTTTTCTAGACAAAGCAAACACTTACCGATATAGTGCACGTTGCTTCACGCCAAGAGGCCGCCCACACGCGGCCTCTCGTCATTCCGGATGGCTGCAAACTTGCCGGCAGCCACCCCCGCTTCGGCCCGAATGTCGCGACCGCCGGTCGCCTTCCGACACAGTCTGTACAAGCAAACTGTCACCGTTCCGCTCCGGACCCGTGCCACCCCAAGGTGGCTACCGCGAAGCACACGCCGCATCGTGATGCCGCTGGCCGCATGGCCAGCTCGATGGCGGCTAACGTTACCGGTTTGCACCGGCAACACCCCCTTAGTTAATACATCGCCCCACCCGCTTGCCTGGCCGTGCCGCAGCGGGCGGCGTGCCATTAGCAGCCCGCGTGCTGCAGGAAACACATTATGAAAATCAATGAACTGAAACCGGGTGACCGCGTCACCCAGCATATCGATAACCAACCGGTCGCTTTTGAAGTGCTGTCCATCCGCCAGCTGGGCCGCCGCGTACAGGTTACCTTCCGCTCGGCACTGGGTATCGCCAGCGCCAGCTACCAGCAGGACGCGCATATTTGCCTGGCCTGAGTGGCGTATCAAGCGTCGCCCCGCCCCTCGCCGCGGGCCAGACGCTGCATCAGCAGTTGTACCTCGCGCAATTGCTGCTCCGGCAGCGGTTCGTGCCGCATCAAACGCAGGTATAAGGCCAGGTTGTCCAGCACCAGCCTGGCGGTAGACAGCAGGTAGATCAGCTGGCAGACCTCGGCACTGACGCCCTGTTGCTGCAGCTGGGTATCGCGCTCCAGCAAGTCTGCCATGACCAGCCGGCGCAAGGCGTTCTCGTCAAAAGGCAGGTCGTCGGCCTGCCACGGAAAATCCTGCTCCATGGCTTGCAGCAGGGTCAGCATTTCTTCCAGCCCCAGTTTCATGGCCAGACTCCTACAGGTGATACTGCAGTCTAGCCCAGCACCGGCAACAAAAAACCCTGCCAAGGCAGGGCGCGATGGACAAGACCAGAAACAGGCCTGGCGGCTAGCCAGCCGCATTCGCCAGGACAAAGCGCCATAAAAAACCCCGCAGCACGCTGCGGGGTTTTTTACTATCAAACGGCGCTTAGTTGCGACCGCAGCAGGCTTTGTACTTCTTGCCGCTGCCGCAGGTGCACGGGTCGTTGCGGCCAACCTTGTTTTCGTTGCGCACGGTGGTGGGTGCCGCTTCCTTGGCGCGCCAGTAGGCGTAAACCGCCAGTACCGCGTCGTCCAGCTCGCCCTTGAAGCTTTCCAGCTCGCTGGCGCTGAACTGCATCAGCGGCGCTTCGCCTTCTTCGGCGTCGAACATGCCACCCAGCGCCATCACCGGCATCAGCAGCTCTTCAAAGCCTTCATCGTCAGCGGCTTCAAACCAGTCGGTCGGCACCACGTCCAGCGCGTACATGTAGGCGTTGCACCACGGGCGGAAGTCCGGCTCGTCGCTGTCGTCGGCGCTGTACAGCACCAGCTCCGGCAGGTCGCCATCGGCCAGCGCTTCGGCGGTGGCATCGTAGAATTTCTGCAGCAGCGCGCGCACTTCGGCTTCGTTCTCGCTGCCTTCAAAGCTCGGGGCATCACCCAGCACGTCACCCAGCCAGTCGTCGATACCCAGACGGTCCGGGCCACAGGCCAGTGCCACGAAGAAACCTTGCACCTCGTCCGGGCGCATGGTGGTGCCGGCTTGCGACAGCGGGGTGAGCAGGGTTTCCAGACGGGTGAGGTCGGCTTCGTTGAATTCGGTCATGATGCAATCTCCAAAAGTATGGCGCGCATTGTAGCCCATCCACGCTGCCACAGAATTGTGACAGCACAAAAAACCCCGCCTCGGGCGCAATGCTGTTCAGTTAACCCGGACTGGCGTCTTCTTGGCTAGGAGTTTGCTGCGTTCAGTAGTGCTTTTGTGTCCGCGATGCGGACGATGATTAGATGCCGGATCCGCCCGGCAAACGGGAAAGGGGGCGGGTTGCCGCCCCCTTTTCATTCCCCCGCAACCCGGGGCTGCTCGAAACCCCGATCAAAATGGCACACCCCAGGCGCCGCCGAACTCGCCCCTCACTAACGGCTCGGGGCTCAAACAAATCGGCGTCTTAAAACCTAGGGCGTACCATTTTGACCGGCTCGCGCCAACGGGATGGGGCGCTTCACTCACGTCCTGCGACTTGAACACCAAACATATTCGGCTAACTGACTGGCATTACCGCCTCGGGCGGGGTTGGCCGCACGGCATCAGGCGGTTCTGGCTTCGTCCAGCCCCAGTTTTTCCTTCATTTGCTGGCGCATGACGAATTTCTGGATCTTGCCGGTGATGGTCATCGGAAAGCTGTCGACAAACTCGATGTAGCGCGGAATCTTGTAATAGGCAATCTGCCCGTCGCAAAAGGCGCGGATGTCATCGGCGCTGCAGCTTTCCCCTTCGCGCAGGCGTATCCAGGCGCACAGCTCCTCGCCGTACTTGGCGTCCGGTACACCGATCACCTGCACGTCCTGCACCTTGGGGTGGCGGTAGAGGAATTCTTCGATCTCGCGCGGGTAGATGTTTTCGCCGCCGCGAATCACCATGTCTTTCACGCGGCCAACGATATTGCAGTAACCGTCGTCGTCCATCACCGCCAGATCGCCGGTGTGCATCCAGCCGGCGTCGTCAATCGCCTCGCGGGTTTTGGCTGGGTCGCCCCAGTAGCCCAGCATCACTGAATAACCGCGCGTCAGCAGCTCGCCGGTGTCGCCGCGCGGCACGATGCGGCCGTTGGCATCCACGATCTTCACTTCCACGTGCGGGTGAATGCGGCCAACGGTGGCCACTTTTTTCTCCACCGGCGTGTCGGTGTGGCTCTGGAAGCTTACCGGGCTGGTTTCGGTCATGCCGTAGGCGATGGTGACCTCGGCCATATGCATCTGCGCCACCACCCGCTTCATTACCTCGATCGGGCACGGGCTGCCGGCCATGATGCCGGTACGCAGCGTGGCAAGGTCGAATTCGGCAAAGCGCGGGTGGTCCAGCACCGCGATGAACATGGTGGGCACGCCGTGCAGCGCGGTACAGCGCTCTGCCTGCACCGCCTCCAGCACAGCCAGTGGCTCGAACGCTTCGCTGGGGAACACCATGGCCGCGCCATGGGTGACGCAGGCCAGCACACCCAGCACCATGCCAAAGCAGTGGTACAGCGGCACCGGGATGCACAGCCGGTCGTCCGGGCTCAGGCGCATGGCCTCGCCGACGAAAAAGCCGTTGTTGAGGATGTTGTGGTGCGTCAGCGTGGCGCCCTTGGGGCTGCCGGTGGTGCCGGAGGTAAACTGGATGTTGATGGCGTCGTCAAACTGCAGCGTGGCGGCGGTGGCGGCCAACGCTGCGCGCTCTTCTGTGCTGGCCTCTGCCAGCAGGCTGGCAAAGTTCAGCATACCCGGCGTGACATCGTCGCCCATGCGCACCACCCAGCGCAGCTCGGGCAAACGCGCGGCGTGCAGCTGGCCCAGCGCACTGGTTGTCAGCTCGGGTGCCAGGTCGGCCACCATGGCCAGGTAATCGCTGCTCTTGAAGCTGGGCGACAACACCAGCGCACGGCAGCCTACCTTGTTCAGGGCGTACTCCAGCTCGCTGCGACGGTACGCCGGGTTGATATTGACCAGCACCAGCCCCGCCTTGGCGGTCGCAAACTGCATCAGCACCCATTCCACATTATTCTGCGACCAGATCCCTACCCGCTCGCCCGGCTGCAAGCCCAGCCGGCGCAGGCCGCAGGCCAGCCGTGTGACCTGCTCGCCGAACTCGGCGTAGGTCCAGCGCACCTGCTGTTGCCGCACGATCAAGGCGTCGCGCGCGGCGTAGCGCTGGCAGGCGTCGTCGAAATACTGGCCGATGGTCTGGCCGATGAGCGGGGTGGCACTGGTACCGTGCACGTAGCTGGGCAAGCGGGTCATGGCGAAGTCTCCGGTGGATGCTGTTGTCTTTGTGCGTGCAACTTACTATTACGTTAACGTAAACTCAAGCACGCCACGGGCAAGGTGGGCAAAAAACGCTACAATCGCGGCAGAACAACAGGAACCATCATGAGCGACGACCGCCTCTTTACCATTTCCGACCTCGCACGCGATTTCGACATCACGTTGCGCACCATCCGCTTTTACGAAGAACAAGGCCTGATCGAACCGCAGCGCGAAGGACGCCAGCGGCTGTTTACCCACCGCGACCGCGCCCGGCTGAAGCTGATCCTGCGCGGCAAGCGCATTGGCCTGGCGCTGTCGGAGATCCGCGAGATCCTCGACCTGTACGAACTGGCCCGCGACGAAGCCAGCCAGTCGCTGAAGCTGCTGCAGCTCTTGTCCGAGCGCAAGAAGCAGCTGGAAGAACAACGCCGCGATATCGACGCGGTGCTGGCCGAAATCGTCACCCTGGAAGGCCACTGCCGCCAGGTGATCGACACCGTCACCGGCAAAGACGCCACAAGCTGAGACGTTTTTCACCATCCTGCGGGATGGTTTTGTCATCTCGTATTGACGTTAACGTAAGCGTAAGTCAACATAAAACCATGCACGGCGGAAAAACCGCCTATCAATACAAGGCCCCCCCGGCACACGGCACGCGGGGGCACACAGAGACAGCCGCCCGCCCGGGCACGGAGGAGAAAACATGTACAGCAGCCTGCGCTTTGACTTTGGCGAAACCTACGACATGCTGCGCGAAGCGGTGCGCGAATTCGCCGCCAGCGAGATCGCACCGCGCGCCGCCGACATCGACCGCGACAACCTGTTTCCGGCCGACCTGTGGAAGAAGTTCGGCGACCTGGGCCTCTTGGGCATTACCGTGTCCGAGCAATACGGCGGCGCCAATATGGGCTACCTGGCGCACATGATTGCCATGGAAGAAATCAGCCGCGCCAGCGCCTCGGTGGCACTGTCCTACGGTGCTCACTCCAATCTGTGCGTGAACCAGATCTTCAAGAACGGTAACGACGAACAGCGCCAGAAATACCTGCCCAAGCTGATCAGCGGCGACCATATCGGCGCGCTGGCGATGTCCGAACCCAACGCCGGCTCCGACGTGGTGAGCATGAAACTGCGCGCCGACAAGGTGGATGGCGGCTACAAGCTCAACGGCAGCAAGATGTGGATCACCAACGGCGGCGACGCCGATACCCTGGTGGTGTACGCCAAGACCGACGTCAACGCCGGCCCCAAAGGCATTACCGCCTTCATCGTGGAAAAGGGCTTTGCCGGCTTCAGCCACGGCAGCAAGCTGGACAAGCTGGGCATGCGCGGCTCCAACACCTACCCCATTTTCTTTGACGACTGTTTCGTGCCGGACGCCAACGTGCTTGGCGGTGAAGGCAACGGCGTGAAAGTGCTGATGAGCGGCCTGGACTTCGAGCGCGCCGTGTTGGCCGCAGGCCCGCTGGGCATCATGCAAGGCTGCATGGACGTGGTGGTGCCCTACCTGAACGACCGCAAGCAGTTTGGCCAGGCCATCGGCGACTTCCAGCTGATGCAGGGCAAACTGGCCGATATGTACGTCAAGCTGTCGGCCAGCCGCGCCTACGTGTACGCCGTGGGCCAGGCGCTGGACCGTGGCGAGCAAGGCCGCCAGACGCGCAAAGACGCCGCCGGTGCCATCCTGTACGCCGCCGAAGGCGCCACCCAGATGGCGCTGGACGCCATCCAGTGCCTAGGGGGTAACGGCTACATTAACGAATACCCCACCGGCCGCCTGCTGCGCGACGCCAAGCTGTACGAAATCGGCGCCGGCACCAGCGAAATCCGCCGCTGGCTGATCGGCCGCGAGCTGATGGCCGAAACCCGCTAAGCCTTCAAAGACTATTCTTCAGCCACGAAAGCACACGAAAAAACACGGAAAGCAAAGCGCGCCCCCAGCGCAGTGATGAGCGAGCATCTGGATCAGCCCGGCCCTTTCAGTCCGTGTTTTCCGTGTGATTCCGTGGCAAAAATAACAGGGTCTACAACATGCCCATCATCGAATCCAAGCTGTCCCCGCGCGCGGCCGACTTCCAGGCCAACGCCGACAAGATGCGCAGCATCGTCGCCGACCTGAAAGCCAAAGTGGCCCGTGCCGCGCTGGGTGGCGGCGACAAGGCACGCGACAAGCATGTGGCCAAAGGCAAGCTACTGCCGCGCGAACGCATCGACCTGCTGCTGGACCCGGGCGCGCCGTTCCTGGAGCTGTCGCAGCTGGCTGCCTTCGGCATGTACAACGACGAGGCGCCGGGTGCTGGCGTCATCACCGGGGTTGGCCGCATCAGCGGCATCGACTGCCTGATCGTGGCCAACGACGCCACCGTCAAAGGCGGCACCTACTACCCGATGACCGTCAAAAAACACCTGCGCGCGCAGGAAATCGCCCGCGAAAACCGCCTGCCCTGCGTGTATCTGGTGGATTCCGGCGGCGCCTTCCTGCCGCTGCAAGACGAAGTGTTCCCCGACCGCGAACACTTCGGCCGCATCTTCTACAACCAGGCCAACCTGTCGGCTGCCGGCATTCCGCAGATTGCGGTGGTAATGGGCAGCTGCACCGCCGGTGGCGCCTACGTGCCGGCGATGAGCGACGAAACCGTTATCGTGAAGGAACAAGGCACCATCTTCCTGGGCGGGCCGCCGCTGGTGAAAGCGGCCACCGGTGAAGTGGTGTCTGCCGAAGAGCTGGGCGGCGGCGACGTGCACACCCGCATCAGCGGCGTGGCCGACCACCTGGCGCAAAGCGACGCCCACGCGCTGGCCATTGCCCGCCGCATCGTGGCCGACCTGAACTGGCAAAAGCAGGGCCGGCTGGACCGCGCCGCGCCGCTGCCACCGCGCTACCCGGCCGAGGAGCTGTACGGCGTCATCCCCGCCGACAGCAAAAAGCCGTTCGACGTGCGCGAGATCATCGCCCGCCTGGTGGACGACTCCGACTTCGACGAATTCAAGCAGAACTACGGCACCACTCTGGTTACCGGTTTTGCCCGCCTCAACGGCTACCGCGTCGGCATCATCGCCAACAACGGCATCCTGTTTTCCGAGTCAGCACTGAAGGGTGCCCACTTTGTCGAGCTGTGTTGCCAGCGTGGCATTCCGCTGATCTTCCTGCAGAACATCACCGGCTTCATGGTGGGCAAGAAATACGAAAACGGCGGCATCGCCAAGGACGGCGCCAAGCTGGTCACCGCCGTGGCCTGCGCCAGCGTGCCCAAGTTCACCGTGCTGATCGGCGGCAGCTTCGGCGCCGGCAACTACGGCATGTGCGGCCGCGCCTACAGCCCGCGCTTTTTGTGGATGTGGCCCAATAGCCGCATTTCGGTGATGGGGGGCGAACAGGCCGCCGGCGTGCTGGCCCAAGTGAAGAAAGAGCAGCTGGGCGACGCGTTCAGCGTCGAACAGGAAGAAGCGCTGAAAGCACCCGTACGCGAGCAGTACGAACGCCAAGGCCACCCTTACTACGCCAGCGCCCGCCTGTGGGACGACGGCGTGATCGACCCGGCACAAACGCGCGAGGTGCTAAGCCTGGCGCTGGAAGCCAGCCTGTCGGCACCGGTGGAAAGCACGCGTTTCGGCGTGTTCCGTATGTAATTTTTTTATTTAGCCACGGAAGCACACGGAAGACACAGAAGCAAACCCGAACCCGTAAGACCGGCTCGAAGCTGCATTCGCCTTTTTCCGTGTTCTCGGTGTGGTTCCGTGGCAAAAAATGAGAGGGTTTTCAAATGAACTACAGCACTTTGGAAATCACCCGCAGCGGCCAGGTGGCCACCGTCTGGATGAACCGCCCCGAGCTGCACAACGCGATGAACGAACACCTCATCGCCGACCTTACAGCCGCCTTCCGCGAACTGAACCGTGACGACGCCGTGCGCGTGATCGTGCTGGCCGGCCACGGCAAGAGCTTTTCGGCTGGCGCCGACCTGGACTGGATGCGCCGCGCCGCCGGCTACACCGAAGCGCAAAACCTGGAAGACGCCAACAAGTTGGCCGCCATGCTGAAGGGCATCTACCGCAGCAAGAAACCGGTGATCGCCCGCATTCACGGCGCCGCGCTGGCCGGCGGTACCGGCCTGACCGCCGTATGCGATATCGCCGTGGCCACCGACGCTGCCCGCTTTGCGCTCACCGAAGTGCGACTGGGCCTGATTCCGGCCACCATCGGCCCCTACGTGGCCGATGCCATCGGCTGGCGCCAGGCACGGCGTTACTTCCTCAGCGCCGAGCGCATCGACGCCGCCACCGCGCTGCGCATCGGCCTGGTACACGAAGTGGTGGCCGAGGACGCGCTGGATAGCCGCATCGCCGAGATCGCCGCCGAGCTGTGCAAGGGTGCACCGCACGCACTGGCTGCCGCCAAAGAGCTGCTGGGCTGCCTGCACGACAGTTCACCGCTCAACGACGAGCTGCTGTCGGATACCGCGCACCGCATTGCCGCCATCCGTATCACCGACGAAGCCCGCGAAGGCCTGGCCGCCTTTTTCGAGAAGCGTCCGCCTAGCTGGCAATGATTTTTCGCCACAGAAGCACACGCAAGACACGGACAAGACGGAATACAGCGCTGCAGACCCTGTAGCCGAACGGTGACGGGTTACCTGCCACCCGGATGGGCAGGCAGCCTCGTACCGGGTTTGTACCAAAGCCCCCGGCTTTCTCTCGTGACTTTCGTGTGGTTTCGTGGCCAGACAGGACACACCATGCACGCCTACCCTACCCCTTGCGCCAGCCGCGTTGCGGCCAACCCTGCGCCGGCCGCCCCCGAGGTAAACCGCCCCATGTTCAGCAAGATCCTCATTGCCAACCGCGGCGAGATTGCCTGCCGCGTGATCAAGACCGCCCGTGCCATGGGTATCCGCACCGTGGCGGTGTACTCCGACGCCGACGCCGGCGCCCGCTTTGTGAAGCTGGCCGACGAAGCCTGGCGCCTGGGCCCGGCCCCGGCGGCCGAGTCGTACCTGAAGGCCGAGCTGATCCTGGACATCGCCCGCCAGAGCGGCGCCCAGGCCGTGCACCCCGGCTACGGCTTTTTATCGGAAAACGAAGACTTCGCCGCCGCCTGCGAAGCCGCCGGCATCGCCTTCATCGGCCCGCCGGCCAGCGCCATTGCCGCCATGGGTAGCAAGTCGGCCGCCAAGGCGCTGATGGAAAAAGCCGGTGTGCCGCTGGTGCCAGGCTACCACGGCGACGAACAGGCCCCCGCCTTCCTGCAGGCGCAAGCCGACGCCATGGGCTACCCGGTGCTGATCAAGGCCAGCGCCGGCGGTGGCGGCAAAGGCATGCGCATCGTGGAAAAAAGCGCCGACTTCGAGGCTGCGCTGGCCAGCTGCCAGCGCGAGGCGCGCGCCAGCTTTGGCGACGACAAGGTACTGGTAGAGAAATACCTGACCCGCCCGCGCCACGTGGAAATCCAGGTATTTGCCGATAGCCTGGGCGGCTGCGTCTACCTGTTCGAACGTGACTGTTCGGTACAACGCCGCCACCAGAAAGTGCTGGAAGAAGCGCCGGCCCCGCACCTGCCGGCCGACACCCGCCGCGCGATGGGCGAGGCCGCCGTGGCCGCCGCCCGTGCCGTCGGCTACGTGGGCGCCGGCACCGTCGAGTTCATCATGGACGTCAACAGCGGCCAGTTCTACTTCATGGAAATGAACACCCGCCTGCAGGTAGAACACCCGGTGACCGAGATGATCACCGGCCAGGACCTGGTGGCATGGCAGCTGAAAGTGGCCTGCGGCCAACCTTTGCCGCTGGCACAAAACCAGCTGCAGATTCGCGGCCACAGCATCGAGGCGCGCATCTACGCCGAAGACCCGGACAAAGGCTTCCTGCCGGCCACCGGCACGCTGGTGCACCTGGTGCCGCCGCCGGAAAGCGGCAATGTGCGGGTGGATACCGGCGTGCTGCAGGGCGACAGCATCAGCCCGTTCTACGACCCGATGATCGCCAAGCTGATCGTGTGGGGCGAAAGCCGCGAAGCCGCGCTACAGCAGCTGGACGCCGCGCTGGCCGCCTACCAGGTGGTGGGCGTCACCACCAATATCCGCTTCCTGCGCCGCATTGCGGCCAACGTGGACTTTGCCAGCGGCAACGTGGACACCGGCCTGATAGCGCGCCACCACGACAGCCTGCTGCCCGCGCCTGCCGCCCCAAGCGCGACACAGCTCGCCTTGCTGGCACTGGCCGAAGTGCTGGCCAGCCAGGCCAGCGGCGACGCTGCCTTTGCCGCGCTGGCCGGCTGGCGCCTGAACGGCAGCCACACCCGCAGCATCCGCTTCGAGCAGGGCGACACCCGCCACAGCGTAACGCTGCAACACGATGCCGACGGCTACCGCATCGCCGCCGCCGACAGCACGCTGCACGCCCAGGCCAGCCTGCACGGCCACTCGCTGCGCGTGACACTGGATGGCAAGCAACTGGCCGCCACCGTGGTGCGCCACGGCCGGCAACGCGTGCTGTTTGTCGACGGCGAACGCGTGGCGCTGGACTACGTGGACCCGTACGCCTTTACCGAAGGCGGCGTGCACGGCGAAACCCACCTCAAGGCACCGATGCCGGGCCGCGTGGTGGCACTGGTAGCCGAAGCCGGCGCCCGCATCGCCAAGGGTGAGCCGCTGCTGATCCTGGAAGCAATGAAAATGGAACACACCATCACCGCCCCGGCCGACGGCGTGGTGAAGGCGTTCTACTTTGCCGCCGGCGAGCAGGTAGGCGACGGCGACGAGCTGGTGGATTTCGAGGCGGACTAATGCTGTTGGGTTAACATGGTGATCATCATCATCGCCTTGCCAACCCTATGACCCGATATACCTTTGGCTGGCTAGTTACCTTGGCCGGCCTGGCTTTGGCGGCTTACCACCTGTTTGCACTCTGGCAGGCCTGGGATGCCAGACCGCCAAACTCCGGGCTGTGGGCGTGGTTGCAGCTGCTACCACCCGACCCGGCCAGGCCAGTCCGGCTAGGTGACCTCAGCGGCTTTATCCATCTGCTGTCATGGATTGCCCCGCCCGGCTTATCGCAGCTGCTTGTGCGCGCGGGCTGGATCGCGGCCGGCTTGTGGCTGGCGCGTTTTGGCTACCGCAGCCGCTATTGAAATATCTGCGCCCGTCAGCAATGGGTGCATGGAGGAAAACCTGCATGACACACGTGAAGATTGTGGAAGTCGGCCCGCGTGACGGGCTGCAGAACGAAAAACAGACCGTGCCGCTAGCGGTGAAGGTGGAGCTGATTCAAAGGTTGGCCGCCAGCGGCCTGCTGAACATCGAAGCCGGCGCCTTTGTGTCACCCAAGTGGGTGCCGCAGATGGCAGATAGCGCCGAGGTGCTGCAAGCGCTGCCGCTGGACGGCACGGTGAATTACCCGGTGCTGGTGCCCAACGACAAAGGCCTGGACGCGGCGCTGGCTGCCGGCGTGCGCGAGATTGCCGTGTTCGGCGCTGCCAGCGAGGCCTTCAGCCAGAAGAACATCAACGCCAGCATCGCCGAGAGCCTGCAGCGCTTCGAATCGGTGATGAAGCGTGCGGTGGCGGCCAACGTGCGCGTACGCGGCTACGTGTCGTGCGTGGTGGGCTGCCCGTACGAAGGTGCCATCGCGCCGCGCAAGGTGGCCGAGGTGGCCCGTGCGCTATACGACATGGGCTGTTACGAGATATCGCTGGGCGACACCATCGGTGTAGGCACGCCAGACAAAGTGACCGCCATGCTGGACGCAGTGAGCGAGCAAGTGCCGGTAGCCAAACTGGCCGGCCACTTCCATGACACCTACGGCATGGCCATCGCCAACATCCACACCGCGCTGCAAGCGGGGGTACGTACCTTCGACAGCTCGGTGTCCGGCCTCGGCGGCTGCCCGTACGCCAAGGGCGCATCGGGCAACGTGGCTACTGAAGACGTGCTGTACCTGCTACACGGCCTGGGTTACCACACCGGCGTGGACATCGAGCAACTGGCGGATAGCGCGTGGTTCATCGCCGACGCCCTGGGCCGCGAGCCCGGCTCGCGCTACGCCAAAGCACGCGGCCGGCGTTAAGCCGCCTACGCCGCGTAGCCCAGGCTGCGTGACGTGGCCGCCGCGCACGCGGCCAATGCCTGCGCCAGCGGGCCGTCCCAGGCCGGGTCAAACGCGGCCGCCGGGCCCAGCGTGGTCATCACCAGTGCCAGCTGGCCGCTGCTGTCGAATACCGGCGCCGACAGCGCATTGATGCCCGGCAGCGGGTAGCCGACGGCTCGCGCCATGCCGTGCTGGCGCACTTCGGCCAGCGTGGCCGCCAGCTCGGGCTGCTGCCCGGGCGGCTTGTGCGCCAGTTCGCTTTCGATGACGGCGCGCGTCAGCTCGGCCGGCAGCCAGGCGGCAAACACGCGGCCGGTGGCCGAATCCAGCACCGACATCACACTGCCGGTACGCATATTGATGTGCACGATGCGGTTGCACTCCACGATGCGCACTACGGTCGGGCCGTGATTGCCCCACACCGCCAGCGCCACGTTCTGGTTGATGTCCAGCGCCAGCCGGGTGGCGGCGTCGCTGGCAAGCTTGACCGCGTCCAGCTCGTGCAGCGCGGTCAGGCCCATTTGCAGCGCAAAGCTGCCCAGCCGGTACTGGCCGGTCACGGCGTCTTGTTCCACCAGGCCCAGCTTGCCGAAGCTCACCAGGTAGGGGTGAGCCTTGGCGGGCGGCATGCCGGCATCGCGCGCCAGGTCTTTCAGCATCATCGGTGTACCGGCGCGCACCAGCGCCTGCAGCAGGCTGCCGCCGACCTCGATGGATTGAATGCCACGGCGGGCGTCTTTTTCTGCGTCCATAACGATATAAGCAAGTGAGGTTGGCCGCAGTGTAGCATTGCTGCCGCGGCTTGATTGTTTGTTAATATCAAACTTATTGAGCAATATCTAACAATGCAGTAAGGTTCAGCCCATGCAGCCATCGCTGCCCCGCACACGGAGACACCCCATGCTGATCCAGAAAATCCACCACGTGGCCTACCGCTGCAAAGACGCCAAAGAAACCGTCGAGTGGTACGTAAAGCACCTCGACATGAAGTTCGTGCTGGCCATTGCCGAGAACGAAGTGCCGTCCACCAAGCAGCCAGACCCGTACATGCACGTGTTCCTGGACGCCGGCCAAGGCAATATCCTGGCCTTCTTCGAGCTGCCCAACAGCCCGGAAATGGGCCGCGACCCTAATACCCCGGCCTGGGTGCAGCACCTGGCGCTGGAGGTAGCCGATATGGACACCCTGCTGGCTACCAAAGCGCGGCTGGAGGCGGCCGGCATCAAGGTGATCGGCCCCACCAATCACACCATTTTCCAGAGCATCTATTTCTTCGACCCCAACGGTCACCGCCTGGAGCTGGCCTGCAACAGCGGCACCCCGCGCATGCTGCAAATGTTGGACGAGGTAAAGTGGGACATGCTGAACGAATGGGCTGCCACCCGTCAGGCACCGCAGCATGCGCGCTGGATGCACGACGGCAGCTACCAGGAAGACTAAGCGCCACCGCGCAGCCCAGGGGCCAAGCGCCCCTGTTACGTTAACGTAAGTCGTCGTACACTACATAAAAACCATACAGTTGGAATAACCCGACGCCTGAGGAGAACCCGCCCATGCACGCTGCCGATACCCCGATCTGGCAACCCGAACCGCACCGCGCCGCCGCTACCCACCTGGCAGCATTCGGCAAGCTGATGTCCACGCTGGACAACACCGAATACGCCGACTACCACAGCCTGTGGCAAGCCAGCGTGACGCAGCCGGCACGCTTCTGGAACGAGGTGTGGGATTACAGCGGCGTGATCGGCGACAAGGGCGAGCGCCTGTTGCAGCACGACGGCCACATGCGCGACGCCCGCTTCTTTCCCGACGCCCGGCTGAACTACGCCGAAAACCTGCTGCGCCGCCGCGACGACGCGCTGGCGGTGTGCTTCTGGGGCGAAGACAAGGCCAAGCGCGAGCTGAGCTGGTGGGAGCTGAACGATCTGGTGTCGCGGCTGCAGCAGGCGATGAAAGAGCACGGCATCCAGTGCGGCGACCGCATTGCCGGCTACATGCCCAATATGCCGGAGACGCTGGCCGCCATGCTGGCCGCCAGCAGCCTGGGCGCCATCTGGACCAGCTGCTCGCCGGACTTCGGCACCGACGGCGCGGTAGACCGTTTCGGCCAGACCGCTCCGCGCATGCTGTTCTGCCCCGACGGCTACTGGTACAACGGCAAGCCGGTACAGATCCTGGACAAGATCCGTGTGATCGCCGAGCAGCTGCCTTCCGTAGAAAAAATTGTCGTGGTGCCCTATCTGGGCGAAGCCGACGCCTTTGCGGCCAACGTACCGCGCGCCGTCACGCTGGATGGCTTGCTACAGGGCTTTGTGGCCCGCCAGCTGCAGTTTGTGCGCGTACCGTTCAACCACCCGCTGTTCATCCTGTATTCCAGCGGTACCACCGGCAAACCCAAGTGCATCGTGCACGGCCACGGCGGCACCCTGCTGCAGCACCTGAAAGAACACCAGCTGCACGCCGATATCCACAGCGGCGACCGCCTGTTCTACTTCACCACCTGCGGCTGGATGATGTGGAACTGGCTGGTTTCCGGCCTGGCCAGCGGCGCCACGCTGATGCTGTACGACGGCTCGCCGTTTGCCAAGGGCGGCCACATCCTGTGGGAGTACGCGCAGGCCTACCGCTGCAGTCACTTCGGCACCTCGGCCAAGTACATCGACGGGCTGAAGAAGATCGACCTGCAACCGGGCAAACAGTACGACCTGTCCTGCCTGCGCGCGGTCTTTTCCACCGGTTCGCCGCTGGTGGCGGAAAGCTTCGACTGGGCGTACCAGGCCATCAAGGCCGACATGAACCTGGCGTCCATCTCCGGCGGTACCGACATCGTGTCGTGCTTTGCACTGGGGTGTGCCGCGTTGCCGGTGTACCGCGGCGAGCTGCAATGCCGTGGCCTGGGCATGGCGGTGGAAATCCGCAACGACCATGGCCAGCCGGTGGTAGGCGAGAAAGGCGAACTGGTCTGCACCCAGCCGTTCCCGTCGATGCCGGTGGGGTTCTGGGGCGACGACGACGGCGAGAAGTACCGCAAGGCCTACTTCGACCGCTTCGACAACGTGTGGTGTCACGGTGACTACGCCGAGCTGACCGCGCACGGCGGCATGGTGATCTACGGCCGTTCCGACGCCGTGCTCAACCCCGGTGGCGTACGCATCGGCACTGCCGAAATCTACCGCCAGGTGGAAACCTTCCCGCAGGTGCTGGAAAGCATTGTGGTGGGCCAGCGCTGGCAGGACGACGAGCGGGTGGTACTGTTCGTGAAACTGCGCGACGGCCAGGTGCTGGATGGCGAACTGGTCGCCGCCATCAAGGACAAGATCAAGCAGGGTGCCAGCCCGCGCCACGTGCCGGCCAAGCTGATTGCCGTCGCCGATATCCCCAAAACCATCAGCGGCAAGATTGTCGAGCTGGCGGTGAAAAACGTGATCCACGGCGAGCCGGTGAACAACCTGACCGCGCTGGCCAACCCGGACGCGTTGCAGCTGTTCGCCAACCTGCCCGAGCTGCAGAACTAAGCCCGTAAGCCGCAGCCAGCCGCAAGGTTGGCCGCAGTCACTACAAGGCCGGCGCCCGCGCCGGCCTTGGCTTTTGGTGGCTTGCCGTAGCCAGCCACAACACTGCATGATTCAAGCATAAAGTGTTAACATCGATAGTAACTGATCAAACGGAGTACATCATGATTCTGGTAACGGGCGGTGCCGGCTATATCGGTTCCCATACCTGTCTGCAATTGCTGCAGGCAGGCCACGACCTGGTGGTGCTGGACAACCTCAGCAACAGCCAGCCAGAAGCCCTGCAACGGGTACAGAAACTGGCAGGTCGCCAGCTGCAGCTGGTAGAAGGCGATATCCGCGATGAAACCATCCTGGAGGCGGTGTTCCGCTACCCGATCAAGGCTGTCATTCACTTTGCCGGCCTGAAAGCAGTGGGCGAGTCGGTAGCCGAACCGCTGCGCTACTACGACAACAACGTGGCCGGCACGCTGTCACTGCTGAAGGCGATGAAAAAGCACGGTTGCCAGCAACTGGTGTTCAGCTCCTCCGCCACCGTCTACGGCGACCCGGCGTCAGTGCCCATCCGCGAGCACTTTCCGTTATCGGCCACCAACCCCTACGGCCGCAGCAAGCTGATGATCGAAGACATGCTGCGCGACTTGGCGCACGCCGAACCGGACTGGCGCATTGCCATCCTGCGCTACTTCAACCCGGTAGGCGCCCACGCCAGCGGCCAGATCGGCGAAGACCCGAACGGTATTCCCAACAACCTGATGCCGTTCATCAGCCAGGTAGCGGTAGGCAAACGCGCGCAGCTGAGCGTGTTCGGTGACGACTACCCTACCCACGACGGCACTGGCGTGCGTGACTACATCCACGTGGAAGACCTGGCACGCGGCCATCTGTGCGCCCTTGCCAAGCTGCAACAGCAGGCCGGCCTGCTCACCGTCAACCTGGGCACCGGCCAGGGTTACTCGGTGCTGGACATGGTCAAAGCTTTTGAGCAGGCCAGCGGCCGCCCGGTCCCCTACAGCGTGACCCCGCGTCGCCCCGGCGATGTGGCAGCCTGCTACGCCGACCCGGCCCAAGCCGAACAGCTGCTGGGCTGGCGTGCCGAAAAAACGCTGGCCGACATGTGTGCCGATAGCTGGCGCTGGCAAAGCCAGAACCCCAACGGCTACAGCAGCTAAGGTTGGCCGCAGTCACAGCAACAAGGCCGGCGCATGCGCCGGCCTTGTGCTTTGGTCAATGTTGCGCGTGGTTCAGTGACTAAGCGGTATGCGCTGCAACAGGTAATACACCTCGTGCTTGTCGCGTGGCCGGCTACCCTGCCAGCGCAGCTGCCAGCCCGGCAGCACCGGCACCGCGTCGCGCTCGCCAACCAGCAATTGCAGATTGCAGGGTATCGCCTGTTCCGGCGCCACCGCTTTCAAGTGCAAACCGCTGTAATACGGCCAGCTCACCCGCGCCATCATCTGGCGGGCGTCCACCGCCACGCACTGGTCGCCAGCCGGCATCGCCTTCACCATCGCCATCACCACCGGCTGGTAGCTTTTGGCCGCGTCCAGAAACGGCAGCCACAGCGTCAGCAACAGGCCCCAGAACAAGGTCAGGCCGGCCGCCCAGTTGGTAATGGCCTGCCGCCCGCGCAAATGGCGCCGCGTCACCGCCCACACCCACACTGCCGTTGCCAGCAAAGCCAGCGCTACCGCCAGCCAGGAAAAACGGGGCTCGTAGAACGGGCTGAAGTACTCTGCCCTGGCTGCCAGCCTGGCCGGCCAGCCGAAATTCATCGCTGCCCAACCCAGCCATACCAGCAGGGCAAAGAAGCCGAATGCCATCAGGCCAAACCAGTTGAGGAAGGCCGCAGCACCGCGGCGCAGGCTATCCAGCTCGACCGCCCCCAGCACGGCCAGCGGCAACAGCAGGGGCATGGCGTCTTCGGTATGGGTATTGCTGGAAAAGGTCAGCAATAGCAGCAGCACCGCAAAACTCAGCAGTGGCAGCTGCAGCATCGGCAGCTCGTAACGGCGGTTTTTCCACAGTGCCCATGCGGCCAACGGCCAAGCCGGCCAGGCGTACCACAACACCAGCTTGGGGTAGTAACCCAGCTCATGAAACAGGCCGACGTTGCCGAAGCCACGCAGCGGGCCCAGCGCAAATGCCTGCCACCACTGCGCAAACACCAGCGGGTAGTTCTTATACAAGGCCCACGGCCATACCAGCAATAGCGGCGCGGCAAACAGCAGCGCCATCAGCAGGGTGATGGCGTAGCGCTTGCTACGCCAGCTGGCAAAGGCCGGCAACAGCAAGGCCACGCTCCACACCAGCAGCAGCTGCAGCAGGTTGGTAGACAGGAACACCACCACGCTCGCGGCGCCCAGCAGCGCACCTGCCAGCGCCGGCGCGCGCAAACTCAAGACCATGGCATACAGCGCGCCGGCAAAACCGGCGAAACCGGCCACCACCGGGTTCATCTCGTGGCCGGTGACGATCAGGCCGAGGCAACCGATCAGGATCATCACCACGCTGCGGCCATGCCTGCGGCCAACCAGCTCGCGACCGATACCGCCGGCAAACGCCAACGCCAGCGCCATGAACAACGGCGTTGCCAGGCGGGCGGCATCGTGCAGCGGCAACAGCCACGGCGACAGCAGCCGTGCCAGCCCGGCGGCCACCCAGTAATACAGCGGGGAGTTTTCCAGGTAGGGCTGGCCGTCAATGCTAGGCAGCAGCCAGTGGCCGCCAGAGACGAAAGCCTGCACCACTGCCGTCACGTACGGCTCGTCGGGTTTCCAGGGGGTATGCCCGAGAATGCCCGGCCACAGCCAGACAAAACACAGCAGCAGCAACACCCAGGGTTTCTCGGTAGGCCGGGCGGTTGCCTGGCCGTGCGCGGAATAAGTCAGCATGCGCGGGAAGAGCGAAGAGGAATCAAGACACCATTGTAGTGACAAACCGCCGCCGCACCTAGCCACAAACGGCAAGCCGCCGCCGGGCAATTGCCACGGCGGCGGCGCAAGACAGCATCAGCGCGTTGCCGGCAAAGCCTAACCCAGTTGGCCGCGCAGGCGCAGGCCAAGGCGGGCGATGGCGATCTTGAGGTCGATACGGCGTTTCTGCAGCGAATTGCGCAGCTTGTTGCGGCGGCGCTGGCGCTTGTGCTCGGGCGCGGCTTGCAAACGCTTCAGCTCGTCCTCGCGCCAGTCGTGGCTGGCGCAGGCCGCCGCCAGCGCCTCAACCGGCTGCCCGGCTGGCTGCGCGTCGAAGAAAGTGGCCAAGTACAGCGGCGCTTCGTAGCTGTAATTCCAGTAGTGATGCAGCGCCGCGTCTAGCGCCACCATCTCGTAGCGGCTGCACGCCACCAGCGACAGGGCAAACTGCTCTACCCAGTTACGCGGCACCACGCGGGTAAACAGGTAGTCGCTGGTACGAATCACGTCGTCAAAAAACGCGGTACTGCCGGCCGGCAGGCCGATGGCACCCGCGTTCCACATCAGCAAGCGCGAGGTATCGGCAATGCCCAGCGCTTGCAGCTGTGGTTGCTTGTGCTGCACAAAACGGTAGTAGTCGGCAAAGAACTGTTCGGAGAACGCGCCTTCCGGCACGTGCATGCAGCACACCGGCGCGCCGCCCCCCTCGCCGCGCAGGCGGGCAAACAGGGTGTCGGGCAGATGCAGCCAGCGGGTGTCGCAATCCACATACAGCAACGCGCCGTCCAGCTCTTGGCTGGCGCGACGCAATACGTTCAGTTTGATGCGGTGCACGTAGTCGAACGGGCCACGGAAAGCCGCCAGTTCGTGCCGCTGCAACACGATGGCGCGAATCAGCGGGTGGGCCGGCACTTCGGCCGCGTCGTCGGTATACACCACGATACGTACATCCTGGCGCTGTTGCTGCAACAACAGGTGCAGCAGCGTCAGGACGGAAAAACGGGTCTGATCGTGGTATTTGCGGCTGCCGTGGGACAGATAAACAATGTGGAGCGGCTTCATGTGACGGGGGCGTTAACGTAATCCGCACAGTGTAGACGATAACCCTGCCCGGTGGCGCTGCGCTTTATGACGGGGAGCAGCCCCGCCTGCCTGAGCGTCTCTCCGGGGCGACAATTCCCAGCATCTGTCATGCGCCATAGCGGATGCCGCACTTGCCGGTCGGCACGCCACCAAAAACAAAAAAGGCAGCCAGTGGCTGCCTTTTTTGGGTCCTGCAAGCGGATTAGCGCTTGAAGAAGTTGCCAAACTTCTGGTTGAAGCGATCAACGCGACCAGCGGTATCAACGATCTTCTGTTTGCCGGTGTAGAACGGGTGGCACTGGGAGCACACCTCGATGTGGAACGCTTCTTTGCCCATGGTGGACTTGGTGGTGAACTGGTTACCGCAGGAGCAGGTAACGGCTACTTCTTTGTAGTTCGGCTGAATATCGGCTTGCATGGCTTTTCCTTTTCACTCGGGTACAGGGGTTTTGCCTGTACTTCTTCAAAACGCGTGATTATCCAGACTATGCCGGATGTTGGCAAGGAAAAGCTGGCCGCGGCCAACCTTCCCTGCTGTTGATGCCTCAGGCACGACGCCAGGTGGTACCGCCGGCGCTGTCTTCCAGCACGATGCCGGCAGCCGTCAGCTCGTCGCGAATGCGGTCGGACTCGGCCCAGTTCTTGGCCGCACGCGCGTCCTTGCGCGCCTGGATCAGCGCTTCTACCTGTTCGGCACTGAGGCCGCCTTCGGCGCTGTCGCCTTGCAGGAAGGCTTCCGGGTCGCGCTGCAGCAGGCCCAGCACGCCGCCCAGGTCTTTCAGCAAGCGGGCCAGCGCCAGGTCCTTGCTCTTGTTCACTTCGCCGGCCAGCTCGAACAGGACCGACACCGCTTCGGAGGTGCCGAAGTCGTCGTCCATCGCCGCCTTGAAGCGCGCCGCGTACGGGTTGGCCCAGTCGATGCCGCTGCTGGCAGGCAGATCCAGGCCGCGCAGTGCGGTGTACAGACGGGTAAGGCCCTGCTTGGCGTCGTTGAGAATGCCATCGGTAAAGTTCACCGGGCTGCGGTAGTGGCTGCGCACGATGAAGAAGCGGATGACCTCGCCGTCGAAATGGCCCAGCACGTCGCGGATGGTGAAGAAGTTGCCCAGGCTCTTGGACATCTTGGTGCCGTCCACGTTGATGAAGCCGTTGTGCATCCAGTAGTTGACGTACTGGTGGCCATGGGCGCCCTCGCTCTGGGCGATTTCGTTTTCGTGGTGCGGGAACTGCAGGTCTTCACCGCCGCCGTGGATATCGAAATGTTCGCCCAGGTGGTGGCAGCTCATGGCCGAGCACTCGATGTGCCAGCCGGGGCGGCCGGCGCCCCACGGGCTTTGCCACTGCGGCTCGCCCGGCTTGGCGGCTTTCCACAGCACGAAGTCGAACGGATCGCGCTTGTTCGGGTCCACGTCGATGCGTTCGCCGGCGCGCAGGCTTTCCAGCGTCTTGCCGGACAGCTTGCCGTAGCCGTCGAATTCGCGCACCGCGTAGTACACGTCGCCGTTGGGTGCCGGGTAGGCCTTGCCACGGTGAATCAGCTTGCTGATGATGTCCTGCATGCCGCCGATGTGCTGGGTGGCACGCGGCTCGAAGGTTGGCCGCAGCAGGCCCAGCGCTTCGGTATCGGCGTGCATGTCGGCGATGGTTTCTTCCACCAGCGCTTCGGCGCTGATGCCGCGCTCGGCAGAACGCTTGATGATCTTGTCGTCGATGTCGGTAATATTGCGCACATAGGTCACGTCGTAACCGCTGGCAACAAACCAGCGGTAGATCACGTCGAACGCGGTCAGCATGCGGGCGTGGCCGATGTGGCACAGGTCATAGACGGTCATGCCACACACGTACATCTTTACCTGGCCGGGTACGAGGGGTTTGAATTCTTCTTTCTGGCGGGTCAGTGTGTTATAGAGGTTGAGCATGGCTACCTTGGCCTGTTCCGGTTATGTGACGAACCGCTATTGTAGCAAAGCCGTCAAGCCCCCTGCAGCCGGCGTTGCGGGCGGCAACCCAACCTTGCCAAGTCATTGAAAACAAAAGAAAACCAAGACAGGAGCTTTACCGATGAACTGGGGAAACGAATTACTGGCCAGCGGCATCTGGCTGCTCAAAGCCATGCTGATCACCATGCTGGCGAGTGCCGCCGCCATCTGGCTGGCTGTCCGCTTCAGCCGCTGGGGGCGTCAGTTCTGGCGCCTGGCTGGCGACTTCTTCCGCCCGGCAAGCCATGGCTGGCGGCCGGTACTCACCATTCTGCTGGTCCTGCTGGTGACCCTGGCCGGCGTACGGGTGAACGTACTGTTTTCCAATTGGTACAACGAAATGTACGCCTCGCTGCAAAAGCTGGACGCCAAGCTGTTCTGGTCGTCGATGCTGATCTTTGCGGTGCTGGCCAGCGTACACGTTGGCCGCAGCCTGTTCGAGGTATACATCCAGCAGGCCTTTGTCATCCGCTGGCGTGAATGGCTGAACGAGCGCCTGCTATCGCGCTGGCTACAAGGTCAGACGTTCTACCGCACCCAGCACCTGGCCGATCCGATCGACAACCCGGACCAGCGCGTGCAACAGGACATCGCCAGTTTTGTCAGCAGCAGCCTGTCGCTATCGATGGGGGTGATCGACGCACTGGTTTCCACCTTCGAATTCACGCTGATCCTGTGGGGTCTGTCCGGTGTCCTGGCAGTATTTGGGCTGGAGATTCCTCGCGGCATGGTTTTTGCCGTCTATTTGTACGTGATTGTGGCCACCGTGTTTGCTTTCCGCATCGGTCGCCCGCTGATCCGGTTGAACTTCCTCAACGAAAAACTGGGCGCCGACTACCGCTATGCGCTGGTACGGCTGCGCGAGTACAGCGAAAGCATTGCCTTTTACCGCGGCGACCAGGTAGAGGGCACCCAGCTGCGCAGCCGCTTTGGCCGACTGATCGACAACAGCTGGGCCATCCTGTTCCGGAACCTGAAATTCACCGGCTTCAACTTCATTGTCAGCCAGACCGCTGCCGTGTTTCCGTTCATCATCCAGGCACCGCGCTTCTTCTCTAAACAAATCTCGCTGGGCGACATGGTGCAAACCGCCCAGGCTTTTGGCCAACTACAGGACAACCTGTCGTTCTTCCGCCGCGCCTACGACGACTTTGCACAGTACAAAGCGGTACTGGACCGTCTTACCGGCTTTCTGGATGCCGCCGAAGCCAGCGATACACTGGCCACACTACCAGTACAAGCACGTGACAGCGGCCTGCACCTGTCACACTTGAGCTTGCAGACGCCGGCAGGCAAACCGTTACTGAGCAAGTTGGATCTCACATTGCAAACCGGCGACGCCCTGCTGATCCGCGGCCCGTCCGGTAGCGGAAAAACCACACTATTGCGCGCCATTGCCGGGCTGTGGCCGTACTGCGAAGGCCAAGTCGCCTACCCTCATCAGCAAGCACTGTTCTTATCGCAAAAGCCCTACCTGCCGCTTGGCAGCTTGCGCGATGCCCTAAGCTATCCGCAAGCCGCTGTTGTCGACAACGACCGTATCAGTCATGTGCTGCAGGCCATACAGCTGGGCCACCTCGCCAGCCGTCTTGATGAGGTCGCCGACTGGAGCCGCATCCTGTCGCTGGGCGAGCAGCAGCGGCTGGCATTCGGCCGCTTGTTGTTGGCCGCCCCCAAGGTAGCGTTCCTGGACGAGGCCACGTCGGCCATGGACGAAGGGCTGGAAGACGCGCTGTACCGCCTGGTGCGCAGCCAGTTGCCCGACACGGTGCTGGTCAGCGTGGGGCACCGCAGCACGCTGCTGGCACACCACACCGCCCAGCTGCAACTGCTGGGCGACGGTGGCTGGCAACTTGCCTGAGCCTGCTGCGGACGATGCGGCCTACGGCATCGTCCGCATTTTCAACACCCAGCAGATAAAATTAACGCATTCTTGATAGCAGGCAGTGCAAACCAAACACAATATGGTAGATAATTAAACGTCATTTTGCCGGATTGCTACCATGTCAGCGCTACCCGCCTTGCTTGCCGACCTGCGCGCCCTGCTGGGCGAGCGGCTATCCACTGCTGATGCCGTTCGCGCTCATCATGGCCACGATGAATCCTGCCACGCCGATGCCCTGCCGGACGCCGTGGTCTGGCCGCACAGCACCGCCGAGGTCAGCGATATCGCCCGCCTGTGCAGCCAGCATGGCGTGCCGATGATTCCCTACGGCGCCGGCAGCTCGGTAGAAGGCCACACCCTCGCCATTCACGGCGGCATCTGCCTGGACTTATCGCAGATGAACCGCATTGTTGCGGTACACGAGGCCGACCTCACCGCCACGGTGGAAGCCGGCGTTACCCGCATGCAGCTTAACCGCGAGCTGCGCCACAGCGGCTTGTTCTTTCCGATCGACCCTGGCGCCGACGCCACGCTGGGCGGCATGAGCGCAACCCGCGCCAGCGGGACCAACGCCGTCCGTTACGGCACCATGCGCGAAAACGTGCTGGCGCTGACGGCAGTACTGGCCAGCGGCGAAGTGGTGCACACCGGTAGCCGTGCCCGCAAATCATCGGCCGGCTACGACCTGACGCGGCTACTGGTAGGGTCGGAGGGCACGCTGGCCATCATTACCGAAGTCACCGTCCGCCTGTACGGCATGCCGGAAGCCATGTCGGCCGCGGTGGTGAATTTCGACAGCGTGCGCGGCGCGGTCGATACCGTCATCCAGAGCATCCAGTGCGGCATACCGCTGGCGCGAGCCGAAATGCTGGACGGGCTGACCATGCAGGCGGTAAATCGCCATAGCCGCACCGACTACCCGGAACGCCCGACGCTGTTCCTGGAGTTTCACGGCACCGCGCAAGCGGTAGCCGAACAAGCAGCCATGGTAGGCGAGCTGGCTGCGGCCAACGGCGGCGGCGACTTTGCCTGGGCCACCCGTGACGAAGACCGCAACAAGCTGTGGCAGGCGCGCCATAACGCCTACTTTGCCGGCCTGCAGCTGCAACCTGGCAGCCGCTGCGTCGCCACCGACGTCTGTGTGCCGATTTCGCGCCTGAGCGAATGCATCGAGGCTACCTATGCCGACCTGGCCGCCGAACAGATGGCCGCACCCCTGTTCGGCCACGTGGGCGACGGCAATTTCCACCTGATGCTGCTGGTTCAACCCGGCGACGACACCAGCCTGGCGCGCGCCAAGGCCATCAACCACCGGTTGGTATTGCGTGCCCAGCAAATGGAAGGCACCTGTACCGGCGAGCACGGCATCGGTATCGGCAAACAGGTCTATCTGGTCGCGGAAGCTGGCACGCACGGCCTGCAACTGATGCGTGCCATCAAACAGGCGCTGGACCCGCAAGGCCTGCTGAACCCCGGTAAAATCTTCGCCCGCGCATGAAGCTCGACAAACCGCACCGCAAAGCACGCTTCCAGCAAAGGCAGGACCAGCACGCCCTGCCGGCACGACGCATGGCAGCGCTACTGGTAGGTGGCATTTTCAGCCTGATGTTCTGCGTGGAGTACTTCCAGAACCGCGAACACTGGGAAAGCATTTTCGTGCCGCGCATCCTCGGTATTGTCTGGGCACTGGGCGGCCTGCTGCTGATGCACGGCCACCAGGCACGGCAATGGGGAAACCGCTTTCATGTCAGCATCGGCGTGGTCTACCCGCTGATCGTGGTGTGGTTCGGTTACGAGCTGGACCGCATCGGCGTGGACTATCTGTCGATGACCCAAGGTTTTGCCGTGATCGACCTGGTACTGTTGGCCACCGCCTCGCAATTACGGGTGCTGGCGCTGGCGTCGGTATGCAACTGGCTGATCGCCATTGCATCGCTGCAGCTGTTCGACCTGAGCAGTTTTGCCGTCGCCACCGTCATCGAGAACGTCACCATCAGCCTGCTGCTCAGCCTGTCGGTGGCGCGCATCATGCTGCACCATGCCCGCCGCCACTACGACAACCTGTACAAGCTGAAAAAGGCACGTCACCAGGCGGAACACGCCATGCGCGAGCTGGCGCGCAGCCACAACGAGATGCAGCACATGGCCGACCGCGACCTGCTGACCGGCCTGTTCAACCGCCGGGCGGGCCTGCGTCACATGACCCAGCTACAGCAAAGTGCCGGCCCCAACAACGTGATGGCGATGCTGGAGATCGACCTCGACCGCTTCAAACCGGTGAATGACCAGTTCGGGCACAAAGCCGGCGACGTGGTGTTGCAGATTACCGCCGAACGCCTGATGACGCTGCTGAACCACGGTGACGTCTGCTGCCGCTTTGGCGGTGATGAATTCATCGTGGCGCTGTGCCGGCCGCAACGCCAGCAAATCGATCAGCTGATCGCGGACCTGGATTACGAGCTGAGCCGGCCGATCGCCCTGCCCTCCGGCAGTCTGGTAACGGTCACCGCCAGCATTGGCCGCTGCGACATGCACACCGGCACCGACCTGGAAGCCCTGATCGAGCAAGCAGACAAGGCGATGTACCTGAAGAAGCGCCAGCGCAGCCTGGATGCCAGCAAACCGTTTGCCGACCGCCGTCAGCAACCCCGCGGCGCAGCCGGCTAGCCAGCACCCTGCGCACCCGCTAGACTGCGGCCAACCTTACCGCCACAGGACCTGCCCGATGCAGCTTCACCCGGACGATGTCAGCTGGACTGCCATCCGCGCCCAGGGCGCCGGCGGCCAGAACGTCAACAAGGTCGCCAGCGCCGTACACTTGCGTTTTGACATTGCCGCCTCGCGGCTGCCCGACACACTGAAGGCAGCCTTGCTGGCCGCGGCGGATCAGCGCATCAACAAGGATGGCGTCATCGTCATCAAGGCGCAGCAATACCGCACCCAGGAACAAAACCGCGATGCTGCATTGCAGCGCCTACAGGCCCTGATTGACGCTGCCGCCCACCGCGACAAGCCACGCAAGGCAACCAAACCCACGCGTGGCAGCCAGCTACGGCGGTTGGCAGGCAAATCCAATCGCGGTAGCATCAAGGCCTTACGTGGCAGGGTGGATTATTGACATGCTGCGCTGCGGCTGGCATTCCCGGCACATCTATCCTTAAATTCAGACAATCTCACGCCTTGCCTATCAAGGGGAACGCAGTCTCATGAACGTAGCTATCGGTTACGCAATCGCGCTGGTTTGTATTTTTGGCGCCTACATCATTCACGGCGGTGACATCATGGTCATCGTGCACGCCCTCCCCACCGAGTTGATGGCCATTCTGGGCGGCGCCATTGGTGCTTTCGTGGTATCCAACCAGGGCAAGACGCTGAAAGCGGTAAAGGGCGCGCTGCCCACCCTGTTCAAAGGCTCGCACTACACCAAAGCCCGCTACATGGATTTGCTGGGCATGTTGTTTGAAATCCTGGTCAAAATCCGCAAGGAAGGCTTGATGTCGGTGGAAAAAGACATCGAAGACCCGCATAGCAGCGCCGTGTTTTCCAAGTACGAAGCCATCGCCCACGACCACCATGTGATGGACTTCATCACCGACTACCTGCGCATCATGGTGTCCGGCAACCTGAACGCGATGGAAATCGAAAACCTGATGGATATCGAAATCGAGACCCACCACCACGAAGGCCACGCCCCGGCGGCGGCCATTACCCGGCTGGGTGATGCCTTGCCGGCCTTCGGTATCGTGGCAGCGGTACTGGGCGTGGTAAACACCATGGGCTCGGTAGGCCAGCCGCCAGCGGTACTGGGCGGCATGATCGGCTCCGCACTGGTGGGGACCTTTCTGGGTATTCTGCTGGCGTACGGTATCGTGGCGCCGCTGGGTACCTTGCTGGAGCAGAAACTGGACGAAAGCTCGAAAGAGTTCCAGTGCATCAAGACCGTATTGCTGGCCAGCATGCAGGGCTACGCACCGCAAACTGCGGTAGAGTTTGGCCGCAAGGTGCTGTACTCCACCGAACGCCCCACTTTCCAGGAGCTGGAAGAAAGCATCAAAGGCAAGAAGTAACCCGCTTCATGCCGACAACAGCGCCCCTCGGGGCAATGCCAGTCAGTTAAGACTTGCGACTGCAAATCCAGTAAAAGGGAACATGTTCATCATGTTCCCTTTTTTGCTGTATGAGCCTGCTACAACACGCATTAAATGACACGCTGCCACACACCCCCTCTCGCTTGGAAGCATTGGCCGCATTGATTGACCCAGACTGGATCGCACAAGCCCTCGCCGTAACCGGTAAAGCCTCTATCCGGCGTCGTAAACTCCCTGCCGAGCATGCCGTCTGGCTGGTCATTGGCCTAGCACTCTTTCGCCACTTACCGCTATGGCAGGTCGTGCAGCAATTGGCGCTGAGTCTCGATCAACAAACCCTACCCGCACCCAGCGCCAGCGTTCAGGCACGTCAGCTCCTGGCGCGACGAGCCGATGGCGCAACTGTTCCGGATGCTCACCCAAGCCTGGAACCGAGCCCCCACCCATGACGCCTTGCGCGTACTGGCCGTTGACGGGGTCGTCTGGTGTGCGCCGGACACCCCGGAAAATCAGCAGCAGCTTGGCCGTTGCGCCACACAGCATGGGGCACTCCCTTGGGCACAGATCCGTGCGGTCTGCCTGATGGACACCCTCAGCCATGAGTTATTGGATGCCCAAATGGGGGGCATGGACCGTGGCGAGCTGACACTCGCAGCGGGTCTGCAAGGGCAGGATCATTCGATTACCTTGTTTGATCGGGCTTACTTCTCGGCCGCCTTCCTGCTGCAGTGGCAGGAACAGGGTGTTTCGCGGCACTGGCTGATGCGGGCCAAAGACAAGTTGCGTTACGAGCGTGTGATGCAGTTCTCTGCCGGGGACACCCTCATACGCATGCCGGTCTCGCCGCAGGCACGGAAGCAGCATCCCGCGCTGCCCCGTTATTGGCAGGCCCGGCTGATAGAGGTGGAGATGGCCGGACGAAAGCGGCGCTATCTGACCTCGGTGCTGGATCATCAGGCTTACCCTGCGGTGCAGTTGGCGCAGCTGTATGCCGAACGCTGGGAAATCGAGCTGGGGTTTCGCGAGATCAAACAATCGCTGCAGCATGCCGAGCCGGTGTTGCGCAGCAAACAGCCAGACTTGGTTCGGCAAGAGCTATGGGGGGTACTGATTGCGTATACCTTGCTGCGGCGGTGGATGCGGGAGATGGCTGCGCAAGCGAAGGTAGAACCACGCCGGATCAGTTTCCAGACTGCCAGCTACGCGATAGTGAATGTGCTGTGCTTTGCCAGCCTGAGCTCGGCAGGTACGTTGCCTGTGCAATTGGCGCGCTTGCTGGAGCAGTCGAGTCTGTTTGTCCTACCACCCCGCAGACCAGACCGACATTGCCCGCGAGTGGTGAAGAACAGGGCACACAAATATCCAACGAAAAATGCCAGTCAGCGTTAACTGACTGGCATTAGCCCCTCGGGGCGCTTTTTGCTTTTTGGCCCGACACGCATTGACAGCCTGCGGCCAGCCTTTTTTAATGGGCGGCCCTTATCGAGAAGCCGCTTCATCATGCACGACCTGACGCACTGGCAGCCGGTCTGCCAGCAACTGGCACAACACCACGCCGGCAACGACGGCGCCCACGACCTGGCCCACCTGCAACGGGTCTGGCAGGCCGCCCGCGAACTGCTGGCCAGCTACCCGCAGGCCGACGCCCTGGTGGTGATGGCGGCCTGTTACCTGCACGACCTGGTCAACCTGCCCAAGAACCACCCGGAGCGCCATCTGGCCTCGCGCCAGGCGGCAGCCTTGGCCTGCCGTGAGCTGGCAACTGCCGGCTTCCCGGCTGACAAGCTGGCCGCGCTCGGCCACGCCATCGAGGCGCACAGCTTTTCGGCGGCCATCGCGCCGCAAACGCTGGAGGCGCAAATCGTGCAAGACGCCGACCGGCTGGACGCACTGGGTGCCGTGGGCCTGGCGCGGCTGTTTTATACCGCCGGTAAAATGGACAGCCAGCTGGCGCACCCGGAGGACCCGCAAGCATTGCAGCGGCCGCTGGACGACCGCCGCTACGCGCTGGACCACATCACCGTAAAGCTGGCGACGCTGCCCGCCACCATGCAGACCGCAGCCGGCAGGGCACTGGGCGAACAACGCCTGGCCTGGCTGATGCAGTTCCGTACCACCTTTCTGGCCGAATGGGGTACGCCGCCCCAACCCTGAATGCACGCGGGCCAACCCGCGGCAGCCTGCGGCCAACCCTGGCCACAGGCACCGGCAGCAGGGCGGCAAAGACCGCCCGCGCCACCTTCACCACCACAACACCTGTGATAAAAAATGGACATTCAGCAACTGATCGACGATATCGCCCGCGACATCGTCCCCTACCTGCCGGCTGGCAAGCCGGCGGACTACATCCCGGCGCTGGCAGGGGAAAGCGCCAGCCAGTTTGCGATGGCGGTTTCCACCCTGGACGGCCAGCACTTCCACACCGGCCTCGCCGACAAGCGTTTTTCCATCCAGAGCATTTCCAAAGCCTTCATGCTGGCGCAAACGCTGGCCCAAACCGGCGAAGCGCTGTGGCAGCGCGTTGGCAAAGAACCGTCCGGCAACCCGTTTAACTCGCTGGTACAGCTGGAATACGAACAGGGCATTCCGCGCAACCCGTTCATCAACGCCGGCGCGCTGGTGGTGACCGATATCGCCATCAGCCAGCAAGGCGACAGCAGCGCGGCGCTGCGCACCTTCCTGCGCGAGGAAAGTGGCGAGGAAGCACTGGATTTCGACTACGTGATCGCGTCGTCGGAAGCCGAACACGGCCACCGCAATGCGGCGCTGGCGCACTTCATGAAGAGCTGCGGCAATATCCGCAACCCGGTAGACCAGGTACTGGCGCACTACTTCCGCGCCTGCAGCCTGCGCATGTCGGTACGCGAGCTGGCGCGCGCCGGCCTGTTTCTGGCCAACCACGGCGCCTCGCCGGTTAGCGGTCAGCAACGCCTCAGCCGCAGCCAGGCCAAACAGGTAAACGCCATCATGCTGACCTGCGGCACCTATGACGCAGCCGGCGAGTTTGCCTACCGCGTCGGTTTGCCCTGCAAGAGCGGCGTCGGCGGCGGCATTCTGGCCATCCTGCCGGGCAAGATGAGCATTGCGGTGTGGAGCCCGGGGCTGGACGCGCGCGGCAACTCGCTGGCCGGTCTGGAAGCGCTGGACCGTTTCACCACCCGTAGCGGCGAGTCGGTGTTCTGACCGCCGCCTGGCCGCCGGCAGAACCGTCTGCGGCCAACCTTGCCCTGCCCGTCATCGGGGCGTGGGCAAGCATCGCGGCGCTACGGCGTGTTTACCGTGCGCCGCGGGGGTAACCCGCCCTCATGCCAGTACTAGTAACGGGCCTGGAACTCGGCCAACAAGCGGTTCAGGCTGCGATCCTGGCGCATTCTGGCGATGGTGGCATTCAAGCGCGCTACCAAGCCACCGGCGTCAGGAAATTGCCGCGATACGGCAAAAAAGTTCGGATCCAGCATGATCGGCAAGCTGACAATACGCAGCTGTTCGATCGGGATGCCTGCCTGGCGCGCGTTATAGCGCACGGCATGCACGCCACCGGCGATTACCGCTGCATCCAGCCTACCGGCCACCAGCATCTGCAAACGCTGCTGCGGGCCGCCGTCTTCATTGATCAGCATCGATGACATCGCGGCATTGAAGGCATCGGTGAAGCGCGAGGCGCGGGTGGTACCCACCCGACGTCCGGCCAGATCGGAAGGATGACGGAAGGCAAACGGCCGCGCCGCTGCCTGCACCAGTACTACCGGGTCTTCCATCACCTTCTGCGAAAACAGCATCTGCTGCTCGCGCTCCGGCGTTTTGGAAAACACCGGCGCCATGATGCCCTTACCAGCCGCCACCTCCTGGATGGCGCGTGCCCATGGCACGCAGTAGGCTTCGGCCTCGATGCCAGCCTGCTTCAGGATGGCCAACCCCAGGTCTACCCCGTAACCGGCAGGGCGGCCATTATCGGCAAAATGCTTGGGTACGGTGTGCTCGCTACAGTACATGCGCAAGGGCTCGGCGGCGGCCAACCCTGCGTGGCACAACGCAAACAAAAAGCCTGCTATCGAGCAGGCTTTGGCCAGGCGGACTGCGAGCATCAGTCTTCCATCACCGCAGAGGTGTACACCTCTTGCACGTCGTCCAGGTCTTCCAGTGCATCCAGCAGTTTCTGCATGCGCACGGCGTCGTCACCGGCCAGCACGCTTTCGTTTTGCGGACGCATGGTCACTTCGCCCATCTCGGACTTGAAGCCGGCAGCTTCCAGCTCGCCCTTGATGCGGGTGAACTCGTACGGCGGGGTAATCACTTCCAGCGAGCCGTCGTCGTTGCTGACCACGTCGTCGGCACCGGCTTCCAGCGCTTTTTCCATCAGCGCATCTTCGTCGGTACCCGGCGCAAATACCAGGTAACCGCAATGGGTAAACTGGAAGGCCACGCAACCATCGGTACCCATATTGCCGCCGTACTTGGAGAAGGCGTGACGCACATCGGCCACGGTACGGGTCTTGTTGTCGGTCAGGCAGTCCACCATTACCGCTGCGCCGCCAATGCCGTAACCTTCGTAACGGCATTCCATGTAGTCCACGCCTTCCAGCGTGCCGGCACCACGGTCGATGGCGCGCTGGATGTTGTCCTTGGGCATGTTGGCGTCCCAGGCCTTGTCCACGGCCAGACGCAGGCGCGGGTTGGAATCCAGGTCCGGGCCGCCCATCTTGGCGGCAACGGTGATTTCCTTGATCAGACGGGTAAAGATTTTGCCGCGCTTGGCGTCAGCGCGTTCTTTCTTGTGCTTGATGTTCGCCCATTTACTGTGGCCAGCCATAAAAGCCTCGGTTTGATAGTGTTGGCAGCTTGCCACCGGCAAGCCGCAAAAATCCAGACCGCAATTCTAGCAAAAAGCTAGCGCAGCTTCAGCACTCCGCCGATAAAGTCGAACGACTCGCGATAGATCTGGCTGATAGCCGGCTCCAGCAATGGCAAGGACAGGTACAGCGCCACAAAGCCGATGAACAGCGTCACCGGGAAGCCGAAAGAAAACACGTTGAACTGCGGGGCCGCCCGCGTCATGACGCCGATAGCCAGGTTGATTACCAGCAGCGTACCCACTACCGGCAGCGACAGCCACAAACCCCAGCCGAATAGCTGCCCGCCCCACACCGCCACCGACTGCAGGGTGGCAGACGGCAGCGGCGTACCGATCGGCATCAGGCGAAAGCTTTCTGCCAGCGTGGCAATCAGGATGTGGTGGCCATCGAAGGTCAGGAATAGCAAGGTGGCAAACACTGACAGCACCCGCGACACCGCCGGCACCTGGGCTGAATGTTGCGGGTCGAAAAACATGGCAAAACCCAGGCCCATTTGCGAGCCCATCAGGAAGCCGGCCATTTCCACCGCAGACATGACCACGCGCATCACCGCCCCGATAATGATGCCGATCAGCAGCTGCTGGATGACAATCAGCGTGCCCTGCGCCGACACCACCGACACCTCGGGCATCGGTGGCAGCAACGGCGCCAGCAGAATAGTCAGGAACATGGCAAAACCGGCCTTGTAACGACGCGGAATGCTCTTGGACGACAGCAGCGGGTCGGCCAGCATCAGGCCGACAATGCGTGCAAACGGCCACAGGAAGTAGGCCAGCAGCGCGTTGATCTGCGCGTCACTAATGGAAAACATGCGCTAGCCGATCACGCTGGGAATGCTCTGGAACAGCCGGGTCATGTAGTCCAGCAGCGTGGTCATCATCCACGGTCCGGCCAGGACCAGCACCAGGAACATGGCCAGCAACTTGGGGATGAAGGTCAGCGTCATTTCGTTGATCTGGGTGGCCGCCTGCAGAATGCTGACCAGCAAGCCTACCAGCAGCGACACCGCCAGCGGCGGTGCCGACACCAGAATCAGCACGTAAAGCGCGTTCTGTACCAGATTGATGACGGTTTCCGGGGTCATGTCAGCTCCTGATCTACTTGGCCGCGAAGCTCTGCACCAGCGAACCCAGCACCAGCGCCCAGCCATCCACCAGTACGAACAACATCATCTTGAACGGTAGCGAGATGATGACCGGCGACACCATCATCATACCCATGGCCATCAGAATGCTGGCCACCACCAGGTCGATGATGAGGAAGGGGATGAACACCATGAAGCCGATCTGGAATGCGGTTTTCAGCTCGCTGACCACAAACGCCGGCACCAGCGTTTTCAGCGAGACGTCGGCCTTGGTGGCAGGGGCGGGCGATTGCGAGATCTCGATGAAGAATTGCAGGTCTTTCTCGCGCGTTTGCGACAGCATGAAGGCTTTCATCGGCTTGGCGGCTTCATCTGCCGCCTGCTGGAAGGTAATGCGGTCTTCCGACAGCGGCACCCAAGCCTTGTTGTACACCTCGTCCAGCGTTGGCGTCATCACGAATACGGTGAGGAACAGCGCCATGCCGATCAGTACCTGGTTGGGCGGCGACTGCATGGTACCCAGCGCCTGGCGTAGCAGCGATAGTACGATGACGATGCGGGTAAACGCCGTCATCATCAACACCATGGCCGGGATGAAAGTGAACCCGGTCATGAACAGCAGCATCTGCAGGCTGAGCGAGTAATTCTGCCCGCCACCTGCCGAAGGCGTGCTGTTCATCATCGGCAGACCAGCGGCCCAGGCCGTCATTGGCAATAGCAGCGATAGCATCATCGCCAGCCAGAACTTGCGTTTCATTCGCCCTCGCCCCCCTGGCGCTTACGGCTTTTTTCGATGGCTGCGGCCAACCACTGCGCAAATGGCGGCGTGGCCGGCGTCACGTTGGCCGCATCCTGCTGCGGCGGTTTATCCAGCGTTTTCAACAAGTTGACGCTGCGCGAGGTCACACCCAGCACCAGCCACTCGCCTTCCAGCTCCACAATCACCAACCGCTCGTGCGGACCCACCATCACGCCGCTCACCACGCGTGCCGGCTGCAAGCGCCCCAGCATGCCACCGCCCATGGTAAAGCGGCGGAACAACCAGGCCACCCCGACAATGGCGGCCAGCACGATGGCCAGCCCGAACAGCATCTGCAACAAGCTCCATAAAGGCGAAGGCCCCTCTACCGGAGGGGCCGCCGCCCAGGCCGGGCCGGCAAGCAAGGCCAGAATGACCAGGCTGCGCATCATTTCTGCAACCGGCGAATGCGCTCGGCCGGGGTAATGATATCGGTCAGGCGGATACCGAAACGGTCGTTCACCACCACCACTTCACCTTGTGCGATCAGGCAGCCGTTCACCAGCACGTCCATCGGCTCACCGGCCAGGCCATCGAGCTCTACGACCGAACCCTGTGCCAGTTGCAGCAGGTTGCGGATGGCAATCTTGGTACGCCCCAGTTCCACCGTCAGCTGCACCGGGATGTCGAGGATCATGTCCAGGTTTTGCGGCCCGCCCTGCGGCGCGGCAGCACCGGAAAAGTCCTGAAACAAACCGCTGGCCGACTTGGCTTCTGCAGCGGAAGAGGCGGCGCTTTCCGCCACTTCCTGCTCGGCCATCGCCGCCGCCCAGTCGTCCATCACGTCGTTGCCGCCGTCTACGGCACCGGCAACGGAATCGGGATCAAAGCCTTGTTCTTCAGCCATCTTCGTTTTCTCCGTTTGGCGAGTCGGCCAGATCGTGCGCCCCCGCCAGAATCGATTCCACTTTCAGCGCGTAATTGCCGGACACGGTGCCGTAGCTGCACTCCAGCACCGGAATGCCGGAGACGTCGGCCACCAGCTTTTCCGGAATATCGACCATGATCACATCGCCCTGCTTCAGGTTCAGGATCTGCCCCAGCGTGATTTTGGCGGTGGCCAGCGTGGCCACCAGTTCCACCTCGGCCGCCTGTACCTGACGCTGCATCAAGTTGACCCAGCGGTTATCCACTTCGGTACGGTCGGCCTGCATGGTGCTGGCCAGGATGTCACGCAAGGGTTCTACCATCGAGTACGGCAGACAAACGTGGAAATCCCCGCCACCGGCACCCAGCTCGATGTGGAAAGTCACCGCCACCACCACCTCGGTGGGGGTGGCGATGTTGGCGAACTGGGTATTCATCTCGGAACGCAGGTAAGAGAACTCGATCGGGTAAACCGGCTCCCACGCCTTCTGGTACTCGGTGAACACCACTTCCAGCATTTTCTGGATGATGCGCTGCTCGGTGGGCGTAAAGTCACGGCCTTCTACGCGCACATGGAAACGGCCATCACTACCAAACAGGTTATCCACCACCAGAAACACCAGATCCGGGTCGAAAATCAGCAGACCGGTGCCGCGCAGCGGTTTGATGTGAACCAGGTTGAGGTTGGTGGGTACCACCAGGTTGCGGATGAATTCGCTGTACTTCTGCACCCGCACCGGGCCGACCGAAATCTCGGCATTGCGGCGGATGAAGTTGAAAAAACCGATGCGCAAGTTACGGGCAAAACGCTCGTTGATGATTTCGAGCGTCGGCATGCGGCCGCGGACAATGCGCTCCTGGCGGCCGATATCGTACGACCGCACCGCGCCACTGTCCGCTCCGCCAGCCTCGTCGTCCTCTTCCCCGGTCACACCGCGCAGTAGCGCGTCGACCTCTTCCTGGGACAGGATTTCGTCAGCCATAAACGCTTATTGCTGCTGGATGATAAAAGAAGTAAACAGAACGCTCTCGACCGGCTCTTCTTCAGCCGCGTCCATCGACTCGTTCATGATGCGCTTGATCTGCGCCCGCAGCTTCACCTTGCCTTCCGCCGACGCCACCTCTTCTTCGGATTTGGACGATAGCAACAGGATGACGGCGCTACGGATCTTCGGCATGTACGCCTTGAAGTTGGTTTTGGCAGCTTCGTCGTACAGCTCGGCCTGCATTTCCAGCTGCAGCATCGGCGCCGTCGGGCCGCCGGACAGGTTCACGACGAAAGGCTCCACTTTCTCGAAAATGGGCGGGCCTTCCTTCTTCTCTTTTTTCTTGGGTTCTTCGGCATGCTCGGCAGCCGCACCATGTGCGCCGCTGGCCGTCGCGTCGGCCGCATGCTTTTGCCCCAGGAACAGATACGCGCCCAAACCGCCAATGGCAGCCAGAACCAGAACCAGAAGCACGATCACGATGATCATCAGCTTTTTGTTGCCACCAGCTGGCGCCGGTGCAGCTGCAGCTTTCGCGTCTTCTTTTTTCTCTTTTTCAGCCATGTGGGTTCAACTCGTCATGAGGAAAGGGTTAAAGCGTATTTTCCTCATTTCCGGGTCAATTGAACAGCGTTTAACGGGATAAAACATCATGCCTGGGTGTTTAAACCGTGGTGACGCGACGCCGGCACGACCGGATCACGCTCGGGCCGCCGCTCGTCACCAGCCTGCATCGTGGCGGGATGCTGCCGGCCACCCTGCTGACGGGCCTGTTCCTGCGCTTGCTGCTGTGCTTGTTGCTGCGCCTGCTGCGGTGTCTGCTGGCCGGCCTGATGCTGCTGTTGCTGCTGCTGCTGCGTCGACACCTGGGTGTTGCCCAGCTGAATGCCACTCTGCTCCAGCATCTTGGCCAGCTGCGGCAGGCTGCTTTCCACAATGCCCTTGGCTTCGGCATTGGCGGCCACCACAGAAATCATCGCTTTGTCCTGCTGATCAAAGCGGATCGAGATATCCAGCGGCCCAAGCTGCTCGGGGCTGACCTGAATGGACGCCGAATCCAGACTCAGCGATACCATGCTGCTGATTTTATGACCGAACTCTTCCCGCCACTGCGGGGTATTGGCCATCGGCTGCTCGATGCGCCAGTTGCCGGCAGCCATGGCAGCAGACTGGCTTGGCGGCAGCAGCGACGGCAACATTTGCCGTTCACTTGCGGCGGCCAGCGCAGAATTTTCCGCCTTGGCCGCTGCCTCAGCCTGCATGGCCTCGCGTCGGAACATCAAACGTACGTCCGACGGCAACACGTCCTGCTTGCCCTTGGCGGCCTGCAATGCCGTCTGGGGCAACACATTCTCGGTCGCGGGCAACGCCGACGCAGGCGCCGACTGCAACGTGGTAGTGGCCAGCCCTGCCGCCGGCAACGCCGCATCCTGGAACGCGGCCTGGCTCGCTGCGGCCCGGGTTTGCGCCACAGGCTGGTTGGCCGCCGCCTTCACTTGGGCCATGACGGCCTGACGATCTCGCGGCGACAAGGCCATCAATTGTTGCAGCGCTTCCTTGTCGGTCAGTTGCTGCGCCTGGCTCAGCACCGCCTGACGATCAGCCGCCGGCAGAGCCATCAGCCGCTGCACTGCCGCCTGACGGGCCGCTTCGCTATCGCCGGCCACTGACTGCGTCGCCGGGTAAGCAGCATCGCCAGCCAGCTCCTGCCCCCGCTGCCGCGCTCTGGCCTGACGGGCGCTGCTGGCGGCTGCTTGCTCCAGTTCGGAAACGGCCGTTTCGGCCGTGCTCGGCCGTCCGACCTTGCGCCCCGGCATCGCGGCCTCGGCAGGCTCGCTACGCAATACCGGTCGCTGGCCATTCTGCAAAGCAGCGGCCTGCATCTGAGCCAGCAACGCCTCGTCAGCGCCGGCTTGCGGGTTGGCCGCAGCGCTGCGACGGGCTTTTTTGCCAACGCCCTCAGGTAACGCCTCGGTGGCAGGCAGCAAACTGGCGGGTTTGCTATCCGCCAGGCCCAAGGCAGTTGTCAGCTCGCTACCATCCGCCGTACCACCGGCACCCAATTGCCCGGCGAACAGCTCAGCGAACAGGCCGGCATCGGCGGCGCCTGCCTGGGTGGCGGCTGTGGCCGGCGACGAGGCAATACCCGGCAGGGTGATGGCCGTTTCGGAAGCAGGTTTGAGAGAGAAGCCCATGGCCGGCACCTCGAAGAAGGAACGGCAGGCTTAAAGCAGAAAACATGCCAGCCAGCGGGGCCGGCTCGCCGGGGTTATTCCGGTTTGCGACGGGCGGCAAACTCGTCCAGCGCCTTTTGCTCCTGGCGACGCTGTTTCAACGCCAGGCGGGCTTTCTCGCGCTCCTGCAGCACCTCGTACGACTTCAGCTGCTTGCGCTGCTGTAGCCAGGCTTGCTTTTCCATCAGGAAACGCTGCATGGCGCGGTCGACTTCACGCTGCTGCTGCTCCAGCGCGTCATCCAGCTTTTGCATGAACAAACGGAAGTCGGCCCACTGCGCCACGCTGGTACCGGCCTGGCCTTGCTGCAGCATGCGCTGCTGGTAGTCCTGGATAAAGCCTTTCACCTGCAGCAGGGTATTTTCTGCCTGTTGCTGCGCGGCCTGGGCTTTGCGCATGCGGTCGGCCGCCGCATCGAGACGGTCGGTAGCCAGGCGGATCAGCAGGTCGAACTTGCTCATGATGACAATCAGCCAGTCAGCACTTCATTCAGCAGCATGGTGGTCATGCCGAAGTCCACGTTCTCGTGCTGCGCCTGCATCAGGAAACCGGTAAGCCGGGTATGCAGGCGGATGGCTTCGTCCAGCATCGGGTCGGAACCGGGTACGTAGGCGCCGACACTGATCAGATCGCGGCTGCGCTGGTAACGCGAGAACAGCTGCTTGAAGCGGCGGGCGCTGTCCATGTGTTCGCGCGGCACCACGTCCACCATTACCCGCGAGATCGACTGCTCGATATCGATGGCAGGATAGTGGCCGGATTCGGCCAACTCGCGCGACAGCACGAAGTGGCCGTCCAGAATGGCCCGCGCCGAATCGGCGATCGGGTCTTGCTGGTCATCGCCTTCCGACAGCACGGTGTAGAAAGCCGTAATGGAGCCACCCCCCGCCTCGCCGTTACCGGCGCGCTCGATCAGCTGTGGCAGTTTGGCAAACACCGACGGCGGGTAACCCTTGCTGACCGGCGGTTCGCCGATGGCCAGCGCAATCTCGCGCTGCGCCATCGCATAACGCGTCACCGAATCCATCAGCAATAGTACGTCCAGGCCCTGGGCGCGGAAGTATTCGGCCAGCGCGGTGGCGTAGGCTGCGCCGTGCAGGCGCATCAGCGGCGGCATGTCCGCCGGGGCGGCCACCACCACCGAACGCGCCAGGCCTTCTTCGCCCAGGATGTGCTCGATGAAGTCCTTCACCTCACGCCCCCGCTCGCCGATCAAACCCACCACCACCACGTCGGCTCGGGTAAAGCGCGCCATCATGCCCAGCAGCACCGATTTGCCGACACCAGAGCCGGCAAACAGGCCCAGACGTTGGCCGCGGCCAACCGTCAACAGACCGTTGATGGCCTTGACGCCCACGTCCAGCACATGGCGCACCGGGGTACGCTGCAGCGGGTTCAATGGCTGACTGTACAGCGGGTAGTACGCCTCGGGAAACACGCCACCCTTGCCGTCCAGCGGCCGGCCCAGCGAATCCAGCACCCGGCCCAGCAGGCTCAGCCCTACCGGCACTTGCCGCCCCAGCGGGCCGTTGACCTCGGCCTTGACCTGCTGCTGACCATAAGCCGGCGGCTGCACCCAGCGTGCCGGCCGTACCGGGGTACCAGGCAGCAAACCCTGGATATTGCTAACCGGCATCAGGAACAGCTTGTCGCCGGCAAAGCCCACCACTTCGGCCTCCACCACGTGCTCGGGCGTTACCTGCACCTCGCAGGCACTGCCTACCGGCAGGCGCAAACCCACCGCCTCCATCACCAGGCCGGTCACACGCGTCAGCTGGCCTTCCGGCAACCATGCCGGCGTCTGCTGCAACGTCTGTCGGCACGACTGCAGGTAGTCGCGCTGCGCTTGCAGCAGGTCAATCATGGTCGGGCACTCCCAGCGCCTGTCGCAATGCGGCCAACCTTGGCGGCAGTGTCAGGTCCAGCCGCACGGTACCGGTATCGATGATGCAGCCACCACGGGCAATGACCTCGTCCGGCAGCCATTGCCAGCTGGTGGCCGGATGGCGCTCTTGGGCAAAAGCCTGGATCACGGCCAGGTCTTCCGGATTGGCGCGTACCCGCGCCTGGGTCAGCCCGTGGCCGATGTCATCCAGCGCCGCCTGCAGCACCGGCAGCACCGCCTTGTCGTCCAGCGCGATACGTGCGGCCACAATCTGTTCGGCAAAACCGACCGCCAATTGCAGCACCTCGGCCGACAGGCCTGCCCCCAGCTGTTGCAGCTGGTCTTGCATGGCTTGCTGCAGCTGCGCCAACGGTGCCCAGTATTGCTCGAAGTTGGCCGCAGCGTCGGCTAGCGCCTGCTGCGCGCCTTCTGCCTGCCCCTGGGCAAAACCCTCCTGCTTGCCGGCCTCAAAGCCGGTCTGCCAGGCATCCTGGTGGATGGCTTCCAGCTCGGCCGCAGTCGGATACGCCGGCGGCGGCAGGACCGGCTCTTCCGGCACCAGCTCGGCGGCCGGCTCCAGCGGCTCGGCCGCTACTGGCGGCTGCAAAGCAGAAAGCCCCTCGACGGGGGCTTCGCTAGGGTTGGCCGCGGCGGGTGCCGGCTCCGGGCTAGGCGCCGGCGCCGCCCCGATTTCACCGAACCGCCACGACTGCCACTGCCCGAGCGCTTCTGCCGGGATGATGTTGTTACTCGACAAGGCCTTCGTCTCCACCCTTGCTTGCAATCACGATCTGGCCTTCGTCGGCCAGCTTGCGCACGATCTTGAGGATTTCCTTCTGCTCGGCTTCCACTTCGGACAGCTTGACCGGGCCTTTGGATTCCAGGTCGTCGCGCAGCATTTCGGCAGCACGCGACGACATATTGCGGAAAATCTTGTCCTTGAGTTCCTGGCTGGTGCCCTTCAGTGCCACCACCAGCGAGTCGGACTGCACTTCGCGCAGGATGGTCTGAATGGAGCGGTCGTCGATCTCGAGGATGTTGTCGAACACGAACATCTTGTCCTGGATGCGCTGCGCCAGCTCCGGGTCGTATTCGCGGATATAGGACAGCGCCGAGGCTTCGACATTGGAACCCAGAAAGTTGAGGATTTCGGCGGTCATGCCCACGCCACCGGCAGCGCTCTTCTTGACGCGGTCGGAACCGGACAGCAGCTGGGTCAGCACGTCGTTCAGTTCGCGCAGCGCCTGCGGCTGTACGCCTTCCAGCGTGGCGGTACGGATCAGCACCTCGTTACGCATGCGCTCGGGGAAGTAGGACAGGATGGCACTGGACAGGTCGGGATCGAGGTGCACCATGATGGTGGCGATAATCTGCGGGTGCTCGTTGCGGATCAGGTCTGCCGCCGACGACGGGTCCATCCACTTCAGGCTCTCGATACCGCTGTGGTCGTTGCCCTGCAGGATCTTGTCCAGCAGGTTGGCCGCCTTGTCCGGGCCCAGCGCTTCCACCAGCACGTTGCGCAGGTATTCGTCGGTAGCGCCAAAGTTGGCACGCGCCGCGCACTCTTCGCGGAACTGGCCGACGACTTTTTCCACTTCCTCGTGGCTGAGGTTGCTCAGGCCGGCCATGGCCAGGCTGAGCTTCTGCACCTCTTTTGGCCCGAGGTACTTGAACACCTCGATCGCCTCGGCCTGCCCCAGGCTGAACAGCAGCACCGAGCTGCGACGAATACCGGCATCACTCATCTGACGTTATCCATTCCTTGATGATCTGGGCTGCCATGCGCGGGTCGGCTTTCACCAGATCGCGAGCGGCCTGCAGATGGGCTTCGTACTGACGACGCGCCTGTTCTTTCGGATCGCCGCTGTCACCCGCCCCACCGGCGCCAGCCTCACCACTGCCCGCAGCGCCTTCTTCACCCTCTTCACCCGCTACCGCCAGCAAGCGGCCGCCAGTGGCGAGTGTGGCACCTTCCTGCTCGCCCTCCGGCACCTCGGGTACGGGCGGCTTGGTGACATCGCGCATGATCGGGCGCACCACACCAAACAGCAGGTACAGTACGGCCAGCGTCAGCAAACCGTATTTGATCAGCTCGCCTGCATGCAGGCTCATGTAATCCAGAATGCGGTCTTTGGCACTGGATACCGGCACCGTGTCGGCAAAGCTGGCATTGACCACATTGACCGAGTCGCCTCGCTCTTTATTGTAGCCGATGGCTTCCTGTACCAGATTCTGGATTTGCGTGGACTCTTTTTCCGTCAGCGGCGTCGGTTTCACCTCGCCGTTGGCATCCGGAATCATCTTGTAATTGACCACCACCGCAGCCGTCAGGCGCTTGATATTGCCCTTGGGCATCTTGGTATGCTGGATGGTCTTGTCCACCTCGTAATTGGTGGTGATCTCACGGTTGATCGTGCCCGAGGCGGTACCCATCGGCAAACCGGACAAAGTTGCCGTACCCGGCGCAGCACCCGGCGGCAAGGTCAGCGGGGCCGATGCCGCCGATGGCGGCTGGTTGGTGAGTGCGCCAGGCACGCCAGACGGCAGGCTGGCATCCCGCCCCAACGATTCGACAATCTGCTGACTGCGGGTGGCAGACGGGTTAGGTGTGGAGTTAGGGCGGTAGGTTTCCGACGTCTGCTCCACCTCAGCAAAATCGACGTTGGCCGTCACCTGGGCTCGGGCGTTCCCCTTGCCGAAAATGGGCTCGAGGATGGCCTCGACACGCTTGGCGTAATCGGCCTCAATCTGACGCACGTAATCCAGCTGGCGCCGGTCGAGACCAGACGCATTGTTGAGGTCTGGCAAGCTGGACAGCAAGTTGCCATCCTGATCGACGATGGAGACATTACGCACCGGCAGGTTGGGTACCGAACTGGAAACCAGGTGCAGGATACCGGCAATCTGTCCGGCATCCAGAATCCGGCCACCGCGCATCGTCAGCATTACCGATGCAGTAGGCAGTTGCTGCTCGCGTACGAACACACTCTGCTTGGGCATGGCCAAGTGCACGCGGGCGGAATCCACCACCCCCACCGATTCGATGGTACGCGCCAGCTCACCTTCAATAGAGCGCTGGTAATTGACCTGCTCGGCAAACTGGCTGATGCCGAATTTCTGCTTGTCCATCAGCTCGAAACCGACACCACCGGCCTTGGGCAAGCCTTGGCTGGCCAGTTTCAGGCGCACGTCGTATACCTTGTCACTGGGCACCGAGATCACGCCACCGTCGCCAATCTGGTAAGGCACGTTCATCTGCTGCAGCGCAGCCGTGATCTGGCCACCGTCACGATCAGCCAGGCCGGTAAACAGTACTTTGAAGGCAGGTTCGCGGTTGAATGCGAAAAGGGCAATGGCAATAGACAACACCGCAGCAACTGCGGTGAAGAAGATGATTTTCTTGTTATTGGGAAGGGCCTTGAAGCGCTCCAGCGCTTCGTTCAGGCGCACCCTCCAGGCAGGCGTAGCGTTGTCTACCAGATCAGCCATACAGTGGTTGTTTCGTTATTGATTCTTCCGCTGCCAGCCGATACTACCCAGCGCAGCGCTACACTTGCGTATTCATGATTTCCTGGTAAGCCGAAACCAGCTTGTTCCTTGCCTGCACCATGGTCTGGAAACTCAGGCTGGCCTTCTGCATGGTTACCATCACATCCTGGATGTTGACCCCCTCTTCACCCAGTTCGAAGCGCTTTTGCAACTCCTGCGACGTCTGCTGCACCTGGTTGACTTGTTCCAGCGTGGATTTCAGTACGTTGGAAAAATCAACCTCCGGGGTCTCTTCCGCTGCAGGTGCCTGCTTGCCGGCGGCCAGCGCAGACATGGCGCGCAGCTCGCCCAGCAACTGATTGATACCTTGCGTTGACATGTTGACCTCGTCCGTAACACGGGGCGATCAAACCGACTCGCCGTCCTCTTCGCGATAGCGCTGCAGCTTGTAGCGCAACGTTCTCTCACTAATGCCCAGCCGCTCGGCGGCCAGTTTCTTTACACCACCGGTCGCCGCCAGTGCTTCCAGGATATGACGCTTTTCCACCGAACGCATGTCGGTCTCTTGCGGGGCAACCTGGGGCACTTCGGGAACAGGGATGATTTTTGCGGACGGCACAACGTTCAGCATCAGATCAGCGGCAGAAACTTCCGCCCCGGCGGCAAGAATTGCCGCCCGTTGCATTACATTGTCCAGTTCGCGGATGTTACCTTCCCAACTATAGGCCGTCAATTCTCGCTCGGCATCGGCACCCAGCACCAGACGGCTTTTTCCCATGGCTTCAGCGTGCTTACGCAGCAATTTTCGTGCCAAAGGCAGGATGTCGTCCCGTCGCTCGGCCAGACCGGGCAGATTGAGCGGGAAAACATTCAGCCGGAAGTACAAATCCTCGCGAAAACGCCCGGCGGCCACTTCGGCCTGTACGTCACGGTTGCTGGTAGCCAGCACGCGAATATTCAGCTTGATGGTTCGCATGCCGCCAACACGCTCCACTTCGCGCTCCTGCAGCACGCGCAACAGCTTGGCCTGCAGCGGCAGCGGCATTTCGGTAATTTCGTCCAGCAGGATGGTGCCGCCCTGTGCTTGCTCGAACTTGCCCGGCATGGCGCTGGTGGCGCCGGTAAAAGCACCCTTCTCGTGACCGAACAGGGTGGACTCCAGCAGGTTATCCGGAATCGCCGCACAGTTCACTGCCACAAACGGGCCATCCTTTCGCCGCGAGTGCTGATGCATGAAGCGCGCCAGCACTTCCTTGCCGGCGCCGCTGGGCCCGGTGATGAGTACGCTGGCGTCGCTGGGCGCGACGCGGCTGGCTACCGAGACGATCTGCTTCATGGCCGCCGACTCGGCCACCATGGCTTCGGCCGTTACCTCGGGCGCTTCCAGCAGAAAGCGCTCCACCTCGTCGATCAGTCGCTGCGGCTCAAACGGTTTCAGCAGGTAATGGCTGGCACCGGCACGCAATAGCTCGACCGCACGTTCCACCACGCCGTAAGCGGTCATCAGCACGAACGGCAGCCCCGGGTAACGGTCCTTGATGTGGGCAAACAGGGTATAGCCGTCCATCGGCTGCATCTGCGCGTCGGATACCACCAACCCCACCGGCTCCTGGCGCAACACCTCCAGCGCGGTTTCGCCGTCACTGGCCTCCACCACATTGAAACCGGACAACATCAGGGTATCCACCAGCGCTTCGCGCAGGTCGGCATCGTCTTCCACCACCAGTACGGGCAATCGTTTCATGCTTGCTTCTTCTGTTTCACACTAGCGCTGCGGCAGCCTGCCGCAGCGGAATATCGTCTTCCGGCTGCCACTAGTCGGCATGAACCCGGCCGGCGCACAACGCAACCAGCCGCGGCGCAATGGCGGCCAACGGCAGTACTTCATGCACGCCACCGCAGGCGATGGCCTCCTTGGGCATGCCGAACACCACACAGGACGCTTCGTCCTGGGCGATATTATGGGCGCCCGCTTCTTTCAGTTCAGCCATGCCGGCGGCACCGTCCCGCCCCATACCGGTAAGGATGACGCCGATGCAGTTTTTGCCGATGACGTTGGCCGCAGAGCGGAACAAGACGTCCACCGATGGCTTGTGGCGGTTCACCGGCACCCCGGCATGCAGGCTGGTGGCGTAACCGATGGTACTGGCAGGCTTCACCAGCAGGTGCGAATGACCGGGGGCAATGTACACATGGCCGGGCTGCAGGCGCTCGCCATCCACCGCCTCTTTCACGGTCAGCTTGCACAGCGCGTCCAGGCGTACGGCAAACGACTTGGTAAACATTTCCGGCATGTGCTGGGTAATGACGATAGGCGGCATGTTTTCCGGCAAGGCCGTCAGCAGCACACGCAGCGCTTCGGTACCGCCGGTAGACGAACCGATAACGATCACGGTTTGCCGCCCCAGCGACAGCTTGCCCGGCTGCCGCGGCAGAATCATGTCAGCACTGTGGCTGGGTGCCACCTCTATCGGCTTGGTCGGGCCAGCTTTCTTGTCGAGTGCCATAGTTTCCCTTGTTTAACGTTCAGTCCAGACCGGCTTGTTGCCGCCATTGGCGACACCAGGCATCACAGGCCTGCTCCACCAGGTCCAGCACGCGCTCGAAGCCGTCGGCGCCACCGTAGTACGGGTCGGGCACTTCGGCCTCTGTTCCCAATATCGACAACAACAACTGCGGTGTCACGCCTTTTTGCGATATCCGTCGCAACGCTGCCAGATTGGCTTTGTCCGCGGCCAGGATCAGATCAAAGCGGTCAAAGTCAGCGGCCTCCACTTGCCGGGCGCGCTGTGCGCTCAGATCGTAGCCGCGGCGTCGTGCCGCCTGTACCGTGCGCGGGTCGGGCGCTTCGCCTACGTGATAGGCATGCGTGCCGGCGGAGTCTACTGCAACCAGGCCGTCCAGACCATGCCTGGACAATCCCGCCCGCATCACGCCCTCGGCGGTGGGCGAGCGGCAGATATTGCCCATGCACACCATCAGTACTTTTTTCTGCATGACATGGTTTCCTTGCGGCCAACCTTACAGGCCGTTCATCCAGGCTTTTTCCTTGAAGGCTTTCAGCTCGTCGCGCAGCTTGGCCGCTTTTTCGAACTCCAGGTTGCGCGCCGCCTCCAGCATCTCTTTTTCCAGCCGCTTGATCTCTTTGGCCAGCGCCTTCTCGTCCAGCATGGCAATGCGGGCGGTTTCGGCCAGTGTTTTCTTGTCGCCGGCATCGGGCTGGTACACGCCGTCGATGATGTCCTTGATCTTCTTGTTGACGCCCTGCGGCACGATGCCGTGCTCGGTGTTGAACGCCACCTGCTTGGCACGGCGGCGCTCGGTTTCGTCGATGGCGCGCTGCATGCTGTTGGTGATGCGGTCGGCGTACAGCAGCGCTTTGCCGTTCAGGTTCCGTGCGGCACGGCCGATGGTCTGGATCAGGCTGCGCTCGCTGCGCAGGAAACCTTCCTTGTCGGCGTCCAGAATGGCCACCAGGCTGACTTCGGGAATATCCAGGCCTTCGCGCAGCAGGTTGATGCCGATCAGCACGTCGAACATGCCCAGCCGCAGGTCGCGGATGATTTCCACCCGCTCCACGGTGTCGATGTCGCTGTGCAGGTAGCGTACCTTGATGCCGTGCTCGGTGTAGTAATCGGCCAGCTGCTCGGCCATGCGCTTGGTGAGCGTGGTCACCAGCACGCGCTCGCCGCGTTCGATACGCAGATGGATTTCCGACAGCAGGTCGTCTACCTGGGTGGCCACCGGACGGATCTCGATCTGCGGGTCCACCAGGCCGGTTGGCCGCACCACCTGCTCTACCACCTGGCCGGCGTGCTGCTGCTCGTAATCGGCAGGCGTGGCCGACACAAAGATGGTTTGCGGCATCAGGCGCTCGAACTCGTGGAATTTCAGCGGGCGGTTGTCCACCGCCGACGGCAGGCGGAAGCCGTAGTCCACCAGGTTCTGTTTGCGCGCCGCGTCGCCTTTGTACATGGCGCCCACCTGCGGCACGGTGACGTGGCTTTCGTCGATGAACATCAGCGCGTTCTTGGGCAGGTAGTCGATCAGCGTCGGCGGCGCGTCGCCGGGGGCGCGGCCGGAAAAGTGGCGCGAGTAGTTTTCAATGCCCTTGCAGAAGCCCATCTCGTACAGCATTTCCAGGTCGAAGCGGGTGCGCTGCTCGATGCGCTGCGCCTCCACCAGCTTGCCTTCTTTCAGGTACCAGGCCACACGGTCGGCCAGCTCGGTCTTGATCTTCTCGCAGGCGCGCAGCACGGTGTCGCGCGGCGTCACGTAGTGGCTGGACGGAAACACGGTGAAGCGGCCAACCCGTTGCTTGGTGACGCCGGTCAGCGGGTCGAACAGGGTGAGCGTTTCCACCTCGTCGTCAAACAGGCTGATGCGCAGTGCGGTGTCGTTGCTTTCCGCCGGAAACACGTCGATCACGTCGCCGCGCACACGGAAGGTACCGCGGGCGAAGTCCATGTCGTTGCGGTCGTACTGCATGGCCACCAGCCGGCTGACGATGTCTTTCTGCGGCGTGGTTTCGCCTTCTTTCAGGTGCAGAATCATCTGGTGGTACTCGGTGGGGTCACCGATACCGTAAATGGCCGACACCGTGGCCACGATCACGCAGTCGGGGCGCTCCAGAATGCTCTTGGTGGCCGACAGCCGCATCTGCTCGATGTGCTCGTTGATGCTGGAGTCTTTCTCGATGAACAGGTCGCGGCTGGGCACGTAGGCCTCGGGCTGGTAGTAGTCGTAGTACGACACGAAGTACTCCACCGCGTTTTCCGGAAAGAACTCGCGCATTTCGCTGTACAGCTGCGCGGCCAGCGTCTTGTTGTGCGCCATGATGATGGCCGGCCGCCCGGTGCGGGCGATGATGTTGGCCATGGTGTAGGTCTTGCCGGAGCCGGTTACCCCCAGCAAGGTCTGGTACGTGAGGCCATCGTCCAGCCCTTCTACCAGCGACGCGATGGCCGCCGGCTGGTCACCCGCGGGCGGAAAGGGCTGATGCAACCGGAACGGGCTGCCTGGATAGGTTACCAGCATGCAAGATCACTCTTTCGTCATAGAAATGGCGGCAATAGGCTGCCATTTTCATGTATTTTGGCTAAAACTAAAACCGGACAACTGCCTGGATTCAATTTAAAATAATAATGCTCGATAAACTCGAATAACGGGTGCACCCGGCAGGCCGTTGCCAAGGCACGGCGCTGTGCGCGCATCACCTGAGTGTGATCTCCCCTGCCGCGTCGCACCGAAGCATCCACATTGCATCGGAGTCCTTTTACATGATGCTCAGAACCCTCGCCCTGGCAGCCTGCCTGCTGGCAGGCAGCATGGTGGCGCAAGCCGCCCAGCCTGTAAACCTGCAAACCCAGGCTTATGCCGCCAGCCCGCGCCTTAGCTCGCAAGCCGTACTGGTACTGGATAGCCAGACCGGCAAGCCAGTGTACGAAAAAAACGCCAGCCAGCAGCAACCGATTGCGTCCATCACCAAGCTGATGACCGCAATGGTGGTGCTGGACGCCGGCCTGTCGCTGGATGAGCCGATCACCATCACCGACGACGAAGTCGACCGCCTGAAGAACACCAGCTCGCGACTGAGTGTCGGCTCCACGCTCACGCGCCGCGAGATGCTGCTGCTGGCGCTGATGTCGTCGGAGAACCGCGCTGCCGCGTCGCTGGCACGCACCTACCCGGGCGGCAAAGCGGCGTTCATTGCCAGAATGAACCAGAAAGCACGCAGCATCGGCATGCGCAATGCCGTGTTCCACGACGCCACCGGCCTGGACATGCGTAACAGCGCCACCGCCCTGGACCTGGGCCGCATGGTAAAAGCCGCTTACCAGTACCCGCTGATCCGCCAGTTTTCTACTACCCACGAGTACATGGCCCACCCCACGGCCACCCGCGTGCTGCATTACAAAAACAGCAACCCGCTGGTACGGGAAGGGGAATGGGATATCGGCCTGTCCAAGACCGGCTATATCGAGGAAGCCGGCCGCTGCCTGGTGATGCAAACCACCATGGGCAGCCAGCACCTGATCGTGGTATTGCTGGCGGCCAAGGGCTCGGCAGCGCGCGTGAACGACGCCAAGTCGATCAAGACCTGGCTGGAGGCGCATCCCAACACCTGGCTGTCGGGCTAGCCCCGGCATCGCTACACAGCACAAGGCCCCGCGCAGTTGCGCGGGGCCTTGTGCTTTTGCCTGAGACCAACCTTTCACACGACGAAGGTTGGCCGCCACGGCCTGTCAGGCTGGCTGACGCCGGAACGCGATCAGGTGATCAAGCTCCAGTCGGATACCGATGGCCTCGCCAATGGCGTGGTTGTGGTGGCTGGGCACCTGCGCCAGCACCTGCTGGCCGCTATCCAGCTGCAGCGTGTACAGGAACTCCGAGCCACGGAACACCTTGCCCAGCACCCGCGCGGTAACCGGGCTGGCGTCGTCGTGCACCACGTCGTCCGGCCGCAGCAGCACGTCGACCTCGTCCCCTTCGGCAAACTGGCGCGGCACCGCGCTGCAGTACTCGCCCAGCGCCAGCGTGACGCAACGCGGGCCGGTGACCTTGCCCGGCACAAACGCGCCCTGGCCGATGAAGTCGGCCACGTAACGGCTGGCCGGCTCGTGGTACAGCTCGTACGGTGGCGCCCACTGCTGCAGACGGCCTTCGTGCATCACCCCCACCTTATCGGCCATGGCAAACGCCTCGTTCTGGTCGTGCGTCACCAGAATGGCGGTGGTGCCTTGCGATTTGAGGATATCGCGCACCTCGCGCGACAGCCGCTCACGCAGATCCACGTCCAGGTTGGAGAACGGCTCGTCCAGCAGCAGCAGCTTGGGCTGCGGCGCCAAGGCTCGCGCCAGCGCCACGCGCTGCTGCTGGCCACCGGACAGCTCGTGCGGGAAAGCGCGCGCGTACGCGGCCAACCCTACTACCTCCAGCATGGCCAGCACGCGCTGCTCGCGCTCGGCACGCGGCAGCTTGCCCAGGCCAAAACCGACGTTCTCGCCGACGGTCAGGTGCGGGAACAGCGCGTAGTCCTGGAACACCATGCCGATCTGGCGCTGGTGCGCCGGCACCTGCTGCTGCGGGCTGGCGATGACGCGCCCGGCCAGGCGGATATCGCCGCCAGACAAGGGTTCGAAACCGGCAATACAGCGCAGCACCGTGGTCTTGCCGCAGCCGGAGCTACCCAGCAGGCAGGCGATTTCGCCCTGCTGCAAGGCAAAAGACATGTCGCTGACCACGGTCTTGCTGCCGTAGCGTTGCGACACCGAGACAAGTTCAAGCAAGGCACTCATCAGGCAACATCCCGTTGACGAGACAGCAGAATGGTGGGAATCAGCCCCACCAGCACGATGGCAATGGCCGGCAGCGCTGCCTGGTCCCACATGCCTTCGGCTGTCATGTTGTAAACGCGTACCGACAGCGTGTCCCAACCAAAAGGCCGGGTCATCAAGGTGATGGGCATCTCCTTCATCACATCGACAAACACCATCAGCACGCCGGTAAACAGGCCGCCGGACAACAGCGGCAGGTAAACACGGCGCAACAGCGCCCAGCCGGAGCAGCCCAGGTTGCGCGCCGCTTCGTCGTGGCTGCGGGTAATGCGGTTCATCGCGGTGTCCACTGCCGAGTACGCCACCGCCAGGAAGCGGGCGACAAACGCCAGCAACATGGCCAGCAAGGTACCCTTGAACACGGCGGTCACCTCGCCGCCCCAGCCCATCAGGGCAATGATCTGGTTATCCAGCCACGCCACCGGCACAAACACGCCCACCGCCAGCACCGTGCCGGGAATGGCGTAGCCCATGGTGGCCACCCGCGCCAGATTGCGCATGGCCTGGCTACCCTGGCGTCGCACCAGGTAGGCCAGCACCAGCGCAATGGCGGTAACCAGCACCGCCGCGATCAGCGACAGGCTGACCGAGCGCCAGGCGTACCCCAGAAAATCGCTGCTGAACTGGTTGGCAAAATCCAGCGACGCCCAGTAGATGAGCTGCAGCATCGGAATGACAAACGCCAGCATCAGCACGCTACCGGCCGCCAGCGTGGCCACCCAGCCACGCCAGCCGGGCAGCGGCAGACGCGGTTGCGGCGCGGCACGCCCGGCCTGCGCGTAGGCGCGGCGGCCACGGCTGCGCTGTTCCAGCACCAGTACCACGAACACCAGCATCACCAGCAACGACGCGATCTGCTTGGCGGTATCCAGCGAAAACAGCGCGAACCAGGCTTTGTAGATAGCGCTGGTAAAGGTGTCGAAATTGAACACCGCCACCGTGCCGAAATCGGCCAGGCTTTCCATGATCACCAGGATCAGCCCGCCGGCAATCCACGGCCGCGCCATCGGCAGCGCAATGCGCCAGAAGCCCTGGCTGCGCGACAGACCCAGGCTCTGCCCTACCTCCAGCGCACGCCGGCCCATGGTGGCAAACGCATTGCGGGTAAGCAGGTAAACATAGGGATAGAACGCCAGTGACATCACCAGCACCAAGCCCCAGCTGCTGCGAATCTCGGGAAACCAGCGCATATTGTCGAAATGCGGCCGCAACCAGGTTTGTACCGGGCCGGTGAATTCCAGCAGCCCCACCTGGGCAAAAGCCAACACATAGGCCGGCATCGCCAGCGGCAGCATCAGCGCCCAGTTGAACAGGCGGCGGCCAGGAAAGTCGTACACCGCCACCAGCCAGGCCAGGCTGACGCCCAGCAACAGCACACCGACGCTGACACCCAGCAGCATGACGGCCGTGTTCCGGAACAGGTCGGGCAGCGTGAATTCGATCAGGTGCGACCAGATGGCCGGGTCTGGTGTCAGCGCAGACAGCGTCACCACACCTAGCGGCACCACGGTGCATAAAGCGATGAGGCCGGCCAACAGCCAGGGAAAAACAGAAGCGCGCAGACGGCTCATGTCGGAAGCGAATCAGTCAAAAGAAGCATTATCGTTGTCCAGGCCGCGGAAGGGAATGCCATGGCAGCAAGCCGTCCGCAGCAAACAAAACGGGGACGCCGCAGCGCCCCCGTCTGGCTACCGCTCAGGGCTTACTTGTAGCCCATGCGGTCCATCAGCTTCACGGCCTCGGCCTGCTTGGCGCCGGCTTCGGATACGTTGATCAGGTCAGCCTTGAAATTGCCCCACGACGCCACGGTGGCGTTGGCTTTTACTTTCGGGTTGGCCGCAAACTCCATGTCGATATCGGCGTACAGCTTCTGCGCTTTCTCGGACGACAGCCATTCCAGCAGCTTCACGGCACCTTTCGGGTTTTTGGCATGCTTGGTCACACCGGCACCAGACACGTTCACGTGTACGCCGTTTTGTTTCTGGTTGGCCCAGAAGATGCCCACTTTCAGGTTAGGCGTCTTTTTCAGCAGACGGCCGTAGTAGTAGGTATTGGCAATGCCCACGTCACACTGGCCGGCGTCGATGGCTTCCAGCATCTTGGTGTCGTCCGGGAACACCGGTGCTGCCAGGTTATCTACCCAGCCCTTGACGATCTTCTCGGTCGCGGCCACGCCCTTGTCGGCGATCATGGTACCCACCAGCGACTGGTTGTATACCTTTTTGGAGGTACGCAGGCACAGGCGGCCTTTCCATTTCGGGTCGGCCAGGTCTTCGTAGCTGGACAGCTGCGCCGGCTTCACGGTCTGGGTATTGAAGAAGATGGTACGGGCACGCACCGACAGGCCGAACCAGTTGCCGGCCGGGTCGCGCAGGTTCGCCGGAATGTTGGCCGCCAGTGCTGCCGACTTCACCGGCTGGAACAGGCCCATATTGCTGGCTTGCCACAGGTTGCCGGCGTCGACGGTCATGAAGATGTCAGCCGGGGTATTGCTGCCTTCGGCTTTCAGGCGCTCCATCAGCGGGCCTTCGCCACCGCTGACCACATTCACCTTGACGCCGGTTTCCTTCTCGTAGGCTTCCAGAATCGGCTTGATCAGCTGCTCGGCACGCGCCGTGTAGAGGGTGACTTCCTCGGCCATGGCCACACCGCTGAATGCTGCCAGCACGGCAGCCAACATTACCTGTTTCTTCACAACCAGCTCCTTGTCTTTCAGCCCGTTGGCGGACTGCGTCACGATTGAGGCGCCGAGTATAAACAGCGTAGAGAACTGTTATCAATACGATTACAGTTTTTATTTCTTAGCGTGGCACCACCGGGAACCTTACCCAATCGCCAGCGTCCACCTTCAGTTTGCCGCCTCGCAGTCTGGCGACCGCAAAGCGTGGCTGCACCTGTTCGATCTCGATATCCCCCAACTGCTGCTCCGGCACCCCCAGGACTTCGCCATCAATGCGACGGATCTCGGTTGCCGGCCGCGGCTTGTACACCACCAGACGGTCGCGCACCGCCAGGCCATCCAGCGCCCCGGCCGACAGGTAAATGCGGTCACCGTCCACCCGGCTTACCCGGGTAGCAAACGGCAGGCACTGCACGGCGCTGGAAACCTTGTCCACGATCAGGTTCAACGACTGGACGACCACTTGGCCATAATCGCCACTGGCCAGGTCGCCAACACCGAATATGCGCTGCGACAACGGGCTGACGTCGCCGCGCGCCTGGAACAGCACGTTATCGCGCAGCAGGATGCCGCCGCTAAGGGTGTCGTACAGCCAGTACTCCAGCTCGAAGCGGCGCTCCACCGGCACCTGCTTGACCGACAAGCCCAGCAAGCCGGCAAACGGGCCGTTGTAATAAGTACCCTGGCGGCCGTCATAAGCGCCGCCAAACGCGCCGACTCGCGGCTCCTGCCGGGTGACACTGGTATCGATGATGCGCCCAGCCAGCACGAACTGCGCCGCTTCGCGCTTGCCGATGTCGCGCACGGTATCGGCCGCTGCGCTGGCCTCGCGCATTACACCACCAGGAAAAATGGACACGCCACCGGCGTACAAAGCCTGGGTCTCGCGCCGTTGGTTGAACAGCCGTACCAGATCGCCCGGATACCAAGTGGCAATACTGCCAAGATCGCTGGCGACCGTTGGCCGCTCCAGCTGGAAATAGGTGGTGACGATGCGGCGGGCCAGAAAGCGGCCCGGCGGCATGGCGGCGCGCTGGCAAGGGTCGACCTGCTTTTCCTCGCCACCGTCGGTATCGTGCTCCACGCGCACGAACAGCAAGCCTTCGCGCCAGCTTTCGCCCAGCACCTTGGTTTTGCCCGCCAGCGTCAGCGGCCCCAGCATAAGGCTTTCCTGCGTTTGCAGACCGGCCACCGTGTTGCTGGACGCTACCAAGCCGCCTTGGTGGGTAATGGCGATCTGGCGCAGTGCATCCTGCACCGCCGCCTCGCGCGCCGCCACCACGCCAGCCTCCAGCGAGGCAATGCCTTCGGCCTGGTACACCTCGGCAGCTGCCGGCGGCAGCCACAAAACAAACGCCGCCCAGCAGGCGGCGCGCATCAATTTGGGTAGTCGCATCATGTCCTAGTGCGAAACGTAGAAATCCCCGCCGTATACACAACCACTGTCGGTGCAGCCCATCTTGGCACCGTCGGCCGCCGGCATCACCCGCGCCGCTGCCGCTACATTCCCGGTGGTTACCAGCGCTGTACGATACGCTTTGAAGAAGCCTTCATCCAGTACCACTTCGGCGATGGTCTCGCTGCTGCCATCCGGCTTGAACTCGGTAGACAGCAAGCGCACGCCGCGCAGGAAAGCATCCACGTACACGCGGAAGGTGTCGTTGACGGTGACCAGGTTACCCACCGAGCTGCTACCGGACAGTTTGAAACCCTGTACCTGCTCCGCCACCGCACGGTAGGCGTCCAGTTGTGAAGCGCGCATCGCCAGCAGGCGACGTTGTACCGGCGACAAGTCTTTGCTGGTCGGTGGTGCACCATAACCGATGACGCGCAAACGCAGCGCGTTGTACTGTTCCTGCTTGTGTTCGGCCGGCGGGTCGGCCAGCGGGCCGACGTAGGCCCCACCCATCATTACACCACCGGGCGACATCACCGGCTGACGCGAAATACCCGGCTGCTCGTGGCTACCAGCCACGGCGGGTGCCGGGTGCACGCCTTGCGACGGTGCAACGGCCACCACGCTCCAGCCCTCGGCTGCCGCGGGCGCGGCCGGGCCGGAAGCACAAGCCGTGAGCACGCTCATGGCCAGCAAGCCGGGAATCAATCGGGTGATGTTCTTCATAATCTGCTCCGCCGAGTAACTGTAGTCATTTTATAGCCTGTTCGTGATATATCGACTACCACCGGGCAATCTTAAGCTACTTTTTAAAAATCGCCGCATTATAGGGTGGCGATGCCAGGCGGGATGGGCTACCAGCCGCCCCCGGCCACGCCGGCACACGGCAACGACCTGGCTGGGCGTGCTACACTTCGCACCGCCCGCATTTCAAGGACTGCGTTACACCATGAAAAAACTGCTGTGCTCGCTGCTGATGCTGCTGCCACTGACGGCCCTGGCCGTGCCCACGGTGGAAATGACCACCAACAAGGGCCTGATCACCATTGAACTGGACCCGGCGCGTGCGCCCAAGTCGGTGGAAAACTTTGTGGCCTACGTGAAGGCCGGCCACTACAACGGTACGGTGTTCCACCGCATCATCGATGGTTTCATGATCCAGGGTGGCGGCTTTGCCATCAAGGACGGTGAACTGGCGCAAAAGCCCACCCGCGCCCCGATTGCCAACGAAGCCGACAACGGCCTGAAAAACGTCATCGGCAGCATTGCCATGGCGCGCACCAACGACCCGAATTCCGCCACTTCGCAGTTTTTCATCAACCTGGTGAATAACGAGTTCCTCGACTTCCGCAGCAAGACCCCGCAAGGCTGGGGCTATGCCGTGTTTGGCAAGGTGACGGCCGGCATGGATGTGGTGAACCGCATCTCCAAAACCCGCACCGGTTTCATCGGTGGCATGCAGGATGTACCGATCGAACCGATCATCATCACCAAAGCCATCTACAAACCCTGATTCACAAGGATAGACACATGATCAAGCTGACCACCACCCACGGTGACATCGTTATCGAACTGTTCGCCGACAAGGCACCGAAAACCGCGGCCAACTTTGAACAATACGTACTGGACGGCCACTACAACGGCACCATCTTCCACCGCGTGATCAACGGCTTCATGATCCAGGGCGGCGGCTTCACTGCCGACATGGACCAGAAAGACACGCGCGACCCGATCCAGAACGAAGCCAACAACGGTGTTTCCAACAAGACCTACACCATTGCCATGGCCCGCACCCCGGACCCGCACTCCGCCAGCGCCCAGTTCTTCATCAACGTGGCCGACAACGACTTCCTGGACTTCCGCAGCGAAAGCATGCAGGGCTGGGGCTACTGCGTGTTCGGCCAGGTAGTACAAGGCCAGGACGTGGTTGACCGCATCAAGACCGTGGCCACCGGCCGCAAGGGCGGCCACCAGGACGTGCCGGTAGAGCCGGTGGTGATCGAGAAAGCCGAGATCATCCAGGCCTGATAGCGGCCCGGTCGGCGTGCCTGCACGCCGGCCAGCAAGCGATCCCACCGACACCCCCTGCTGCCTGGCACAGGGGGTGTCTGCCATCAAGAAACCGAGCCATGGCCATTCACCTGATTTCCGACCTGCACCTGCACCCGGGCGAACCGTGGCTGGGGCAGCTGTTTACCCGTACGCTGGCCGACTGGCGCGGCAATATTGACGCGCTATACATCCTGGGCGACCTGTTCGAGTACTGGGTAGGCGACGATGACGACGAGCCGTTCACCCGCGACATGCTGGCGCAGATGCGCCACTTTGCCGCGCAAACCCCGCTATACGTGCTGCGCGGCAACCGCGACTTCCTGCTGGGCGCCGGTTTTGCCGCCGCCAGCGGTGCCACGCTGCTGGACGAACCGCACACGCTGACCATCTGCGGCCAACCTTATGTGCTGGTGCACGGCGACGGCCAGTGCACCGACGACGCTGCCTACCAGCAGTTTCGTGCCATGGTGCGGCAGCCGGCATGGCAAGCGGCCTTCCTGCAAAAACCGCTGGCAGAACGCCACGCCATTGCGCAGCAGATCCGCACCATGAGCGAGGCCAAGAAGCAAAGCGATGGCCTGACCGACATTGGCGACGTCAACGACGACGCCATCCGCGCCTTGCTGGCCGCCCACCCCGGCGCCACGCTGATCCACGGCCACACCCACCGCCCGGCCAGCCACACGCTGCTGCTAGACGGCGTGCCCCGCCAGCGCTGGGTGATTGCCGACTGGTACGCCGGCCACGGCGGCTACCTGCGTCTGGACGAACACGGCGTCAGCGCCCACCCGCTCAGCCTGTAACGCCCAGGCCGCAACCTGCGGCCAACCTTGCCTGCCGGGCGCGTCCGGCAGGCGCCTGTCTGCCCCCAGCGGCACTGCCGCCGCTACTGCCTGTTCCCTCTCCAGCCTCCCGCCGCAGACACCCGCCATCACAGTCAAAAAACCGCCACAAGGGTTATCCCGCAAGGGTTTCCCCGCAAGGGGCAGCCCCAACTGACACCCTGTTTGCCTGCCGCTACAGTGCACGCCAGACGCGGTAAAACCGGACGGACCCAAGGGTTTATTGCCGGTGCCCGCCACCCGATACAACTAGGAGAGCAAACATGTGGTCACACGTCTATGACCCGCTTGGCAACCCGTGGCTGTCCACGCTGGCTGCCAGCATTCCGGTAATCGTCCTCTTGGGCGCGCTGGGCATTTTCCATATCAAGGCACATATTGCCGCCCTGCTGGGCCTGGCGACCTCGCTGCTGGTGGCCGTGGCTGTCTTCGGCATGCCGGGCGACATGGCGATGAGTGCCACGCTGCTGGGTGCGGCCAACGGCCTGATGCCGATTGGCTGGATCATCCTGAACGTGATCTTCCTGTACCAGCTTACCGAGCGCAAAGGCCAGTTTGCCGTACTGCGCGAGTCCATTTCCGGCATTACTACCGACCGTCGCCTGCAGCTGCTGCTGATCGCGTTCTGCTTCGGTGCCTTCTTTGAAGGTGCCGGTGGCTTCGGCACCCCGGTAGCCGTAACCGGCGCCATGCTGATCGGCTTGGGCTTTTCGCCGCTGGCTGCATCCGGCCTGTCGCTGATCGCCAACACTGCACCGGTGGCCTACGGCGCGCTGGGTACCCCGATTACCACGCTGGCCAAAGTCACCGGCCTGGACGTGCTGCAGATTTCGTCGATGGTTGGCCGCCAGATGACCATCTTCGCCATCATCGTGCCGTTCTGGCTGCTGATTGCCTTCTGCGGCTGGCGCAATACCCTGCGCATCTGGCCGGCCGTGCTGGTAGCCGGCCTGTCGTTTGCCATCCCGCAACTGATCGTGTCCAACACCATGGGCCCGGAGCTGGTAGCTGTTATCGCCTCGGTATGCTCGATCGCGGCACTGGTGGGCTTCCTGAAAGTATGGAAACCGGCCGAGATCTACACCTCTACCGCCGGCACCATGGGCGGTGAAGCCGCCATCGGCGCCAAGGAAGTGGTGGCCAACAGCAAGCACGGCTACAGCCGCGGTGAAGTGATCCGCGCCTGGCTGCCATGGCTGATCCTGTCGGTCTGCGTGTTCGCCTTCGGTTCGCCTGCGGTGAAAAAGATTCTGGACGGCATCTTCACGCTGGAAATCCAGTGGCCGGGCCTGCATAACCTGATCTACAAAATGCCGCCGGTGGTCGCCGAACCGCACCTGGAAGCCGCCATCTACAAGTTCAACCTGCTGTCCACTACCGGTACCGGCATTCTGGTGGCCGCGCTGATCTCCGCCGTGATCATGGGCTACCGCCCGGGCGAAATGGTGAAGGTGTACAAAGAGACGTTCTGGTCGCTGCGTTACTCGCTGATCACCATCGTGGCCATGCTGGCACTGGGCTATGTCACCCGCTTCTCCGGCGTGGACATCACCCTGGGCCTGGCTTTCTCGCACACTGGCGTGTTCTACCCGTTCTTCGGCACCCTGCTGGGCTGGCTGGGCGTGGCGCTGACCGGCTCCGACACTGCGGCCAACGTACTGTTCGGCGGTCTGCAGAAAGCCTCGGCGCAACAGCTGGGCCTGTCGCCGGTACTGATGACCGCGGCCAACTCGTCCGGTGGCGTGATGGGCAAGATGATCGACGCCCAGTCCATCGTAGTGGCCTCTACGGCTACCCAGTACTACGGCAAGGAAGGCGTGATCCTGCGTTACGTGTTCTTCCACTCGCTAGCGCTGGCTTGCCTGGTGGGCCTGGTAGTAAGCGCCATGGCGTACCTGCCGCCGTTTACCGCACTGGTGATTCACCCCTGATTCGCCCGTACTGCGCATCACCCATGACACCCCGGCCCTGCCGGGGTTTTTCTTTTCCGACGCGGCGGGGCCGGCACTGTTGTTAAGCTAAATCTAAACAGTCAAAGCTGCATTTGCATGCTACATAATCAAATTGAGTGCCAAGCTTCAGTTTTTCCGATTTTCGTTCGATACTTAAGCGTCTTGTTAATCTTCATTACAAAATCAAAAGGGGGGCACACATGTCCGTACTGAAAGAATTCCGCGAATTTGCCATGCGCGGCAACGTGATCGACCTGGCGGTGGGCGTGGTGATTGGCGGCGCCTTCGGCGCCATCGTCAAGTCTCTGGTTGACGACGTGATCATGCCGCCCATCGGCTTGCTGATCGGCAATGTCGACTTCGCCAACCTGTTCATCGTGCTGAAGGAAGGCGCCAAGGCGGCCGCCCCGTACGCGTCCGTTGCTGCCGCCAAGGAAGCCGGCGCCGTGACCCTGAATATCGGCCTGTTCATCAACGCCCTGGTCAGCTTCACCATCGTGGCATTCGCCATCTTCATGCTGGTCAAAGTCATCAACCGTCTGAAGCGCGAAGAAAAAGTGGCCGAGGCCCCGGCAGAGGTCACCACCAAGGAATGCCGCTACTGTCTGTCCAGTATTCCGGTGAAAGCCACCCGCTGCCCGTGCTGCACCTCGCAGCTGGACTAAGCGCCACTGCGTGATACGCGACAAGGCCGCCCTTTGGGCGGCCTTGTCGTTTGGCGGTCCATCCTAGCGTGAATACTGCACCGCCGGCAGCAAATCCGCCTGCAAGCCCGCTACCGTTGCCTGCGGTGGAATGGCCGCTCCGGCCACGCCGCAAGCCGCACTGCCGCTGGCCACGGCGGCGGCCAGATGCTGCGCCGGCGTCGCCTGCGGTGCTTGCCACAGGCTGGCCAGCAAGCCGGCCATGCTGGCGTCGCCCGCCCCTACCGTATCCACCACCGCCACGGCAGGCGGCGCCAGCTGCCAGGCCGCGTCATCCACATACAACTGCGCGCCGGCGGCACCACGGGTGTACAGCACCCAGGCCTGCGGGTTCCATTGCCGCAAGGTGGCCAGCGCGGCGGCCTGATCGTCATGGCGGAACAGGCCTATCAAGTCTTCGTCCGATACTTTCACCACGTCGGCCAACGCCACCATCTGGCGCAGCATGTCGTCGTAGCCGGCGTCCATCGCTACGCGGAAATTGGGGTCATACGCGATGCGTACGCCTGCGGCTTTCAATTGCCGCGCCTGCGCCAGCAAATGGCCGGCCAACGGAGCGCGCGCCAGGCTGATGCCGCCAAACAGCGCCCAGCGCGCCGCCTGCGGCCAACCCGGCGGCAGCTTGGCCGCGTCGAAGTGCAGGTCGGCGCTGCGGTCGCCAACAAAAAAGTATTTCGGCGGCTGCGTGCTGTACACCATCGCCAGCAACGGCGAGGCCGCCACCTGCTGCAGATAGCGCACATCCAGCCCGGCGTCGCGGCTGGCCGCCAGCAAGGCATCGCCAAAACAGTCGCGGCTGATGGCGCCGGCAAACGCCGCCGGCAGCCCCCAGCCGGCCAGAATGCGCGCCACGTTCCACGGCGCGCCACCGGGGCGCGACAGCCAGCGCCCGTCGGGCTGGATGATCATGTCGGTCAAAGCCTCGCCAAAACAGAGCAAGGCTGCTAAGGGCTGTGTCATTGCGTCTCCTGCATGAAAAAAACCTGCCGCAACGCGGCAGGCAAAGACCTCATCCGGAACCGGCAGCGTGCGCTGCCATGCACAGCAGCATCAGAAGCCGATGTGCACCCCGCCAAACAGGTAATTGTCACGCTGCTTGTTGTTCTTCTTGTCGGACTTGTACTCGACGAACAGGCTGGTCTGGAAGCGGCTTTCCTTGCCCGACAGATCGTAGTCGGCGCCTAGCAGACTCACCTTGTGCTTGCCGCCACTGGCATAGCCATAGTCCTTGGTATTGATATAGCCGGCACGCACGCCCAGGCGCTGCGGCTTGTACTCGGCGTACACGCCCACGCTTTTTTGCGTCGGGCCTTTCACGTTCTTGGAATTGTTGAACTCGGTCGCCAGCGTCAGGCCGGCAGCCGGCACTACCTTGAATGCCAGCAGCGTGTCCTTCAGCGTACCGCCGGCAGCCACTTTTTGCTGACCAAACGACAAGCGGGCGCCAAACAAGCCTTGCTCGTAGGTACCGCTGGCAGCCCAGGCGTCGGTGGCGCGCTGCTGGGTGGTGGTCTTGTCTTCACCCGGCGAGTAGCTGAACGACAGCGCCAGGCCATTCAGGTTCGGCGCTTCGTATTTGAAGGCACCGCGTGCATTGCCCCCGCCGCTGGCGATGTCGCCGCGGTCCGGGCCCACGTCGTAGGCGTACAGGTTGGCTTTGAAGTAGCCGTCACCGTAGGCATTGATGCCACGGCCCAGTTTCACGGTACCAAACTCGCCCTGCAGGCCGACAAAAGTATCGCCATTGGCAAAGTGGTCGGTGCCTTTATTATTATCCAGTTTGATGTCGGTATTTACTTGCAGCAGCGCTTTCAGGCCATTGCCAATATCAGCACTGCCAACCACATTCAATTCGGAACCGCCGTCTTCTACCGCACGGTTACTGATACCGTTTTCTTTTTTGGACGCCATACCGACTTCTACCTTGCCGGTAAATTTGATATCGCCATCCAGGGCAAAAGCGTGGCCGGCCATCAGGGTGCCAGCGATCAGCAGGGCAATGTGTTTCTGGTTCATGCTTGTCTCCGTTTGTGTTTATTTTCCAGCGCGTGCCGGTACAGTTATTTAAAACGGCGGCAAACATGTAGCCAATCAATTACAAAACAAAAGCGGGCATTTTCAGCAAGCAATTGGTTACCAGCAACAAAACATTATTCACAAATAAAACCCGTCATTAACAATTGAAATAATGCAAAAATAAATAAAGGCACCTGGCGGTGCCTTTATTCACCCTACCCCCGGGCTGCTAGGCCGCAGCCAGGCTGGCGGCCAACCTGGGCAGCGCTTCGTCGGTGGCGTCGAACACGTGCACGCGCTCCGCAGGCAGCGCAAAACGCAGGCTATCGCCGATGGCTGCGCTGGCGCCGGCCAGTTTCACCACCAGCGGCGCCGGCGACAGGTCGGTGTCCAGGTAGGCGTAGCTGTGCTCGCCCAGGTGCTCCAGGTGGGTGATGCGGCCAAGCAGGCTGCCCTCGCCTACCTGCACGTGTTCTGGGCGCACGCCCAGCGTCACCGTACTGCCCGCCAGCTGGCCGGCGGCGTTCACCGCCGCCAGCAAGGTGGCGGTACCCGCCTGGCACTGCAGGCCGTCGCTGCGCGCCATGCTGACCTCGGCCGGGAAAAAGTTCATCCCCGGCGAGCCGATAAAACCGGCCACAAAGCGGTTCTTCGGGTGGTGGTACAGCTCCAGCGGGTGGCCCACCTGCGCAATGCTGGGCACGCCCTCCTGCCCGGCCAGCGGCTTCAGCAGCACGATCTTGTCGGCCAGCGTCATCGCTTCTACCTGGTCGTGCGTCACGTACACCATGCTGGCGCGGCCCAGCTCGCGGTGCAGGCGGGCGATCTCCACCCGCGTTTTCACGCGCAGCGAAGCGTCCAGGTTGGACAGCGGCTCGTCAAACAGAAACACCTTGGGCTGGCGCACGATGGCGCGGCCAATCGCCACGCGCTGGCGCTGGCCGCCGGACAGCGCGCCCGGCTTGCGGTCCAGCAAGGCGGTGAGGTGCAGCGACTCGGCGGCGCTGCGCACGCGGCGCTCGATCTCGGTCTTACCCAGCTTGAGGTGACGCAGGCCAAAGGCCATGTTGTCGTACACCGTCATGTGCGGGTACAGCGCGTAGCTCTGGAACACCATCGCCACGTCGCGCTGCGCCGGCGGCACCTCGTTGACACAGCGGCCGTCGATATACAGCTCGCCGCCGCTGGCGTCGTCCAGGCCGGCAATCAACCGCAACAGCGTGGATTTGCCGCAGCCGGACGGGCCAATGAACACGCAGAACTCGCCCGGTGCAATGGTGAGGTTGATGTCGGCCAGGATGGGGTTGCCACCAAAGCGCTTTTGAATGCCCTGCAGTCGGATTTCGCTCATGATCAGCCCTCCACGGCCAGCTGGATGAAGGCAGCCGACATCGGCGCCAGTTCGATGACTTGTCCGGCAGCCTGGCTACCGTCGCTATGCAACAGTACGCGGGCGCCTGCCGGCAGCGGCAGGTTGGCCGCGGTACTCCCCAGGTTGAACACGCACTGCAGCTGCTGGCCATCACCGCTGCGGCCAAAGCGCAGCAGGCTGTCGTCGGCTGCGTCCAGCACAAAGTCGCCACCGTGCAAGGCCGGTTGCTGACGGCGCCAGGCCAGCAAATGCTGCCAGAACGCCAGCGTGCTGCCAGCCTGTGCGGCTTGCTGTGCCACCGCAGCAGCACGGTGCGCCGGCCACAACGGCAGCCACGGCTGCGTACTGCCGAAGCCGCCGTCGGCGCTATCGTCCCACGCCATTGGCGTGCGGCAGCCGTCGCGGCCCTTGAACTCGGGCCACAGCACCTTGGCGTACGGGTCTTGCAGCTGCTCGTAGCCGATCTCGGCCTCCGGCCAGCCCAGCTCCTCGCCCTGGTAAAGGCACACCGGCCCCGGCAGCGCCAGCAGCAGCATGGCAAACACACGGGCGCGCGCCGCCTCGCTGCCGCCCAGCGCCGCCCAGCGGCTGACCACGCGGATGTTGTCGTGGTTGGACAACGCCCAGCACACGGTGGCGTTGCCAGCCTCGGCCACGTACTCCTGCAGCACGCGGTGCAGGTAGCGCGGGTGGCATTCTTCGGTCAGCAGCGTGAACACGTAGGCCATGTGCAGCAGATCGCTACCGGCGGTGTAGTCGCGCAGCGTCTGGTACTGCAAATCGTCGCCGATCTCGCCCACGGTAATGGCGCCGAATTCGTCGCACAGGCGGCGCAGGCGGCGGATGAAGGCCAGGTTTTCCGGCTGCGTCTTGTCGTACAGATGGCGCTGGAAGGCGTACGGGTTGCTGCGCGGCACGCCGCCGGCGTAGCTGCCGGCCGGCTGGGGCGGGTTGTCGCGCAGTTGCGCGTCGTGGGTGTAGAAGTTGACGGTATCCAGCCGGAAGCCGTCCACGCCCAGCTGCAGCCAGAAGCGCGCCACGTCCAGCACCGCATCCTGCACCGCCGGCTGGTGGAAGTTGAGGTCCGGCTGGCTGGTGAGGAAGTTGTGCAGGTAGTACTGGCCGCGGCGGGCATCCCACTGCCAGGCGCTGCCACCAAAAATGCTCAGCCAGTTATTGGGCGGCGTGCCGTCGGCGCGCGGGTCGGCCCACACGTACCAGTCGGCGCGGGCGTTGTCGCGGCTGGCGCGGCTTTCGGCAAACCACGGGTGCTGGTCGGAGGTGTGGCTGAGCACCAGGTCGATCAGCACTTTCAAGCCCAGCTCATGGGCGCGGCCAACCAGGGCGCGGAAATCGTCCAGCGTGCCGAACATCGGGTCCACATCGCAGTAATCGGACACGTCGTAACCGAAATCGGCCATCGGCGAGGTAAAAAACGGCGAAATCCAGATAGCGTCGGCGCCCAATTGCGCAATATGTGGCAGACGACGGGTAATACCGGGTAAATCGCCAATACCGTCACCATTACTATCTTGATAACTGCGCGGGTAAATCTGGTAAATCACGGTGTTTTGCCACCAGTGTTGATTCTTTTGCATGCTTTTATTCCTTAGCCACGAAAATCACGAGGAGCACGAAATAACACCCGCTGTGCCATGAGGCTTTGCATCATGTTATGTCTATCCGGTGGCGGACTATTTCGCGCCGGCGATCAGGCAATATTATTTCCCTGGAAATACACAGGCGTTGTATGGCGAAATCACATCAGCCTTTTACCGCACCGGCAGTCAGGCCCGACACGATCTGGCGCTGGAATATCAGCACCAGCACAATCAGCGGCACGGTAACAATCACCGAGGCGGCCATGATGTTGCCCCACGGCAGTTCGTAGCTGCTGGCACCGCTGATCAGCGCAATGGCCACCGGCACCGTGCGCTGCTCGCCGGACAGCGTGAAGGTGAGCGCAAACAGAAACTCGTTCCACGCCGCGATGAAGGCCAGCAGCGAGGTAGCCGCCACCGCCGGCCACAGCAGCGGCAGGAAGATGCGGAAGATCACCGTCAGCACGCCGGCGCCGTCCATCAGCGCTGCTTCTTCCAGCTCGCGCGGCAGCTCGCGCATGAAGGTCACCAGCACCCACACCGTAAACGGCAACGTGAAGATCAGGTCGGACAGCACCAGTGCCCACAGGCTGTCGTACAGGCCCAGCCACGAGATCAGCTCGAACAGGCCGGACAGGATGGCCACCTGCGGAAACATCGACACGCCCAGGATGGTCATCATCAGCACGCCGCGGCCACGGAACTGCACCCGCCCCAGCGCGTAGGCCGCCAGCAGCGACACGGTGAGCGATAGCAGCACCACGCCGCCCGCTACCAGCACCGAGTTCAGCAGGTTCTGGCCGAACGGCTGCTCGGCGAACACCGCCACGTAGTTGGCCGCACTCCACACTTTGGGCCAGAAATCGCTGGAGAACAGCGCACTGCCCTGCTTGAACGAGCTGGCCACAGCGTAGGCAAACGGGTACAGCGAAAACGCCAGCACCAGCGGCAGCAACAGGTAATAGGCCAGGTCGGTGGCCTGCAAACGTTTGGGCAGCATCTTAGTGGCCCTCCATGCGGCGGCGCGCCAGCGCCATGTAACACAGGGTGATCAGCGCAATCAGCAGGAACAGCAGCGTGGCAGCGGCCGAACCGTAGCCGGCCAGCTGGAAGTCGATCAGTTGCTCGCGCACGTACACCGACATGCTCTTGGTGCTGCGGCTGTTGGACGTCATCACGTAGATCAGGTCGAACACGCGCAGCGCGTCCAGCGTGCGGAAGATCATCGCCACCAGCACCGCCGGGGTGATCAGCGGCAGCGTGATGTTGACGAACACCGACCAGGTAGGCACGCCGTCCACGCGCGCCGCTTCGTAGCAATCGCCCGGCACCATCTGCAACGCGGCCAGGATCAGCAGCGCCATGAACGGCGTGGTCTTCCACACGTCCACCAGCACGATGGTGGTAAAGGCCAGGTCGGGGTCGGCGGTCCACGCCAGCGGCGCGTCGATCAGGCCGGCCGACAGCAGCATGGCGTTGATGACGCCAAACTGGTCGTGCAGCATCCAGGTCCACATCTTGGCCGATACCACGGTGGGGATGGCCCACGGTACCAGCACGGCGGCGCGCAACAGCGCCTTCAGCGGCGACGGGTGGTTCAGCATCAGCGCCACGCCCAGGCCGAACACCGTTTCCAGCGATACCGACAGCAGCGCAAACCACAGTGTGTTGCGCACCGCCTCCCACCATTGCGGGTCGGCCAGCACGCCGGCGTCGCCGATGTAGTTGGCCAGGCCGACAAACTGCCGCGCCGACAGGTCGGACAGCTGGGCGTCGGTCAGGCTCATGAAAAAAGTACGCGCCAGCGGCAGGCCGGCGATGGCCAGCAGCACCAGCAGGCTGGGCAACACCAGCAGCCAGGCCATGCGCTGCCGGCTGCGCTGCAGCGACGACAAGGCACCGCCCGCCGGCAAGGTGGCGGTCAGGGTTGGGCTAGACATAGGGTTCTCCGCGAGGCAGGCACCGGCTACGGCCAAGGTTGGCCGCAACCGGGCTGCCCCGGTCAGGACAGGCAGGGGCTTACTTGGCGGCGCTGAAACCTTGCGGTGCCAGGCGCTTCAGCTGGGCGTCCAGCTGCGCCAGCGAGGTCTTGGCGTCGGTCTTGCCGGACAACACGTCGTGGGTGGCATTCCAGAACTGGTTGCTCACCTGGTTGTAACGGGCAGCCGATACCGAGGACGGGCGGCCCACGGCGCTGGTGAAAGTGTTGTACAGCTCGCCAAAGAACGGGTTGGCCTTCAGCACGTCCGGGTCGCGGTACAGCGCGGCGATGGTGGGGTTGTAGGAACCGTTGATGGCACGCATTTTCTGCACGCTGCTGCTGGTGAGGTAGGTCACCAGTTCGGCGGCCAGCTTCTGGTTCTTGGAGTACTTGGACACTGCCAGCTGCCAGCCGCCCAGTGTGGCAGCGTTGCGGCCATCGGCGCCGCCCTTGGGCAGGGCCACCACGCCGACCTTGCCGTTCACTGCGCTATCCGGCTTTTGTGCCAGCGCCCAGGCGTACGGCCAGTTGCGCATGAACACCGCGTTACCGGCCTGGAACACGCCGCGCGCTTCTTCTTCGCCGTAGTTCAGTACTGCCTTCGGCGTGATGGTGCCCACCCAGCCGGCGGCGGTGGTCAGCGCCTTCACCGCTTGCGGGTTATTGATGGTGGGTTTGCCGCTGGCGGCGTCGATGATGGTGCCGCCCTTGTAGCTCACCACCCACTCCAGCGCGTCGCAAGTCAGGCCTTCGTAGGCACGGCCCTGCCACACAAAGCCCCACATCTTGTCGTTGCCGGCTGCGCGCTCGGCGTCCTGGATCTTTTTGGCGCTGGCGGTCAGCTCTTCCCAGGTCTTGGGTACCGGCTGTTTGTATTTCTCCAGCAAGTCTTTGCGGTAGTACAGCACGCCGGCGTCGGTAAACCACGGCATGGCCAGCAGTCGGCCGCCAATGGTGTTGTTGCTGACGATGCCGGCGAAGTGCTGCTTCTCGGCACCGTTGGTGTACGGTTTCAGGTCCAGCAGATGGTTGGCCAGGATGCCGGGCCACACCACGTCGATCTGGAACACGTCGATCTTGTCGGAGCCGCTACCGAGGATCTGCTGGTACAGCGCCAAGCGCTCGTTGGAATCGTTGGGGGTGGACACCACTTGCACGTCGTTGCCGGTTTTCTTGCTCCACTCCGCCACCGACTGCTTGCACAGTTCCAGCTCCTGGCCCACGGCACCGCAGGAAATCTTCAGCGGGGCGGCCTGGGCACCGGCGGCCAGGGTCATCATCACGGCAGCACTGATCAGGCTGTATTTCATCATGCGTCTCCTCGTTGTGTTGTTGGCCGCACGCCAGCGGCCAAACAGGCCGGCTGCGTGCCGTCGCCCTGCCATGTAAACGCGGAAACGTTAATGCGCAATTTCATCGCCATGCCGATGCCATTAACAATTGCAACATCGCTCATGGTGCCAGCGGTGCCCAGGCCAACAGGCGGGCCAGATCGTCACGGCGATAAGGCTTGGCCAGAAACGCCACCCCGGCCGGCCAGTCGCTGCGGCGGGCGTGGTGCTCGGGCGGCAGGCCGGAGGTGAGTACCACCGGAAGCGCGGGGTAAGCCGCCTGCAGCGTACGGTACAAGCGCACGCCGTCGCCGCCCTCGCCCAGCATGATGTCGGACAGCACCAGGTCGGCCTCGCCGCCGGCCGCCAGCCAGCCCAGCAGCGCCGCCTCGCTGGCAAACACGCTGACGCGGGCACCCAGTGCGGCCAACTGTTGCTGCGCGGTATCGCGCACGTCGGCGTCGTCTTCCACCAGCAATACGTGGCGGGCGGGCAGTACCGCTGGCAGCGCACTGGCGCAGGCTTGCGGGCTGCACTGGCCGGCGCTGGCCGGCAGCTCGATGCACACGGTGGTACCCTCGCCCTGCCGGCTGTGGATAGCCAGCTCGCCGCCACTCTGCTTCACGAAACCGTACACGATGGACAAGCCCAGCCCGCTGCCCTTGCCCTGCGCCTTGGTGGTAAAGAACGGCTCCAGCACGTGTGGCAGTACCTCGGGCGGAATGCCCGGCCCGTCGTCCTGCACATTGATGGCCACCCAGTCGCGGCCGTCACGCTGGATGCGGCCCACCCGCAGTTGCAGGCTGCCCTGCTCGCCCATCGCCTGCGCCGCATTCAGCGCCAGGTTGAGGATGGCGTTTTCCAGTTGGCCGCGGTCTACCTGTACCACCAGGCCTTCCGGCGCGTCCACGCTGACGCGAATGCCGTCGCTGACGCTGTATTCCACCAGATCCAGCATCTCGAACAGCATGTCGCCTACGTCCACCCGCTCGGTACACAAGGGCTGGCGGCGGGCAAAGGCCAGCAGCCGCCGCGTCAGCGCCGCCGCCTTGTTGGCCGCCGCCTGGGCGCGCTCCAGCCGCTGCCGCGCCTCGGCCGGCAGGTCGGCGCGCTGCTCCAGCAGCTCCAGGTTGCCCAGGATGGCGATCAGGATATTGTTGAAGTCGTGCGCCACACCGCCGGTAAGCTGGCCCAGCACTTCCATTTTCTGCATCTGCTGCAGCTGCGCCTCGGCGGCGCGGCGCGCCGAGACATCGCGGCATACCGCCACCCAGCCGCCTTCCGGCATGGCGTGGCTCATGAACTCCAGCACCCGGCCGCCGGGCAGGTGCAGCTCGGCGTGGCTGGCGATGCGGTGGCTGTCGTCCGGCCGCGCCACGGTGTCGCCAGCCACCGCTTCCCAGCGGGTGCCGGCCGGCATGGCGGCGCGCAGCGCGGTGTACGGCATGCCGCTGTGCAGGCAATCGGGCGCCATGCCCAGCTGCGCCGGGAACTGCGGGTTCCACACCATCAGTTTGCCGTCTTCGTCGTATACCGACAGGCCGTCGTGCATGCTGCGAAATACCGTCTGCAGCAGGCGGCGCTGCGCTTCGATGCCGTGCGACAGGCGCTGCTTTTCCAGCAGATTGTCGCGGAATACCTGGAACGCGCGCGCCAGGTCGCCGATTTCGTCGGCCTGCTCGGTGGCCGGCGTCAGCTGTTCGGTATCGCCACCGGCAAGCCGGCTCATCACGCTGGAGATGGCCTGCATGCGCTGCGCCACGCGGCGCACATAGGCAGCGGCCAGCATGGCCACCGCCACGCCGATGGCGGCCAACAGCAAGGCGCTGCTGCTGCCGGAACGGATTTCGGTAGCCATCTGGCCGCTGCGGTCGTCCGCCTGCTGACGGATGGCCTGCACGTAGCTGGCGGTGCGGCGGCTAAGGTGCTCGGCGTTGCTGCGGTACAGCTGCAGCAACACGGCAATGCGCTCGCCACTTTCGGTGAGCTCGCGCTGCTGCTCGAACAGGTTTTGCGGCGCCTGTACCATCACCTCCAGCTCTACCACCAGCCAGTCCGGCAATTGGGCGCTTTCGCCACGGCGCGCCATCGCCAGCATCAGTGCTTCGGCGCTGGCTTCCAGCTCGCCCAGCCGGGCACGGTCGCGCGACAGCGGCACCGCCAGCAGCGTTTGCCACAGCGGAATCAGCGTGGGGGCGCGCCGTGCCTGGGCGGCGTGCTGCGCGGCCAACCTGCCGCCCAGCTCGTCCAGCCGCGCCAGATAGGTGTTCAGGATTTGCTGGCTGCGGCGGCGCTGCGCCGACAGCAGCAGCAACTGCGACAGGTCGCGCTCGGCGCCTTCCAGCATGCTGCTGACCGCCAGCTGGCGGTCGGCCTCCGGCGGCAGGTTTTGCGACAGCTGGCGGATTTCGCGTGTCAGCGCCTGCAGCCGGTTGATGTCACGCGACAGCGTTTCCGGCGCATAGCTGTCGGCCAGCGACGGCGCAATGGCGGCAATTTGCGATACTTTTTCGGCCAGCTCCAGCACGCGGGCCAGCTCCGGCATCACTTCCTCGCGAAAGCCGGTCAGCGTGTCCAGCGTGTTGCGCATGGCGCTGACGCTGACCACGATCACCACCAGCATCAGCACGAACAGCAGCACGAAAGCGGCCTGCAGCCGGGCACGGATGGGTTGGGTACGCAGCTGCTGCAACAGGGTGGGGATCATGCCGGCTGGGTCTTGCTGACGCTGGCGCGAAACACGTAGCCGGCGCCGCGCTCGGTGCAGATCAGCGCCGGCAGGCGCGGGTTGGGTTCGATCTTGCGGCGCAGGCGCAGGATCAGTACGTCGATGGTGCGGTCGAACACTTCGGTATCCAGGCCGCGGGTTTGCTCCAGCAGCTGCTCGCGGCTCCAGACGCGGCCCGGGTGGCGTACTAGCGCGGCCAACAGTGCATATTCGCCCTGGGTGAGCGCGCACGGCTCGCCGCCCTTGCTATGGCGCAGCTCGCGCGCGGTGGTGTCCAGAATCCAGTCGTGAAAGCAGTAGCATTCGTGCGCTTCGCCCGGCTTGCGCAGCATGGGCAGCGACAGCTCGGTGGCACGGCGCAGCGCGGCGCGCACGCGGGCCAGGAATTCGCGGCCGGAAAACGGTTTGGTCAGGTAATCGTCGGCAGCCAGCTCCAGCCCCAGCACGCGGTCGGTTTCGTCGCCCTTGCCGCTCATCATGATGATGGGCACCGCCGACTGCGCACGCAGCGTACGCGCCAGCTGCAGGCCGTCTTCGCCCTTCAGCCGCAGGTCCAGCACCACCAGTGCAAAACTGTGCTGTTGCAGCGCTGCCTGCATGTCGCGGCCGTTGGCCGCCCCCACTACCGCGTAGCCGCAATCCTGCAGCAGCTCGGCCAGCCAGTCGCGGATATCGGCCTCGTCGTCCACGATCAACACGGCATGCCTGTCGTCCATTGTTGTCTCCCTGTTTTTTGCCATCAGGTTTAACAGAAAGCGGCGTGCCGTGTGTTTCAATTATTTCAAATCGAAGGCAATAAAAAACCCTGCGTGCAGCAGCAGGCAGGGTACGGGACAAGGTTGGCCGCATACGGCGGCCAATCGGGCTTAGCTGGCGCTGGCGTCACCGGCGATTTGCGATTGCTGGTAATTGGCCAGTCCCACCAGATCGATCAGCTTGATCTGCTGTTCCAGCCAGTGCGCGTGGTCGTTTTCGGTTTCTTCCAGCAGCACCATCAGCTGTTCGCGGGTGATGTAGTCGCGCTCCTGTTCACAGACGGCGATCACGTCTTTCAGCGCGGCAGCCACGCGGTATTCCACGTCCAGATCGCTTTTGAGCATCGACGGTACGTCGTCACCGATCACGATCGGCACGCGCTTGGCCACGTTGGGCTTGCCGCCCAGGAACAGGATGCGGGCAATCAGGGTGCGGGCGTGTTCCAGCTCGTCCTCGCGCTCGTGGTCGATGCGGGCAAACAGCTTGTTCAGGCCCCAGTCCTTGTACATTTCTGCGTGCACGAAGTACTGGTCGGCGGCGGACAGCTCTTCTGCCAGCAGTTCGTTCAGCAGGTCGATGATTTTCGGGTTGCCTTGCATGATGTGTGCCCCTGTAAAAGCGGTGAAGTCTCGAATACGGGGATTCTAGTACAGGCCTGCCATGCTGTCATGGTGGATTTTTGCGAATTATTCGCAATAAAATTATCAACATCGCTATTGTTTTGCCACTTGATGGCACAAAAAACCAATAAAACAATCAATAAAGCAATTCGCAAGCAAAGCATTTGCCTGAAGCGAACGCGCCATGCCGCTACCATGCCGCGCCACGTACTGGCGTGATGCGATGAATGATGGTAGCGCCGCCGGTGTGTGGGCAGTAAAATCCGGCTGATCCGCCAAAATCAGCACGAAAGCGAACAAGATGAGCATCAAATCCGACAAGTGGATTCGCCGCATGGCCGAAGAACACGGCATGATCGAGCCGTTTGTATACGACCAGGTCAAGAACGTGAACGGCGAAAAGGTGATCTCGTTCGGCACCTCCAGCTACGGCTACGATATCCGCTGCGCGGACGAATTCAAGGTGTTCACCAATATCAACAGCACCATCGTCGACCCGAAAAACTTCGACCCCGACTCCTTCGTGGAAGTCTCCGGCAAGGGCTACTGCATCATCCCGCCCAACAGCTTTGCGCTGGCCCGTACCGTGGAATACTTCCGCATTCCGCGCTCGGTGCTGACCGTGTGCCTGGGTAAATCCACCTACGCCCGCTGCGGCATCATCGTCAACGTCACCCCGTTCGAACCGGAATGGGAAGGCTACGTCACGCTGGAGTTTTCCAACACCACACCGCTGCCGGCCAAGATCTACGCCAACGAAGGCGTGGCGCAGGTACTGTTCTTCGAATCGGACGAAATCTGCGACGTGTCGTACAAGGACCGCGCCGGCAAATACATGGGCCAGGTTGGCGTTACCCTGCCGCGCCCCTGATCCCCCCGCTCTCCACACCAGGCCTGCCGGCAACGCCAGCAGGCTTTTTTCATGGCGGCAGCCTGCCGCGGCGGCCGTATTTAAGCCTCGCAATTTCCCTACCCTGGTCTAGGATGAATTCAGGGCGCGCTGCAAGCAGCCGCCCTGGGCACAGCAAGCCGTTTCTTCTGAGCGTTGTGGTTCCCCCTTGCCGCATCGCTCTTTTTTTTGCCATTTCAATTGTGTACAATTTAATTTTTTACAATCAGAGTAAACACCATGTCTGTCTATCAATATCGCGTGCCCGCCCTGCTGGGCGGCGACATCCAGCTGGCCGACTACCAGGGCAAGGTACTGCTGCTGGTGAATACCGCCAGCGAATGCGGCTTTACCTACCAGTACGAAGGCCTGGAAGCGCTTCACCGCGAGCTGGGCGACAAAGGCCTGGCGGTGATCGGCTTCCCCTGCAACCAGTTCGGCAAGCAGGAACCCGGCGGCGCCGAAGCCATCGGCAGCTTTTGCCAGAAAAACTACGGCGTCAGCTTCAAGATGGCGGCCAAGATCGACGTCAACGGCGCCAATGCCGACCCGCTGTGGCAATACCTGAAGCAGCAGAAAGCCGGCATTCTGGGCACCCGTGCCATCAAGTGGAACTTCACCAAGTTCCTGCTGGACCGCCAGGGGCGCGTGGTTGGCCGCTTCGGCCCGCGCACCAAACCGGAAGCGCTGCGCAGCGAGATCGAGCGCCTGCTATGACACCGGAACTGCAACTGGACCGGCAGCTGTGCTTTGCGCTGTACGCGGCCAGCCGCAGCATGACCCAGGCCTACCAGCCGCTGCTGGGGGCGTTGGGGCTGACCTACCCGCAATACTTGGTGCTGCTGGTGCTATGGGAGCAGGATGGCGCCAGCATCAAGCAGCTGGGCGAGCGCCTGCTGCTGGATTCCGGCACCCTGACACCGTTGTTGAAGCGGCTGGAGGCCGCCGGCCTGCTGCAGCGGCGGCGCGCCAGCGACGATGAGCGACGGGTGGAAGTGTGGCTAAGCGAGGCTGGCAAGGCGCTGGAGGAAAAGGCCGCCGCCATCCCGCAGGCGATGCGCTGCCGCTACGGCGCGGAAGGCCGCGAGGCCGAATCGGCCATGCTGCGACAAACCCTGCAGCAACTGACCATGCTGCTGCAGGGGAAACCGGGCTAGATGGCTTCGCTGGCTGCCTGGCACGGGCTGTCCAGCGCCTCGCGCGCCAGCCTGGCCAGCGCGTCCAGGTCTTCGTCCAGATGCTGCTGCATGTGACGCAGCGCACCGGCCAGAATGGCCGACGCCAGCAAGGCCTCGTCACACTGGAACACCTGCGCCATGGCACGCAGCTGGCTGCAAGTCTGGTGATTGAGTGGTAACGCCAGCTGGCGCACCGGGTCGACGGACAACAGCTGGCCCAGGTCGCGCCCTTCGGCCTGGTGGCGTTCCAGCTGGGCGATGAAGTCATGCAGGGTATCGTTCACGTGTCACCTCCGCTTTCCGGGCAGATGCCCGTTCCAGCATGGCACACGCGGCCAACATTCCCAGCCCGATAGCGATAAAAAATGATCGCCATCAAGCACTTAGGTCAAGCACTAGCCCTGATGCAGATCGCCATCGATATAGCGCCAGGCGCCGTCTTCACGGCGAAAGCGGCTGGTTTCGTGCAAGCGGTAGGCGCGGCCGCACACCTTGTAGCGCGCCACGAACTCCACGGTGCCGCTATCGTCCCCCTCTGCACCGCCCGAGGTAGCCAATACCTGCAAGCCCAGCCACTTCACGCCGTCGTCGGCACTCAGGTCCAGGCTGACGGGGCGCGTGTCGCTGGCCCAGCTTTGCAGCAGGTAGGGTTCCAGCTGCAGCACAAAGGCGCTATAGCGCGAGCGCATCAGCTGTTCGGCGCGTGCGGGTAACTCGCCGTGGTGGTAGCGGCCGCAACAAGCGGCGTAAGGCAACGGTTGGCCGCAATGGCAGCCAGTACTGGCAGGGGTCTTTTTCATCAGGCAAGGGTCAGCGCGGCAAAGGCGGCAGGCTGTAGAGCTTGAGCAGGAACTGGGTAAAAGCCGGGTTGGCGGGTTTGTCCGGCAGCGTGGGCCAGCGCCGTTGCCACATCTCCAGACGGTCTTCCATCTGTTTCTGGGCACGGGCACTGTCGATCTGGCCGGCGTCGCGCTGCTGGGCGATACGGCGATAGGTGCGGAACACGTCGTCGTCCACCGCGTTGCGGCCAACCTGCTGCTGGCGCAGCGCGTCCAGCTTGTCGGCCACCTGCACGCGGGTAAGCTCGCCCTTGCCCACGCGCGGCGCCAGTTGCTGCGCTTCGCGCATCAGCACGTCGGCAGCGGCATGGCCGCCGCCGCCCAGCTGCGGCAAGCTGGCGCAACCGGCCAGCCACAGCAGAGACAGCATCAGAAGCAATCGTTTCATGTGTGGCATTGTAATCGGGATTGCGCACTGGCGCTGCCCTGCCCTATCGCTGAATGCAAAAACCCCGCCTGGCGGTGGGGTGCCAGTCAGTTAACGCTGACTGGCGTTTTTTTGGTTAGAGGTTTGTTGCGTTGAAGTACGCTAGTGTGTCCGCTATGCGGACGATGATTAGATGCCGGTTCCGCCCGGCAGACGGGAAAGGGGGCGGATTGCCGCCCCCTTTTCATTCCCCCGCAACCCGGGGCTGCTCGAAACCCCGGTCAAAACGGCACGCCCCAGGCGCCGCCGAACTCGCCCCTCGCTAACGGCTCGGGGCTCAAACAAATCGGCGTCTTAAAACCTGGGGCGCACCGTTTTGACCGGCTCGCGCCAACGGGATGGGGCGCCGCACTCACGCCTTACCAATTGATAGCCAAGTACATTCGACTAACTGACCAGCATTATCCTGGCGGCGGGGTGTAGGCACACGGTGAGCGGATGATCAGTCGGCCAGATGCTGGAACAGCGCGGTCGACAGGTAACGCTCGCCGAACGACGGAATGACCACCACGATCAGCTTGCCAGCATTTTCCGGGCGCTTGGCCAGCTGCAGCGCGGCCCACACGGCGGCGCCGGACGAGATGCCCACCAGTACACCTTCCTGGCTAGCCACGGCACGAGCGGTCTCGAACGCGTCATCGTTGCCGACGCGGATGATTTCGTCGTAGATGCCGGTATTGAGAATGGGCGGCACAAAGCCGGCGCCGATGCCCTGGATCGGGTGCGGGCCCTTGGCACCACCAGACAGCACCGGCGACGCATCCGGCTCTACCGCCACGATCTGTACGCCCGGCTTGCGCGCTTTCAGCACTTCGCCCACGCCGGTGATGGTACCGCCGGTGCCGACGCCGGCTACCAGAATATCCACCTGGCCGTCGGTATCGCGCCAGATTTCTTCGGCGGTGGTGTTGCGGTGGATCTCGGGGTTGGCCGGGTTTTCAAACTGTTGCGGCATGAAGTGGGTGTCGGGGTTGGCCGCCACGATCTCGCGGGCTTTGGCGATGGCACCGCCCATGCCGTCCGGGCCGGGGGTCAGTACCAGCTCGGCACCGTAGGCGCGCAGCAGCTGGCGGCGCTCGCGGCTCATGGTTTCCGGCATGGTGATGATCAGCTTGTAACCGCGCGCCGCGCACACCATGGCCAGGCCGATACCGGTGTTGCCGGAGGTGGGCTCCACGATCACGGTGCCGGGGCCGATCTTGCCGTCTTGCTCGGCGGCATCGATCATCGCTACCGCAATGCGGTCTTTCACGCTGTGGCCGGGGTTAAAGAACTCCAGCTTGGCCACCACGGTGGCGCCGGCGCCTTCGGTGACACGGTTCAGGCGCACCAGCGGCGTGTTGCCGATGAGGTCGGTGACGGAAGAAGCAATACGCATTGTTTATTCTCCTGTTGAGCGCACGGCGCAGGCCGTTATGCTGAGCAATTCTATACAGTCACACCCGGGCTGCCTAATACCGTTTTTTGATAAGTTTCGAACGCTTGCCTATAACCGGCACTCACGAGATGCCGGGCATCACGCGGCAGCCGGCTTGCCATACCGCGTCGTCGTAAGCCACCAGCACGATGCGCTGCAGCTCATGCGCCGGTGCTGCGGCCAACCATTCGGTAATGGCCTGCCACGCCACGCTCATCGCCGCCAGCGCCGGGTAACCGTATACGCCGCAACTGATGGCCGGGAACGCCAGCTCGCGCACGCCACGGTTGGCCGCTTCGTCTAGGCAATGGCGGTAACACAGCGCCAGCTGGGCGGCTTCGTCCTCGTCGCCACCGCGCCATACCGGGCCGACGGTATGAAACACCCAGCGTGCCGGCAGCGCGAAACCGGGCGTTACCCGTACCTCGCCCACCGGGCAAAAGCCGTGCTGCAAACAGGCCTGCAGCATGCCGGGGCCGGCAGCTCGATGGATGGCACCGTCCACCCCGCCGCCGCCACGCAAGCCACGGTTGGCCGCATTGACGATGGCGTCTACCGCCAGCCGGGTGATATCGCCGCGCCACAATTCGATGGTGACGCCGTGTTGACGTGTCAGCATGCTTGGTTTTGTCCTTGCTGAAAAAACAAAACCCCTCGCCGTATCGGGAGGGGTTGTCTGGCCGCTGCGCGGATTATTCCGCGCTGTCGGTCTTGGCGGCTTCGGCGACCACGGCTTCGGCAGCCGGTACCTCGGCGGCAACCGGCGCTGCAGCGTCGGTCTTGGCCGGGCGTGGCTGCACCATGCGCTCGGCAGCGGCTTTTTCTTCGGCGCTGACTACGCCGACCGGCTTCATCGCCAGGTCGAAGCGCTTGCCGCCACGGGCCAGCGACTTGATGTAGCGCTGACGGCGGCAGTGGTTGGCCAGCACGCGGGCCACCAGTTGGGCGTCGAACTGCGGCAGTTCGGCGATCAGCGCCTCGTGGATGCCCAGCGCCAGCGGCAGGAAGCGTTTGAACACGTCGTACTTGGCGTAGACGTGAGCGGCGATCATCTCGGTCTGGCTTTTCTTGCTCAGGCTTTGTACGGCCGTCTTCAGTGCCGCACCCAGTGCTGTTTCATTATTCGGTTTCATGGCGTTTTTCATGGTTCAGGTCACCGGGCAAAGCAGGTTTGCGCGCAGTCCTTTCAGTATCGGCACGTGCGGACGGCGACGCCATCCGGCAAAAAGGGGGCTATCTTAATGCAGCCGGCGCCCAGACGCCAGCCGCATGACACCGCTTACCAACAGTTGGCCGCAGTATAGCCACTGGTGGCGCTGGTCACGCCCTTCAGACCAGTATTGGTTAGCGTCAGGATATTGCACTTGTCGGTATTCTGCCCGGCCTTGCTTTGCGGCGTGGCACTAAGGGTGTAACCGACAGTCGGGCTGGCCGCCGCGATGCTGATGTTGTAGTAACCGTTTTCGGTCAGGCCACTGCTGGCAATGCCCATCACCGAGCCTAGCGACGCCAGCGTGGTGCTATACGTATTGTTGGCCGAATAGTAGCGCTCCTGCGCCAGCGCCACCGCGGCCAGCGCGGTCTTGGCCTCGGTACGGTTGGCGCGAATCACGTAGTCGCGGTACAGCGGCATGGCAATGCTGGTAAGAATACCGACAATCGCCACCACAATGACCAGCTCGATCAGGGTAAAGCCCTGTTGTTTCATGTTTGTCTCCGCGTTCATTCTTCTACCGATACCACTGATTCCAGCGCCGTTACCGAGTTCGGGTCGTTGCGCAAGCCGGTGGCGCTGGCCTGGATACGGTAATACACCTTACCGCCCGAGGCCGTGCAGTTGTTGACGCAACTGATGGTATAGCTGGACGACGCCCCACCCAGAGGCGAGACCGTGGCGCGTGACGGCAATGGCACCGAAGCGGTGATATTACTGAGGTCATCGGCCGTGCCCAGGTAGATCTCGCCTTCGCGCAGCGCCGCTTCGGCGGCAAAAAAAGCCACGTTTTTTTCGCGCAGGTTACCGGCAATCTTCTCCTGCACGATGGCACTCTTGGTGACGGCAAAACCCAGCAGGCCCAGCACCAGCAGGAACACCATCACCACCAACAGCGAAAAGCCGCGTTGCTGCATCCGGCTCATGGCGCATTCCTCACGTAAACCGAGGTGCGGAACACCTTGGCGATCCGGTTATTACTGGTACTGCTGGCCGCGTTGTTGCAGTCGGTAAAGCTCACCGCCGACGGCGCCACATTGTTTTCCAGTGACTCCACCACCATGCACACGCGGATAGCGTACACCGCCGACGCCGGTGGCGCGGCAACGTAGCCATCGGGAATACGATCGCCGGTGGTGTCTTGCCCGTACTGGAACACCAGCTGTGTCACACCAGGCACCACTTCGTTACCATCGCAACGCAGGCTGGTGCCGCTACGATCAATCACATGCGTTCGCGACGCGTTTTGTGTCAGCCCCTGGCCGCTACAATCGACGATATTGCCGTCGTCGGCACCGCGCACCCGCAACTGCAAGGTGGACGAAGTACCGGCAAACAGCTGCGAGGCCTGCATCGCCAGAGCACTGCCACTGGCATTGGTAGCCGGGTACAGTGTGGCAAAGCTGGTGGCAATTTCGGAGTTGGCCGCGTACCCGGCCTGACGGATCTGCTGCCCCAGCCACGATATGGCAAAGCGGCCACGCTCCTGCACGTCGGCTTGGGCCTGCTGCGTGCGATAGGTGCTCTTGTTGGCGATGAAGAACTGCGCTGCTACCAGGATCAGGAACAGCGACAGTACCAGCGATACCATCAGCTCGACCATGGTCAGACCGTATTGTCTTGTCTTCATGGCGTTTACCTGAACACGTAGCTAAGGCTGGCCGCGCCGGTGCGCGGGTCTTGCCAGTTGATGACCACCTGGAATGCACAAGGTTGGTTGGCTGCAGAACCGGAAGCCAGCGAATAATCGCAATTGGCCGCCGTGATGCCGCTGGCCACCGCGCCGTTGCGCATCAGGTTCAGGCTCCAGGTACCGGACGGCAATACGGCGCTGGCATTGTTGATCCAGGTGTCCATGTCGTTATCGTCCGCCGTGGCAATGGCCGACTGGCTGGCGCTCACCGCCCCGCACATGGTAGAAGCCCCGCTCAGGCTGGTACTGGAAGCGGCGTTAAGGTAGCAACCCACCGCCGAGGCGAGGCGATAGAGGTTATTGTCTTCGTCGTAGACATAGATATTGTCGCCGGTATTGGCACGTACCCGCTCGGCGTAAGCCAGCGCCAGCTCTCCGGCGCTGGCGCGCAGATAAGCCAGCCGCGTGGATTGCAACGCATTGGTCTGCAGCATCGATACCGCCAGCAGGCCGAAGCCGATGATCACCACCGACACCAGCAGCTCGACGAAGGCAAAGCCTTGCTGTGACGCCTTGCTGTTCATTCAGTTACCCACCTTGATACTGCCATACGGCGCAATGGTGACCGTGGCCGACACGGTGCTGTCGCTATTGCGGAACACCACGACACCGTCACTACTATTGATACGCGCATTGCTGGCGTCGGACTTCACCTGGCCACTGGGAGCAAAGCGCAAACCGGCCAGACTGGCCGACGCCACGGCACCGGCTTCGGCCTGGTGCACTTTCAGTACCGTACCGCTGGCGCCCCCGGTGCGGACCAGCATGATCCAGTTCTGGTTCCACTGTGCGGCCGTACCGCAGCTGGTGGCGGTGCTCTGCGAGGCGGCGCATACCGTCACGTCGGCACCACGCCGGATGGCCTCGGAGCGCGCCTGCCCCAGATCCGCCGCCAGCGCGTAGGCAAACGACTGCACCTTGTTCTGCGCCACAAAGCGGTTGTACGCCGGCACCGCGTACGACATCACGATGGCAATAATGGCCACCACGATGATCATCTCCACCAATGTAAAACCCCGCAGCCTTCTCATCTTGAACCGACCCGCCATCGCGCGACAGATACTCCAGTCTAGCGCAGCCGGTCAAACCACAGCCACGCGCTTTTACAGAAAAACCTTGTTACAGGCCGGCAGCGTAGCGCAGTCTGTGCTATCGATACAAACCCGATCGTTAATTCTGTTTACAGCTGTCAAAAGCAGAAGCCATTTTAAAGTGGCAGCCTAGCTCCCGTCAGCGTCATCCACGACCATGCCGGCGGCGGGGCTTGATGAAAGTCCGCCTGCCGCGCAGGGCGGGCAGCCCGGGCCAACAGACGCTAACGGGCGACGGTTTGGTCACACAGCTCGGCCAGCCGGTGCAGGCCACGCTGGTAGGCGTCGCTCCACGGGTAACAGCACGACAACCGGATGCAGTTGCGGTAGCGGCCGCGCGGCGAGTACAAGGCGCCCGGTACCACCAGCATTTTTTCCGCATACGCCGCCCGCGACAGCTGCAGCGCGTCGGCCTCGCCCGGCAACTCCACCCACAGCAGGCAGCCACCGGTAGGCGACGTGGCGCGGGTGCCGGCCGGAAACACTTGCGCCACCACATCTTGCAAGCGCGCCATCTGTGCCTGGTAATGGCGGCGCAAGAAGCGCAGGTGCTGGTCGTAGGCACCGTCCTGCAGGTACACGGCCAGCGTTTCTTCCAGCAGCCGCGGTTGCGATAGCGACGACGCAAACTTCAACCGCGTCAGTTCGCGACGGTAACGGCCAGGCGCAATCCAGCCCACCCGAAAGCCGGGCGCCAGCGTCTTGTTGAAGCTGCCGCACAGCAGTACGTAGCCGTCGCTATCGTGCGCTTTCACCGCGTCCGGCGTCAGCTGGCCGTAAAACAGGTCGGCGTGCGGGCAGTCTTCGATCAGCGGCACGCGGTGCGCATTCACCAGTGCGGCCAACCTTTTTTTGTTTTCCGGCGGCATGGTAGCGCCCAGCGGGTTGTGCACGGTAGGCATCGCCACGATGGCCTGCAGCCGTTTTTCTTCCAGCAGCAGCTCCAGCGCGTCCAGCGACAGGCCGGTGGTGGGATGGGTGGGGATCTCGATCACGTTCAGGCCCAGGCTTTTCAGCAAGGGCAGCAGCAGAAAGTAGGTCGGCGATTCCAGACCGATGGTGTCGCCGTGCTTGCAGACGGTGCGCAGCGCCAGTTGCAGTGCCTCGGTGCAGCCATTGGTGGTAACGATGTCGTCGGCCGCCAGCGCCACACCCCAGGCCAGCGCCCGCCGCGCCACCTGTTCACGCAGCGACTGCGCGCCGGGCGGGTAGCTGTAGTCGGTAGCCAGCGTCGGCTGTTCGCGGCTGAGCTTGTGCAGAATGTGCTTAAGGCGCGTGGTGGGGTAAAAATCGCCGCCGCGCGGCGACGCCATCGACAGGTCCAGGTAGCCCGGCTGCTGCTGCGCGGCCAACACCAGCTCGATGTTGTCCAGCACCTCGTCGCCGGTGGCCACGGTGCCGCTCTGGCGGCGCATATGCGGTAGCGGCAGCCGCGTCTGGGTGCGCACATAGAAGCCGGACTGCGGGCGCGCCTCTACCAGCCCCCGCTCTTCCATCAGGCGGTAAGCGGCCAGGATGGTAGCCGGGCTGACCTGGTATTGCGCGCATGCCTTGCGCACCGACGGCATTTTCTCGCCCGGGCGCAGCACGCCGCGCTGGATCAGCGCCGTCCATTCGTTCACCAATTGCATGTAAAGGGTGTCTTGCGCCATCGCCTGCTCCACCGGCACAGTTTGGCCGGGCTGTTACCAGTACAGTTGGCCGCAAGCCAAACTGTGATGGTTTCAAATTGAAAATTCTGAATCTGTTATTGTAATCCGCCGCGCCTTATCATGCAGCCCACTCTTTCATACTTTGTTGCTGCACCCGATGAATACCGCTGCCCTGCTGATTTACCTGTCCGTGATGGCGCTGACCCCCGGCCCCAATAACCTGATCCTGGCCGCCAGCGGCCTGAATCACGGTTTCGGGCGCACCGTCCCGTCGCTGCTGGGCATTTCCACCGGTATCGCGCTGCAGTCTGCCATCATCATCCTGTTCATGAGCCAGCTGGCCCCGCTGCTGGGCGCGCTCAAACCGCTGCTGACGCTAGCCGGCTGCGCCTACCTGCTGTACCTGGCCTGGCAAATGAAACAGGCCGGCGCGCTGGGCGAGCAGGCAGAACAGCAGCAACCGATGAGCTTCATGGGCGGCATCTGGTTCCAGTGGCTGAACCCGAAAACCTGGATGATGAGCCTGAACATGGGCATGGTATTCCTGCCGCAAGACATGCCGGCCGGCCAAGCAGCCGCGCTGTTCTTCCTGCTGGTATTCATCACCATGATGCCGTGCATCAGCGTGTGGGCCGGCGCCGGCGTAGCGCTGCAAAAGCTGCTGAACACCCCGCGCCGACTGGCCTGCTTCAATGGTGCCATGGCGCTGACACTGGCCGGCACCGCGCTGTGGCTGCTGCTGGACAGCCTGCCCGCCGGCCGCCTGAGCGCGGCCAACTTCCCGATCTGACCGCTCCCGCCACGGCGGCCGCCCTGCCTGGCGGCCGTTTTATCGCCTGCCCGGTTTGCCCGCCCTTTCGCTGGCAACGTACAATACCGGTTTTACGATTCACAGCAGGCGTAGACCATGATCCGCACCCGTTTTGCCCCCAGCCCCACCGGTTTCCTGCACATCGGCGGCGTGCGCACGGCACTGTTCTCCTGGGCGTTTGCCCGCAAGCAAGGCGGCACCTTCGTGCTGCGCATCGAAGACACCGACCTGGAACGCTCTACCCCGGAATCGGTAAAAGCCATCATGGACGGCATGCACTGGGTGGGCCTGGACTACGACGAAGGCCCGTTCTACCAGACCCAGCGCTTTGACCGGTACAAGGAAGTGATCCAGCAACTGCTGGCCAGCGGCCACGCCTACCTGTGCTACTGCAGCAAGGAAGAGCTGGACGCGCTGCGTGCCGAACAGGAAGCCCGCGGCGAAAAACCGCGCTACGACCGCCGCTGGCGCCCGGAAGACGGCAAAACGCTGCCGCAGCCGCCGGCAGGCGTACAACCGGTGGTGCGTTTCAAGACCCCGCTGACCGGCTCAGTCGTGTGGGAAGACGCGGTAAAAGGCCGCATCGAGATCAGCAACGAAGAGCTGGACGACCTGATCATCGCGCGCCCGGACGGCAGCCCCACCTACAACTTCTGCGTGGTGGTGGACGACTGGGACATGAACATCACCCACGTCATTCGCGGTGACGATCACGTCAACAACACCCCGCGCCAGATCAACATCCTGCTGGCCCTGGGCGCCCCGCTGCCGGTGTACGGCCACCTGCCGATGATCCTTAACGAAGACGGCCAGAAGATGTCCAAGCGCCGCGACGCCGTCAGCGTGGTGGACTACGCCGCCAAGGGCATTCTGCCGGAAGCGCTGCTGAACTACCTGGCGCGCCTGGGCTGGGGCCACGGTGACGAAGAGTTCTTCAGCATGGAACAATTCGTCGAGTGGTTCACGCTGGAAGCGGTGAGCCCGTCCGCCAGCCGCTTCAACAACGAAAAATTCCTGTGGCTGAACGCCCAGCACATCAAGGCCGCCGACAACGCCCGCTTGGGCGAGCTGATCGCCGAGCGCCTGGCTGCGGCCAACGTCGACACCCGCCACGGCCCGGCCCTGGCCGACGTGATTGGCCTAGTGAAAGAGCGCGTACAAGACCTGAACGCACTGGCCCGCGAGGTGGACTACTTCTACGCCAAGCGCAGCCCGCAAGCCGAAGACGTGGAAAAGCACCTGGGCGCCGACAGCCACGCCCGCATGCAACGCTTTGCCGACCGCCTGGCCGCGCTGGACAGCTGGAACGCCGAGAGCATCCACAGCCTGTTCAAGCCGTTCTGCGCTGACGAAGGCATCAAGATGGGCCAACTGGGCATGCCGCTGCGTGTACTGGTGTGCGGCACCACTCAGACCCCGTCGGTTGACGCGGTACTGGCCTTGATCGGCAAGGAAGAAGTGCTGCGCCGCCTGCGCGCCTAAGCCTGCATCGACGGCAACACCGCAACTGCCCGGCCAACTGGCCGGGCATTTTATTGCGTGGCGATTTACCAACACTGCATTTTATCGATGCCATCACCAGTTTCATTAGCGTTTTATCCATACAAGCTGCAGCAACCACACTCGGAATACGCCTTGCCCCAGGGCCCGCATGCACGACTCGCCGGCATGCCCACGCAGGAGTATTGCCATGTCCCTTCACGTCTGCTGCCTCTGCCTAGGCTTGCTGCTGGCCTCCGGCAGCAGCCTTGCCATGGCAACCGTCAACCCGGCCATCACGCTGGCTACCTACGACTACCCGCCTTATTGCGATAGCGCTGACCGCGACGGCGGCGCCTTGGTGGCCATCGTCCGCGCCGCCTTTGCCGAAGAAGATGTCAGCGTCAACATTACCGTGCTGCCGTGGCAACGGCTCAGCTCGCTATCGGCCGATGGCCGCTTTGACGGCGTGATCGGCATCTGGAAAACCGACAGTAACAACCTGCGCGTCAGCATGGGCCCGCCGGTGTTCTACAGCATTCTGGGGTTTTATCAGCGCCAAGCCAGCAAACCATTTACAGGGCAGGACTTACGCGGCCAGCAAGCAGGCGTGGTCAGCGGCTACCACTACCCGGCCACCATACGCCGCCTGGGTACCGGCTTTGACGCTGCCCGCGACGACGAGACCAATCTGCGCAAGCTGCAGCAGGGCCGCATCGACATCGCCATTACCGAAAAAGCAGTCGGCGAAGCGCTGATCCGCATGCGACGCGTACCCGCCAGCCCGCCGCTGAGCTGGAATGGACGGGCACTGGGGCGCGAGGCATTATCGGTGGGGTTTTATCAGGGAGCAATGCACCAACACTGGCAGCAAACCTTTACCCGCGGCCTGCAGAAACTGCACCGCAAAGGGCACTACCGGCAACTGGTGGCGCAATACGCGCTGGAGGAATACGCCGCAGTGGGGGCGGCGCCAAAATGACAAAAGCCTGCACGCGGCAGGCCAGAATGATGGTCGGGGTGAGAGGATTCGAACCTCCGGCCTCTACGTCCCGAACGTAGCGCTCTACCAGGCTAAGCTACACCCCGATCAAAATATTGCTTGTGAATGAAATGGTCGGAGTGAGAGGATTCGAACCTCCGGCCTCTACGTCCCGAACGTAGCGCTCTACCAGGCTAAGCTACACTCCGCTGCCGATTCATTCATCCTGAAATCTGACTGACCACCGCGTTTTTGCGCTACAATCAGCTCGATTCAGCAAGGACAAAGATTATCTATCAAATATGTGGTTTAAGCAACTCTCTTTTTTCCGCCTAGACGAAAACTTCGCCATCGACAGCGCCAAACTGGGTGATGCCCTGGCCCGTCGTCCGTTTCAACGCTGCAGTGGCCTCGACTGGTTCAGCGAAGGCTGGGTTGCCCCCGCCGGCCACCTGGACAGCCCGCTGCACGAATCGCGCGGCTACCGCATGGTTACCCTGCGGCGCGAGGACAAAGTGCTGCCGGCCGGCGTGATCCGCGATCACCTCGACGGCAAGGTCGCCGAGATCGAAGCCGCCGAGCTGCGCAAGGTTGGCCGCAAGGAAAAGCTGCAGCTCAAAGAGCAGATCACCGACGACCTGCTGCCGCGCGCCTTTACCCGCTCCGGCCGTACCACTGCCTATATCGATAGCAGCCGCGGCTGGCTGATGGTCGATAGCGGCACCGCCAGCAAGGCAGAAAACCTGGTGTCCACGCTGCGCGAAGCCCTGCCCCCGTTCCCGGCCGCGCTGCCACGTACCGCGCTGTCGCCGCATGCGGTAATGACCGACTGGCTGGCTGCCGGCGAAGCCAGCCACGGCTTCGAGCTGGACGCCGAGTGCGAGCTGAAAGACAGCAGCGAGAACGGCGCCGTGGTGCGCTGCACCCGCATCGACCTCACCGCCGAAGAAATCCGCCAGCATATTGCCACCGGCAAGCAGGTTACCCGCCTGGGCCTGATCTGGCGCGAGCGCATCCGCTTCGTGCTGACCGACCAGCTGCAACTGAAGCGCCTGCAGTTCCTGGACGTACTGCAAGAGGAAGCCAGCCAGGCCGGTGACGATCTGGCCAGCCTGTTTGACGCCACCTTCCTGCTGATGGCCGAGGAGCTGGGTGATCTGGTCAACGACCTGGTCGCCGCGCTCGGCGGCCTGGACGCAGGCGCAGGCAGCAGCCCGGCACCGCTTGCCTTTGCTGCCAGCGCCAGCACTGCGGCCACCGGCGACAGCAGCACCATCGATACGCCCTGGGACTGAGCGTTAGCCACGACCAACGCCCTGCACAGCCCCCGTCTGGTCGGGGGCTGTGGCTTTGCCACACCAGCCATGACATGCCGATAGCGCTTCTGTCTATAGCTATAACCAAACGCTGTAAAATCGTGTAGGCTTCAATCTACTTACTCTTGAAATGCCGCCCGATCATGAACGCCAAAACCAGCAAAGCCACCACCCCGGCGCCGGCACCGGAGCCACCACCGCTGCCGCCGATGGAAAACGAGGTGTTCCTGGCCGGCCTGTCCACCACGCACGGCGAGCAATTGCTGGCACTCAGCGACGGCGGCAACCCGGTGTACGTGTTCGTGCGCCGCAGCTTCGGCAAGACGCAACAGTCCGACTTTTTCCGCATCCAGTTTGCCGCCTTTGCCCAGGTACAGGGCGGGCAATGGAAGCCGTACCAGGGCGAAGTCAGCGAGTGGCTGAACACCCGCAACTGCCTGCAGGTATCGGTAGACCACCCACGCCAGTGCGTGCAGTTCGGCCCCAAATCCGGCTTTAACCTCAGCGCCGAACTCACCGGCATGGGCCTTACCAGCTACGCCTACGCCCAGGCCATCCTGTGGCTGAAAAGCCAGTATTCGGAATACAGCGTACTGCCCACCACGCTGCCCAACCCGGAAGCAGAAGGGGATGAAGCCCGCGTCAAACGCAATGCACGGCTGGCGGCGCAGGGTTTTGATATCGAGTTTCTGGACAGCGAGCAACGCTCCGGCCGTTATTTCAAGGACAAGATCTCGCGCCTGATCAGCAACTGGGAAACGGACAAGATCACCGAAGTGCCGATTGCCGCCCTGCTGGACAATATTGCGCGGCTGGACAATGAAAAAGCCGAGCTGCAACGCCAGCTGCACGCCATCAAGAGCCAGGAACGTTCGCTGGAAGACTCGCTGAGCAAGGAAAAGCAGACCAACCTGATCCTCACCGGCGTCACCTGCTTTGTGCTGGTCTTCACGCTGATGGGTATTTTCGGCCTGTACTGAGCCCTGCCCCATCGCACGCAAAAAGGTTGGCCGCGGCCAACCTTTTTTTGCGCCTCCTTCCGGCTCAGTCAAACCCCAGCGCCGGCGGCTGCCGCACCGGCAGCCCGGCGGCCACCCAGGCATCGAAGCCGCCCGCCAGCGACGTGACCTTGCCAAAACCCATCTGCTGCATCACCAGCGCCGCCAGCGCGGCACGGCCACTGGTCTTGCAGTACACCAACACCGGCCGTTCCGTATCGGCCAGCGCCGCATCGCCAGACAGGCGGAACTCCAGCAAACCGCGAGGGATATTGACGGCAGCGGCCAGATGGCCAGCGCGGTACTCGTCCGGCTCGCGCACGTCCAGCAGCAATACCTCGCCACCAGCCAGCATTGCCTGCGCCGCCTGCGGCGTGCATTCCGTAATCAGCGCTTTGGCAGCCGCCACCAATTCGTGTGCATTGCATTTCAGCATGATTTCTCCTGTCTGCAGACTGCGACCTGCCCACCGGCGATCGCAAGGCCATGATAATCCTGATGTTGTACATTATCAATTTTTATATTATGTTTAGTAAAACATTACCCCGGAGCCTGCCGTGAACACTTCCCGCTTCAGCCTGCTCGCCTGCCTTGCCGCACTCAGCGGCCCCGGCCTGGCCGCCCCGCTCGCCACACTGGTGCTGGGCAGCCAGTCGCACAGTGCCAGCTACCAAAGCCAGGGCGTAGTGCAGGCGCAACGCAGCGCACAGTTGTCGGTACCGGTGGCCGGCCGCCTTACCCAGCTACCGGTCCGTGCCGGCGACAACGTGAAGGCCGGTGCCTTGCTGGCACGGGTAGACGGCGAGGCCGCCCAACAGTCGGCCAGCGCCAGCCAGGCGCAGATTGCGGCCGCGCAGGCGCAGCTGGAGCAGGCGCGGCGCGAGTTCGCCCGCACCCAAAAGCTGGCCGCACAAAATTTCATCAGCGCATCGGCACTGGACAGCGCCCAGGCGCAGCTGAAAACCGCCGAAGCGCAGGCACGCGCGCAGATCGCCGCCGCCCGTGCCGCCGGTGCCCAGGCCGGCCTATACCAGCTGAGCGCGCCGTTTGCCGGCACCATCGCCCGCGTCAATGGCGACCTGGGCGCGCTGGCCATGCCGGGTCAAGCCATCGTCGAGCTGTACGATGGCAGCGCGCTGCGCGTGGAAGTGCAGCTGCCGGCCAGCGTGTACAACAAGGTGAACCAGCAGGCCGCGCCCACGCTCAACTGGCGCGGCCAGGCGCTGAAGGTTGGCCGCATCGAATGGTTTCCGGCAACCGACGCCAGCAGCCAGACCCGCACCGTGCGCGTCAACCTGCAAGCCGGCAGCCCGGTGCCGGTAGGCGAAATGGTGCAAGCGGGCTTCACCCTGCACGGCAGCGACAGCCAGCTACGGGTGCCGGCAGCCGCCGTCAGCCGCCAGCGCGAGTTTGACGCTGTCTATATCGTGGAGGGTAACGGCCGGCCCAGCCTGCGCTATGTGCGGCTGGGCAGCGCCGAAAACGGTAGCTTCCCGGTGCTGGCCGGCCTGCGTGCCGGTGAACGCATCGCCGCCAACGCCGAACAGGCTGCCGCACTGACCCGCACACCAGGAGCACGCTGATGGATACCCCGCACAAGCTGGGCATCGCCGGCCGCCTGGCCGCGTTTTTCCAGCACGCCCGCATTACCCCGCTGATTGCCCTGTTGGCGCTGCTGCTGGGGCTATTCGCCGTGCTGGTCACGCCGCGCGAAGAAGAGCCGCAGATCAACGTCACCATGGCCAATGTGCTGATCCCCTTCCCCGGCGCCAGTGCGGAAAGCGTGGAAAGCCTGGTGGCGCAACCGGCAGAACAGGTACTGGGCCAGATCGACGGCGTGGATCACCTGTACGCCGTCAGCCGGCCGGGCATGGCTATCCTGACCGTACAGTTCAAGGTGGGTGTACCGCGCATCGACGCGCTGGTGCGGCTATACGACACGGTACACAGCCACGCCGACTGGCTGCCGCAGGGCCTGGGCGTGGGCCAGCCGCTGATCAAACCGAAGGGCATCGATGACGTACCCATCGTCACCTTTACCCTGCACGCACGCGACCGGACTTTGGGCAGCCTGGACCTGGAACGCATCGCCCACGCGCTGGAAGGCGAGCTCAAACGCGTGCCCGGTACCCGCGAAGTGGCTACCCTCGGCGGCCCCGGCCACGCCATCAACGTGAGCCTGCTACCGCAGAAGCTGCAAGCCACCGGCCTGACCGTGGACGACCTGCGCCAGGCACTGACGGCGGCCAACCAGGCGCTGCCGCTGGGGCAAACCGTCAACCGCCAGGCCATCACCGTGGAGGCCGGGCCGTTCCTGCAAAACGCCGAGCAAGTGGCCAGCCTGATCGTGGCGGTACGCAACGGGCGCCCGCTGTACCTGCGCGACGTGGCCGAGGTCAGCGCCGGCGCGCAGCAGCCCAGCCGTTACGTATGGTACGGCGACGCCAAGGGCAGCACCCCGGCCATTACCCTCAGCGTCACCAAGCAGGCGGGCCGCAACGCGGTGGACATCGCCGACGCGCTGGCGCAGCGCGTGGCGCAGCTGCACGGCACGCTGCTGCCGGATAATGTCGAGGTCACGCTCACCCGCAACTACGGCGCTACCGCCAACGACAAGGCGCAGAAGCTGATCCAGAAACTGGGCTTCGCCACCGCCTCGGTGGTTGCGCTGGTGCTGCTGGCGCTGGGCCGGCGCGAGGCCGCCATCGTCGGCGTCGCCGTCATCCTCACCCTGACCGCCACGCTGTTTGCTTCCTGGGCCTGGGGCTTCACGCTGAACCGGGTGTCGCTGTTTGCGCTGATCTTCTCCATCGGCATCCTGGTGGACGACGCCATCGTGGTGGTGGAAAACATCCACCGTCATCGCCAGCTGGACCCGTCAGCGCCGCTGACGGCGCTGATTCCGCGCGCGGTGGACGAGGTTGGCGGCCCCACCATCCTGGCCACGCTCACCGTGATTGCCGCCCTGCTGCCGATGGCCTTCGTGTCCGGCCTGATGGGCCCGTACATGAGCCCAATCCCGATCAATGCCTCGATGGGCATGCTGATCTCGCTGGCCATTGCCTTTGTGCTAACGCCGTGGCTGGCGCAGCGCTGGCTGCCACGGCAACACCAGCACCACGACGGTTTGTCTGCCCGCCTGCAACCGTTGGCCGCGCGGCTGTTTGCCCCGTTCCTGCACGCCCGGCACGGTGCCCGCGCACGCAGCCTGCTGCTGCTGGGCGTGGCCGGCATGGTGGCGCTGTCGCTGGCGCTGCCGGTAGCCAAGCTGGTGGTACTGAAAATGCTGCCATTCGATAACAAATCCGAGCTGCAGCTGGTGGTAGACATGCCGGCCGGCGCCCCGCTGGAAGACACCGCGGCGGTGATGCAAAGCCTGGGCAACTGGCTGGGCCAGCAGCCCGAGGTGGTGAACTACCAGGCCTACGCCGGCACCGCCGCGCCGATCAACTTCAACGGCCTGGTGCGCCAGTACTATCTGCGCAGCGGCTTTGAAAGCGGCGACATCCTGATCAACCTGCAAGACAAACACCAGCGCCACGAGTCCAGCCACCGCTTGGCGCTGCGCTACCGCCCGGCGCTGGAACAGATCGCCCGCCACTACGGCGCCCGCATCAAACTGGTAGAGGTACCGCCCGGCCCGCCGGTGATGGCGCCCATCGTGGCTGAGGTCTACGGCCCGTCCGCCGCCGGCCGTGCCGGCGTGGCGCAGCAACTGGAGGCCGTGTTCAAGCGCAGCCCGCACATCGTGGACGTAGACAGCACCGTGCAGCCGCAAGGCCCGCGCACCCTGCTGCTGATCGACCGCGAAAAAGCCATGCAGCGCGGCGTGCCGCAAGCGGCCATTGTCAGCACCTTGGCCGCCGGGCTAGCCGGCGACAACGCCACCTGGCTGCGCGACCTCAGCAAGTACGCGGTGCCGGTACAGCTGCGCCTGCCGCAAGCGTTGCAGGGCGATACCCACGCGCTGCTGGCGCTGCCGGTCCGCGCCGGCGACGGCAGCGTGATGCCGCTGTCGGAGCTGGTAAAAGCGGTGCCGGCCGACACCGAGCGCCCGCGCCTGCGCAAGGACGGCATGGCGGTGGACTACGTGACCGGCGACATGGCCGGCGGCGAAGACAGCCCGCTATACGGCATGTTTGCCCTGCGCGGCCAACTGGCGACCATCCAGACCGCCAACCTGCAGCCGCTGGGCGAGTACTTCATCCGGCAGCCGGCCGACCCGCAACGCGAATACGCCATCAAGTGGGACGGCGAATGGCAGATCACCTATGAAACCTTCCGCGACATGGGCGCCGCCTACGCCGTGGGCCTGGTGCTGATCTACCTGCTGGTGGTGGCGCACTTTGGCTCCTACCTGATGCCGCTGATCATCATGGCGCCGATTCCGCTAACGCTGGTGGGCGTCATGCCCGGCCACGCGCTGCTGGGCGCGCCGTTCACCGCCACCAGCATGATCGGCATGATCGCGCTGGCCGGCATCATCGTGCGCAATTCCATCCTGCTGGTGGACTTCATCCGGCTGGAAGTAGCCGCCGGTAGCGCGCTGGCCGACGCGGTGGTGCGCTCGGCCGCCACCCGCGCGCAGCCCATCGCGCTGACCGGCCTGGCCGCCATGATCGGCGCGCTGTTCATCCTGGACGACCCCATTTTCAACGGGCTGGCCATCTCGCTGATCTTCGGCATTTTCGTGTCCACCCTGCTGACGCTGGTGGTCATCCCGCTGCTCTATTACATGGCCCACCGCGGCCAAACTCAGGAAAGCACCACACCATGACCATCGAACGCGCCATCCGCTTTTTTGCCGGCTGCATGATTTTGCTGTCGCTCGCACTGGGCGCCAGCGCCAGCCCGCTGTTTGTCAGCCCCAACTGGCTGTGGCTAACCGCCTTTGTCGGCGCCAACCTGCTGCAGTACGCGCTAAGCAACTTCTGCCCGCTGGCGCTGCTGCTGAAAAAACTGGGGGTTCCGGAACAGGCTGCGTGCGGCCTTCAGAAATGATTTATTGCTGTCGATAACATTAGCGGCAGTGATACCCCACTGTCCGATAACAATATCCAACGAACACACAAGGACGGGCCATGATCCACTGGTTGAAAAAACTGTTCGGTGCCCCGGCAAAACCGGTAGCAGCCATCCCGCAAGGGGCATTGATCATCGATGTACGCGAACAAGGGGAATTTGCCAGCGGCCACGCCGCCGGCGCCATCAACATTCCACTGGGCCAGCTGGCCAGCCGCATCGACTGGCTGAAACAGCAAAAACCACCGGCGCTACTGCTGTACTGCGCCAGCGGCATGCGCTCGGCCATGGCCTGCAAGCAGCTGCAAAGCGCCGGCTTTGCCAATGTGCAAAACGCCGGCAACCAGGCGCGGCTGGCGGCGTTGCTGAATCGGCAGCGCCAGGCCGCCTGAGCGGGTAACGCGGGAAAAGGTAGCCCGGCTGGCACCCCGGATAAGGCGCAGCCGCATCCGGGAACCGACCCGATAAGGCACAGCCGCATCCGGGGCAAACCGCCGCCATGCGGGTTGGGCAATGTGCAACGCGCCCACCACACGCACCCCATTCCCTGTGCACACAACGGTGGGCACGGCCTGTGGCCTTTGCCCACCCTACCAAGCTGACGGGTACGACAACCCGCCGCCACGACAGGGGGGGCAAAGCGTAGGGGGGGCAAAGCGCAGCGTGCCCACCACCCTCACCTCACGCCTCTTCCTCATGGACGCAACGGTGGGCGCGGCCTGCGGCATTTGCCCACCTCACCAAGCTAGCGCCTTGCCAGCAGCAGCCCCAAGCCGGCACCACCCAGCAGTACGCTGCAGCTGCGGTTAAACACACGTTGGCCGCGCGGCGTGGCGAACCAGCGCTTCAACTGCACGCCCAGCGCGGCGTACACGCCGATGGCCACCCATTCCAGCAGCAGGAAAGCCACGCCCAGTTGCAGGAACTGCGGCGCCACCGGCTGGGCGGTATCGACAAACTGCGGCAAAAAGGCAGTAAAGATCAGGATGGCTTTCGGGTTGCCGGCGGCTACCCACAGCTCTTGCCGCATCAGCTCACGCAGGCCTTGCTGCGGGCGGGTATCGGCTGGGCCGCTAAGGCTGCCGGCGCGCCACAGCTGCCACGCTAGCCAGAACAGGTAGCCGGCGCCAGCCAGCTTGATGGCGGTAAACAGCAACACCGAGCCTTGCAGTACCACCGCCAGCCCGGTGGCCGCCAGCGCAATCATCACCGCAAACGCCAGCAAACGGCCGACGCCCGCCACGCACGCGGTACGGAAGCCGTAACGGGTGGCGTTGCTGATCGACAGCAGGTTATTGGGGCCGGGGGCGAGGTTGAGGGCAAAACAGGCGGGCAGGAACAGCAGCAAGGTGGCAAGCGACATGGCGGGCTCCGGTAAAGAACAAGGTTGGCCGCAAGGGCATAGCGTTAACTTATCGTTATGCCACTGTCGCGCGCAAGAAAAACCCGCCGGCAGGCGGCGGGTGATTGCAACAACGGGCAACGCTTGCCCGGGCCAGCCGTCAGGCCGGCTGGCGTTTCAGCTTGAGCTTGCCGGACAGCCAGGTGTGGTCGTAGCTGACGATCTCGAACGGGTTGCCGAACGGGTCCACAAACGAAATCGCGCAGAAAAAACCATGGTCGTGCACGCTGTCGCGGGCGATGGTCTGGCCGTCGCGGTTCAGCACCCGCTCGCCGGCCAGCTGGTCGATCCACTCCAGAAAGTCCTGCCCGCTCACCACAAACGCCACCGCACCGGCCAGGCAGCCGGCGCCCGGTTCTTCGGTGACTGCCAGGCGCACGGTGCCGCTGGGGTTGGCCAGCATCATGGCGCTGTGCGGGCCTTGCTGGCCCTGTTTGTAACGCGGGTCCGGCGACAGCCCCAGTACGCGGTCGTACCACTCTACGGCCTTGGCGCCGTCGCTGACGCGGATGTGGATATGGTCGATCTTGCCTAGCGTTAACATGCTTTCCCCTTGTGCAGGCTGCCAGCATGCAGCCCGTTGACTGATTCTAACCGCATTTGCCGGCCGCTTAGGCGCCGCCTTGCAGCAGCGGGGCCAGATAATGGCCGGTATGGCTGACCGGGTTGGCCGCCACTTGCTCAGGCGTGCCGGTAGCGATGATCTGGCCACCGCCAGCGCCGCCTTCGGGCCCGAGGTCGATCAGCCAGTCGGCGGTCTTGATCACGTCCAGATTGTGCTCGATCACCACCACGGTATTGCCGTGCTCGCGCAGGCGGTGCAGCACTTGCAGCAGCAGGTCGATGTCGTGGAAGTGCAGGCCGGTGGTGGGCTCGTCCAGGATGTACAGCGTCTTGCCGGTATCGCGCTTGGACAGCTCCAGCGCCAGCTTGACGCGCTGCGCTTCGCCGCCGGACAGCGTGGTGGCGCTCTGGCCCAGACGAATATAGCCCAAGCCGACGTCCATCAGTGTTTTGAGCTTGCGCGCCACGCTGGGCACGGCGCTGAAGAACTCTAGAGCCTGCTCTACCGTCATTTCCAGCACTTCGGTAATGCTCTTGCCCTTGTACTGCACCTCCAGCGTCTCGCGGTTGTAGCGCTTGCCATGGCAGACGTCACACGGCACGTACACGTCGGGCAGGAAGTGCATTTCCACCTTGATCACGCCATCGCCCTGGCACGCCTCGCAGCGGCCACCCTTGACGTTGAAGCTGAAGCGCCCCGGGCCGTAGCCGCGTTCGCGCGACAGCGGCACGCCGGCAAACAGCTCGCGTATCGGCGTAAACAGGCCGGTGTAGGTGGCCGGGTTGGAACGCGGCGTACGGCCGATCGGGCTCTGGTCCACGTTGATCACCTTGTCCAGGTGCTCCAGGCCGCGAATGCGGCGGTACGGCGACGGCTCGTCGCTGGCGCCGTTCAGGTCGCGTGCGGCGATCTTGTACAGCGTGTCGTTGATCAGCGTGGATTTGCCGGAGCCGGACACGCCGGTAACGCATACCAGCATGCCCAGCGGCAGGTCCAGCGTGACGTCTTTCAGGTTGTTGCCACTGGCGCCTTCGATGTGCAGCATGCGCTCGGCGTCCACGTCGCGGCGGCTGGCCGGCACCGGAATGCGGCGGCGGCCAGACAGGAAGTCGCCGGTGACCGAGCGTTCGCAAGCGGCCACTTCGCCGGGCGTGCCGGCCACCAGCACTTCGCCGCCGTGCTCGCCGGCGCCGGGGCCCATGTCCACCAGGTAGTCGGCGGCGCGGATGGCGTCTTCGTCGTGCTCCACCACGATCACGCTGTTACCCAGGTCGCGCAGGCGCATCAGCGTAGCCAGCAGGCGGTCGTTGTCGCGCTGGTGCAGGCCGATGGACGGCTCGTCCAGCACGTACATCACGCCGGTGAGGCCGCTGCCGATCTGGCTGGCCAGGCGGATGCGCTGCGCCTCGCCGCCGGACAGGGTGTCGGCCGAGCGCGCCAGGCACAGGTAGTCCAGGCCCACATTGTTCAGGAACGAGACGCGGTCGCTGATTTCCTTGACGATCTTTTCGGCCACCGCCTGTTTCTGGCCGGCAAACTGCAGGCCGGCAAAGAAGGCGGCGGCGTCTTTCAGCGCCATCTGGTTGATGTCGTGCAGTGTCTTGCGGCCAACAAACACGTGGCGCGCTTCCTGGCGCAGGCGCGAGCCTTTGCACGACGGGCAGCACTGGTTGTTCTGGTATTTGGCCAGCTCTTCGCGCACGGTTCCGGAGTCGGTTTCGCGGTAGCGGCGCTCCAGGTTGGGGATGATGCCTTCAAAGGCGTGCGCACGCTGGAACTTGGTACCGCGCTCCGACACGTAGGTAAATTCGATTTCCTCGCGCCCGGAACCATGCAGGATGACGTGCTGCACGCGCTGCGGCAGGTCTTCGAACGCCAGCTCCAGCGAAAAGCCGTAATGCACGGCCAGCGCCTGCAGCATCTGGAAGTAAAACTGGTTGCGCTTGTCCCAGCCCTTGATGGCGCCGGCAGCCAGTGTCAGCTCCGGGTGCGCCACCACGCGCTTGGGGTCGAAGAAGGTAATCTCGCCCAGGCCGTCGCACTTGGGGCAGGCGCCCATCGGGTTGTTGAACGAGAACAGGCGCGGTTCCAGCTCCGGCAGGCTGTAGCTGCACACCGGGCAGGCAAACTTGGCCGAGAACCAGTGCTCCTGGCCGCTATCCATCTCTACCGCAATGGCGCGGCCTTCGGCGTGGCGCAGCGCGGTTTCAAAGCTTTCCGCCAGCCGCTGCTTCATGTCCTCGCGCACCTTCAGGCGGTCGATCACCACCTCGATGGTGTGCTTCTTGTTCTTGTCCAGCTTGGGTACCGCATCCAGCTCGTACACCTCGCCGTCCACCCGTACCCGCACAAAGCCCTGCGCGCGCAGCTCTTCAAACAGGTCCAGGTTCTCGCCCTTGCGGCCAACAATGACCGGCGCCAGGATCATCACCCGGGTTTCCGCCGGCAGCGCCAGCACGTGGTCTACCATCTGGCTCACCGTCTGGCTGGCCAGCGGCACGTCGTGTTCCGGGCAGTGCGGGTCGCCGACGCGGGCGTACAGCAGGCGCAGGTAATCGTGGATTTCGGTGACGGTGCCCACGGTGGAACGCGGGTTATGGCTGGTGGCCTTCTGCTCGATGGAGATGGCCGGGCTCAGGCCCTCGATCAGGTCGACGTCGGGCTTTTCCATCAGCTGCAAAAACTGGCGGGCGTAGGCCGACAGGCTTTCCACATAGCGGCGCTGGCCCTCGGCATACAGCGTGTCAAACGCCAGCGAGCTCTTGCCGGAGCCGGACAAGCCGGTAATCACCACCAGCTGGTGGCGGGGCAGATCCAGGTTTACGTTTTTGAGGTTGTGCGTACGTGCGCCGCGGATGCGGATGGAGTCCATGCCTGTCTCACCGTGAATCGGGGAACCTGCTACTATACCGGACTTATCGCAGCCGGCTCCAGCCGCCTTTGGCTGACGGTGGCAAAACATGCTGTACCGCGGCCAGCCCCCAGCCGGCAGCCAGCCGCACAGCACACGGCAACACGCTGTCACAAGCAGCGCGGGCAAAGCCCGCTACACTGCCGGTTTCGCGCCATGATCACGTGGCCACGCGCTGTACATCACCACCTACCGACACACTATGACTGCACTTGAACTGCGCGCCAGCCTGGGGCTGGCCGGTGTTTACGCCCTGCGCATGCTGGGCATGTTCCTCATCCTGCCCGTGTTCGCCCTGTACGCCACCACGCTGCACGGCGCCGACAACCACGCCCTGATCGGCATTGCGCTGGGCAGCTACGGCCTGGTGCAGGCGCTGCTGCAGCTGCCGCTGGGCATGCTGTCCGACAAGGTTGGCCGCAAGAAAGTGATCTACGCCGGCCTGCTGCTGTTTGCCGCCGGCAGCTTCATCGCCGCCCAGGCAGACGACATCTATTGGCTGACCGTGGGCCGCGTGGTACAGGGCGCCGGCGCCATCTCGGCCGCCATCACCGCGCTGCTGGCCGACCTTACCCGCGAAGAGATCCGCACCCGCGCCATGGCAATGATCGGCATGAGCATCGGCACCACCTTTGCCGTGAGCCTGGTGCTGGGCCCGTTGCTGGCCAAGCACATCGGCGTGGACGGCATCTTCACCCTCACCGGCGTGCTGTCGCTGCTGGCACTGCTGGGCGTGTGGAAAATCATCCCCGACCCGGTGGTATCGCGCTTTCATTCCGACACCGGCACCAATACCGCCCGCCTGCCCGCCGTACTGCGCCACCCGCAGCTGCTGCGCCTGAACTACGGCATTTTTGCGCTGCACGCCGCGCAGATGGCCATGTTCGTCACCATGCCGTTTGCGCTGACCAGCACCGGCGGCCTGGACAAATCCGAGCACTGGATGGTGTACCTGCCGGTGGTGGTGGCCGGTTTCTTCCTGATGGTGCCGGCCATCATCTACGGCGAGAAAAAAGCCAAGCTCAAGCAGGTGTTCGTGGCGGCCGTGGCGCTGATGACCGCCGCCCAGCTGGGCATGGCGCTGGCGCTGTCCAGCTTCTGGCTGATCGTTACCTGGCTGGCGCTGTACTTTATTGCCTTCAATATTCTGGAAGCGACACTGCCGTCGCTGATCTCGAAAATCGCACCGGCGGACGCCAAGGGCACCGCCATCGGCGTGTATAATACGGCCCAATCGTTTGGCCTGTTCCTGGGCGCTGCCTTTGGCGGCTGGCTGTACAGCCGCTACGGTGCCGGCAGCGTGTTTGCCTTTACCAGCGTGCTGATGACCAGCTGGCTGTGGCTATCGTTCACCATGCAGCCGCCCAAGGCGGTAAAAACCCAGATGTTCCACATCGGCGACGACTGGCAAGGCGATGGCGACGCGCTGTCGCGCCAGCTGCTGGCCGTAGCGGGCGTCAGCGAAGTGGTGGTGATGCTGGACGAGCGCGTAGCCTACCTGAAGGTATCGCAGCAAGGCTGGGACGAAGCCAGCGCCCGCGCGCTGATCGCCGCCACCTACCCGGCCTGACCCGCCCGGCAACAGGCAAAGCACCAAACATCTGCGGGCCGGCCCGGTGCCGGCCCCACCTTGACAAGATTGACCGGAGGATTGCATGAACAGCATTACTTTTGACGGCCGCCTGGCGGCAGACGCCGAGCTGCGTTACACCCCCAGCGGCGAACCGGTGCTGAGCTTCCGTGTAGCCAGCGACATCGGCTTTGGCGAACGCAAAACCACCAACTGGTTCAGCTGCCAGGTATGGGGCAAGCGCGGCGAATCGCTGAAAAACTACCTGGCCAAAGGCCAGCAGGTTACCGTTTACGGCCAGCTCACGCTGCGCGAATGGCAAGACAAGGAAGGCATCAAGCGCCTGTCGCCGGACGTACGCGTTAGCGAACTGACGCTGCAAGGCGGCCGCCGCGACGACATGGCCCCGGCCGATGACGGCTACGGTGCCGCCCCGTCGCAGCGCTACGACGCCCCGTCCGCGCCGCCGGCTGCCCCGCGCCGCCAGGAGCCGAAACCGGCCCCGCGCATGGACGACATGGACGACGACATTCCGTTCTAGGATGTACCAAGCCGCCTAGGTAAACAAAACCCCAGAAGACAATGTCTTTACTGGGGTTTTTTGTTGTTTACGTTTTTTGTGGTGCGGCCTATAAAGTTTACTATCGTATACCTGAACGATTGGTAAACAATGGCTGCCGGCTACCACATCAAAACCGTCACCTTCTCCTCAGGTGAACGCCTTCCAGTGCTTCTTGATCGGAACGGGCAGCCGATGTTCGATCCCACGATCTTTGTGCTCACAGAGGCTCGGGGAAGGAATCTGGCCTCCAATACTATTGGTATCATCCTGCGCAGCGTGATGGCCTTCCATCTATTTCTGGATGCACGCGACATCGACATTAATGCCCGTCTTGATCGCGGCGATCTGCTGTCGCTCAGCGAAGTGGAAGACCTTACCCGCCTCTGTCGATCACCACTCGCACAGTTAGCAGCACTGCCGTCTGCGAGCGAAAACACCGCCTCAAAGGTGGTGTCACTGGAAAAGGTTCGGACAAGAACACAGAAGTTCTCACCTGCCGAGGTTGATCCGGATGTTGCAGCTAGCCGACTGCGCTACATCCGGATGTATCTACTGTGGCTGGCAGCCCAGCGCCAGAGCCGGCATAGCTCGGCTCCTTCATTGGCGGCTCGGTTAAGCGATCAGTCCAGGCTCGTAGCCGATGCGATCGATGCACGCATTCCACATAAGTCAGGACGTAACACGCTTGGCCAACGCGAAGGGGTATCAGACGAAGTGGTGTCAGAGATATTGCGCATTATCGATCCGCACTCTCCAGACAATCCCTGGCAGGATCTACACACGCGCTATCGCAATGCCCTTCTTATACGCTGGCTCTTGTATCTCGGGCTGCGAATCGGTGAAGTTCTTGGAGTGCGAACTAGCGACATCGCGGTCTACCACAAGGAAGTCATGATCCACCGGCGTGCAGATGACCCCGATGACCCTCGACGTTATCAGCCGCAAACCAAAACCCGTGCGCGGGTGCTCCCTATCAGCGAGACCCTGCTGGCGGAGACACAAGCCTATATCCTGAACCATCGCAGCTTGTTACCTCGGGCAAAGAAACATTCCTTCCTGTTCGTCGCCAGCCGCACAGGCCAGCCGATGACCCTAGCAACCGTGGGAAAGCTGTTTAAGGTACTGCGCGAAAAATGCCCATCGTTGTTGGAAGGACTCTCCGGGCATGTGTTGCGCCACACCTGGAACGACGCGTTTTCGAAAAAGATGGAGGAAGCTGGGGTGACGCCCGAAAACGAGTGTCAGGCACGTAGTTACTTAATGGGTTGGTCTCCTACTTCTGATACTGCTGCTGTTTATACCCGGCGCTATGTTCGCAATAAAGCCAAAGAAGTTTCTCTTGCGCTACAAGAACAACTCGTCAACAGAGGACAGAGCGATGAATAAGCAGGTGGTAATCCCTATCCAGTGGGGCCACGCTCCACAGTTGCCCGCACTAGCACGTACCCGATCTGGTGTCGAATTCTGCCCCCGGGCGGATAGATGGTCATATCGTGAAGCCACAACAATCGTAGACCTTGACTTTGCCACGTGGCCGGCCACGCATGCTTTTATTACATCAGCAAAATTTGTATTCATTTGGTATGCATCGAATATGTCTGCTGATCACTTGATTAACATGTTCATGCGCCTGAGGCATTGCCTGAAAACTTTATGTCTTAGCGTAAATAGCCCTCTTGCGGAGATCACCAGTACTGACCTCATCAATTACAGAGCCACGCTAACCGACACCACATCTTGGTATTTTGGAAGTCTTTCTGGGTTACTACAAAAATGGTATCGCCTTGGCTACCAAGGTGTGACTTCTGATGCATTATCGCTACTGAGACAACTTCGTACCCAGGGTAACCGGAAGGGTGAGGCCGTACTGACCCATGACCCGATCTACGGACCATTCACAGACATGGAGTTGCAATCCATCCAGTCCTTGCTTGACAGCGCCTATGCGAATGGCAACGTAGACCGCGAAGGATACTTGCTTTCCTATCTCTTCATGCTGCTCGGGCAGCGCCCTGCACAATACGCAGCATTAAAGGTACTGAATCGCCCTCACTTTCCTAGATACCTCGTGAGCCTCACACTAGGCCCTACAAGGAGGTGTCATGAGCAAG
>NZ_VMDW02000108.1 GCF_007644045.2 Vogesella urethralis
CATGCGCCTGGCATAATCGCCGCCCCATTGGTCGTCGCGCTGGTTGGTGCGCGCGGCGAGAAATTCGTTAATCAGATAGCCCTCAGAGCCCATCACCACGACGCCGTCATAGCCCGCTTCGCGCGCCAGCTGGGCGCAGTGGGCAAAATCATCGATCAGCGTCAGGATCTCATCGTGGCTCAGTTCATGGGGGGTAAAACGGTTGATCGGCGCCTGTAGCGCCGAGGGGGCCACCAGCGCGGGCTGGTAGCTG
>NZ_VMDW02000011.1 GCF_007644045.2 Vogesella urethralis
GGTCATTTTGCGCCACCGGTTGGCGCGTCTGATGTAGTCTGCGCTGCCAACCAGCAGGGAACCTACCGGCGTGCCCAGCCCTTTAGAGAGGCATATGGTGAACGAGTCGCAATATTGGGTGATCGCTTTCAGCTCGCAGCCGTACTCCACCACGGCGTTGAAGATACGTGCGCCGTCAACGTGGAGGCCGAGCTTGCGCTCGCGGGTAAAATCCCATGCCGCTTTCAGGTATTCGCGCGGCAGGACTTTACC
>NZ_VMDW02000123.1 GCF_007644045.2 Vogesella urethralis
GGCGTGAAGGACCACGAGAAGGTGCTGTCGAAGCTTAAGAGCGACGCCAGTAAAATCGACGATCCGGATGTGAAGGCTCTGGCCAACGAGCACACGCCGGTCGTTGAGCAGCATCTGAAGTCCGCCGAGCAGATGTCAACCCACTCCGGCGCATCAGCCGATAAATAACGCGGCGGTAAAACGACAATTGCAAAACAAAGTGGGGCCCGCAGGCCCCACGCTTATTTCCCCTTCCTGATGAATTATTCCGGC
>NZ_VMDW02000149.1 GCF_007644045.2 Vogesella urethralis
GTTCGGCCGGAGTAAAGTGGGCGCTTACCCGCCAGCCCGCAAGGGCATCCAGTTTGCTTTGCGCCATGCCGCCTTTGCGCAGCGCCTGGCTATGTTTCTCAAGACAGAAGGCGCAGCCGTTGATCTGCGAGACGCGTAAATAAACCAGCTCTACCAGGGCGTTGCCCAGCTCGCTTTTCTCCAGCGCGATGCTGGCCTGTACCAGCCCTTTATAGACTTCCGGGCTCAGTTCACTGAATGGCTGACGTAATT
>NZ_VMDW02000137.1 GCF_007644045.2 Vogesella urethralis
TTGTGGTGACGGCCTCGCGGACACGGTTCACCAGCGGGTCAACGTACTGGTCAAACAGGTTGGTAAGCTGTTCCAGGGGGATGTCCCCGAGGTATCGGCAGTGGTGTTCGGCGAGCGTGCGGCGATCAACTTCAATCTCACAACGGACAATCCCTTGGGCAAGGCAGTATTGATAAACGGGGGCTGCTTTGCTTTCTTCAGCGGTGCGGCCGTGGCGATGCGCCAGCATATCATTGGCTTTGATGTAGGC
>NZ_VMDW02000073.1 GCF_007644045.2 Vogesella urethralis
TTATTATTAGATGATATTGGGAACGACAATTATTATCATTTTTATTACCGAATCATAATCAGCGGAGAAAAACAGATCGTTTGTATTGAGTTTCATGCCATCGTGCCGATAACCCAGAGACAGTCTGTCATCTATCGAGGAGCCATCTGGCGTGAGTAGCTACAGTGAGCAGTTCCTGAAACAAAATCCGCTGGCTGTATTAGGGGTGTTACGCGACCTGAAAAAGGGCGAGGTGCCGCTGCGCATCAAC
>NZ_VMDW02000147.1 GCF_007644045.2 Vogesella urethralis
GCCAGCCGTGGCGACCGCGCGATCCGGCCGACTCGGTGGGGCGCGGCCTGGCGCTGGTCCCGGAGGAGCGACGCAAAGAGGGCATTTTCATTGAAGAGCCGATCGCGATGAACCTGGCGGTCAGCGCCGATAACAGCTTTTCGCGCTGGAGCCTGTTCGGCCATCGGCAGGCCTGGCGCTGGGCGGAGGAGGTGATTGCCCGCCTCGGCGTGCGCGCTACCGGTCCCGGTCAGACGCTGCGCCGTCTTTC
>NZ_VMDW02000053.1 GCF_007644045.2 Vogesella urethralis
CATGCCGGTGCTGCCGTTTCACCTGCCCGAGCCGGAAAGCGAAGCGCTGCGCCATCTCTGCCAGCAGATTCGAATGGCCCCGGGAGAAAGCTGGAGCAGCGCCCAGGCCGCAGGTATTGTGGGGATGAGCGAACGCACGCTGAACCGTCATTTTCAGCAGCAGACAGGCCTGAGCTACGGCGAGTGGGTGAGAAGGGCGCGACTGCTGGAAGCCTTAGTGCGGCTGGCGCAGGGCCAGCCGGTATTACGC
>NZ_VMDW02000024.1 GCF_007644045.2 Vogesella urethralis
GAAAGTAGGACACCGCCAGACTCCCTTAAGACAAAGCCCAGCTCAAACGAGCTGGGCTTTGTGCATTGGGGCGGCGAAAACCGCGAGCGCGCATTGCCGTGCCCTGCCGGCGTGTGCGACCGACGTCCCCAACGTCTCCCCGATGTTCCCCTTGCGGCCAACCTCGGCCACCTCGCCCCCCACCCCATGCCGGCCTACGGCCGGCCCCCGGATGCGCCTGCGGCTTATGCCGGGCTACGGCTATCGA
>NZ_VMDW02000030.1 GCF_007644045.2 Vogesella urethralis
GCGCCCTTAAGACCGGGCAAAACCAGATTTTTTTATCCGCCAGTAAAACGCAGGCTTACGTTTTCCGTAAGTACATCATCGCCTTTGCGCGTCTGGTCGACGTCGACCTGTCAGGCGACCCGATTGTCATCGGCAACAACGGCGCAGAGCTGATTTTCCTCGGGACCAACTCTAACACCGCGCAGAGCCACAACGGCGACCTGTACGTCGATGAGATTTTCTGGATACCCAATTTCCAGAAGCTGCG
>NZ_VMDW02000090.1 GCF_007644045.2 Vogesella urethralis
GCGTTGACGGAGTCGAACCGCCGACATTCTGCTTGTAAGGCAGACGCTCTACCAACTGAGCTAAACGCCCGAAAACTCGGTTACTGCTAAATTGTAGGTTGGCGGAGCGGACGGGACTCGAACCCGCGACCCCCGGCGTGACAGGCCGGTATTCTAACCAACTGAACTACCGCTCCAACCGTAAAACGGTGGTGGGCGTTGACGGAGTCGAACCGCCGACATTCTGCTTGTAAGGCAGACGCTCTACCAACTGAGCTAAACGCCCGAAAATTCGGCTTGCTGGGACGCTGTTTTTGCTGCGTCGTTCAGCGAGGAGGCGAATTAAAACATAGGCTGGGCGGGCCTGCAAGGGGTATTTGCAAGAAAAATGCAGGTTTTCTTCAAACGATTGTTTTTGCTAGAACTGATGCCCGCCGCATTTTGTCGGACAGGGTGGTGCGTGATGCAAACCGCTCATGTATCATTGCCCGATTGTCCCTAATCGGAACCTAAGCATGAAGCCGACCTTTCTTGATTTTGAGCAGCCCATTGCCGAGCTCGAGAACAAGATAGAGGAACTGCGTTTCGTCCAAGACGATTCCGTCCTCGATATCTCGGAAGAGATTTCGCGCTTGCAGAAGAAGAGTCAGGAACTGACAAAGACCTTGTACAGCAAACTGACCCCTTCCCAAATTGCAATTGTGGCGCGTCATCCCCAGCGTCCGTATACGCTCGATTACATTAATAGCCTGTTTACCGACTTCCAGGAACTGCACGGCGATCGTGCGTTCGCGGATGATCCGGCCATCGTTGGCGGCCTTGCCCGTTTCAACGACCAGCCGGTGATGGTTATCGGCCACCAGAAAGGCCGCGATACCAAGGAAAAGATCTATCGCAACTTTGGCATGCCGCGTCCGGAAGGTTACCGCAAGGCGCTGCGCCTGATGCGTACTGCCGAGAAATTCGGCCTGCCCATCATTACGTTTGTCGATACCCCGGGTGCTTACCCCGGCATCGGCGCCGAAGAGCGTGGCCAATCTGAAGCCATCGGTCGCAACCTGTACGAGATGACGCGCCTGAAGGTGCCGGTCATCGTGACCGTCATCGGTGAGGGTGGTTCGGGTGGTGCGCTGGCTATCGCCGTGGGCGACTACGTGAACATGCTGCAGTACTCCACCTACTCGGTCATTTCGCCGGAAGGGTGTGCGTCCATTCTGTGGAAAACCGCCGAGCGTGCTGCCGACGCGGCCGAAGCGCTGGGCATTACCGCGCCGCGCCTGAAAACCCTGGGCCTGATCGATCGTGTGATCAACGAGCCGCTGGGTGGCGCGCACCGTGACCACGCCGCGATGATGACTTCGCTCAAGCGCGTGCTGCAGGAACAATTGAAGGAAGCCAATAGCCGCGAGGTAAACGAGCTGCTGAAAACCCGCTTCGATCGCCTGATGAGTTACGGGCGCTTCAAGGAAAATGCAGCCTGATCTGCTGCCTGCGCTGATCCAGACCTGGCCGGACACTATGTCCGGCCATTGTCATTTGGCGCTGGCGTTATCGGGCGGGCTGGACTCGATGGTGCTGCTGGACCTGTTGTGTCGCTGGCGCGACGAGGCCGGTGGCCCGGCGCTGTCGGCCATTCATGTCCATCACGGCATCAGCCCGCACGCGGATGACTGGTTGCAGCACTGCCAGCAAGCCTGCGACGCGCGCGGTGTCGCGCTGCACGCTGAGCGCGTCAGCATCGGCAGCGCGCGTGAGCAAGGTATAGAGGCTGCCGCCCGCGCCGCCCGCTATCAGGTTTTCTCCGCGTCAGCTGCCACCATCATTGCGCTGGCGCACCATGCGGATGATCAAAGCGAAACCGTGCTGTTGCAGCTATTGCGCGGCGGTGGCGTCAAGGCCCTGGCAGCGATGCCGTGCTGGCGTACCTGGCAGGGCAAGCAGCTGTGGCGCCCGCTATTGGGCGTGCCCCGTGCAAGGTTGGCCGCGTACGCGGCCGATCGCGGTTTGCACTGGGTGGAGGATGACAGCAACCAGGATGCGGCCAACTATCTGCGCAACCATCTGCGCTTGCAGGTGTTGCCGGGTTTGCGGCAACGTCAGCAGGGGCTGGATGCGCGACTGGCGCGTAGTGCGGCACAAATGGCCGACGCGGCGGCCATTCTCGACGAAGTGGCGGCGCAGGATTGGCAAGCGTTGCACGACGCCGCCAGCGGGGCCTTGTCGCTTGCTGCCTGGCAGGTGCTGAGTGCGCCGCGGCAGCGCCATGTCTTGTTGCACTGGCTGGGCAAGCTGGGTTGGCCGGCGCCGGCACCGGCGGCGCTGCTGAGCTTGCAGTCTGCGTTGCTGGCCGGGCAGGACGCCCGGCTGGATGGTGAAGCAGGCGTGGTGCTGAGCTACCGCGGCCAACTACTGGCCATGCCGTGGGGCAGCCGTAGCGCATGGCCGGTGCCGTGCGTGCCAGGGCAGACGCTGCGCCTGGCGAGTGGCGAGTTGCGCTGGGTCTGGCAGGCAGGTGGATTGTCTGCCGCACCCGGCGTGGTGTGGCAGCTGCGGTCGCGGCAAGGCGGTGAAAGCCTGTCCACACGGGTTGGCCGCAAAGCGCTGAAAAAACTGTTTCAGGAGGCCGCCGTGCCGGCTTTGTTGCGCGACAGCTGGCCAGTGCTATGCGATGAGGCGGGGCAGTTGCTGTCGTTGCCGGGCGTGGCAGTGGCGGCGGATCGTGCCCAGCCGGAAGGTTGGTGGCCGCAGTGGCAGCCTTTGTCGATACCGCGTGATTGAGCGCGGCGTACCATCAAAAAAAACCGCCACGGTTGTGGCGGTTTTTTCGTCTGGGGCGTGCGCCGGGCTTAGTCCAGGTTTTTCGGGCCGAAGGCGCCGGGCAGTAGCTGATCCAGCGTGGTATCGATGGTGCCATCGCCATCACAAATAGCGCGTACCTGCATGGTAGGGCCAAACTCGTTCAGCACCTGGCGGCAGGCGCCACACGGCGGGGTGGGCACCGCGGTGGGGGTATAGATGCAAACCGCCACCACTTCCTGCATGCCGTCGGCTTTGGCGGTGAAAATGGCGGTGCGTTCGGCGCAGTTGGTCAGGCCGTAGGACGCATTTTCCACATTGCAGCCACGTACGATCTTGCCTTCAGCGGTGAGGATGGCGGCACCAACGGCAAAGCGGCTGTACGGTACGTAGGCGTGCTTGGCGGCAGCTCTGGCCTCTTTGGCCAGCATATCCCAGGGAATCGTTTTGTCCATCGTTGCGCTCCAATCGGAAGGGCGTGGGATATTCCGGCTGCGGCACGCCCTTGTCAATGATTTTCTGCGGTGGCGCGTGCCGGGTTGGCCGCACGTACCTGTCTGGCAGCCAGCAGGGCTTCCCCCAGCTGCTTGGCCAGCGCCGGTTCGATGCGCCAGTGATGCCAGAACAACGGTTCTTGCACGCTGGTGCCTTGGCATACCAGCTCATGGCTGTGCTGCGCCAGGAATTCTGCTGGCAGCAGGCCGTAAGCCAGCCCGGCGCTGATCAGGCCCAGCATTGCCTGTGGCGTCGGAGCGCTGGAGTGGGGAAAGTGGCCGTCGTAAGCTGCCAGCTGCAGCAGTAGGCGACGATGCCGTTCTTGCTGGCCGTGCAGGATGACCGCGGGTACCTGGCTGAAGTCGGTGCTGCCGGCGGCCGGGAAGTACTGCTGCTGGAAGGCCGGCGTGCAGACACACAGATACTGCATATGCCCCAGCAGAACCGGCTGGCTGCCGTATACGCTGCTGCCATCGTTACTGACCCAGCCGCACAGGCGCGAGGTTAGTGCGGCTTCGCTTTCCTCCTGGGGTAGGGCGCTGATGTTCAGGTGCAGGTTCTGCTGTTGCATCAGCGGCATCAATGCCGGTAGCAGCCAGCTTGCCAGGCTGTCCGGTTCGCAGGCCAGGTGCAGGCAGCTGGGGGTAGGCACCGGCGCGGGCGGCTGCAGATGGGTCATCAGCTCCTCTTCCAGCAGGCTTAGCTGCCGGAAGTGTTGCTGCAGCCGGCGCCCGGCGGCGGTGACTTCCAGTGGCTGGCTGCGCACCAGTAGCACCTGGCCCAGGGTTTCTTCCAGCTGCTTGATGCGCTGCGAGACGGCGGACTGGGTAACCCCCAGCTGGATGGCGGCTTTTTCAAAGCCCTTGCACTCGATGACGGTAGCCAAGGTGTGCAGAAGTTTGCTGTCGAGCATGGTGTGGCAGCGTCGGATACGCCGGATTTTATGCAAAGATGTTAAATTGTTTGTCATTGACTGCATGAAGTCAAACAACGCGACACATCTCGGCATGCTTTATCCGACAAGGGTTGCACTTTACGCTTTAACTTATTGCTAACAGCTTTCTTTTTGTAGGTTTTGTTGAATAAAAACGCTCAGCGCAGCTTTTCCAGCAACTGGTAGTACCACATGCCGGCAGCCAGCAGCGGGTTGCCCAGCTTGCTGCCCAGCGGCACGCGGATGTGCTTGCAGGCGGCAAAGGTATCGAACTGGGCCAGGGTGCCGGTAATGGCTTCGGCCATGATCTCGCCCATGATGTGGCTGCTGGCCACGCCATGGCCGGAGTAGCCCTGGCAGTACCACACATTGTCCGACAGCTTGCCCAGCTGCGGGATGCGGTTCACCACAATGCCCATGGCGCAGCTCCACTGGTAGTCGATCTGCACGCCCTTCAGTTGCGGGAACGTGCGCTCGATGCACGGCAGCAGTTCGGCAGCGATGTCGCGCGAGTCGCGGCCACTGTAGTTGGCGCCGCCACCGAACAGCAGGCGGCCGTCGGCGGTCATGCGGTAGTAATCCAGCACGAAGCGACAGTCATAGACTGCCAGGTCGTGCGGGTTCAGCGTTTGGGCCAACTCGCCCAGTGGGCGGGTGGTGACGATGCCGCCCATGGCGGGGAAGATCTTGCCGCCCAGTTGGTCTTGCGCCAGCTTGTGGTACACGTCGCCGGCCAGCAGGATGTGGCGGGCGTTGACGCGGCCGTGGGCGGTGACGATGGCCGGGCGCGGGCCGTGCACGATGTCCAGCACCTCGGTGTGTTCGTATAGCCGGGCACCCAGGCTGGCGGCGGCGCGGGCTTCGCCCAGGCACAGGTTGAGCGGGTGCAGGTGCAGGTTGCGGCGGTTTTTCAGGGCGCCGCAGTAGATATCGGCAGCCAGGTGCTCGCGCACGCCGGTGGCGTCCAGCAGGGTGACGTCGTCGCCCATGCCGCGGCGCTGCGCTTCGTCGTAGCTGGCTTGCAGCTCGGCCATGTGCGACGGTTTCATCGCCGCGTGCAGGTGGCCGTGCTTGAGGTCGCAGGCAATGCCGTAGCGCGCCACGCGCTGCTGGATGATGTCGTGGCCGCGCCAGCGCAGTTGCCAGATGAAGTCGTCTACATCGTCGCCCAGCGTTTGCCGCATCTGCTTGCGCATGGCTTCGTCGCCGGACAGGCTGCCGGTGACCTGGCCACCGTTGCGGCCGCTGGCACCCCAGCCGATCTTGTTCTGTTCCAGCAGCACCACGCTCAGGCCGCGTTCGGCCAACTCCACGGCGCTGGCAACGCCGGTGAAACCGCCGCCGATGATGGCGACGTCGGCGTCCACGCTGCCTTGCAGCATCGGGTAATCGCTTTCCTGCACGATGGTGGCGCTGTAGTAGGAAGGGCTGCGCGGCTGGCTGCCGTGGTGGGCGCGTGTGTTCATGGGTTCTCCTTGTTGCGGGCGTAGTGGCGGGGCGAATACCGGCCTGCTGCTAGCTTGCGTCAGGAGTATGCGTGAGTTAAATCATCACTTTCTTATGTAAACATTCGGATTTTCTCAACCGGAAGCCGTGCTAGCGAACGCAGGGCAGCTCGTCCCATTGCGTGGTCCAGCGTGGCGAGCGCAGCTCCTGGCGCATGGCCCAGCCGTCGTGCAGGCTTTCTGCGGCCAACCTCAGCGTGCCGCGGCCAAACTGGCGGTTGATGCGGTCCAGCGTTTGCATCAGCTGTTGCCGGCGCGGGTTGGCCGCACTGCCGAACAAGCTTTGCTGGCCGTGGTGGTGGCTTTCCAGCGCCATCAGCACCACGCCGGCTTTTTTGTAGCTGCAGTCGTCGCGATAAATCTGGCGCAGGCCGGCCAGCGCGGCGCGGGTGAGGTCGGCGCTGTCGCTGCTGGCGCCGGGCAGTGCCACGGCGATCCAGCCGCGGTATTGGCGGTCTTGTTCGCGAAAGCGGTTTGTGCGGATGCTGACGCCCACCAGGTTGGCCAGCCCGTGCTGGCGGCGCAGTTTTTCGGCGCAGCGGGCGGCGTGGTGGCTGATGGCGCTGGCCAGGGTGTCGAAATCGGTCACCTGCCGGGCAAAGCTGCGGCTGGAGATCAATTGTTGTTTGTCGGCGTGGATGTCGTCGGCGCCGACGCAGGCTTCGCCGTTGAGCTCGGCCACAGTGCGCGCCACCACAATGTTGAAACGGCGCTGGATGTCGGCCACGTTGGCTTGCTGCAGGTCCAGCGCGCTGCGGATGCCGCACGCCGCCAGCCGTGCGGCCAACTGCCGGCCAATGCCCCACACCTCGCCCACGGCCAACCGGCTCATCAGCAGCTGCTGATAGTGCGGTGCCAGCCAGTCCCAGCCGAAGACGCCCTGACATTGCGGCCGCGTCTTGGCCACGTGGTTGGCCAGCTTGGCCAGCGTCTTGCTGCGGCCGATGCCGACACAGCAGGGGATGCCGACGCTTTGCAGCACGTCGGCGCGCAGCCTGGCGGCGTGCTGGCGCTGTTCGGGAATGCCGTCCAGGTGCAGAAAGCATTCGTCGATGCTGTACACCTCTTGCTGCACGCCCCAGCGCGCGATCACCTGCATCATGCGCCGGCTCATGTCACCGTATAGCGCGTAGTTGGAGCTGAACACCGCCACGTCGTGGCGGCGGCACTGCTCGGCCACCTGGTGGTAAGGCGCAAAGCCGGGGATGCCCAAGGCCTTGGCTTCGGCGCTGCGTGCCACCACGCAGCCATCGTTATTGCTGAGCACGATGATGGGTTTGCCAGCTAGGTCGGGGCGGAATACGCGCTCGCAGCTGGTATAGAAGCTGTTGCCGTCCACCAGCGCAAACTGGCTCATGGCAGCAGCCGCCGCACGCAAGCGCTGACCACGCCCCAGATATGCAGCTCCTGGCCGGGGCCGATGTCGATGGGCGGGTAGGCCGGGTTTTCCGGCAGCAGGGCGGTGCGGCCGTCGCGCTGGTGCAGGCGCTTGACGGTGAACTCGCCGCTGAGCACCGCCAGCACGATGTGGCCGTGGCGCGCCGGCAGGCTGCGGTTTACTACCAGCAGGTCGCCGTCGTGAATGCCGGCATCCTGCATGCTGTCGCCGCTGACGCGCACCATGAAGCAGGCGGCGGTGTCGTCGATCAGGTAGCGGTTCAGGTCGAGGTGGCCTTCCAGATAGTCGTCTGCCGGCGAGGGGAAACCGGCAGCCACGCGGCTGCCGTACAACGGTAGCCGGCAGGCGGATGGCGCAGGGTGGGGCAGGATGGTGGCAGGCATGGCAATCTCCTTTTTTTGATTATGTACAAATTCAAATGCCTTGCCAAGCTGCCGCGATCAGACCGGCACTACGCTGCGTGATCGATAGACGAAACTGCGGCTTTGTTGCGGTTTGCTGCTGAAAACTGGCCGATTAGTGCAAATGACGCTCTGCGGCCAGCGTGTTACATTACGATCAACCTGTTGACGGGGCGGCACAGCGGCCGCCCCTTGTTCATGGCGCACAAGGCCGTGAGCTGCCCCCTGAATACCGCAAAGGAGCTTGTTGTCGTGGTAAACATTGCCGAACTCGAACCCCGTGCCGTCTGGGAACACTTCCAGACCCTGTGTGACATCCCGCGCCCGTCCAAGCACGAGCAGGCGCTGCGCGATTACCTGAAGGGCTGGGCCGAGCTGCGCGGGCTGGAAACCGCCGTGGACGAGGTGGGCAACCTGGTCGTACGCAAGCCGGCCACGCCGGGCATGGAAGACCGCATTGGCGTGGTGCTGCAAGGCCATCTGGACATGGTGTGCCAGGCCAATACCGGCACCGAGCACGACTTTTTCAACGACCCGATCCGCCCGGTGCTGAAAGACGGCTGGCTGATCGCCGAAAACACCACGCTGGGCGCTGACAACGGCATCGGCGTGGCGCTGGGCCTGGCCGTGCTGTCGGCTGACGATATCGCCCACGGCCCGGTGGAAGTGCTGATGACGCTGGATGAAGAAGCCGGCATGGGCGGCGCGCTGGGCTTGTCGCCGTCGCTGCTGCAAGGCCAGATGATGATCAACATCGATACCGAAGAGTGGGGCGAGTTCTACATGGGCTGCGCCGGCGGTATCGACGTCAACGTACGCCGCAGCTACGCCCAGGAAGCGCTGCCGTCCGGCTACGCCGTGCAGCAGCTGGTGGTGTCCGGCCTGGTGGGCGGCCACTCCGGCGCCGACATCCATCTGGGTCGCGGCAACGCCAACAAGGTGCTGATCCGCCTGCTGAACGAGCTGGCCGCGACGCTGCCGCTGCGTCTGGTGTCGTTCAACGGCGGTACCGCCCGCAACGCGCTGGCGCGCGAAGCCTTTGCCGTGGTGGCCTACCCGGCCGCGCAGGCCGAGCAAGTGGCGGCCGCCATCGATGCCTACCAGGCGCTGATGCGCTTCGAGCTGGCCGGCGTGGACGAAGGCGTCACCATTACGGCCAACCCTGCCGCTGCCGCCAGCGTGATGGTGCAGGCCGATCAGGCGGCCATCTTCGCCGCGCTGCACGCCGCGCCGCACGGCGTGAAACGCATGAGCCAGCGTGTGGCAGGTGTGGTGGAAACCTCCAACAACCTGGGCGTGATTGCGATTGGCGATGGCAAGGTGTTTGCCAACCTGATGGTGCGCTCGCTGCTGGATAGCGGTTTCCGTAACCTGGCCGCCGAAATCGTGGCGCTGTTCCAGCTGGCCGGCTTCAACACCGAAACCGAAGGCGGCTACCCGGGCTGGGCGCCGAACCCGGCGTCGCCGCTGTTGGCGCTGTTCCAGCGCGTGTACCGCGAGCAGTTCGACGCCGAGTCGGGCGTACAGGTCATCCATGCCGGCCTGGAGTGCGGCATCATCGGCGCCAAGTACCCGCAGATGGACATGGTGTCGTTCGGCCCCAATATCCGTGGCGCACACGCCCCTGGCGAGCGCGTGGAAGTGGCCTCGGTCGGCCACGCCTGGCAGCTGCTGAAAGCGGTGCTGGCGGCGGTACCGGCCAAGGCCTGAGTCGCCAGAGCTTTCCCCTGACACGGGCATCGCGCCCGTTTGCACCCTGTCCCTCACCCGGGCAGGGTGTTTCTTTTTTGGCGGCCGGTTTATTGCATGACGAGGTGATGCCAATAGGAGACAAAGCGGCAGCGACGTCATTTATAGATATCTGCGGCATGGCGATGGGCTTTGTTACAGTGCTGATTTGATTTAAATCGCATCAGGCATTTTAACTAAATCTATCGAAAGGGCGGTGCTTTGGCGCTGGACCCGACCGCTACCGACCATGCCCATTCATCATCTCTCACGACCATGCGTTTACTGCTGGCTGCTTTGCCTGCCGGCACTCTTGGCACAGGCGCAAACCGGCCAGACCACCACCCCGGCCCAGCTCGACGCCCGCGAACAGCTGTTGCAGCAACAGCGCAGCACGCAGCTGCCACAGCCCGACGCGCCCGATGTGCGCCTACAGCCCACAGCGCCGGTAACACTGCAACGCTACCAGCGCGGCGCGGCACCGTGCTTTGTCATCAGCGACCTGCGCCTGCAGGGCGACAGCGCCGACCTTTTCCCGTGGGCACTGGCGGCAGCCGACCGCGACAGCAACGGCGATGACGACCTGCTGGCGGGCCATTGCCTGGACGTGGCTGGCATCAACCTGGTCATCAACCGGGTACAGGCCGCCATCCTGGCGCGCGGCTACATCACTACCCGCGTGCTGGCCGGGCCGCAGCAGCTGGCGACCGGCGTGCTGACGCTGACGCTGATCCCCGGCCGCATCCGCGACATACGCTACGCGCAGCCAGCTGCCGAGCGCCTGCACGCGGCCAATGCCTTGCCGATGCAGGTAGGCGATTTGCTGAACCTGCGCGACATCGAACAAGGGCTGGAAAACCTCAAGCGGGTACCCACGGCCGAGGCCGACATCCGTATCGAGCCGGCCACCGCCAGCGACGCCGCGCCGGGCGACAGCGACCTGGTGATCCAGTGGCAGCAGGGCAACCCGTACCGCCTTACCCTGAGCGTGGACGACGGCGGCAGCAAGAGCACCGGCCTGTACCAGGGCAGCGCCACGCTGTCTTACGACCACCTGTTCACCCTGAACGACTTGTTCTACTTCACCCATAGCCAGGACCTGGGCGGCGGTGCCGACGGCGAGCGCGGCAGCGAAGGCGACAGCTGGCATTACAGCATTCCGTTCGGTTACTGGCTGCTGGCTTACAACGGCAGCAAGCATCGCTACCACCAGGCGGTAGCAGGCGCCAGCCAGACCTACAGCTACAGCGGCAAAAGCGAGACCAGCGAGCTCAAGCTCAGCCGGCTGGTGTACCGCAACGCGGTGCGCAAGCTCGGTTTGTCACTCAAAGGCTGGCAGCGCAGCAGCAACAACTTCATCGACGACACCGAAGTCGAGGTGCAGCGCCGCCGCACCGCCGGCTGGGAGGCAGGTGTCAACTGGCGCGAGTTCATCGGCAGCGCCACGCTGGACGTCAACCTCGCATACCGCCGCGGTACCGGTGCCCGTAATGCGATGCCGGCGCCGGAAGAAGCCTTTGGCGAAGGCCGTTCGCGCCCACGGCTATACCAGGCCGATGCCCAGCTGGACGCGCCGTTTGCGCTGGGCGGGCAAAGGCTGCGCTATGGCCTGGCCTGGCGCGCGCAGTGGAACCGCGGCCCGCTAGTGCCGCAAGACCGCTTTGCCATCGGCAGCCGCTACACCGTGCGCGGTTACAACGGTGAAAACCAGCTCAGCGCCGAACGTGGCTGGCTGCTGCGCAACGAGCTGGGCTGGCAACTGGCCGGTCAGGAACTGTACCTCGGCTACGACTACGGCCGCGTGGCCGGCCCCAGCGCCACGCTGTTGCTGGGCCAACGCCTGGCTGGTACCACGCTGGGCGTGCGCGGCCGGCTGGGCCGCCTGGCCTACGACGCCTTTGTCAGCCAGCCGCATGGCTACCCCGACTACCTGCGCGCCGCCCGCACCACCGGCGGTGTCAGCCTGAATCTGCAGTTTTAGCCAGGAGCCGCACGATGAACCAGCACTGCTACCGCCTTGTTTTCAACGCCCACCGCCGCATGCTGATGGCGGTGGCCGAGATCACCCCGCAACAGGGTGCCAATGCGTCAGCCACCCGTGCCCGGCCTGTAGTTGGCCGCCTGTCTGCGGCACTGCGGCCGCTGGTGGCCTGCCTGCTACTGGCCCACGGCGCGGTGTGGACGCTGCCGGCGGCGGCGCAGATCGTGGCTGACCCGGCGGTGCCGGGTAGTCAGCGCCCGACGGTGCTGACTACCAGCAGCGGCGCGGTGCAGGTCAACATCCAGACCCCGTCCGCCGCTGGCGTATCGCTCAACCAGTACCGCCAGTTCGATACCGGCGACGCCGGCACCATCCTCAACAACAGCCGGGTCAATGTGCAGACGCAAAGCGCCGGCTGGGTGGCGGCCAACCCGTGGCTGGCCACCGGCAGCGCCCGCGTCATCGTCAACCAGGTCAACAGCCAGCACCCGTCGCTGCTGCGCGGCACGCTGGAAGTAGCCGGCCAGCGCGCCGAGGTGATCATCGCCAACCCGGCTGGCCTGCAGGTGAGCGGCGCAACCTTTTTGAATGCCAGCCGGACGGTATTGACCAGTGGCACGCCGGTGATCAATGGCGGCAGCCTGGACGGCTACCGCGTCAGCGGCGGGCAGGTCAGCATCGGTGGCAATGGCCTGGATACCAGCGCCAGCGATTACACCGCCATTCTTGCGCGCAGCGTGGCGGCTAACGCCGGCATCTGGGCGCAACAGCTGCAGGTGGGCACCGGCAGCCAGGCGTATGCGGCGGACGGCAGCGGGCAGGGCGCGCTCGCCGCCAGCGGGCCGGCGCCGGCGTTTGCGCTGGATGTGGCCGCGCTGGGCGGCATGTACGCCGGCAAGATCGTGCTGGTCGGCACCGAACACGGCCTGGGCGTGCGCAACGCCGGCAAGCTGGTAGCCGGTGCCGGCGGTTTGCGGCTGCAGGCCGACGGGCAACTGCTGAACAGCGGCACGCTGGGCGCCACCGATGCCGCCGCCGACGTGCAGCTGCAAACCGGCGCCGTGTCCAACGACGGCACGCTGTCGTCGGCGCGCAACCTGCAACTGGACAGCAGCGGGCGGCTCAGCAACCAGGGCACTCTCAGCGCCGCTCGGCAGCTGACGCTGAACGCGGCCCAGCTCGATAACGCCAGCAGCGGCGCCATCGACGCGCAACGGCTGGCCATCACCACCGCTACCCTAAACAACAGCGGCCAACTACGGCAAAGCGGCAGTCAGGTGCTGGCCGTGCAAGCCGGCCAGCTGCAGAACAGCGGCAGTATTGGCGCCTTGCCGGCCCAGGCGGCGCCGGGCAGCGGGGCGTCTGCCGGCGCTGGCAGCGGCAACGCCGAAGCGACGGTGGTGCAGCCGTTGCCGTTACCCGAGGTTGCCCCCGCCGCGGGCAGCAGCGTGCAAGCCGCCGCGCCCGAGGTGCTGCCGGCAGGCAGCATCCAGGTAAGCGGGCTGCTGGATAACCGTGGCCGCATCTTGGCCAATGGCGGCATCGATCTGGCCAGCCAGGGCGGGCTGGTCAACCACGGTACGCTGGCGCTGCGGCAGCTGCAGGTGGGCGGCGAGCGCTTCGACAACAGTCAGGGCAGCCTCAGCGCGCAGGCGGCCAACATTGACACCCTCACCATCGGCAACCAGCAGGGCAAGCTGCAAATCCAGGGCGACGCCGTACTGCATAGCCAGGCCTTCGATAATCGGGACGGCCAGATCGGCGCCGGCGGCAGCCTGCAATTACGCAGCAGCCAGCTGGATAACCAGCACGGCAGCGTGGTGGCCGGGCAGACGCTGACCGTGCAGGGCGAAGCGCTGGACAACCGCGCCGGCACGCTGGCCAGCGTCGGTGAGTTGCAGTTGCAAGCCGGTAGCGTGGACAACAGAGGTGGCCGGCTGCAAGGGGAAGCCGGCCTGCGTGTGCAGGCTGATGGCGTACTGGACAACCGCGAGCACGGTCTGTTGAGCGCTGCTGCGTCACTGGTGGTGCAAGCGGCTAGCGTGCTGAATCAGCAAGGCGAGATGGCCGCTGCCCGTGTGCAGGCGCAGAGCCTGGGGGGCTGGCAAAACGCCGAGGGCAAACTGCTGAGCCAGCAGTCGCTGTACTTGCAGGCGGCCAATCTTGACAACCAGGCGGGCCAGATCCTGGCGGGTCAGGATGGGTCGGTCATGGCCAGCGGCACGATACGTAATCAGGTTGGCCGTCTGCAGGCGGCCCAGCGCTTGCAGCTGCAAGCCGAAGAGGTGCAGAACGGAGGCGGGCTGCTGGCCGGGCAAGCATTGCAGCTGGAGAGTGGCTCGGGTGGGCTGGATAACCGCGGTGGCAGGGTGCTGGCCGGCCTGCAAGGCGGCCAACTGGCAGGTAGCGGGCTGAACAATACGGCGGGCGTCATCTACAGCGACGGCGCTTTGCAGATCGACACTCGCGGCCAATTGCTGGACAACAGCGCCGGCGGCCAGTTGCAAAGCCAGGCCGCGCTGCAGCTGGACACCGGCTTGTTGGATAACCGCCAGGCGCAGCTGTTAGCCGCCGGGCCGCTGAACGTGCACGCCAGTGCGCTCGACAACCGTGGCGGGCAAGTGCAATCGGCGGCCGGCATTACCGTGCAACTGGCCGCGGCGCTGCATAACGAAGACGGTTTGCTGCGCAGCAATGCCGGCCTGCGTGTGCAGGCCGATCAGCTGTACAACCAGCAGACCCGGCACAGCGACCGCGGTATCGAAGCCGCTAGCATCCAGTTACAAACCCCGCACCTATTCAACCAGCAAGGGGCGCTGCGTGGCGATTACCTCACCTTGCGGCTGGGCCAGCTGGCTAACCAGCAAGGCGAGCTGAGCGCCCGGCAGCAACTATCACTTAGCCCGGACGATGGCGCTGAGCTGCACATCGATAACGACGGCGGAACGCTGCAGGCCGGCGACCGCCTGCATCTGCAAGCCACCGGCTTGCAAGGGCAGGGGCGGCTGCTATCGGCGGGCGCGCTGAACTTGCAACTGGCCGGAGATTTCCGGCATGACGGCCAACTACAAGCCGGTACGGACGCCCGGCTGTCCATCCACGGGCGGCTAAGCAACGCGGGTAGCCTGCAGGCTGGGCGTCAATTGCGGATCGAGGCGGCGGCGCTGGACAACCGGAATGGCGCCAGCGTGGCCGCCGATGAAACCCGGCTGGACATTACCGGGCAGCTGGATAACCGCGGTCTGATCGACGGCCGGCTCACCCGCATTACTGCCGGCGTGCTGGCGAACGATAGCACCGGCCGCATCTATGGCGACCGGCTGGTCATCCAGGCACGGACAGTGCAAAACACGGGTGATGGCCATGCCGCACCGGTGATTGCTGCCCGGCAACAGCTGGACATCGCAGCCGGCCAGATCAGCAACCAGGAGCAAGCCCTGATCTTTAGTGGTGGCGACATGGTGTTAGGCGGTGCGCTGGATGCCGCCGAGCGTGCCACTGGTCAAGCGGGCAGCCTCGATAATGCCAGCGCCCGCATCGAAACGCTGGGGCAACTCACGCTGGCGGTGGATACCTTGCAGAACCGCGACACCCACCTGCAATACCAGTATCAGCCCGGGCCGGTGTCCCGCACGGTGACCCACTATCTGAATGGTGTGGCCCTTGACTCGGCCGGTCTGTTGCTAGCCAAGTGGGAGGGGGATGGCATTGCCTACGTCCCTCCTGAGCAGACCGACTGGCTGGGGGATGACGACTACCGCAAGCTGCTGATTCTTTCGCCGCGCTACCCGCTGTCCCGCTTTGCCGCTTACTACCAGCACTTCCCGGCGCCGAGCCAGGATTACAGCTACACCAAGTGCCGCAAGGACGAGAACTGCACCACCACCCAGGTAGGTGGCGCCTGGTACGGCAACAGCGACCCGATCTGGGCCACCTTTGGCGTATTGCCCCCTCCGGGAGAGCCGCCGCTGTCGGCAGATAACCCGGGCCGGCGCTATGCCGGTATTAGCCTGGGGCAAACCAGCTACAGCGTTACCATTGACCCGCCCCCGGAAAAAGGCTCGGCCATCCGTACCCTGTACTTCGACCACCCGGTTACCCAGCAAGAGTTGCAAGAATGGCAACGTTGGTCCGCTTGGCATGACAACGAGTATGTCCCGGCGCATGCCAAGCTGGATGCTGCGATCGGCGAGTTCGCTCCCTTGATTTCCACCAATGCTGCGCCAGTCCGGATGCTGGATGCCGGTGCACAATGGGTAGACAACTGGCGCTACCGCGACAGCACCAGCAGCACGCAAACGCCGGTAGTGAGTGCCACGCAACCTGGCGAAATCGTGGCGGGTGGCGACCTGTCGATTACCCTGGGCCGCAGTGGCAGCAACCACAGTCGCATCCTGGCCGGGCAAAACCTGGTCGTGACAGGCGGCAAGCTCGACAACATTGCCTTGCAAGAGGATGCCATCACCGACATCCAGGGGGTCGATGTTTACACCCATGTCGAGAGCCGACGTTTCAAAGGAGATGTGCGTCGCAACGACAGCAGCCCGTTTGCCAATACCGAACGCCACGCGGTGGTGCTGCAGCAAGGCATCAGCCAGGCGCACCAAGCGTGGCAAGACGGCCATGCCGCCCCGTCGGCGCTGAGTTTGCTGTCGGCACCCTCTGGCGACGCCATGGCCGCGCCCGGCCACGTCAGCGTAACCGGGCAGCAAACGCTGCCGGGCGTAACCGAGCTGGCCCTACCGGCATCGGTCAACGGCGCGCTGGACGTCATCCGTACCGGCGGGCTCAGCCTGACGCTGCCGCGCAGTCGCCTCTATCTGCAGCAGCCAGAGCGTAGCGCCAAGGTACTGATACAAACCGACCCGCGCTTCACCCAGTATGGCAAGTGGCTTAGCAGTGATTACATGCTGAGCCAGCTGGCCAGCGACCCTGCCGCCAGCCAAAAGCGCCTGGGCGACGGTTTCTACGAGCAAAAGCTCATCCGCGACCAAGTGGCACAGCTTACCGGCCGCCGCTTCCTGGATGGCTACGCCAGCGACGAAGCACAGTATCGCGCGTTGATGGACAGCGGCCTCACCTTTGCCCGCCAGTACGGCCTGCGCCCTGGGGTGGCGCTCAGCGCCGAACAGATGGCACGGCTCAGCAGCGACATCGTCTGGCTGGTCAGCGAAACCCTCACCCTGCCCGATGGCAGCCAGCAAAGCGTGCTGACGCCACGCCTTTACGTCCGGACCACGCCGGGCGACCTGCAAGCCGACGGTGCCTTGCTCTCCGGCGACCGAATCAACCTTACCCTCGCGGGTGACCTCAACAATAGCGGCAGCATTGCCGGGCGGCGCCTGGTAGACATCAAGGCGGCCAACTTCAGTCAGCAGGGTGGCCAGCTCAGCGCGGCAGATATCCAGGTACAAGCCAGCCATAACCTTCACAACCTGGGCGGCCAAATCGGCGCCAGCAACAGCCTGCAACTTCACGCCGGCAACGACCTCACCCTGGCCAGCACCACCCGGCAAGCCGACGGCGTCAACGACCAGCGCACCTATCTGGATCGAATCGCCAGCCTGTACCTCAGTGGCGGCAACGGTCTGCTACTGGCCAGCGCAGGCGGCAATCTCACACTGCAGGGTGCCACCATCGTCAACCAGGCGGCCGCCGGCCAGACCCTGCTACAGGCCGGCAAAGATCTCCAGCTCGCCACCCTCACCACCCAAAGCAGCCACCAGGCGCAATGGGCACCCGGTAACGCGCTGCAGGAATCGCAACAACAGGACAATGGCAGCCAGATCAGCAGCCAGGGCAGCCTGTACCTGCAAGCCAGTGGCGATGTGCACGCTACGGCGGCCAACGTCAGCAGTGCGCAAGGCCATCTGGGCCTGCAGGCCGGCGGCAACATCCAGCTCGATAGCGGGCAAAGCCGGACGCAGCTGGACGAAACCCACCACAACAGCCAGAAGGGCCTGCTCAGCAGTCGCAGCACCACCACCCGCGACACCTTGGACCAAACCCAGGCCATCGGCAGCCAGCTATCAGGCCAAACCGTCAGCGTCAGCGCCGGCAAAGACCTGACCGTCACCGGCAGCAGCATCGCCAGCGACCTGGCCACCACCCTCAACGCCGGTGGCAACGTCACCCTCGCCGCCGCGCAGAACAGCAGCAGCGAAAGCCACAGCCGCGACGAGAAAAAATCCGGCTTGATGAGCAGCGGTGGGCTGGGCTTTACCATCGGCAAAGCTGCGCAAGGTAACGCCAACAGCGTCACCACCACCCAAGCAGTGGGCAGCACCCTCGGCAGCGTGCAGGGTGATGTGGTGATTCAAGCTGGCCAGGCCTATCGCCAGACCGGTTCCAGCGTACTGACGCCACAGGGTGATATCGATGTGCAGGCGCAAAGCATCACCATCGAGGAGGCGCGCCAGCAAACGCGGGTGGACAGCAGTAGCTACAGCAAGCAAAGCGGGCTGACTGTGGCCATCAGCAACCCGGTTGTCAGCGCTGCGCAAACGGTACAGGGCATGCAGCAAGCCGCCAGCCAGACCGGCGATGCCCGCATGCAAGCGTTGGCCGCCGCCAGTGCCGGGCTAGCCACCTACCGCGCCGCGCAAGACGTGGCCGCCCAGCCTGGGCAGCTGGGCGGCGTCACCGTTAGCGCCAGCATCGGTAGCAGCCGTAGCAGCAGCCAAAACACGCAAAGTAGCAACCAGGCAGCGGCGTCCACCCTGGCCGCCGGCGGCAACCTCAGCCTGCGCGCCACAGGGGCAGGGCAAGCCAGCGACCTCACCGTACAAGGCAGTCAGTTGCAAGCTGGCGGCAACGCGCTATTGCAAGCCGATGACCAGATCACGCTACAAGCCGCCCGCAATACCGCCGAGCAGCACAGCCGCAATAGCAGTGGCAGCGGCAGCATTGGTGTTAGCTGGAACACGGCGGCAGGCCCGCAAGCCACCCTCAGCGCCAGCCAGGGCCGAGGCCACGCCGATGGCAGCGACGTCACCTACAGCAACACTCACGTCAACGCCGGCCAGCAACTGACGCTCAGCAGCGGTGGCGATACCACGCTGCAAGGCGCCGTCGCCAGCGGGCAGCGTGTTACTGGTGACATCGGCGGCCAACTGCGCATCGACAGCCTGCAAGACAGTAGCCGCTACGACAGCCACCAACAGAACGCCGGCTTTAGCATCGCCGCCGGGACGGGGAGCGCCAGCGGCAGCATCAGTGCCGGCAACACCCGCATCGATAGCGACTACCTGAACGTGGCCGAACAAAGCGGCCTGAAAGCCGGCGACGGCGGCTTCCAGCTCACGGTAAAAGGCGATACCACCCTCAGCGGCGGCGTCATCGCCAGCAGTAATGCCGCCGTGCAAGCCGGCGTCAACCGGCTGGACACCGCGGCCACCCACCTCAGCGACCTGCACAACCAGGCCAGCTACAAGGCCAGCGGCTACAGCGTCAACGTCGGCGTCAGCAGTGGCAAACCCAGCGGCAGCGCCGGCATCGGACAAGACAGCGGCAGCGCTGCCTCCGACACCCGCGCTGGCATTAGCGGCATCGCCGGCAACAGCAGCGTGCGCAGCGGCGACGCCGAAACCGGCATCGCCAACCCGTTCGACGCCCAGCGCGTGGCGGCCAACGTGGGGGCACAGGTCGCCATCAGCGCAGAATTCGGCCGCCAGGCCCCGCGCGCGTGGGCCGACTACGCCCAGGCGCAGTACAAGGCAGCGCAAGCCAGTGGCAACGCCGACGAAGCCGCCAAATGGGCCGAAGGCGGCGCCTACCGCGTTGCCGGCCATAGCGTGCTGGGTGGGCTGTCCGGTGGCGTGGCCGGGGCAGCCGGCGCTGTCAGCAGCGCCAGCCTGATGCCCAAGCTGGGCGAGCAGCTGGACAGTAGCGACCTGCCCGCCGCCGTCAAGCAAGCCATCGGCATGGTAGCCAGCGCCACGCTGGGGGCGGTCAGCGGCGGTGCTGCTGGCGCGGCGATCGGGCTGAATGTGGATGTCAACAACCGGCAGTTGCATCCGGAGGAAGAGCGTGCCATTGCCCAGCTTGCGAAGGGTGATAAGGACAAGGCCCAGCGCTTGCGTGCGGCGGCCTGCTATCTGGTGAAATGTTCTGCAGAGTTCCTGAGTGGCCCTCAAGCCGATTACTACAGTCAACTGGAGCGACAAGGCGCCAGTATGCAAAGCGAACAGCAACAGTTACTGCAATATCAAGAAACTGTGATATTGCAAAAGGCTAGTGGTTACCCCGCAGTCCAGACCGTTACCATAAAAAATCTGTTCCAGTACAGCAGGGAAGACCTGGTTGCAGATAGCCATGCTCGCCTGACGGAGTTGCGGGTGAGTCAATTGGGCAGTCTTGGCCTGACCCCGTCGCAGGCGCATTCATTGCTCGCCACAGCGGGTACCGCCGCCTTGGTTGCAGGCACCGTTGCTGGGTACAAGCTCGGGGGGCTGGATGAGCTATTGGCGACAGCCAAGGTTGAAAATAATGCCGGCGCCAAGCTTAATAATCAGTTTTATCGTGATGGCGCGATTGCGGATACGTCCAGGACGTTGTCTGTGGGTGGTCCTTGGAAGGCAGCAGTAGAACTGACGCCTAAAGAAGCCAACAACCTGCTAAATAGCAGCTTGCCAGTTGGTGCCAAGATAACGGGCAGGCAGGACGCTAATCTTGAGAACGCTAAAGCTATTGCAGAAGGCTATCAACCACCCTTTGTGCAAGGAACACAGGTGCTGCAGATTGTGATCGATAAACCAACGAAGTTTGTTCGTGTATTTGGTGGTGATTCGGGGCAGGTAGGAAGTTGGGTGATGAAAGCCGAGGATGTTGTAGGTCTGACGCCCCAACAGATTGCCAGCAAGTACAGTTTGCCGCAGGTACCGACCATGATTGGTGACGTTACTTTGCCAGCCAGAACAAAAATGAATGTGAGTGTGGCTGGCGGTATATCCCCTGGCGCTGCAAAAGGCGTAGTGACTGGTGATAATGGTGGCGGCGGCGGTGTGCAGTTTCAAATAACTACCAGACCGCTATCTCGAGATGAATTTGCGAATTGGTTCGGAAATGCACGGGTGTTGAAATGAGTTATAAGAAAATTATAAATGGTGTTGAGTATTCCATTTTTTCTTCTGTCCGTTTTTTTAATAACTTCATCCTGATGGTTGATTGGGGTGGGAGTCACGGATTTCATGATCTGGATACCTGCAATCATAATGTATTCATGATTAATCACTCTGGGGAGTTTGTTTGGCAAGTTCGCCGTGATGATAGCGTCCGTGGGGAAGGTTGGTGGGATGTATTGCATGCCCATGCTCGAGAAATTGGCGAAGATGGTGCTCGTAGGCCATTCACCTACTTTGTCATTAATTATCCCGATGGTAGTAATAATATAAACCCAGATACAGGTAGTCCGCCAGATCATGCAATTTGGACGCCGGGTGCCACAATTTGGTTAATGGGTTCGGCTTATCAGAAATATATACTCGACCCTGAGACAGGTATTGCCACAAACGTTACACAAGGGAATCCACGGCCTTGGTGATCTAAAGCGCTTAAGTTGGTAAGTGCTTGTTGGCAAGAGCTCAAGGGACAAACGGATGCAGTGCGAAAACAGTTGCCAGACATGGTGGACGCCAAAACCGGCAAACCGATCGGCAATGCGGCGGTCGCAGAGATCAACGTCTACGGTGAAGGCAGCACACGGGTTCAGGCACATTCTCGCGTGGGCAATGAGCCAGCATCAATGAGAGACGGGTTTGTGAGCCTGCCACCGCCTGAGCAGCGCATCCTCAAACCATTGCCTGATCCCAGAGGGGTGCCGCGCGAAGTCGATACGGAGTACAAAATCCTGGAGAACTTCGCGCAGCAGCACCAAGCCAACCCGCAGGTGCAGGGCAGCATCAACTTGTTCACGGAGAGGCCCCCGTGCAGGAGTTGCACGGATGTGATCAAAGAGCAGTTTGCGAAGATGTACCCCAACATGGAAGTTCGGCTCTACCACAACAACGGAGAGATCACGGTCTACAAAGGTTCCGAGATTGGGGTAGTCAAAGTCCCGAACTCGAATGAAAAGCGATGGCCTGCATCTCCGGATTTGTCGAAGCCATTGGTTCAAAAGAAGGGAGGCTGAGATGCTGTTTCGGAACGCGACAATTGAGGAGCTGACATCAGAGAAGGTGTACGAATTTGCTGAGTGCAAGCCGGTGTACCTTGCTCTACTTGATTACTACCATCGTTTGCTCGACAGTCCATCAGCCAAGGAAGATTGGGATCAATCTGATGATCATGGACGGAACTATGAGCTCTGGTGGGTCATGAATGAGGCGTGGCAGGAGTACGGGACATTGAAGCCCGATCTACCCTATCGCTGGCTCGCCATCTCCAAACGCGTCCTGTACTGGGATCACATCCCGGTCAACTTTTACCCAGTGGCTTTGGCGATCCTGGAGAAGTTTGACCTGGAGCGCTACCAGGCGGCGTACCGCCTGCCCACCGAAGAATACGAAGCCATGAAGCGTGATTTGCCCGAGGTGCTAGAGGGCTTGCGGCAGTATCCGCTGGAGAAACTTGCCCCACCGATGGACGAAGACAATTGGGGATTCACGGACCAGTGAAATATAGGTGGTGTTGGATTGAGCGGGGGCGCATGTCGAATGAACAAGCAGTAGTGTCGCATAGATAGCGGCGTAGACTTGCTGCTCGTCAGCGCCGGCCAGCAACTCACGCTGAGCAGCGGTGGCGATACCACGCTGCGAGGTGCCGTCGCGAGCGGGCAGCGTGTTGCCGGCGACATCGGCGGCCAACTACGCATCGACAGCCTGCAAGACAGCAGCCGCTACGACAGCCGCCAGCAGAACGCCGGCGTTAGCATCGCCGCCGGGACGGGGAGCGCCAGCGGTAGCATCAGTGCCGGCAACACCCGCATCGATAGCGACTACCTGAACGTGGCCGAACAAAGCGGCCTGAAAGCCGGCGACGGCGGCTTCCAGCTCACGGTAAAAGGCGACACCACCCTCAGCGGCGGTGTCATCGCCAGCAGCGACGCCGCCGTACAAGCCGGCGTCAACCGGTTGGACACCACGGCCACCCACCTCGGCGACCTACAAAACCAGGCCAGCTATAAGGCCAGCGGCTACAGCGTCAACGTCGGCGTCAGCAGCGGCAAACCCAGTGCAAGCGCCGGCATCGGGCAAGACAGCGGCAGCGCTGCCTCCGACACCCGCGCCGGTATCAGCGGTATCGCCGGCAACAGCAGCGTGCGCAGCGGCGACGCCGAAACCGGCATCGCCAACCCGTTCGACGCCCAGCGCGTGGCGGCCAACGTGGGGGCCCAGGTCGCCATCACCGAAGAATTCGGCCGCCAGGCCCCGCGTGCGTGGGCCGACTTTGCCCAGGCGCAGTACCAGGCAGCGCAAGCCAGCGGCAACGCCGAGGACGCCGCCAAATGGGCCGAAGGCGGCGCCTACCGCGTTGCCGGCCATACCCTGCTGGGCGGGCTGTCTGGCGGGGTGGCCGGGGCTGCCGGCGCCGTCAGCAGCGCCAGCCTGATGCCCAAGCTGGGCGAGCAACTGGACAGCAGCGATCTGCCCGCCGCCGTCAAGCAAGCCATTGGCATGGTGGCCAGCGCCACGCTGGGGGCGGTCAGCGGCGGTACCGCCGGCGCTGCGATGGGGCTGAATGTGGACGTCAACAACCGGCAGTTGCATCCGGATCAGGTACGTCTGGTTCAAACACAAGCCAAAAAGCTGGCCGGCCAGCAAGGCCTGACGGCAGCCGAGTGGGAAAAACGCCTGCTCACGCAGCTGGCGTACCAGAATAGCGAAATGTACGTCCGCTACGGCAACGACCCGCAAGCCGAAGCCATCCTGACCACCCTGCAAAGTCAAAGCGGCGTGCAGATGGACTACCGCGCCACGGCGGCCTACCGTAACGACGCGCTGAACTTGCAATACCTGCCGCAGCTCACCCAAGCTTATCAGCAGCTACCGCCGCTGAATGGCAGCATGAGCCAAGCACAATTCGCCCGCTACGCCGGGCTGCTATCTGGCGATTTCACGCGTATCCCGCCTACCGAGCACGTTCAGCAGCTGCAAAGTGAATACCAAACCACGCTCAAGCAGCAGTTGGCGCAAGAACATGCAGGGCAAAGTGCTGGTGGTCAGGCATTACAGTTGGCCGCACGGCTGGAGGTGCTGAACAAATTGCTGGCCACCGCCGAGTACGCGGCGGTACGCAGTGGCGCCATCAGCGAAAGCGAAGCCAGTGCCATGCAAAGGGCGATGGCAGCGGGTATGCTGGTACCCAGCCAGGGGGTGAATGCCAAACCGCAGGGCGTACCGCCTGCCAAGGGGTAGGTGGTTGCGCCGGAGGGGCAGAAGCCGATAGCTGATAAAGCAGAGCAATCAGCACCTGTTATGCCGGCAGCGGAGCAGATTGCTGGCACAAAGCCTGCATCAAACACATCTGGCAAAGTGGACAAGGTAGAAGTGCTGTTTGGTCAGACTTTTGCCAGTATTCCCTTGTCGCACACTGCCGGCAGGCAGGATGGGGATTTGGGTGAAACCTTGGCGTTGCAGCTGCTAAACGAAAAAACCACGCTGAAGTTTCAGCCTTTGCAAAACGCCAGTGGCCACGGTTGTGATGGCTGCGCTGTGGCAATTCACGGCGATACCATTACCGTGGTGGTGATGGATGCCAAGTCGTCCCAGATGGGTGTTGGTGGGGCGAAAAATACGGCGGGGGATCCGGCGGAACGGTTGAATGGATGGCTACAGAATGCTTCTATTTCAGGAGATAAAGCCACACCAGAAAACCAAGTACTGGCAAAGGCAATCCAAAAAGCATTGGATAGCCAGGCTAAAGTGCAGGGCATAACTATTAAAGTAGGAATACCAGCACCAGGTACCACGGGTGCTGCAACATTCAAGGTAGAACCATGGCCGAAGTAAATTTGCAGTGTGTCAGAATGGATATAAACCCTAAATGGCCGAGGCTCAAAACAATTCTGGGTCGAGAGAGAGCATTGCGGGAACGACACGCATTGTTAAAGGCTGATATAACGCTAAATACCATTATTGAATATGTCACAAGAGAGGATGTTTCACCACAGCAGTTGATCCCGAATAAGCAAAATGTGACTGATTATACAGCGCAAATGAAAGGCAGTACGTGGGCCCACAATGCTTTGGCGCTAGCACCTGAAGACCCTGAGTGGTTGACCCGCGTGGCGAACTGGATGCGTTATTATCAGGTAGGAATACGCCAAGCTTTCTTCTGGCATCACCGTTTTGGTATTTTGGCACCAGAACATCCTCATGGCTTACGCATGTTCAGTATCGTTAGTAGCGCCAACATGCTTGCCGCCATGGCTATTCTCGGCTGGAAAGATGCAGTCATTTATCAGGGTTACCTCACGCATGCTGCGCTGAACAATGACTACCAGCTGCGGCTGGAGTACCGGGAGGAGCACCGTCGGGCCCAGGCTTTCATGTTGCGGCTGTTTGCCAGCTGGGTGGGCGATGCCGACCATGCTTGGCCAGCCTACGCCTACGACGAACCGATTTACGAAGCCCTGCTGCAGCACTGGCGTACGTCAGACCCGGCGGCGCTGGTGCCGTGCCTGCTGGCAGCCTGCGACCGCCATACCCACCAGGCCGGGCGTGACACGCTGACCAAGTTCTACGACTTCAGCACCGAGTGGGACCTGGGGCGGGTGCCGGTGGAAATCCTGTTGTTGTTCCGGCTGCGCGAATGGGAAGGCTTGGCTAACCCGTTGCTGGACCACCCGTTGATGGCTGCGCCTTATCATCAACTGCCTGCGCCGCAACCCGTGCCACCGCTGGACGAGTTGATGCAGGGTGTGGTGAAGCGTGCTAACGAGGATTGGCCAGGGGTTTACGAAGAGGTGTTATCGCTAGCGTCACTAAAAGCCAGTGCTACACAAAAGGGCCGCATTTGACGCGGTGCGAGCCATGCGTACCGCGTTGTGTAGGGATAGCGCCACTTTTGCTCAGCCTATGGCCTGCGCCTAGGGTAGTGCTCAGCCCCCATTTGGATGGCCCGCCTCACCAGCGACATCGCCTGGCTGGTGGTTCGAACCACCACGCTGCAAGGCACCGTCGCCAGTGGGCAACGTGTCACTGGCGACATCGGCGGCCAACTGCGCATCGATAGTCTGCAAGACAGCAGCCGTTACGACAGCCGCCAGCAAAACGCCGGCGTTAGCATCGCCGCCGGGACGGGGAGCGCCAGCGGCAGCATCAGTGCCGGCAACACCCGCATTGATAGCGACTACCTGAACGTGGCCGAACAAAGCGGCCTCAAAGCCGGCGACGGCGGCTTCCAGCTCACGGTAAAAGGCGACACCCCCCTCAGCGGCGGCGTCATTGCCAGCAGCGACGTCGCCGTGCAAGCCGGCGTCAACCGGCTGGACACCACGGCCACCCACCTCAGCGATCTGCACAACCAGGCCAGCTATAAGGCCAGCGGCTACAGCGTCAACGTCGGCGTCAGCAGCGGCAAACCCAGCGGCAGCGCCGCCTCCGACACCCGCGCCGGCATCAGCGGCATCGCCGGCAACAGCAGCGTGCGCAGCGGCGACGCCGAAACCGGCATTGCCAACCCGTTCGACGCCCAGCGCGTGGCGGCCAACGTGGGGGCACAGGTCGCCATCACCGCCGAATTCGGCCGCCAGGCCCCGCGTGCGTGGGCCGACTTTGCCCAGGCGCAGTCCATGATTGGTGACGTTACTTTGCCAGCCGGAACAAAAATGAATGTGAGTGTGGCTGGCGGTATATCTCCTGGAGCTGCGAAAGGCGTAGTGACTGGTGATAATGGTGGCGGCGGCGGTGTGCAGTTTCAAATAATCACCCCCGATAGGAAGCTGAATCAACAGTGGTTTAATGGTGCAAGGAATATTTGGTGATAAATCAGAATTTTAAAGATTGGTTTCGGAGAACTATTTTTCTCGGTGATGGTAGAAAAATAGTCTGTTTTTATTTTCAGGGTGATGGCGCTGATGACGTTTCTTTGTTTGATGAGAATCATAATGTTTTCTGTGTTGACTCTGATGGGCATGCTATTTGGCAGGTTCGCAGGGATGACAGTGTTCGAGGTGATGGGTGGTGGGAAGTGTTGCATGCTCATGCTCGACAAATTGGCGAAGATGGTGCTCGTAGGCCATTCACCTACTTTGTCATTAATTATCCCGATGGTAGTAATAATATAAACCCAGATACAGGAAGTCCGCCAGATCATGCAATTTGGACGCCGGGTGCCACAATTTGGTTAATGGGTTCGGCTTATCAGAAATATATACTCGACCCTGAGATGGGTATTGCCACAAACGTTACAAAAGGGAATCCACGGCCTTGGTGACATAAGGCGTTTGATTTGACCGGTGCCTGGTTTGCAAAAAAGCCTGATGGGCGAGCTGTTCGGGCCGAAGACGGTACAAGCTATTGTGCCGGGTGGTGAAAAGCTGGCGCGGATACCGGGCGTGGGCGAGACCGGTATCGATGATTTGTACAAGGTAAACCGCCGTGATGTGGACTACGTGAGCGTGGAATACAAGTTCGTGGGCCAGGACAACAAGACAGGGGCGCAGGTGTTGAAGAACACGGGGGATGGCAGGCAGGGCAGTGAGAGTTGGCTGCGAGGGGCGGAGAGGATTGAGAGGGCTGTTGGCGGCCCCAACAAGGAAGCGTTGGACATTCGTGATGCCCTTGACGCTGGTCGAGTTGAAAGCTGGGTGGTAACTGTTCGTCCAGATGGATCAACAGCGGTTCAAGTTCTTGATTCGTTCGGGCGTGTCAAACCCGTAGATACATCGAAGATTATTCTGCCGAACGCCAACCTGTCTGGAGCTCAACGATGATTCGTGGCTCAATCGGAAAGAGCGGATACTGGGCTGACCGTGCGAGCTATTGGCGGGAGGCGGTCGACAGAAGTTGGACAAGGATTGGTGAGCCCAGCGGCAACCCGGTGTACCGACCGCAATATGTTTGGGACACGAGCCTTTTCCTAGGACGCCTCCTATTGGTCGACTATTCCTCCGGCGCCCCCATCCGCGGCTTGCCCCAGCACTTTCCTGGCCTGCTCGACGCCTGGGCGCTGTCCAACCGCCTGAGTGACGAGGTCTGCAAAGAGTACGGCTGGCAAACCTGCCGCGACTGGGACTTCTCGCTGTCAAATCTCAACCACTACAACTGGTGCTTCTGGCTGGTGGGCTTGGCGCTGGTGCTGGAGATGCCCGAAGCGCAGTGGTAGCGCTTGATCCATCTGGCTGGCGGGAAGGGGAAGATGTGTTGCTCGACCGGGTGATCGCCACCCGGTCACCCGCGCGGCGTGTCGGCACCAGGCTGTTGCACGCCAAGCCCTACGCGCGGCTGCTCAAGGCAGTGGATGCCCCGGCAGACCAACAGGCTGGCTTGCTGCGAGACTTCGTTGATCATTGGTATCCCGAGCTAAAGCGCCCCGCGCCCAGGAATAAAAAGGCGCCCACCATCGAGCCGTTCTGGTACATCTATGGCGACCCGGTATTGAACCCGCTGGAGATGGGTAGCTACTTCGGTCGCTGGTGCATCGAGGCCGTGGCGGCAGTCAAAGCCTTTGGGCTGGACGACAACCTATGCCTGGGGCACGAGCACTATCCGGGCGACTTGCTGCGCCCTGATGGCCCCAGCACCCACCCGCAGCGTCCCGCCCCCAAAGTGGGCTGGCTGGCGCGGCTGCTGGGCAAGCGGGGTGGCTAAGCGAGTTCGTCAGATGCAGCAGCCGGCCAAGGTTGGTCGCAGGCGGCCGTGATTCGCGTTGCGCCGGACTGCAGCAGGCTCATGAGTATCGTCATCGCAGTGTGCCGCGGATAAAGCAACAGCCCCGCTGATTATCCAGACGGGGCTGTTGTGCGTCTGCCCTGATGCCAGGGCTGCGGCCAACCTTAGTTGGTGCGGAAGCGGCTGAAGCTCTGGCGGATTTCTTCTGTCAGTTCGCTCATGCGTGCGGCGGCGCGGGCGGCTTCGTCGGCGGCTTCGCGGTTGCGATGGGCAATGCTGGTGATGCGCTCTACCTCGCGCGAAACCTGCTCGCCGGAGCGGGCTTGCTCGGACAGGGCGCTGGCGATGTTCAGTACGCTCTGGCCCACATTTTCGGTGCCGCTCTGGATGGCCACGATGGATTCGCCGGCGCGCTGGCCCTGGGTGGCGCTGGTATGGGCGCGCTCAACCGACTGGTTCATCGCTTCCACGGCTTGTTGCGAGCTGATGCGGATGGCACCAATCATCTGTGCAATTTCACCGGTGGCCTTGGTGGTGCGCTCGGCCAGCTTGCGTACCTCGTCGGCCACTACGGCAAAACCGCGACCTTGTTCGCCGGCGCGAGCAGCTTCGATGGCGGCGTTCAGTGCCAGCAGGTTGGTCTGGTCGGCCACGTCACGGATGACGGAAACGATGTTGTCGATGGTTTGCGACTGACGGCCCAGCTCGTTGATGCTGCCGGCTGTGCTCTGGATCAGGGTGCTGATGGCGTCCATTTCCTTCACGGCACCCTTGATCACTTCCACGCCGTCACGGGCGTCACCACTGGCGTTGCGGGCCGCCAATTCGGCGCTACCTGCACTTTGGTGCAGCTCGCGAACGCCGACGGCCATTTGCTGGATAACTGTTGCCATTTCGTCAGCGGCGCGGTTTTGTTCTTCGCTGCGGCTCATCAGGCGCTGCATGGTGTCGCGCAGTTCTTGCGACGCGTTGCTGCTTTCCTGCACGCTGCGTTCCACGGTGCGCAGGGCGTCGTTCAGCTCGTGGGTCATGCGCGACAGGTTGTACAGCAGCGACGAGTTGTCGCCCTTGGCCAGGTTGACCTGGATGCCCAGGTTGCCGTGAGCGATTTCTTTCATCACGGTGGCGGCGTAGTCCGGCTCGCCGCCCAGTTGGCGGGTGAGGGTGCGCGCAATGATCAGAGCAACCACGATACTGGCCGCCACGCTGGCGATGATGGCGATGACCGCCGCTACCATGGTGTCACGCAGCGTGCTGGTGGTGGACGACTTCTGTTCTTCCATGACCTGGGTGTGGTGCGCGATCAGCTTGTCCAGCTGCATGCCGAGCAGGCCTTCCTGCGGCTCCATCTTCTCGCTGACGATGATGGAGGCGTCCCATTTTTGCTTGGTAATCATGGGGATAAGCTTGTCGGTGAGGCGGTTGAATTCCGCCAGCGACTTGCCGATTTTTTCTACCAGCACCAGCTCTTCCGGGTCGGACGAGATTTCCTGCATCAGCTTGAATTGCTGATTAGCCGTGACTACCGACTTTTTCAGGATGGCCATTTTTTCTTCCACCAGCTTGTCGTCGCTTTCCAGCAGGATGGTGCGAGCGGCGTTGGTGGAGGCCAGCAGGGCGCCGCTGAGGGTGCGCGAATACTGGATGACGGGTATGCGGTGCTCTACCAGTTCGGACACGCGTGACTGGATGACAGTCAAACGGTACAGGGTGAAGGCGGAACCCAGTACTAGCAGCAGAATGACCGCACCAAAACCCAGGCCCAGGCGCCGGGCCAGTGTCATTTTCCCCATGATGTTATTTTCCTTGCAGACGTGCTTCGATTGGGTGAAGGCAGTTGTCCATCGGCTGCCTATGTTTTTGTGTTTTGATATTAAAACGACTATCGCGCTTTTTAAAGAACCAAGTAGAAAATAGCGGTGTGCAATCGACATAAAAGCGATTGAATCGCGCTGGAAATGGCATGTGGCTGTCTGCCGGCCAGCGGGTTGTCACGGATAGGTGGCTGCAGGGGGAGCGTGTGTTGGCGGGTTGGCCGCCTGCGGGCTGCCAAGCCGGGTGGTGTTGGGCGCGCGTCGGTTGCCGCTGCTTGCCCGCCAGCAGCCAGCTGGTGGGCAATAGCCGTTGTAATGAGGCGGCAGCTTAGTCGGCTTGGCGTAGCTGGTGGATGTGCTGGTGGATCAGATGATGGGCGATCGAACGGGTGGCTGGCAGCCCGGGCAGCTGATCGATGTCGAACCAGGCCGCGTGTTCGATTTCGCCGGCTTGCGGGGTGATGTCCCCGTCCAGATAGTCGGCGACGAACGCCAGCATCAGCGAATGCGGAAAGGGCCAGGATTGCGACATGGCGTAACGCAGGTTGTGGATGCGTACGCCCACTTCCTCGAATGCCTCGCGGTGGACGCAGGCTTCCAGCGATTCGCCGGCCTCTACAAAGCCGGCCAGTGCGCTGTACATGCCGGGGGCGAAATGCGGGCTGCGCGCCAGCAGCAGTTCGCGCCCGCGGGTAATCAGCACCATCATGGCCGGCGACAGGCGCGGATAGTACAGCTCCCCGCACGATGGGCATTGACGGCCCAGGTCGTGGCGGTTGGGCTGCAGCGGGCTGGCGCAGACGCCGCAGAAACGGTGGCTGCGGGCAAAGCGATGCAGTTGGGCGGCGCGCGCCAGTAGCGCGCTCATGTCGGCCGGCAGCGTATAAATGGCTTGGCGCAAGCTGACGGCTTGCCAGTTTGCCGGCGGCGGGCCGATCAGTTCGGCGCTGTACAGGTTGGCCGCATCGTTGTGGCCGATGTAGCGCACGGCAGTATGCGCCTGGCCCGGTGCGCCGGGCAGGGCGTCGTCTTGCAGATACAGCTGTTCGCCGTTGAACAGGCACCACAGGTCGGGCAGGGTGGGGTGGGGATGCGGGGGCAGGTGCAGGATGGTCATGGCGCTTGGCTGGCGGGTGCGGGCTAGCCATTCTACGTGCTCCGGCGCAGGTGCCCAAGTGTCATGCCGCCTGTTGACTCATGATGGTGGTGGTCGGTTGGGGGTGTGCCTGCAGGGTGATGTGCCAGTGCGACAAGCCTTCGCTATCGGCGGCCTCGGCCAGCGCGCACAGGATGGTGCGGCCGTATATCGCGCGTTGGGCAAGGTGGCGCAGGATGCGGCGGCGCAGTGTGCTGTCGAGATCGGCGTGGCGTAGGTCCAGTAATACCAGTGGCGCGGTCTGCACCAGTGCACCAGCCAGGCTGGCCAGCAGTCGCTGCGTGGCGTCCAGTCGGGCTAGCGGAGTATTTGCCAGTGCGGTGAGCGACAGGCCATCCAGTGTCAGTGCCACGGCTTCGTGATCGATGGCTTGTGGACGGAAGAACCAGCGCCGCCCGCTGCGCTGCTGCAACAGATAGTGCTGTAGCGACCGTTTGTCTGTCGACGGAATGGCTTGTTGCTGGGCGAATGTGGCGCGCGCGGCTTGGCACAGGGTACCGCCTTGCTGCAGCAGGGCATTGTGCAGGCTTGACGCGGCAGCCAAGCCGCTGAAGGTGGTGAGCCGGTTGGCGCGCAAGCGCAGTGCGCGGCAGTCGGCGCGGCAGGTGTGTTGCTGACAGCTTGGTAGTGGGGTGTCGTAATCGAGATCTAGCATGGCGGGCTCCGGCGCAGCAAGGTGCACCGGAGCGGCACGCATTGCGCTTTTCAATATTGATAATAATTATCGTTTATTGAAAAGACAAGCCTCGTGCTTACCACTGCGGCAGGCGATCGCGGCACTCGCGAGCCTCTTGCTGCAGGCGGCTGAACAGCTCGGCAACAGTGGGCACGTCGTCGATCAACCCCTGTACTTGGCCGATTAGCTGCACTCCTTTGTCGTGGTTGCCTTCTTCGATGGCCAGACGGATCGATTCGGTGGCGGCGCCGAACTGGGCTAGCTGCCGCAGCGATTGCGGCTGAGTCAGCATGCCGCCGATGACCACCTTAGCCACCGGCATGCCCAGCTTGCGGCTGACGCCCATGGCGCGCCAGCCGGCGGTCAGCAGGCCCAGTGGTTTGCGGGTGGCTTTGCGGGCGGTGGCGGTATCCATTACCCGGCACCACAGGCCATCAAAGTTTTTGGAATAAATGGTATCGCTCACGTTACGTTCGCGGATCATGTCTTTGGTGCGCTGGTGCACCGGGCTTTCGCGGGTCATGGCCAGGCGGCTGCCCATGGCGATGGCGTCGGCGCCCAGCGCTAGGGCGGCAATCAGGCCGCTGCCGGTGCCGAAGCCACCGGCGGCGATGATGGGTAGCGACGATACCTTGCGGATGGCCGGAATCAGCACCAGCGACGTTACCTCGCCGCCGTGGGCCGCCGCTTCGTGGCCGGTTACCAGCAGGGCGTCCACGCCGGCTTTTTCTGCCGAGATGGCGTGCTTTTCGGTTACCACGGTGGCGATCACCTTGCCGCCATACTCGCGGGCGCGCTTGACGATCCAGTCGCCCTTGCCCAACGAGAAATTGATCACCGGTACTTTTTCCTGTAACGCGACTTCGGCATTCTCTTTGGCACCCGGCATCATCAGGGTGCAGCCAATGCCGAACGGCTTGTCGGTCAGTTCGCGAATGCGGCGAATGGCGGTGCGAGTTTGTTCGGCATTCAATGGGCCGGTAGCGAGGATGCCCAAGCCGCCTGCATTGCTGGTGGCGGCCACCAGCTCAGGTACGGCGATGTAGCTCATGCCAGGGCAGACCAGCGGCAGCTGAACGCCGAAGGTGTCGGTGAAGCGGGTTTGCATGGTGTTAGCTCTGTATGGGTTGTAGTGATGTATTCTTGTCAGAATCTTTGCCATTTTTCAAACGGATGTTTGATATGTATCTGATTCTGATTGGCTGGCTGTATGTCGTACTGATGCTGGCGGTAGCGCAAGATAGCTTGGTGCGGACTGGCATCATCGTGTTTTTTCTGGGAGTGTTGCCAACGTGGCTGATCCTGTGGATCGTGCGCCGGCGCCACTTGCGGCGCCAAAACCCGGATGGCGATATCTGATTCGACTGTCTTGAGTTGCGCCTTTTTATAGTGTTACAATTGCGAGTTCCCTCAATGTCTGGGGGATATCACGCACATCCGTACCAAAGGGTGCCCGTTTACGGGTTGTCTGTACGGATGGAGGCATAACCCTTTTGGAGATTCAGAATGTCCACCAACGTGACCATGCGTCAAATGCTTGAGGCCGGCGTACACTTCGGCCACCAAACCCGCTTCTGGAACCCGAAGATGGCTCAGTACATCTTTGGCAGCCGCAACAAGATTCACATCATCAACCTGGAAAAAACGCTGCCGCTGTTCGTGGAAGCCCAGGAATATGTGCGTCGTCTGACTGCCAACAAGGGTACCGTTCTGTTTGTGGGCACCAAGCGTCAAGCGCGTGAGATCGTCCGCGAAGAAGCCGCCCGTGCAGGCGTGCCGTTCGTGGATCACCGCTGGCTGGGCGGCATGCTGACCAACTACAAGACCGTTAAGCAGTCCATCAAGCGTCTTGAAGATAAGCGTGCTCAGCTCGAAGCTGGCGACCAGTCCGGTTTCAACAAGAAAGAACTGCTGGACCTGCAACGCGACGTTGAAAAACTGGAGCGTTCGCTGGGCGGTATCAAGGATATGAAAGGTCTGCCGGACGCGATCTTCGTTATCGATACCGGCTACCAGAAAGGTGCCGTTGTTGAAGCCAAGAAACTGGGTATTCCGGTAATCGGCGTGGTTGATACCAACAACTCGCCGGATGGCATTGACTACGTTATCCCGGGTAACGATGACTCCAGCCGCGCTATCCGCCTGTACGCTCGCGGTATCGCCGATGCTGTTCTGGAAGGCCGCGCTCAGGCAATCCAGGAAATCATCGCTGCTGAGCCGGCTGCTGCCGAGTAAGCAGAAGAAAAGGGGCGAAAGCCCCTTTTTTTAGACCTCAGTTTCAACGTATCACGATTTAATTCAAGGAGTTCACCATGGCGGAAATCACCGCAAAAATGGTATCCGACCTGCGCGCTGCGACCGGTCTGGGCATGATGGAGTGCAAGAAAGCACTGGTAGAAGCTGAAGGCGACCTGGCCAAAGCTGAAGAAATCCTGCGCATCAAGTCCGGTGCCAAAGCCTCCAAAATGGCTGGCCGCGTGGCTGCCGAAGGCATCATCGGTTCCTTCGTGGCTGGTGGCGTTGGCGCCCTGGTAGAAGTGAACTGCGAAACCGACTTCGTCGCCAAAGACCCGACCTTCATCGCACTGGCAACCGCCGCTGCCAAAGCCGTGGTTGAAGCCAACCCGGCCGACGTTGAAGCGCTGGCTGCTGTTGTGGTGGATGGCGAAGCTGTGGAAGAGATCCGCAAGGCTGCCATCGCCAAACTGGGCGAGAACATGACCATCCGTCGTTTCGTACGCTACGAAACCGACGGCGCCATCGCTACCTACCTGCACGGTGCCAAAATCGGCGTGATCGTCGATTTCAAAGGTGAAGAGCAAGTGGGCAAAGACGTGGCCATGCACGTTGCTGCCTCCAAGCCGATCTGTGTTTCCAAAGACCAGGTTTCTGCCGACGTGCTGGAACAAGAGCGCAAGATCTACACCGCTCAGGCTGCTGAATCCGGCAAGCCGGCCGACATCGTTGCCAAAATGGTTGAAGGTCGCATCAACAAGTTCCTGGCTGAAGTGACCCTGCTGGGTCAGCCGTTCGTGAAAAACCCGGACGTGACCGTAGAAAAACTGCTGGCCGAAAAAGGCGCTTCCGTAAAAGCTTTTGCTATGTTTGTAGTAGGCGAAGGCATCGAGAAGAAAGTGGTCGACTACGCTGCTGAAGTCGCTGCTGCTGCCCAGCTCTGATCGCTAGCTTAAGCTGATCGATATAACGGCACCCTGCACCGCAGGGTGCCGTTTCGCAAACTGAAGAATTCAAAACCGCATGCCAGAGGTAATCATGAGCCAATCCCCCGCCTATAAACGCATTCTGCTGAAGCTTTCCGGTGAAGCCCTGATGGGTGATGACAGCTACGGGATTAACCGCAATACGATCGAGCAGATCGTTTCCCAGATCAAGGAAGTGGTGGATCTGGGCGTGCAAGTCGGCATCGTGATTGGTGGCGGTAACATTTTCCGCGGCGTGGCTCCGGCCGCTGCCGGCATGGATCGTGCCACTGCCGACTACATGGGCATGATGGCCACCGTGATGAATGCGCTGGCACTGAAAGACGCCATGACCAAGGCCGGCCTGATTGCCCGCGTGCAATCCGCGCTGACCATGCAGCAGATTGCCGAGCCCTACGTGCGCGGCAAGGCCATGCAGTACCTGGAAGAAGGCAAAGTGGTGATTTTTGCCGCCGGTACCGGCAACCCGTTCTTTACCACCGACACCGCCGCTGCACTGCGCGGTATGGAAATGAACGTGGACATCATGCTGAAGGCCACCAAGGTTGACGGTGTGTACACCGACGATCCGAAGAAAAACCCGGACGCCGTACGCTACCAGACGCTGACTTTCGACGAGGCTATCTCGCGCAACCTGAAGGTGATGGACGCTACCGCCTTCGCGCTGTGCCGCGACCAGCACCTGAACATCAAGGTGTTCAGCATCTTCAAGCAGGGTGCGCTGACCCGCGTCGTGCTTGGCGAAGACGAAGGCACGCTGGTACACTGCTGATTTTAACGAATCCTCATAGGCGGAAACGGCCAGGCGCCGCTTTCCGCCTTGTTTTTCAGAATGACAACGGGAGTAATCATGATCAATGACGTGAAGAAGTCGGCCGAGCACAAAATGCAAAAATCGCTCGAGACCTTCAAGACCGACCTGGGCAAGGTGCGCACTGGCCGTGCTCACCCCGGCTTGCTCGACCACGTTATGGTGGAATACTACGGCAGCGATGTTCCGGTAAACCAGGTGGCCAACGTTACCAACATCGATGCCCGTACCCTGGGTGTGCAAGCTTGGGAAAAGACCATGGTTTCCAAGATCGAAAAAGCCATCCGTGACAGCGACCTGGGCCTGAACCCGTCGTCGATGGGCGAGCTGATTCGCGTGCCGATGCCGGCACTGACCGAAGAGCGTCGCCGCGACCTGATCAAGGTCGTGCGTGCCGAGGCTGAAGGTGCGCGTGTTGCCGTGCGCAACGTGCGCCGCGATGCCAACAACGACTTCAAAAACCTGCTGAAGGATAAGGCCATCACCGAGGACGAAGAGCGCCGCGGCCAGGACGAAATCCAGAAGCTGACCGACAAGTACACTGCCGAAATCGACAAGGCGCTGGCCGCCAAAGAAGCCGAACTGATGGCTGTATAAGGGGCGTCCCTTGTTTGCAAGTTCAACACAGGATGTGCCGGAGGCGCGTGCCGTGCCTCGGCACATTGCCATCATCATGGATGGCAACGGCCGCTGGGCCAAGAAGCGCTTCCTGCCACGCGTAGCCGGTCACAAGCGCGGCCTGGACGCTGTGCGTGACACCGTCAAGGCCTGCTCGGAGCTGGGGGTGGAATTCCTCACCCTGTTTGCGTTTTCCACCGAAAACTGGCGTCGCCCGGAAGAGGAAGTCAGCTTCCTGATGGAGCTGTTCTTCGTGGCGCTGGAGCGCGAAGTCGAGCGCCTGCACCGCAACAACATCCGCTTGAAAGTGGTGGGCGCGCGTGAACGCTTTTCGCCGGCTATCCTGGCCCGTATCGACGCCGCAGAGTCACTGACGGCGGGCAATACCGGGCTGACGCTGACCATCGCTGCCGATTACGGTGGCCGCTGGGACGTGCTGCAGGCGGTGAATGGTTTGCTGGCCAAGGGAGTGACGCAGATTGCAGAGGCCGACATTGCGGCCAACCTGTCTACTGCGTACGCGCCGGAGCCGGACCTGTTCATCCGCACCGGCGGCGAACAGCGCATCAGCAACTTCCTGTTGTGGCAGCTGGCGTACAGCGAGCTGTACTTTACCGACCTGCTGTGGCCGGATTTTGGTCGCGAGGCCCTGACCGCTGCGCTGGACTCCTTTGCTGCCCGCGAGCGCCGTTTCGGCCGCACCAGCGAGCAGTTGCCCGAAGCGCAACGCCGAGGCTGATTCATGCTCAAGACCCGTATCATCACGGCGCTGGTCCTGCTTCCTTTGATGCTGGCCGCGCTGTTCTTTTTTCCGCCCGCTGCCTGGGCGGCCTTTTCCTGGCTGATCATCGTGCTTGCCATGTGGGAGTACGCCCGCATGGCCGCCATCCGTGGCATGCAGCAATGGCTGTATCTGGGGGGTAGCACGCTGTTGGCCGCGGCCGCCTGGTTCAGCGGTTTCGTGCCGGATGGCACCATGATGGCCATTTCGCTGCTGGTCTGGCTGGTACTGGCACCGCTGTGGCTGCGCAAGCGCTGGGCCATTCCGGGGGGCATGCCGGCTATGGTGCTGGGCTGGTTGCTGATGTTTCCGGCGTGGTTTGCTTTTCTGGCCTGGCACCCGGACAGTTCGGCGGTTAGCGGCAAGCAGCTGCTGGCGGTGATGGGCCTGGTATGGGTGGCCGACGTGGCGGCCTACTTTGCCGGCAAAGCGTTCGGCAAACACAAGCTGGCACCGGCCATCAGCCCGGGTAAAAGCTGGGAAGGTGTCGTCGGTGCCGTCATCGGCGTGGCGGCTTACGTGTGGCTGGTGAATGATCTGGGCTGGCTGAACATCCCGCTGCCGCTGGTACTGCTGCTGCCGCTGGCGCTGGGCCTGACTGTGGTCAGCGTGGTAGGGGACCTGCTCGAGTCCTGGTTCAAGCGCAGTGCCGGCATCAAGGACAGCAGCAATCTGTTGCCTGGCCACGGCGGCGTCTACGATCGCATCGATAGCCTGATCGCCGTGCTGGCGGTATCGCACGCACTGCGTTTGCTGCTTGCTTGAGATTTGCATGACTATTCAATACATAACTGTACTCGGCGCCACCGGTAGCATCGGCAGCAATACGCTGGATGTGGTGGCCATGCACCCGGATCGCTACCGGGTGTTTGCCCTGGCTGCCCACAGCCAGGTCGACAAACTGCTGCAGCAATGCCTGCAGCATCGTCCGCGCTACGCAGTGCTGGTGGATGCGGCGGCGGCGGCCAGCTTGCAGCAGCAGTTGGCCGCCGCAGGCGCCGACACCGAAGTGCTGGCCGGCGAGGCCGCGCTGAGTGATATTGCCTGCGCTGCCGAGGTGGACATGGTGATGGCCGCCATCGTCGGCGCGGCTGGTCTGCGGCCAACCTTGGCAGCCGCGGCGGCCGGCAAGCGTATCCTGCTGGCCAATAAGGAATCGCTGGTGGTTGCTGGCGACCTGTTTATGCGCACCGTGCGCGAGAGCGGCGCCACCTTGCTGCCGGTGGATAGCGAGCACAATGCGCTGTTCCAGTCGCTGCCGGCCGGTTTTGACGGCGATCTGGCCGCGGCCGGGGTGGTGGAACTGATCCTGACGGCGTCGGGTGGCCCGTTCCGGCACCATAGCCTCGAACAGTTGCAACATGTCACGGCGGACGATGCCTGCAAGCACCCGAACTGGGTAATGGGGCGCAAGATTTCGGTAGACTCTGCCAGCCTGATGAACAAGGGGCTGGAGGTGATCGAGGCGCGCTGGCTGTTCAATACGCCGGCCGAGCAAATCAAGGTGGTAGTGCACCCGCAAAGTGTTATCCACTCCATGGTGCGTTACCACGACGGTTCCATCATGGCGCAACTGGGGTCGCCCGACATGCGCACGCCGATCGCCTACGCCATGGCCTGGCCGCAGCGCATTGCCGCCCCAGTGCAGGCGCTGGATTTCCTGACGCTGGGCAGCCTGACCTTCGAAGCACCCGACCTGCAGCGCTTTCCGTGCCTGCGACTGGCATTTGATAGCCTGCGTACCGGTGGCGACGCCTCGGCAGTGCTGAATGCGGCCAACGAAGTGGCCGTTGCCAGCTTTCTCTCCGGTCGCATCGGCTTCCTGCAGATTCCGCAACTGATCGAGCGCGCGCTGTCACGGATGGATCTGGCGCTCAGTGCGGATCTTGATAGCCTGCTGGCCAAAGATGCCGCCACGCGGGCGCTGGTGACGGAGTGGGTGGCAGCATGACGGTGCTGTCCTTCCTGCTGGTGATCGGCGTGCTGGTCACCTTTCACGAGTTTGGCCACTTCCTGGCGGCCAGGCTGTGTGGCGTCAAGGTGCTCACTTTTTCCATCGGTTTCGGCAAGCCGCTATGGGCACGCACCATCGGTGATACCGAGTGGCGGCTGGCATGGATTCCGCTGGGCGGTTTTGTGCGCATGCTGGACGAGCGCGAGGCGCCGGTGGCTCCGGCCGACCGGCCCCGCGCCTTTAACCAGCGCCCGGTATGGCAGCGCATGATCATCGTGCTGGCTGGGCCGCTGGCCAATCTGCTGCTGGCAGTGGGGCTGTTTTCCGTCACCATGAGCGGCGAGCAAACCCGGCTGCAGCCGCTGGTAGGCACGGTGGCCGCGCAAACCGCCGCGGCGGCGGCTGGCGTCAAGCCGGGCGATCGCATCGTGGCTGTTAACGGCCAACGCGTCGCCGACTGGGGCGAGGCGCGCGAGGCGATGGGCATGGCCATCGTCAACGACGGCCGGCTGGAGCTGGCCTTGCAGCGCCAGCAACAAGCACTGACGGCCCGTTTTGACCTGGCTGGCTTTGGCCTGGAAAAGTTCGATCAGGCGACCATGGGCAAGCTGGGTGTCTTGCCGGCGCGTTATTTACCCGAAATTGCCGCGGTGCAGCCGGGTGGCGCAGCGGCGCGTGCAGGGCTGAAGGCCGGGGACCGGTTGTTGGCTGTCAATGGCAAACCGCTGGCAAGCTGGGAAGCTTGGGTGCAGTGGGTGCACAATCATCCTGGTGAGCAGTTCACCGTGTCTGTACTGCGTAATGGCAAGCCTCTGCAACTGTCTTTGCGCCCCGATGTGGTGGTGCAGGACGGTGGTAGTGTTGGCCGCATTGGCGCAGCGCCCGCCATCGACAAACCCTGGCTGGCAAGCTTGACGCAGCGCGTGCAGGTGCCGTTTGCCGAAGCAATGGCCGCTGCGCTGGCCCGTACGCGCGACCTGTCATGGCATACGCTCGGAACGCTCGGTGCCATGGTGACTGGCGGTGTCTCGCTGGACGCCTTGAGCGGCCCGCTGACGATTGCAGAGTATGCCGGCAAGAGTGCGGACGCTGGCTGGGTGGCGCTGCTGGAATTCATGGCACTGATCAGTGTCAGTCTAGGGGTATTCAATCTGCTGCCTGTGCCGATGCTGGATGGCGGGCACTTGCTGTATCATGTGGCGGAATGGCTCAGGGGGCGACCGCTTCCTGATCGCGTATACGAAGTCGGTCAGCGTCTGGGGATGGCTTTCATTTTGATGGTCATGATGCTGGCCCTGTTCAATGACTTCGCCCGGTTGCTGGCCGGCTAGGATCATAACAAACATGAACAAACGTTTACTTGCTGCGGCCGTTGCCGCTGCTTTCCTGTCGCCGGCCTGGGCCGCTGACGCTTTCGTCATCAAGGACATCCGTGTTGAAGGGTTGCAGCGTACCGAACCGGGTACCGTCTTCAACTACTTGCCGCTGAAAGTGGGTGACACCTTCGACCCGCAGCGCGCGCCCGATATCATCAAGGCCTTGTACGGCACCGGCTTTTTCAACGATGTTCGTGTCGAATCCGACGGCGATGTGCTGGTTTTGTCGGTGAGCGAGCGGCCGGTCATCGCCCAGCTGCAGGTCAACGGCAGCAAGGAGTTTCCGAAAGAGCAGCTGATCAAGGCGATGAAAGATAACGGCTTGGCCGAGTCGCGCATTTTTGACCAAGGCTTGCTGGACCAAGCTGTGCAAGAGCTGAAGCGCCAGTATTTCAGCAAGGGCAAGTATTCTGCCGAGATCCAGACCCAGATTACCCGCCTGGAACGTAACCGCGTGGCGGTGACGCTGGATATCGTGGAAGGTGTAACCGCCAAGATCAGCGATATCCGTATCGTCGGCAACAAGGCATTCAGCGAGGACACGCTGCTGGAAGAGATGTCGCTGACGCCAAGCGGTTTCATGACCTGGTTGTCGCGCTCCGACCGCTACTCCAAGCAGCAGCTGTCTGCCGACCTGGAAAAAATCCGCGCCTTCTATCTGAACCAGGGCTATGCCGAGTTCAATATCGAGTCCACCCAGGTGGCGATCAGCGCCGACAAACAGGACATGTTTGTGACGCTGAACCTGGTAGAGGGCAAGCAGTACAAGATTGCCGATATCCGTCTGGCAGGTGATCTGCGCGTCCCGCAAGAAGAGCTGCGCAAGCTGATTACGGTCAAGCAGGGTGCGCTGTTCAACCGGGAAGACATCAATAACTCGATCAAGGCCGTTTCCGAACGCCTGGAAGCCGATGGCTACGCCTTTGTCAGCGTCAACCCGGTACCGGAGATCGACAAGGACAAACAAACCGTCAGCCTGACGTTCTTTGTGGATCCGGGCCGCCTGACGACCGTGCGTCGCGTCAATGTGGCTGGCAACACCCGTACCCGAGACGAAGTGATCCGTCGCGAGCTGCGTCAGCTGGAAAGCGCCCAGTACAACGGTGCGGCCATCAAGCGCAGCAAGGAGCGCCTGGAGTTGCTGGGCTACTTTGAAACGGTCAATATCGATACGCCGGCAGTTGCCGATACGGCGGATCAGGTGGACATGAATATTACCGTCAAAGAGCGCGCTACCGGTTCCATCAACGCCGGTATCGGCTATGCGCAAGGCGATGGCCTGCAGCTGAGCGGTTCCGTTTCGCAAGCCAACGTGCTGGGTTCAGGCAAGTCGCTGTCGGTAGGCTTTTCCAATGGCAAGACCTCCAAGTCGGCTACCGTGTCGTTTACCGACCCGTACTACACCGTGGACGGCGTCAGCGTGGGCTACGACCTTTACCGCCGTGTGTACAACCCGGCCTCGACGGACACCAACAAGTACAAGACCAATACCTTCGGCGGTGCCGTGCGCTTTGGCGTGCCAGTGACCGAGTACGACCGTATCAATTACAGCTTTGGTGCCGAAAACACCAAGATCACGCTGTTCAGCGACAGTCCGCAGCGTTACAAGGATTTCGTTAACCAGTACGGCCGTTCCAACATGACGCTGCTGGCATCTGCAGGCTGGTCGCGTGACACCCGTGACAGCGCGGTATGGCCAACCACTGGCTACACCATGGGGGTGTCGCTGGACGCTGGCTTGCCGGGTGGCGATATCCAGTACTATCGCATGTCGCATAGTCAGCAATGGTTCTGGCCGCTGAGCAAGACCTACACGCTGGCTGTCAGCGGTGACATCGGCTTCGTCAACGGTTACGGCCGTACCAGCCGTGTACCGTTCTTCCAGAACTACTATCTGGGTGGTCTGGGCTCGGTGCGTGGTTACGAAAACGGCAGTATGGGCCCGCTGGACACCAACGGAGATGCACTGGGTGGTACCCGCAAGGCGACAACCTCGGCCGAGTTGCTGTTCCCGTTCCCGGGCATGCGTGATAATCGCAGTTTGCGTACCAGCCTGTTCTTTGATGCCGGTACGTTGTGGGACCCGAAAGATGCTTCGGTCACGGCCTCAAGCGGTTTGCGTTATTCGGCCGGTATGTCGCTGACCTGGGTGTCGCCGATTGGCCCGCTGAAGTTCAGCTATGGTGTGCCGCTGAAGAAGAAATCGGGCGACCAGCTGCAACGCTTCCAGTTCACCATTGGTCAAGTGTTCTAAGGACGGCTCATGTCAACCAGAAACCTGCTGTTACTGCCGCTGGCCCTGCTATCGTTCAGTGTTGCCGCTGCGGAAGTCAAAATCGGCTACGTCAATACCGAGCGTGTCTATCGCGAAGCGCAGCCGGCTTTGAATGCCCAGAAAAAGCTGGAGCGCGAGTTTGCCACCCGCGAGGCGGAGCTGAAAAAGCTGGCGGCACGCGGCAAGGAACTGGAAGGCTTGCTGGCCAAGAACAAGACCCCCAGCCCCGAGCGTCGCCAGATGGAGCGCGAGCTAGAGTCGGTCGACCGTGAGTATCAGGCCAAGGCCCGTGATTTCCGCGACGACCTGAACCAGCGCCGTAACGAAGAGTTTGCTGCGGTGCAGGAGCGTGCCAACCGGGTGATCCGCCAGATGGCAGAGCGCGAGCAGTACGACCTGATCCTGCAGGATGTGGTCTATGTCAGCCGCACGCTGGACATCACCGACAAGGTATTGAAAGAGCTGGGTAAATAGCCGTTTGCCGGCATCTTGATCAACCGAAGCCGACGTTACGTCGGCTTCGTCTTTGCTAACTGTCATGAAACTATCGCACATCGTGGCCGCCCTGGGCGGCGAGCTGCAGGGCAACGATATCGACGTCGATCGCCTTGCCAGCATGGAAGAAGCCGGGCCGGCTCAGCTGACCTTTCTGGCCAACCCCAAATACCGCAGCCAGCTGGACAGCACGGCCGCTGGCGCCGTCATCGTCAAGCCGGCGCTGGCCGAAGCAGCAGCCAAGGTTGGCCGCAGCCTGATCCTGACGCCGGACCCGTACCTGTACTTTGCCCGCGTAGCCACCTTGCTGACGCCGCCGCCGGCCGCGCAGGCCGGTATCCACCCGCGCGCCGTGGTGGGCGAGGGCAGCGTGCTGGGCGAGGGCTGCGAAGTACGCGAGATGGTCAGCATCGGCCGCAACGTTACCCTTGGCCAGCGCTGCATCCTGCACCCCGGGGTGGTGATCGGCGATGGTGTCACCATCGGCGACGATGCCCGCATCTACCCCAATGTCACCATTTACCACGGCTGCCGCCTGGGCGATCGCGTCATCCTGCATGCGGGTGCCGTCATCGGCGCCGACGGCTTTGGCCTGGCCTGGGCCGGCGATGGCTGGTTCAAGATTCCGCAAACCGGCGTGGTGGTGATCGGCGACGACGTGGAAGTCGGCGCCAATACCACCATCGACCGCGGCGCGCTGAAAGATACCGTGATCGGCAACGACGTGAAGCTGGATAACCAGATCCAGCTGGCGCACAACGTGCATGTGGGCGACCATACCGCCATGGCCGGCTGTGCCGCCGTGGCCGGCAGTACCCGCATCGGCGCCCGCTGTACCATTGGCGGCGCCGCCCGCATCATCGGCCACCTGGATATTGCCGACGGTACCCACGTGGGCGCCGGTACCCTGATTTCCAAATCCATCCGCAAGGCCGACGCGTACACCGCGGTGTACCCGATGGCCACCCACAAGGAATGGCTGTCCAACGCGGCGCACCTGCGCCATCTGGACGAGCTGGTTACCCGTGTCAAACAACTTGAAAAAGCGCTGCAACAAGCGCAGGACAATAAGGACTCCCAACCATGACTGAAGCCGTGAGCAACGCTGCTGCCGTATCCATCGACGTACGCGAGATCATGCGTTACCTGCCGCACCGCTACCCGTTCCTGCTGGTGGACCGCGTCACCGAGTTCGTGACCAACGAGCGCATCAAGGCCATCAAGAACGTGACCGTTAACGAGCCGTTCTTCATGGGCCACTTCGAGCAATACCCGGTGATGCCGGGCGTGCTGATCATCGAGGCGCTGGCGCAGGCGGCCGGCATCCTGTCGATCCGCAGCGAAGGCGAGCGCCCGGAAAACGAACTGTACTTCTTCGTCGGTATCGACAACGCCCGCTTCAAGCGCCAGGTGGTGCCGGGCGACCAGCTGACGCTGGAAGTGGAGCAGCTGACCATGAAGCGCGGCATTGCCAAGTACAACGCCCGTGCGCTGGTAGACGGCCAGGTGGCCTGTGAAGCGCAAATCATGTGTGCCAAACGCGAGGTATAACCATGGCCATTCATCCCACCGCCATCATTGCCGATGGCGCGCAGATTGCTGACGACGTCGAAATCGGCGCCTACAGCATCATCGGTGCCAATGTCAGCATCGGCAGCGGCACCTGGGTGGGCCCCCACGTGGTGATCGAGGGGCATACCACCATCGGCAAGAACAACCGCATCTTCCAGTTTTGCTCGCTGGGCGCCATTCCGCAGGATAAAAAATACGCCGGCGAGCCGACGCGCCTGGAAATCGGCGACGGCAACACCATCCGCGAGTTCTGCACCTTCAACATCGGTACCGCGCAAGACGTGGGCGTCACCCGTCTGGGCAACAACAACTGGATCATGGCCTACGTGCATCTGGGCCACGACTGCCAGATCGGCGACAACACCATCTTCGCCAACAACGCCACGCTGGGCGGCCACGTGCATGTGGGCGACTGGGTGATCCTGGGCGGCTTTACCAGCGTGCACCAGTTCTGCCACATCGGCGACCACGCGATGACCGCCTTCTCCAGCGCCGTGGCGCAAGACGTGCCGCCGTACGTGATGGCACACGGCAACCGTGCGGTGCCGGCCGGCATCAATGCCGAAGGCCTGAAGCGTCGCGGTTTCAGCGCGGAACAGATCCGTACCGTGCGTAACGCCTACAAGTCGCTGTACCGCAAGGGCCTGGGCTTTGACGAGGCCCGTGCCGAGATCGAAACCGAAGCCGCCGCAGGCAAGACCGAGCTGGACGCCTTCGTCCGCTTCTTTGCTGCGGCCAACCGCGGCATCATCCGTTAAGCCATGGCGGAGCGGCTGTTTACCCGCCCGGGTGCCCTGAAGGTGGCCATGGTCGCCGGCGAGGCCTCGGGCGACTTGCTGGGCGCGCACCTGATGGACGCGCTGAAAGCGGCGCACCCCGATGTCGAGTTTGCCGGCATCGGCGGCCCGCGCATGCTGGCGCGCGGCTTCACCAGCCAGGTGCCGCAAGAGCGGCTGGCGGTACGCGGCTACGTGGAGGTGCTGTCGCGCCTGCCCGAGCTGCTGCGCATCCGCCGCACGCTGCGCGACACGCTGCTGGCGGAAAAGCCGGACGTGTTCATCGGCATCGATGCGCCAGATTTCAACCTGGCGCTGGAAAAATGGCTGAAGCAGGCCGGCTTGCGCACCGTGCATTACGTCAGCCCGTCGGTGTGGGCGTGGCGGCCGGAGCGGGTGGTGAAGATCGGCGACAGCGCCGATCAGGTGCTGTGCCTGTTTCCGATGGAAAAACCGCTGTACGACGCGGCCGGCGTGCCGGCCACGTTTGTCGGCCACCCGCTGGCCAGCGAAATCCCGTTGCAGCCGGACCGCGCTGCCATGCGCGAGCAACTGAGCCTGCCGCGGCAGGCGCCGGTGTTTGCGCTGATGCCCGGCAGCCGCAAGAGCGAGCTGGAATTCATGGGCGGCCTGTATATCGAGGTGGCGCGGCAGCTGCTGGCGCGCTACCCGGACGCGCAGTTTCTGGTGCCGCTGGCCACGCGGCCAACCCTGGACCAGTTCGACCAGCTGCTGACCCGGCACAAGGCGTGGGATCTGCCCATCCGCAAACTGTTTGGCCACGCCCAGATGGCGATGATCGCTGCCGACGTGGTGCTGGTCACCAGCGGCACCGCTACGCTGGAAGTGGCGCTGACCAAGCGGCCGATGGTGATCAGCTACAAGCTGTCGTGGCTGACCTACCAGCTGGTAAAGCGCAAGCTCAAGCTGCCGTATGTGGGCTTGCCCAATATCCTGGCCAAGCGCTTTGTGGTGCCCGAGCTGCTGCAGAAAGACGCTACGGTGGAAAAACTCACCGCGGCGGTAGCCGAGCTCTACGACAACCAGGCCAGCCGGCAGGACATCGTCGACACCTTTACCGAGCTGCACCTCAGCCTGAAGGCCGATTCCGCCAGGCTGGCGGCCGAGGCCATCCTGAAAGTGGCACGATGCTGATCTGTGGTGTAGACGAAGCGGGCCGTGGCCCGCTGATCGGCTCGGTGTTTGCCGCGGCCGTCATTCTGGACCCGGCGCGGCCCATCGCCGGCCTGGCCGACTCCAAAAAGCTCAGCGAAGCCCGGCGCGAGGCGCTGGCGCCGCTGATCCGCGAGCAGGCGCTGGCGTGGTGCATTGCCAGCGCCAGCGCGCAGGAAATCGACCAGCTCAATATCTTCCAGGCCACCATGCTGGCGATGTCGCGCGCGGTGGCCGGCTTGCAAGTGTTGCCGGACAAGGCGCTGATCGACGGCAACAAGGTGCCCAAGCAGCTGCTGGTGCCGGCCGAGGCCATCGTCAAGGGCGACGCCAAGGTGCAAGAGATTTCCGCTGCATCCATCCTGGCCAAGACCGCGCGCGACGCCGAAATGATCGCGCTGGACGCCATCCACCCGCAGTACGGTTTTGCCCGTCACAAAGGCTACCCCACCGCCGAGCACCTGAAGGCACTGGCCGAGCACGGTGCGCTGGCCGAGCACCGCCGCAGCTTCGGCCCGGTGCGGCTGCAGCTGGCGGCGCAGCAGGGCAGCCTGTTCTAGGTTGGCCGCATGCGCAAAGCCAGCTTTGCCCCGGTGGTAGACGCCGATACCCGCATCCTGATTCTGGGCTCGCTGCCTGGCGACGCCTCGCTGGCGGCGGCGCAGTACTATGCCCACCCGCGCAACCAGTTCTGGCGCCTGCTGGGCGCGGTGCTGGCGGTGCCGCTGGCGGACATGCCGTACCTGCAGCGGCTGGCTGCCATGCAGCAGCACGGTGTTGGGCTGTGGGACGTGGTGGCCGAGGCCTCGCGCCGTGGCAGCCTCGATAGCGCCATCCGCGACGCGCGCGCCAACCCGCTGGCCGAGCTGGTGGCCAGCTTGCCGGCGCTGCGCGTGGTGGCATTCAACGGCCAGACGGCGGGCAAGGCGGCGCCACAGTTGGCCTCCAGCGGGGTGCCGGTGTTGGTGCTGCCGTCCAGCAGCCCGGCGCATACGCTGGCGTTCGATAAAAAACTTCAAGAATGGCAGGCATTGGGCCGATACTGTGATTAGGCCAATTTCTGGTGTCTGTCATGAATCGTTACTGCATCTGGTTTGTCACGCCCGACCATCCCGTCAGCCGCCACGCCGAGATCACGCTGGCCGGCACCATCCATAACCATCACGTGCTGGAAGACATCGAGCGGCGCCTGGCCAGCAGCTTGCAGTTGTCCCGCATCCACATTACCGACTGGAAGCGCTTCGAGGACCCGCCGCTGGCGGCCAACCCTGCCGCCGCTTGAGCCGTTTGCCTTACCTGTCAGCCGCGTCTGTGAGAAGATGCGGCTTTCATTTTTTGTGCCTGTCCCTGCCATGCAAACCGTCGAGCAAACCCGCGACTGGCTACTGGCACGCGCCCGCGTGCCGGCCCGTACTGAAACCCTTCCCCTGTTGCAAGCCGCTGGCCGCGTGCTGGCCAGCGATCTGGTGTCCACGCTGGCGGTGCCACCGCACGATAACAGCGCGATGGATGGCTACGCCGTGCGGGCGGCGGAGGCGGGGGCGGCCTTGCCGGTCAGTCAGCGCATTCCGGCGGGCAGTATGCCCGCGCCACTCGACGCCGGCACGGCCGCGCGCATTTTCACCGGCGCGCCGGTGCCGCTGGGTGCCGATGCGGTGGTGATGCAGGAGCAGGCCGAGCTGCAGGCCGACGGCAGCGTGGTGTTCACGGCGACGGTCAGTGCCGGCCAGAACATCCGCCGCCGTGGCGAGGACATTGCCGATGGCCAGACGGTGTTGGCCGCAGGCCAGCGCCTGCGCGATGCCGACCTGGGCTTGGCCGCGTCGATCGGGGCGGCAACGCTCAGCGTGCACGCCCGCTTGCGGGTGGCGGTGTTCTTTACCGGTGACGAGCTGCTGGAGCCCGGGCAGCCGGCGGCGCCGGGCAAAATCTACAACTCCAACCGTTACTGGCTGGTGCCGGCGCTGCAGGCGCTGGGGTGCGAGGTGCTGGACCTGGGCATCATCGCCGACAACCTGGCTGCCACGCGTCAGGCGCTGCGCGAAGCAGCGGCAGTCGCCGACGTGGTGATGACCTGCGGTGGCGTGTCGGTGGGTGAGGAAGACCACGTCAAGGCGGCTGTGGAAGCCGAGGGCGAGCTGCAGCTGTGGAAAATCGCCATCAAGCCCGGCAAGCCGCTGGCCAGCGGCCGTATCGGCGACGCCGACTTCATCGGCCTGCCGGGCAACCCGGTGTCCGGTTATGTCACTTTTGCGGTGCTGGTGCGCGACTTCCTGCGCGCGCGCCAGGGCGAGGTGGTGCCCGCGTGGCAGCCGCAGTACTGGCTGCCGGCCGGTTTTGACTGGAGCAAGCCCGACACCCGGCGCGAAGAGTTCCTGCGCGTGCGTGTGGTGCAGCAGGATGGCCGGCTGCTGCTGCAGCGCTATCCGAACCAGGGGTCCGGCGTGTTGACCTCGTGCGCCTGGGCCGATGGTCTGGTGCGGCTGCAGCCCGGCCAGGCGGTAACGGCGGGCGAGTTGCTGCCGGTGTACACGCTGTGACGCTGCTGCGTTTCGAGCGTGGCGGCCAACTGCTGGCCGAGGTGGAGGCCAGCGCCGGTGACGTGCTGATCGACGTGGCGCGCTTTCACGACGTGCCCTTGCATTGGCGCTGCGGTCAGGGCACGTGTGGTACTTGTGCGGTGCGCATCCGTCATTCGGGGCAGCCGCGGCTGGTGCAGGTTGGCCGCAAGGAACGCAATGTGCTGCTGCGCGCCGGCTTGTGCGATGCGGCCGCCGCTGCCAGCGAGCAGTGGCCGGATGCGCCGGCTACCGTGCGGCTGGCTTGTCATTTATCTGTGGAAGACACGCCTTGGTGTGTCAGCTTGCCGGCTGACTGAGGGCGAAAGGAGAGCACGATGCCGAAGAAACTTGCTGTCAATGCGGTAAGTCTGGCGCTGGATAGCGCGCAACTGGTGCACGACAACCTGTCCGGCGCGGTGGCCATCGGCGATACCTTGTGGGTGGCCGGCGACGAAGCCTGCGGCCTGGACCGCCTGCTGCGCGATCGCCATGCCGAGGGCTTGCACTTCGTGGCCGATGGCCATTACCCGCTGGCCGATTACCTCGACCTGCCGGATAGCGCCGACATCGAAGCCGACCTGGAAGGCCTGGCGGTGGCCGATGGCTATCTGTGGCTGGTAGGCTCGCACGGGCTGAAGCGCAAGGCGCCGAGGCCGGAACGCGATGCTGCGGCCAACCTGAAGCGGCTGGCCACCGTCAGTCACGACGGCAACCGCTGCCTGCTGGTGCGCATCCCGCTGCAAGACGACGGCGACGGCGTATTTTCGCTGCAGAAAAGCACGGCAGACGGACGCTCGGCTGCCATACTCAAGGGCAAGAAAAAGCACAACGAGCTCACGGCCTTGCTGGCCGACGATCCACAGCTGGCGCCGTTCATGGCCATTCCCGGCAAGGACAACGGTTTTGACGTGGAAGGTCTGGCGGCAGTAGATGGCCGCCTGCTGCTGGGCTTGCGTGGCCCGGTGTTGCGCGGCTGGAGTTGCCTGCTGGAAGTGCGGGTGGCCGAGCACAAGGGCGAATTGCGCCTGCAGCCGCTGGACGACAGTGGCCTGCTGTACCGCAAGCACTTCCTGCCATTGGCGGGGCTGGGCGTGCGCGACTTGTACCTGGATGGCGACGACCTGATGCTGCTGGCCGGGCCGACCATGGTGCTGGACGGTGCCGTGCGCGTGTTCCGCTGGCAGGGCGCACGCGGCTTGCTGGCCGGTGTGGCAGCAGGCGAAGCGGCTGCCTTGTGGTGGGACGGCGTGCACGAGCACCTGGCGCTGCCGCACGGCAAGGGGGTGGATCGGGCCGAGGCGTTGTGCGCCATGCCGGCGCACTGGCTGGGCGAGCTGGCCTGGCTGGTGCTGTACGACGCGCCGTCTGCCAAGCGCAAGCCGCAGCCCGGAGTGGTGTACGGTGATGTGATGACGCGCTAGCGCGCGACACGGCAAAGCTGCGTACAATGCGCGGCTGTTCAATGACGAAGCAAGCAAAGGAAACCCCATGTCGCGCAAAAAGAACGACATCGACGAGCTGGACGATGAAACCCTGGCCCTGCTGGCCTGGTGCACCGAGGTAGAAGCCCACCTGGTCGCCGCCGGCGCCACCGAGGCGGAAGCGCAAGACCACATCGAAGAGCAGGCCGAGTGGTATACCGACATGTTCTACGATGGCCTCAGCCCGGCCGAGGCCGCCAAGCAGGCGCTGGCATGAGCCAGCGGCTGGCCGTTATCGACTTTGAAACCACCGGCGTGGCGCCGGGGCCGCAGGGGCGGGCTACCGAAATCGGTATCGTGCTGCTGGAAGCAGGCGAGGTGGTGGACCGCTACCAGAGCCTGATGAACGCCGGCGTGTGGGTGCCGCCGATGATCCAGCAGCTTACCGGCATCAGCAATGCCATGCTGCAGGCGGCGCCGCCGGCTGCGCAGGTGATGGCCGAGGCGGCGCGTTTTGTCGGCAGTGCGCCGCTGGTGGCGCACAACGCCAGCTTCGATAGTAAGTTCTGGGACTACGAGCTGGGTTTGCTGGGCCTGCAGCGCAAGCAGGCGTTTGCCTGCACACTGCTGCTGTCTCGCCGGCTGTTGCCGCAGGCGCCGGATCACAAGCTTGGCACGCTGACGCGCTGGGCGGGCCTGCCAGCCACCGGCCGGACGCACCGCGCGCTGGCCGATGCCGAAATGGCGGCCAACCTGTGGCACTATCTGCAGCACACCTTGCAGCAGCGTCATGGCGTGCGCCAACCCGGTCACGATTTGCTGTGCAAGCTGCAGAAAGTACCCGCCGCCAAGGTGGCGCAGTACCTGCAGCAGGTGGCCACGGCCTGAGCTGTCGCGCCAAACGTTCAAAAACAAACCCCGCCACGGCGGGGTTTGTTGCGTCTGGCGAGGCGGTTCAGGGTTGGCCGCTGACCATCTCTCCGCTGACGAAGAAGGCACCGCCGGCCACGTGGTGCAAGCTGCGCAGGCCGTCGTGCCCGTCGAAGTGCCAGCGGCCGTCGCTGAAGACGCGGCTGTCGGCCTGGGCGGCGACCACCTCGGCGATAAACAGGTCGTACTGTTGCTGGTTGTGCGGTTCCTGGATGATGCGGCATTCCAGGTAGGCGCTGCAGCCGGCGACCAGCGGCGCGCCGATGCGCTGCGCCGGCATGGGTTGCAGCTCGCTGGCGGCAAACTTGTCGCAGTCGGCGCCACTGGCGCTGCCGGCGGCGACCACCGCGTGGGCCTGGTCGCGGCCGGGCACGTTCAGCGCAAACTCGCCGGAGGCTTCCATCAGCTTGCGGGTATGGGTGGCCTTGTCGATCACCACCAGGATTTTCGGCGGGTCGAAATCCAGTGGCATGGCCCAGGCGGCGGCCATCACGTTGTGGTGCCCGTCGTGGGCGCTGCTCACCAGTACGGTCGGGCCGTGATTCAGCAGGCGGTAGACTTTGTCGAGCGGCACGGCTTGCAGGGTGCTCATGGCGCCACCTCCGCGTCTTCGGCATCGGCACGCCAGTGGCCGCTCTTGCCGCCCTGTTTTTCCAGCAGCCGCACGCCGGCGATAGTCATGCCGCGGTCGACGGCTTTCAGCATGTCGTACACGGTCAGCAGGCCGGCCATGACGGCGCTGAGTGCTTCCATTTCCACACCGGTGCGGCCAACCGTTTCGGCAGTCACAGTGAGGTGCAGGCGGCAGGCGTCGTCCTGGTAGCGGAAATCCACCGCCACGTGGCTGAGCGCCAGCGGGTGGCACAGTGGAATCAGGTCGGCGGTGCGCTTGCTGCCCTGGATGGCGGCGATACGGGCAATGCCCAGTACGTCGCCTTTCTTGCTGTTGCCGGCTTGCAGCAGCGCGTAGGTGTCGGCGTGCATGCTGATATGGCCGCTGGCAACTGCCACACGGCGGGTTTCGGCCTTGCTGCCGACGTCGACCATATGGGCCTGGCCGCTGGCGTCAAAGTGGGTGAGGGTGCTCATGCGTAATGATCATGATGTGAGGGTGGCCTACGATAACGCGGGGCAAGGTTGGCCGCAATCGGCCGGGCGGCGTAGTGGGGCAAGCGCCTGATTTGATGGGGGGCGGTGCGAACCAGCTGGCGGGCAGGACAGGGCAACGGCATCGTGGACTGTTCAATTCGACACTGCGTGCTATACTCGCCCTTTGCTTTGGCCGCCTGCCTTGGCCCGTTTTGCGGGCTGACACGCAGCTCGACAATACATATTTCATGGCGCTGGAAAGCAAAATCTGCAAGATTCCCCAAGCATCGCGGTTTACCCGATGGCTTTCCCGCTTCTGGCTACAACCCCACACCTTTTGAATCTAAGGATTGGACATGCAAGTACAACTGGAAACGCTGAGCGGCCTGGAGCGTCGCATGAGCATTGCACTGCCGCTGGCTGCTATCGACGCCCAAGTGGCCGACCGCCTGAAGCGCGTAGCGCGCACCGCCAAGATCCAGGGTTTCCGCCCGGGCAAGGCTCCGGCCAAGATCATCGAAGCCAACTACGGCGCCCAAGTGCGTGAAGAAGTGCTGGGCGAGCAAGTTCAGCAGAGCTTCTACAAGGCTGCCGTTGAGCAGAAGCTGCGCGTAGCCGGCTACCCGCGTTTCGAACCGGCCGAAGGCGATGCCGAGACCTTCAAGTTCTCCGCTTCCTTCGAGGTATACCCGGAGATCGTGATCGGCGAACTGGCCGGCAAGGAAATCGAAAAGCCGAACACCGAAGTGACCGACGCTGAAATCGACAAGACTGTCGACATCCTGCGCAAGCAACGCACCCGTTTCAACCGTGTTGAGCGCGAAGCTGCCAACGGCGACCGCGTGATCATCGACTTCAAAGGCACCATCGACGGCGTAGCCTTCGAAGGCGGCAGCAGCGAGAACTTCCCGTTCATGCTGGGTCAGGGCCAGATGCTGCCGGAATTCGAAGCCGGCATCATCGGCGCCAAAGAAGGCGAAACCAAGACCGTGGAAGTGAACTTCCCGGCTGATTATCATGGTCAGGACGTGGCTGGCAAAACTGCCGTGTTCGAGATCACCGTGAAAAACGTAGCGGCTGCCGAACTGCCGGAAGTGAACGAAGAATTCGCCAAGCTGCTGGGTATTGCCGACGGTGACGTGGCCAAGATGCGCGCTGAAATCCGCAAGAACGTTGAGCGTGAAGTGAAACGCCGCCTGTCCGCCCAGGTGAAAGAAAACGTGATGCAAGCCCTGATCGACGTGACCCCGATCGACCTGCCGAAAGCGCTGGTAGACCTGGAAGTGGGCCGTCTGATGGACCAGGCTCGTCAAGACCTGCAACAGCGCGGCATGAAGCTGCAAGACATGCCGCTGCCGGCTGACCTGTTCACCAAGCAAGCCGAGCGCCGCGTGGCTCTGGGCCTGATCCTGGCGCAAGTGGTAGAAGCCAACCAGCTGGAAGCCAAGCCGGAGCAAGTAAAAGCCCTGGTGGAAGAGTTCGCCGAAAGCTACGAGCAGCCGCAAGACGTGATCGACTGGTACTACGCTGAAGCCGGCCGCCTGGAAGGCCCGACTTCGATGGTGCTGGAAGATAATGTGGTTGAATTTGTGCTGGGTCGCGCCAATGTTGTACAGAAGGATGTTTCCTTCGAAACCCTGATGGGCAACAACGCCTGATCTGTATCACTGCAACCGGAGAGGTCGATGAAATCGATGTTTGAACCGCAAGGTCTGGGCCTGGTGCCCATGGTGGTGGAGCAAAGTGGCCGTGGCGAACGCGCCTACGACATTTTCTCGCGCCTGCTGAAGGAGCGTATCGTGTTCCTGGTAGGCCCCGTTACCGACGAGTCGGCCAATCTGGTGGTAGCACAGCTGCTGTTCCTGGAGTCGGAGAATCCGGACAAGGACATCTACCTGTACATCAACTCGCCTGGCGGTTCCATTACCGCCGGCATGTCGATCTACGACACGATGAACTTCATCAAGCCGGATGTCTCCACCCTGTGCATTGGCCAGGCTGCCAGCATGGGTGCTTTCCTGCTGTCTGCCGGTGCCAAGGGCAAGCGCTTTGCGCTGCCGAACAGCCGCGTGATGATCCACCAGCCGCTGCTGTACGGTGGCGGCCTGAGCGGCCAGGTGACCGATATCGAAATTCATGCCCGCGAACTGGTGAAAACCAAGGCGCACATGAACGAACTGCTGGCCAAACATACCGGCCAGACCATCGAACAAGTACAAGCCGATACCGAACGCGACAACTTTATGTCTGCCGAGCAGAGCCGTGAATACGGCCTGATCGACAAGGTGCTGAGTTCGCGTCTGGATGCGGCTGTTTAATTCAGGACGTCTATCTGATGGCAGACAAAGGCAGTAACGACAAGCTGCTGTACTGCTCCTTCTGCGGCAAGAGCCAGCACGAGGTGCAGCGTCTGATCGCCGGCCCGCAGGTCTACATCTGCAACGAGTGTGTAGACCTGTGCGGCGACATCATTCGCGAAGAGACAGAAGCCAAGATCGGCGACAAGGCCGAGTCGGGCGCACCGCCTGCCTTGCCGACGCCGCAGGAAATCCGCAGCACGCTGGACCAGTACATCATTGGCCAGGACCCGGCCAAGAAGTCGCTGGCGGTGGCGGTGTACAACCACTACAAACGGCTGTACACCCCTAGCAGCAAGGACGACGTGGAGCTGTCCAAGAGCAACATCCTGCTGATCGGCCCCACCGGCTCCGGCAAGACGCTGCTGGCGCAGACCCTGGCCAAGCTGCTGGACGTGCCGTTCGTGATTGCGGACGCCACCACGCTGACCGAAGCCGGCTACGTGGGCGAAGATGTCGAGCACATCATCCAGAAACTGCTGCAGAAGTGCGACTACGACGTAGAAAAAGCACAGCGTGGCATCGTGTACCTGGACGAGATCGACAAGATTTCCCGCAAGTCGGAAAACCCGTCCATCACCCGCGACGTGTCGGGCGAGGGCGTGCAGCAGGCACTGCTGAAGCTGATCGAAGGCACGGTGGCTTCGGTACCGCCGCAAGGTGGCCGCAAGCACCCGAACCAGGAGTTCATCCAGGTTGACACCACCAACATCCTGTTCATTTGCGGTGGCGCGTTTGATGGTCTGGAAAAGATCATCCGCCGTCGCTCGGAAAAGGGCGGTATCGGCTTTGGTGCCGAGGTGATGTCCAAGGAAGACGGCAAGTCGATCAGCACGCTGTTCCGCGAGGTAGAGCCGGAAGACCTGATCAAGTTCGGCCTTATCCCCGAGCTGATCGGCCGTCTGCCGGTAGTGACCACGCTGGAAGAGCTGGACGAAGAAGCGCTGGTCAGCATCCTGACCCAGCCGCGTAACGCGCTGATCAAGCAGTACCAGCGTCTGTTCGCGATGGAGCAGGTAGAGCTGGAAGTGCTGCCGTCGGCGCTGCGTGTGATTGCCAAGCAGGCGCTGATTCGCAAGACCGGCGCCCGTGGCTTGCGTTCCATTCTGGAACGCTCGCTGCTGGATACCATGTACGAACTGCCGTCGCTGGAAGGCGTCAGCAAGGTCGTTGTAGACGAAAAAGTGATCGAGCAAGGCCAGAAACCGGCTTTCATCATGGCGCAGCCGGAAGCCCCGGCTGACGAGGCTGCCGCCAAGTCTGCCTGATTGCTGGACGGGTTCCCTGTTCGCCAAACCGCCCGCGAGGGCGGTTTTTGTTTGCAGCTGTTATTAAGTGCTTTAGCATGCTTGATATGGTCAGATTTGCCCACATCTGCCACTAGACTGAATTCCACCAAGAGCAAGGTTAGGTGATATGCCACAACCCGCCGAACTAAAAGACCAAGCCACCCTCGCGCTGCTGCCCCTGCGTGACGTGGTGGTGTTTCCACACATGGTGATTCCGCTGTTTGTGGGCCGACCCAAATCCATCAAGGCGCTGGAACAGGCCATGGAAGAGGGCAAGCAGATCCTGCTGGTGGCGCAACGCGCCGCCGACAAGGACGAGCCCCAGGCGGACGACCTGCACGAGATCGGTACCATCGCCAGCATCCTGCAGATGCTGAAGCTGCCGGACGGCACGGTGAAGGTGCTGGTTGAAGGCCGTCAGCGTGCCAAGTTGGCCGCAGTGCAGGATCACGAAGAATACTTTACCGCCACCATCGATCCGGTGCCTTTCGATAGCGAAGACACGCCGGAAGTGGAGGCGCTGCGTCGCGCACTGCTGGCCCAGTTCGAGCAGTTCGTGAAGCTGAACAAGAAAGTGCCTGCCGAGGTGCTGTCCTCGTTGTCCGGCGTCGACAAGGCTGGCCGTCTGGCTGACTCGGTGGTGGTGCACCTGCCGCTGCGTCTGGAAAACAAGCAGGAAGTGCTGGAGATGTTCGACATCAAGGCGCGCATCGAGCACCTGCTTGCCATGATGGAAAGCGAGATCGACATCCTGCAGGTGGAAAAGCGCATCCGTGGCCGCGTCAAGCGCCAGATGGAAAAGAGCCAGCGCGAGTACTACCTGAACGAGCAGGTCAAGGCCATCCAGAAAGAGCTGGGTGAAGGCGAGGAAGGTAACGACCTCGATGAACTGGAGCGCAAGATCAAGGCCGCCGGCATGAGCAAGGACGGCAAGGAAAAGGCGCTGTCCGAGCTGAAGAAACTGCGCATGATGTCGCCGATGTCTGCCGAAGCCACCGTGGTGCGCAACTACATCGAAACACTGATCGATCTGCCCTGGAAGAAAAAGAGCAAGATCAGCAAGGATATCGATGCGGCGGAAACCGTACTCGACGAAGACCACTTTGGCCTGGAGAAGGTCAAGGAGCGCATTCTGGAGTACCTGGCGGTGCAGCAGCGCGTTGATCGCCTGAAAGCGCCTATCCTGTGCCTGGTAGGCCCACCGGGCGTGGGCAAGACCTCGCTGGGGCAGTCGATTGCCCGAGCCACCGGTCGCAAGTTCGTACGTATGGCGCTGGGCGGCGTGCGCGACGAGTCCGAGATCCGCGGTCACCGTCGTACCTACATCGGCTCCATGCCGGGCAAGGTGCTGCAGAACATGACCAAGGTGGGTGTGAAAAACCCGCTGTTCCTGCTGGACGAAGTGGACAAGCTGGGTGCCGACTTCCGTGGCGACCCGTCCGCGGCGCTGCTGGAGGTGCTGGACCCGGAACAGAACCACGCCTTTGTCGACCATTACGCCGAGGTGGATTTCGATCTGTCCGACGTGATGTTCGTGGCTACCGCCAACTCGCTGAATATTCCGCCGGCGCTGCTGGACCGTATGGAAATCATCCGTCTGGCCGGCTACACCGAGGACGAAAAGGTCAACATCGCCACCACCTACCTGCTGCCCAAGCAGATGAAGAACAACGGTGTGGTGGAAGGCGAGCTGGTAGTGCAAGAGGCGGCCATTCGCGACATCGTGCGCTACTACACCCGTGAAGCGGGCGTACGTAGCCTGGATCGCGAGATTGCCAAGATCTGCCGCAAGGTGGTGACTGCGCACAGCAGCAAGAAGAGCGACAAGGTGACCAAGACCACGGTCAGCAGCAAGACCCTGGAAAAATACCTGGGCGTGCGCCGTTTCGACTTTGGCTTGGCCGAAGAAGAAAACCGCATTGGTCAGGTGACTGGCTTGGCCTGGACCGAAGTGGGCGGCGAGCTGCTCACCATCGAGGCGGTCGCCTTGCCGGGGAAGGGCAATATCATCCGCACCGGCCAGCTGGGCGAGGTGATGCAGGAGTCGATTACCGCTGCCATGAGCGTGGTGCGCAGCCGTGCGCGTACGCTGGGTATCAAGCCGGACTTCTACGAGAAGCACGACATGCATATCCACGTGCCGGAAGGCGCTACGCCGAAAGATGGCCCGTCGGCCGGTATTGCGATGACCACGGCGCTGGTGTCGGTGCTCACCGGCATCCCGGTGCGCGCTGATGTGGCGATGACCGGCGAGATCACGCTGCGCGGCGAAGTGCTGCCGATTGGCGGCTTGAAAGAGAAGCTGCTGGCCGCTCAACGCGGTGGCATCAAGCGTGCGCTGATTCCGAAGGGCAACGTGAAAGACTTGGCCGAGATTCCGGCCAACATCAAAAACAAGCTCGAAATCCTGCCCGTTAAGTGGATCGATGAGGTTTTGTCATACGCACTGGAAAGCGAGCCGCAGCCGCTAACCGAGGCAGAATTGGCTGTAACGCCCGCCGCTGCTGAAGTTGCGACAAAGTCCGCGCCGATGACGCATTAATGACGCATTGTTTTGATTTGCTGAAGAAACCGCGCTAGCATCAGCTTTCAGGAGGGGGTGAAAACACGGTCACCCCCGCTGAAAGCCGCTTGACACAAGGATTTTGGCCTTGCTATAAAGCTAGCGGTTTTATTCAGTACTCCGTACACCGAGAACGACGAAAGGGGACTTAACGTGAACAAGTCTGAACTGATTGACGCTATCGCCGCCAAGGCAGACATTTCCAAAGCAGCTGCCGGCAAGGCACTGGACGGCATGATCGATGCTGTTACCGAAGCGCTGAAGGCTGGCGACACCGTCACTGTTGTAGGCTTTGGTACCTTCTACGTGGGCGAGCGCGCCGAGCGTAGTGGTCGCAACCCGAAGACTGGCGAGACCATTACCATCGCTGCTGCCAAGTCTCCGAAATTCCGCGCCGGCAAGGCGCTGAAAGACGCGCTGTAATCAGCGACTGCCCGGCAGCAATGCCGGGCACCAGCGTGCCAGTCACTCTGCGCTGTCCCCGTAAAGGCTGCGCCAGACAATCAGCAAGGTGAACGGCCAACGTTCACCTTGTTTCTTTGGTAGACCCCGATACGTCATGTTTGATTTCGTTCAGAACAACAATACCGCCATCAAGGTCATCCTTGGTGCGGTGGCGCTGACCTTTGTCGGTTTTGGTGTCGGCAGCTATAGCGCTGCGGTGGAAGACCCATACTTGGCCAAGGTAGGTGGTGCCACGATTTACCAGAAAGACGTCGAACGTCAGCTGGAAGGGCAGCCGATCAATGCTGCCTCGCGCCAGGCAGTGCTGGAAAACCTGATCCGTCAGGAAATGCTGCTGGCCGAGGCGCGTGGCAATCATCTGACCGTGTCGCCGCAACAGTTGCGTACGGCCATTGCCGCCATTCCGGCGTTCCAGGATAACGGCCAGTTCAGTGCGGCCCGTTATACCGAATTCCTGCAGGCACGCTACATGAGCCCGCAGGCGTTCGAGGAGCAGATGAGCCGCGACCTGCTGCTGCAGGCGCAGGTGGCGCCGTACCTCAATGGCAACCTGGTGTCGCATACGCTGGCCGCCCGCATGGCGGCGCTGGTATCCGAAGTGCGCGAGGTGCGCAGCGTGGTGCTGAAGCCCGAGCAGTTCGCGGCCAACGTCAAGCTGGACGACGCCATGGTGAAGGCCTACTACGACGCCAACCTGAAGCGCTTCAAAACCGCTGACCAGGCCAAACTGGAGTACGTCACCCTGTCGCAAGACGCCATCGCCCAGGCCATCAGCGTGAGTGATGCCGACGCCAAGGCTTACTACGACAAGCACGCCGGCGAGTTTTCCAGCGAAGAGCGCCAGGTATCGCACATCCTGCTGACCGTGGACGCCAAGGCACCGGCGGCTGACAGGGCCAAGGTCAAGGCCCAGGCCGATGCGCTGCTGAAGGAAGTGCGCGCCAATCCGGCCCGCTTTGCCGAGTTGGCCAAGACCCGCTCGCAAGACCCGGGCTCGGCCCCCAATGGTGGTGATCTGGGCTTCTTCGGCCGCGGTGTGATGACCAAGCCGTTCGAGAGCGTGGCGTTTGCCATGAAGCCCGGCCAGATCAGCGAGGTGGTGGAAACCGAGTTCGGTTACCACATCCTGAAGCTGGACGCGGTGAAGAGCAGCGATTTCGAATCGCAAAAAGCGGCGGTTGTCGACAAGCTGCGCAAGCAGAAAGCGGCGGCGGCCTACCGTGCGGCAGTAGAAAAGCTGACCGACGTGGCTTACCAGCAAGGCGACTCGCTGAAAGGCGTGGAAGCGGCGTTGAACCTCAAGGCGCAGCAATCCGACTTCGTGCCGCGTAGTGGCAAGGCGGGCGACCCGTTGCTGGGCAATGCCAAGCTGCTGGAGGCTGCCTTCAGCGACGACGTGCTGAAGAAAAAGCATAACAGCGAGCCGGTAGACGTGGGCAACAACACGCTGGTGGTGGTGCGGGTGGCCGAGTTCCAGCCGGCGCGCCAGCGTGCGCTGGCCGAGGTGCAAGCCGAGATCCGTACCGAGCTGACCGCACGTGAAGGCGCCAAGCTGGCGGCGGAACGTGGCGCAGCCATGCTGGCCGAACTAAAAGCCGGCAAAGGCACCAGCGCCAGCTGGGGCGAAGCCAAGAACCTGTCGCGTCGTGACGCTGCCGGCACCCCGGTTGCCGAGCTGCGCGCGGTGTTTGCGGCCAACCCCAAGCAGCTGCCGGCCTACACCGGTGTCAAGCGTGACAACGGCGAGTACGTGCTGTACAGCGTGGACAAGGTAGTGCCGTCGCAGAGCCTGACGCCGGAACAGACTGCGCAGCTGGGTATGCTGCTGGGCGAGATGTCGGCCAACAACCTGATGTCGGCCTATCTGGAGCAGCTGCGCCAGAAGCACAAGGTGGTGATCAGCCAGACACCGGCAGAACAGTAAGCGCTGCCACGGCGCCCCGCCCGGCGGGGCCGACAAGGCCTGCTTGCCCTGCAAGCAGGCCTTGTCATTGCTGCTTGCCGTGGCCAGGCTTGCGCCAGGTAAAGAAAAAGGCCCCTTGCGGGGCCTTTCATGGTGCGGCGAAGCGGAATCAGGCGGCAAAGTTGTCGGCCACGAAGTTCCAGTTCACCAGCTTCCAGAAGCCTTCCAGGTAGTTCGGGCGGCTGTTGCGGTAGTCGATGTAGTAAGCGTGTTCCCACACGTCGCAAGTCAGCAGCGGCTTCTTGTCGGTGGTCAGCGGGGTAGCGGCGTTGCTGGTGGATACCAGGTCCAGGCTGCCGTCGGCGTTTTTCACCAGCCAGGCCCAGCCGGAGCCGAAGGTGCCAACGGCACAGGCAGCAAAGGCTTTCTTGAACTCGTCGAACGAGCCCCACTTGGCGTTGATGGCGTCAGCCAGCGCGCCGGTCGGTTCGCCGCCAGCGTTCGGGGCCAGGCCGAACCAGTAGAAAGTGTGGTTCCAAACCTGAGCAGCGTTGTTGAAGATGCCGCCGGAGGATTTCTTCACGATCTCTTCCAGGGAGGCGTTCTCGAACTCGGTGCCCTTGATCAGGTTGTTCAGGTTGGTGATGTAGGTCTGGTGATGCTTGCCGTAGTGGAATTCCAGGGTTTCCTTGGAAATGATCGGCGCCAGGGCGTCCAGGGCGTACGGCAGTTCGGGCAGTTTGTGTTCCATCGTGCTCTCCAGAGTTAACAAGCAAAACAGCATGTGCTGTTCGACTGCTACAGTTTACTGTAATTGGCCGGCATCGCCAATTGTTGACCAAATCACTACACTATATAAGCTAATTCTTTTTGAGGTTCGTCACGTGCAGTTTGATGTAATCGTGTTAGGCGCCGGCGCAGCCGGCATGATGTGTGCTGCCACCGCCGGCCAGCGTGGCCGCAGCGTGCTGCTGCTGGATCACGCCGACAAGCTGGCGGAAAAAATCCGCATCTCGGGCGGGGGGCGCAGCAACTTCACCAATATCCACGCCCGTCATGACTGCTATGTGTCGGATAACCCCAATTTCTGCCGTTCTGCGCTGGCGCAGTTCACGCCGCAACACTTCATCGCCATGGTGGAACGCCACGGCATTGCCTACCACGAGAAAAAGCTGGGCCAGCTGTTCTGCGATGACAGCAGCCAGCAGCTGATCGACATGCTGGACGCCGAGTGCCGCGCTGCCGGCGTCGACCGCCGCATGGGGGTGCAGCTCGCCGAGGTTGGCCACAACGACGCCGGCGGCTTCCGTGTGGATACCAGCATCGGCACCTTTCACTGCCAGTCGCTGGTGGTGGCAACCGGCGGGCTGTCTATTCCGCAAATCGGCGCCACCGGCCTCGGTTACCGCATCGCCGAGCAGTTTGGCCTGCCGGTGACCAAGCTCGACCCGGCGCTGGTGCCGCTGACCTTCCACGTGGACGACGCCGCCCGCTTTGCGCCGCTGGCCGGCGTGTCGCTGGACGTGGAAGTGCGCATCGGCAAGGTGCGCTTTCGCGAGAACGTGCTGTTCACCCATAAAGGCCTGTCCGGCCCGGCCATCTTGCAGATTTCCAGCTACTGGCAGCCGGGGCAGGAGATTGTCATCGACCTGCTGCCCGATACCGACGCCGAGGCGTGGCTTGAAGCGCGTGCCGGCAGCGACCAGCTATTGGCCAACGCCATGGGCGAGCTGGGTTGGCCGCGCCGTTTTGCCGAAGCCTGGCTGGACGGGCAGGGCGCACACCTGCGTGGCCGTGACCTGTCGCCGAAAAAGCGCCGCCAGCTGGCCGAAACGCTGCACAACTGGCGCGTGCTGCCCAATGGCACCCAGGGCTACAAAAAGGCCGAAGTGACCCGTGGCGGTGTGTCGACCAAGGCGCTGTCGTCCAAGACCATGGAAGCGGCCAGCGTGCCGGGGCTGTACTTCATCGGCGAGGTGGTGGACATCACCGGCTGGCTGGGTGGCTATAACTTCCAGTGGGCGTGGTCTTCCGGCTTTGTGGCCGGTAAAAACTGCTAGAATCGCATTCTCTTCCCTGCCGGCCTCGCGCCGGCGCACAGGGTTGGCCGCGGCCAACCTTTGTTGTTTGTGCCCAAGCCAGGACCTATGAGCGAATTTGAATTCAACGACGCCTCCGTGGCGGCCATCCGTACCCCGCCACATTCCATCGAAGCCGAACAGTCGGTGCTGGGCGGCCTGCTGCTGGATAACAGCGCCTGGGAAAAAGTTGCCGACCTGCTGACCGATGGCGACTTCTACCGTCACGACCACCGCATCATCTTCCGCCACATCGCGCAGCTGGTGGACCTGGCGCGCCCGGCCGACGTGGTGACGGTGTCCGAAAGCCTGGACAAGCATGCCGAGCTGGCCAACGTCGGCGGCTTGGCCTACCTGGCCTCGCTGGCGCAGAACACGCCGTCGGCGGCCAACATCCGCCGCTACGCCGAGATCGTGCGCGAGCGTTCGGTGATGCGCGCGCTGGCGCAGGTGGGCACCGAAATCGCCGAGTCGGCCTACAACCCGCAAGGGCGCGACGCCGCCCAGCTGCTGGACGAGGCCGAAGGCAAGGTGTTCCAGATTGCCGAATCCACCGCCAAATCCAAGCAGGGCTTTCTGGAGATGCCGGCGCTGCTGAAAGAGGTGGTCGAGCGTATCGACATGCTGTACAGCCGCGACAATCCGGACGAAGTCACCGGCGTGCCCACCGGCTTTCACGATCTGGACGCGCGCACTTCCGGCCTGCAGCCGGGTGACCTCATCATCGTGGCCGGCCGTCCGTCGATGGGTAAAACCGCCTTCTCGATGAACATTGCCGAAAACGTGGCCATCGAAGCCGGCCTGCCGGTAGCGGTGTTCTCGATGGAGATGGGTGGCGCCCAGCTGGTGATGCGGATGCTGGGTTCGGTTGGCCGCCTCGATCAGCACGTGCTGCGTACCGGCAAACTGGGCGACGAAGACTGGCAGAAGCTGACCTACGCCATCGGCAAGCTGTCCGAGGCGCCGATGTACATCGACGAAACCCCGGCGCTGACCGCGCTGGAACTGCGCGCCCGCGCCCGCCGCCTGGCGCGCCAGCACGGCGGCAAGCTGGGCCTGATCGTTATCGACTACCTGCAGCTGATGAGCGGCTCCGGCAAGAACGACAACCGTACCGCCGAGCTGGGCGAGATTTCGCGCGGCCTGAAAGGCCTGGCCAAGGAGCTGCAGGTGCCGGTGATTGCGCTGTCGCAGCTGTCGCGGGCGGTAGAGCAGCGTACCGACAAGCGCCCGATGATGTCCGACTTGCGCGAATCGGGCGCCATCGAGCAGGACGCCGACTTGATCATCTTCATGTACCGCGAAGCCTATTACAAACCGGAAGAGATCGACCTGAAAAACCAGGCCGAGGCCATTATCGGTAAGCACCGTAACGGCCCCACCGGCCGCGTACGGCTGGCCTTCATCGGCCAGTACGCCAAGTTCGATAACGCCGCCACCATCGGTATTTCCGGCTGGGCGGACTCCGACGAATAACATCTTGCGGCCAACCCCGGCTGCACACCCACTGCGAGAACAAGCATGAGCTACTTCGACAAACACGTGTTCATCTGCTGCAACCAGCGCGCCGAAGGCGAGATGTGCTGTAACAACCACGGTGCCAGCGAGCTGCTGGCGTACATGAAAGACCAGATCAAGGCGCGCGGCCTGGCCGGCAGCGGCCAGATCCGCGTCAACAAGGCCGGCTGTCTGGGCCGTTGCGACGAAGGCCCGGTGCTGGTGGTGTACCCGAACGAGACCTGGTACACCTTCATCGACAAGGAAGACATCGACGAGATCGTGGAAGAGCACATGGTGCACGGCCGCATCGTGGAAAGGCTGAAGATCTGATGCTGAAGCAGCCGCACAAACTCGACATCGCGGGGCCGGTAGGCAAGCTGGAAACCATCTTCATTCCGGCGGTGGGCGACGCTACCGGCATTGCGGTGATCTGCCACCCCAACCCTACGCAGGGCGGCACCAACACCAACAAGGTCATCCAGACCGCCGCCAAGTCGCTGTCGCAGCTGGGCTATGCCTGCTACCTGCCCAACCTGCGTGGCGTTGGCCACAGCGAGGGCGAGCACGATTACGGCGCCGGCGAAGTGGACGACGTGCTGGCGGTGGTGGCGCACGCCCGCGCCGAGCAGGGCGAGCTGCCGCTGGCGCTGGCCGGTTTTTCGTTTGGCGGTTTCGTGGCGGCGCAGGTGCGCGCCCGCATCGAGTCCGACAAGCTGCTGCTGATGGGCGTGGCGGTGGGCAAATACGCCATCCCCACGCCGCCGGTGCCGGCCGATACGCTGGTCATCCACGGCGAAGCCGACGAGGTGATTCCGCTGTCGGCGGTAATGGATTGGGCGCGCCCGCAGCATCTGCCGGTGATCGTGCTGCCGGAGGCCGGCCATTTCTTCCACGGCCGCCTGATCCAGCTGGGTAACCTGATCAAGCGTTGCTGGTAAGCCTGCGCGCCCGCGCAGCCAACCTTGCCAACCCCCGACAGCTTCGGCTGCGGGGGTTTTGCTTTGCTGGCACTTGCGGCGCGGCTTCATGCCTGCCAATGCTAAGCCTGCTTTGTTAAATTCCCCTGCGGAATATGGATGTCACTTTATATTATTTTTTGTATCCAGTAGACAGCTATAGACTTGCCTTCCATATCAAACGACAAGCTGCTGCCACACCGCAGCGGCACAGGGCAAGGCATGATCGAAGTACAAAGCATCAGCAAACACTACCAGCACGGCGGCAAAACCATCGCCGCGCTGGATAACGTCAGCCTGCAGATTGCCAGTGGCGAGATTTACGGCATCATCGGCCGCTCCGGCGCCGGCAAAAGCACGCTGATCCGCTGCCTCAACCTGCTGGAGCGGCCGGACACCGGCCACGTCAGCCTGCACGGCGAGGACATTACCCGCCTGGACGAGCGCGCACTGCAACAACGCCGCCAGCGCATCGGCATGGTATTCCAGCATTTCAACCTGCTGCGCTCGCGCACCGTGGCGGCCAACGTGCGCTTTCCGCTGGAGCTGGCCGGTGGCCTGAGCCCGGCGCAGATGGATGCCCGCGTGGACGAACTACTGGCGCTGGTGGGGCTGCAGGATCACAAACACAAGCGCCCGTCGCAGCTGTCCGGCGGCCAGAAGCAGCGCGTCGGCATTGCCCGTGCGCTGGCCAATCACCCCGACCTGTTGCTGTGCGACGAGGCCACCAGCGCGCTGGACCCGGAAACCACTGACGCCATCCTGGCGCTGCTGGCCGACATCAACCGCCAGCTGGGCCTGACCATCGTGCTGATTACCCACGACATGCGCGTCATTCGCCAGCTGTGCGACAGCGTGGCGGTGCTGGACCACGGCCGCGTGGTGGAGCAGGGCAAGGTGCTGGACGTGTTCCTGGCCCCGCAGCACGCGGTAACGCAAAGCCTGCTGGCGGAAACCGGCATGGGGCAGGGCGCACTGCAAGGCATCTGGCGCCAGCGTGTGGTCACCCCGGTGATCAAGCTCACCTTCGTCGGCGAGCCGACGCTGCAGCCGGTGCTGGACAAGGTTGGCCGCGAGGTCGGCCTGCGCGTCAACCTGCTGTCCGGCACGCTGTCGGAAATCAAGGACACCCCATTCGGCCAGCTGCTGGCCGGCGTGGTGGCGTCGGATGTAGACGTGTCGGCGCTGCCGGCCATCTTTGCCCGCGAGGGCGTGCGTTGCGAGGTGCTGTAAATGGCGGATTTTGACTGGAGCCTGTTGCTCACCGTGGATTGGGCCGAAATCGGCGAAGCCACACTGGATACCCTCACCATGCTCGGTGTATCGATGCTGTTTACCGTGCTGGCCGGCCTGCCGCTGGGCGTGTTGCTGTTCATCTCGGCGCCGGGCCAGCTGCGTGCCCGCCCGCGCTTGTACGCGGTGCTGTCTTTCCTGGTAAACGTGCTGCGTTCACTGCCGTTTGTCATCCTGCTGATCGTGCTGATGCCGTTGACGCTGCTGCTGGTGGGCACCTCCATCGGCGTGGCTGGCGCCATCGTGCCGCTGGTGGTGGGCGCGGTACCGTTCTTTGCCCGTCTGGTAGAAAACGTGCTGCGCGAAGTGGACCGTGGCGTGATCGAAGCCAGCCAGTCCATGGGCGCGCGCTTGCCGCATATCGTGTTCAAGGTGCTGCTGCCGGAATCGCTGCCGGGCCTGATCGGTGCGGCCACCGTCACCGCGGTGGCGCTGGTGGGCTACACCGCCATGTCTGGCGTGATCGGTGGTGGCGGCCTGGGTGACCTGGCCATCCGCTACGGCTATCAGCGCTTCCAGACTGAAATCATGATCGTCACCGTGGTACTGCTGCTGGCGCTGGTGCAAGGCCTGCAGTCTGCCGGTGACAGCCTGGTACGCCGCTGTCGCTTCGACTAAGGCCATACCGCCTGCTTTAACTCCGTTAATCATGCTGTGCCCCGCATGCCCGTGCCGATCCGGCTGGGCAGGGGGAAGACTTTCTCTCAAAAAGGAAAAACCATGACCCGCATCAGCAAACTGGCCGCTGCCGTCAGCCTCGCCGCCATCGCCTTTGCCGCCCAGGCCCAAAACGTGAAACTGGTTGTTGCCGCATCGCCGGTGCCGCACGCCGAGATCCTGGAAGCGCTGAAACCGACGCTGGCCAAGCAAGGCGTGGATCTGGAAGTGAAAGTGTTCAACGACTACGTGTTGCCGAATACCCAGGTGCAAGAAAAGCAGCTGGACGCCAACTTCTTCCAGCACATCCCGTACCTGGACAAGTTCAATAAAGACCGTGGCACTACCCTGGTGGTAGCCAGCAAGCCGGTGCACATCGAGCCGTTCGCGGCCTACTCGGCCAAGTTCAAGAAGGTAGCCGAGCTGCCGAAGGGCGCTACCGTGGCCATTCCGAATGACCCGACCAACGCCGGCCGCGCGCTGCTGCTGCTGGACCAGGGCGGTGTGATCAAACTGAAAGACCGCAAGAACATCTACCCGACCAAGAATGACATTGCGGCCAACCCGAAAGACCTGAAAATCAAGGAACTGGAAGCCGCCACGCTGCCGCGCGTACTGAACCAGGTAGACCTGGCGCTGATCAACGCCAACTACGCGCTGGAAGCCAAACTGAACCCGAAAAAAGACGGCTTGTTTGCTGAAACCACCTCGCCGTACGCCAACCTGCTGGTTTCCCGCAAGGACAACGTAAACAGCCCGGCCATCAGAAAGCTGGCTGCCGCGCTGACCAGCCCGGAAACCAAGAAGTTCATCGAGAGCAAGTACCAGGGCGCCGTGGTACCGGCGTTCTGATAGCGCCGCTGACCGATAGCCTGCTGGCTGTCGGTGCGGGTGAGGCATAAGCAGCAAGGGCCTGTCGCAAAGCGACAGGCCCTTGCGCGTTTGGGCTATGCGGCCTGCGCCTCAGGGCGGATCGTCCAACACATGAAAGCCCCCTTTGCCGCGCCGTTTGGCCTCGTACATGGCCCGGTCGGCGGCGGCAATGATGGTGTCTGCCGGGGTATCTGCAGCCGCCATCGCCAGATGGATGCCGATACTGGCGCCAATACGAGCGTGATGGCCGGCCAGTTGATAGGGCTGCGACAGTTTGCGCAGCAGTTTGGTCGCGATATCACCTGCATGCCGGGCAGTGCTGATGCCCGGCAACAACAAGACGAATTCGTCGCCTGCCAGCCTGGCGACACCATCGCTGCTGCGCACGCCGTGCCGCAGCCGTTGTGCGATTTGTCGCAGCAGCATGTCGCCGGCGTCGTGGCCGAAGTCGTCGTTGATCGCTTTGAAGCCATCGATATCGATGAACAGCACGGCAACGCTGCCCGCTTGCTGCTGCAGAGCCTCATACAAGCCTTTGCGGTTTAGCAGGCCAGTCAGCAGGTCGCGCCGGGTTTCCTGCTCCAGCGCCTGTTCGGTCAGTTTGCGGCGCGTGATGTCGTGCAGGAAGATGTTGAGATAGTGCTGGCCATCCACCGTATGCGGATAGGTACACACCTCCACCGTCAGCTCGTGGCCAAAGCGGCTTTGCAGCGTCCACTCCTGGCTGCGCACAGCACGCCCAGGCGGGAGCGTGAGCGCGTTGTGCAGGTGCAGCAGGCTGAAGTTTTGCGGGTGCTGGAACAGGATGCGCGCCAGCGGCTTGCCCAGCACCTCCTCATTGCGCCACCCCAGCATGTTGGCCGCCGCGTGATTCCAGCTGACGACCGTAGTCCGTTCGTCCAGGCAGATGTAGGCAGCGCTGGCATTTTCCAGGACGGCGGCGTGCTGCAGGTGGCGCTCCCACAGTGACTTTTCCACTTGCGACTGCAACGAGATAATGGTTTGCAAGCCATTGTTCAGAGCCTGCAGCTCCTTGACCTGCTGCTGCAGCAAGTCAAGCGGCGCGCATAGTGGCGCTGGCAGGGTAAAGCCGTGCAGTGTCAGGCAAATCACTTCCAGCCCGTCAGCGCAGCGGTGATGGCGGGCCTGCACCGTATCGGCGGGCGGCGTCATGCCTAGCGCCGAAAAGAGTTGCTGCAAGGCCGGCGTGGCGGTTTCGGGGAGTGCCAGTGGCGTACTGTGGCAATCGCCCGGCAACGCCCCTTGGGTAAAGTGGGTGGGCAGGTGCTGTCCTGCAAACAGCACGCCGTGGGTATCGAACACAGCGACAGGCATATCGGCCTTGCCGATGGCAGCGCCGAGGCTGCCGATCAGTTCCTTGATGCCATTCATATCAACATCCGGTTTGCGTGTTTGGTAAGCGAACCCGGGCACGCTTCTGCTGGCATGCAGACCTAGGGTTCGATGCACATTGTTCTCTCTTGCCGAGCACAGCGGGCCGAACATAGCCGACGCCTTGTCGGACAGTCAAACCATGGCCTGGCGCCGCATGCCAATGTCGCGCCGCGCTGCAGCATGCCGGGTGCTTTTAATGCCATGTGGGAGTAATGAAATGTCTGAAATCTGTCAGTAGCAATGCAATATGGCTACGAAGCGCTACAAAGTGGCCACTTTGTTTTTGCGGCGTGGTGCGGCTTTAAAACAGGCGCGGTATTTTTTGCATAATCAATAAAATTGAAATGAATGTTTGAAATCGATCCGGGTAAGCGGGTCACGCAGTGCTTTCTGCTGTGCCGTACGGATTGGTTCGGCTGCTTGCTGGCTGACGGCCCTTCCGCGGCGACAGGCTGCCAACGGTGCCTGTGGGGCAAAATGAGCCCGCTTCGGCATGGCAAGCAGCCTGGCCCGCATGAATGGCACGCAGTTTGTGGTATGGTACGGATGCGAAAAATTTCAGGACAGCGCGATGGCGGCTGGTGTTTGCCAGCCAAGGCGGCAAAGGCCCGGCCACGTTGCGAGGTCATTTAGATAAGGGTTTAAAGCATCATGCTGTTAATGATCGACAACTACGACTCCTTTACCTACAACCTAGTGCAGTACTTTGGCGAGCTGGGGCAGGAGGTAAAGGTTTTCCGTAATGATGAAATCACGCTGCAGGAAATCGAAGCGCTGAATCCGCAGTATCTGGTGTTGTCGCCGGGGCCGTGCACGCCCAACGAGGCGGGTATTTCGGTGCCGGCCATCCATCATTTTGCCGGCAAGCTGCCGATCATGGGCGTGTGCCTGGGGCACCAGAGTATCGGCCAGGCGTTCGGTGGCAAGATCATCCACGCCAAGCAGCTGATGCACGGCAAGGTGTCGCCGGTGTCGCACCATAATGTCGGCATGTTCCGCGACTTGCCCAATCCGGTGACCTGCACCCGCTACCATTCGCTGGTGATCGAGCGCGAATCGCTGCCAGATTGCCTGGAAATCACCGCCTGGACCGAGGACGGCGAGATCATGGGCGTACGTCACAAGACGTTGCCGATCGAGGGCGTGCAGTTCCACCCCGAATCGATCCTGACCGAGCATGGTCACCAGATGCTGCAGAACTTCCTCACCGAATTCGCCTGAGCCGCTTACCCCCCATTGCCGGAGATATTGCATGATCACACCGCAGGCCGCGCTTAACCGCCTGATCGACCAGAACGAACTGTTTCACGATGAAATGCTGGACCTGATGCGCCAGATCATGCGCGGCGAAGTCCCGCCAGCACTGATTGCGGCCATCCTGATCGGCTTGCGCGTCAAAACCGAGAGCGTGCTGGAGATTGCGGCCGCGGCCCAGGTGATGCGCGAGTTTGCCACTACCGTGCCGGTGCAGCAGCGCACCCATCTGGTAGACACCTGCGGTACTGGCGGCGACAAGAGTCATACTTTTAATATCTCCACGACCGCCGCCTTTGTCAGCGCGGCGGCAGGTGCCCGCGTGGCCAAGCATGGCGGCCGCTCGGTGTCGTCCAGTTCCGGCAGTGCCGACGTGCTGGAGGCGCTGGGCGTCAACCTGGCGCTCGATGCAGCCGGCGTGGCGCGCTGTATCGACCAGATCGGCGTCGGCTTCATGTTCGCCCCCAATCACCACACCGCCATGAAGTATGTGGCGCCGGTGCGCAAGGAGCTGGGCGTACGCACCATCTTCAATATTCTGGGCCCGCTGACCAACCCGGCCGGGGCTCCCAACCAGGTAATGGGCGTGTTCCACCCCGACCTGGTAGGCATCCAGGCGCGGGTGCTGCGTCAGCTGGGCAGCGAGCACGTGATGATCGTGCACGGTAGCGACGGCCTGGATGAAATCACGCTGTCCGGCAATACCCATGTGGCGGAGCTGAAAGATGGCGTCATTCTGGATTACACGCTGAACCCGGCTGATTTCGGCCTGGCGCAAGCGCCGTTGTCGGCCATCCGTGCCGAGAACGCCGAGGCTTCCCGCCAGTTCCTGCTGGACGTGCTGGCCGGCAAGCCCGGCCCGGCGCGCGATATCGTGCTACTGAATGCCGGTGCGGCCATCTACACCGCCGGTGTGGCCGCAACGCTGGCAGATGGCGTGCTGGCCGCAGCTGCCGCCATCGACAGCGGCGCTGCGCGTGCCAAGCTCGACGCGCTGGTGCAGCTGAGTCACAATATCGGCTGATGCCATTCGCAATGCACACTTATTTCTAAATAGACAAACAGACAAGCACTAGCCCATGACTATCGCTCAATCCATTTTCAAAGCCTACGATATCCGTGGTGTCGTCGGTGACACCCTGACAGACGATGCTGCCTACCTGATCGGCCGCGCCATCGGCAGCGAAGCGCGCCTGCGCAAAGTGTCGGCCATCTGCATTGGCCGTGACGGCCGCTTGTCCGGCCCGGCACTGGCCGGCCGCCTGGCTGAGGGTATTCGCGCTGCCGGTGTCGATGTGATCGACGTTGGCCGCGTCGCTACCCCGATGCTGTACTTTGCCGCTTACCAGCTGGAAACCTTCTCCGGCGTGATGGTGACCGGCAGCCACAATCCGCCAGACTACAACGGCTTCAAGATGATGCTGGATGGCGAGACGCTTGCCGGTGACTGGATCCAGACCCTGTACCAGCGCATCATCAACAACGACTTCGCCAGCGGCGAGGGCAGCTACCGTACCCACGACATTGCCGACGCCTACCACCAGCGCGTGGTCAGCGACGTGAAGCTGGCTCGCCCGATGAAGGTGATTGTCGATTGCGGCAACGGTGTGCCGGGCGACTTTGCGCCGCGTCTGTTCAAGGCGCTGGGTTGCGAAGTACAAGAGCTGTTCTGCGAAGTGGACGGCCATTTTCCTAACCACCACCCGGACCCGGCCAAGCCGGAAAACCTGCAGGACGTCATTCGCGCACTGCAAGACACCGACGCCGAAATCGGCCTGGCTTTCGATGGCGACGGTGATCGCCTGGGCGTGGTCACCAAAGATGGCAGCATCATCTGGCCGGACCGCCAGATGATGCTGTTTGCCGAAGACGTGCTCAGCCGTCAGCCGGGCGCGCGCATCATTTACGACGTGAAGTGTACCCGCCTGCTGGCGCCGGCGATCAAGGCTGCCGGCGGTGTGCCGATGATCAACCGCACCGGCCACAGCTTCATGAAAGCGGCGCTGAAAGCGCACCCGGATGGGGCGCTGGCCGGCGAGATGTCGGGCCACATTTTCTTCAAGGAGCGCTGGTACGGCTTTGACGATGGCTTGTACACCGGCGCCCGCCTGCTGGAAATCCTGTCCAAGGTGGCCGACCCGTCTGCCGTGCTGAACGCGCTGCCGAATGCCGTTTCCACGCCGGAACTGAACCTGAAGACGGCCGAAGGCGAAAACCACGCGCTGATCGCCCGCCTGCAGCAAACCGCCCAGTTTGACGGCGCCGAAGACATCATCACCATCGATGGTTTGCGCGTTGAGTACGCCGACGGTTTCGGCCTGATGCGCGCGTCCAATACCACGCCGGTGGTGGTGCTGCGTTTCGAAGCCGATAACGAAGCCGCGCTGCAACGCATCCAGAACGATTTCCGCCGTGTACTGGCGCAGGAAACCAGCGCAACGCTGCCGTTCTAGGCGATAATGGCGCCCGAGCCAGCCCTGCCGCTTGCCGGCAGGGCACCATGACGTACCAAAGGTTGGCCGCGGCCAACCTTTTGCATTTGCCGGCGCTTGCGCCGCACAGAAAGGACCCCCGATGTACGAAGAAGCCGCCAGTGCCTTCCAGACCGTGCGCGACCTGATGCGCTTTGCCGTGTCACGCTTCAACGAAGCCGAGCTTACCTACGGCCACGGCACCCAGAACGCCTACGACGAGGCGGCCTATCTGATCCTGTCGGCGCTGAACCTGCCGATCCAGCAACTGGAGCCGTATCTGGACGCGCGCTTGCTGCCGGGCGAAGTGGCCGACGTGCTGGCGCTGATCCGTCGTCGCGCCGAAGAGCGCGTGCCGGTAGCGTACCTGACCAACGAGGCGTGGCAGGGCGAGTTCAATTTTTACGTGGACGAGCGCGTGCTGGTGCCGCGCAGCTTCATCTACGAGCTGATGGGCGAGCCGCTGGCACCGTGGATCGAGCATCCGGAGCTGGTACACCGCGCGCTGGACCTGTGCACTGGCTCTGGCTGCCTGGCCATCCAGATGGCGCATCACTACCCGGATGCCGAGATCGACGCGGTAGACATCTCGCTGGACGCGCTGGAAGTGGCCAGCATCAACATCCAGAATTACGGTCTGGAAGACCGCATCCAGCTGATTCACAGCGATCTGGTAGAGGGCCTGGAAGAACCGTACGACCTGATCATCTCCAACCCGCCGTACGTGGACGCCGAATCGGTTGCCGCGCTGCCGGCCGAGTACCTGCACGAGCCCGAGCTGGCGCTGGGCTCGGGGGAAGATGGTCTGGACGCTACCCATGTCATTCTGCAGAATGCTGCCCGCCTGCTGAACCCGCAGGGTGTGCTGCTGGTGGAAATCGGCCACAACCGCGACGTGCTGGAAGCTGCTTACCCCAGCCTGCCGTTCGTGTGGATGGAAACCCAGAGTGGCGACGGCTTTGTGTTCCTGCTGACGCGCGAAGACCTGGTGGCTGCCGGCATGGGCGACCCGATGAACGACGCGGATTTCGCCGACGACTAAGCGGGCTGCCGAGGCCCGGCTTGTGCTAACCCCGCCACCTTGGTGGCGGGGTTTTGCTTGTCCACATTGCGGTGGGTAGGCATGAAAAAGCCCCGCATTCAGGCGGGGCTTGCGTTGACGGGCTGCTTGTTTATTTCTTCCACACCGGCTTGGGCGGGGTGCCTTCCGAGGTGGTGAGGATCTCGTAGCCGTCGGCGGTCACCAGGATGGTGTGTTCCCACTGCGCAGACAGGCTGCGGTCCTTGGTCACCACGGTCCAGCCGTCGGCCAGCAGGCGCAGGTGGCGTTTGCCCTGGTTGATCATCGGCTCGATGGTGAAGATCATGCCTTCTTGCAGCTCCAGGCCGGTGCCGGGCTGGCCGTAATGCAGTACCTGCGGTTCTTCGTGAAACTTGGTGCCGATGCCGTGGCCGCAGAACTCCTGCACCACGCTGTAGCCGGCGGCTTCGGCGTGACGCTGGATGGCGTAGCCGATGTCTCCCAGGTGCGTGCCCGGCTTCACTTTCTCGATGCCTTTCCACATGCACTCGTAGGTCACCTTGCACAGGCGGCGGGCAAACTCGCTCACCTCGCCCACGTAGTACATGCGGCTATTGTCGCCGTGGTAGCCGTCCTTGATCACGGTGATGTCCAGGTTGACGATGTCGCCCTTTTTCAGCGGCTTGTCATCGGGAATGCCGTGGCAGATCACGTGATTTACCGAGGTGCAGATCGATTTCGGGTACGGCGTGCCGCCGTCGGGTGCGTAGTTCAGCGGGGCAGGGATGGTGCCTTGCACGTTGACCATGTAGTCATGGCACAGGCGGTTCAGCTCTTCGGTGGTAACGCCCGGTTTGACGAACGGTGTGATGTAGTCCAGTACCTCGGCCGCCAGACGGCCGGCGATACGCATTTTTTCGATGTCTTGCTGATTCTTGATAACGATGGCCATGCTTCAGTCGCTTGATGAGTTAGGCGTGTATGGTAGCAAATACTACGTTTCGCGGGCACGGCTTGCGGATCAGGAATGAGGGAGCTTGCCAGGCTGCGCCGGTAGCGCGCTGCGGTCAGGCCAGAAACTGGTTGGGGTAGACTTCGTCGATCAGCGTGCGGCAGTCCACGATACGCAGATCGTTGTCTTTGGCGAAGTCCATCAGGAAGCGGTAGACGGCAGGCTGGATTTTTTCCAGCTTTTTGTCCACGGCGACGCAGCGGACGTTGTCCAGCATCATCGGGCGCACAAACTGGTGGTAGGCCAGTTTCTGGTCGTCGCCGAAGGAAGCCAGAATGCCGGCCAGGCGCTCGGCCCAGTCGCTGGGGCGGAAGGTACGGCCTTCGGAAGTCAGGCCTTGGATAACGATTTCGTACGGGTTGCAGATCATGGCTTTAACCGGGCGCTTGTTCTTGTGGGTGTGGTCTCAGCCCGTAGCCTGCTTTATTGAAAAGGGCATGGTATTGCCTGGCAGGTCATTCGGGTTGACCCTAATTCTAGCCTAAAATCGATTTCACTTCACGTTTTAGGCAGCTTGTTGCGCCACGGTTTTCCCTAATGTCAGAGCCGACGGAAAGCTGGCAGCGATGCCAGCAGGCGTTTGCCGTACTGTTGGCGCACGATGCGGTTGTCCAGGATGGTGACGCGGCCGTAGTCGCTTTCGGTGCGGATCAGGCGGCCTACCGCCTGTACCAGCTTGATCGACGCTTCCGGTACGGTCAGCTCGATGAACGGGTTGCCACCACGTTTTTCGATCCAGCGCGATAGCGTGCGGCCAACCGGGTCGTCCGGCATGGCAAACGGCAGCTTGGCGATGATGACATGCACGCAGGCTTCGCCCGGCAGGTCCAGCCCTTCCGAGAACGAGTCCAGGCCGAACAGCACGCTGGGGCGGTCGGCTTTCAGCGCTGCGTAGTGGTTTTCCAGCAGAACCGCCTTGGGTAGCTCGCCCTGCATCTGCACGTGCTGGCGTAGACCGGCCGGAATGCCTTCCGCCACTTCCTGCATCTGTTTGCGCGAGGTAAACAGCACCAGCGTGCCCAGCGGTTGGGACAGGTCGATCAGCTTGGGTAGCCAGTCGATGATCTCGCGGGTGTGCGCGGCCGGGTCTTTGGGCGTGGCGTGCAGCGGCGGCAGGTACAGCTCGCCCTGTTCGGTAAAGTTGAACGGCGACTCCAGTGCGACGCACTGTACGTCGGGCAGCCATTTCAGGCCGGTCTGCGACAGCAGCAGGTCGAAATTGCCCAGCGAGCGCAGCGTGGCGGAGGTGAGTAGAGCGCCGGAGGCGCGCCGCCACAGGTTCGCCGCCAGGCTGCCGGCAGCGGTAACCGGCGATGCCGAGAAAATGTAGTCGCCTTTGCCGTCGGCACGGCGGGTGACCCATTTGGCGATTGGCGGCGCGTTTTCGTCCGGCTCGCGTTCGTACAGGTCCCACAGCGCCACCATCGGTTCGACTTTGCTGACGAAGAAACCGGTGTCGGCGGCCAGCTTGTCCAGCAGCACGGCGTCCTGTTGTTTGTCCTTGCGCAGTGCGCCGATGGCGTCGCTGATGCCGGTAAGGTTCTTGTACAGCGCCCGTGCCGACAGTGCCATGTTGGCCGCCGGAATCTTCATGTGCTCGGGCAGGATGCCGTCTTCGATCAGCCAGCTGGGCTCCAGGTTGTCGCTATTGGCTTCCAGCTCGGTCTGGCCTTGCAGCAGCCACAGCCATTCGGTCAGGCTTTCCATGCAGGCGCCGGCGGCGTCCATCGCGTTGGCACACAGCTCGGGTTTGTCGATCAGCGTTTGTACGCGGGTGGCTAGTGCCGGTACTTTGTCCAGCCACGCCATGGCCTGCGCCAGGCTGTGTTCGGCGGCAAACTGGTTGACCGCCTTCTTGGCCAGGTGGTGCGCCTCGTCGATGCAGTACAGGCTTTGCTCCGGTGCCGGCAGGATGACGCCGCCACCCATCGATACGTCGGCCAGCAGCAAGTCATGGTTGGCTACGACCACGTCCACTTTTTCCAGCATGTCGCGCGCCAGGTAAAACGGGCATTCGGCACGGTTGGGGCAGCCGGCTTTCAGGCAGCCGTGGCGGTCGTTGGTGACGCGGCGCCACAGCTCGTCCTGGATATTTTCCGGCCAGCTGTCGCGGTCGCCGTTCCAGCGGCGGTAATGGAAGGCGTCGGCCAGCTGGCGCAGGGCGTCGATCTCCGCCTGTTCCGGCTTGCGCTCCCACAAGGCCATGCTCGGGTCCATCGCCAGCAACTCGCCCTGGGCGGTGTCGGCTGTCAATTGGTACAGGCGGTACGGGCACAGGTAGCGGCCGCGGCCCTTGGCTAGCGCAAAGGTCACTGCCAGGCCGCTTTTGTCGATCATGAACGGCAGGTCACGGTTGACCAGCTGTTCCTGTAGCGCGATGGTGGCGCTGGTGACCACCAGCTTCTTGCCGCGCGACTTGGCCATCACGCCGCCGGCCAGCAGGTAGGCCAGACTCTTGCCGACACCGGTGGGGCCTTCCACCACCACGATGCTGTCCCCGCTATTGTCTTCCGGCTCCTGCTCGTTATCCGTGGGCGGCATGGTGCAGCGGCCGAAGGCGTTGGCGATTTCGGCCAGCATGCGGCGCTGCGCCGCGCGCGGACGGAAGCCGGGCAGGTTGTCGGAAATGGCGCGGTAATGGTCGCGCAGCAGGTTCTTTTCGATGTCGGTCAGCATGGGCGGCATTGTAACGGATTGGGGCGGTGGCTGCTGGCAAGGCGACATCGGCTACGCTGTTTTGCGACTGCAGCATGACAGCATGGTGCGGCTGTGCTTACGATAGCGCCAAACAACGCCGCAGCGACGGCCATAACAGCACGACAGACAGCATAAAAAACGCAGTATCAAGAGGAGAGCACCGATGAATCCGGTGAGCAGAGTGTTGGTGGTGAGTGATGACGCCGCCTGGCGCAGCGATGTACTGGCGGCGCTGGAGGCAGTAACGGGCAAGATGGCCAACCCGTTCGGCCTGGTGTTCCAGGGGGTTGGCCGCAGCAGCGAGGCGCTGGAGCGCGTGGGCTGCGATGGCGAGATCCAGATCGTGCTGATCGACAAGGGCCTGAAAGAGAAGGGCGCCACCCAGCCGGCGGTACAGCTGGCCAACCAGATCAACCAGCTGCGCCCCGAGTTGTCGCTGTACATCCTGCTGCAGGATGACGACGAGAAAGTGCTGATGGAAGAGCTGGCCAGCCACGCGATTGACGGTTATTTCTACCGCGACGAGCGCGATTTCAACGGCTGGTTCCGCATTCTGGCCGCCGAGATGGGCGAGAAGGCGGCCACGCCGTTCTACGACAAGCTCAAGCAATACGTGCGCATGGCCAAGGATTCGTGGCACACGCCGGGCCACGCCGGTGGCGACTCGCTGAAAGGCAGCCCGTGGGTGGGCGACTTCTACGACTTTGTCGGCGAAGAGATGCTGCGCGCCGACCTGTCGGTGTCGGTGCCGATGCTGGATTCGCTGTTGCATCCCACCGGCGTCATTGCCGAGGCGCAAACCCTGGCTGCCAAAGCGTTTGGCGCCCGCAAAACCTATTTCGCTACCAACGGCACCTCCACCTCTAACAAGGTGATCTTCCAGACGCTGCTGGCACCAGGCGACAAACTGCTGCTGGACCGTAACTGCCACAAGTCCGTCCACCATGGCGTGATTTTGTCCGGCGCGCGCCCGGTGTATCTGGACTCCTCGGTCAACCGCCAATACGGCATTTTCGGCCCGGTGCCCAAGCAGGTGATCTTCGACGCCATTGCGGCCAACCCCGACGCCCGCGTGCTGATTCTGACCAGTTGCACCTACGACGGCCTGCGTTACGACCTCAAGCCCATCATCGAAGCCGCGCACGCGGCTGGTATCAAGGTGATCGTGGACGAGGCCTGGTACGGCCACGCCCGGTTCCACCATGCATTCCGGCCGACGGCGCTGGAGTCCGGTGCCGATTACGTTACCCAGAGCACGCACAAGATCCTGTCGGCGTTCTCGCAGGCGAGCATGATTCACGTCAATGACCCCGGCTTTGACGAGCACCTGTTCCGCGAAAACTTCAACATGCACACCTCCACCAGCCCGCAGTACAACCTGATCGCCAGCCTGGACGTGGCACGCAAGCAGGCGGTGACCGAGGGCTTCCGGCTGCTGGACCGCGCACTGAAGCTGGCGCAAGAGCTGCGGCAGAAGATCAATTCTACCGGCGCCTTCCGCGTGTTGGAGCTGGACGACCTGCTGCCCGAGGCGGTGCGCGAGGATGGCGTGCGGCTGGATCCTACCAAGCTGACGGTAGACATTTCGCAAAGCGGCTACTCGGCCGACGAGCTGCAGCGCGCACTGTTCGAGCGCTTCAATATCCAGATCGAAAAATCCACCTTCAATACCATCACCCTGCTGCTGACGGTGGGTACCACGCGCAGCAAGATGTCGCGGCTGTTCGACGCACTGTTGCGGCTGGCCAAGGAGCAACGTCCGCCGCGTGCGGCGGGCCGCATGCCGGAGATTCCGGGGTTTTCACGGCTGGCCTGCCTGCCGCGCGACGCGTTTTACGAGGCCGGCGAGCGCCTGCCGCTGCTGGACGACGACGGGCTGCCCAACCCGGCGCTGAACGGCCGCGTTTGCTGCGACCAGGTGGTGCCGTACCCGCCGGGCATTCCGGTGCTGGTGCCGGGGCAGGTGATCGAGGCCAATATCGTGGCCTATATGGCGCGGCTGCTGAAAACGCAGAAATCCATCGAAATGCATGGCCTGGACGAGAGTGGCGGCGACTACTGCGTGCGCGTGCTGCGCGACGACGAACTGGCCGAACTGCCCAGTCGCAGCTGGTTCAACTGACCGTTCTGACAGGGCATGATGTTTTATTAAACAGTCATGCCCCAGGCTGAAACTGGTAACAAATCGCCGGAGTGCTGCAAGTGATTGATCTTGCAGCATTCCGGCTTTTTTCTGCCGCTTTGCCGCCTTGCGCCAGCTGGCGCGGGCTTGTCACCAGTGTGGATTTCGTATACATATAACCATGTCGCAATTTTGTAAATCATGATTTCATCATGGCGAAAATTGCGTTGATCAACCCGATGACAGATGGTTTGCGTGTAGTAATGTGCCGCCGCGCATGAAAACGCCTTGTTTTCACAGCGCCGTGGCATTAATTTTTTCCGGAACCCGATATGAAGCAGCCCAAACACTTTCTCCAGTTCACAGACCTTTCCGCCGCGGAGTACCAACATCTCTTCGAGCGCGCCCAGGTACTGAAGCGACGACAAGTGTCCGGCGAACTGTACCAACCGCTGGTTGGCCGCGTCATGTCGATGATTTTCGAAAAGAACTCCACGCGTACCCGCGTATCGTTCGAGGCCGGCATGTCGCAGCTGGGCGGCCACGCCATGTTCCTGGACGGCAAGAGCTCGCAGATCGGCCGTGGTGAGCCGGTGGAAGACACCGCCCGCGTGCTGTCGCGCATGGTCGACATCATCATGATCCGCACCTTCGAGCAGAGCATGGTGGAAAGGTTGGCCGCGTACTCCCGCGTGCCGGTGATCAACGGCCTGACCAACGAATACCATCCGTGCCAGATCCTGGCCGATATCCTGACCTATATCGAGCACCGCGGCAGCATTGCCGGCAAGACGGTGGCCTGGATCGGCGACGGCAACAATATGGCGCGTACCTGGCTGCAGGCCGCCAAGCTGCTGGGCTTCAAGCTCAAGGTGGCCACGCCGGTGGGGTACGAGCTGCAGGTGCTGGACGGCCAGCATTACGATAGCGACTGTTTTGAAGCCTTCCACAACCCGGCGTCCGCCGTGGCCGGCGCCGATCTGGTGACCACCGACGTGTTTACCAGCATGGGCTTTGAAGGCGAGGCCGAAGCGCGGCGTGATGCGTTTGCCGGTTACATGGTCAGCGAAGACCTGATGAAGCTGGCCAAGCCGGATGCGCTGTTCATGCACTGCCTGCCGGCGCACCGTGGCGAGGAAGTGGCGGCCGAAGTGATCGACGGCCCGCAAAGCGTGGTATGGGACGAAGCGGAAAACCGCATGCACGCCCAGAAAGCCCTGATTGAATACCTGATGCTGGGTCGCGTACACGACTGACCCGGCTTGTAGACTGAGAGAGAAGACGATGGCAGACATCAATAAAGTGGTACTGGCCTATTCCGGTGGCCTGGATACTTCGGTGATCCTGAAGTGGTTGCAAGACACCTATCAGTGTGAAGTGGTGACCTTCACCGCCGACCTGGGGCAAGGCGAAGAGCTGGAGCCGGCTCGCCAGAAGGCGCTGCAGTTCGGCATCAAGCCGGAAAACATTTTCATCGACGACCTGCGCGAAGAGTTCGTGCGTGACTTCGTGTTCCCGATGTTCCGCGCCAACACCATTTACGAAGGCGAGTACCTGCTGGGCACCTCCATCGCCCGCCCGCTGATCGCCAAGCGCCAGATCGAGATCGCCAACCTGACCGGTGCCGACGCGGTATCGCACGGTGCGACCGGTAAGGGTAACGACCAGGTGCGTTTCGAGCTGGGCTACTACGGCCTGAAGCCGGACGTGAAAGTGATCGCCCCGTGGCGCGAGTGGGACCTGCTGTCCCGCGAGAAGCTGCTGGCCTACGCCGAGAAAAACGGCATTCCGGTGGACATGAAGCACAAGAACGGTGGCGCGCCGTACTCGATGGACGCCAACCTGCTGCACATCTCCTTTGAAGGCCGTCACCTGGAAAACCCGTCCGCCGAGGCGGAAGAAGCCATGTGGCGCTGGACCGTATCGCCGGAAGCGGCACCGGATGCGCCGGAATACCTGGACGTAGAGTTCGAAAAAGGCGACATCGTGGCGCTGAACGGCGTACGTCTGGCTGCCCACGAAGTGCTGGCCAAGCTGAACGAGCTGGGCGGCAAGCACGGCATCGGCCGTCTGGACCTGGTGGAAAACCGCTACGTGGGCATGAAGTCCCGCGGTTGCTACGAAACCCCGGGCGGTACCATCATCCTGAAGGCGCACCGTGCCATTGAGTCGATCACGCTGGACCGCGAAGTGGCCCACCTGAAGGACGACCTGATGCCGCGTTACGCCAGCCTGATTTACAACGGCTACTGGTGGGCGCCGGAGCGCAAGGCACTGCAAACCCTGATCGACTACACCCAGCAAACCGTCAACGGCTGGGTACGCCTGAAGCTGTACAAGGGCAATGTGATCGTGGTGAGCCGCGACTCCAAAACCAACTCGCTGTTCGACATGAACATCGCCACCTTCGACGACGACGGCGGCGCCTACAACCAGGCCGACGCTGGCGGCTTCATCAAGCTGAACGCACTGCGCATGCGCATTGCCGGCCGTCTGAACAAGTAAGCCAAACGGTATCGATCTGTTCAAACCGCACCCCACGGGGTGCGGTTTTTTATTACCGCTTCTATAATGGCGGCCAACCTTTTAGCGCAAAGACATCATGAGCGAAGAGCAATTTACCAACTGGTCGATGGGCATCCTGCTCACCGGCTTGATCATTTTCATGGGCTTCATCATTTACGATCTGGGCAAGAAGTCCAACGCCGGCAAGACCGGCATGATCGCGTTGTTCATCGTGCTGGGCTTCGGCGTGGTGGGCTTCGTGTTCAAGAACGTGCTGGTGGAGTTCATGCTGCTCAAATGAGCGCGGCAGAGAGCACGCTGCACGGCACGCTTGGCAGTTGGGATTCGGCACGCGGCTTTGGTTTCATCCGGCAGCAGGATGGCAGCCGCCTGTTTGTGCACCATTCCGCCTTTGCCGGCAAGCCGCCGGCAGTGGGCGAAGGCGTCAGCTACCGCACCGGTACCGGGCGAGATGGCCGTCCGTTGGCTGCGTGGGCGCGTTCTGCCGCCAGCCCGGCGCCCGCTGCCGCCAAGCAGCAGGGCTGTATCCGGCATTGGGACGCGGCGCGCGGTTTCGGCTTTATAGAAACTGGCGACGGCGACGAGCTGTTCGTACACGTTTCGGCGTTTGCCGCCTCGCCACGCCGCCCGCAAGCGGGCGAGCGCGTCTATTTCAAGCGCGGCCTGAACGGGCAGGGGCGCGAGGTGGCGGTGTGGGCGGCGTTTGCCACCTTGCCGGATCTGCACGTTCTGGCGGCAGCCAGACCCGCGCGCGCGGCGTGGCCGTGGCCGCAGTGGCCGGCGCTGGTGTGGTGGCTGCTGGCGCTGTGGCAGCTGCCACGCTGGGCGGCCGCCGCGGCGCTGGTGTTGTCCGCGCTGCTGTTTGTGCTGTACTGGCAAGACAAGCGTGCGGCGCAGGCCGGGCGCTGGCGCACGCCGGAAAGCACCCTGCACCTGCTGGCCATCTTTAGCGGCTGGCCCGGTGCGGCATTGGCGCAGCACTGGCTGCGTCACAAATCGGCCAAGCCCGGTTTTCGCCGTGTGTTCTGGTTGACGGTGCTGCTGAACCTGCTGGCGCTGACGGCCTGGGCGTGGCCCGCATTGCCGGCTGCACTGCTGGCGGCCAACTTCGGCTAGAATACGCGCCACTCTCGCATAAGGAAGAACAAGATGCCATCGTTTGACATTGTGTCCGAAGTGGACAAAAACGAAGTCCGTAATGCGGTAGACCAATCCAATAAGGAAGTTTCTACCCGCTACGACTTCAAGGGCAGCGACGCCCGTATCGAAAGCGGCGACAAGACGCTGACGCTGTTTGCCGACAGCGAATTCCAGCTGGATCAGGTGAACGACATCCTGACCACCAAGCTGGCCAAGCGCGGTGTGGACGTGCGCTGCATGGAGTACGGCAAGCTGGAGAAGGTCAGCGGCAACAAGGTGAAGAAGGTGCTGACCGTGAAGGAAGGCCTGGAAACCGACCTGGCCAAGAAGATCGTGAAGCTCATCAAGGACAGCAAGCTGAAGGTGCAAGCCAGCATCCAGGGCGAGGCGGTGCGCGTTTCCGGCGCCAAGCGCGACGTGCTGCAAGAAGTGATGGCACTGATGCGCAAGGAAATTGCCGGCGATATGGAAAACGGCTTCCCGCTGCAGTTCAACAACTTCCGCGATTGATGCCATAGCCGGCCACGTTGTGCAAACGTTGGCCGCACGACGCGACAAGGCCGCTGCACATGCAGCGGCCTTGTGCTTTGTGGCGCTTAGCGGTCCAGGTCGGCGGCGCTGTGGCGTTCGGCCAGTTGCTCGGCCTCGTCGCCCCAGGTGCGGTTGACGCGGCGGCCGCGTTGTACCGCCGGGCGCTCGGCGATCTCGCGTGCCCAGCGCTGTACGTGCGGGTAGTCGTCCACCTGCAGGAACTCGGCGGCGCCGTACAGCTGGCCCAGTACCAGCGCACCGTACCACGGCCATACCGCGATATCGGCAATGCTGTAGCTGTCACCGCCCAGGTACGGGCTGTCGGCCAGGCGGCGGTTCAGCACGTCCAGCTGGCGCTTGGCTTCCATGCTGAAGCGGTCGATCGCGTATTCGATCTTCACCGGCGCGTATTGGTAGAAATGACCAAAACCGCCCCCCAGATACGGCGCGCTGCCCATCTGCCAGAACAGCCAGTTCAGCGTTTCGGTGCGGCCGGCTAAGTCCTGCGGCAGGAACGCGCCGAACTTTTCGGCCAGGTACAGCAAGATGGCGCCGGACTCGAACACGCGTACCGGCTGCTCGCCGCTGTAGTCCATCAGTGCCGGGATCTTGCTGTTGGGGTTGACCTCGACAAAGCCGCTGCCGAACTGGTCGCCCTGCTGGATGCGGATCAGCCAGGCGTCGTATTCGGCGCCGGTGTGGCCTAGCGCCAGCAGTTCTTCCAGCAGGATGGTGACTTTCACACCGTTGGGGGTGGCCAGCGAGTACAGCTGCAGCGGATGTTGGCCGCGTGGTAGCGCTTGCTCGTGGGTGGGGCCGGCAATCGGGCGGTTGATATTGGCAAACTGGCCGCCATTGGCCTGTTTCCACTCCCAGACGCGGGGCGGGGTGTACGGTTGCTCGCTCATGCGGGGCTCCTGCGGTAGTAGACAAGGTTGGCCGCAAGGCGCGGCATGGCAGGCAGATGGGGGCGGGGCGGCAGGCTTAAAGACGCGTGGCCGGGCGGCTGGCAGAACAGTGTGTGCAGTGGTTGCTCAGGGCTGCGGGCCGATCGGTTCCGCCAGCACGATACGGTTGCGCCCCTGGCTCTTGGCCTGGTACATGGCGGCGTCGGCACGGTTCACCAGGCTGTCCGGGCTTTCGCCGCCCAGCCAGCTGGCCACGCCGATACTGGCGGTGAGCGGCAGGGTGAGTTCGGCATGGTGCAGCGGCTGGGCTGCCATCGCCATGCGCAGACGGCTGGCAATCTGCTGGGCCTCGGCCTGGCTGGCGTTGGGCAGCGCAATCGCGAATTCTTCGCCGCCCAGGCGGCCGATCACGTCGCCGTCGCGCAGGCATTGTTGGGCAATGCCTACCACGTGGCACAGCGCCTGGTCGCCACGCTGGTGGCCCCAGGTGTCGTTGATGCGTTTGAAGTGGTCGAGGTCCAGCAGCAGTACCGACACCGGAAAGTGCATGCGCTGGGCGTAGTGGGTGAGCTGGTCCAGTAGCACCAGAAAGGCGCGACGGTTGTATACCCCGGTCAGCGAGTCGCGGTCGGCCATCTGTTTCAGTTCGCGGGTGACGTACTCGTTAGCCAGCATGACCACGGAAAAGCCCAGCAGTACCACGGCAATGATGGTTTCCACCACCACCAGGTGCGAGATGAGCAGCGTGCCGTGGCTGTCGAACATGCCTTGCTGGCCGAGATTGAACAGCCACGGGCGCAGCAGCAGGAACAAGCCGTGGCCGCCGCAGATGACGGCATACAGGTAGCGGGCAGGGTAGTGGCGCAAGCCGCCGGTCGCCATCTGGCGCCCAGCCAGCAGGAACAGAATCCCCATGGCGTAGCTTTGCAGCAGAAAACGCGCGCCCTGATTCGGGTCAACCATGGTGAAGTACAGCGCACTGGCCAGCAGCATGCTGCCACTGGCTATGGCGGCCAGTAGCGGCAAGCGCGGCAAGCCAAGGTAGCGCCGGGCTGCGGCAAGGTTCAGCCAGGTCAGCAGAAAGGACGATAGCTGCGTCACGCTCACTTGCAACCACTCGCCGCTACTGTCACGCCACAAGATATTGACGCATACCAGCAAGCCGCAAGCAAACGCCAGCGTCCAGCCTTTCAGGCCGGGAATGTGGGTATTGAGGCGCCAGGCTGCCAGCAGCATCAGGGTCATGGTGACCATCAGGATGGCGGCAATGGCCACAAGAGTAGGGCTGTGCAAGTTGAGTGGTCCGCTGGGTAACGAGGACGGTAGTGTGCAGATAGGCAGCCATTATATTCGTGCAGTGGCTGCGCGGGCGAATATATCGAAATGATGCGGTTTGCTGCATGACCATGTGCTATTGGTGCTGTTGCCTGCACGTTTGCAACACATGGCGATGCGTGTTTGCCACCGGCATGCCGGTCTGGTGCCTGTGTCAGGCTACGTGGGCTTGGTAAGCGGCCTTATTTGCATTAATATGGAATTTGCTTATCAATAAGCCATCAATTTTAAATTTAATTAGAACAATCACACACATCACCCGTTATCGTGAAAGTGCTTTTCTATCGTGTTGCGCTGTTGGGCAACCGGCACGCCCCATGGCTGCTGGCCTTGTGCTGCAGCATCGCCACCACATTGCTTGTCCTGTCGGTTGCCCATAATGCGCTACAACAGGAGGGTCGCGCCGCCGCGCGCCTGGTCGAGCAACGTCTTACCGGTGTGCTGGCCGGTTTGCAGGGTAGTGCTACGCCCAGGCTGCTGGCCCTGCGTCATGATTGCGATGCCTTCGTGGACGAGGCGCGGCGGCTGGTGCTGCGTAACCCCTACGTCCGCTCTGTCAGCCTGGCCGACGCCGGGCAGCGAACGCTGACCTGTAGCAGCATCACCGGTCACCAGCAACTGCAGCTCGGGCAGGGTCAGCGGGTGCCTCCGCTGATCTATTTGCCAAACAGCCCGCTGGTGCCGGGCACCTCTACCCTGGTATGGCATTACCTGCATGCTGACGCCAGGCTGTTCTACGGCATGAACCTGCTGATGTTGCGGGCCATCTTCCCCGAACACCAGGATTACCTGCAGGTCTATATACAGGTAGGCCGCTACCGGCTGACTGGCAATGGCTTGCTGCCGCGCGGGGGGGAGCCGGTGGCCGTTTCCAGCAACCGTTATTTCAGCACCGGCTTTGCCTACGATAGCGGTGGTTTGTTGCGCTATACCCTGTACCACTATCTGGGCTACTGGCTACTGCTACAGGCCTTTTCGCTGCTGATCTATCGCCTGGTGTGCCGGCAGCAAACCGGCGAAGCGAGAATGCGGCGTGACATTGCGCAAGGCTTGTCACGGCAACAGTTCAGCGCATACATCCAGCCGGTTTTCAGCCGCGAGGGCGGTTTGTGTGGTGGGGAGGTCCTGATCCGCTGGCGTCACCATCGCCGTGGCTTTATCCCGCCGGACAGCTTTATTGCCGTGGCGGAGTCCAGTGGCCAGATCAACCGCCTGTTCCAGGTATTGCTGCAGCAGGTCAACACGATGCTGAACCAAGCCGGCGTGCACCTGCCGCCGGGTTTTCAGCTGGGCCTCAATATTTGTGCGCAGCAACTACTGGATGACGGCCTGCTGCAAGGCTGCCGCCAGTTGCAGGCAAGGCTGCAGCAGTGCGGGGGCGAACTGATGCTGGAGCTGACCGAGCGCGCCAGTCTGCCGGATGACGAGCGCTGCTATCGGGTGCTGGAGCAACTGAAACAGCTGGGTATCCGGATGGCAATGGACGATTTTGGTACCGGTCACTCGTCCTTGGTCTACCTCACCCGCATGCAGGTGGACTGCATCAAGATTGACCGCAGCTTTGTCAGCCAACTACGCCAGGGGCAACCCGGCGATATCGTCGCCAACGTCATCGACCTGGCGCGGCGGCTGGGTATGGCAACGGTCGCCGAAGGGGTGGAGACCGCATACCAGCATTGCCGTCTGGTGGAGATGGGGGTAGACCGCTTGCAGGGCTACCACTTTGCCAGACCGATGCCACTGCAAGAATTCGTGGACTGCTACTTGCAGCCATTGGCAGGTAGTGAAACAAACGCCACGCAAGTGCCCGCCACGGCTAGCCCGGAGGCGGGTGCCTAGGGCTTGCCCCTCGGGGCGCCCGCCGGTGGCTGCTTGCTCAAGCCGTGCCAGCCGGGTCGGCGCCCGCTGCGGCGCCCGACGTTTCGAACAGTGCCCCACAGGCCAAGCGCCGACACAGCAAACATTGCGCTAGCCGGCCCTACTCGCCCAGGTCGAACACCAGCACTTCGGCGGCCATGCCGTCGCGGAAGTCGAGGCGGCTTTCTGCGCTGACCAGCAAAGCGTCGCCGGCGTGCAGTGTCTGGTCGTTGACGGTCAGTTGGCCGCGAGCCAGGAAAACATAGCCCTTACGTTGCGGGTCCAGTGCCAGGCTGGCCTGTTCGGCGCCGTCAAACAGGCCGGCGTAAAGCGTGGCGTCAGCAAACAGCCGCACGCCGTGTTCGCTGTCTTGTGGCGAGGCAATCACACACAGTTGGCCGCGTTTGGCAGCGATGGGCACCGACCGTTGCTGGTAGCCTGGTGCCATGCCTTGCTGTTGCGGGTACAGCCAGATTTGCAAGAAGTGCGTTTCGCCATCCGCCGCGTTGTACTCGCTATGCAGTACGCCAGTACCGGCGCTCATGCGCTGTACGTCGCCAGCCGGGATGACACTGCGGTTGCCCAGGCTGTCTTCGTGGGCCAGGGCACCCGACAGGATGTAGCTGATGATCTCCATGTCGCGATGCGGGTGCCGGCCAAAGCCGCTGCCGGCGGCGATGCGGTCGTCGTTGATGACGCGCAGATTGCCCCAGCCCATGTGCGCCGGGTCGTGATAGCCGGCAAAAGAAAAACTGTGGTGGCTGTCCAGCCAGCCGTGATTGGCGTGGCCGCGTTCGGCGGCCGGTCGTTTGATCAGCATGGTGTGTCCTTTCTGCAGCGGTTATTGTCGCCCAACCGGCGCGGTGGCATGACGAAGATTCCTGAGCATGCTCTTCAGGCGGCCTGAAGAAGCCGGTAGGCGGCCAGCGCTTGGCGAAAGGGGCGAGCCGGCGCTAATGCCCGTAGCGAGCCAGCAAGGTGTCGGCGGCGAGTCGCCCCAGCGCGTTGGACGCCAGTGGCGAGTCGCCGGTCAGCAGCAGGCCGTCGCGATGGCATTGCCCGCTGATGCCTTCGTTCAGCACCGTCATGCCCAGATCCTGCAAGCGGGCGGCCAGCAGCCACGGCATCGGCCCTGGCAGGTAGCCGATGTCCAGGTTGGCGCCGGCGTCGATGGCGTCGGGAAACACGCATAACGAATAATCGCGAAACAGGAAGCGGCTGGCACTGTCATCCAGCGCGGCGGCCAGCAAGCCAGCGGGGCCATGGCACAGTGAAATCACGTGACGGTCACTGGCGATGGCCCACTGCAATAGTTGCTTCAGGTCGCGGCTATACGGCAGGCCGTTGAGCGCGGCGTGCCCGCCGGGGATGAACACCGCCAGATAAGGGGAGGGGGCGTGGCCGCTGCGCGGCAGGATGTCGGCCAGTTTGCGCGGCGCGTGCAGCTGGGGCAGCAGCTGACGGTAGAAGGCCATCACGGCCGCATCGGCATGCGGCATGGCCCAGTGCTCCAGCTTGACGGGGTTGCCGGACAAGGTGGCCAGCTCAATGGCAAAGCCGGCGTGGTGCAGGTGCATCAGCGGCAGCAGGGTCTCGACCGGGTGGTTGCCAGTGGAGAACAGCTTGCCGTTGCCCATCTTCAGATAGCGTTCGTCGCTGGCCACCACCAGAATGCGGCCATCGCCTCGGTAGCGCTGGTTGTAGCTGCCACCGTCAAAATCGGTGTGTGGTGCCGTGTACTGCGACAGCGAATAGGGCGAGGGGAAATAGGCATTGTCTTCGGCACGGTCTGCCTGCGGTGCCTTGCTTGGCGTAGCGGTATCGCTCATGACGGGCTCCTTGCTAATGTCGGCTGCATGTGCAGCTACCTCAGCATAGGCTTCCCGCCGTCATGATATTAAAGAATGCCTATGGTATTGCCCTTACCCTTGGGCAGCCTGTCGTCGTAACAGGCGGCTATGGTCGATCACGCTGGCGGCGCGGGCGCGCAGTTGGCCGCAGCCACCGTCTACGTCCTGCCCCGCCGAGTTGCGTACCTTGGTCAGGACGCCGTGTTCGTGCAGATAGCGGCGGATGGCAGCGACGCGGTCGTCGTCCGGGCGCTGGAAGCTGTCGCCTTCCACGCTGTTGTAGGGGATGACGTTCAGCAAACCGTAGCGGCCCTTCAGTAGCCGGATGACGGCGTCCAGTTCTTGCTGGGTATCGTTGATGCCTGCCAGCAGGGTCCACTGGTACTGGATGGGGTAGCCTACCTGGCGGGCGTAGGCGTCGCCCATCTCCACCAGCTGTTCCGGTGTCAGTCGCGGCGCGCGCGGTAGCAACTGGGCGCGCAGTTCGGCGCGGGTGGTATGCAAAGATAACGCCAGTGCCGGCTTGACACGCAGCTGCGGTAGGCGCTCGAACACCCGCTCGTCACCGACGGTGGAAAACACCAGGTTCTTGTGGCCGATATTGCCGTCGGTGCCCAGCAGCTCGATGGCTTCCAGCACGTTGTCCAGATTGTGCGCCGGTTCGCCCATGCCCATGAATACCACTTTTTTCACTGGACGCAGCTGGCGCGCCAGCGCCACCTGGGCCGCAATCTCGGCGCTGCCCAGCTGCCGCAGCAAGCCCGATTTGCCGGTCATGCAGAATGTACAGCCGACGGCACAACCCACCTGGCTAGACACGCACAAGCCGTCGCGTGGCAACAGCACGCTTTCCACCATTTGTTCATCAGCCAGTTTCACCAGCAGGCGCAGCGAACCGTCTGCCGCTTCGTGTTGCGAATGGATGCGCGCCAGCGCGGCCATTTGTGCGCTGATCGGCGGCAAGCCGTCGCGGACCGATAGCGGAAAGTAGTGCTCGCTCTTCTGGTGGCGGGTGCCGTTATCCAGCGGCAGGCCCTTGAGCCAGGCGCGGTTGATACGGCCGATGTGACAGGGGCGCGCGCCGATGGCGGCCAACTGTTGGTGAAAGTCCTGGATACGCATGAATCTGGGGCAGCGCAGGCTGCCGGTGCAAGGCGATGAAAGGGCAGAGGGTACCTCAAGCCGGGCTGGCATGCATGCCATCGCCGCACGCCGGGCGTTGGACCATGTCTGGAGGGGCTAATCCGCCGTATGGTTATGTCATTTGATCTGAGTCAAATTTTCTGATTGCCACCTTATTACAATGGCAAAAATTAAAAAAAAGGCGCATTGATTAAATCAAATGATTTAAAAACTATCAATATTTAACGCAGCACAACATCACTTGTAAAATATATGAAAAGACACAGAATCAGAAGAATCCATATCTCCCAGCTGCGCACCGGCATGTACATCCATGACCTGAATTGTGGCTGGACAGATCATCCCTTCCTTAGCTCCCGCTTCCTGGTGGCGAACGAGGCCCAGATCGAGACCCTGCGTCAGCATGGCATAGTCGATCTGTACATCGACACCCAGAAAGGCTTGTCGGTCGTCGATGCCCCAAGTCAGGCGCAGGTTGATCGCGAGCTGGACAAGCAGATCGAAGTGATCCTGCAAAGTGACCCGCCGCAGGCGCCGCGCGCCGAGCTGCACAGCGAGCTGCCCCGAGCCCGGCGATTGCTGGATCAGGCCAATCTGATTGTCAGCGATCTGCTGCGCGATGCCCGGCTGGGCAAGCCGCTGGAGTTCGAACCACTGCACGCGCTGATGCCGCAGCTGGCTGACTCGGTGTTGCGCAATGCGACCGCGCTGATGGTGTTAAGCAAGATGCGCAGCCGTGACGACTATACCTTTTGCCATTCCGTCGCATCGGGCGTGCTGCTGATGGCGTTCGAGTTCATCCGCAAAGGGCGTTACGGCGGGCTGGAAGAGTTCGGTCTGGGGGGCATGATTCACGATATCGGCAAGATGTGTGTGGATGAAGCCATCCTCAACAAGCCAGGCAAGCTCACTCCCGAAGAGTTCGAGCTGATGAAGCGGCACGTGAATCACAGTGCCGATCTACTGGCCGGCTACCCGGACCTGCCGGTTGTGGCGGTAGATATTGCGCTGCAGCACCACGAACGCTTTGACGGTACCGGTTACCCCTACGGACTGGCTGGTGAAGCCATCAGCGAGGCAGGCCGGGCGGCTGCCATTATCGACGTGTACGACGCGCTGACGTCGGAGCGTTGCTACCACAAAGGCATCACCCCGCCGGCAGCGCTGCGCAAGATCTACGAATGGGGGCAACATCATTTTGACCCGGAGATGGTGCGGGCCTTTATCAAGTGTATCGGGATCTATCCGGTGGGAACGCTGGTGTCGCTGGAGAGCGGCAAGCTGGGCGTGGTGATCGACCAGAACGACGACGACCTCACCAAACCGGTAGTGCGTGCGTTTTTCAGTAGCCGCCGCCAGTGTTATATCCCGCCGGAAATCATTGACTTGTCCCGCTCGTTCGGGCATGGCGGTGGCGACCGCATCCTGCGAAACGAAGACGCGCGTCAGTGGGGCATGGACCCGATGCGCTTCTTGCAGCTCTGAGGCCCGCATCATGAAGATCAATCTGCCCGTTACCCAGGTAGAACGCTTTGTCGACCCGGACAGCCCCATCGTCAGCAAGACCGACCGCAAGGGCCTGATTACCTACGTGAACCGTGCCTTCATCGAGGTCAGCGGTTACGAGGAGGCCGAGTTGCTCGGCAAGAACCACAATATCGTGCGCCACCCGGACATGCCGCCAGAAGGGTTTGCCGACCTATGGGCCTGCATCAAGGCCGGTATCCCTTGGCGCGGCCTGGTGAAGAACCGTTGCAAGAACGGCGATTTCTACTGGGTGGAAGCCTACGTCACCCCCATTACGGAAGACGGCACCATTGTCGGGTACATGTCGGTACGCTCGAAACCCAGTGTCGAAGAGGTACGCGCTGTCGATGCGCTATACCGCCAGGTGCGGGCCAAGCAGGCGACCTTGCCATCGTCGCTGCAACGTATGAAGCGCTACAAGGACCCGTTGCAACTGGGGGCTGTCGGCATGGCGCTTGGCCTGCTGGCCACGGCCATCCTGAGCTGGTCGCCGATCGACGTGCTATGGCACCGCGGACTGGCTGGCACGCTGGCCTTGTCCATTACCGCCGCCAGTGGCCTGCTGGCGATGCGCTACTTCATGTACAGCTTGTACCGGATTGCGTCCGGCATGCGCTTTATCAGCGAGGGCCAGCTCAGCCACAACCTGCCGGTGAAAACCGGCGGCATTCTGGGGCGGCTGGAGGCCGGGCTGGAGTCGCTGCGCATTTACCAGCGTTCCATCGTGGCGGATGTAATCACCGCCAGTGCCCGTACCCATCAGCACGCCGAAGTGCTGCACAACGAGGTGCAGGCCCTGGCCCACCGTACCGGGGAGCAGGTGCGCAGTCTGGAGCTGGTCAGCCGCAATATCGATGGTATGTCTGAGGCGGTGCGGGAGGTGGCCTCACTGGCGCAGACCGGGCTGGAGGACGCCATGGCCACTCAGAACGTGGCCAATGTGGGCGGTGCCGCCATGCAGCAAGCGTCGCAGGCCGCAGACCGGGCCGTGGCGGTGGTGAGCCATACCACGGCATCCATCCAGCAGCTGTTCAATGCCATGGAGAAGATCCGCACTATCACCGGCCAGATCCACGAGATCTCCGACCAGACCAACTTGCTGGCACTGAACGCCGCCATCGAGGCCGCCCGTGCCGGCGAGGCCGGCCGCGGTTTTGCCGTGGTGGCCGACGAGGTCCGGCTGCTGGCCAACCGGGCCGACAATGCCACCCAGGCCATCAATCAGATCCTGTCCGAGATCGAAGGCATTACCGGCCAGGCATTCCGCAGCATGCAGGACATGGCCACCGAGGTGGCGCAGGTGAACCAGCGCACCCAGTCGTCCAGTGCCCACCTGTCGCAACTGACCCAGACTGCCGAGCGTGCACGTCAGCAGGCACAGCTGATCTGCGAACAGATGCAGCAAAAAGCGCGGGCGCTTGAGGACTCCGTGTCGGCCCTTGCTCAGGTAAACGTCATGGCAGAAGGCAATCTTGCCTCCAGCCAGGCTGTCCGCCTGCGCACCGCCGACGTCGAAACCGCCGCTTCCGATCTGAAAAAAATGACGCGCGATTTCCACAAATGGGCCAATCGCCGTCGCCCCCAGCCGCAACTTCAACCCTGAACCATCATGACCATCAAAGCCAAACTCATCCTGTTTACCCTGCTAGCCCTGCTGGCCGCGCTGGTGCCCAGCTTTGTCGGCCTGCGCCAGTTGCAAGCCACCGAGGCCAAACTTGAAGACGTCAACGGCCGGCTGATGCCGCGGCTGACGCTGGTGGCCAATATCCGCAGCACCTTCAAGGATTTGCGCATCGAAAACATCTATCTGGTGTACGAGGGGGCGCCGGCGTTCCGCGATGCGGCCAACCGTCGCCGTAGCGAAGCCATCAGCAAACTGGAAGGCTATCTGAAACAGTATCTGAGCGGTGCCAGCGCAACCGCCGAGCAGCAGATGCACCAGCGCTTCATGCAGCAGCTGGCCGAATACAACAGCCGCTTTGACGGCCTGATGGCACTGCGCGCACAGCAGGCCCCGGCAGACAAGATGACGGCTGCGGTGGACAGCTGGCGCAGTGTGGGCACGCAGCTGGGAAACTCGGTTTCCGCGCTGGTCAACGCCATTCTTGACGACACCGCGCGTACCCGCGAGCAGGCCGAACGGGATGTGGCCCAGGCCAAGGTGGTGTTCGGGGTGTCGCTGGGGCTGACCGTGCTGCTGCTGGTGGGCTTCAGCGTCGCCATCCTTGCCAGCATCAACCGGCCGGTACGCAAGGCTGTCGGGGCAGTACGGCACATTGCCGACCAGCAGGACTTGTCCTGTGAAGTGGAAGTCACCCACAACGACGAGATTGGCGGCTTGCTGCGTTCGTTCAACCTGCTGCTGGGCAAGATGCGTGACTCCATCCGCCAGCTGGGCGGGCATTCGCAGGCGGTTACCGTGGCGGCGGAGGGCTTGAGTGTTGCTTCCGATCAGGTAAAGCAGGGCGCCCACCACGCCAGCGTGTCTGCGGCCGAGATGGCCGCAGCCATCGAACAGGTGACGGTCAGCATCAACCAAATTGCCGAGCGTACCCGCGATGCCGACCAGCTTGCCATCGAAAGCGGCCGTCAGGTGGCCGCAGGCGAGGCGATGATCCAGGAGACCGTAGCCGAGATCGAGAGCATTTCCAGCGTGGTCAACGAAACCGCCCGCTACGTGGGCGAGCTGCAGACCCGCACCGAATCTATCGGCTCGGTGGTGAACGTGATTGTGGATATCGCCGATCAGATCAATCTGCTGGCGCTGAACGCAGCCATCGAGGCGGCACGGGCTGGCGAGAGCGGGCGTGGTTTTGCCGTGGTGGCCGACGAAGTGCGCAAGCTGGCCGAACGCACCACCAGCTCCACTTCGGAAATTACCAGCACGGTTTCCAGTATCCGCGAAGGGTCCAGTGAAACCGTCAATCTGATCGAAAACGTCGTGCAGCGGGTAGAGCAGGGCGTGGGCAAGGTCCGCGCCGCCGGCGACACCATCGGGCAGCTACGCCATCTGGCGCGGCAGGTGGAGCAGCAGGTCAGCGATATTGCCAATGCCATCCAGGAACAAAGCCACGCCAGCGGGCAGATCGCCAAACAAGTGGAAAACATCGCCCAGATCGCCGAGGAAAGCAGCGTGGCTGCTGATAGCACCGCCGGCAACGCCATGCGCCTGCACGCACTGGCCGAAGCCATGCGCCAAGACGTGGCCTGCTACCGTACCTGACCGAAGGAGAGTTAAAGATGTGCTACCCGGAAAAAAAGCGCCTGGCAGTGCTGGACGACTACAAGAAGCTGCGCAATGTCTCCGAGTTGTGCAGCAAGCACGGCATCGCCCGCGGCACTTTCTATAAATGGTTGCAGGAAAGCCTGAGCGAGCGGCCGCCGCAGCCGCGGCGCAAGCCGCAGCACGTGCCGACACACCTGTTGGCTATCGACAGTCTGCTGCGCCAACGCTGGACTAGGGCCTGTTAACGCTATTTCTTGCTGTGGCGCAGGCCTGAGAAGATTTCCAATGTCAGGCGGAGGGCTTGCGCCGGGTGGCTCCCTGCGCAGCCCGACAACGCCGCAACGGAAAGCTTACCGGGCCTGCCCTCCGGGGCGCGCGATGCGGGGAGCGCTTTGTCAAACCGTGCTGGCAGGGTCCAGCAGACAGCGGTACGCCAGCCAGCACGCAAAACACCCCCTGCCTATGAAGCAAACGGGGGGACATGACTCGGCTGGCACGCTGTGGTTTAGGCGGCCTGCCGGGGACGGCCCAGGCTATTCAGCCACAGCGATAGCAAGATCACCCCGCCACCCAGCGCCAGCCTTTGCAGGTCGGTATCGCGGTGCCACAGCAGCACATTCACCAACAGGCCGGCCGGCACGTGCAGTTCGTTCATGATGGCCAGCGTGCCGGCGCTGACGCGGGTACTGCCTTTCACCCACCAGTACATGCCCAGCGCAGTGGCAAACACGCCCATATACAGCAACACCCCCCATTGCAGGCTGGTGTGCGGCAGGCGCGAACTGTCGCCAAACAACAGGAAGGACGGCAGCGCCAGCAGCATGGCACCCAGAAAAAAGTGGCCGAACAGCCGGTGCAGCGGCACTGCGGTGGGGTAGCGCTGTAGCAGGCGGCGGCATAACACCTGGCCGGCGGCAAAGGTGAGGTTGGCCAGCTGCAGCAACAGGAAACCGGTGAGGTAATCCCCCGTCAGCGGCTGGAAGCGGATGATGATGCCGCCACCCACCGCCACTGCTGCGGCCAACAGTGCCCAGTGGTTGAGCCGGCGCGACAGGGCGTCGTCCAGCAAGGTGACGTAGATCGGTGTCAGTACGGTAAACAGCAAGACTTCGGCTACCGTCAGTACATGGAAGCTGCGGTACAGGCACAGGTAGGTCACGCCAAACTGCAGCGCGCCAGCCAGCCAGAAGCCGCCCAACAGCCGGCGTGGCAAACCGCGCCAGGTGGTAAACGGCAGGAACAGCGCGGCGGCCACCAGCACGCGTAGCAGCACGGCAAAGTCGCTGTCCACCTTGCCGGCCAGGTATTCGCCGATCAGGCTGAAAGAAAACGCCCACAAGGCGGTGACGGTGATCAGATAAGGCATGGTTGTCGGAGCCAAAAAAGCGAAAGGGCGGATGATAGGCGGTCAGGCGGCATCCGCAAAGCAGGCGCTGGTACGCGTCTGCTCCCGCCGCAACTGGCGGTACAGCAAACCGCCCGCCAGCAGGCCGGCGGCGGCCAGGCCGTACCACAGCGCCGGCGGCGGCGTGCTGCCAGCCTCGCCCAGTACGGCACCAATGCCCACATTGGCCAACAAGGCCACGCAACCGCCGCTGCTGGCGTGAAAACCGTAATAGCCACCCAGCGGCTGCTGCCCGGCGTAATGTGGCAGATGCGCCGAGAACAGCGGGTAGCACAGGATGGACCCCAGCGAAAACACCACCGCCATGCCTAACACCGCCAGCGCTGGCCAGCTGGCCAGCCATGCCAGCAGCAGGTAGCTGCTACCCATCAGCGCCAGCCCCAAGCCCATGCCGGCGGCCAAGCCCAGTCGTTGCTGTACCAGACGGGTGGCGGCCAACTGCATGCACACCCCGATGGCGGCGGTAACGGTGAATACGCTGCCCAGCAGCCAGGTGGCATGCGGCTGGCTGTGAATGAAGGCGGGCACCGCCAGGTACAGCTGGTGGAACAGCAGCGAGTAACAGCTGGCCAGCGCGGTAAAGCGCAGGAACGCACGGTTCTGCAGCAGCTGGCGCCATTGTTGCCAGATGCTGTCCTTGCCGCGCTGCGCGCGGGGTGGTTCACCCGGCAGGACGCGCCACTGCAGCACGGTCAGCAACAGGAACACGCCGCCCGACACCATGCCGGTCAGCGCATAGCTGACGCCGGTAAGCAGCATGCCGGCCAGCGGCCCCAGCAGCATGCCGGCCTCGCTGGCCAGATTGTGCAGGGCAAACGCCTGCTGCCTTTGCGTGGCATCGCGGCACTCGGCGGCCAGATAGGCTTGCGCGCACGGCGTGAACAGCGCCCCGGCAAAACCGGTAAGAAAGGCGGCCAGCAACAGCAGCGGCAAGTGCTCGGCCCAACCCAGCAGCGCAAAGCCGGCACTGCGCACCAGGCAGCCGCCGATAATGGCCGGGCGGTAGCCGATGCGGTCGCCCAGCGTACCGCCCAGCAAGAACAAACCCTGCTGGCTGAACACGCGCATGCCCATCACCAGGCCGGCGGCCCAGCCGGCCATACCCAGCGTGCCGCCCAGGTGCTGCGCCAGGAAGGGCATCATCATGTAGAAGCCCAGATTGAAGGCCAGGCCGTTGGCGACCAGCAGCCGTGCCGCCGGGCTTAGTTGCTGCCACGTACGGCGGCTGTCGGCAAGCGATGCCATTCAGGGTGTCACTTGTTGCAGCAGCGCATCCACGCGCTGGCTGTTGCTGTACATGCGGCCTTTCTGTGCCTGCATGCTGGCTTGCACCGCTGCCAGGTTGGCCGCAGGCCCGGCCTGGATCAGCCCGATCATGCCCATCATCAGGTGAGGCGGGCACTGGTAAAAGTACAGGCCAGGCTGGCCAAGGGTGACGGTATAGGCCTGATCTTCGCTGCTTTGCCAGTTGCTGGCACCGGCAGGTACCGCCAGGCTGCGCACGTAGTGGCCGCTGGTTTCCGGCACAAAGCGTACCGTGTCGCCTACTTCGGCGCGAACAAAGGCGGGCTCAAATACCATGGTGGCACCATCGCTGCCGATGTTCAGCATGCGGACGACGTGTTCGGCGGCCAGCGCCGGGGTGGCGAGGGTGGCCAGCAGCAGGGCAGTGGCCAGGGAGTGACGGTTCAGCATGGTTGCGGGTGCTCCTGTCTCAGGGTACGGATATACGGTTGGCCGTCGCGGTCGTGGTGGATGTCTACCGGCACCTGGTACAGGCGGCTGATCAGCGCGGCGTCCAGCACCTGGGCAGGCGGGCCGAAGGCCTGCAGCTTGCCGCCGGCCAGTACGATCAGCTGGTCGGCAAACTGGGCGGCCAGGTTCAGGTCGTGCAGTACTACCAGGCTTACCCACTGTTTGGCGCGCGTCTGGTGGTGCAGGTGTTCCATCAATTGCATCTGGTGTTGCAGGTCCAGCGCGCTGACCGGTTCGTCCAGCATCATGATCTGCGGGTCGCGCAGCAGCACCTGGGCAAACAGCACCATCTGGCGTTGCCCGCCGCTGAGCGAGTACAGCGCCCGGTCGGCCAGGTGGGCGATGCCCAGCGCCTGCAGCGCTTGCAGCGCAGCCAGAATGTCTTCGTCGGCCAGGCGCATGCTCAGGCTGTCCAGCCGGCCCAGCACCACCACTTCCAGCACGCTCAGGTCCAGCTCCAGCTGGATGTTCTGCGGCATGTAGCCAAAGCGTTTGCGCCAGCGCGCCAGATGCAGCCGCGACAGCGGCTCGCCGTCAAAACGGATGTCACCTGCTTCGGGGGCAAGCTCGCCGAACAGCGCACGCAGCAAGCTGGTCTTGCCGGTGCCGTTGGGGCCGATGATCACGTGCAGCTGGCCGGGCTGCAGTTGCAGGTTCAGCCCGTCTACCAGCGTTTGCTTGCCGATGGCCAGCGTCAGTTTGTTCAGCTCAAGCACGTTTGCGCCCCTTTCCCAGGATCAGCCAGATGAAAAACGGCACGCCGATGATGGCGGTGACGATACCGATCGGGAACAAGGCCCCGGGGATGATGGATTTGGACAGTACCGACGACACCGACAGCATGCAGGCGCCGCACAAGGCAGAGAGCGGAATCAGGAAGCGCTGGTCTTCGCCGATCAGCATGCGGGCGATGTGCGGTGCCACCAGGCCGATAAAGCCGATGATGCCGACAAAGCTGATGGCGGTAGCCGTCATCAAGGCCACCAGCACCAGCGTTTTCAGGCGCAGGCGGGTAACGTCTACCCCCAGGCTGCGTGCCCGTGCCTCACCCAGCCGCAGGCAGGTAAGCTGCCATGCGTCGCGGTACAGCAGGACGGCACAGAGCACGGTCACCGCGGCGGTAATGGCCAGCGAGTCCCAGGTGGTACGCATCAGGCTGCCGAACAGCCAGAACACGATCTGCTGGTTCAGTTCCGGCGACGACAGGAACTGCAGCAGCGACAGCAGCGACTGGAACAGGAACAGCAAGGCAATGCCGGCCAGGATGATGGTCTGGCTGCTCACGTGCTGCATCAGCGCCAGGCCGAACAGCAAGCCTGCGGCCAACATGCAGCAAACAAAGGCACCCACAGGAATGGCAATTAGCGGAGACAGGCCGAAACCGCCGCTGACCAGCGCCAGCGCGGCACCAAAACCGGCCGCTGCCGCCAGGCCCAGCGTAAACGGGCTGGCCAGCGGGTTGTCCAGCAGGGTCTGCATCTGCGCGCCGCCCAGGCCCAGCGCCGCGCCGACGACCAGCGCCATCAGCGCAATGGGCAGGCGCATGTCCATCACGATGGCCTGGGTCATGCTGTCGGCTTGCGATGGCGACAGCAAGGTGGTCACCACGTCACGCAATGGCAGCAGTGACGGGCCGGTGGCGACGTCCAGCAGCAGGCTGCCGGCAATCAGCAACACAAAGAACAGCAGATAACGCCAGCGGCGCTTTTCGCGCGAGCGCTGGCGGGCAAGTGCGCTGTGTAGCGCGGTGGAATCCAGCATGGATGACTCCGGTACGGTAAACGGGAAAAGGCAGGCCTGTAGCCTGCCGGGGTAAAAGGGGGGCAGCGTGCAACCCGGTTGCCCGGGTTGCCGGCGCTTACAGGCCCACCATGAAGGTACCGCCGGCAGCAACCGGCAAGTAGCGTTGGTAGAAGCGCAGGTAGTTGGCCTCCGGCTGGAGGTCCTTGAACAGCGACGGGTACAGCGCCTTGGCCATGAACTGCACCATGGTGTAGTCCAGCACCGTGCGCGATGCGCCTTGGTAGACGCCATAGACGCGCTGGTTTTTCACTGCCGGCAGGCTGGTCCAGCCACTGCGCTGGCTGAAACCCTGCAGGCGCTGGGTGGCGATCTTGCGGTCCACGCCCTGGCCCAGCAGCATGGCGGTAGGGTTCTTGGTGGATTCGGTACCAGAGATGAAGACCACCTCCGGTTGTGCTGCCAGCACCTTTTCCGGGTTCATCGGGCCGTACCATTCCACGAACGGTGCGGCAATATTGTCGCCGCCGGCCAGCGCACCCAGCGGGCCCCACATGCCTTTGCCGTAGCTGAAGCCGTATTCGGACGGCCCCTTGTTGCCGAATTCCACGTAGAAGCGCGGCTTGGGCAAACCGGCCTTGGCAATGCGCTGCTGCACCTGGGTGATGGCTTGGGTGTACTCGTTGGCCAGCTGGGTGGCGCGTTTTTCGTCACCGGCAATCTTGCCCAGCAGCAGGGTGCTGGCGCGGTGGTTGGCCGGCAGCTCCATGTTGTAGTCCACCACCACCACCGGCACGCCGGCATCTTCCAGGCGCTTCACGTCCGGGCCCAGGCCCTTGTACTGCCATTCGGCCAGTACCAGCACGTCCGGCTTCAGTGCCAGTACTTTTTCAACCGAAAAGGTCTGCACTTCTACCTCGCCCACGTCGGCCAGTGTTTTCAGCGACGGGCGCTTGGCGCTAAACAGTGCCCAGTTAGCCGGGCGCCAGCCTTCCCATGCTTCGCGCGAGATGCCTACCACCTTGTCGTACGCCTTTTCGCCGCCAATGGCCATGTAGTCTTCGAAGTAGAAGCCCAGCACCACGCGCTTGGCGGGCAGGTCCAGTTTGACCTGGCGGCCAACGATGTCTTTCACGGTGACCGGGGCGGCCAGGGAGAGGGCGGGCACGGCCAGCAGCGAGGCCAGCAGCACGGTTTGCTTCAAGGTGGATCGGGTCATGTCGGTATCCTGTCATTGTGATTTTTTGAGAATTATTCTTGTTTGTGGATTTGCCAGTCAATGCAAATAAGAATGAAGTGCAATAAATAACCATGTTGCGAGCGTGCTAAAGCCGCTGACGGTCATCCTGTGCTGAAATCGATCTCACTTCGGGCATGTTCCACTCCATTGGCCGCAGGCCTGTGCCTGGCGGTGCGCTGTCTTAGCGGCATGGCATGGGAAGGCGGCTTGTCTGTCATTTTGCAAATGCTAATAATTGCCATTTTTAAAAAGGGAGACAAAATGGGCGCCTCATTCCGGACAAAGTCCTTGCTTGCCAGCCTGCTGCTGAGCGCTATCGCCAACCATGTCGCGGCCAAGCCGGTCGTGGTGGAAGACGTATTGGGCCGCAAGGTGACGGTGGACGCGCCAGCCAAGCGCGTGATGCTGGGCTTCTATATTGAGGATTACTTTGCCGTGGCCGGTGACAAGGGCTACGACCGCCTGGCCGGCATGTCACGTGGCTGGTTCGTCAAGTCGCGCCCGGCCACCTGGGCCATGTACGTGGCCAGCAAGCCGCAGCTGGCCAAAGTGCCGGACGTGGGGAACGTGCAAGACCAGACCTTTTCCATCGAAAAAGTGATGGCCGCCAAGCCTGACGTGGTGGTATTGGCCGACTGGCAATACAAGGCGCTGGGCCCGGAAGTAGCACGCATGGAAGCGGCACGCATTCCGGTGGTGGTAGTGGACTACAACGCCCAAACGCTGGAGCGCCACCTGGCCAGCACCCGCATCCTGGGGCAGATCAGCGGCGAAACCGACCGCGCACAGCGTATTGCCAATGACTACCGCCAGGTGGTGGAAACCATTACCCAGCGCGTCGCCAAGTCCAAGCGCACGCCGCCGCGCATCTATATCGAGCTGGGCGACAAGGGGCCGGCCGAATACAGCTACACCTATGGCAAGAATATGTGGGGTGCCATGGCCCAGCTGGCTGGCGGGGACAATATTGCCCAGCCGTTTGTCAAAGACTGGGGCACCATCCACCCGGAACAGCTGATGGCCAGCAAGCCGGAAGTCATCCTGATCGCCGGTTACGAAAGCGTCACCAGCCCCAGCGCCATGCAGATCGGTCAGGACATCGCGGCCGCCAGCGCCTTGCAGCGGCTGAAGGGCTTTACCCAGCGCCCCGGCTGGGCCGACCTGCCGGCGGTGAAAAACCAGCGCGTCTACGCCGTGTACCACGGTGCTACTCGTAGCGTGATGGACGCCGCCTTGCTGCAGTACGTCGCCAAAACCCTGTACCCGGACCTGTTCCGCGACCTGAACCCGTTGGCGACCTACCTGGGCTTCTATCAGCGCTACCTGCCGATCCGCCCGCACGGCACTTTCATGCTGGGCCTGAACGGTAGCGACAAGCTGTAAAAGCCGACTACCTCGGCTCTAGCTGCGCCCCCGTTGCCAGACTGTCTGCACCGGGGGCGCGTTGCCCTTCAGCGCACCGCTGCCGGCAGGGGTAGCCAGGCCAGTGCGCGGTAGAACAGATCGGTATTCAAACCGTACTGCAAGGTCAGGCCGTCGCTGCGGTACCAGTCGGCATCGGCCTCGAAGTGCGGGCCGATCAGCAGTAACCGGCCCTTGCCGTAGCGGCTACCCAGCGCGGCAATGCGGCCGCTGGCCTGATAGCGGGCCAGTACGCTGGCACCGGCCGGCGGTGTAGTGCCCATGTGTGGACCGCTCTGGTTGTATACCCGGCGTACCTGTTTGCCCCAGCGCATCGGCAGTAGCGAAGGCGCCGGATCGGCCACTTCTGCGTGCAGCTCGTCGATGGCCAGCAGGCCGAAAGCCGGCGTCGCGGCCGCGCGGTCGCTGTAGCGCGCCGCCAGGTAGGCGCCGGCACAAATCCCCAGGTAGTGGCCACCGTTGGCCACAAAGCGGCGCAACGCTTGTACCTGGGCTGGCTGCAAGGCCTGCAGGGTTTCATCGATATCGTCGGAGCCGCCCGGCTGTACATAGAGTGTGGCACCACGCAGCCGTTGCGCCGACAGCGTGTGCTCGTCCACATAGCTGACGGGATGGTGCTGCTGTTGCAGCAGCTTGCCTACCGCTTCCGGGCAACCGTCACACGTGCCGGCACCGCGGAAGATCACCACGTTGGCCGCCAAGGAGGGGAGGGCCAGCAGGCCCGTCAGCAAAATCAGGTAACGTGTCATGGACGCATTCCGTTTTATCAGGACAGATCCGGGCATGCTGGCAGAATAGCGGCCCGCTGCCTGCTGGCTATTCGGGCATGATTTGCCACTGGCATACTGCTTGGCTCTATTGATATAGTCGGACGGCATGTTCATTCACCTGAATTACCGGCACGGGATCATCATGAGCCAGGCACACTACGACACCCTGAAGCAGCGGCACCGTCAGGTGCGCGACCACTACCCGGAAAACCTCAACCTGCGCTTGCATCGGGCACTCAGCTGGTGGCAACGCGCGCTGCAGGCGGACGATGACGACGGCCGCTTTATTTTCTTGTGGATCGCGTTCAATGCTGCCTATGCGCAAGATATCGAAGACAGCCAGCGCTTGTCGGAGCAGGCCAGCTTCCAGGCCTTCCTGCAAAAACTGCATGGGCTGGACCACGCGCGGCAGCTGCACAACCTGGTGTGGCAGGAGTACGCCGGCAATATCCGCGTCATGCTGGATACGCCGTATCTGTTCCAGAGCTTCTGGGACCATCAAAGCGGCAAGATCAGCCAGCAAGACTGGCAGCAGCGTTTCGAACAGGGCAAGCGCCGTGCGTTGCATGCGCTGGCCAGCGGCGATACACCAGCCTTGCTGGGCGTAGTGTTCAACCGGCTTTATACCTTGCGCAACCAGCTGGTACATGGCGGCGCCACCTGGAATAGCCAGGTCAACCGCAAGCAGCTGCGCGACTGCGTGCGTCTGCTGGGCAAGCTGATTCCGGTACTGATCACGCTGATGCTGGAACACCCCGATACCCTGTGGGGCGACGCGGTATACCCGGTTGTGGCGGCCTGAATGGCGGCATGCCCCGGTTTTTGCTGATCTTGATCAAGCATATCGATGGCATGTCCATGGCATGCCAAGCCAGTGCTAAGTTGCCTGCAAACATAATCCGCAGGGGCAAGCATGAAGCAGCGAGTGGTACCCACGCAGCGAGAAATACCGTTCAGCAGTGAAGAGCTGATCGTCAGCAAGACTGACCTCAAAGGCCGCATCACCTACGCCAACAAAACCTTCATGCGCATGGCCGACTTCAGCGAAGAGCAGCTGATCGACGTGCAGCACAACATCATCCGCCACCCGGACATGCCGCGTGGCGCTTTTTTCGGGCTGTGGCAGACGCTGCAGCAACAGCGCGAGTTTTTTGGCTTCGTCAAGAACATGACCGCCAACGGCGACCACTACTGGGTATTTGCCGACGTGCGCCCCGACTACCAGGATGGCAAGGTGGTCGGTTACTTCTCGGTACGCCGCCCCATCACCATCACCATGCGCACCACCATGGAAGGCATTTACCGTGACATGCTGACCATCGAGCAGCAAGCCGGTACCGCCAATGCCCCGCAAGCCTCATGGCAATGGCTGATGCAAACGCTGGCCAACCGCAAAACCAGTTACGAGCGTTTCATCCTCGACCTGTACCAACAAGAAGCCCTGTAAGCCGAGACCCGTCATGACCGAAGTCCTTTCCCGCACCAGCTCCGTCAGCCGTGGCCACCTGTTCATCGGCCAGCACCAGATGCTGGCGTATGGCCTGTTCCTGTTGCTGACCGTCATCATGGCTGGCCTCAGCCTGTGGCACGACGGCCCCAGCCTGACCAATACCATCCTGCCGCCGCTGGCCTTTGCCTTTGTCGGGCACGCGCTGTACAAGAAAAAGCGTGTCGACGAAGGCTTTGAACGCATTTACCAGGCCTTGCAGGAAGCCGCCCGCGGCAATCTGCACGTCCGTGTGACGCGTACCAAGGGCCTGGGCGAAGTCGGCAAGATCGCTTGGGCGCTGAATGATTTTCTCGACATTGTCGAATCGCACTCCAAAGACGTACAGGGCTGCTTCGAGCGCGCCAGCCACGGCGAATATTACCGGCGCGCGTTTGTGGACGGCCTGCCCGGCGAGTTTGCCGAGCTGTCGCGCAATATCAATGCCTCGCTGGACGCCATGCAGCAAGTGGCCGAGCTGTCGCGGCGCAACCAGCTGCTGGGCGAGTTGCATACTCAGAACACGGCCGGCTTGCTGCGCAACCTCAAGGGCAATCAGCTGGACCTGATCACGCTGAGCCAGCAAATGGAAAAAGCGCTGGCCAACGCCGATGAAGGCCGTCAGGGCGCCAGCGACAGCATGGTTACCGTGGCCGCCCTCAGTAGTGAACTGCAAGGCATGAACGAAGAGATGCAGGGCATGGCAGCCAGCGCCCGCCAGCTGGCGGAGGAAAGCACCCGTATCGGGCAGACGGTGGCGCTGATTTCCGACATCACCGACCAGACCAACTTGCTGGCGCTGAATGCTGCTATCGAGGCGGCGCGCGCCGGCGAGGTTGGCCGCGGTTTTGTCGTGGTGGCCGACGAAGTACGCAAGCTGGCCGACCGTACCCACAACGCCACCGGCGAGATTAGCGTGGTGATTGCGTCGCTGTCGGCGCGTATCGAAACTATCGTCGAACAGGTGTTGCGCCTGGGCGGGCAAAGCGCCGATATCAGCGGCAAGGTAGGCGGCTTCCGCGATGGTTTCCAGCGCGTGGAACGTACCGCGGCGGCCAACATCAGCAATGTGTCCTACGCCAAGGACCTGGCGTTTGCCTCGCTGGTGAAGCTGGATCACGTCATCTTCATGCAGAACGGTTACTCGGCGCTGGAGCGCGGGCTGGACAGCGACGCCGCCGGTGCCGTGAAGGTAGACCACCAGGGCTGCCGCCTGGGCAAGTGGTACTACGAGGGCGGCGGCAAGGCGCAGTTTGGCGCTTACCCCAGCTTCCGTGGCATCGAGGCACCGCATCAGCAAGTTCACCACGCGGTGCACCAGGCGCTGCACCATCTGGCCGAAGACTGGATGCACGATAATCAGGCGCTGGACGCCATCATCGACAGCATGGCGCGCGCCGACGCCGCCAGCGCCGACGTGGTGCGGCTGATCAATGCCATGGTGGACGAAAAGTACCCGGGCACGCGCCCGGCCGGCTAAGGCTGGCCGCCCGTGCCAAGCTTGCCCGCCTGCACGGCGGGCTTGCTACAATCGGCGCATCGTTTCGTCATGGCTTTCTCATGCGCCTACTGCATACCTCCGACTGGCACCTCGGCCAGCACTTTCTTGGCAAGACCCGCCTGGCCGAACACCAGGCATTTCTGGACTGGCTGCTGCTGCAGGTGCAGCAACACGCGGTAGACGCCGTCATCGTCGCCGGTGACGTGTTCGATACCGGCGCGCCGCCCAGCTATGCCCGCGAATGCTACAACCGGCTGGTGGTGGCCCTGCACCAGTTGGGCTGCCGGCTGCTGGTGTTGGGCGGCAATCACGACTCGGTGGCCACGCTGGGTGAAAGCGGCCCGCTGCTGGCCTGCCTGGGTGCCAGTGTGGTGCCGGCGGTAGCGGCCAACCCCGACGAGCAAGTGCTGGTGTTGCCGCAGCGAAACGGCCAGCCCGGCGCCATCGTGTGTGCCATTCCGTTCATTCGCGCCCGCGACGTGATGCAAAGCCAGGCCGGGCAAAGCGCCGAAGACAAACAGCTCACCCTGCAAGCCGCTATCCACGCCCATTACCAGGCCGTTTACCAGGCCGCCTGCGCCCGGCGCGAGGCGCTGGGCTTGCCGCTGCCCATTGTGGCTACCGGCCACCTTACTACCGTCGGCGCCAGCGCCAGCGAGGCGGTGCGCGAGATTTACGTGGGGGCGCTGGAAGCGTTTCCCACCAGCGCCTTCCCGCCGGCCGATTACATCGCGCTGGGCCACATCCACCGCCCGCAGCGGGTAGGCGGCCTGGAGCACATCCGCTACAGCGGCTCGCCGATTGCCCTGGGTTTTGACGAAGCCCGGCAGCAAAAGGAAGTGCTGCTGGTCGACCTGGAACCGCTGGGCCTGATGGGCGTTACCGCGCTGCCGGTACCGTGCTTCCAGCCCATGCTGTCGCTCACCGGCACGCTGGACGAGCTGGCGCCGCAGTTGCAGCAGGCCGCCAGCCTGGGTGAGGGCGGCAAACCGGTGTGGCTGGATATCCAGGTACGCGGCGACGACTACCTCAGCGACCTGCAGCCACGCGTACAGGCGCTGTGCGACGGCCTCCCGGTGGAGGTGCTGCGCCTGCGCCGCGCGCGCAGCAACGCCCCGGCCGCGCTGCAAGCCAGCCAGCGCGAAACTCTGGACGAGCTGACGCCGTTCGACGTGTTCGACAAGCGTCTGGCGCAAGAGCAGCTGGACGACGCGCTGCGCGCACAGTTGGCCGCCCGCTACGCCAGCGTGGTGGCCAGCCTGCAGGAGGGTGCCGCATGAAGATCCTGACCCTGCGCCTGAAAAACCTCAACGCGCTGCAAGGCGAATGGCACATCGACTTCACCCGGCCGCCGTTTGCCGGTAGTGGCCTGTTTGCCATTACCGGTCCCACCGGCGCCGGCAAATCCACGCTGCTGGACGCCATCTGCCTGGCGCTGTACCACGAAACGCCGCGCCTGAAGACCATCTCCGCCTCGGCCAACGACATCATGAGCCGCCACACCGCCGACTGCCTGGCCGAGGTGGCGTTCGAGGTCAAAGGCCAGGTGTACCGCGCGTTCTGGAGCCAGCGCCGCGCCCGCGACAAGGCCGACGGCGCGCTGCAAGCGCCCAAGGTGGAGCTGGCCAGCGCCGACGGCACCATCCTCACTACCCACATCAACGACAAGCTGCGCCGCATCGAAGCCATTACCGGCCTCGACTTTGCCCGCTTTACCAAGTCCATGCTGCTGGCGCAGGGCGGCTTTGCCGCCTTCCTGAATGCCAGCGCCAACGAGCGCGCCGAACTGCTGGAAGAGCTGACCGGCAGCGACATCTACGGCCAGATCTCGCAGCGCGTGTTCGAGCAGGCGCGTGACGCCCGCGAACAGCTGGCCCAGCTGCAAGCCCGCGCCGACGGCGTGCAGCTGCTGGACGAAGAGCGCCGCAGCCAGATGCAGGCCGAGGCCGAGGCGTTAGGCACGCAGCTGGCCAGCCTGCAGGCCGAGCACGGCAGCGTGCTGGGCTGGCGCCAGTGGCGGCAGGCGCTGCAGCAGGCCGAACACGACGCCCGCCAGGCCGAGGCTGCGCTGTTGGCCGCACAGCAGGCGCTGGCGGACGCCGCGCTGCAGCAACACGCCTTGCAGCTGGCGGAGCCGGCCGAGGCGCTGCGTCCGGCATGGCAGGCCTGGCAAGACGCGGCCGGCCGGCAGCAGCACACGCAACACGCGCTGCAGCAGCTGGCCCGCCAGCTGGACGACACCGCACAGCGCCGGCGCCACGCCCACTGGCAAGGCTGGCAGTGCGCCAGCCGTCTGGCCGCAGCAGCCACGTATCAGCACCAGCAGGCGCAGCAGCAGCAGGACGAGCTGGCCAACTGGCTAGGCCAGCACGCGCACCTGGCTGGCCTGGGCGAGCAACTGGCCGGCTGGCAGGTGCGGCAGCACGCCGCCAGTGAGGCCGCGCAAGCCATTGCCCGGCAGCGGCAGGCGCAACAGGCACAACAGGCGGCACTGGACGAGGCGCAGCAGCAGTTGGCCGCCAGCCAGCAGCAGCTGGCCGCCGCCGACACCGAACTGCACGACAGCGAAGCGGCGCTGGCCGCCGCCGACGCGCAGCTGGACGGCCTGTTGCAAGGCCAGCCCTTGGCCACGCTGCGCAACGACTGGGCCGCCGCCCGCGACCAGCAGCAAAACTGGCAACAGCGCCAGCAAGACGCCGAACGCCTGCGCCAGCTGGACAGTACCCGCCACCAGCAACAGGACGAGCTGGTGGCCGTGCAGCAGCAACAGCACGCGGCACAGGCGCAGCTGACACAGCTGCGTGCCGATTACCGCCAATTGAAAGAACAGGTTGCCGACAAACGGCAGCTGCTGGCGCAGGAGCAGCGCATCCAGAGTCTGGAAGCGCACCGCGCTGCCTTGCAGCCGGGCGAAGCCTGCCCGCTATGCGGCGCCCACGAGCACCCCGGCATTGCCGCCTACCGCCAGCTGGACGTCTCCGACACCGAGCGCGCGCTGCAGCAGAAAGAAGCTGAACTCGCGCAACGGGAAGAGCAGGGCCGGCTGGCCGGTGCCGAACTGGCACGGCTGGAAGGCAGCCAGCAGCGGCTGCAGCAGGCGCTGGACGCCACCGTGGCCGCACACATGCAGGCCGAGGCCGCCTGGCAAACGCAGGCCGGCGCGCAGCCATGGCAGGACGCGGCCGCCATCGACGCCAGTCTGGCCGCCGCCCGGCAGCGGCAGGCCACACTGCAGCAGCGGCTGCAGCAGGCTGAACAGGCCGAGGCGGCGCAGCAGACGGCACGCCAGCGTACCGACGCCATCCGGCAGCGCCGGCAGTTGGCGGATCAGCAATGCGCGCTGCAACAACAAACCTGCCAGCACGCCGGCAGCGCCCTTGCCACGCTGGCGGCCAACCTGCAGCAAGCCGAACAGCAACACGCTGCCGCGATGGCGGCCTTGCAGGCTGACATTGCCGCCAGCGGCATCACCTGGCAGCAAGACCTGGCGGCCACCTTGGCTGCCTGCGGCCAACTATGGCAGCAATGGCAGGCGCAGCAACAGGCCAGCCAGACGCTGGCGCCACAGTTGGCCACCTTGCAGCAGCACGCCCATGCGGCCAGCCAGCTGGCCGGGCAGTGGCAACAACGCTGGCAGGCCCTGCAGCTGCCAGCCCCCGACGCGGTGGCCGATACCGGGCCGGACCTGGCGCACTGGACGGCCAGCGTGGAAGCCAGCAGCGCCGAGCTGGCCGCTTTGCAGGGCCAGCAGGCGCAGCTGACGGCCGATCTGGCCCGCGACGACGATGCTCTGGCCCGGCAGCTAGCCGCGTGGCAGGCCGCATTGGCCGCCAGCCCGTTTGCCGACGAAACCGCCTGGCAGCAAGCCAGCCTGCCGGCCGAGGCCAGGCAAGCCTTGCAGACCCGCCTGCAGCAGCTGACCGCTGCGGTACAGGCCGCCGCCAGCGTGCAGCAGCATGCTGATCAGGCTTTGCAGGGCTTGCAGCAACAGGCACTCACCACGCTGGGCCTGGCCGAGCTGGACGCCCGGCTGGCGGCGCTGGATAGCCAGCGCCAGCAGCTATCGCAACAGCTGGGTGCGCTGCAGGCCTTGCTGCAGGACGACGCCAGCCGCCGCCAGCAGCAACAGGCGCTGCTGGCCGACATTGCGCAGCAGGCCGGCGAGGCCGACTTGTGGCAGCGGCTGAACAGCCTGATCGGTTCGCGCGAGGGCGACAAGTACCGCAAGTTTGCCCAAGGGCTGACGCTGGACCACCTGATGCACCTGGCCAACCGCCACCTGGCACGGCTGCACGGCCGCTACCTGCTGCAGCGCAAGCGCAGCGGCGAACTGGAGCTGGAAATTGTCGATACCTGGCAGGCCGACGCGGTGCGCGACACGCGCACGCTGTCCGGCGGTGAAAGCTTTCTGGTGAGTTTGGCGCTGGCACTGGCGCTGTCCGACCTGGTCAGCCACAAAACGTCGATCGACTCGCTGTTTCTGGACGAAGGTTTCGGTACGCTGGACGGCGATACGCTGGAAGTGGCGCTGGACGCGCTGGACGCCATCCAGGCCAGCGGCAAGATGATCGGCGTCATTAGCCATGTGGATGCGATGAAAGAACGTATCGGCAGCCAGATCCGCCTGCACAAGGGTGGCGGCTTGGGCGTGTCCACGCTACAGATTGTCGGGCCGGGCGTGGCCTGACGCCGGCAAAAAGGTGGGCAGGCGAGGGGGATGCAAAAAGGTTGGCCGCAAGCCGGATGTACGGTGTTGCGGCCAAGCTTTGAAAGGCTTCGCGGTAAACGTTGGGCTTCGCTACGCTCAACCCAACCTACCGTGTTGTAACCCGGATAAGCCAATGGCGCATCCAGGGAATGGCATGGCGCCGGCAAGCCGGTGGACAGGTGAGAGGGATGCAAAAAGGTTGGCCGCAAGCCGGATGTACGGTGTTGCGGCCAACCTTCTTGATTGCAGCCGAGTGGTAGCCCGGATAAGGCGCAGCCGCATCCGGGGAGGGCATTCACGCGTGTAGCCGCTCACCGCCTCAGCATAGACCCTAGCCCGATAAGCCAACGGCGCATCCGGGGAATGGCCTTCGCCCAGACAATCGCCCGCCGCCTCAGGGCAGCGTGGGCAGTACCAGCTGGCGGGCGCGGCCCAGATAGTCTTCTTTCTCGCCTACCGGTGCCACGTAGTGCAGCGCCTCGTCGGCGGCCTGCTGGCCTTTCAGCCGCGCCAGCAGCCAGTAGGCCAGATAGGGCGAAGCCAGACAGCCGCCGGCGGTGGCCACGTTGCCGCGGGCAAAGAACGGCTGCGGCAGCACCTCGACGCCGGCTTCCTGCACCCACGGTTTGGTGATCAGGTCGGTACAGGCCGGCACGTTTTGCAGCAGCCCCAGCTTGGCCAGAATCAACGCGCCGGAACACTGCGCTGCCAGCAGCTGGCGCGCCGGGTCCAGCTGCAGCTGCGCCATCAGCGCGGCGTCGGCCACCACGTCGCGTGTTTTCAGGCCGCTGCCCACCAGCACCGCGTCGGCCTGGCGGGCTTCGGCCAGCGAGATATGGGCGCTGACTTCCACGCCGTTCATCGAGGTGACACGTGGCGTGGGGCAGGCCAGCGACACGCGCCAGCCGGCGTCACGCACGCGGTTCAGCATGCCCAGTGCGATCAGCGAATCCAGCTCGTTGAAACCGTCGAAGGTGAGGATGGCAATGTGCATGGCGTGCTCGCTCAGGGAGCCGGGTTGGGTTGGCCGTGGTGGATGGCGTCGATGGCGGCCAGCGTGTCGGCGTCCAGCGTCAGGCTGAGGCTGGCCAGGTTTTCCTGCAGCTGCGGCAAGGTGGTGGCGCCGATGATGTTGCTGGTGACGAACGGGCGGCTGTTGACGAAGGCCAGCGCCATTTGCGCCGGGCTGAGGCCGCGTGCTTCGGCCAGTGCCACGTAGCGTGCGGTAGCTGCTTCGGCTTGCGGGTTGCTGTAGCGGGTGAAGCGGTCGAACAGCGACAGCCGCGCACCGGCCGGGCGGGCGCCGTCACGGTATTTGCCGCTGAGCATGCCGAAGGCCAGTGGCGAGTAGGCCAGCAGGCCGACGCCGTCGCGGTGGCTGAATTCGGACAGGCCGTTTTCGAAGCTGCGGTTCAGCAGGCTGTAGGCGTTCTGGATGCTGGCAATGCGCGGCAGGCCGCGGTACTCGGCGGCTGCCAGAAAGCGCGCCACGCCCCACGGGCTTTCGTTGGATACGCCGATGGCGCGTACCTTGCCGTCGCGGATGAAATCCTGCAGCACGGCCAGCGTTTCTTCGATGGCCACGCTGCCGGCCGGGTCATCCTGGTAGGGGTACAGCGCCTGGCCGAAAATGTTCACGCTGCGGTCCGGCCAGTGCAGCTGGTACAGGTCCACGTAGTCGGTTTGCAGCCGGCGCAGGCTGTCGTGCAGCGCTTCGGTGAGGTTGGCGCGGCTGAAATGGGTGCGGCCTGCGCGGATATGGCTGGGGCGTTTCGGGTCGCTGCTGGGGCCGGCGGCCTTGGTCGCCAGCACGATGCGGTCGCGGCGGCCGCCGGCGGCTAGCCAGCTGCCGATGTATTGTTCGGTGCGGCCCTGGGTTTCCGGGCGCGGCGGTACCGGGTACATCTCGGCGGTGTCGATCAGGTTGACGCCGTGTTCCAGCGCCAGGTCCAGCTGGCTGTGGGCGTCGGCTTCGCTGTTTTGCTCGCCCCAGGTCATGGTGCCCAGCGAGATCAGGCTGACGTCGATGCCGGTATGGCCAAGGGTGCGGTATTGCATGGCAGGGGGCTTTCTCGATAAGGGGTTGGGCAAGGTTGGCCGCCTTGGCGACCGCTAGCGAACCAGTGTAGCGCAGCGGCTGGCCGGGCAGGCAAGGCGGGGGAAAACACGGTGTTCTGCCCCCATGCCTTGTACTTAGCCTTCGCTGCCCGGCGCTGCCTGCCAGGCGCCCAGTGCCAGCTGCACCTCGACATACGCCTCGATGGCGGCAGCGCGTGCCGCCAGCTCGCTGCGTTGTGCCTGCAGTGCGGCGGCGTGCTGCGCCAGGGCCAGGTTTTGCGGCTCCAGCCCGGCGCTGCTACGGGTGAGGCTGTAGCGGGCGGCGCGCGTGGCCAGCGCGGCGGCCGCTTCGGCGCTGGCCAGCCGGGTACGGCTGGCTTGCCATTGGCGCAGGCTGCTTTCGCCTTCCTGCAGCGCGGTCAGCACGGCTTGCTCGTACTGGTGCCAGGCGGCCTGTCGCTGCTGGTCGGCGCTGGCACGGCGGGCGGCGCGACGGCCGGCGTCCAGCCAGTCCCAGCTGAACGCGGGGCCCAGCGCGTAACGCAGCGCGTCGGCATTGCCCAGTTGACCGAACGGCGCCATGACGCCGGCGCTGAGGTTGAGGCTGAGCCGTGGCAGGTGGGCGCGGTCGGCCAGCACCGCTTCGCCCAGGCTGACGCGCAGCTGGGCGTCGGCGCGGGCCACGTCCGGGCGCCGGGCCAGCAGGTCGTCCGGGTAGACGATGGCGGTATCGGCCGGCACGGCGGGCAGGCGCAGTGCGCGCGCCCCTTGCGGCGTGGTCAGCGGGTTGTCGCCGCACAGCACGGCCAGGGCCGCTGCGGCCGCTGCGGCGGCCGTGTCGTTGGCCGCCAGTTCGGCCTGGGTTTGCTGGCTGGCGCTGGCGGCGGCCAGCACGTCGCGCAGGTCGGCCAGGCCGGCTTGCTGGCGGCGCTGCAACAGGGCGTGCCGCTGTTGCAGGGTGTCCAGCTCGTCCAGCAGCAGGGCGCGGTTCAGTCGCGCCTGCTGCCAGCGGGTGTACTGGCGGACTACATCGGCCTGCAGTAGCAGGGTGGCGGCACGCAGGTCGGCGGCTTGCAGGTCGGCCTGGCGCTCGGCCATGGCGGCGGCGGTGCCGGCGCGGCCGAACAGGTCCAGCTCCCAGCTCAGGCTTTGCTGCACGATGCCCAGTTGCTGTACCGGTGGCCGGGGCTGGCCCTGGCGATACGGGTCCACTTCGATATTGGCCAGTTGCTGGCGCTGGGCCTGGGCGCCCAGGCTGCCTTGCGGCAGGGCTTCGCGGCGCGTGGCGTCGGCTGCATGGCGGGCGGCGCGGACAGTGGCCAGCACCGCCTGGCGTTGGTGGTTGTGCTGCATGGCTTGCTGCAGCAGGGCCGTTAGCTGCGGGTCGGCCAGCGCTTGCCACCAGTCGGTGGCTAGTTGGCCGCGTGCAATACCGGTGGCCTGGGCTGCCGGGCTGGGGTTGGCCGCCAGCTGTTGCTGGCTGGCCGGAATATGGCTGGGCGGCGTTACTGCCGCACAACCGCCGAGCAGGGCCAGTGCCAGCAGCACGGCGTAGCGGGTAGGGGTAGGTACAGAGGCAAACATGGCAATCCTTAGCTGGCCGGCTGGCCGACACGATAGAAACTGGCGTACAGGGCCGGAATCAGGCCCAGCGTGATCAGCGTGCCCAGCGCCAGGCCGCCCATCATCACCACGGCCAGGCTGGTCCATACCGCACCGCCGAACAGCCACAGCGGCAGCAGGCCCAGAATGCACACCATCTTGGTCATCACGATGGGGCGCAGGCGCTTGGCCGCCGCGTCTTCGATGGCTTGCAGGGCGGGCAGGCCGTCGCGGCGCGCCTCTTCGATGGCGTCCAGCAGCAGCACCGCGTTGTTGACGATGATGCCGGCCAGCGCCAGCAGGCCCAAGGTGCCGACAAAGGTCAGCGTGGTGCCGCTGACCGTCAGCGCCAGTGCCGCCCCGATAGAGACGAAGGGGATGCTGGCCAGCACGATCAGGCTTTTGCGCACGCTATCGAACTGCCACACGAACAGCAGGAACATCACCATCACGCACGCCGGCAGCAGTTGGGCGATGGCGTTGTTGGCGCTGGCGTTTTCCTCGATCTCGCCACCCAGTGTCACGCTGACCTTGCCGTTGGCGGTGATCTGTGCGGTGACGTCGGCTACCTTGTCGGCCACGCCCTGGGCGGTAAGCTGCGGGTGGCGCGCCAGCAGGGTAACCGTGCGCTGCTGGTCGACGCGCTGGATCACCGCCGGCTGGCTGGCCAGGCTGATGCTGGCCACCTGGCCCAGGGTGACCGCGCGTTGCTGGCCGCTGCCCTGTACCGGCAGCGCCTGCAGGCGGGCAATGCTGTCGCGCAGGCTGGCGTTGCCGCGTACCACCACCGGCAGCAGGGTATCGCCTTCGCGGTAGTGGCTGGCCACGCTGCCGGCCAGCAGCGTATCCAGGCTCTGCGCGATGTCGCGGCTGCTCAGGCCGGCGGCGTGCGCCCGTGCCTGGTCTACCCGCACGTCCAGTTGCAGGATGGGCCGCTCGGCGTCGCTGCTGAGCTGCTGCATGCCGGGGATGGCCTGTAGCGCGGCGTACAGCCGCTCGGCTGCGGCCAGGTGGCTGCGACCGTCGTTGCTGCTGAGGCGGAATTGCGCTACGCCGGCGTCGGACGAACCCATCGAGAAACGTTTCGGTTCAAAGCGTACCTCCGGGAAGCGTGCGGCCAGCTTGCTGCCCAGCGCGGCAATCGCGTCGGCGTGGCTGACGCCGTCCGCCAGCGTCAGCACGGCGTAGGCGCGGTGGCCGGCCGGGGTGGGCGGGTTTAGCGCCAGGATGAAGCGCGGGCCACCGTCGCCCATGTACAGCGCGTGGCTGGCCAGCTCGGGGAAAGCCTTGCGATCGGCCAGCGCCTGGCTTATCTGGCTGCTGCGCGCCAGCGTGTGGCGGGTACTGCTGTCCGGCGATAGTTCGATCGCCATTTGCAGCTGGCGGCGCTCGGACGCCGGCATCAGCTCGGACGGCACGTGGGCAAACAGCCAGCCGGCGCCGGCCAGCAGCACCAGCATGCTGCCGATGTAGACGGTTTTGTGGCCCAGAATCCAGCGCACCTTGCCGCGGTACCAGCCGGTAATGGCTTCCACCGCTTGCGCAGTGCGGCTGAGCTCGGCGTGGTGGTGGGCAAAGCGCTGGCACAGCAGCGGGGTGAAGGTGACGGCCAGCAGCAGCGACAGCAGCAGCGCGATGGCCATCACGATGCCCATGCTGCGCAGGTATTCGCCGGTTTCGGTGCTGGACAGTACCAGCGGCATGAAGGTGAGGATGATGGCCAGCGACGAGACCAGCAGCGGCACGAACATGCTGCGGCCGGCTTCGGCGGCGGCTTCGGTACGCGCTTGCCCCAGCGCCAGGCGGCGTTCCATGTCTTCGGCCACCACGATGGCGTTATCCACGAACAGGCCCAGCGCAATGATGATGGCGCCAATCGAGATGATGTGCAGGTCGATACCCAGCAGCTTCATGATGGCCAGCGTGCCCAGCACCGTGGTCGGTACGATGGCGCCCACGATCAGGCCGGTACGCCAGCCCAGGAACAGTACCACCACGCCCATCACGATCAGCGTGGTTTCCATGAACACCTGGCCCACCTGTTTCAGCTGTTTGGTCACGATCTGCGCCTGGTCGGTAATCGGCGACAGTTTCATGCCGGCCGGCAGGCCGGCTTCCAGACGGGCGACTTCCTGGCGCAGGCCGGCGGCAAAGCTCACTACGTTGAGGCCGCTTTCCATCGATACCGCCACCACGGCTGCCGGGTTGCCATCGACAAAGGCGCCGGTTAGCGGCGGGTCTTGCGTATGGCGAACCACGCGAGCCACTTGCTTCAGCAGCACGCTGCCACCGCCGGGTAGCGGAATGACGGTATTGCCCAGCTCGGCAGGGTTGGCCGCGTCGCCGCTGACATTCAAAGCGAGCTCGCTGCCGCCGATTTCCACAAAGCCGGCCGGGGCCACGATATTGCGGCGTGCCACGGCGTCGGTGATGACGGCTGGCGACAAGCCCCGTGCAGCCAGCGCCGGAATGTCCAGCAGGATCTGCACCTCTTCGTCGCGGATGCCGTGCAGGGTAACGCGCTCCACGCCGGGCACGCGCAGCAGCTGGTCGCGCAGCTGGCGTGCCTGCTCGCGCAGCTCGCCAGCGGTATAGCCTTGGCCGCTCAGGCCCAGGGTCAGCACGGCGACCCGGCCGAACTCGTCATCCACCAGCGGGCCGATGCTGCCTTCCGGCAGTTGCGGGCGCAGGTCGTTCATGCGGTTGCGCAGCCGCTGCCAGACGTCGGGCAGCTTGTCGGCGCTCACCGTGGGGTGCAGTTCCACGTAGGTGAAAGCCAAGCCCGGGGGCAGTGTGGTTTTGACACGTTTGACTTCCGGCAGCCCCAGGATGCTTTCTTCGGTGGGGCGGGCCACCAGTTGTTCCATGCGGTCGGTGTTGGCGCCGGGCACATAGCTGAGCACGGTCGCGGTACGGATGGTGACGGGCGGCTCTTCGGTGGACGGGAAGTCCAGCACCAGCCACAGGCCGGCCAACACGATGGCCAGTACCGCCAGGAAGGTGAAGCGGGGGCGCGCCAGCGCGGCGGCAGCCAGGTTGCTCATGGTTGGCCTCCGTCACGCAGCAGTACCGGAGTGACGCGTGTGCCCGGGGTAATGGCGGCGGCGCCAGCCACCACCACCGAGTCACCAGCGTTCAGCCCGCTGGCAATGCGGACGCGGTCGTCCTGCACACCTTCGGTAACCACGGCCACTTTTTCCACCGTATGGCCGTCGGCAGCCAGGCGCAGTACGTGGCCTTGGTGTGCGTTTTGGCCCGGCAGCAGGGCGCGCAGCGGAATGCTGATGCCGGTAGCGCTACCGCGGCCCAGCAGCACTTGCCAGGTATCCCCCGGTTGCGCTTGCGCCGGTGCGCTGATGAATACCTGGCGTTGGCCGCCGGCGCCAAGCGTGGCGGCAACTCGTAGCACCTTGCCGTTGTGTAGCGCCTGTTCGTGCTGCAAAGCCACGCTCTGGCCGGTGGCCAACTTCACGTTGGCCGGCAGCCACAGCGCCAGTTCGCGACCACTGCCCTCGATCGAGAAGACACTGGCACCGGGGGCGGCGCTTTGGCCTACGGCCAGCTGGCGGCTGCCGATCACGCCGTCTACCGGTGCCCGCAGGCTGGCCTGCGCCAGTGCCCATTCGGCCTGGCTGCGCTGGGCGCTGGCGGCGGCCAGCGTCGCGGCGGCGGCGTCGAGTTCGGCCTTGACGGCTTCCATCTCGCCCGCGCTGATGGCCTGGCCTTGCTGCGCGGCCTGGATGCGGGCGTGGCGCTGATGCACCTCTTGCCAGCGTACGCGGGTGGCGGCTTCGTCACTGCCGGCGGCCAGCAGCTGCGCGCGCAGCGGCGTGGTGTCCAGCTCGGCCAGCAGTTGGCCAGCGCGTACGCTATCGCCGACGTCGGCGTGCAGGCGGGTGACGCGGCCGGACACGGCAAAGGCCAGTTCGGCTCGCGAAATCGCGCGCACTTCGGCAATGTAGGCCTGGCCTTGCTGGGTCATGCTGCCGGCAGTAATGACCAGCGCCGGGCGCGGGGCTGGCGGGGTTTGCTGGCTGGGGGCGTTGTTGCAGGCAGTCAGGCCCAGTAGTGATAGCGCCAGCCACAGCGGCGGGCGCAAAGGAGAGGTATGGGGCACGGTGGGTCTCCGTAACGGACAGATAAGCGAAAGGCCTGCGCAGTACGCTGCTGCGGCAGGCGGGCAGCGGCGACTCTAAGCGGTGTTGTTCACGGGCAGGGAGGACAAAACAGGCCAATGGCGGTGCCGTGTCGGCCAAGGTGGCTGCCGGCCGCCTGTTTTGTCATGCAAAAGGACAATAGCGGCCAAGTCCGGATCAATTCCGGACGACGTGGAGTGGGGCTATTACAGAAAAAACAGCCTTTATTACAGAAATATCAACAAATTATGATGATTTTTTGCCGTGAAGGGCAGGCAGACCTGTCTGGTGGATAGGTGACAAATACGGCCGGTCTGGCCATGATGATGGCCTGGTTTATTGCGAAGGAGCCCGCTGATGACCGCTGATGATCCAAGCGTAACTGCTGCTGCCGACGGGGCGAATACGGCCACTATCATCCCCACGATCGCCCGCTCGCTGCTGGGGCTGGTGGAGGATCGCGGCCACAGCCCGGCCCGACTGTGCCAGGGGTTGGGCATACGCTACGAAGACTTGCTATCGCACCAGCTGTTGTTGTCGCACCGCCAGGTTCGGGCCTTGATCCTGCGCGCGCTGCAATTGCTGGACGAGCCGGCACTCGGCTTGCTGGCCGGCATCCGCCAGACGCCAGTGAGCTGGGGCGTGCCCGGTTTGGCCATGCTGACATGCGAAACGCTAGGCGAAGCCATGAACTACGCGCTGACACGCCAGCACGAGGCCGGCACCATGGTGCAGCATCGCGTGACGCTGCATGGCAATGAGGTGCGTTTGCAACTGGTGAGCCACCGCTACGACTGGGAGATCGAAAATTACCTGATCGACGAGTCGCTGGCCGGGGCCGTGGCGGTGGCGCGCTATCTGCTGGGGCCGGATTTCAAACCCCTGCGCATCGACCTGGCGCAGGCGCAGCCGGCTCATCATGCCCAGTACCGCCGCTACTTCGGCTGCCCGGTACGTTTTGGCGCCGGCACCAACCTGATGGTATTCGAGGCGCATTGGATGGGCGCGCGGCTACCGGGCTACGACCGCATTGCCAGCCAGGTGCTGCGGCGCCAACTTGACGGCCTGCTGCTGCCGGTGCCGGGGCGCCATCAACTGGTTGAAACCGTCAGCAACCATATCCGCTACGCCAGCGTGCAAGGCGCAGACCAGCAGGCGGTGGCCAGTATGGTCAACGTCAGTTCGCGTTCGCTACGGCGCAAGCTGGAGCAGCAGGGCACCAGCTACCGCCATCTGCGTGACAGTACCCGCTACCAAGCCGCGTGCGAGCTGCTGGATAACACCACGCTGAGCCTGGCGGTGATTGCCGAGCAACTGGGCTACGCCGACGTCCGTTCGTTCCGGCGTGCGTTCAAGCGCTGGTCAGGCCTGTTGCCCAGCGATTACCGTCGCCTGCCGCGCAGCGAATAGTGCAGCCGGTCTAGCCGCCATCTGCCAGCGGCAGCCGGCTATCGGCTTTCACTTCCTTCAGCGCCAGGTTGGAATGAATGGTGTGGATGCCGGGGATGGCGCGCAGCCATTCCACAAACTGGCTGTAGTGGTCCAGGTTGGCCGCCACCACCACCAGCATGTAGTCGGCGTTGCCGGTGATCTTGTGGCAGGCCAGCACTTGCGCGTGGTCGCCAATCAGTGCTTCGAAGGCGTTGGGCTGCGGGTTGCCGACGCTGGCAAAACTGAGGCTGACGTAGGCCAGCACGTCCAGCCCCAGGCGGCGCCGGTCCAGGTTGGCCTGATAGTCGCGGATATAGCCGTCGTCCTGCAGCCGCTTCAGCCGGCGCCAGCACGGCGTCACGCTCAGCGCCAGCCGTTCGGCCAGCTGCGGGGTAGACAGCGCGCCGTCTTGTTGCACGTGGCGCAGGATGGCACGGTCGGTGGCGTCCAGGGTGTTGCTGGTGGTTTCTTTTTTCATGATGGCTTTTTTGCTTGTTTTCTTTGCCCGTATTCTGCATTGGCGGGCAAGAAAAGCAAAAATATTGCCCGGCGCCGGGCGTAGACTGGCCGTTATTCCGACTGCCTTGAGGCCACCGCCATGCTGACCATCTATAGCCCAGACCACCAGCTGCACCACGCCAGCGAACTGAAAGACGGCAAGGTGTCGCCGTGTTTTGACATGCCGGAACGCGCCGAAATCGTGCTGGCGCGCAGCCTGCAGGTAGGGCTGGGCGATATCGTGGCGCCGCAGGCCTTCGGGCCGGAACACTACGCCCGCGTGCACAGCGAGCGCTATGTACGCTTTTTGCAGCAGGCCTGGGGTGAGTGGCAGGCGCTGGGCCACCAGCACGACGCGCTGCCGCTGGTCTGGCCGGTGCGCGACCTGCGCAGCGACATCGAACCGGAACACATCGACGGCAAGCTGGGCTTTTATGCGATGGACGCCGGGGTGGCCATTACCGCCGGCACCTGGCAGGCCGTAAGCAGCAGCGCCAACCTGGCGCTGACCGGTGCCAGCCTGCTGCACGGCGGCCAGCGCAGCGCCTTTGCACTGTGCCGCCCGCCCGGCCACCACGCCGCTGCCGAGTACATGGGCGGCTACTGCTACCTCAACAATGCCGCCATCGCCGCGCAGTGGAGCCGAGACAACGGCAGCCAGCGCGTGGCGGTGCTGGACGTGGACTTCCACCACGGCAACGGCACGCAGAGCATCTTTTATGACCGTGACGACGTGCTGTTCGTGTCGCTGCACGGCGACCCGCGCCGCTCTTACCCGTATTTTTCCGGCCACCGCGACGAAACCGGCCGTGGCGCAGGCCTGGGCTTCAACCTCAACTATCCGCTGCCGCACGGCACGGCGTGGGATGGCTACGGCGAGGCGCTGCAGCACGCCTGCGGCCAACTGCGTCAGTACCGACCCGACCTGCTGGTGGTGTCGCTGGGGGTGGATACCTACGAAGGCGATCCGATCAGCCACTTCCGCCTGGCTACAGGCGATTTCAGCCGCATCGGCGCCGTCATTGCGGCGGTTGGCGTGCCGACGCTATTCGTGATGGAAGGCGGCTATAGGGTGGACGAAATCGGCATCAACGCCGTCAACGTGCTGCAGGGTTTTGAGCAGGCGTAAGCGGCAGGCCTGGCTGCTGCAGCTGCTGCAAGGCGGCATTGATACGCTGCAGCAGTGCGATATTGCCCTGCGTTCGCGGCAGGGCAAGGTAAGTAGGATTGCGCAACAGCAAGCCGGCGTCGCGCAGCGGCAGCCGGATCGGGTTGCGCGGGTGGTGTTGCAGCAGGTGATCCACCGAATCTTTCACCGCCAGTATTGCATCCAGCCTGCCGGCGCGCAGTTTGCTGATGTTCTGCAGGTCCGACTCGCCACTTTCCAGCACCAGCACGCCGCGCTGCTGCATGGCTTGCAGCTTGTCGCTGTAGTACCAGCCGGCCAGGGTGCCCAGCTTCAGGCCGGCCAGGTCTTCGCTGCGGCCAACCTGCAGGCTGGCGGTGGGCAGCGTGAATACATGAAGGCTTTCTTGCCAGAGCGGGGCGGACATCAGGTAGCGCTGCTGGCGCTCGGCATTGCTGTACAAGCCGGCTACGCCATGCTGGCCCAGCGCCAGCCCTTGCAATGCCCGCCGCCAAGGCATGGGCCTGATTGCCAGGCGCAGCCCGCTTTGCTGGGCAATACGCTGCAACAGCTGCACATAAATGCCCTGCGGCTGATGCCTGGCGTCTTCGTAGGCAAACGGCGGGCTGTTGTTGTCCACGGCAATGTGCAAGTCGGGCCGGGCGTGGGCAGCGTGCGACAGCAGGCAAGGCAACAGGGCGAACGCAATCGGACGGAGCATGGGCGGCGGCGCAGGGTAAAACGGCAAGCCTAAGCCGGCTGCGTGACGGCGTGAAGTCGGCCTGGGGCGATCGCGCTGTTCCGCAGCCAGAACAGCGCCGGCCATGACGGAGCTTAAGGCAGGGCAGGGTGGGCGACGGCGCTCTCAAGATGCAGTTGCACCAACGCCAGCGTGGCTTGTTCCAGCCGACGGCCATCGGCTGCGGCCTGTGCCCAGGCTGCGTCGTCATCGCTGGCCTGCTGGCTGGCCAGGTAGGTATCACGCTGGCGCAGCTGGTACGCCGACAGCACCGCCGAGCACACGGCCACCGCCTGTTGCGCCTGGTTGGCCGCCGCTTGGGCCGACGGGTAGCGGTCGACATAAGCCAGCGCGCACGCCTTGAACTGTCTCTCCCAGCGCAGCGCTTGCGCCGCAGCGGTCTGCGCGGGCAACACCGTGCTGCAGGCGGGCAGGAGCAGAAGGGCAAGGCAGAGCGTGGCGCGCATCATGTGTGGGCAGGGTGGGTTGGCCGCAATGCCCGGATGATAAGGGGGCCGGGTGCCCTGCTGTGTTGCCGTTTTGTCACGAACAAGTCATTTTTCATACGCAATTCGTGCTGCTCGCTGTCATTCTTCATGCCATTTGTCTATAAATTTATAAAATTTGATATAAAATATTGTTACTGAATGACGAAGCGGCACGCCGGCCCGGCCGGCGGCGGACGGAGACCACCCACCATGCGCAGCAACTTGCCCATCACCCAGACCGAACGCTTTCTGGCGCCCAAGCGCCCCATCGTGACCAAGACCGACCTGGACGGCACCATTACGTATGCCAATCGTGCGTTTATTGATATCAGCGGCTTCAGAGAAGACGAGCTGATAGGCCAGCCACACAATATCGTGCGCCACCCCGACATGCCGCCAGAAGCCTTCGCCGATATGTGGCATACCCTGCAGGCCGGCCACCCGTGGCGCGGTCTGGTGAAAAACCGTGCCAAGAATGGCGATTTCTACTGGGTGGACGCCTACGCCACGCCGATTCGAGAGGACGGGCGCGTCACGGGTTATATGTCGGTGCGCAACAGCCCGGATCGCCAGCAGGTAGCCGCTGCCGAGCAGCAGTACGCCGAGGTACGGGCCGGCCGCGCCAGCCTGCCGCCGACCCGCATCGCTGCTGGCCATAGCCTGGACCGCCTGTTGCTGCTGTTGGTGATGCCGGCATTGCTGGTGCTGTTGGCCGGTTTGTTGCTGCCGGACGGCATCCAGCTACTGGCCAGCTTGCTGGCCGCGCTGTGGCTGATTGGCGGCGCCTTGCTGCTGCGCGCGCAGGCTGTCGGCCCGCTGGGCCTGCTGCGACAGGGCATCCAGCGTCTGGGGGAGGGTAATTTCGCCGAGCCCTTCGTGCCCGGCGGCTGTTCCGAAATGCGCGACATGGCGCTGGCGCTGGAAACCATGCGTATCAACACCCGCGCGGTGATTGCCGACGTGGTAGGCGGGGCCAACGACGTCGGCAATGTAGCCGCAGCCGTCAACGAACAGGCCGCTACGCTGAAAGGCCGCGGCGAGCAGGCGCTGGACGGCATCAGCCGCGTGGCGGCCGCGCTGGAGCAGCTATCGGTATCGGTTACCGAAATCTCGCATGCCACCCGTAACGGGGCCGACCACGCCGATCAGGCGCGCCAGCTGACGGTGGCGGGCGAGCAGGCCATGCAACAGACCGAGCAGGCTACCGGCGTGGCGATCCAGGAGTTCCAGGCCACCAACGATGCCATCGCCGTGCTGCAGCAATCCACCCAGGACATTGGCAACGTGGCGCTGGTGATCAAGGATATTGCCAACCAGACCAATCTGCTGGCGCTGAACGCGGCCATCGAAGCGGCACGCGCCGGCGAAAGCGGTCGCGGTTTTGCCGTGGTGGCCGACGAGGTACGCAGCCTGGCCGAGCGTACGGCTGGCAATACCAAGGAAATCGAACAGTCCATCAGCGTGCTGGCGCAGCGCACCCGCGACGTGGCGCACAATATCCAGGATGCGATGAGCCAGGTAAGCCAGGTGGCGCAGGCGGTGCGCGTGGCCAGCGACGGCCTGGGCGCCATCCGCCAGGCCAGTGACGGCGTATCGGCCGCGTCGCAAACCGTGGCCGACATGCTGCAGCAGCAGTCGTCCACCTCAACCGAAGTGGCAAACAATATGGAGCGGATGAATGTGCTGACCGAGCAGAACAGCCACACCATCGGCCAGACCCACGCCTATGCCGAAAAGCTGCATACCACAGCCGACGATTTACGCCGCTTGGTACAGCACTTCGAGCGCCATTTGTAAGCCTTGGGCAAAGCCAACCACGCTCGACATGCTGACGGCGCCAAACCCGGCGGAGCTGCTACAGGCGGCATAGCCGCCGGCAAGTGCAGAAAACTGCGGCGGGCTCTAGGCAAAGCGGATATTTTTGCGTAATATCCGCGTCTCGCTGCTAGCTGCAGCGAAGATCAGCAAAGGAAGCGTGGCCGAGTGGTTTAAGGCAGCGGTCTTGAAAACCGCCGAAGGTGTGAGCCTTCCGTGAGTTCGAATCTCACCGCTTCCGCCAAGACACTGCAACCCCTTGATTTATCAAGGGGTTTTTTGTTGACCTCTTCCCTAGGTGGTTCACTCTGGTGGTTCACTCCACGAGCAGAAACCATGGATATTCCAGCCCATCTCTGGGTCTCACGGCACGGAGTCTACTATTTCAGGCAGACGAGTCGGGTAGCAGGAAAACAAACCAGCAAGCGAGTGTCTTTGCACACGAAAGACCCTAAAATAGCCAAATCCATCGCTATCAAATTGCTTGCAGGGCTAGCATCCACCATGTCTCAAGACCCAAAAACATTTGAAGTCAGCATTACTTCTGCGGGAATCTCGGTAAAAACGGATCCAACAGACCCTACTGATGCCGAGAAGCTAGGTGAGTTCATGCGTAACAATCGCGAACTCATCACGATGCTGGCACAGCAAGCCACACCTGCTGTTCAATCCAACCCATTTGAGAAGGTTCGGCAAGAACGTGAAATCGCCGAGAGTCTGCTCAAGGAAGAGACCGGCACCAACATTGATGTCGTGTTGGATAAGTACGAAAAGCGCAAATCTCCGCAACTTGCCCCCAAAACCTTGTATGGCTACATCCAGTACATCAAGATTTTCTGCGACTGGTACAAAAAGCAGTACAGCAAGAAAACGATCATCATCAGCTCGATTGATCGCAAGGTCATCGCTGCCTACATCGAACACCTTCAGAACGAGGGGGTGCTGAATGCCACTATTGAGAAGAATTATCTTCGCGCCCTGAATGGACTGTTTGAGTTCGCCAAAACGACGGGCGACTACCCTGATGTGGCTGTGCCTTCCAAAATGCACAAGCTCACCACCAAGAAAGAGATCGAAAAAAACCGCAAAGAGAGAAACCCTTTCTCTAACGAGGATTTGGCTCTGATCTTCAAGCCAGAGAATCTTGCCATGGCAAAGCATCCAGAACAGTTCTGGGTGCCGATCCTTGCCCTCTTTACCGGCGCACGCCTTGGCGAACTGTGTCAGCTGTCAGTCAAAGATATTGGTGAGGTGGACGGCATACCGACGATTTCCATCACAGATGATGGGGATGGCGAAAAACGGCTGAAATCGCTCGCCAGCAAGCGAATTCTTCCCTTACACCCGATTATCATCGAGTGTGGATTCCTTGAGTACGTGGAAGACATCAAAAAATTTAACGGACAAGTCTTTCCAGACCTCTTCCCCGATGTACACGGTTATTACAGCAAAGAGCCTTCCCGCCGATGGGGAACATACTTAGATAAAATCGGCATCACCGATCCATCCAAAGTCTTCCACTCCTTCAGAAGCACGGCCAACAACAGGCTGAAACAGAATGGGATCAGCGAAGAAATCCGCTGCGAATTTGTTGGCCACGATCACGATACAGTGAACAGCAAGCACTACACCGAAAAGTACTCTGTGAAATTCCTGCACGACACAGTGTTACCTGCTCTCGCCTTTGATGCTGATTTTTCAGGCCTGAAATACAAAAAGCATCAGTTCACCGCCTTCATTACCAAAGAACTGGCGAGGATAGAGCGAAAGAACAGCAACAAATCCATCAGAATGATGAAGGACTACCTGAAGAGGAATCGATAGCCCCCCTATGCAATCACCCTGCTGACCTAGGCTGCCAGTTCGTCCTGTCCGAGCAACCTGAGTGATTTGCATAAAATAATCTTGGGCATTACAAACGAAAAACGGGGGCATGGCCCCCGTTGCTTACTCAGACTCTTTGTCGTACCCAAAGGCCTGAATGATTTCGTCCATTTCCTCGGCTACCTGTGTTTTCAAACCATCAGCCCCGAACACGCCCATCGTTAAGTTGACACAGCGCACGCGCTTCTTGTTGATGCCGCTACCCATGGTTTGGCGGGATTCAATCACATGGGGGAACAAACTGCGTACCCTTGTATAAAATTGAGGGGAGGCACAAGCAGTCAAACCATTCGCACGGCAGTAGCCGGTGTAATCCTGAAAAAGTACACCCTTGTTCATTGAAAGTTGGCTTTCATCGCAATAGGCCACACCAGCATACTCCGCCCAACTTGCCACGCTGTTGGAATCCAACTTTGCCTGGTATGCAGCATCGTGAACCGCATCTGGCACAACAAATTTCCCAGCACGTTGCAAAGCTTGAAGTCCCGACAAAGCCCAGTCCAACACATAGTGCAATTCATTCTTGATGATTTTGCCATCAAGGTCAGGAATGGCCTTACCGTTGGTAAAGGTTTCGTTCCATTCAATCACATGGAAACGGCGCCAGAAAGCATCGGACTGATCAATCAAGCCAGGCAAATGGTTTGCACAAATAATGAACTTGGCGGTATTTGCATAGCCCACAGCATTCTTGTATTTTCGGTTGATCTGCGTGGCCCCACCTGAAATAAGGGATTTAAGCATCTGTTGGTCAATCTTGCCCTTTGGGGTTTCATCGCAAGCGACCAAGGTGGCACCGATCAAGCTGGTCAAGTTAAACCCATCCAACTTGTCCAATTGCACAGGCACGGCTTTCTCATGCAAAGCCATGACGATTTTCAACATGGTGCTTTTGCCGTTACCACCTTTTTCGCCGATCCAGAATTGCGCAACCTGATGGTTGGTATGTCCGGTCAAGGAGTAGCCCACATAGGCTTGTACCAAGCTACGGACTTCAGAGTTTGGCAAGGACGTGGCCAAAAAACGGGCGAACATGGAATCGGCTGGCAATGGGCGAGGCTGATAGTCCCCCATCTTCATGCTGGCAACGATAGGCACGTAATGGGTGACGCCGATTGCTGGGTTTGGCGCTTCGGCGCGAATCTTCCCTTGCTGATCCACCACAAGCCACATCCCCACCAATGGAATGACAAGTTCATCGGATTTTTCTGGCAATGGTTCTGCAAACAACATGGCGGCTTTAAGGCAGCTTTCGGCAGTGGCCACGGTGGCACGCTTGCCCATATTGTCGCCCAACCAGACAAAGGCCAATCGCGTGGCTTCCTTGTCGTCTTGTACTTTCCAGAAGTTGCCATCCCAGCGGTACATCAAATCCCCACCGACCCTAATGTCAGAACAGGCTTTGATGTGTTTTGCGTATTGCATCTCAGCAGACTCTTCTGCTTGAGGTTTCTTGATGGCAGGTTTGCCAGCAGGCTTGGTCACGGCAATGTTATTGATCGTTGCAGAGTCGTTTGCAGGCGTGCCTTCCGTGTCGCTGCTGGTTTCAGTGCTGTGATTTGCTTGGTGACTACGATATTTTTCAAATGGATTCATCTTTTTCTCCGTAAAAATTGTTGTGAGTACTGCTGTTTTTCTTGCTTGGAGGCTTGGTCGCTAAAGATGAAGTTTCGTCGCTGTAATGATGAGTTCGTCGCTATGGGGTCATGCATTGCCGAGTGCTGTCGGGAGCAATCTTGAATCAGTGGTTCAAGGCTTCAAAATAGGCATTTCCGAAATCGCTCCAGTCGGCATCATTGGCTGGCAAACTGGTATCGCCACGATGGATACGGCTTTGTGCTTCTTGTACCGTTTCACAGCGGGCGATACAGGGACGAACACCATTTTTCTTTGGCACATACTCATCCCTGAAAATCTCGCAGGCGGTTTCTTCGTCATCTGCTTCGATGATGACCTCATCAAACATGCCCAAATCGTAAAAACCAATCAGATAGCGGGTGGGTGTGTTTTCAGCCGTATTACTCGTTCTATTCATTTCATTCTCCTCGTTAAGGTTAAGTTAGATTTCTGGTTGCTTCGCTTTGAGAGTGCTCTACTACTTGTTTACTGGGTTGTGATTTAGTTTGGTTTCTCTGCGAGTGACGGCAAGTTAGCGATGATCCCGCTTAGCACCTCTTTGCTGACAACTTCCCCTGAGACTAAATTGGCATAGTCGAGGTAATCGTGAAGAAGCTCTTTGGCAACTTGCGGCGTGGCGCACTTGCTGCCATTCAATAATTGTTGGTAGCTTTCCCAAGCTAAGCGATAGTCGCCCTGTGCAATCAGCCGCAGCACCTTTTGCGCACACTGATCAAAAGTCTCGAAGGCAATGTGATCCAGCATGTCCTGCACATCAGCGGCGCTCGTGATCTCATGGCTCCGCCAGTAGTCACAGGCAAAATCAATGTCGAGCAATTTACTGGCGACCATTTCAGAAGACCGCACCTCGAATTCAGACATGATGTGCTCCATTACTTTGCAGAAGCTGGTATCGGCATCAACGACGAGCGTGTTTAAAACATCATCAATGACCCGGATAAGGTTTTTCTTGTCACAAAGGGTGTTAATGGCGCGGCTGTTGTAAATCATGATTTGTGCTCCTTGATTATTCGTTGTCGGTACTGCCGTTGTCTTGGTCATCCTGCGTTTCTGGCTTCCAGGTGCATTCGTTGCCCCAACCAGCCCAGCCAGGTGCGGCATCGCCACGACAGAACAATTCCACCTTGCTGAGTTCGGGATACATCGCATCAATCACAGCATAGAGTTCTGGTGGTTTACGGCTGTGTTCCAAGCGTGGGTATTTCAAAACTGACATGGGGCGGGCAGCAAAAGGCACTTCAGGGACATTACCTTTAATCGCGATCATCAATACTTCATGGCTTTGGCGGAAATAAGCACCTTGGCCAGCGACCCCTTTGTCCCAGACTGCACTGGTCTTGCAGGTAAACCCCCATGCCTTGATGACCTGCAAAGCATCTGCCAGCAAAGAAGAGGAGCACCACATGAACAACACCGCATCGTCGGTGCAGATGTCCTGCACAGGCATATCGCAGATTTCCTGCGTGCTCATGCAGGGGTAGCCTACTGCCATCTCACCCATGTAATTCCATGGCGGATCGGCATAGATCACGCTGTAAATTCCAAGCGAAGCATTCAATGGTTTGTTGTTGGCACGTTTGGCTTCAATCTCTTGTGCGCGTGCTTCACGGCGGGCAGCGAATTTGGCTTTGTTGATTTCCTTGCTCATCTTTTGGATGGCTTTAAGATCATCAAAATTGATTTGTGACTGATCTTGCTTGGACAACCCAGCCAACCTGGCCGCATTGCTCAAGTCCAATTTGCCCGTTTCCACTGCGGCGATCAGTTCAGGGCTACCCTTCTTGATGATGGTTTTGCCTCGAGCAATGGAATCGGTGGAAACCGCCAAGTCCTGTGCAAGCTGGGCTTGGGATACCGCTCCGGCGCTATGCTGATTCGTGCCGATCTGGGTATTGCACAAACGGGCGGCGATCAAGGCACGCTGGTTAAGGTCAAGATGACGGCGGTGTAAGTTGATGCTGACCACCATGGCTCGCATGTCATCATCATTGGCGGCCTGCAATTCTTCAAAGCGCGGGATAATGCCAAGCTCAATGCAGGCACGAAGGCGATGGCGACCATCCACGATCTTGCCGCGATGACGCAAGATTGGCATCTGCAAACCATGCTGAGCAATATTGGCTTTAAGCTCGGCAAACTCGGTTTCGCTCATCTCGGGGAACAAATAAGCGATCTCGTGGATTTCAGGCTGACTAGTGGGCACTACCTGCTGGGTATTGTTCGCGCTGTGTTTTAAAAAAGCGGTTTCGCTATTCATGTTTTATTTTCTCCTTGGGTTAATTGTCTTGTTTCAAACTGTGCGACTAGCTTACGAAATCAGTCTGAAAATTCCTTCCGTACGAAATGCTTCATTTCATTCCTGAAGCAATCTTGATCAGATGGACAGGCACATCGCCACAGGCTTTACGTTTCTTGTAAACTGCTTGCGATTGACTGTGCGGCAAGCTTATGAAATTTTTGACGAATTTCCTGCCGCATGAAATATTTCATTTCATTCCGGCATGTGTGGTCGGGCGAGGGAGAGAGCCGTGGCAGGGAGAAAAAAGAGGTCGTTGCTGGATGTCATGCGAACCAAGCTCTGGCTGGGCGAGATGCTTAGGGTCACCGGTATGCACAACATCAACCAGTTGGGAGAGTTACTGGCTGATGGTGATATAAAGAAAATGTTGTACCGCTATGCCGCTGGGGAGAATACGGTATCCGCCAAGATGCTCGATGACATCGATGCCAGAGTCAGAAGGCATGAGCTTGGCTTTGAAGGGGGGCGTCAGTTCTTCCACGTTGGGCCACCGAGTCAGGAAGCGCTACAGGGCTTTGCCCCTCTGTGGGATGCACTCAGTGATTCCATTGAGCAGGTCTGGCAGGCCATGCTGGCATACGACCCTGATCTGGCTGTTCAGAAATATCTGGGCGTCCCATTCCGCCTGCGATGCAGTTATCTAACCATTAGGATTTTTGGAACGGCAGAGCCGTATCCCTACTGGCAGGAGGCTTCGTCGGAAAATTTTGTCGCTCACGCCTATGCCAAAGCCGATTTGTGGGTAGACATTGATCTGATCACATATGCGATAGCGGCATGGCGAATGGCGCACTTTGTCGGGGAATCCCAACCCATGCTGGACTACATCCTGATCGGCTTGCTGGACAAAGCCATTCCAGAAATTCTGGATGAGAAATACTTCATTGACGTCGAGTCGGATGAGGGAAACAAACGGCACACCATCACCAGAGACCTGCTACAACAACTCGAAGCCCTGGATCAGAAAAATCTTGCCGAGGCAGAAGAGGCGATCAAGGATCTGGACTATACCGCGAACATTTACCCAGCCAGCGTGGATGTCCAGGCTGGCCAAGTTGTCCAGGCGAATTTCCAACAACCTTTTGATAACCGCTTCTTGTTTGAAAGACTGAAGCGCAGCAGTGTTTCAGCTTTCCTCTCACTGAAGATAAAACCGCAGCGCGATACTGCACTTACGGAGGAGTCCGCTGGAGCGGTAGCCTGAAACGGCTACCTGACCTTGACGATCAGTCAAAAATTGAGCTGCGCGACCTGTCTCAATGCTGTTTTCATTCGCTCCTGAGTTAAAATGGCCCCAAAACCGCATTGAGACAGGAATACTGGTATGACAAGTAACGAACAACGCGCCGCCCTACAGCGCCAGATCTGGGCTATCGCCAATGACGTGCGCGGGGCCGTCGATGGTTGGGACTTCAAGCAATACGTGCTGGGCACGCTGTTCTATCGCTTCATCAGCGAAAACTTCACCGACTACATCACCGGCGGCGACGCCTCGGTCGACTATGCGGCCATGAAGGACTACGACCCGCTCATTACCGCAGCCAAAGATGACGCCATCAAAACCAAGGGTTACTTCATCTACCCCAGCCAGCTGTTCGTGAACGTCGCGGCCAACGCCAACACCAACGAAAGCCTGAACACCGATCTGGCCACCATCTTTGCCGCTATCGAAGCCTCCGCTAGCGGCTACCCGTCCGAGCACGACATCAAGGGCCTGTTTGCTGATTTCGACACCACCAGCAACCGCCTGGGCAACACCGTCAAGGACAAGAACACCCGCTTGGCCGCCGTGCTCAAGGGGGTATCAGAGCTGAACTTCGGCAGCTTCGACGCCAGCCACATCGATCTGTTCGGTGATGCCTACGAATTCCTGATCTCCAACTACGCGGCCAACGCCGGCAAATCGGGCGGCGAGTTTTTCACGCCGCAGCATGTGTCCAAGCTGATCGCCCAGCTGGCCATGCACAAGCAAACCAGCGTCAACAAGATTTATGACCCGGCTTGCGGCTCGGGCTCACTGCTGTTGCAGGCCAGAAAGCACTTTGACGCGCACATTATCGAAGACGGTTTCTTCGGGCAGGAACTCAACCACACCACCTACAACCTGGCGCGGATGAATATGTTCTTGCACAACATCAACTACGACAAATTCAACATCCAGCTTGGCGACACCCTGCGCGAACCGCACTTTGGCGACGACAAACCGTTCGACGCTATCGTCTCCAACCCACCGTATTCGGTGAAATGGATAGGTTCCGACGACCCCACGCTGATCAACGATGACCGCTTTGCGCCAGCGGGCGTGCTCGCGCCCAAGTCCAAAGCCGACTTTGCCTTTGTGCTGCACGCGCTCAGCTACTTGTCCAGCAAGGGCCGCGCTGCCATCGTCTGCTTCCCCGGCATCTTCTACCGGGGCGGGGCCGAGCAGAAAATCCGCCAGTATCTGGTGGATAACAACTACGTAGAAACCGTCATCTCTCTTGCGGCCAACCTTTTCTACGGCACCACCATCGCCGTGAACATTCTGGTACTGGCCAAAAACAAGACTGACACACGCACCCAGTTCATTGACGCCAGCGGGCTGTTCAAGAAAGAGACGAACAACAACGTGCTGCTGGATACGCATATCGAGCAAATCATGGCCGTGTTCGACAGCAAGGAAAACGTCGATCACTTCGCCAAGTCCGTGCCGCTGGAGCAGGTGGCGGCCAATGACTACAACCTGTCGGTCAGCAGCTATGTCGAAGCCCGCGACACCCGCGAGGTGGTGGACATTGCCCAGCTTAATGCCGAGTTGAAAACCACGGTTACAAAGATCGACCAGCTGCGCAAGGACATTGACGCCATCGTAGCGGAGATTGAGGGCGAGGAGATGGAGGCATGAGCAGCGTGAACTTCTTGGAAAAGCTGCTGGATGGCGCAGAGGTCGAGTGGAAAACGCTAGGAGATCTTGAAGATTCTGGCGCTTTAAAACTAGGTCGTGGCAATGTAATTTCTAAAAGCGATTTGTCGAGTTTGCCCGGTGATTACCCGGTGTATTCATCTTCGGCATCGGGCAATGGGATATTCGGTCACTACGGCAAATTCATGTTTGAGGATGAGCGAATAACTTGGTCAATCGATGGTGGAGGACGATTCTTTCATCGCCAAGCTCACAGATACTCTGTAACTAACGTGTGTGGCTGGCTAAGCGTAAAAAATACGGCCATCTTGAACACCAGATTTCTGTTTCACGTCTTGTCCGGCGCTTGGGAAACGAAGATCTTTGACTACACAAAAAAGGCACATCCATCCGTTATTCGTGATGAATACTTGATACCTGTTCCATCTATTGATATCCAAGCCGAAATCGTCCGCATCCTGGACACCTTTACCGAGCTGACCGCCGAGCTGACCGCCGAGCTGACCGCCCGCAAAAAACAATACAACTACTATCGTGATCAGTTGTTGAGTTTTGAAGAGGGGGAGGTGGAGTGGAAGACGTTGGGGGGACTCGTTGAAGTAAACACCGGGTCGAAACCATCTGAAATTCTTGAAAACGCGACAAGCATTGATTACATCAACGCAGGGACATCCAGATCGGGATATAGCGCAGAAAGTAATTGTGAAGGCGACACCGTCACAACCCCTTCGCGGGGCCAGGGGGGGATTGGTTTCGTGGGCTACCAAAAGAAGCCATTCTGGTTGGGGCCTTTGTGCTACAAGCTGCAATCAACAGACAAGACTGTTCTGATCAACAAATACCTTTTCTACTTTCTTCAATCACGAAGCGAACTTCTGTTGGGATTGAAAAAAGAAGGCGGGGTGCCTGCCGTTAATAAGTCTGACCTAGTTCAGTTGGAAATACCCGTTCCTTCGGTTGAAGAGCAGAAACGTATCGTCGCCATCCTCGACAAATTCGACGCTCTGACGAACTCCCTCTCCGAAGGTTTGCCGCGTGAAATCGAGCTGCGGCAGAAACAATACGAGTATTACCGCGATCTGCTGTTGAGCTTCCCGAAACCAGAGGAGGCAGAGGCATAACATGAGCAAGACGCTCACGGAAATCGCCCAACAGCTAAATAGCACTGACAAGAAGGTTCAGCTGATTTATGCCTTCAATGGCACGGGCAAGACACGCCTGTCGCGGGCGTTCAAGCATGAGATTGACCCGAAGCAGGAGGGTGACGAGGCATCATCGGAGTTGGCTGACAAGAAGATTATTTATTACAGCGCTTTCACCGAAGACTTGTTTTACTGGGACAACGACCTGGGACGGGATGCTGAACCGAAACTGAAGATCCAGCCCAACGCTTTCACCAAGTGGGTGCTGGAAGAACAAGGGCAGGAACTGAGCATTGCGCGCACCTTTCAGCGCTACACAAGCGACAAGTTGACGCCGAATTTCAGCGATGATTTTTCCTCGGTTAGCTTCTCGTTCGAGCGTGGCAACCAAAATCCAGAACCCCACATCAAGATTTCCAAGGGCGAAGAAAGCAATTTCATCTGGAGTATTTTCTACACGCTAGTCGAACTAGCGATTTTCACGCTGAACGATGTTGAACCTGACTTTCCGGAACCAACACCATTTGACAACCTGCAGTATGTGTTCGTTGATGATCCTGTCAGCTCTCTGGATGACAACCACCTGATTCAGTTGGCCGTAGATCTTGCACAACTTATTAAATCCAACAAATCCAGTGTCAAGTTCATCATCACGACTCATAACCCGCTTTTCTTCAACGTGCTTTGCAACGAGTTCGGTAGCGATGAAAAAACCGATCAGTACAGCTGGAAATCAAAATGGTTCAGCAAGTTTCGGTTGGAGAAGAATGAGGATGGCAGCGTTCACTTGATAGAGCAGCCAAACGATTCGCCGTTTGCATATCACCTGCATCTGATATCGCAGCTTGAAGATGCGATAAAAAGTGGGCAGATCGAAAAATATCATTTCAATCTTCTTCGGAATATTCTTGAAAAAACAGCGACATTTCTTGGACACAAACGGTGGGAGCATCTCCTTCCAGAAACACCAGATGGTTTACCCAATCCGTCTGCAAAGCGGATTGTGAACTTCTCGAGCCATTCGAAGCACGCTGCCGACGAAGTAGCACCCCTGAAGCCAGAAGAAAAGAAGATACTAGAAAATTTGCTGAAACACATAGTCGAGCGCCATGGATTTTGGCAGGAAAAAACCTCATGATCGAATACAGTCCCATCGCCGAGTCCAACAGTTTCATTGTTTTGGACAAATACGCCCGTGAATGGAAAGCCGCCGAAAGCTACCAGAGCGAAAGTGACCTGGAGCGCGAACTGATCCAGGATCTGCTCAACCAAGGTTATGAATTTGCGGCTGCCATCAAGACGCCTGCCGACCTGCTGGAGAATGTGCGCACCCAGCTGCAAACGCTCAACTCTGTGTCGTTCACCAATGGCGAATGGTCGCGATTCGTCGAGTCGTGGCTGGACAAGCCCAGCGAGGGCATCGTCGAGAAGACTCGCAAGATTCACGACGACTACATCCACGATTTTGTCTTTGACGACGGGCGCATTCAGAACATCTATCTGCTGGACAAGAAAAACATCACCCGCAACAAGCTGCAGGTGATCAAGCAGTTCGAGCAGACGGGCAGTCATGCCAACCGCTATGACGTGACGATTCTGGTCAATGGCCTGCCGTTGGTGCAGGTGGAGTTGAAGAAGCGCGGCGTGGCCATCCGCGAGGCTTTCAACCAGGTGCATCGCTACAGCAAGGAGAGCTTTAACAGCGAGCATTCCTTGTTCAAGTATTTGCAGCTGTTCGTGATCTCCAACGGCACCGACAGCCGCTACTTCGCCAACACCACGCAGCGCAACAAAAACAGCTTCGACTTCACCATGAACTGGGCGAAGGCGGACAACACGCTGATCAAGGACCTGAAGGACTTCACGGCCACCTTCTTCCAGAAACACACGCTGCTCAATGTGCTGCTGCATTACTCGGTGTTCGACGTCAGCAACACGCTGCTGGTGATGCGGCCTTACCAGATCGCTGCCACGGAACGCATTCTGTGGAAGATCAAGAGCAGCCATCAGGCCAAAAACTGGAGCAACACGGAAAGTGGTGGCTTCATCTGGCACACCACCGGCAGCGGCAAGACACTGACCAGCTTCAAGGCTGCGCGCTTGGCCACCGAGCTGGACTTCATCGACAAGGTGTTCTTCGTGGTAGACCGCAAGGATCTGGACTACCAGACCATGAAGGAATACCAACGCTTCTCGCCGGACAGCGTGAATGGCTCGGACAGCACGGCAGGCCTGAAGCGCAATCTGGAGAAGGACGACAACAAGATTGTTGTCACCACCATTCAGAAGCTCAACAACCTGATGAAGAGCGAGGCGGATTTGCCGATCTACGGCAAGCAGGTGGTGTTCATTTTCGACGAGTGCCACCGCAGCCAGTTTGGTGAGGCCCAGAAGAACCTGTGCAAGAAGTTCAAGAAGTTCTGCCAATTCGGCTTCACTGGCACGCCCATCTTCCCTGAGAACGCCTTGGGTGCCGAAACCACGGCCAGCGTGTTTGGCCGTGAGCTGCACTCGTATGTGATCACCGATGCCATCCGCGACGAGAAGGTGCTGAAGTTCAAGGTGGATTACAACGACGTGCGCCCGCAGTTCAAGGACATCGAGACCGAGAAGGACGAGAAGAAACTGAGCGCAGCCGAGAACAAGCAGGCGCTACTGCACCCAGAGCGTATCCGCGAGATTACCCAGTACATCCTGAACAACTTCCGCCAGAAGACCCACCGCCTGCATGCGGGCAACAAGGGCTTCAATGCCATGTTTGCCGTCAGCAGCGTGGATGCCGCC